>NZ_VMDU01000002.1 GCF_008271465.1 Tabrizicola flagellatus | reverse complement strand
AAGACGTCCTGAAACGCGACCATATGCGGGCGCACCACCGCGCCCGGCTCGCCGCCGACACCCGGCCAGCGGACGAAGACGTCGAACTTGTGGAAGTCCGCGTTCACCGCTTCCAGTGCGCGCAGGGCCGTCTTGTCGCGGTTCTGCGAAGGGTAGAGCCGCTTCGCCGCCTCGACGCCCTGTCGCGCGATGATCTGCGTCACCCGGCTGACGGTCGCATCGAGGCGGCGCCGCATCGTGCGCTCCGGCAGGACGTCCAGCCCGCGCTCCTTCGCAATCCGCACCGCACGCCGGTAGCAGTCGCTGAACGGCGGGGCCTCCAGCCGAAGATAGTCGGATTTCAGGATCTCGAAGAACTCGGGCGCGCAGTCCTTGGCGCGTGGGCGCTTCTCTGCCGCACGGTTGCGGGGCGCAAGATAGGCCAGCCGGTCATGTGCGGCCACGCCGTCGATCAGCCTGAACCAGGACCAGATCGTGCGTGCGCCGATGCCGGTGAGCGCTGCGACCTGCCCTACCGCCAGATGGCGGCCGACGGTCGCCTCCAGAGCCTCGACCTTCTGGATCGCCAGAAGCCGCGCTTGCGCCTTCGCCTTCACGGCCTCGGGCAGCGCCTCATACCAGGCCCAGACTTCGTCGCGCGTCTTCGCGGCCGCGACTTTCGGGGCCACGGCCTGCTTGATCAGCGCACGCTGTGCCGCGTTCGGGAACAGATGCCAGCTGTATTCCCATCCGCCTCCCTTGCCCGACCGGCGGCGCGCGAACTGCGTCGCAGCTCGCCAGTTCAGCCGATCGACCAGTGCATCGACTCCTTGGCGGGTCTTCGGCAGGTCAGGCAGACCGCTTTCGGCGATCTGCGCAGGTGTCCACCATTCCTGCGACGGAACGAGCCTCATGCCTCGCCCCCGTCGCCGTCGTAATTGCGCCACAGCGGCTCGCCCTTGTTGCTGGCCTCCCAGATCTGCTCGCGATAGTTGATCAGGAACCGCTTCTTCGCCGCCGTCGACGCACGGGTCCAGGCCTTTGTAAGCGCAATGAAATCGGCCTCGGCACGGTCCTTGAGCACGGCTTCGTCGCCACGCTCCCGCGCCGTGATCGTCCGACGAGCCCCGGCGGCCGACTTCGCCTTGCCCTCGATCAGCGCATCGACCACCGCATAGCGCAAGGCCGGCTCGCCGATCTTCGCGATCTGCATCAGGTCGTTCAACGTGACCGGGCGCGGCGCCGACCGCAGCCTGGCGCTGTCCACCCCCAGCTTTTCGCCGGCCCAGACCAGACGCCGGACATGCCGGTCGGACAGGCCGAACTTCTCGGCCGTAGTGGCGACGAAGGATCGAACGGACATCATGTCCACTTGATTCCGGAACTCGACGCTCCTTCGGTCGCCACCATGCCGCGTCTCCGGGTGCAGGCGCTCGTAGACCCGCTTGCGCTCGGCCAGGAAGACGGCCGTGTCCAGCGGCCCCATCTCGGCCCCGGCCAGGTTGTCGTCGATCTCCATCAGACGTGCCCAGTCGTCGGTCACATCCGTCCAGACCTTGGCCTCGATCTCGCTCCAGCCCAGCTGGCGCGCGGCTTCCAGGCGGTGGGCCCCGGCGATCAGGACCAGCCCGTGCCCCTTCTTCCGCCGCACATGGATCGCGTCCTTCATCACCCCGGTCTCGGCGATGGATGCTTTCAGCGCCTCGACTCCGGCCTGGCTGACAGGTCTGAGGCGGTTGCGGTCGTCGATCTCCGTCACCGGCACCGGGCCGGTCGTCTGCAAGGTCGGGGCTTTCATTTGCGGGTGGGGGCCTTGGTCATGGTGTAGTAGAAACGTGGTCCCATCGGGGTATGAACACGGGCGCACAGGATCTCGGCACCGTGGTGTCGCAGCTCTGCCACGACCGCCGGGACCGCCATCACGCGCGCCTTTCGGACGATGTCCCGCGTGGTGCGGGGCCTGCCGTCCGACAGCAGCCGCAGCACCCGCTGCAGGCGCGGGCTGTCCAGGCCCGCCGCGTGGATGTGGCCACACGCACTCATCTGGGCCGACCGCTCCGCGGCGCGATGGCGTGCGGCAGAAGGCCCTCCTCGGAGGTCCTGCACCGGCTGCACAGGCGATTGTGGATACCCTCGCTTCGGAAGGGCTGGCCGCAGCACAGGCAGGGCCGCACAATCCGCCGCGCCCGTTCGTCGTCGCGCCGCTGCGCATGGCCGCAGGCCGCTTGGGCCGCATTCCGCGTGGCATAGGTGCCGTGAATGTTCCGGTCCGGGTCGCGCACCTCGAAGACATCACCCTTCTCGACGATGCGCCACCGACCCCGACCGGGCCGCGCGAACATGAAGTTGTCAGCACCCATCAGCGTCTCTCCTTGCGGGCCAGCATCAACGTGATGCGGGCCAGCTCCTGACTTTCCCGCAGCCGAGAGAGGCAGGCGAAGATCGCGTCAAGTGCGCGCGCATGGCGCACGATGGCCTCGTCCCGCCGGATCCGCGGCGCCGCGGGATCCTTCATCTGCTGCTCTGCGACCTGCGCCGCGTGCAGATGGCCGATCATCTCCGTCCAATCCCGAGGCACCGGACCGCTCATCGCCCGCCCTCCAGGAACTCGACCAGGACATTCAGAAAGTGCCGCTGGCAGGCCACGAAATCGTCCGTCATGACCGCCGCCATCAGCCGTTCCTCGGCATCCGTCAGCGCCTTCAGCGCCAGATACTCGCCAGCCTCCGACAGATCCTTGTTCTCGACGTTCCGCCGCGCCACGCGGACGCCCTCGATGGCCTCCAGGGCCTCCGCCATGCAATCGCGCGCGGAGCGGGCCAGATCGTCGAAAAAGTCATCGTCCCGGTCCCTCATTGCTGAACTCCGCCGAAGAAGGTCCCCAGAAACAGGACCAGGGGGATCAGGCCGAAAAGGCACAGGACGCCGATCAGGTCGCCCAGCCAGTGATCGTCCAGCCGCCGGACGGCGTTCAGCAACCTGCGCATCTCATGTCTCCTGATGTTGGGATAATGGGCCATCATGCCGCCTCCCGCTTCGCACTCGGCGGCCGCGCAATTTCGTTCGGCCAGGACAGGTCGTCGGGCCAGTTGTCCGAGAACCACTGCATAGCCCTGTCGGCCGTGCTGGTCCTGCAGTCACCGCCGGCCTGCAGCTTCTTGAAGAAGTCGCCCTTCGCGAAGATGCGCATGGAGATCGTCCAATGGCTTTTCCCCAGGTGCTCGCAAAGCTGCTGTTGGAGGGTGAGTATTCTGGTGCGCTGATCCATGCGCGCCATTTAGCCACTAAAGGCCACTACAGTCAAGCCACAACAGGCCAGACTTTCAACTTTAGCCATTACAGGCTAGTTTACCGAAATGGATGCGATTCTGGACATCATCGACCAGGCTCTAAAGCGTAAGGGGCTGAGCGATTCAGCGGCGTCGAAGCTCGCTGTCGGGCATCCGTCCCTGCTTAAGAATATGCGCATGCCCAGAGAGGGCGAGAAGCGGTACAACCTGCCGTCTCTGATGCGACTGGCCGAAGTGCTCGATCTGGAGTTCTACTTCGGCCCGCGCCGTCCTGCCGAGCCAGTTGGGGTTGTGGAGATCTCTGGCGAGGACTATGCGCGGGTTCCGGTGCACGATGCCTGGCTCTCGGCGGGGCCGGGGGTGTCGAACGGAGAAGCGGCGGTGATCGATCACCTGCTGTTCCGCCAGGACTGGCTGCGAAAGATCGGCGTAAGGCCGGACTCTGCCGCCCTCGCCCGCATCTCGGGCGACAGCATGGCCCCCGCCATCCAGTCGGGCGACCTCGTTCTGATCGACACCGCCAGGAGAGAGGTGCCGGAGCATCGGCCGGACCGCCCCGTGACGAAGCTGCCGATCCTCGCCTTCATCCAGGAAGGCGAGGCCCGCGTGAAGCGCCTCGAGCGCAGGCCCTCGGAACGTCTCCTCGTGCTCTATTCCGACAACCGCGACATTCCGCCTGAGGTGATCTCCGACCGCGATGCGCACCTGCTGAACATCCTCGGCCGCGTGGCATGGTCAGGGCACGTCTGGCGATAGGTCGCCCGCCAAAAGATCGGCGTATCTCTGCCGTTCTTCCGCCGCATCGATCGTTTTCCGCCACGGAACGTCTGCCGCCTAAAGTTGAGGGAGTATCCACCATGCGAACCACCACCGTGTCACTGATCGCAGTCGCCTGCCTGTCCGCCTGCGTTCCGGCCTCGGAGCCGATCATTCCCGACTATAACGGTGCCAGCGTGAAGATCGCCCAGGACAACGTCTTCGGCGAGGGCGTGCGGAGCTAAGCGACCGATGCCCAGGCGGCGCGCATCTGCTCGAAGACCGGCAAGAAGGCCGAGTATGCCTCGGTGCGCCGAGTGAACCAGTACCACGTGGAGCGCCTCTATCTTTGCCTCTGACCACGACCAAACCGCAAGAACCAGTTGCATGTTACAGGTCGGCTTTCGCACCTGGCCTTTTTACCATTAGCCAGACTTTTCCGTGGGTTACGGACAACATGCAACTGGATTACCCAACATGCCAATGGATTTGCATGTTCCGATGCGTTCTTATGCACGTTCTGACCGTCGCACCGGCACCACGTCCACCATGATAAGCCCTGTTTTACAAGCGGTTAAACGGTCGCCGCGCGTCCACACTCCTCATGCGTGTCGCGCCGCGATCCGGGCCTCGCACACCCCAAACCTGCATTTCCTGCTGACAGTGCTAGGCGCCTACGAACGCGCCGCCGCAACAGCCTAAGCCTTTGTTGCCACACGCCGTCCAACGTCTTCCGGCGTCTTCCGGCGTCCTCCGCCTTCACTGCAGATTCTGTTGTCAACGCACAGCGGAAATCGGGGTCAGGAGAGTCTGCGGAGTCAAGGACTTGGCATTCCGGGCGAGCAGGGCCGCCGCAGGGACACGCTGCGGCAGAAAAATGCCCCCGTGCGGGGGGGGGGCACGGGGGCGTGTCGGAACGGGTCCTTGCCCTTCAGGGGACAGCAGGCAGGGACCGGGGCGATGGGGACAGATCGCATCTCCGGACGCCCTGACCCTAGGGTCGGGCTGAATCGGGAATGTGACAGACCGGGCCCTGCGCGCGCAAAAGCTGTGGATTACTTGCGGCGCGAGCGGATCATTCCGGTGATGTCGAACACCTGTTCGAGAATGGGTTCGGCGATGGCCGCGGCCCGCTCGGCCCCGTCGCCGAGGATACGGTCGATCTCGGCCGGGTCGGCCATCAGCCGGTTCATCTCGGTCGTGATCGGCGACAGCTTGGCGACCGCCAGGTCGGCCAGAGCGGGCTTGAAGGTGCCGAACTGCGCGCCGGCGAAGTCGCGGATGACCTGGTCCACACTGTGCCCGGCCAATGCCGCATAGATTTTCACAAGGTTCCGGGCCTCGGGGCGGTCCTTCAGGCCCTCGGCGGTTTCGGGCAGCGGATCGGGGTCGGTCTTGGCCTTGCGGATCTTCTGCGCGATCATGTCGGCGCTGTCGGTCAGGTTGATCCGGCTCTGGTCCGAGGGGTCGGACTTGGACATCTTCTTCGTCCCGTCGCGCAAGCTCATGACGCGGGTCGCGGCGCCCTCGATCAGGGGTTCGACCACCGGGAAGAAGTCAACGCCATAGTCGTTGTTGAACTTGATCGCGATGTCGCGGGTCAGCTCCAGATGCTGCTTCTGGTCCTCGCCCACCGGGACCATGGTCGCGTGATAGACAAGGATGTCGGCCGCCATCAGCGAGGGATAGGCGAAGAGGCCCAGCGATGCCGCCTCGGCGTTCTTGCCGGCCTTGTCCTTCCACTGGGTCATCCGGCTCATCCAGCCCATGCGGGCGATGCAGTTGAAGATCCAGCCGAGTTCCGCATGGGCGGAGACCTGGGACTGGTTGAAGAGGATGGACCGTTTCGGGTCGATCCCCGCCGCGATGAAGGCGGCCGCGCCCTCGCGGGTCTGCTGGCGGAGCTTCGCCGGATCCTGCCAGACGGTGATCGCGTGCAGGTCCACGAGGCAATAGATCGTCTCGATGCCCTCGTCCTGCTTTTCCACGAAGCGTTTCAGCGCGCCGAGATAGTTGCCCAGCGTCAGCCCGCCCGAGGGCTGGATGCCCGAGAAGATGCGGGGTTTGAAGGTTTTCGGCGTTTGGACCGCCGAAGCCTGCGAGGTCATGGGGTGGCTCCATCTGGAAAATCCTGCCGGACCCGCGTAATCCAAGGGCAAACAGGCGTCAATCGGACAAGGCAGCGAGGCAGGACATGGATCAGGATTTGCACGCCCCCCCCCTGAACCCCCTGCCCTGGATCGTCTGGGCCCTGGCCCTGCCGGTGATCGCGATGGAGATGCTCCTGTCCCTGGCCGAGGCCGGACTGGTCGGCGGGGCGCAGGGCGTGGGCTGGCGATTGCAGGCGGTGGAACGCTTCGGCATGTTCCCCGAGCTTCTGAAGCTGCAATGGGAAACCGGCGGCCACCCGGCCGAGGAGCTGCACCGGCTGGTCAGCTACGGACTGGTGCATGGCGGGGTGACCCATGCGCTGTTTGCCGTGGTCATGCTGCTCGCGCTTGGCAAATGGGTGGGCGAGGTGTTCCGCTGGTGGGCGGTGCTGGCGGTGGTGCTGGGCTCGGCGGCGGCGGGGGCTCTGGCCTATGGGCTTCTGGTGCCGGGCATCCGCGCGCCGCTGATCGGGGCCTATCCGGCGGTTTACGGGTTGATCGGGGCCTTCACCTTCATGATCTTCACCAACCTGTCGCGGGTGGGCGCGAACAAGTGGCGCGCCTTCTCGCTGATCGGGTTCCTCTTGTTCTTCCAGTTCGTCTTCGGGATGCTGTTCGGCGGCGGCTGGGACTGGGTGGCGGATGTCGCGGGCTTTGCCGCCGGGTTCCTTCTTTCGGTCGTGGTCAGCCCCGGCGGGTTCGGCCGCGTGCTGGACCAGATCCGTCAGCGCTGAGGCCGGAGCGCCCGCAGGTCCGACAGGCGCACGGCCCTGAGCGCAAAGGCGGCGACGGCATAGCTGGCCATGCCGATCCCGATGAGAAGCACCAGGCCCAGGATCCGCCAGCCGCGATCTTCCAGCAGGGGCATGAGGAGGCCCCAGCCGACCCAGAGCGCCGCCCCCATCAGGGCCGAGGCCAGCGCGATCCGCCAGAGGCGCGACCGGAACCGGGCGTCGAAGCGCGTCTCCTCGCCCAGGCGCCGCGACCCCCACCAGAGTTGACCGACCATGACCCAGGCCGACAGCGTGGTGGCCCAGGCAGCGGCGGAGAAGCCGATCCAGGGCATCAGGCCGAAGGCGAGGGCTGCGTTCAGCACCATGGACCAGACGGCATAGCGGAACGGGCTGCGCGTGTCCTCGCGGGCGTAGAACAGCGGTTGCAGCGCCTTTTGCAACACGAAGGCGGGCAGGCCAAGGCCATAGATCGCCAGGGCAAGCGCGGTGGCGGCGGTATCGTAGGCTCCGAAGGCGCCGCGCTGGTAGAGGACTTCGGTGATCGGGAGGGCGATGACGACCAGCGCCACGGCGGCGGGCAGGGTGAGAAGCAGCGCAAACTCCGTCCCCCGGTTGAAGGCGTCCTGCCCGCCCGCGCTGTCGCCGGCCTGAAGCCGGCGGGACAGTTCGGGCAGAAGCACCGTGCCCACAGCGATCGCCACCACGCCCAGCGGCAGCTGGTAGAGACGGTCGGCATAGACCAGCCAGGAGATCGCGCCCTCGGTCCCCGAGGCGACCTGCCGTGAGACCAGAAGGTTGATCTGCACCACCCCGCCGACCATGAGCGCCGGCCCCATGTTCACCATCAGCCGGCGGAAATCCGGGGTCAGGCGCGGCAGACGCAGGCGAGGGACAAAGCCGATCCGGCGCGCGGCGTAAAGCGTCCAGGCCAGTTGCGCGATGCCGGTGATCGGCGTGGTCCAGGCCAGCGTCAGGCCCATGTCCCAGCCCATGTGCGCGGCCAGTGCCATGGCGGCGATGAAGACGAGGTTCATCAGCACCGGCACCGCCCCGGCCTCGGCGAAATGGCCGTGCGCGTTCAGGATGCCGGACAAGAGCGCGAAGAGCGAGATGAAGCCGATATAGACGAAGGTGATCCGCCCGAACTCGACCGCGAGGTCGAAGCGCCCGTCGCCGACGAAGCCCGAGGCCATGGCCCAGACCAGGAGCGGCATGGCGATGGTGCCGATCAGGGTGAAGAGGATCAGGAAGGCGGTGAGGCCGGAAAATGCGTTCTGTGCGAAGTCCTCGGCATCGGTGCCGGCTTCCAGCTTCTTGGAGTAAAGCGGCACGAAGGCCTGGTTGAAGGCGCCTTCCGCGAAGAAGCGGCGGAACATGTTGGGCAGCGAGAAGGCCACGTTGAAGGCGTCGGCCACCGGCCCCGCGCCAAGGTAGGCGGCCATCATCAGCTCGCGCACCAGCCCCGCCCCGCGCGAGACCAGCGTCCAGCCGCCCAGCGTGACGATGCTGCGGATCATCCGGCTCATGCGCCGGCCCTTTCGGCCCCTTCCGTGATGGCCTGGCGCAGCTTCTTCTCCAGCGCCTCCTGCCGGTGCTTCTGGTGCAGCTTCAGGCCGAACATGTCCTTGACATAGAAGGTGTCCACCACCTGCGCGCCATAGGTCGCGATCACGGCGCTGGCGATGTAGATGTTGCTGGCCGCGAGCGTCCGGGTCAGGTCGTAAAGCAGGCCCGGCCGGTCGCGGGTATCGACCTCGATGATCGTGTAGATGTCGGACCCTTCGTTGTCGAACATGATGTGGGTCGGGAAGCGGAACTCGCGTTCGCGTTTCTTCAGCTTGTCGCGGTCCTTCAGCGCCTCGCGGGCCACGACCTCGCCCTTCAGCGTCTTGTCGATCATCTGGCGCAGGCGCGGCAGGCGGCTGACCTCGTAGGGGTGGCCTTCGATGTCCTGCACCCAGAAGACGGCGGTCGCATAGCCGTCCTTCGAGGTGTAGGTGCGCGCATCCACCACGTTCGCGCCGACCAGCGCCAGCGCCCCGGCGAGGCGGCTGAAGATGCCGGGATGGTCGGCCAGCGCGAAGCAGGCGCGGGTCGCGTCGCGGTCGGGGTCGGGGTGCAGGTCGATGCGGATCTCGTCATCGCCGATGCCTTGCAGCAGGCGCGCAAAGACCTCGTGCGTGTCGGTGGACAGGCCCTGCCAGTAGGGCGGGTAGTGGCGGGTCAGCTCGTGCTCCAGCGCCGCGGGATCCCAGCCTTTCAGCCGGTCGGCCAGGGCGCGGGTCGCCTCTTCCTGCCGGTTCTCGCGGTTGAGCGTTTCGAGACCGCCTTCCAGCGCCTCGGCGGTCTGCTTGTAGAGCTGCCGCAGCAGCATGGCCTTCCAGTTGTTCCAGGTGCCCGGCCCCACGCCGCGGATGTCGCAGACGGTCAGCACCGTGAGAAGGTCCAGCCGCTTGCGGGTCTTCACCGCCTTGGCGAAGTCGCGCACCGTGCGGGGATCGCCGATGTCGCGCTTCTGCGCCATGTCGGACATGAGAAGGTGATAGCGCACCAGCCATTCGACCGTCTCGCATTCCTCGGCATCGAGGCCGAGCCGTGGGCAGACCCGCCGGGCGATCTGGGCTCCGAGGATCGAATGGTCCTCGGGCCGGCCCTTGCCGATGTCATGGAGAAGCAGCGCCACATAAAGCACCCGGCGGTTCACCCCGGCCTTCAGGATGCCGCTGGCGACCGGCAGTTCCTCGACCAGTTCCTCGCGTTCGATCTGCGCGAGGCAGGAGATCGTCTGGATGATGTGCTCGTCCACCGTGTAGTGGTGATAGACGTTGAACTGCATCATCGCGACGATGGGTTCGAACTCCGGAATGAAGGCCGACAGCACGCCGAGCTCGTTCATCCGGCGCAGGCTGCGTTCCGGGTTGCCGTGCTTGAGCAGCAGGTCGAGGAAGATGCGCTGCGCCTCGGGGTCCTCGCGCATCCCGTCGTCGATGAGATCCAGGTTCTGCGTGACGATCCGCATCACGTTCGGGTGCAGCAGATACCGTGTTCGCAGCGCCTCTTCGAACACCCGCAGGAGGTTCAGCTTGTCGGCGAGGAAGGCCGCGGGATCGACCACGTCGATCCGGCCCTGCACCAGCTTGTAGCCCTTCTTCACCCGCTTGGTCATCTTGAAGATGCCGAAGAGGCTGGCCTCGCGCTTGGCGTGGCGGGCTTCGAGTTCCGTCAGGAAGATGCGGGTCAGCTCGCCCACCCGGGTTGCGAGGCGGAAGTAGTCCTGCATGAAGATCTCGACCGCCCGCCGCCCGCCCGCGTCGCGATAGCCCATGCGCGCCGCCACCTCGACCTGAAGGTCGAAGGTCAGCGTGTCGGTCGGCCGGCCGGTGATGTAGTGCAGGTGGCAGCGGACGGCCCAGAGGAAATCCTCGGCCTGGGCAAAGCTGTCGAACTCCTCGCGCGACAGAAGCCCGGCGCCGACCAGCCCTTCGGCGGAAGGCACGCGGTTCAGGTACTTGCCGATCCAGTAGAGCGTCTGCAGGTCGCGCAAGCCCCCCTTGCCTTCCTTCACGTTCGGTTCCAGCACATAGCGCTGGCCGCCCTGCCGCTTGTGGCGTTCCGCCCGTTCGGCGAGCTTGGCCTCGATGAACTCCGGCCCCGAGTTGCGGAAGAGGTCGGACCAGAGCTTCGCGTCCAGCTCCTCGGCGAGGGGTGCATGGCCGCAGATGAACCGGTGTTCCAGAAGCGCGGTGCGGATGGTGATGTCCTCGCGCCCGAGGCGGATGCAGTCCTTCACCGTGCGGCTGGCATGGCCGACCTTCAGCTTCAGGTCCCACAGCATGTAGAGCATGGTCTCGATCACGCTCTCGGCCCAGGGGGTGACCTTCCAGGGGGTCAGGAACAGCAGGTCCACATCGGACTGTGGCGCCATCTCGGCCCGGCCATAGCCGCCGACGCCTAGGACGGCGATACGCTCGGCCTCGGTCGGGTTGGCCAGGGGATGCAGGCGCATCGCGGCCGCCAGGGCAACCCGGACCAGCACGTCGGTCAGCGCGGCCTGAGCCGAAACGAGGGCCCGGGCCTGACGCGGTGTCTTGCGGAATTCGGCCTCGAGGGCAGCGGTCGCCTCGGTCCTGGCGGACTGGAGCAGCCTTACGACCGTTGCCCGTGCGGACCTGGCGTCTGCCACCTGGCGCAGGGCATCTTCGACCTGTGCGGTCAGTGCAACGACGTCGGGCACCGCATGGGCGGAACCCGGGGCCGGTTGCGTCGGTGAAACCGCCGCCTGGGCTTCCACGTCGTTCTGACCCGGGGTCAGAAGCCCGCGCCGGCGAAGCTGCGCGGCGCGGCGTCAACGATCACGACCTGATTGCCCCTGATCTGGGCGACGGCAAGGCCGCGCTGGTTGGTCCCGTTGGGCAGGAAGCGGAAGATCCCCGCCACCCCGGCGAAGCCGGCCGATTGGGTCAGGTCCGCCTTGCCGATCGGCGCACCGCCCTTGACCCGCCCGGCAAGGGCTCCGATCGCCGCGATCCCGTCATAGGCCAGCGCCGCCACCGGCGCCGGCTGGCTGCCGTAGGCCGCCGCATAGCGCTCGCGGAATTGCGCGGTCAGGCCCGGATCGGGCAAGGCGAACCAGCCGCCCTGCACCCCTGGCAACGACAGCGTTGCCGGCGGGATGTCCCAGCGCGTCAGGCCGATGAACTGCGTCGTCGCACGGTCGATGCCATTGTCCACCAGAAGCTGCGTCAGCAGCGGCAGGGCGCCCGCGGTATCCGCGGTCAGGAACAGCGCCGTGGCCCCGGAGGAACGCGCCGCGCTGACGATGCCCGGCGCGGCCTGGACGATGCCGTTCTGCGAGAATTCGTAGGATGTCACGCCGACCACCTTGCCGCCGGCCGCCGCGACCCCGCGTTCGATCGCGGCCTTGCCGACCTCGCCCGCGACATTGCGGTCGTGGACGATCAGGACATTCGATTTGCCGTTGCGGACCGCGTAGCCGGCAAGCCGGCGCGCTGTCACGTCGAAGGTCTGCCCGAGGACAAAGACGTTCCCCCCGGCGATGGCCGCGTTGTTCGAGAACGCAAGCACGTTGACGCCGGTACTGGCGACCGCCACGCCCGCCGCGTTGGCTTCCTCGGAATAGAACGGGCCAAGGATGACCTGGGCGCCCTCGTCCACTGCCTGCTTCGCGAGGGCCGAGGCCTTCGCCGGGCTGCCGCCGGTGCGATAGACGCGCAGGTCGACATTGACACCCGACAGGTCCGCCATTGCCAGCCGCGCCGCGTTCTCGAGGTTTGACCCGAAGAGTTCATCCTGCGACTGGCCGGACCCCGAGGGAACCAGAAGAGCCACCTGCACCGATCCGCCGCCGGGAGGCGGTGTGCCGGGACCAGTCGCCGGAACGCAGGCGGAAAGGACGACGGCGCCAAGGCCAACAAGCATCTGACCCAGCGACTTGCGGGCCCGGCGAATAACGGACAACATGGTGGTTCCTCACTGTTGCAGTGCGACTGCGATTGCGAGCCAAGGTAAAGGGTTCGATGCGGGAAGTAAACTTGTGAGGCCGGCCTCCGACACCTCTGATTCTGCGGCAAATCCCGGCCTGCGCGCCATTCCGCCGGGACTGCACTTCGTGTCGACGCCGATCGGTGCAGCACGCGACATCACGCTGCGCGCGCTGGACGTCCTGGCGGGGGCGGATGTGCTGGTGGCCGAGGATACCAGAACGCTCAGGCACCTGATGGAGATCCACGGCATCGCGCTTTCGGGCCGCCCGCTGATTGCCTACCACGACCATTCCGGCCCGGGGCAGATGCAGCGACTGCTGGCCCTGCTGGCCGAGGGCAAGAGCCTTGCCTATGCCTCCGAGGCCGGGACGCCGCTGATCTCGGATCCCGGCTTCGAACTGGCGCGGGCCGTGGCCGAAGCCGGGCTGCCGATGACTGCTGCCCCCGGTCCCTGCGCGGCGATCTGCGCGCTCACACTCTCGGGTCTGCCCTCGGACCGGTTCCTCTTTGCCGGCTTTGCCCCGGCGGCACAGGCGGCAAGGCGGTCGTTCCTGGGCGAACTGGCGGGCGTGCAGGCCACGCTGATCCTGTACGAAAGCCCCAAGAGGCTGGCGGATCTTCTGGCCGACATGGTCACAGCCCTGGGGCCGACCCGCCGGGCTGTGGTCTGCCGGGAGCTTACCAAACGCTACGAAGAGGTGCTGCGCGGGCCGCTTGGCGACCTGGCGGCCGATGTCGCGGGCCGGCAGATCCGTGGCGAGATCGTCGTGCTCGTCGACCGCGCCCCGGCGTCCGCCGCAACCGAGGAAGACATCGCAGCGGCATTGGATGAGGCCTTGCAGACCATGTCCGTTAAGGATGCAGCAATATTTGTGTCGCAGACTCTGGGCGTATCGCGCAAGATCGCCTACCGGATCGCCCTCGACCGCAGCAAGGAATGACCGCATGCCTTTCGATTGCATTGCCTCTCCCGTTGGCCGGTCCCGCTCGGCGCGCGGCAAGGCCAACTACCATGCAGGTCATGCCGCCGAAGCCGCAGTTGCACGACTGTACGAGACCCGCGGAACGGCCATCTGCGCGCGGAACTGGCGCAGCCGCGGCGGCGAGATCGACCTGATCGGCCGCGACGGGGATGTGGTGGTCTTCGTCGAGGTCAAGCACAGTCGCACTCATGACCTTGCTGCCTCGCACCTGTCCCAAGCACAGGTCGGACGCATCTTTGCGGCCGTCGATGAATTCCTGGCGGGTGAACCCAAGGGACTCTTGACCGATGTCCGCATCGACCTTGCACTGGTCGATGCCCTGGGCCGGATCGAGATTGTGGAAAACGCCTTCGCGGGCTGAATTGCATCTTCCGCAGCCATCGGTCATCACTCGGAGTCACAGGACGGAGTGAACCGATGCCCCTCAAGGTAGCCTTGCAGATGGACCCGATCGGGTCGGTCAACATCAACGCCGATTCCACCTTCCGCATTGCGCTGGAGGCCCAGGTGCGGGGACATTCGCTGTTCTTCTACACGCCCGACCGCCTGGCCTATGTCGAAGGCCGGGTCATGGCACGCGGCTGGCCGATCGAGGTTCGGCGCGAGGTCGGCAATCATGTGACCTATGGCGAGGAGACCGAGGTCGATCTGGGCGGGTTCGACGTGGTCTGGCTGCGCCAGGACCCGCCTTTCGACATGGGCTACATCACAACCACCCACCTGCTGGAGATGATCCATCCCCGGACGCTGGTGGTGAACGATCCCTTCTGGGTGCGCAATTCGCCCGAAAAGCTCCTCGTGCTGCGTTTCCCGGAACTGACCCCGCCCACCGCCATCGCCCGCGACCTCGGCACCATCCGCGCCTTCAAGGCCCGGCACGGCGACATCATCCTGAAGCCGCTTTACGGCAACGGCGGCGCGGGCGTCTTCCGGCTGGACCCGAACGACCGCAACCTGACCTCGCTGCACGAGCTGTTCATGGGCATCAACCGCGAGCCGGTGATCGTGCAGAAGTTCCTGCCCGCGGTCGAAAGGGGCGACAAGCGGGTGATCCTTGTTGACGGCGAGCCGGTGGGCGCGATCAACCGCGTGCCGCAGGCCGGTGAAACCCGGTCGAACATGCATGCCGGCGGGCGGCCCGAGAAGGTGGGACTGACCGAGCGCGACCTGGAGATCTGCCGCGCCATTGGCCCCGTGTTGCGCGAGAAGGGCCAGATCTTCGTCGGCATCGACGTGATCGGCGACTGGCTGACCGAGATCAACGTGACCTCGCCCACCGGCATCCAGGAGCTGGAGCGGTTCGACGGCACCAATGCCGCGCGCCGCATCTGGGAAGTGATCGAGGCGAAGCGCGCCTAGGCCAGCCCGCTGTCGGGATAGGCGCTGACCACGGTCCAGACGACCTCCTTCATCCAGGCCTGCTGCGCGGCCGAGGGCCAGCCGGGCTCGCCCCGCAGTCCCGGGATCTCGCGCGGGTCGCGGCCGTAGATCACGGCGTAATGCGCCAGCGCGATCAGGAAGGCGCCCTTCGCATTGACGTGGATGTCGTCCTCGAACAGCTCCTGCATCCGCGACAGGCCGGGCGCCGTGCCGGCCTGGATCGCGTCATAGACCGCCGCCATGATCTTCGGCCCGGGAATCACCCGCATCCGCGAGCTGTCCTTCGGGCGGTTGGCGTTCACGAAATCCGCGATGCTCTGCCAGGCGGACATCTCGACATCCAGCCGCTCGCGGAAAGGGATCTTCTGGTCCTCGCTGTTGTCCCATTCGCTGGGCTTGCCGCTGTCTAGGCTGATCCAAGAGGCATAATAGACTGTCTCGGCACCCTTGCCGCCACGACCGTTCTTCCAGGCGTGTTCGAACCATTTCAGCGCAATCTTGTCGGCGTGGTGCCATTCCAGGGTCGCGCGTACCGCCACACGTTCGGTCAGCACCAGCAGGTCGTATTTCGCGATGTCCCGCCGGGCATCCACCGGCAGGTTCAGGTCGTTATCCCAGCGGTGCTCGGCCGGGCTGCCGGGAATCGTGGACAGGTCGATCTTCATGCCGCGCGACTGCTGCCCGCCCGCCGCCCTGACCAGGATCTCCAGCGGATGCGGGATCGGGTCGGTCAGGCTGTGGCCCGACATAACGATGCGCAGGTTGAACGGCCGCTCGGCCGGACCGGCGCCAACCGCGCCGCCCGCAATCGCGGGAAGCGCCGCAAGCCCGGCCAGAACACTGCGGCGGCTAGGAAATTCGGCCATGACAATCACCTTTCACAACGACTCTGCCGACAGCCTACAGGTCGGGGCCGGGGCTGGAAAGGCCCGCTGCCGCCCCGAAAGCGCGGGAAAATGGTCGTATACGACCACAGGACGTTTGGACCGCCGCCCCGCACCCGGTAAGGTTGCCGCACACCGCCAGCGGCCCGCCGGAGACTCATGCGCGCGATCCTGATCCTGTTCCTGTCTGCCCTGCCCGCCCTGGCCGAGCCGGAGGAGGACATCGGCGTCCTCAACCCCGAGGAGATGACCATCGCCCGCATCCTCGACGATGTCGCCCGGGGCGAGACCAGCATGATGCATTGCGCCGCCGGCTACGGGATCACCAAGAAGGGCGACCACGACCATGCGCGCGACGTGTTCGAGGCCTGCGCGCGCGATGGCTGGACCGGGGCGATGACCTGGATCGCGCAGCTCGACGACAACGGCCTCGGCGCGCCCGACGAGGACCCGGCCCGCGCCGCGAACTGGGACCGGATGGCCGCCGAGGCGGGAGATCCGGTTGGCCAGTTCAACTACGGGCTGGACCTGATGCGCGGGCGCGGCGTCGCGCAGGACCAGGCCGCGGGGCGCGCGCTGGTTGACCGGGCGGCGGCGGCGGGTCTGCCGGTGGCGCAAAGGCTGCAGGCGGCGGGCTATGACCTCGACGAGGTCACCCCCGACGCGGACGACTGGAAATACGAGAAACGTCTCTACTGACCCCCTCCGAAGGTCGCATAGGCCCCGGGGCGGAATCATGGCTTACTCACCGGCATCAGATGGAGGAGGACCCAAGATGCGCTGGACGAAACCCAAGGCCGTGGAAGTGCGCTGCGGCATGGAAATCAACATGTACGGCCCCGCCGAGGACGACCGCACCCTGGTCTGATCGGAACATGCCATGATCCTGACGGTACTCGGCGCCGCTGCGGGCGGCGGGGTGCCGCAATGGAACTGTGCCTGCCGGAATTGCTCCCTGGCCCGCGCGGGTGACCTGCCACGGATGACGCAATCGTCCGTGGCCGTTTCATTGGACGGCACCGGATGGGTGGTGCTGAACGCCTCGCCCGACATCCGCGCCCAGCTGGCGGCGCCGCGCTTTGCGCCGCAGGGGCTGCGGGGCAGCCCGGTCAAGGGGGTGGTGGTCACCAATGCCGACGTCGATCACATCGCCGGACTTTTGTCCCTGCGCGAGGGCACGGGCTTCGATCTCTGGGCCAGCGCCGAGACCCATGCCGTGCTGGCGGCAAGCCCGGTGTTCGGCGTTCTGTCCGAGGTGGTGCTGCGTCGGGACATGACGCTGGACGAGGGCTTCAATCCCATCCCCGGCCTGACCGTCACGCCCTTTGCCGTGCCCGGCAAGGTGGCGCTGTTCCTCGAGGCCGAACAGGGCGCCGACCATCGCATGGGCGGGCAGACCGTCGGGCTCGAAATCACGGGCGGCGGCAAGCGTGTCCTTTACATTCCCGGCTGCGCCAGTCTGCCCGACTGGCTGCTGGACCGGATCGAGGGGGCAGACGTGCTGTTCTTCGACGGCACCGTTTTCCACGACGACGAGATGATCCGCGAAGGCGTCGGCGCCAAGACCGGCGCGCGCATGGGCCATGTGGCGATCGGGGGGGCGGGCGGCACGCTCGAGCGCCTTTCGGGACGCCGGGTCGGGCGCAAGATCCTGATCCACATCAACAACACCAATCCCATCCTGCGCCCCGGCAGTCCGGAGCGCGCGGCGGTGACTGCGGCGGGATGGGACATCGCCCTTGACGGGATGGAGATAGCGGCATGACCGAGATGACGAAACCGACAAGCGACTTCGAGGCGCGGCTGCGCCGGATCGGGGACGAGCGTTATCACGACCGCCACCCCTTTCACCGCCTTCTGCACGGGGGCGGGGCGACGGTGGACCAGGTCCGCGCCTGGGTGGTCAACCGCTGGTATTACCAGAGCCGGATCCCGATGAAGGACGCGGCCTTCATGAGCCGGGTCGAGGATCCCGATCTCCGCCGCGCCTGGCGGAGCCGGATCGAGGACCACGACGGCGCCGAGGGCCGCGAGGGCGGCATCCGGCGCTGGCTCAGGCTGGCCGAGGCGGTGGGGCTCGACCCCGACTATGTGGCCTCGGGCGCAGGCGTCATGCCGGCGACGCGCTTTGCGGTGGATGCCTATGTGGCCTATGTCCGCGAAAGGCCGCTCTTGCAGGCAGTGGCCTCTTCGCTGACCGAGCTTTTCGCGCCGAGGATCCATGCCGAACGGATCGCGGGGCTGCTGGAGCACTACGATTTCGCCACGCCCGAGACGATGGCCTATTTCCGGCATCGCCTGACCGAGGCGCCGAAGGATGTGGCCTTCGGGCTGCAATGGGTTCTCGACCACGCCCGCACGCCCGAGGACCAGGACGCGGCGGCTGCGGCGCTGACCTTCAAGACCGATGTGCTCTGGGCACAGCTCGATGCGCTCTGGCACGGCTATGTCGAACCGGGGAACATCCCCCCCGGCGCCTGGCGGCCGGGCGAGGGGCTGCGGTGACGCCCGCCCTGCCCCCCGGCGTACGGCTGCACTGGGACGCGGTGCGCGGGACGCATGTGCTGCTCGCCCCCGAGCGGGTGCTGATGCTGGACGCGGTGGGCCATGCGATCCTGTCCCGGGTGGACGGGGCGACGGCGGTCGCGGCGCTGGTCGCGGACCTCGCCGCCGCCTTCGACGCGCCGGCGGAAGAGGTCGGCCCGGACGTGACCGAGTTCCTGGAAGGTCTCGCCCGCGAGCGGCTGGTGGACCTTCATGCCTGACGGAGCCCGCCCCACCGCCGTCCCGCCGCCCATCGCGCTTCTGGCCGAGCTGACGCATCGCTGCCCGCTCTCCTGCCCCTATTGCTCGAACCCGCTGGAGCTGACCCGGCGCGAGGCCGAGCTTTCGGTCGCGGACTGGGCCGAGGTCTTCCGGCAGGCGGCGGCGCTGGGGGTGTTGCAGGTGCACCTGTCGGGCGGCGAGCCCGCCTCGCGCCGGGATCTGGAAGAGATCGTCGCCGCGGCGCGGGGGGCGGGGCTTTATGCCAACCTCATCACCTCTGGCATCGGGTTGACCGCCGACCGGATCGCGGCGCTGGTCGCGGCGGGGGTGGATCATGTCCAGCTGTCCGTTCAGGGCACGCGGGCCGAGACGGCGGACCGGGTGGGCGGCTACCGGGGCGGCTTTGCCCGCAAGATGGAGGTGGCGGAGGCGCTGGCGGCGGCCGGTCTCGCGCTGACCCTGAACGCGGTGATGCACCGGCACAATCTGGCGGAGCTGCCCGAGGTCTTCGATCTGGCCGAACGGCTGGGCGCGCGACGGGTGGAGGTGGCCTGCGTCCAGTTCCAGGGCTGGGCACTGGCGAACCGGGCCGTGTTGCAGCCGACGCTCGAGCAGGTCGAGGAGGCCAAGCAGCTGGTCGGGGCGGCCCGCCGGGACCGCGCGGGGCGGCTGGTGATCGACTTCGTGCCGCCGGATTACTACGCCGACCTGCCCAAGGCCTGCATGGGGGGCTGGGGCTCGACCGGGCTGAACGTGGCCCCGGACGGCGCCGTCCTGCCCTGCCACGCGGCGCAGACGATCCCGGGGATGGTCTTCGCCAACGTCAGGGAGACCCCGCTGGACGAGATCTGGTATCGCGGCCCGGCCTTCGCGGCGTTTCGGGGGACGGAGTGGATGCCCGAGCCCTGCCGGTCCTGCGACCGGCGCGAGGTCGATTTCGGGGGCTGCCGCTGCCAGGCGCTGGCTGTCCTCGGCGATGCCTCGGCCCCCGATCCGGTCTGCCGGCGGACGCCGGGGCGGGCGAGGCTTGACGAGCTTCTGGCGGCGGAAGGGAACGCGCCGGGCCTCGACGCGGCGCGGTGGCGGCGAATCGGAGGCTGAGTGTCCACGGTGGACATTTTCGGATTTCGCTTTTCGATCATGGGCTTGCCCGTGGAAGGTAACCGGGCGTTAACCACCTGAAACAGCCCTGCCCCGGCCGGCTCCTGCCAGGACCCAGCCGATCCTTCCGGGTCAGTCGGCGCCGGTCTGCCCGGACCGGGCCGCCTCCGGCAACCGCCGCAGGAGGATCAGCCCGTAGAGAAAGTTCGGCAGGACGACGAGCATCGGCATGAGGTAGGTGCCGGGGGGCATGGGGCCGTCGGGCAGCGGATATTTCGCGGTCTCGTAGGCCACGAGCAGGATGCCGAAGTTCCAGAGCAGATGATATGCGACGGCGGTCCAGATCGACCCGGTGCGCAGCATCAGCGCCACGAGGAGGGTGCCGGTCATCATCGCGGCGACCGCCTGCGCGGCGGCCAGGCGGATGTCGCCCAGCGCGAAGGCGTTGAGGACGTGAACCGCTCCGAACAGGACCGAGGTCAGCGCGATCGCCGCCCAGAGGGCCATGCGCCCCCGGAAGGCCGCGAAGAGGACGCCGCGGAACATCCATTCTTCGGAGAGCGCGACAAGCGCCGTGTTGACCGCGAGGAAGAGAATCGCCTGCGCGGGTGGCAGGCCCACGGCGAAGGCGATGGCATAGAAGGGCAGCAGGGTCAGGACGGGAAACCAGGCGAGCCGGAGGACCGGGCCGCTCCGGGGCGCGCGGAAGCCGAGATCGCGCCAGCCGAAGGCGCGCGTGGCAAGCGCGAGGAGGATGGCGCCGGCCAGCACGTTCCAGGCGATGCCGCCGGAGAGGAAGCCGACGATCTCGGCGATCCCGGCGGTCTGCGGGCGCAGCATCGTTCCGACGATGACGGTCACGGCCAGCCATGCCATGAGGGTCACGAGGGCTTTGGGCAGGCGGTTCGGCATCGCGGTCCTGGAACTTGGGCGTCATCTGCCCTTGGTAACGATGCGCGGCGACAAGGCGTTCCGGGTATCGCGGGGCGGTTGCGGATGACTAAGCGCGAAGCAGCCCGGCGGCAAGGACCGGAGTCCGGGGCGGACTACGACCATGAGGCCGGGGTTTCTACGACCATTCGGGCCGGTTCGCTTGACGCAGGTCAAACAGCGCGGGGCGCGGGCGGGCGCAAGTTGGGCAGGTTCCATCAGCCAAGGAGACCGCGATGCAACCGATCCTTCGCCCCTTTGCCGCGCTGGCGCTGGTCCTGTCCGTGCTTCCGCTTGCGACGCCCTTGCGCGCCGACGAGCCGGGGGCGTTCGAGAAGATCAAGATCGACGCGGGCAAGGCGCTGTTCGAGGCCAGTTGCCGCCGCTGCCATGCGACCGATGCCAGCGACCCGAGCTATGGCCCCGTCCTGGAGGGCGTGGTCGGACGGAAGGCCGGCAGCATGGAGGGCTATCCCTATTCCCCGGCACTGAAGGGCGCGGGCTTCGTCTGGACCCCCGGCGCCCTGCGGGCCTGGATGGAGGACAACGACGGGCTCGTCCCAGGCACCAAGATGCGGCATGTGGGCATCGAGGATCCGACGGTGCAGGACTTCATCCTGGCCTATCTGAGGACCACCGGCCGCTGAGCGGCGCGCCTGCGGCGCAAGCCTTTCCTGTCGTCGTCGGCCTTCGCCTCCTCCTCCGTGCGGCATGGCCGCTGGACCGGGTGGCAGGGCAATGCCGTGCCTCCAGCGGGAGTATTTGGAAAAGGGCAAGCAGAAGGCCGGGGGGCGCGCGGGGGCTTACGACCATTGGCCAATACCGGCGGCGCGGTTTGGGACGCAAAGTGACCGGTGACAGGGGCCCCGGGGGAGGGACCGGCGCGCCGTCCAGTCGTCTGAAACCCGAGGGAGGGATCCTGATGAACCGCTTTGTCGCTGCCGTTTCGGCGGCCCTGATGCTTGCTGCCCCGGCTTATGCGGGGATCACCGAAGAGGACCTGGCGGGGGATGCCGCCTCGACCGGGGACGTGCTGACCAACGGGATGGGGCGCGACCTGCAGCGGTTCAGCCCGCTGGCGACGATCAACAAGGAGAACGTGGGCAAGATGGTCCCGGTCTGGGCCTTCTCGCTGGGTGGCGAGAAGCAGCGCGGTCAGGAGACGCAGCCGCTGATCCACGACGGGGTGATGTACATCACCGGGTCCTACAGCCGGCTTTACGCGATCGACGTCAAGACCGGGAAGGAGCTGTGGCAGTTCGACGCCCGCCTGCCCGAGGGCATCCTGCCCTGCTGCGACGTGATCAACCGGGGCGCGGCGCTGTATGGCGACAAGATCTATTTCGGCACGCTGGATGCGCGGATCGTGGCGCTGAACGCCAAGACGGGCGACGTGGTCTGGAACAAGAAGATCGCCGACTACAAGGAGGGCTACAGCTATACCGCGGCGCCGCTGATCGTGAACGGGCTGGTCATCACCGGCAACTCGGGCGGCGAGTTCGGGATCGTGGGCGAAGTGCAGGCGCGCGATGCCGAGACGGGCGAGCTGGTCTGGACGCGCCCCACCATCGAGGGCCACATGGGCACCTACATGGGCAAGGAAAGCACCATGACCGGGACGCTGAATGCCAGCTGGCCCGGCGACATGTGGAAGACCGGCGGCGGGGCGACCTGGCTGGGCGGGTCCTATGACATCGAGACCAACACGCTGGTCTTCGGCGCGGGCAACCCCGCCCCCTGGAACAGCTGGCTGCGCAATGCGGGCGACAAGAACGACGGGACGGGGGACAACCTCTATGCCGCCTCGCGGCTGGGGCTGGACCCGGCGACGGGCGAGATCAAGTGGCATTTCCAGACCACCCCGCGCGAGGGCTGGGACTATGACGGGGTGAACGAGGTCGTGGCCTTCACCGACAGGGACGGCAAGAAGAAGTTCGCCACCGCCGACCGCAACGGGTTCTTCTATGTGCTGAACCGCGAGGACGGGAAGTTCCTCAACGCCTGGCCCTTCGTGAAGGACATCACCTGGGCCAAGGGCATCGACGAGAACGGCCGGCCGATCTATGTCGAGGAGAACCGTCCCGGGAACCCGGCCGCGGCGGCCGATGGCGCCAAGGGCGAGGTGATCTTCGCCTCGCCGTCCTTCCTGGGCGGCAAGAACTGGATGCCGATGGCCTACAGCCAGAAGACGGGGCTGTTCTATGTGCCCTCGAACGAATGGGGCATGGACATCTGGAACGAGCCGATCACCTACAAGAAGGGCGCGGCCTATCTGGGCGCGGGCTTTACCATCAAGCCGAATTACGAGGACCACATCGGCAGCCTGAAGGCCATCGACCCGATGACCGGCGAATGGAAGTGGGAATACAAGAACCCCGCGCCGCTCTGGGGCGGCGTCATGACCACGGCCGGGGGCCTCGTGTTCTTCGGCACGCCGGAAGGCGAGTTCAAGGCGCTGGACGACGAGACCGGCGAGGAGCTGTGGAGCTTCCAGACCGGATCGGGGATCGTGGGCCAGCCCGTCACCTGGGAGATGGACGGCGAGCAGTATGTCGCGGTCGTCTCCGGCTGGGGCGGGGCGGTGCCGCTGTGGGGCGGCGAGGTCGCGAGCAAGGTCAACTACCTGAACCAGGGCGGCATGGTCTGGGTGTTCAAGCTGCCGAAGGAACTGGCGATGGCGAACTGACCCCCTCTGGTCAGGCCATGCGAGGCCGCGCGCGTCCGGGCAGACCCGGGCGCGCGTGTGCTTTCGGATCATAGGACTTTTGGCCTGTATCGGGCCGGGACGGGGCGGGTTAGAGTTGGACATGGACCAACCCGGAAGGCTGAATATCATGGTTCCGCAGGCTGATACCCGCCCGATGCACTCGGCCCTCATCGTGGACGACCACCCGCTGTTCTGCGATGCCCTGTCGATGACGCTGAAATCGGTGGCCGGGATCGAGGAGATCGAGACGGCGGACCGGCTGGAGACGGCGATCCACCGGATCGACCTGAATCCGGCGCCGGATGCCATCGTGCTGGACCTGAACCTGCCGGACGTGAACGGGATCGACGGGCTGATCCGGCTGCGGCAGGCGGCGGGGGAAGTGCCGGTGCTGGTGGTATCTTCGCTGGCCGACAACCGGGTGATCGGGGCCTGCCTGGCCGCGGGGGCGGCTGGGTTCGTGCCGAAACACTCGCGCCGCGAGGTGTTCCGCGCGGCGTTCGACGCGCTGCGGGAGGGCAAGCGGTTCCTGCCGGAGGGCTATGAGCCGGTGCCGGAGGGCAAGGCCAAGGGCACGGCGAAGGAAGAGGCGATCGGGCGGCTGTCGCTTTTGACCCGGCAGCAGGCGAAGATCCTGCAGCTGATCTGCGAGGGGCTGCTGAACAAGCAGATCGCCTACGAGCTGTCCATCGCCGAGACCACGGTCAAGGCCCATGTCACGGCGATCATGCGCAAGCTTGGCGTCCAGAGCCGGACACAGGCGGTGCTGATCGCGCGCGAGACGAATTTCTCGAGCCTGATGCCCGAGGACGGTTGAGACCGCCCGAATCCCTTGCCCTGATCGGAGGGTGCGCCGTAGCATCATCCCCGGGGAGAAGGACCAGATGATCGCGCCCGAGAACTTGGCTCCTGCCGAAGCCGTCATGGTGATGCCGCGCGCTCATGCCGGGGCGCGGGATCCGGAGGCCCTGGCCAGGCTGGCGCGCGACCTGGGACCGGGGCCATTCGCGGCGGTGATCCTGTTCGTCTCGCCCGAGGCCGACCGCGCCGCGCTGGAAGCGGGGTTGCCGGGGGCCTTTCCGGGTGTCACGGTCATCGGCTGCACCACGGCGGGCGAAATCTCGCCCGAGGGATATTCGGAGGGCGAGATCGTCGCGGTCGCCCTGCCCCGCTCCACCTTCGCGGTGGACTGCCTCGGGATCGACCTTGGCGTGCTGGACGGTCAGGAGCTGATCGGGCGGCTGATCCGCGCGCGGGCGGGGCTGGCGCGGCTGCATCCGGGCTGGGAGGACGAGTTCGCCTTCGTGCTGGTGGACGGGCTGTCGATCCGCGAGGACGAGCTGACGGCGGCCCTGGGGCCGGGTCTGGGGCCGGTGCCGCTGTTCGGCGGCTCGGCCGGGGACGGAACGCGGTTCGAGGAAACCTTCGTCCTGCAGGACGGGCAGTTCCGGCAGGGCTGGGCGGTGCTGATGCTGGTGCGCACCGCCTGCAAGGTGAAGGTCTTCAGCCTAAACCACCTGACCCCCACCAACCGGCGAATGGTGGTGACCGGGGCGGACCCTGCCCGTCGCGTCGTCCACCAGATCAACGCCGAACCCGCCGCGCAGGAATATGCGCGGCTTCTGGGCAAGGACCCGGGCCAGCTGACCACCTTCACCTTCGCCGCCCATCCGGTCGTCGTGAGGATCGGCGGCAGTCACCATGTCCGGGCGATCCAGCAGATGGCGCCGAACGGGGATCTGGTCTTCTTCTCGGCCATCGACGAGGGGTTGGTGCTGACGCTCGCCGAACCGCAGGACATGGCGGTGCATCTGGACAGGGCGCTGAGCGATCTCTCCGAGGGCGGACGACCGGCGGCGATCCTGGCCTGCGACTGCATCCTGCGCCGGATCGAGGCGATGGAGAAACAGCGCTTCGGGGCGGTCTCGGCGCTGTTGAAGCGGCACGGGGTGGTGGGCTTTTCGACCTATGGCGAGCAGCTGAATTCCATGCATGTCAACCAGACCATGACCGGGGTCGCCATCTATCCGCCGAAGGTCGCGGGATGATCGAGACGCTGATCAATCCGGCCGACAGCGCCGAGCGGCGGGCCGAGAAGCTCTTGATCATCGCCGAGGCGCTGATGCGGCGGGTAGAGCAGGCGACGGACGATTCCGGCGCGGCCTATGCCCAGTTCCAGCGCGCGGCGCTGCTGGAGGACCAGGTCCGCGAACGCACACATGACCTGGGCCGGGCACTGGACCTGCTGAACGAATCGAACGCGCGCCTTGCCGAGGCGATGCGCGAGGCCGAGACCGCGCGGCAGAACCTGTCGAACGCGATCGAGACGGTGCAGGAGGGCTTTGCCCTGTTCGACCGCGAGGACCGGCTGGTGATGTGCAACAGCCGCTTTGCCATGCACATGCCGGATGTCCATGCGCAGTTGAAGCCGGGGCTGGCCTTCCAGGACTATGTGGCGATGGTCAGCCGCTCGCCCCATCTGGCCCTGCCCGAGGGCGAGGGCGCGCCGGACTGGGCCCAGGGCCGGATGCGGCGGCACAAGGACCGGCATGTGATCTTCAACGTGCGGATGACGGGCGACCACTGGGTGCAGGTGAGCGAGCACCGGACGGCCGACGGCGGCACGGTGATCCTGCAGACCGACGTGACCGACATCATCCGCGCCGAACGGCACGAGCGCGGCAAGCTTCTGGACGACCAGGCGCGTGTGATCCGGGCGACGCTGGACCACATCAACCAGGGCGTCGGCATCTTCGACGCCGAGGCGCGGCTGGTGGGCTGGAACCAGCGGCTCGGGGCGCTTCTGTCGCTGCCCATGGGGCGGCTGCGGATCGGGGCCTCGTTCGAGAACCTGTTCAGCCGGTTCCGGGCCGAGACCCAGTCGGACGACATCAGCGCCGAGGCCCTGATGGACTGGGTGGCGGCGGGGGGCGTCCGGCCGCCGCTGGAGTTCGAGGTGCGGCGGGGGGACGACCTGATCCTTGACGTCTTCGCGCAAGGGATGCCGGACGGGGGCTTCGTGTTCAGTTTCACCGACGTGACCGCGGAACGCGCGGCTCTGGTGGCCTTGAGCCGCGCGAACGAGACGCTGGAAGCGCGGGTGATGGAGCGGACGCTGGAGCTGGAGGATGCGCTGGCCCATGCCGAGCGCGCCAATGCCAGCCGGTCGCGGTTCGTGGCGGCGGCGAGCCACGACCTGTTGCAACCCCTGTCGGCGGCGAAGCTGTTCATCAGCTCCATCACCGGCGAGGGGTTGGACAAGGGCGCTCAGGTGGCGCTGGAGAAGGCGCAGAACGCGCTGATGTCGGTCGAGGGGATCCTGGACGCGCTTCTGGACATCTCGAAGCTGGAATCGGGGAAGGCCGCGGTCAGCGTGGGGGCGGTGCATCTGGACCGGCTTCTGCGCACGCTGGCTGACGAGTTCGCGCCGATGGCGGCGGCCAAGGGGCTGCGGCTGCGGGTGGTGCCCTGCGGTGCGGTGGTGGAAAGCGACCCGGCCTATCTGCGGCGGATCCTGCAGAACCTGATCGGCAATGCGATCCGCTACACGGCGCAGGGCCGGGTGCTGGTGGGTGCGCGGCGGCGGGGCGCGGGGGTGCGGCTGGAGGTCTGGGACACTGGCCCCGGCATCCCGGAAGAGGCGCAGGACGACATCTTCAAGGAGTTCCACCGCCTGAATGCCCGCGCCTCGGCCAGCGAGGGGATGGGGCTGGGCCTGGCGATCGTGGAACGCGCCTGCGCGCTTCTCGGCCATCCGCTCGGGCTGCGCTCGGAGGTCGGGCGGGGCACCTGTTTCCTGGTGCAGGTGCCGCTGAGCGATGCCGGCGCGGCCTTGCCCCTCCCCGCCGAGCTGCCCGAGCGGCGCAGCGGGCCGGTTGCGGCCGACAAGATCGCCTTCCTGGTCGAGAACGACGCGGAACTGCGCCGGGCGCTGGGGCTTCTGCTGGAGAAATGGGGGATGACGGTGCTCGAGGCCGCCTCGGGCGAGGAGGCGCTTGCGCTGATCGAGGAGATCGGGATCCTGCCCGACCTGTTCCTGGTCGATCACCAGCTGGGCGAGGGGATGACGGGGATCGACTTCGTCACCCGCGTCCGGGCGGCGCATGGAACGGTGCCGGCGCGGCTGATCACCGCGAACCGGGGCTGGGACGTGCGCGCCGCGGCGACCTCGGCGGGGATCGATATCCTCTACAAGCCCATCGATCCCCGCGCGCTGGAGGCGGTGGTGGGGCGGCTCTAGGCGACGGCTCCTCGTGCGCTTCGCGCCTCGTCGCGGGGTCAGCGAGGAGAACCGAAGGGCACGACGCGCGGTCAGCCCTTGGCGCGCGTGAAGCCCCTTGCGGGATCATAGCCATACAGCGCGGCGGCGGCGAAGATCGCCGTGGCGAGGCAGGTCCAGCCGAGGGCGGGCCAGTTGGGCGTGAGGTAGAGCGAGAAGCGGATCAGCTCTACCGCCTGGGTGAAGGGGTTCAGCGCGCAGGCGCGGGCGAGCGCGGGGCTCGCCTCGGCCATCTTCCACAGCGGGTAGAGGGCGGAGGAGAGGAAGAACATCGGGAAGATGACGAAGTTCATCACCCCGGCGAAGTTCTCGAGTTGCCGGATGAGCGAGGAGAGGAGGAGGCCGAGCGCGCCGAGCATCAGGCCGGTGAGAAGCAGCGCGGGGATCACGGCGAGGAGGCCCGCCAGGGGCGGGCGGATGCCCCAGGCATAGCCGATGCCGAGGAAGACGAGGCATTGCAGGAGGCTGATGAGCGTGCCCGCGAGGAGTTTCGCGAAAAGGAGCCAGCCGCGCGGCAGGGGGGCGGTGAGGAGAAGCCGCATGGATCCCATCTCGCGGTCGTAGACGAGGGAGAGCGAGGACTGCATGCCGTTGAAGAGGCAGATCATCCCGAGAAGGCCGGGGAGGATGTAGGTCTCGTAGGTGATGTAGGTCTGGTAGGGGGGTGTGATCGACAGGCCGAGGGCGGCGCGGAAGCCGGCGGCGAAGACGAGAAGCCAGACGAGGGGACGCACCAGCGCCGCGACGAGCCGGCTTTTCTGGCCGAGGAAGCGGGCGAGTTCGCGGTGGAGGATGGCCCCGAGCGCGGTGAGGTAGCGCCCTGCGGCCGGCCCCGGGGGGCGTGCGCCGCCCCCCGGACCCCCCTGCGGGATATTTGGGGACAGATGAAGGGGATCGGGGGTCATGCGGTTTCCGCCGTGAGCGCCAGGAAGCGGTCGGTGAGGGTGGTGCCTTCGGCAATCTGCCCGGCGGGGGCGTCGGCAAGGAGGCGGCCCCGGTGCAGGATCAGGCAGCGGTCGGTGGGGCCGACCTCGTCGGTCAGGTGGGTGGCCCAGAGGACGGTCGTGCCCCGGTCGGCAAGCCGGTGGGCATGGTCGGTGATGGCCCGGCGCGAGGCGGCGTCGAGGCCGACGCTGGGTTCGTCGAGGAGGAGGACGGCGGGGCGGTGGATCAGCGCGCGGGCGAGTTCGACGCGGCGGCGTTGTCCGCCCGAGAGGTTGCGCGCGGGCGTGTCGGCCCGGTCGGTGAGCGAGAGGGTCGCAAGGGCCTCGTCGGCCAGTCCGCGGGCGGCGGGGCCGCGGAGGCCGTGGAGGGCGGCGTAGTAGAGGAGGTTGCGGCGCGTGGTCAGGTCGAGATCGAGCGTCGGCTGCTGGAAGACCACGCCCAGCGCGGCAAGGGCCTTGAGGGGGGCCTGCCCGAGGTCGTGCCCGGCGATGGTGATCTGCCCTTTCGGCGCGGTGAAGAGGCGGGTCAGGAGGGAGAAGAGGGTGGATTTGCCGGCGCCGTTCGGGCCGAGGAGAGCGGTGAAGCTGCCGGGGGCGAGCGCAAAGGACAGGTCGTCCAGCGCCTTGCGCGGGCCGTAGGAGAAGGAGAGGTTCTCGACCTTCAGGCTCATCGGGGTGCCGTCCCGGCATGGCATTCGGGGAGGCGCCCCCCTCCCCCATCCCCTCCCCACGAGGGGGAGGTGAGGCGCCATGCCGGAGGCGTCGGGAGGAACGGCTGTGGACGGGCTTCGGTCATTCGATGGTGATCTGCAAGGTCTGGATCTCGCCGCCCTGCGGGGTGCGCAGGGTGTAGCTGCCGGGCCTGATGGCGATGAAGCCCAATTCCAGGGTGCCGGCCTCGTCGAATTCGACGCTGTCGAGGCCGAGAGGGCGGATCTCGATCCCCTCGATCACGATCTCGTCGATCCAGATCGCGCGAAAGAAGGCCGGTCCGGACAGGGCGAGTTCCTGGGACCCGTCGGAGGTGATCTCGACCTCGTAATAGGTGCCGGATTTCAGGACCCAGGGGTCGCCGAGGGGTTCGCCTGCCGAAAGGACGATCTCGGGCAGGTCCTGCTTGTTGGAGGCGGCGAAGAGGCCCGCGGGGGCGTCCTGGGCTGCGGCTGGGATGGCGAGAAGGGCGAGCGTTGCGGCCCCCCACCCCAATCCCCTCCCCACGGGGGTGAGGGGAGGCGTAGTTGGGCGAATGCGGGTGCGATGGATCATCGGTTACTCCGTGGGGCGGAAGGCGGCGCCCCAGGGGAAGCGGCCGACCTTGATGGACTTGAGCGCGGTGCGCGAGGCCACGTCGATCACGGTGACATCGCCCGAGACACCGTTGGTGGTGAACAGCTGCGAGTGGTCGCGGTTGAAGGCCAGATGCCAGACGCGGCGGCCGACGAGGATGTAGGTCTCGACCTCATAGGTCTGCATGTTCACCACGGCGACGTGGTTCGAGGGGCCGAGCGCGACGAAGGCGGTGGTGAGATCGGGGGTGAACTCGAAGCCGACGGGCTGGATCAGGTCCTGGTTCACGCCCGGCAGCGCGAAGCGGATCTTGGCCTTCTCGGCCTTGGTGGCGATGTCGAACACGGTGACGGTGCCGCCGATTTCCGAGGAGACCCAAAGCTCGGTCTCGGTGAATTCTGCGTGGCGGGGGCGGCTGTCCACCAGGGTGTTGGCGATGATCTGGTGCGTCGCCGTGTCGATCCAGTGCGCCATGTTCGTGGTTTCCGAGGTCGTCACCACGATGGAGCCGTCGCGCGAGACGCCCATGCCCTCGGGCTCGATCCCGACGTTGATCTGGGCCACGACCTTGCGGCTTTCCACATCGACCACGGTGGTCACGGCGTCGTCCTCGTTGGCGATCCAGAGGTGGCGGTCGTCGGGGTGGAGGACGAATTGCTCGGGGTCTTCGCCCGAGGGCAGGTCGTGCAGGATCTCGCCGGTGGCCGGGTCCATCACCTGCACGGTGTCGCTGTCGGAGGCGCAGATGTAGACGCGGGAGAAGTCCTTGGAAAAGGTGATGCCGCGCGGGCGTTCGCCGGTGGGGATGGTGCGGGTGACTTCCAGGGTCGCGGTGTCGATCACGCTGATCGTGTCGTCCTTCTCGTTCGTCACCCAGATTTCATCCGTGCGTGCCGGTGTCGCAAGGACGAGGGCGAGCGTCGCGGCAAGGGGGGCGGCCCCCCTCCCCCATCCCCTCCCCACGCGGGGGAGGGGAGGCGCGGTGCGCCGAGGCGGTGTGCGGGTCATGGGCTCTCCGTGAAGGCGGTGCAGGCGGATTCGGGTTGGTCGAGGCCCAGCGTGTCCATCTCGTTGCGCTGGTGCAGGAAGCCCTCGACCGGGGCGAGGGTCACAAGGGCGCGGGCGTTGACCACGGCGATCGGCTGGCGAAGCTGGCCGTTCCAGGCGCGGAACGACAGGCCGCGGCCCTTGAAGCCGTCCATCTGGAAATCGGGGGCGAGGAGCCAGGCGCGCAGCGTGGCGGGGTCGTTCGAGCTGGTGCGCGTCACCGCCTCGCCAATGGCGCGGATGGCGGCCCAGGCGGCGTAGTCGGGGCCGCGCATGTTGCGGCGGGCATGGGCCTCGAAGCGGTTCTGCAACTGGACCGCCCCCCAGCTTTCGATGACATGGGACCAGGCGGTGGGGACCAGCCCGTCCGATCCCGCCACCGGGCGGGGCAGCCAGCCGTTGTGTTCGATGTAGCGGCCGAAGTCGTCGGTTTCGTCCGCCACCAGGATCACGTCATGGTCGGGGAAGTCCTGGGTGAAGCGCGGCACCTCGTCCATGGTGCTGTCGCGCAGGTCGGTGTCGAAGGTCCATTCCTTCTCGGCCGCGATGGCGATGCCGAACTTGGCGGCAGAGCGGCGCAGCGCCTCGGCAAAGGCGCGGTCGGCGGGTTTGGGGCCGGTGACGAGGACGGTCGTCTGCCACTGCTTGCGCTGCAGGACCTGCATCAGCGCGTCGGTGCGGGCGGCGTCCTCGGGTATGGTGTGGAGGAGGTTCGCCCGGCAGTCGGCGGAGCGGAGGCTTTCGGCGCCGGACGAGACGTTGAAGAGAAGCGCCGAGGCGGCCTCGGGCAGGTCGGCGACCGAGAGGATCGCGGCGGGATCGGCATCAAGGAGGATCAGGCGCGAGGTCTGCAGCGCCGCGCGGGCGGCGGCGGCGAAGTCCCCGTCCGGGGGGAGTGAGACGACCGTGAGGCTGTAATCGTGGCCGAGGAAGCTGCCGGTGGTCCGGGTGTCGGCCAGCGCGATTTCGGCGCCGGCGATGCCCAGGTCCTCGGGCACCGGGTCGAGGTTCGACAGGACAGGCGGGCGGTCCACCTCGAGCCGCAGATAGGTGATCGCCACCGGAAGGTCTGCGCGCGCGGGGGCGGTGACCGCCAGGCTGGCGATGGTGACGAACAGGCGGAACATGGAGCCCTCCCTCCAGTCCCGGGAGCCTGCGGCAGAGGGGGGCCGAGGCCAATACGACCATCGTCGCAGGGGCGGGCGGGTCGGCTTGCACCTTGGTCGAATGGCGGGGCGGAGAGGCAGGGGTTACCCCTTGGCCCGAGATATTGAGGGAGGACCCACCGATGAAACGTGCTCCGATCGCGGGCCTTGCCCTGTGCGTGACGGCGAGCCTGGCCTTTGCCCATGGCGATGTCGCCCCGCAGCCGGTGAACACGGATGCCCTGCCGGACGTGGGTGAGGAATGGCTGATCGAGAACCCCTACCGCGCCGACAAGGTCGGGGAAGAGGTCTGGTGGCAGGCGGTGCTGATCGGGGATTCCGGCTACAACCAGAACTGCGCGCGCTGTCACGGGCTGGGCGTGGTCTCGGGCGGGCTGGCGCCGGACCTGCGCTTCCTCGAGGCGGCGGAATACGGCGACGAATGGTTCGCCGAACGCTTCCGGCACGGCTACACCCAGGACGGCACCACGAAGATGCCGGCCTTCGGCGAGATCCTCGGCCAGAAGGCGGCCTGGGCGATCCGGACCTATATCGAGACCCGGCCCGAGGACGGCGCGCTTGAGGCGCACAAGGACCGGCTGGGTGCGATCCGGGACCAGCTGATGGCGGGCGACGGAGACGAGGCCGCGCTGAAGGCGGAGCTGATGGAGATCGCGGCGGGGATCGTCACCGCCTCGGGCGCGCCGAAGGCGGATTCGGCGGCGCTGCGGGCGGCGCTGGCGCTGGACGGCTCGCCCGCGGCCAAGAAGCACGCGGCCGAGATGCTGACGATCGGGCTGTCGGCGGCGCACTGAGATGTGGCGGGCGGTTCTTGCCCTGGTGCTGGCGGCGGGTGTGGCCAATGCCCGCTGCGAGGATCACAAGCCCGGCGCGCGCCCGCAGAACACCCCGCGCGAGTTCGTGGGCCAGACCCTGGACGAGATCATCGACCGAGGCTGGATCGAGATCGCGGTTTACGAGGACTATCCCCCCTACAGCTGGCAGGACGGTGCCACGGCGAGGGGCGTGGACGTCGAGGTCGGGCGGATCATCGCCGAAAGCCTTGGGGTGGAGCCTCGGTTCCGTTTCGTGCAATCGGGCGAGACGCTGGAGGCGGACCTCCTGAACTATGTCTGGAAGGGCGCGGCGGTTGGGGGGCGCGTATCCAACCTGATGATGCGGGTGCCCTACAACAGCGACTTCACCTGCCGGGTGGAACAGGTGGTCTTCACCGGGCAATACGCCGGAGAGAAGGTCGGCATCGCCTACCGGATCGACGACTATCCCGACGCGGTGCAGGAGCCGAACGCGGATGGCCGGCACCCGGGCGGGCCGGTGCCGTCCTTCTTCGTCTATGACCCGGTGGGGGTCGAGAACGACTCCATTTCCGATTTCTACCTGACCTCGACCTTCGGCGCTTCGGCCAGGATCACCCGCTACAAGACCGTGGCGGACGCGATGGAGGGGCTGGCCGGGGGCGAGGTCTGGGCGGTGATGGGCCCCCTGTCGCAGCTGGAGGCCGGGGCGGGCGAGGGCGTCGCGGTCCATGCGCCGCTGCTTCCGGGGTTCCAGCTGTCGCGCTGGACGCTGGGGGTCGCGCTGCACCAGAGCCACCGCGACCTCGGCTATGCGGTGGACGAGGCGGTGGCCGCCGCGCTGGCCGACGGGCGGATCGCGGCGATCTTCGCGCAATACGGACTCGACTTCACCCCGCCCGACCGATGAACCTACGACTTAGGCAGCATAGCCGCTTGCCCGCGCGGCGCTTAGGCTGTGCCCAACAGAGGGACCAATCATGAAACTGACCGACACCCGCGAGATCAAGGCGGACCCGAAGGTCGTCTGGGATGCGATCCTGAACCCCGACGTGCTGAAGGAATGCATCCCGGGCTGCGAGAGCCTGACGGGGTCCGTGGCCGAGGGCTACGAGGCGGTGGTCAAGCAGAAGGTCGGCCCGGTGTCGGCGACTTTCACCGGGCTGGTGCAACTGTCCGACATCGTCGAGGGCCGGTCGCTGAAGATCAGCGGCGAGGGCAAGGGCGGCGTCGCGGGCTTCGCCAAGGGCGGCGCGGATGTGAGCTTCGAACCTTTCGAGGGCGGCACGCGGCTGACCTACGCGGCCGAGGCCAATGTCGGCGGCAAGATCGCCCAGCTGGGCAGCCGGATCATCGACAGTTTCGCCAGGAAGCTGGCGGACGAGTTCTTCACCCGGTTCCAGGCGGCGGTCGAGGAACCGGAAGACGAAGTTGTGACCGAAGAAGCTGTTGCCGATTCGGGGGAAAAGAAGAAGGGTTGGTTCAAACGACTGCTCGGTTGAACCGGCTGCATACCTAGGACGACCCAGGGAGGAGTTAAGATGACCAAGGTCTCGATGACCGTGAACGGCAAGGCCGTTTCCGGCGAGGTGGAGGGGCGGACGCTGCTGTCCTCCTTCCTGCGCGAGGGGCTGGGGCTGACCGGCACCCATGTCGGCTGCGACACCAGCCAGTGCGGCGCCTGCGTGGTGCATGTCGATGGCAAGCCGGTGAAAAGCTGCACCGTCTTTGCGGCGGATGTGGCGGGGGCGAACGTCAAGACGATCGAAGGCATGGCCAATCCGGACGGGTCGCTGTCGGTGATCCAGCAGGCCTTCCAGGACCATCACGGCCTGCAATGCGGCTTCTGCACGCCGGGGATGGTGATGTCCTCGGCCGCGCTGCTGGCGGAGAACCCCAAGCCGACCGAGGCCGAGGTGCGCCACTACCTCGACGGCAACATCTGCCGCTGCACGGGCTACCACAACATCGTAAAGGCCGTGATGGCTGCCAGTGGGCAGGACGTCTCGGCCCTGGCCGCGGAATAGGGGGGGAAGATGCCGAAGGATACCGGGATTGGCGCGTCCATGAAGCGCCGCGAGGATGTCCGCTTCCTGACGGGACGCGGGGTCTATACCGACGACCTGGCGCTGCACGGGCAGACCTATGCGGTCTTCGTCCGTTCGACCGTCGCACATGGCCGGATCAAGTCGATCGACACGTCGAAGGCGGCGGCGATGCCGGGTGTGCTGGCCGTCTTCACCGGCGAGGATTTCAAGGACGTGGGCGGCAACCCGGCGGGCTGGCTGATCAACAGCCGCGACGGCACGCCGATGCGCGAACCGAAGCGCCCCGTGCTGGCGCATGGCAAGGTGCGTCATGTGGGCGACGCCTATGCCGCCGTGGTGGCCGAGACCTACGCCCAGGCCAAGGACGCGGCGGAACAGCTGGCCGCGGATTCGGTGATCGAGGAGCTTCCGGCGATCATCGACATGAAGGCGGCGGTGGCCGATCCGTCGAACCGCGTGCATGACGAGATCCCGGACAACCTCTGCTTCGACTGGGGCTGGATCGAGGACAACCGCGCGGCGGTCGATGCGGCGATGAAGGCCGCGCCGCATGTGGTGACGCTGGAACTGGTCAACAACCGTCTGGTGCCGAACGCGATGGAGCCGCGCGCCTCGATCGGCGAGTACAACCCGGGGACGGGCGACTACAAGCTGACGACGACCAGCCAGAACCCGCACCTGACGCGGCTGCTGGTGGCGGCATTTGTGCTGGGCATCCCGGAGAACAAGCTGACCGTGGTCGCGCCCGATGTGGGCGGCGGTTTCGGGTCGAAGATCTATCACTACGGCGAAGAGGCGCTGGTGCTGGCGGCGGCGAAGAAGCTCGCGCGCCCGGTGCGCTGGACGGCGGAGCGGTCGGAGAGCTTCCTGACCGATGCGCATGGCCGCGACCATGTGACGAAGATCGAGCTGGGCTGCACCAAGGACGGGCAGATCCTGGCGATCCGGACCGAGACGCTGGCGAACGTGGGGGCCTATCTCTCGAACTTCTCGACCGCGACGCCCACCTTCCTGCACGGCACGCTGATGGCCGGGCCCTACAAGGTGCCGCATGTCTATGTGAACGTGAAAACCGTTTTCACCAACACGGCGCCGGTCGATGCCTACCGCGGCGCGGGCCGTCCCGAGGCGACCTTCAGCCTCGAGCGGGTGATCGACAAGATGTGCCGCGAGCTGAACCTCGACCCGTTCGAGGTGCGGCGGAAGAATCTGCTGACGCCGGACCAGTTCCCCTACACGACGCCCGTGGGGCTGGTCTATGACACCGGCAACTATCATGCGACGCTGGACAAGGCGATGCAGATCGCCGATGTCGCCGGCTTCGAGAAGCGGGCGGCCGAGTCGAAGAAGCGCGGCAAGCTGCGCGGCATGGGGCTGTCCACCTGGATCGAGGCCTGCGGGATCGCTCCCAGCCATCTGGTCGGCGTGCTGGGGTCTCGCGTCGGCCTTTACGACGCGGCGACGGTTCGGGTGAACGCGACCGGCAACATCAGCGTCATGACCGGGGCGCACAGCCACGGCCAGGGGCACGAGACGGTCTTCGCGCAGATCGTGGCCGAGAAGCTGGGCATCCCGGAATCCTCGGTCGAGATCGTGCATGGCGACACCTCGAAAATCCCCTTCGGAATGGGGTCCTACGGCTCGCGGTCCTTGGCGGTCTGCGGCACGGCGATGGCCAAGGCGGTGGACAAGATCATCGCCAAGGGCAAGAAGATCGCCGCGCACATGCTGGAGGCCAGCGAGGGCGACATCACCTTCGAGAACGGCAAGTTCCAGGTCGCCGGTACCGACAAGGCCAAGACCTTCGGCGAGATCGCCTTCTCGGCCTATGTCCCGCACAACTACCCGCTGGAGACGCTGGAGCCGGGGCTGGAGGAAACCGCCTTCTACGACCCGGCCAACTTCACCTATCCCGCCGGGGCCTACATCTGCGAGGTCGAGGTGGACCCGGACACCGGCAAGGTGGACGTCGTGGCCTTCCATTGTGCCGACGACTTCGGCAACGTGATGAACCCGATGGTGGTCGAGGGCCAGGTGCATGGCGGCGTGGGCCAGGGGATCGGCCAGGCCCTGTGCGAGTTCACGGCCTATGACGAGAACGGCCAGCTTCTGACGGGGTCCTACATGGACTACCCGATGCCGCGGGCCGAGGACGTGCCGTTCTACAACGTGGACTACTCCTGCCAGACGCCCTGCACGCACAACCCCCTGGGGGTGAAGGGCTGCGGCGAGGCGGGGGCCATCGGCTCGCCGCCGGCGGTGGTCAACGCGGTGATCGACGCGCTGCATCGCGGGGGACATACCCACGTCACGCATATCGACATGCCGGTCTCGCCGTCGCGGGTCTGGTCGGCGATCAACGGGTAAGGGGGCCATCATGCACAACTTCGATTTCGCAAAACCCTCGACCATCGCGGATGCGGCCAAGGCGCTGGCCGCTGACGGGGCGCAGGCCCTGTCGGGCGGGCAGACGCTGATCCCGACGATGAAGCAGCGTCTGGCGCAGCCGACCGTGCTGGTCAGCCTGACCGGCATCAAGGAGATGCAGGGCGTCTGCATGGGCGACGGGGGCCTGCATGTCGGCGCGGCGACGCCCCATGCGGTCGTGGCAAAGGAGGCCCGCGCGCATTACCCGGCGCTGGCCGATCTGGCGGGGGGCATCGGCGACCCGGCGGTGCGGTCGCGCGGCACCATCGGCGGGTCGATCGCCAACAATGACCCGGCGGCCTGCTATCCCTCGGCGGTGCTGGCCTCGGGCGCGACGGTGGTGACCAACAAGCGCAAGATCGCGGCGGACGACTATTTCCAGGGCCTGTTCACCACGGCGCTGGAGGACGGGGAGTTCGTGACCAGCGTGATCTTCCCGATCCCGCAGAAGGCGGCCTATGTGAAGTTCAACCAGCCCGCCAGCCGCTTTGCCCTGACCGGGGTCTTCGTGGCCAAGTTCGCGAGCGGCGTCCGCGTCGCGGTGACCGGGGCGGGCAATGACGGCGTCTTCCGCTGGGCCGAGGCCGAACGGGCCCTTTCGGCTGACTTCTCGGCCTCGGCGCTGTCCGGGCTGAGCGTGGATCCGGCGGGGATGATCTCGGACCTGCATGGCTCGGCCGCCTATCGGGCGAACCTCGTCAAGGTGCTGACCGGGCGCGCGGTGACAGCGGCGGGCTGATCCGACCGGACTGAACGAGAGGCCCGGCGGAGCGATCCGCCGGGCCTTCTTCTTTGGCCCGGGTGCCCCCCACCCCCTCCCTCCCCCACGGAGGGGGAGGGAGGCACCCGGCGCTCAGATCGTGGTCAGGTTGCCGTCCGGGTCGATCAGCGTGACGCGGATCAGGCCGGGGTGGCGGAGGCGCGCAATGCGGTCTGCCGACAGGAAGACCAGCGCGGTGGACAGGGCGTCGGCGAGGGTTGCCGAGGTCGCCTCGACCGAGACGGTGGACCAGAGCGGAGGCAGGCCCTGCGGGTGCAGGATATGCGGCTGGCCGCCTGCCAGCGTCGCCATGGGCGAGGAGGTGGCGATCGCCGTTCCGGTCAGGGTGCGGGTGGCAAGCTGGCCATGGGTCGGATCGCCTAGCCCGAGACGGAAGGGGCCGCCGAGCGCCGCGATCTCGCCCATGTCGATCAGCGCGTGGTCAAAGCCATGCGCGGCGAGATGGGCGCGGACGGCATCGGCGCCGAAGCCCTGGGCGATGCCGTTGAAGGTCAGCGCCATGCCGGGTTCGAGCACAATGCCGCCTTCGCGGCGGACGCGGTGCCAGCCGATGGGGGCAGCGGTCGGGCGACCCTCGGCGGCGGCCTGCCAGAGGGGCTGGACGCTGGGGTCGAAGGCACCGTCCGTCAGGTGGTGGACGGCATCGGCGAGGTCCGTCAACGCGCGGAAGGCGGGGGATGGGTCGGCAAGACGGCCCGTCGCGTTCAGGCTGGTCAGGGCCGAGGGGCGGTGGAGGGAGAAGTCGGCCTCGATGGCCTCGATCAGCGCCGGGAGGCTTGCCAGCGCGGCCTCGGCCCGTCGCACGTCGCCGGCGAGGGTGAGGGCGCAGTCGGCCCCGAAGGCGCGACCCCGCCATGTCGTTTGCGCCCGGGCCGGGGTGGCCAGCGCCGCGGCGGACAGGGCAAGGAAGCGGCGGCGGTTCATGCCTTCGCCTCGCGCAGTTGCGGGGGAGCGAGGGGGCGGCCCTTGCCGGCGAGGACCAGAGGGACGCAGGCGGCTGGCGAATTGTGGATCGTCACGCAGTCGAGGCACTGGAAACACTCCGAATACGCGACCTGTCCGCTCGCCTTGATCGCCCCGTACTTGCAGCGCACCCGGCACAGCTGGCAGGGCGAGCCGCATTCCTTGCGCCGGGCGATCCAGTCGCGGCCGCGGATCAGGCCGCCGATCGCCATGAGCGCGCCGAGCGGGCAGACCCAGCGGCAGAAGCCCTTGAAGGTGAAGAGACTAAGGACCAGCCACAGCGCCGCATAGGCGACAAAGGGCCAGTCGCGGAGGAAGAAGGTGGTGATGGCGGTCTTGAAGGGTTCCACCTCGGCGGCGGTGTCGAGCTGGCCGGGGGCGAAGAGCGTGACACCGACGAGCGCCGCGAGAAGGCCGTACTTGAGCCATTTCAGCCGGCCGTCCCAGCGGGCCGGGGGATCCCATTGCGGCAGGCGGAGCAGGCGGCCCGCGTGGTGTGCGAATTCCTGCAACGCGCCGAAGGGGCAGAGCCAGCCGCAGAAGAGCCCCCTGCCCCAGAGGACGAAGCCGAGGATGGCGGTCGCCCAGATGAGAAGGGAGAAGGGGTCGTAAAGGAGGAAGGCCAGCGACCCGCCGTCCAGCGCGGTGCGCAGCGTGGCAAGCGGCGTGACGATGGACAGCTGCCCCTGTCCCCAGAAGCCGATGAAGCCGGTGACGACGACAAGGGTGGCAAGGCGGATCGGGGTGAACAGCGCGTGGTCGGCCAGACGGTTCATCCCGGGGCCGAGGGCGGCAAGCATCACGGCAAGAAGCCCGGTCAGCGCCCAGAGATCCGTCTGCCGGTTCAGGATCGCCTCCTGCCAGGGGGCGAGTTTCTCCGGCGGGGTTTCGCGCAGGAAGAACCGTTCGGGCGCGGCGAGGGTCAGTGTGAAATGGGCGCTGCCGATCTCGGGCTGGAACTGGCCATGTTCGCGCAGCGCGGTGGCGGACAGCTCCCAGTCGGCGGCGGGATCGAACCCGAGGCGGCGGTCGATGCGCAGGATCATCGCGGTGCCTTCGGGGACTTCTGGCAGCGTCTCGAACAACAGGTCCGCATCGCGCAGGGCCAGGGGCAGGCCACCCTGCGTGGCCGACAGGAGGTCGGGCGCGGTGTTGCGGACGAAGTCCTTCGACACGAGGCCATGCCGGGCGGTGTCGATCACGAGGATCGGTTCGTCCTGCGGCGAGACGGCAAGGAAGCGGCCGAGTTCGGACAGGCTTTCGGGGCTCAGCACGGCGCGCGCGACCGAGGGCGGGCCAAGGTCCACGGCCCAGAGGTCGAGATAGAGGCCATCCGGGTCCGCCCGCGCCTCGGGGTCGTCCGTCGCCCAGAGCGTCCCGGCAAAGGCCGCGTCGGCCTCGGCATTGGTGACGCGCAGGTTGCGGGCGATGCCCTGTGCGACCAGGTCCTCCCAGGTGAGGGGTTCGTCGAGGCCGGGGTCCGGCCGTGCGGGCGGCGCGGACTGGATGCCCTGCATCCGTTCGCGCGCCACGGCCAGCGCCGCGGCCAGGATCGATTCATGCGCGATGCGGACCGAGGCCGTGGCCTTGGTGACCCCGTCGAGATAGACGAGGTCGGCCCCGCCCCCGGAGCCGTAGGGGGTGCCCACGACCAGCGGTTCGTTGATCGAATGGCCGCGATACTGTTCGAGGAACTTGAGGAACGGCGCCTCGCCCAGGCCCGAGACGAAGATCGGCTCGTTATGGTCGAGAAGGCGGACATCGATGAAGGTGCCCTGCAGGTCGATCATCACCAGCATGTTGATCGGCCCGCCGGAAAAGCCCGGCAGGGGGGCAAGCGGGCCGGTCTCGAACACATATCCCGCCTCTGCCCCGCCCGAGTTGAGCAGGCTGTAGACCCCGCGGTCATCCAGCGCCTCGCCCAGCGCGTAGGGCGGCACGATCAGGGGCGCGATCCGGTCGCGCGGCGAAGGATCGGCGGCAGCGACGACGGCCGTCAGGCAGATCCAGAGAATGCAGAGCAGCGCGCGCATGCGCCGACAATAGGCGCGCGCGGGACCGGCGCGTATCCGACCAAAGTCGGCCGGGTGCGGCGACAGGGCTCAGACAGCGAAGAACCCGCCCCGCGCCGGATCGTAGGCTTCAAGCAGGCCTTCCCCGGTGTTGTTCCACAGCCCGTGCAGCGTCAGCCGGTCATCCTCGACCGCCGCGCGAACGAAGGGGAAGGTCAGCAGGTTCTCGAGGCTGGTCAGCACCGCCTGCTTTTCCAGCGCCTGAAGGATTTCCGCATCGGGCAGGTGCGCGACCTTCTCGAAGCCGGGGCGCAGGATGTCCATCCAGCGACCTACGAAGCTGGTCTTCTCTTCCAGCGCGGGCGCGTGGCCCCGGCACATGTCATGGCACCCCTTGACCCCGCCACAGTTGGAATGGCCCAGCACCACGATATGCGCCACCCCCAGCGAGGTGACGGCATATTCGACCGCCGCCGAGGTGCCGTGATACTCGCCGTCCGGGTTGTAGGGCGGCACCAGGTTGGCGATGTTGCGGTGGATGAAGAACTCGCCTTCGTCCGCGCCGAAGATCGAGGTGACGTGCACGCGGCTGTCGCAGCAGGAGATCACCATGGCGCGCGGATGCTGTCCGCTTTCGGCGAGGCGGCGATACCAGGCGCGGTTGTCCTGGTAGGTGGTGGCGCGCCAGCCGTGGAAGCGCTGGACAAGGTAGGCGGGAAGCGGGCGGATCGGTGTCATGCGCGGGCATCCTTGATATGCGCCCCTGCCTAGGCTGCATTTGCGGAAAATTCGAGAGGCAAAATCAGGCCCGGATCCCATCCGGGCAACCAATTGTTCAGCATGCAGGCGCAGGCTGTGCACGGGTGTGATGAAACTTGGGTGTTTGTGATGGGAGAGATTGCCACTCTCAGGCCACGCGAGGTCGTGCGTCAGGATGTCGAGGCGATCGCGGTGATCTACCGCAACCTCGGTGCGCCGGTGGCCGAACAGATGGTGACGCGGGCCCTGGGCGAACTGGCGCTGACCATGGCAGCGATCGCCGAAAAGGTCCGCGCGCAGGAATTGCGTGACATGGCGCGGCAGCTGGGGCGGCTGGCCCGGCTTGCGGGCGACCTTGGCCTTTCGAGCCTTGCGACCGTGGCAGGGGATGCCAAGACCTGCCTCGAATGCGCCGACAGCACGGCCTTCTCGGCGGTCTGGGCGCGGCTGATGCGGGTTGCCGAAAGGTCGCTGGCGATCGAAGCAGGGCTTGCCGACCAGCTGATATGACCGGCCGCCGATCCATGGAGCAGGAGTGCGCAGACGGCGGAGAAGCCCTGCGCGACAGTCTTGGGCGTCACTGATGCCGGGCGAGTCGCACAAGGAAAGGTTGCAGGCCGAATGGCGCGCGCAATCGGCCGTCAACGGGTGCAGTCACGCCAGTGCTACAGTGCGCCGCAAGGGAGCCAAATTTGCGGGGAATCGACGGCAATCTGGCGCAATACTCTGGAAATGCTTGCTTTCTGACCGTGAAGCACGCCATCTGGGTGGAAGATCCCGACCAACCTTCTGGATGAAACCTCGCGTGACCGTCGCCTTCGCCGAACCCACAGCCGCCGCACTGCCCTTGCATGTCCTGCGCCCCGAGGAATTGCCAGGATTTCTGAACGGACCCGGCAAGACCTGGGCGGACTGGCTGAAGGCGACCGGATTCGAGGCCGGGCTGGGCGATTTGCGGCTGTTGCCGGATCCGGCAGGCGGTCTTGCCGGGGCGGTCGCGGGCTTCGGCACGCCGCAGGCCCGGCGTCGGATGAGGTTCGGGCTGGCCAAGGCGGTCACGGGTCTGCCCACAGGCGACTGGCGGCTTGAGGGCGTGCTTGACATGGCAGAGACGACCGAAGCCACCCTTGCGTGGTTGCTTTCGGGCTACCGCTTCGACCGTTATCGCCCGGGCCGCAAGCCCACCGCACTTGCGCGCCTGGTCTGCCCCAAGGGAATGGACCCGGCCCGACTGCTGGCCATGGCCGAAGGCGAGGCCCTGACCCGCGACCTCATCAACACACCGGCCGAGGACATGGGGCCGGACGAACTGGAAGCCGCGCTCGTGGCGCTGGGGGCCGGTTTCGGGGCCTCGGTTCAGGCGATCCGGGGCGATGACCTGCTGGCGCGGAACTTCCCGATGATCCATGCCGTCGGCCGCGCCAGCCCGCGCGCGCCGCGAATTCTGGACCTGCGCTGGGGCAAGGCGGGGCCGAAGCTGACGCTGGTCGGCAAGGGGGTCTGCTTCGACACCGGGGGGCTGAACCTCAAGCCATCGTCCGGCATGAACCTGATGAAGAAGGACATGGGCGGGGCGGCGACCGTCATGGGACTGGCGCGGATGATCATGGCGCTGGACCTGCCGCTGCGCTTGCGCGTGCTGATCCCGGCGGTGGAGAACCTGGTCTCGGGCAATGCGCTGAAGCCGAAGGACATCCTGACCAGCCGCAAGGGCCTGACGGTCGAGGTCAACGACACCGATGCCGAGGGGCGACTGGTGCTGGCCGATGCGCTGGCCCATGCCTGCGAAGAGGCGCCGGACGTGCTGATCAGCATGGCGACCCTGACCGGCGCGGCGCGCGTGGCGGTAGGGCCGGACCTCGCGCCCTACTACACCGACGACGCGGGGCTGGCGGCTGCGCTGGAGGCGGGGGCGCGCAAGGGCTTCGATCCGGTCTGGCGGATGCCGTTCCATGATCCCTACGAGAGCGTGATCGAGCCGGGGATCGCCGACCTGGACAATGCGCCGGGCTACGGCTTTGCGGGGTCGATCACCGCCGCCCTGTTCCTGCGCCGTTTTGTCGAAGGGCCGCGGTACCTGCATTTCGACATCTATGGCCATACGCCCAGCGACCAGCCCGCGCGGCCGAAAGGCGCCGTCGGCCAGGGCGCGCGGGCCGTGCTTGAAGGGCTGGCGGAAATGGTGGAACTCTAGCGGAACCGCAGCGGGGGCGGTCAGGCCTGCGGTTTATGGCAGGCAGTGGGTGGACGAGTGGAGGAAATCGCAATGGACCGCAGGCTGACGCCATTTTCCGGCCGGGTTGCACATGTGTCGCTGTCCGGTCTGGTCAACGCGCCGCTAACGGAAGGCTTGCAGGCACAGGTCATCGTGCCGGTTGCCAATCTCTGCGACCGCCCGGGCGGGACACGCGATCGCCAGCTGCTGCTGGGCGAGGCCGTGACGGTGATCGACCGGGACCAGGGGCATGTGTTCGTCCTGTCGGCCAAGGACGGCTACTGCGGCTGGATGGAGGAAAGCGACCTGGGCCAGGGTCCGGCGCCGACGCATTGGGTGGCGGCGCCCGGCACGCATATCTATTCCGAGCCTCAGGTCCAGGCCCCGGAGCGGATGGCGCTAAGCCTCGGGTCGCGGCTGGCGGTCATCGGATCCTGGGGGGCCTGGGCCAACACGCCGCATGGCTTTGTCCCGCTGTGCCACTTGAGGGCACTGGGCGACTGGGCGACCGATCCCGTCAGCGTGGCCGAAAGCCTTCTGGGAACGCCCTATCTCTGGGGCGGCAATTCGCGGTTCGGGCTGGACTGTTCGGGCCTGGTGCAGCTGTCGCTGCATGCCTGCGGGCTGCCCTGCCCCGGCGACAGCGACATGCAGATGCAGCTCGGCCGCCAGCTGGCCCCGAACGAGCCGATGAAGCGCGGCGACCTGATCTTCTGGAAGGGTCACGTGGCGATGGTGGTGGACCGCGACCGGGTGATTCACGCCAATGGTCACACGATGTCGGTGTCCTACGAAGGGATGAAAGAGGCGGTGGCGCGAATCTCGGCCGGCGGCGGCGGGCTGGTGCAGACGCGGCAGCGCCTCTAGCCGGAAAGCTCGTCGATGACTGCGTCACTCCTCGCGCGGACTCCGAGGAGGCGCCGTCTCATACCGGGCCGATCAGGCGGCGTTCCAGCACCTTGAGCACCTGGTCGAGGTCATGGCCCCGGCGCAGCACCCGGCCGTCCATCCCCACCACGGCGTACAGCCCCTGCCGATGGCGCAGCTTGGGTCGCTTCTCGATCCGGTAGAGCGGGGTTTCCGAGGTGCGGCGAAAGACGGCGAACACCGCAAGGTCGCGCATTGCGGCGATGGCGTAATCTCGCCATTCCCCGGCGGCGACCATCCGGCCATAGACCCGCAGGATCTGGCCAAGTTCCTTCCGGTCGAAGCTGACCTCATCGGCGATGCGGTCGGACTGCGGAAACGGGATCGGCGCCTCGGCGTTCATCGGCAAAGCTTACCCGCTTTGCCCTCCAAATCAACCGGGAAAGCCCGGTGCCAGCCGCAGGAAACCGGTTTCCAGCCCGCGCCAGTTGCGCTGGACGCCCGCCATCCGCTTGACCGCCTCGGGATGGGCCGGGTCCAGCACGCCGATCCGCGCCAGAAGCGCGGCGATCGCCGCCTGCGAGCCGCGCTCGCCGCCATCGACCACCTTCAGCGCGATGCCAAGGCCCTTTTCCGGCACGATGCCGACATAGACCGCCTCGGCCCCGCCCTTCAGCGCCACGCGCCCGCCCATGGCGCGCATCAGTTCCGTGCAGGCCCGCCCCTCGCCCGAGACGAGTTCGGGATGGGCCGCCATGGCCCGGGTCAGGCGATGCATCGCGTCCTCGCGGGCCCCGTGCCCCTCGCGTGCCGTGGCGAAGGCGGCCATCGACCGGGCGAGCCCCGCGACCGACATCGCGAAGTTCGGCGCCGAGCAACCATCCACCCCCCAGCCCGCCACCGTCTCGCCCGTGGTCTCCTCGGTCGCGGCGCGGACGGCCTTTTGCAGAGGGTGGTCGATCTCGACATATTCCGGCCCGGCCTTCAGGTGCCGGGTCACGGTAAGGAAGCCGGAATGCTTGCCCGAACAGTTGTTGTGCAGCTGGCAGGGTGCCTCGCCCGCGCGGATCAGCCGGTCGCGTTCGGCGCGGTTCGAGGGTTCGTGCGCGCCGCAGCGCAGGTCGGCCTCGGTCAGGCCCAGATCGGCGATCCAGCGCGCGGCCATGCCGACATGCAGTTCCGCCCCCTCGTGGCTGGCGCAGGCCAGCGCCAGCTGGCGGTCGGTCAGGCCATGGGCGGCGGCAGCCCCGGTCTCGATCAGGGGCAGTGCCTGGATCATCTTGGCCGAAGAGCGCGGGAAGATCACCGCATCCGGGTTACCCCAGGCCGCGACGATGCCCTTCGCGTCGCAGATCACCGCATGGCCCCGGTGCACGCATTCCTGGATGCCGCCGCGCCAGACTTCCAGCATGGGAACCGCGCCTTCGCCGACCTGTGCCCCGATCTGTGCCATCGAACCTCCGTCACATATGCGCGAATTGTCGCCCACGGGGCTTTCGCCACCTGCCCTGTTTGAGTATGGCTGGAATATCGGGTAGAACGGCGCCGCGCCAGCCGAAAAGGCCATTCGGGCAGGGCAGAACGGCGCGAAAGGAAGACAGCTTGGAGGCTGCGTCAACCATGACATCCCTTTTCGGTCGCACGCTGGCGGTTGCCGCGATCACGCTTGCCGGGGCGGCTGCCCAGGCCCAGGAGTCGACCAATCGCGTCGCCACGATGACGGACTGGAACGTCTTCACCGAGGAGAACCCCAAGGAGTGCTGGGGCGTTTCCAAGCCGAAGGAGACGCTGAACACCCGCGACGGCCAGCCGGTTTCGGTGCGGCGCGGCGACATCCTTCTGTTCGTGACCTTCCGTCCGGGCAAGCCGGGCGAGATCAGCTTTACCGGCGGTTATCCCTTCGCCAGCGGCTCGACGGTCGATGTCGCGATCGACGGCGCCACCTACCAGCTGTTCACCGATGGCGAATGGGCCTGGCCGGGCAGCGCGGAGGAGGATGCGAAGCTTCTGGCCGCGATGAAGGCCGGCACCACTGCGGTCCTGACCGCGCGGTCCGGCAAGGGCACGCAGACGAAGGACACCTTCTCGTTGCGCGGTTTCACCGCCGCCATGGAAGACGCCGAGAAGCGCTGCAAGTAACGCCATCAGGCCGGCCAACCGGGCGCCCCCTTCGCGGGGCGCTTTTCTTTTGCGCCCCCCTGCCCTATATGCGCGCCAGCCCAGATCGCCTGTGACAAGGCCCGACCGAAGGATCTGCCCCATGACCGCCGCACCGGCAACCGCCCCCATCACGCAGGACGTGCTGACCATCCCGCGCAAGCTGCCCGAGGGCGGCAAGACGAACATCGTCGGCCTGACGCGCGAGGCCCTGCGCGCCGCGCTGGTCGCTGCCGGCACCCCGGAAAAGCAGGCGAAGATGCGGCTCGGCCAGGTCTGGCAATGGGTCTATCACTGGGGCGTGCGCGACTTTGCGCAGATGACCAACCTCGCCAAGGACTACCGCGCGCTTCTGGAGCGGCATTTCACCATCGAGATCCCCGAGGTGGTGACCCGCCAGATCTCGGCCGACGGCACGCGCAAGTATCTGGTGCGCATCGCCGGGGGCCATGAGGTCGAGGTGGTCTATATCCCGGAAACCGACCGGGGAACCTTGTGCATCTCCTCCCAGGTCGGCTGCACGCTGACCTGTTCCTTCTGCCACACCGGCACGCAGAAGCTGGTGCGCAACCTGACCGCGGCGGAAATCGTCGGCCAGGTGATGATGGCGCGCGACGACCTGGACGAATGGCCGGTGCCGGGCGCGCCGAAGGAAGAGGTGCGGCTCATCTCGAACATCGTGCTGATGGGGATGGGCGAGCCGCTCTACAACTTCGAGAACGTCCGCGACGCCATGCAGATCGTGATGGACGGCGAGGGCATCGCGCTCGGCCGCCGGCGGATCACGCTCTCGACCAGCGGGGTGGTGCCGGAGATCGCCCGCACCGCGACCGAGATCGGCTGCCAGCTGGCGATCAGCTTCCATGCGACGACGGACGAGGTCCGCGACGTGCTGGTGCCGATCAACAAGCGCTGGAACATCGCCACGCTTCTGGAGGCTTTGAAAGCCTATCCGGGCCTGTCGAACAGCGAGCGGATCACCTTCGAATATGTGATGCTGGACGGGGTGAACGACACGAAGGAAGACGCGCACCGGCTGGTGAAGCTCCTGGAAGGGATCCCCGCCAAGGTGAACCTGATCCCGTTCAACGAATGGCCGGGCGCGCCCTACAGACGGTCGTCGGGCAACCGCATCCACGCCTTCGCCGACATCATCTACAAGGCCGGTTACGCCAGCCCGATCCGCACCCCGCGCGGCGAGGACATCATGGCAGCCTGCGGCCAGCTGAAATCGGCCACCGAGCGGGCGCGGAAGTCAAGGGCCCAGATCGCGGCCGAGGCCGGCCTCGGCTGACCCCTTGCGGGCCCGGCCGCAGTCGCGTTCTCTGGCCTTCCGCGCAAGAGGGAGCGTCCCATGGCCACCACCCGGAAGTCCGCCAAAGTCAGGAGCCAAACGCCGAAAAGCCCAGCCGCCTCGGCCCATGACCGGCTGGTCGCCTATATCCGCAGCTTCGAAGCCGGGCTGGATGCGGAACAGGAGATCGCGATGGGCTTTGCCTCGGACGAATCCGGCGTGCTGCGGATCGAGGGACTGGGCTATTTCGACCCCGACATCATCACCTTCTACGGCCGCGACGAGGACGGTGCGAAGACGCAGTTGATCCAGCATGTGACGCAGCTTTCCGTCACCCTGCGCGCCGTGCCGAAGGAGGCCAAGGCCGAGCCGCCGCGCCGGATCGGGTTCCAGTTGAACGCGGGCTGGATGGGGGGCGATTCGGGCGACGGTTCGGCCGGCTGAGGCGGGCAAAGGTTCGTCGTCGACTTCGTCGCTCCTCGCGCGTGTCGTCCGACGAGGAGACGCAGTCGAGCGAGGAGGCCTCGCGGGCACTACCCCCGGGCCAGCCGACCCCGTGACAGGGCGCAACGAATCCGCTATCAGGCTTGCAAACCGGGAAAACAAGGTGAACCGCCCATGGCCGACCAGCACCACGCCGAGTACAAGCACGGCTCGATGGACATCCGCGAGCAGGAGAAGACCTTCGAGGGCTTCATCCGCATGACGGTCTGGGTGACCTGCATCGTCATCGGCGTGCTGATCTTCATGGGCCTGGTGAACGCCTGATCCCGGACCTGGCGATGGCCCGCCTGCTGCGCATTCTCTGCGGTCTCGTTGTCGCGCTGGCCTTGGCCGCCTGCGGGGCGGATTCGAAGTGGGCGCCGCAAGAGCAGGTGGATGCCATGCGCTTTGTGGCCGGACCTCCGACCTACATCACGCTTTACACGGTCGTGAACACGCGCACCGGCTCGGGTGCCCATTCGGCGATTCTGGTCAATGCCTCGGAACGGGTGATCTTCGACCCCGCCGGCACCTGGTATCACCCCAAGCTGCCGGAACGGAACGACGTGCATTTCGGCATGTCCGACAAGGCTGTTGCCTTCTATCTCGATTACCACACCCGCATCACCTACAACACGATCGAGCAGACGATCTACGTCTCGCCCGAGGTGGCCGAACTGGTATTGGCCCGCGTCAAGGCCTATGGGGCGGTGCCCAAGGCGATGTGCACGCAGGCGACCTCGTCCATCCTGCGTGGGGTGCCGGGTTTCGAATCCCTGCCGCAGACCTTCTACCCGAGGAAGCTGTCCGAAGCCTTCGGCCGCCTGCCGGGGGTGACGACCCGGGTCGTCACCGATGACGATGCCGACGACAACCACGGCGTCCTGATGCGGCAGCGGGACGGGACGCTGCTTTAGTTCCGACCTTCGTTGCTTGAACCGGACACTGGATCGGATAGGGTTCCGGCCGGGACAGGGACAGGCGGGGCCGTGCGCATCTTCGGGGTGATCCTTGCAGGGGGACAGGGCCGTCGCATGGGCGGGGTCGACAAGGCGCTGGTGCCCCTGGCCGGGCGCCCGATGATCGCCCATGTGCTGGACCGGCTGGAGCCGCAGGTGGACAGCGTGCTGATCTCGGCCAACGGCGACCCGGTGCGGTTCGCCCCCTTCGGCTGCCGCGTGGTCGCGGATGACGGGTCGCGGGGTCCGCTGTCGGGCATCCTCGCGGGGATGCGCGTCGCGGCCGAGATGGGGGCGACGCATCTCGTCTCGATCCCGGTCGATACCCCCTTCCTGCCGGGCGATCTGGTGCCGCGACTGCTGCTGGCGGCGGAAGCGTCGGCCGAGCGGCTGGCCCTGGCGGCGGACGACAGCGGGGATCATCCGGCCACCGCGCTCTGGCCCGTCGGGCTGGCACCGGCGCTGGCCGCGTTTCTGGATGCAGGCGAAACCCGCGTCCTGCGCTTTGCCGAGGCGCATGGCGTGGTCCGTGCACCTTTCCCCGATCCGCGCGCCTTCGCCAACCTCAACACGCCCGACGAGCTTGCCGCCGCCGAGGCCCTGATCCGGGGGACGGCATGAAGGTCTATGGCGTGATCGGCTGGAAGAATTCCGGCAAGACCAGCCTGATGGAACGCCTGGTGGCCGAGATCACCGGGCGGGGCTTCTCGGTCTCGACCGTCAAGCATGTGCATCACGCGGTCGATCTGGACCAGCCGGGCAAGGATACCTATCGCCACCGCCAGGCCGGCGCGCGCGAGGTGGTGCTGGCGGCGGCCGAGCGGCTGGCGATCCTCGTCGAACATCGCGGGCCGGAGCCGGAGCTGCCGCAGGTGCTGGCGCGGCTGGCCCCGGTCGATCTCGTGCTGGTCGAGGGCTACAAGCGCGACGCCCACCCCAAGGTCGAGGTCTGGCGGGCCGAGACCGGCCAGCCGCTGATCCAGAGCGGCGACCCGCTGGTGCGCGCGGTGGCGACCGATGCCGCGCTGACGCTGCCGGTGCCGGTCCTGGACCTGAACGACACGCGGGCGGTGGCCGATTTCATCCTGCGCGAGGTCGGGCTTGTTTGACCGGGTCATCGTGGTGGACTGGTCGGGCCGGGGCACGCCCAGCCCTGCCCGGGCCAGCAGGGACGCGATCTGGGCTGGCCTCTGCGAGGACGACCGTCAGGAACAAGCCTATTTCCGCACCCGTGCCGAGGCTTCGGACTGGCTGACAGCCCGGTTGGCCGAGGGCGGGCGGCAACTCGTCGGCTTCGACTTCCCGATGGGCTATCCCGTCGGTTTCGCGCGAATGTTGACCGGCCGGGACGAAGCCCGCGCGCTGCATGGCTGGCTCGCGGAGCGGATCGAGGATGGGCCGGACAACCGCAACAACCGTTTCGAGGTGGCCGCCGCGATCAATGCCCGGCTGGGCGGTGGGGGTCCGTTCTGGGGCCGGCCCAAGGCGCGGCGGATCCCGCATCTGTCGCCGCTCAAGGCCGTGGACCATGCCGCCCTCGGCCTGGCCGAGAAACGCCGGGTGGAACGCGAGAACCCGCCGGCCAAGCCGGTCTGGCAGCTGATGGGCGCGGGCTCGGTCGGGTCGCAGGCGCTCATGGGCATTCCGGTGGTGCACCGGCTGGCCAAGGTCAGCGGCGCGCGGGTCTGGCCCTTCGAGCCCCTCGGCCCGCTGACCCTGGCCGAGGTCTATCCCTCGCTTCTGGCCCCATCGGTGGCCACCTCGGGCGACCCGATCCCTGACCGGGCACAGGTGCGGCTTCTGGCACGGGCCCTGTTCGCGCTGGCCCGGGCGGACCGGCTGGCGGCCCTCTTCGACACCCCGCCCGAGGCGGCCGAGGAGGGCTGGATCCTCGGCGCGGGCCATGCCCGGCTGTTGCAGGAGGCGCTGGCATGGGCGTGACCCTGTTCCGCGGCCTGCACGACGACCTGCGCCCTCAGGCGGCGCGGCTGTACTGGGAGGCCTTCGGCGGCAAGCTCGGCCCGGTGCTCGGCCCCGATGCGCTGGCCCTGCGCTTCTTCGAGCGGGTGATGCGGGGCGACCTTTGCCTCACCGCGGTCGATGACAGCGGAGACCTGGTGGGCATCGCGGGCTTCAAGACCCCCATGGGCAGCTTTGCCGGGGGCAGCTGGGCCGATCTGGTGGCAGTCTATGGTGCCTTCGGCGGCCGCTGGCGCGGGGCGCTTCTGTGGCTCTTGGGGCGCGAGATCGACAACGAGCGCTTCCTGGTCGATGGGCTTTGCGTCGCGCGGGCGCATCGGGGCAAGGGGGTGGGTTCGCAGCTTCTGGCCGCGCTCTGCCGCGAGGCGGCCGAGCGGGGCTATCGCGCGATCCGGCTGGACGTGATCCAGGACAACTTCCGCGCCCGCGCCCTGTACGAGCGGCAGGGGTTCCGGGTCGAGCGGACCGACCGGCTGGGACCGCTGCGCTATCTGTTCGGATTCGCGGCCTCGACCGTGATGGTGCGGCGGGTCGAATAGTCCGTCCACCGTGGACAGGATGGGCCGTGCCTTTGTCATCAACGGGTTATCGGCGCGCGTCAGGAAACCGGAAAGGTTTGCCGCCCGCCCTTGTGGCCGGCCGCGCCACCTGTCAGGATATGATCAAATTCCAACCCTTCGGAGGCCGGCCATGATCGAGAAGCGCGAATTCTACATCGACGGGACATGGGTCGCGCCCCTTGAGCCGCAGGACTGCCCGGTGATCGACCCCTCGACCGAAGAGGTCTGCGCGGTGATCTCGCTGGGGTCCGAGGCGGATACCGACCGGGCGGTGGCGGCGGCGAAGGCGGCCTTCCCGGCCTGGGCGGCGACCGATCCCGCCCAGCGCCGCAAGGTCGTGGAGGGGATCCTGGAGCAGTATTACCTGCGCAAGGAGGAAATGGCGCAGGCGATCAGCCTGGAGATGGGCGCCCCCATCGACATGAGCCGCGACGACCAGGCGGAGTGCCTGCCCTGGCACCTGAAGAACTTCCTCAAGGCCTTCGACCAAATGGAGTGGATCCGACCGCTGGGTCCGCATGCCCCAGACACGATGATCGCACTGGAGCCGATCGGGGTGGTGGGCCTCATCACCCCCTGGAACTGGCCGATGAACCAGGTGACGCTGAAGGTGATCCCGGCGCTCTTGGCGGGCTGCACCTGCGTGCTGAAGCCTTCGGAAGAGGCGCCCCTGTCCTCGATGCTTTTTGCCGAGTTCTGCCATGACGCGGGCGTGCCGCCGGGCGTGTTCAACCTGGTGAACGGCGACGGCGCCGGGGTGGGCACACGGCTGTCGAGCCACCCGGATGTCGAGATGATCAGCTTCACCGGCAGCACGCGGGCGGGTCGCGCGATCAGCAAGGCCGCGGCCGAGACCTTGAAGCGGGTGACGCTGGAACTTGGCGGCAAGGGCGCGAACCTGGTCTTCGCCGATGCCGACGCGCGGGCGGTGGAACGCGGCGTGCGGCACATGATGAACAACTCGGGCCAAAGCTGCAACGCGCCGAGCCGGATGCTGGTGGAACGCAGCTTCTACGACCGGGCGGTCGAGATCGCGGCGGAGGTCGCGAACGGGATCAAGGTTGGTCCGGCAAGCGAACCCGGCAGGCATATCGGCCCGGTGGTGAACAAGCGGCAATGGGAGCAGATCCAGGCCTATATCCAGAAGGGCATTGACGAGGGCGCGCGGCTGGTGGCCGGGGGGCTGGGCCTGCCCGAGGGGATGAACAAGGGCTTCTATGTCCGCCCCACGGTCTTTGCCGATGTGAAACCCGGAATGACCATCGAGCGCGAGGAAATCTTCGGCCCGGTCCTCTGCATGATGCCCTTCGACAGCGAGGAAGAGGCGGTGCGCATCGCCAACGACACGCCCTACGGGCTGACCAACTATGTCCAGTCGGCGGATGGCGCCCGGCGGAACCGGCTGGCGCGACAGTTGCGGGCCGGGATGGTCGAGATGAACGGCAAGTCGCGTGGGGCCGGTGCGCCCTTCGGGGGCGTCAAGGCCTCTGGCCGGGCGCGCGAGGGCGGGGTCTGGGGGATCGAGGAGTTCCTGGAGGTCAAGGCGATTTCGGGCTGGGACGTGGCGGCGGAGTAAGCGATTTCTTCGAAGAAATCGCATCGGAGCCTTTGAAGGCTCCGGTCCGGAGTTTTCGAAAACTCCGGGGTCAGGGGACCGGCGCGCGGAAAACTTGACACAGGTGTCGAGATTGGCTGACATGGGGGCGAACGGAGGCCCCCATGACCCAGCATCGCCGCCTGATGTCCCCGCTGAAACTGCGCGACCACACGCTGCGCAACCGCATCGTCTTTGGCGCGCATACCGCGAACATGTCGGACCAGGGCATGCCGGGGCCGCGCTTCGGCAAGTACCTGCTGGAGCGCGCCCTGGGCGGGGCGGCGATGGTGGTGGCCGAACCCGTGCCGGTGCACCGGACGGGCGTGCTGACCCGGGGCAACTTCCTGCATTCGGATGACCGGGTCATCCCCGCCTTCCGCACGATCACCGACGAGGTGAAGGCGGCGGGGGCGGTCATCCTCCAGCAGCTTTACCACATCGGCGCGCATGGCGATTCGGACCTGAGCTTCGCGCCGCACTGGTCCCCTTCCGGCGGGCCGTCCTATCACGATTCGGACGGCAGCCATGCGATGACCGGGGCAGAGGTCGAGGAGCTTCTTGAGGCGCATGTCGCGGCGGCGGTGCGCGCGAAGGCCTCGGGCTTTCAGGGGGTGGAGGTCTGGGCCGCCTATCACTCGCTTCTGGACCAGTTCTGGACACCCTGGTCGAACCAGCGGACGGATCAGTGGGGCGGCTCGCTGGAGAACCGCACCCGCTTTTCCCGCACGCTGATCGAGCGCATCCGGCGGGCGTGCGGCGAGGACTTCGTCGTGGGTCTCGCGGTCAGCTATTCCGAGGCCTACCGCGTGACGCTGGGGGCCGAGGCACTGTGCGAGATCCTGTCGCTGCACGACCGGACGGGGCATGTCGATTATGTGACCGTGGGCGCCGGGTCCTACCTGGAGTTCGAGTCGATCATTCCTCCGTTTACCCATGGCGAGAAGCTGACGACGCCCTTGACGGCGCAGTTGAAGGGGGTGCTGAAGCATGCGGTCGTAACCTCGGAAGCCGGGGTCAGGACGCCCGAGAATGGCGAGGCGATCATCGCCTCCGGCCTGGCGGACCTGGTATCCATCGTGCGGGGCCAGATCGCCGACCCGCACCTGGCGCGGAAAGTGGCCGAGGGGCGGCCGCAGGACGTGCGCGGTTGCATCTCGTGCAACCAGATGTGCTGGGGGCGGCGGAGCCGGGATTACTGGATCTCCTGCCTCATCAACCCGAGTGCGGGGCGCGAGTTCGAATGGGGCGGGGACCGGTTCGTCGCCGCGCCCGAGCCGAAGGATGTGCTGGTGGTGGGCGCGGGGCCTGCGGGGCTGGAGGCGGCGCGGGTCGCGGCGGAACGCGGGCACCGGGTGGAGATCGTCGAGGCCGCGCCGGTGGTCGGCGGGCAGTTCCGGCTGGCGGGGATGCAGCCGCGGCGCGGGCAGATCCTGGAGCTGATGGACTGGTACGAGCGGCAGTTCGACAGGCTGGGGGTGCGGTTGCGGCTGAACACCTTCCTTGACGCCGAGGAGGTGGCGGCGCACCCGGCCGGGGTGGTGGTGGTGGCCACGGGCTCGCTGCCCGATGAAACCGGCTTTCAGCGCTGGGTGCCGGAGGAACCGACGCTGCCGGGGATCGAGGCGGGCGGCGTCTGGTCGCCCGAGGCGGTCCTGCGGCGCGAGGCGCGGCTGGGCGACGCGGTGGTGCTCTATGACGAGGGGTCGAACTGGCGCGGGGTGGGCACGGCCTGGGCTCTGGCCGAGCAGGGGAAGAAGGTGACCATCGTCACGCCCGAGCCCTTCGTCGGCAAGGAGCTGTCCCGGACGGCGGCGGACGGGGTGGTGCGGCGGCGGCTGGGGGCCTTGGGGGTGCGGATGCTGGCCGAGCACCGGCTGGTGCGCTGGCATGGGAACGGGGTGACGGTGCGGTCGTTCCTGACCGGCGCGGAGGAGGTAATCCCGGCCTCGGGTCTGGTGATGGCGACGACGAACCGGGCGTTCGATGTTCTGCCCGAGACGATCGAGGGGAAGGTACTGCACCGGATCGGCGACTGCGCGGCGCCCAGGCTTGCGGCCTATGCGTTCCATGAGGGGCGGAAGGTCGGCCTGTCGATATGACGGCCACCACGGCAAGTCATTGATCGCAATGATTTGCTGCGCAGCATTCCCGCAGCATTCCACGCGCTTCGCTGCGCAGCAATTCAGCGCGGATCGGCCAAGAGCAGTGCGGCCGCCCCCAAGAGCGAGGCAGCCACGCCAAGTAGCGCGACCGTGCCGTATCCCGCGAAGGTCGTGCCGAGGGCAAAGCAGCTTGCCGCGATCACGTCGCCGGCAAGTCGTTGCAGCGCCATGAGCGAGGCCCCCGCCCCGGGGCGGTCGGCCATGAGATCCTGCAGATAGGCGATCGGGACCGTGAGCGTGACGGCCCCTCCCACCGCGGCGGGCAGGACCAGAAGCCAGACAAGGGGCGAGCCGGCCAGCATCGGCAAGAGCACGACATGCAGGCTGTAGAGCCCCGCGCCGGCGAAGATCAGCCGGGTGCGCGGGATACCCCGGGTCAGGCCGGGGATCAGCAGCATGAACGGCACTTCGAGGCCCGCCACCAGGCCGACGTAAAGCGCCACGTCGGAGGTCGAGCGGCCGACATCGGGCACCATGACCAGCGAGACGATGGCCATGTAGACCGTCGAGGCGCTGAACACCGCGCCAAGGGCGATCACGCGCGCCGCGATGCGGGGGCGGCCCATCTCGGCCAGGGCGGCGCGGAAGCTCAGGCCCGAGGGGCGGTCGTCCCAGGGGGTGCGGCCGTCGGCGGGCCAGAGGCGCAGGACGGCGGCAAGCATCGCGGCGGACAGGACCAGCGCCACCGGAAAGATTGCGGCGACGGGGGCTCCGGCGGCGAAGGCGAAGGACCAGAGCGGCAGGACGACGACGAAGGGAAAGGCAAAGAGGGCGCGGATGACGGCCATGATGCCGTCGCGCTCTTCTGACGGGTGACGGGTTGCGGCAAGCCGGGCGAGTGCGAAAACCTGGCCGAAGGTGATGCTGCTGATCGGGATCAGCAGGGCGGCGGTCAGGGCAAAGACCCAGGGGCCGGGGGCGACCGACATCAGGAAGGCGCCGAGCAGGAGCGACAGGACGGCGGTCAGGGTCACGCGGCGACGGTTCGCGGTCTGGTCGGCACGGATGCCGCCGATCACCGAGGCCGTGACCGAGGCGATGGACGACAGCGCGAGAAGCACGGCATATCCATGGTCGCCGAAGCCGAAGGTGTTGACGGCGAGGGTCGAGAAATAGGGGCCGAAGGAACAGGCGACCGCGCCCTGCAAGGCCATGACGAGACCCGCGGCGCGCAGCGCCGGATCGGAAAGGCAGAGGCGGATGGCTGGCATGGCCGACTGGCTATCCCGGGCGTGACGTGGCCGCAAGGTGCCGCGTCAGGCCCAGGAAGTTTCGTCGAAAATTCCTGGGCTCAGGGGGGGATGACCTTGCCGGGGTTCATGAGGCCCCGTGGGTCGAGCGCCAGTTTCAGCGTCCGCATCACGTCGAGCGCCACCGGGTCCTTGCGGCGCCGCATCGAGGGGAGCTTGGACAGGCCCACGCCATGTTCGGCCGAGAAGCTGCCGCCGAGGTCGGCCACGACATCCTCGATGGCTTCCAGCACCTTGTCCTTCAGCGCCGGATCGTCCCGGGTCGGGTAGGCGGTGAAGTGCAGGTTGCCGTCGCCGAGGTGGGCCACGGTGATCGTGCGCGCGCCGGGGTCGAGGGTTTCGAGTCTGGCTACGGCTTGGGTCAGGAAGGTTTCGACCTTGTCGAGAGGCAGGCAGACATCGGTATCGACCTCGGGGTAAAGGCCCACTCCGATCTCGGCGGCGGCCTCGCGCCGTGCCCACATCGCTCGGCGCTGCTGTTCGCTGCGGGCGAGGATGGCGTCGGTGACGAGGCCCGCCTCCATCATCTCGGCCAAGATGGTTTCCAACGTGAGGACGAGGGGGATGTCGCCGTTCGCGTCCGGGGTGGCCTCGTGCGGGACGGTGGTGGCGGCCTCGATCAGGATGGTGACTTCGGGGATGTGGTCGAAGGGCAGTCCAAGGTCCGGTCGGGCCTCGCGCAGGCGTTCGGAGTAGGTGCGGGGCATGAATTCGAACGCCTCGACCCGGCCGCCGGTGGCTTCCTGCATGCGGTTCAGGAGGGTCAGCGCATCGGGAAGCGAGCGGGCGGCAAGCGTGGCGGTAGCATGGGCGCGCGGCGCGGGGACCAGCTTCATCACGGCGGCGGTGATGATGCCAAGCGTGCCCTCGGCGCCGATGAAAAGATTTTTCAGATCGTAGCCGGAGTTGTCCTTGTGCAGTTCGGACATCAGGTTCAACACGCGGCCATCGGGCAGGACGACCTCCAGCCCAAGGCAGAGGCCGCGCGTGGAGCCGTAGCGGAGGACGTTGGAACCGCCCGCGTTGGTGGAGAGGACGCCGCCCAGCATGGCTGAACCCCGGGCGCCGAACAAGAGGGGGAAGTAAAGCCCTTCCCTTTCAGCGGCTTCGTGCAGGCGGGTGAGGATCACCCCGGCCTCGGCGATGACCAGTTTCGCGTCGCGCTTGACCTGCCGGATGCGGTTCATCCGTTCGAGGGAGAGCATCAGGCCACCTTGCGTCATGGTCCCGCCGACAAGGCCGGTGTTGCCCGAGATGGGCACAACGGGCACGCCATGCTGCGCAGCGATCCTGACGCAGGCGGCCACTTCGGCGGTCGATCCGGGGCGGACGACGCAGACCGGCTGGCCCTCGTAGCGGCCCATCCAGTCGCGCGCGTAGCGGGCCACGTCGGGGCCGGTCAGGACATGCGCGGCCCCGATTGCGGCGGCCAGGTCTGCGGTCAGCATGTCAGCCCTGCGGGTAGGCAATGACCGACAGGTAACGCGCGGGAAGCTTGACCAGCGTCTCCGGCCCATGCGGCGCATCGGCGTCGAAGAACAGGCTGTCGCCGGGCTTCAGCGGATAGACCGTGTCGCCATGGCGGTAATCGACCTCGCCTTCCAGCATGTAGAGCAATTCCAGCCCCTCGTGTTGAAAGGTGGGGAAGGTGTCGCTTTCGGTGGTGAGCGTGATCATGTAAGGCTCTACCACCACCCCCGAGCTGTTGGAGCCGATATGGCCCAGCAGATGATACTGATGACCCGCACGGGTGCCGCGGCGTTCGATCTCGACATGATCTCCGGCCTTCACATGCTGCGCCTCGCGACGCTCCTCGTAGCTGCGGAAGAAGGCGGTGACCGGGACGGAAAAGGCGTGGCTCAGGACCTGGAGCGTGGTCAGCGAGGGCGAGGTGTTGCCGTTCTCGATCTTGGACAGCATGCCGATCGACAGGCCGGTGACATTGGCCAGATCGGCCACGGTCATCCCCTGCTGGCGGCGGAAGTTGCGAACCTCGCGCCCGATGGCAGCCTCGAGGTTTCGCTCGGTGATCTCGCGGACGCGGTGGGGGTCCTGATCGAAGGCAGGCTTGCCGCGTGGCAGCGTCGGATTGGCAGAGCCGTCGGACATGGGTGAACATCCCGGGTGGAACCACTACATGCGATTTCACTACAGGGAAACATGTCCGCTATCAAGCAAAAGCCCTAGAAGGCGGAATGTGCCGCCGTTTCAAGCGCATGAAGCAGGCTTTCCGCGCTGGACCGGGGCCCGTAAAGGCGGGCTGCGCCGGGGCCGTGCTTGACGAGGTAGACGCCCAGATGCTCCATCACCGTGCGGGTGGCGTAGCCGTTCGGGACGGCCGGGAAATCCACATTGCAGAGCCGCTCCAGCAGCGGGGCAAGATCGGTGGCCGCAAGGTCGAAGGCGACCCAGGCGTCGGTCTGTTCGGTGATGCTGGCCGCATCGCCCAGGGCGGACTTGAGAAGGTCGGCGATCAGCTCGTGGGTCGCATGGGGCGCTTCGACGAACCACATCTCGGGCGCGACCCAGAAGGCAGAGTAGGGTATCCCGGCCTGATGGGTGGCCGGACCCGGAAGCGGGACGCCCGCCTTCTGTGCAGCAGCGGAGAGGTCGGCCATCCTGCCCTTGCGGGCGGCAACCGAGGCGAGGGCGACGTCGGTGCGCTCGGTGATGGTCAGCGGGCCGTGGGTGACGGCGGTCGCTTCGCGTTTGCCAAGCGCGGTGAGGGGCTGGAGACTAGCCACGGAGACGCACTCCTTCCGGGTCGAACATGTGGGGCGAGATGATCTCGACCTCGGTATCGAGGCCGGCCAGCAGGTTCACCGCGCGCATGCGCTGGCCGATCTTCTTGTCGCCGCCCTTGAGGTAGCCAAGCGCGATGTCATGGCCGAGATGCGGCGAATAGACCTTGGAGGTCAGCCAGCCGCCATCGTTCGCCGCCACCGGCGCCGCGCCCTTCTCCAGGAAATGGCTGCCTGCGGTCAGCTTTCCGTTCGGGTCCACCGGCTTGACACCCACAAGACGGTAGCCGTTCTCGTCCGTGAGGCCCTCACGCTGCGACAGGACCATGCCGATGGAGTCCTTCTTCTTCGACACCATCTTGCCCAGCCCCATGTTCAGCGCGGTGGATTGGCCGTTGAGTTCGCCCCCCGCGACATGGCCCTTCTCGACGCGCATCACGCCCAGCGACTCGGTGCCATAGACGACCGGATCGAATTCTGCCCCCCGCGCCAGCATCTCGCGCAGAAGTGCGTCGCCATAGCGGGTAGGCACCGCGATCTCGTAGGCCAGTTCGCCCGAGAAGCTGATGCGGAACAGACGCGCGCGCAGGCCGCCGCAGACGGTGATGTTGCCCGCGCCCATGTAGGGGAAGGCTGCATCGCTGATGTCCTGATCGACGACTTTCTCCAGGAGTTTCCGCGCGTTGGGACCCGCGACCGAGAACTGCGCCCAGGCCTCGGTGGTCGAGATGAGCTGCACGTCCATCTCGGGCCAGAGGCATTGGCGGCAGAATTCCAGGTGCCGGAAGACCGTCACGGCATTGGCCGTGGTGGTGGTCATCACATATTCATGCTCGCCCATCCGGGCGGTGGTGCCGTCGTCGAAGACGATGCCGTCCTCGCGCAGCATCAGGCCATAGCGGCACTTGCCGACGGGCAGGGTCGAGAAGGTGTTGGCATAGACCCGGTCGAGGAAGGCCCCCGCGTCGGTGCCCTGAACGTCGATCTTGCCCAGCGTGGTCACATCGCAGATGCCGACGGATTTCCGGGTCGCCAGGACCTCGCGGTCCACCGACTGCCGCCATTCGGTTTCGCCTTGTTTCGGGACCCATTGGGTGCGAAGCCAGTTGCCGACCTCGACAAAGATCGCGCCCTGTTCCTTGGCCCAGTGGTGCGAGGGGGTCAGGCGGAAGGGCTTGAACTCCTTGCCCCGCGACCGGCCCGCCAGCGCGCCCATGGCGACGGGAGTATAGGGTGGGCGGTAGATCGTGGTACCGGTTTCGGGGATCGACCGGCCGGTTAGCTCGGCCATGATGGCGAGGCCGATCACGTTGCCGGTCTTGCCCTGGTCGGTCGCCATGCCCAGCGTGGTGTAGCGCTTCAGATGCTCAACGCTGGTGAAGTTTTCCTGCTTCGCCAGCTTCACGTCCTTGACGGTGACGTCGTTCTGCTGGTCGATCCAGGCGCGGCCCTTGCCGTGATGGACGAACCACAGCGGCGAGATGCGGACGGGCGCGTCCTCGGCCTGCGGCAGGTCGGGCGCGGTGCCGAGGTCAAGCGCGGCGATGGCGGCGTCGCGGCCGGTTTTGAGCGCGGCGTGGGTGGACATCTGGCCTGCCGCCGCGCCTGCGACCAGAAGGCCGGGCGGGCCTTCGGGACCGGGGACGAAGGCAGCGATGCCGGCGTCATAGACGGGACGGGACCGGTGATGCGAATGGATGTTCACGTTTGGGTTCCAGCCGCCCGACACGCCCAGGGCATCGACCGCAATGGTCTCGGTCGCACCGTTCGATTGCCGGACCGTGATCGTCTTCAGGCCCAGCTTGCCCGAGGTGTCGATCACCTCGGCCCCATGCAGATGCCGGATGCCGGGAAGGAGGTCGCCCACCGGGCGGCTGTCGATCACGGCGACCACGTCCACACCCTTGGCCCGCAGGTCCAGCGCCGTGCGGATGCCGTCGTCGTTGTTGGTGAAGACCGCGACGCGCTCACCGACCTTGACGCCCCAGCGGTTCGCATAGGCCCGCAGCGCTCCGGCCAGCATGATGCCGGGGCGGTCGTTGTTCTCGAACGCGATGGGGCGTTCGGTGGCGCCACCGGAAAGGATCGCCTTCCCGGCGTAGATGCGCCAGAGGATCTGGCGGGGCTTGCCCTTGGCGGGGGTGGGGAGGTGGTCCGACACCCGCTCCACCGCGCCGTAGATGCCATGGTCGAAGGCGCCGATGACCGTGGTGCGGGTCATCAGGCGGAGGTTGGGCATCGCGGCAAGCTCGGCCAACACCGCTGCTGCCCAGTCGGCGCCGGATGCGTCGCCAACCGCAAGAGTCTCGGCGTTCAGACGCCCGCCCATGCGGAAATCCTCGTCGGCGAGGATCACCCGCTTGCCTGCCCGCCCGGCCGTCAGCGCGGCCATCAGGCCTGCGGGACCGGCGCCGATGACCAGCAGGTCGCAGTGCAGGAAGCCCTTGTCATAGGCGTCCGGGTCCTCTTCCCGCGTGACCGAGCCAAGGCCCGCGGCGCGGCGGATGATCGGCTCATACAGCTTTTCCCAGAAGGACTTGGGCCACATGAAGGTCTTGTAGTAGAACCCGGCCGCGAAGAAGGCGCTGAGCTTGTCGTTGATCCCCATGGCGTCGAAGCGCAGGCTGGGCCAGCGGTTCTGGCTGTTGGCCTCAAGACCGTCGAACAGTTCGGCCACCGTGGCCCGCGTGTTCGGCTCTTGCCGGGCACCGGTGCGCAGTTCGACCAGTGCGTTCGGTTCCTCCGACCCGGCGGAAATCGGGCCGCGCGGGCGGTGATACTTGAAGCTGCGGCCCATCAGCCGGACGCCGTTGGCGAGAAGCGCCGAGGCCAGCGTGTCGCCGGGATGGCCCTGGTAGGGGATGCCGTCGAAGGTGAAGCGGAGCGTCTTCGTGCGGTCGATCAGGCCGCCGTCAATGCGATGCGACTGGGTCATTTCGTGCGCCCCCGGGCCCGCGCCACGTCGCGGGCGAGTTCGACCTTGGTAATCTCGTGCGTGACGGTGTTGCGGGTGACGACCAGCCAGGAGCGGTCGCCCTGTTCGTGATACCAAAGCTCCTGGTGTTCGCCCGCAGGGTTGGTCCGCTGGTAGAGGTAGTCGTGGAACGCCTCGACCCCGGCGGTCATGCCATCGGGGCGGTCGATAAGGGAGGCATCGCCGAGATAGACGAATTCCTGCGCATCGCGGGGGCCGAGGATCGGATGGTGAATGATCATTCGTTTATTCCGTCAATGCAGGTTCGGGGTCGCGCCTTGCCCCTTTTCGTCGATCATCAGCCCCTTGAGGAACCGATCGAAGCGGTAGGCCCTGGCCGTTGAATGTGACTCATCCTTCGCCAGCAGATGCGCGAAGCACCAGCCCGAGGCCGGGGTCGCCTTGAACCCGCCGTAGCACCAGCCGCCGTTGAAGTAGAGGCCCTCGACATGGGTCTTGTCGATGATGGGCGAGCCGTCCATCGACATGTCCATGATCCCGCCCCAGGTCCGCAACAGCCGCACGCGGCCGATGGCGGGCATAAGAGCCATGCCGCCCTCGGCCACGTCCTCGATCACCGGCAGGTTGCCGCGTTGAGCGTAGGAATTGTAGCCGTCGATGTCGCCGCCGAAGACGAGGCCGCCCTTGTCGGACTGGCTGACGTAGAAATGCCCGGCACCGAAGGTCATCACACCGTCGATCAGGGGCTTCAACCCCTCGGAAACGAAGGCTTGCAGGACGTGGCTTTCGATGGGCAGGCGCATTCCGGCATGGGCCATGACCTTGGAGGACGACCCTGCCACCGCCACGCCGACCTTCTTCGCGCCGATGTAGCCTCGGGTGGTCTCGACCCCCTTGATGCGGCCGTTCTCGATCCGCATGCCGGTGACTTCGCAGTTCTGGATCAGGTCCACCCCGCGCTGGTCCGCGCCCCGCGCATAGCCCCAGGCGACCGCGTCGTGCCGCACCGTGCCGCCGCGCGGCTGCATCAGCGCGCCCTTGATCGGGAAGCGGGCGTTGTCGAAGTTGAGCCAGGGATACATCTGGCGGACCTCGTCGCGCGACAGAAGTCGGGCGTCCGCCCCGTGCAGGATCATCGCATTGCCGCGCCGGGTGAAGGCGTCGCGCTGCGCATCGGTGTGGATCAGGTTGATGATGCCGCGCTGCGACACCATGGCGTTGTAGTTGAAGTCCTGCTCCAGCCCCTCCCAGAGCTTCAGCGAGAATTCGTAGAAGGGCTCGTTGCCGTCGAGCAGGTAGTTCGACCGGATGATCGTGGTGTTGCGGCCGACGTTGCCGCCGCCGAGGTAGCCCTTTTCCAGCACTGCGATCCGCGACTGGCGGAATTCCTTGGCTAGGTAATAGGCCGTGGCCAGCCCGTGCCCGCCGCCGCCGATGATGATGTAGTCGTATTCGGCCTTGGGGGTCGGGTCGCGCCAGACGGGCTTCCAGCCCTTGTGGCCGGTCAGTGCCTCGGCAATGACCCGAAATCCGGAATAGCGCATGGGCCTTCTCCTGCTTTGGGGCCGGTTGTAGGCCCGTTTCGGCGCAGGAGGCTGCCGGTTTTCGCCACGCGCGCCGCCGTTTTCGCCACGGCGCGCAGACGTGAGGTCAGGGATTCACGGCCGCTTCGATGGCCGAGAACGGCGACCATGCGGGGGGGAGCTTGGCGACTTCTTCCTGCGCCCAGGCGAAGAGCACAAGGATCGTGGTGGCGGAGAGGAGCATCTGCATGTTCAGGCCCTGGCTACGGTTTGTTCCCGTACCGTTCTGCCCGATTCTGGTTGCCAGTCAGTTAACCATCCGCCCGCTTCAGGCGACCAGCGCCTCGGCCTTCTTCAGGTCCACGCTGACAAGCTGGCTGACCCCCTGCTCCTGCATCGTCACGCCGAACAGGCGGTCCATCCGCGCCATGGTCACGGCGTGGTGGGTGATGATGAGGAAGCGCGTGTCGGTGCGGCGGGTCATCTCGTCCAGAAGGTCGCAGAAGCGCGTCACGTTGGCGTCGTCGAGCGGCGCGTCCACCTCGTCCAGCACGCAGATCGGCGCGGGGTTGGCCAGGAACACGCCGAAGATCAGCGCCAGCGCGGTAAGGGTCTGTTCGCCGCCCGACAGCAGCGACAGCGTCGCCAGCTTCTTGCCCGGCGGCTGGCAGAGGATTTCGAGGCCGGCCTCAAGCGGATCGTCGGATTCGACCAGCACCAGCCGCGCCTCGCCGCCACCGAACAGATGGGTGAAGAGGGTCGAGAAATTCGCGTTCACCTGCTCGAAGGCGGTCAGCAGGCGTTCGCGGCCCTCCTTGTTCAGGCCCGCGATCCCGGCGCGGAGTTTCTTGATCGCTTCCTCGAGGTCGGCCTTTTCCGTCGCAAGGGCGTCATACTCGGCCTCGACCGCCTTGGCGTCCTCCTCCGCCCGCAGGTTCACCGCGCCCAGCGCCTCGCGCTGGCGCTTCAGACGGATCACCTCGTGATCCAGCGTTTCCGCGTCCGGCATCTTGTCAGGGTCGGTGCGCAGCGATGCGAGCAGTTCGTCCGGCGTCCGGTCGTCCTCCTCGGCGATACGCTCGGCGGCCAGCGCCACGCCCTCGCGGGCGGCATCCAGCCGGGCCTCGGCGCGGGCGCGGGCCTCGCGGGCCTCGCCGGCCAGCCGTTCGGCCTCGCGTTCGGCCATGGCGGCCTCGCGCAAGCTTCCCTCGGCCTCGGCAAGGGCGTCGGCGGCGCGGCGGCGGCGCTCTTCGGCCTCGGCGATGGCCTCGACCAGTTCGTCGCGCCGGGCGGCGATTTCCTCGGGCGCCAGCATCGCCTCGGCGAGTTCAGCCTCGGTCTCGGCGCGGCGTGCGGTCAGTTCCTCGGTCCGCTTCGAGGCGGTTTCCAGGCGGTGCTTCCAGCCGGAGAGTTCCTTCAGTGCCTCCTGCCGCCGCCGCACCCGCGCCTCGCCCTCGCGGCGGACCTCGTCCTGGGCCGAGCGGCGGGTCATCATGGTGATGCGCGCGGCCTCGACGGTGATCTTCGCGGCCTCGACCGCCCCGCGCGCCGCGTCCAGATCGCCCAGATCGGCCATGGCCGCCTCGGCCTCCTTCAGCCGCGCGCGGGCGGCCATCGCCTCGTCCTCGAAGCGGCCGACGGCAAGCCGCGCGGCTTCAAGCTTGCCGCCGGCGATGGACCGGTCGGCCTCGGCGCGGGCCAGGGCACGGTTCGACTCGGCCAGACGGGCATCGGCGGCGCGCCGGGCATCGCGGGCGCGCTGGTCGGCTGTTGCCAGTTCCTGCAGGCGGGCTTGCAGGGCCTCATGCGCCTGGCGGGCCCCGTCGGCCCGGGCGGCGACCTCCTCAAGATCGCGCTTCAGCTGGACGAGGCGGTTCAGCTGTTGCAGGCGCAGCGCGGCGGCCGAGGGTGCATCCTCGGCCCCTGCGCGGAAGCCGTCCCAGCGCCAGAGATCGCCTTCAAGACTGACCAGCCGCTGGCCCGGCCGCAGGTCCGCCTGAAGCTGGAAGCCCTGCTCCCGGCTGACCAGACCGATCTGCGAAAGGCGCCGCGCCAGCACCGCCGGGGCCTTCACCCGGGCCCCCAGAGGCTCTGCCCCGGCGGGCAGGGGTTGCGGATCGCCATAGGGTGCCAGGACCGCCCAGCCCGACCGTGCGTCGCCGCCGACTTCGGGCGCGCGAAGGTCGTCGGCCAGGGCCGCGCCAAGCGCCTTCTCATAGCCCGGTTCCACCTCCAGCCGGTCCAGAAGCTGCGATCCGGCCTGCGCCTCGCGCTCCACCAGCCGCGCCAGCGCCGCGACTTCGGCCCGCAGTGCGGAAGCCTCGCCTTCGGCGGCCGACCGTGCAGCACGGGCTTCGGCTTCTCTGCCCTGGGTCTCGGCACGGGCGGCCTCGGCTTCTTCCAGCGCGGCCTCGGTCGCCTCGGTCTCGGCCACGGCGGCTTCCTGCGCCTCTTCGGCGGCGGCGAAGGCCTCGCCCGCCGCCTCCAGCGCGACTGTCGCTGCGGCCACCGCCTCGCGGGCCGCAGCGGCCTGCTCTTCGGCTCGGTCGAGCACCGACCGCGTGTCGGCCAGCATCCGCTGGGTGGACTGGTGCCGCGCCGCCAGCCGGGCGGCATCCTCGGTCAGTTCGGCCAGCGCCGCCTCGCGTTCGGCCAGCACGGCGCCCGCCTCGCGCGCGGCCTCCACCGCCTCGGCCAGTTTCTCCTCGTGCCCGTCATGGGCGCGGGAAAGCTGTTCGATCTCCCAGTCCAGCCGCTCGATCACCTCGCCCGCGTCGCGGTTCAGGCCCGCCTCGCGCTCCATGTCGCGGGTCAGTTGCTCTATCCGACCTTTCAGCGTGTCGATCTGCGCCAGGGCGCGCGCCTCCTGATCGCCCAGCGCGTCGCGTTGCAGGACCAGCCGTTGCAGGATGGCGCTGGCGATCGCCTCCTCCTCGCGCTTCGGCGGCAGGGCGTCCTCGGCCGCCTCGCGCGCCTTGCCCGCCGCCCGTGCCGCCGCCTCGGCCTGATGCTGGGCGATCAGCCGCTCGCGCAGCACGGCCTCGGCCTGGGCGCGCGCCTCGTCGGCCTCGCGCCAGCGCCGCCAGAGCAGCATGCCCTCCGACTTGCGCAACTCCTCGGAAATCTCGCGGTAGCGCGCCGCCTGCTTGGCCTGCCGGGTCAGGACGGACAGCTGCTGCGCCAGCTGTTCCAGCACGTCATCCACGCGCGTCAGGTTCGTCTCGGCGCCCGACAGTTTCAGTTCCGCCTCGTGCCGGCGCGCGTAAAGCCCGCTGATCCCGGCGGCCTCTTCCAGCACCCGGCGGCGAGCCTTGGGCTTGGCGTTGATGAGTTCGGAAATCTGTCCTTGCCGAACCAGCGCGGGAGAGTGCGATCCGGTCGAGGCATCGGCGAACAGCATCTGCACATCGCGGGCGCGCACGTCCTTCGAGTTGCATCGATAGGCCGAGCCTGCGTCGCGGGTGATCCGCCGCACGATCTCGATCTGGTCGGCATCGTTGAAACCTGCGGGAGCCAGCCGGTCGGAATTGTCGATCACCAGCGCGACCTCGGCGAAATGCCGGGCGCCCCGCGTGGCCGCGCCGTTGAAGATCACGTCCTCCATGCCCCCGCCGCGCATCGCGGAGGGTCGGTTCTCGCCCATCACCCAGCGCAGCGCCTCCAGCAGGTTCGACTTGCCGCAGCCGTTCGGGCCGACAATGCCGGTCAGCCCCTCGTGGATCACCAGATCCGTGGGGTCGACAAAGCTTTTGAAGCCGTTCAGGCGCAGTCGGGTCAGACGCAAGGCACACTCACGAGTCGCGAGTGGGGATGTTCCCGCCGGGGGACGCAGGAGTCAACCCGACCCCCCGCATCTGGGCGGAAGCGGGCGGGTTATCCCCAAGATGTTGCGGGTAGCGCCGGCTCAGACCGGGCCCGCGCCGGGCAGGAGCGCCTCGAACCGGAAGCCGGGCGGGATCTCGTCGCGGCCCTCCAGCACCAGCGCGGCCATGACCTCTGCGACCTTGGGCGCCACGCCGAAGCCGATCTTGAAGCCGCCGTTTGCGACGAACTGCCCCGGCCGCCCCGGCCAGGGGCCGAGGAGCGGCGCGCGGCTGGCGGCGCGGGGCCTGACCCCGGCCCAGCGCGCCACGACCTCGGCGCCGCGCAGCGCCGGCAGGGCGGCAGTCGCGCGGTCCAGAAGCGCGTCGAGCCGGGCATCGGGGCCGTCCCCGGTCCAGGTCGTCTCGGAGGTCGAGCCGATCGCCACGGTGCCATCGGCATGGGGCACGATGTGCAGGCCGTCGACGAAAAGCTGCGGCGCATCGCGCGCGTCATGACGGAGCGCCAGCGCCTGCCCCTTTACCCCCGATCCGACCGGCAGGCCGAAGGCGCGCGACAGCTCCTGCAATCCGGCGACGCCGGTCGCATGGACCACCGCGCCCGCTTCGGACGCCTCGGGTCCCGCGATCTGGGCCCCGCCCGCCCGCAACGCCGCGACCAGCGCCGCCAGCGCCATCCGGGGCGAAAGCCGGGCCGAGAGCGTGTCGCGCACCAGCCAGCCCGAGGGCGAGACGGGCTCCCACGCCGCGCCCGTCGCCGGGACCACCTGCCAGTCGGCCAGCCCACGCCACAGGACCCGCGCCTCTTCCGCCCGTCGCCGCGCGGCGGCAAGGGCGCGGTCATCGGCCAGGGGTTGCAGCCGGCCCGTCCGCGCATGGCCCGACGAGAGACCCGAGGTAGCCTCGACCGCCGCCCACCAGTCCGCCGCCATCAGGAGGCTGTCGAGCTGAAAGGCCTTCTTGTCGTTCCACGCCTCGGGCACATGCGGCGACAGCGCCCCCACCAGCCCGCCCGAGGCCCCCGCGCCGGGCTGCGCCACCTCGATCACCCGCACCTTTGCCCCGCGCCGCAGGCAGGCCCAGGCGATGGACAGCCCGAAGATCCCCGCGCCCCGGATCGTCACGTCGATGCTTGCCATTCCCCTGCCCCGGCGCCATGAACCGGGAAAGGACTACTCCCGATGCCCCCTGCCGACCAGACCCCAGAGACGCCCCCGGAGCTTGACTGGCGCGACGATGTGATCCCGGTCTCGCGCCGGTTCGACGACCCCTATTTCTCGCTGGCCGGGGGCCTGGAGGAGACGCGGCATGTGTTCCTTGCCGGGAACGACCTGCCCGCGCGGCTTTGCGAGGGGTTCCAGGTGGCGGAACTGGGCTTCGGCACCGGGCTGAATCTCCTGGCGCTTCTGGCCGAGCACCGGGGGCCGGCGCGGGTGCACTACACCAGTTTCGAGGCCTTCCCGCTGCCCGCCGCCGAGATGGAACGCGCGCATCGGGCCTTTCCGGAACTTGACGAAATCTCGCAGCGGCTGCTCGGCCAATGGGCCAACGGCGCGCGCGAGCTGAAGTTTCCGAACCTCACGGCCCGGATCGTCGTCGGCGACGCGCGGCAGACGCTACCGGCCTGGGAGGGCCGCGCCGATGCCTGGTTCCTCGACGGTTTCTCGCCGGCGAAGAACCCCGAACTCTGGTCGGACGACCTGATGCGCGCGGTGGCTTCCCATACCGCGCCGGGGGGAACCTTCGCCACCTATACCGCCGCAGGCCATGTCCGCCGTGCGCTGGCCGATGCGGGGTTCGAGGTCAGCCGCCGCCCCGGCTTCGGGCGCAAGCGGCACATGACCACGGGGCGGCTTGCGAACCTATAGGCCCAGCGCCGCCAGCCGGGCGTCGAGCGGCGCCCAGTCCTCGATGCGCAGGCGCACGACCAGCGTCAGCACCCGCGACCGCCAGGCGGGAGACAGCCGCGCCGCGTCCTTTTCCGTCGTCACCAGCTGCGCCCCGGCGGCGGCGGCCTCGGCTTCAAGCCGTTTCAGAAGGGTCTCGGACAGCACTTCGTGATCGCCCAGCGCCTCGCCGCGGACCACCTCGGCCCCCTCGGCGCGCAGGGTGGCGAAAAAGCGGTCGGGATCGGCGATGCCGGCGAAGGCCAGGACACGGGCACCCTGCCAGTCCATCCCCATCGCCAGCGGCGCGAGCCGCCCGCGCAGGCGCGGTGGCGCGACGGCAGGGCCCCAGAGACCATCGAACCGCGCCTGAGCCGCCGCGTCGCCGATGGTCAGCACAAGGTCCGCCCGGGCCAGGCCCACCGCTACCGGCTCGCGCAGGGGGCCGGCGGGGATGCAGCGGCCGTTGCCGAAACCGCGCGCGGCATCGACCACCACCAGCGACAGCGCGGGCCTCACCGCCGGGCTCTGGAACCCGTCGTCGAGGAGGATCACCCCCGCACCCGCCGCCTCGGCCGCGCGGACACCGGCGGCTCGGTCCTTCGCCACCCAGACCGGCACAAAGGCCGCGAGCAGAAGTGGCTCGTCCCCGACCTCAGCCGCCGCGTGCCGGGTGGGATCGACCCGCACCGGCCCTTCCAGCCGCCCGCCATAGCCCCGGCTGACCACATGCACCGCATGGCCGCGCGCTGTCAGACGCTCGACGAGAGCTATGACGGTCGGGGTCTTGCCCGCCCCGCCCGCCGTCAGGTTGCCGACGCAGATCACCGGGACGCGAGGCGCGTAACCCGGCTGGCGCAGCCGCCGCGCGGTGCCCGCCGCGTAGAGCCGGCCCAGCGGCGCCAGAAGGCGCGGGAGCAGGCCCGGCCGATCCGGCGGCGCGAACCAGAACCGGGGGGCGCGCATCACTCCTCGCCATCCATGATGGCGCGGATGCGCTGCATCACCGTATCGGTCACCTCGGCGCCGTCGCTGGCGACGGTCCAGGCCGCCTGCGCCAGCCGGGCCGCGCGATCAGGCGCCAGAAGGTCGCCCAGCGCCTCTCCCAATCCACTGGCCGACGCCACCGCCCTCGTTGCCCGCGCCGCACCCAGCCGACCCAGCACCAGCCCGAACTGCCCGGTCTTCGGCCCATGCAGGATCGCCGAGCCAAGGACGGCCGCCTCCATCGGGTTTCGCACCGGGCCGTTGCCGGACAGGGTTCCGCCCAGGAAGGTGATCGGTGCCAGCCGGTACCACAATCCGTATTCCGCCGGATTGTCCACCACCAGGATTTCGCTCCCGGGCTCGGGATCCTCGTCCTTGGCGCGTTCGGCTACGACCCAATCGCCGGTTGCCTCAAGCTCGGCCGCCAACGGGCCCGCGCGGGCGGGATCTTCCGGCATCAGGATCAACAGCAACCGATGCGAATGCTGCGCGGCCTTGCGATGCGCCTGAAGGACGGCAGCTTCCTCGCTTTCGGCGCAACCAGCGGCGAACCAGACCGGCCGTGCGCCCAGCAGTTTCGACAAGGCCGCTCGCTCGGCTTCCTGCGCCGGCAGGAGCGCGCTTTCCTCTTCCATCCGCCCCGCCACGGCGACGGCAGACAGGTTCGCCCCACCCTTGCGGAAGGCCCGGGCCGCCGCCTCGTCCACCGCAAGGATCGCGCGGAACCGTGCGAGTGCCTGCCGCATCAGCCCGGGATACCAGCTGTCGCGTTCGCGCAGGAAGGCGGGCGCCTTGCCGTTGACCACCAGCATCGGGATCTTGCGTTCGGCGGCCTCATGCATCACGGCCGGGCGCAGTTGCCCGCCGGCAAAGACCGCGATCTCGGGACGCCAGTGGTCCAGAAACATGCGCGCATCGGCGGGATTGTCCGGCGGCGGCGGCTGCATGATCACACCCGGGAGGTCCGGCCCCGTGTCGGGCGCGGTCAACAGGATCGGCAGGCCGTCCTCCTCGACCAGCCGCCTTGCCAGGGCGCGCATCGGGCTGACCAGCGCCTCGCCGGGCGCGTGCAGCCAGACCAGCCGCCCGGCGGGCCGCGCCGGACGCTCGCCCGCCTCGGCCTGGTCGCGCCGCTGGCCGAGGTTGTAGAGCGTGAGGCCCAGCGAGGCCGCCATGGGTCAGTTGCCCAGTTCCTCGGTCGCAGAGGCCGGCACGGATTCGTCGCGCAGCCGATGGATATGGGCGATGAAATAGCGCATGTGGGCGTTGTCCACGGTGCGCTGTGCCTCGCCCTTCCAGGCCTTGAAGGCACTGTCGTAGTCCGGGAACATGCCGACGATGTGGATCTGGCTGACGTCGCGGAAGACGTTCTTCTGGGGGTCCACCAACTCGCCACCAAAGACAAGGTGCAGGCGCTGGGTCATGATCGGCTCCGTTCGTTTCAGACGCGGAGCGACCCTATCTTGTTCGCCGGGCAGGGGGAAGTCGGGGCAAGGGTCTTGCACGCACCGGGATCAGGGGTCACATTCCCGTGGGCGCCCGACGTGGCGGTCTTTGGTCTGGAGGGATTGTCGTGGACCTTGATTTCCTGATTGGCTGGCCAGGGGTCTATCTGGCCATCGCTCTCTTCATCATCCTCTGCATCTTCCTTGGCGTGCGGATCGTGCCGCAGTCCGAAAAGCATGTGGTCGAACGGTTCGGCCGGCTGCGCTCGGTCCTCGGGCCGGGGATCAACTTCGTCGTCCCGTTCCTGGACCGTATCGCGCACAAGGTGTCTGTGCTGGAGCGCCAGCTGCCGAACGCCAGCCAGGACGCGATCACGGCGGACAACGTGCTGGTGAAGGTCGAGACCTCGGTCTTCTACCGGGTGACGGAACCGGAAAAGACCGTCTACCGGATCCGCGACGTGGACGGCGCGATCGCGACGACGGTCGCCGGGATCGTCCGGTCGGAAATCGGCAAGCTGGAACTGGACCAGGTCCAGTCGAACCGCGCCCAGCTGATCGACCGCGTGCGCGAGCAGGTGACGGCCATGGTCGATGACTGGGGGGTGGAGGTCACCCGGGCCGAGATCCTGGACGTGAACCTGGACGAGGCGACGCGGGCGGCCATGCTGCAGCAGCTGAACGCAGAACGCGCCCGGCGGGCGCAGGTCACGGAGGCCGAAGGCAAGAAGCGGTCGGTCGAGCTTGCCGCCGACGCCGATCTCTACGCCGCCGAACAGGCCGCCAAGGCGCGGCGGATCACGGCGGATGCCGAGGCCTATGCGACGGGCGTGATCGCCGGGGCGATCAAGGAAAACGGCCTCGAGGCCGCGCAGTTCCAGGTCGCCCTGAAGCAGGTCGAGGCCTTGCAGGCCGTGGCCGTGGGTCAGGGCAAGCAGACGATCCTGGTGCCGGCGAACGCGCTGGAGGCCTTCGGCGATGCGTTCAAGATGCTGAAAGGACGGGGCTGACATGCTGCCGACAATCGCGGGGACCTGGTGGGCCTGGGTCATCCTGGGCTTTGCGCTCGGGGTGCTCGAGGTGCTGGCGCCGGGCTACATCTTCCTGGGCTTCGCCATCGGGGCGGTGCTCACCGGGGTGCTGGTCGGCATCGGCCTCGCGCCGGGCGGGCTGGCGGCGCTGGTGCTGATCTTCGCCATCCTGTCGGTGGCGGCATGGGCCGTGCTGCGCCGGGTGGTCGGCGTGCGCGAGGGCCAGGTCAAGATCTGGGACCGCGACATCAACGACCAGCGGTAGTGGATTTCACCGGGGCCAAGGCGGCGCTGTTCTGCGGGGCCTCGGTGCTGACCTGCCTGCGCGACGACCGGCCCGACCTGCGCTGGCCGGGGCTCTGGGACCTGCCGGGCGGCGGGCGCGAGGGGGCGGAGACGCCCGAGGACTGCCTGCTGCGCGAGCTTTGGGAAGAGTTCGGGCTGCGCCTGCCGGCCAGCCGGCTGGTCTGGCGGCGGGTCTTCCCCTCGATGGTCGAGGCCGGGCGGCAGGCGGTCTTCTTCGGTGGCCGGATCAGCCCGGAGGAGGTCGCGGCGATCCGCTTCGGAGACGAGGGGCAGGGATGGGAGCTGATGCCGGTCTCGGGCTTCCTCGGCCATCCGAAGGCGGTGCCCGAGATGCAGCGGCGGGCCGGGATCGTCTGGGCGGAGATGCAGGCTGTCCACGGTGGACAATCCGGGATCGCCCCGTGATTTCAACAGGATGGCCGTGGGCGTTTACCGGATGTCAACCATGGCGCCGAAGGGCGGCGGGATGGTGCGCTGGAGCGCTCCCTACGCGGGTGGCGGGGCGGCTGCGTCGATGAGGCGGCGGATGATCCCATCCGGCAGGAGGCCGCGCGCGGCCAGAAGCCTGGCCAGCCGCAGCGTCGCGCCAAGCGCGGGATAGCACAGCGTCACGATCAGGAAGAGCCGGATCAGGTCCGGGGCGGGCAGCGTCTCCCAGCGGGTGAAATCGGCCAGATAGACCGCGTCGGCGTCGATCCACTGGCCGATGTCCCGGCGTTTCGCGGTGAAATAGAGGGCGTTCGGCGTGCCGGTGAAGGGAAAGCGGTTGGCCGAGGCGAAGCCGAAGAAACGCAGGCCGAGGTCGCGCAGGCAGGCGTCCTGCTCGGCGAAGAGCGGCTGGTCGCGGTAGATCGGGACGAAGGCGACCTCGGTCTGGACGCAGAGCGCGGCGGAGAGCTTGCGCGCGCCGCCCCGGAAGGCCGCGAGTTCCCCGCCCTGGATGTCGATCTTGAGCCAGTCGATCCGGGGCAGGTCGGCCAGATCGTCCAGCCGGACGGTCCGGACCGGCTGTCGGGCGGTGACCTCGGTCAGCGCGGCGAAGGAATGGATGTGGGCCGTGATCGCGGGATCGGGGGCAAGCGTCGAGGTGAAACCCGGATGCCGGGTCAGGTGCAGCGTCGCGGGGCCACCGTCGCCGACCGCATGCGGCAGGTAACGGCGGCGCGGGTCGGCGGGCAGTTTCGCCAGTTCCTCGGGGTTCGGCTCGAACCCGGTCAGCCGGGCGAGGCCATGGTCCAGAAGCGGCGCGTAGGGCGGCGCCTCGCTGGTCGGCAGGGCCGAGGCGCCGACATCCGCCACCTCGATCGGGTCGGCAAGCGGCAGCGCGGCGAGGAGGTCGGCCAGCAGGTCGGACGGCAACTGCATCGGGTCAGGCCCCCCTTGCGGCGCCGGGCATCGCTCAGCGCCGGATCGTGTCGCCGGGTTGCAGGGTCGGGAACAGCTCGATCTTCTCGCCCGGGGTGGCGGTTCCAGCGATGATCTCGGCCGCCTTGCGCCCGATTTCCAGCCGGCAGGCGTCCATCGTGGCCAGCTTGCGCGGCAGGCCGTCGAGCAGTTCCACCCCGTTGAACCCGGCCAGACCGATGCGGCCGGGCACGTCCAGCCCCTTGTCGAAGCAGTACAGAAGCCCCCCTGCCCCGATCATGTCGTTGGAATAATAGAGGAAATCCACATCCGGCGTCCGGTTCAGGACCGCGGCCGTCATCTCGCGCCCCTTCAGGAGCGCCGATCCGCCGGAATAGTATTCCCGGTCCACCAGCGTCAGCCCGGCCTTGCCCAGAGCCTCTTCAAAACCTTCCAGCCGTTTCTTGGCGCGGAAGTCGTTCGGCATCTGCGTGCCGAGGAAGGCGATCCGGCGATAGCCGGCGGCGATGATCGCCTCGGCCATCTGGCGCCCGGCGCGACGGTGCGAGATGCCGACGGCATGATCGATCGGGTCGCCGTCGATGTCCATGATCTCGACGATGGGGATGCCGGCCCGGGCCAGCATGGCGCGCGAGGCGGCGGTGTGTTCCAGCCCCGCGACGATCATCCCCGAGGGCCGCCAGCTGAGCATCTCGTAGATGACCTTCTCTTCACGGTCGGGCAGGTAGTTGGTCACGCCGACCACCGGTTGCAGGCCGGTGCCTTCCAGCGTCTCGGAGATTCCGGTCATCACCTCGGGGAAGACCATGTTCGACAGCGAAGGGATCACCACGCCCACCAGGTTCACCCGCTGGCTGGCCAGCGCACCCGCGATCTTGTTCGGGACGTAGCCGAGCGCCCGGGCGGCCTCGAGCACCTTTTCCCGCGTCGGACCCGACACGTCGCCCCGGTTGCGCAACACCCGGCTGACGGTCATTTCCGAGACGCCCGAGGCTTCGGACACATCGCGAAGGGTCAAGGCGTGGCGCGGGTCTGGGGTAGGCTTGGTCAATGCACTGGTCCGGCGGTGGGCATATCCCTTGTTAGCGCCAAAGCCGGGGCTTGTCCAAGGCGCAATCGTCTGCTAGTGTTACCGCTAACAGCCAGTTTGGCTGGCCATATCCTGCGCGTCCCTGCAAGCTCTCACTTCGGATGCGTCGGACCAGGGGGGAGGTAGTGGGCCAAAACTTGCCTCCCCTTTTCTTTTGTCCGGTTGAAATGCTGCCCGTTTCGTCGCATGAGGGGACGGCGGCCTCGTAGCTCAACGGATAGAGCGTCCCCCTCCTAAGGGGAAGGTTGCAGGTTCAAGTCCTGCCGGGGTCACCATCCTTGCGCTTCCCTGTTTGAAATCAGCCGGATAGGCTGATCCTCGCGGCCTTGGAGGAGAGCGGGGACATGCGGCGGATCGCGGTTCTGGACATCGGCAAGACCAATGCCAAGGTGCTGGTCGTGGACCTGGCCACCGGGGCCGAGGAGGTGCTGGCGCGCACGCCGAACGCGGTGGTGCGGAACGGGCCCTATCCGCATCACGACCTGGCGATGCTGTGGGGGTTCGTGCTGTCCGGTCTGCGGCTGGCGGCAGGTCGCGGGGTGGATGCGGTGTCCATCACCACGCATGGGGCGGCCTGCGTCCTGGTGGACGGGGACGGCGGGCTGGCGTTGCCGATGCTGGATTACGAGCATGACGGGCCGGATCGTCTGGCCGCCGAATACGATGCGGTGCGGCCGGGGTTTGCCGAGACGGGGTCTCCGCGCCTGCCGGTCGGCCTGAACCTGGGCGCGCAGGTGTTCTGGCTGTCGCGGGCCTTCCCGGCAGAGTTCGCGCGGGTGCGCCATGTGCTGACCCTGCCGCAATACTGGGCGTTCCGGCTGTCCGGGGTGGCGGCCAGCGAGGCGACCTCGCTGGGCTGTCACACCGACCTGTGGAACCCCTGGCAGGGTCGGTTCTCCTCGCTGGTGTCGCGGATGGGATGGCAACGGGTATTCCCCCCGGTGCGGAAGGCGGCGGAGGTGCTGGGGCCGGTGCTGCCGTCGGTGGCCGAGGCGACGGGCTTGGCCCCGGGGACGCCGGTCCTCTGCGGGATCCATGATTCCAACGCCTCGCTGGTGCCGCATCTGGGCAAGGCGCCCTGCGGGGTCCTGTCCACCGGGACCTGGATGATCGTGATGGCCTTGGGGGGGCGGGCGGTGGAACTGGATGCCGCGCGCGACGTGCTGGTGAACGTGAATGCGCGGGGAGAGCCGGTGCCGACCGCGCGATTCATGGGCGGCCGCGAGATGGAGGAGATCATGGGGGGGCGGATCGTGGAGCCTGCTCCGGCGGATCTGCGCGCGGTGCTGGAAGGGCGGGTGATGGCGCTGCCGTCCCTGCATCCCGACACGGGGCCGTTCCCGGGCAAGCGGTTCGGCTGGATCGGGGGCGAGACCGAGGGCGGCGCGCGGATGGCGGCGGCGTCGTTCTATGCGGCGCTGATGGGGGCGGAGTGTCTGGACCTGGTGGGAGCCGAGGGGCCGGTGATCGTGGAGGGGGCCTTCGGGGGCAACCTGCCCTTCCTGCGGATGCTGGCGACGGCGACGGGGCGGGTCGTGAAGGGCTCGGGCCAGGGGGCCGGGACGGGGCTGGGGGCGGCGCTGCTGGCGGGGCCCTTGGCGGTGAAGGCGGCGCCGGCGGTGGAGGTTCAGCCCGAACGCGATGCGCTTTGGACCGGGTATGTGTCTGCCTGGCGGGAGGCTGTTGGCCGGTGAAAGCTCCTCGTGCGCCTTCGGCTTCTCGTCGCGAGCGACGAGTGACGAAGTCATCGAGGAGCGGTCAGCCCATGTAAAAGGTCTCGACCAGCGGGATCGCCACCGGGGAGCCGTCGGGATTGGTGGCCATGATGTCGCCCATGTACGCCCACCATTTCCGCATCACCGGGTGGTTGGGCAGGTCGTCCATCGTATGGTCGTCCCGGCGTTCGAGGTAGCCGAAGAGGGTCATCGTCTCTCGGTCCAGGTGGATCGAGTAGTTCGAGATGCCGGTGTCCTTCAGAAGCTGCACCAGCTCGGGCCAGATCTCGTCGTGGCGGCGGATGTATTCGGCCTCCATCCCCGGATTGAGGCGCATCTTGAAGGCGTGGCGTTGCATCAGGCGTCCTTTCTCTTGCGGGCGCGGAAGTCGGCCAGGAGGTTCGGCAACAGGACCGAGGCGATCAGGAGGACGCCGATCACGCCGGTCTGGATATGGCCGGTCAGGTTCATCAGGCCCATGCCGTTCCGGAGGTTCAGGATGATGAGGATCGACAGGAACACGCCCACCATGCTGCCCTTGCCGCCGAAGATCGAGACACCGCCCAGAAGGACCATGGTGATGATGTCCAGCTCGAACCCCAGCGCGGTGTCGCCGCGGACCGAGCCGAGGCGGGCGGCGTAGAGGAGGCCGCAGAGGGCGGAGATGAGCGCGGAGAGGAGGAAGAGCACGGTCTTCACCTTTGCCACGTTCAGGCCGGAGAAGCGGGCGACCTCGGCATTGGTGCCGATGACGATGACCTGCCTCCCGAAGCCGGAGCGGTGCAGCGTCATGCCGAGGAGGATCAGGAGCGCAAAGAACAGGAGGAGCGACAGCGGGATCGGGCCGATCAGCCCCTTCTGCCCGAGGTCGGTGACCCAGGTCGGGAAATTGCCGAGCGAGGTATCCTTGACCAGCACGCGCGCCAGGCCGCGGAAGCCGATCAGCATGGCCAGCGTGACGACCAGCGAGGGGATGCCGACGCGGGCGATGAGAACGGCGTTCACCGCCCCGGCGACGAGGCCCGCGGCAAGGCAGACGAGGATGGCAAGGCCGGCCGGGGTGCCTGCGTTGACGAGGTAGCCGAAGAGTGCGGCGGAAAGGCCCATGATCGAGGCGACGGAGAGGTCGATCTCGGCGTTGACGATGACGAGGGTCATCACCAGCGCGACGATGATCTTCTCGATATGCAGCTGGAACAGGTTGATCTGGTTCTGCACCGTCAGGAATTCGGGCGCGAAGCTGGCGTTGAGGGCGAGGGTCGCAAGGAAGACGGCGAGGAGGCCGGTCTCCCAGGGGGTGAGGAAACGGGTCATCCGGCGCCCCCTTTCCGCAGACGGGCCAGCTGGCGGCTGGCCAGCGTGTCCACGGTGACGGCGGCCATGATGAGCCCCCCGAGCAGCGCGTCGCGCCAGAATTCCGAGACCACCGCCCAGCGGGTCAGCGAGTTGTCGATGGTGTCGACGAGGAGCGCGCCCATCAGGACGCCGATCATCGAGCCGGAGCCGCCCATGATCGAGACGCCACCCACTACGACGGCGGCGATGGACTTGAGTTCGTAGCCAAGCCCCGCGACGACGGTGATGTTGCCGAACTTGGCGAGGAACAGGAAGCCCGAGAGGCCGGCGAAGGCTCCCGAGAGGATGAAGGCGGTGAAGACGACGCGGGGGGCGTTGATCCCGGCCATCACGGCGGCGTCGGGATTGGAGCCGACGGCGTAGAAGCGACGCGCGGGGCGCCAGAAGGTCAGGGCAAGGCCGGTGACAAGGACGGCGGCGAGGGCCAGGACGACAGTGACGCGGATGTCGAGGCCGCCAAGGGAGAAGGCGTTGGCCGAGGGCAGGTCCACCAGCCATTGCGGGAGGCTCGCGGTGGTGATGGTCTTGGCGTCGGACCATTCGACGAGGAAGCTGCGGAAAAGTGCCAGCGTGCCGAGGGTTACGATGATCGAGGGCACGCGGCCCCAGGCGATGAGGAGGCCGTTGAGCAATCCCAGCCCGGCACCGAGGGCCATGCAGAAGAGGACGGCGAGGACGGGGTGGAGGTCGGGCATCGTGTTCAGAAGCTGGCCCGCCATGTAGGCCACGACGCCGAGGATCGAGCCTGTCGAGAGGTCGATGTTTCGGGTCATGATGACGATGGCCTGGCCGACCGCGACCGGCAGCACCACGGCGGCGGAGGTCGAGATCCGGTTGAACATGCGGGGGGAGAGGTAGCCCTCGATCTGGGTGGCGAAGAACAGGATCGTGGCGAGGAGCGCGAGGCCGAGCGCCAGGAGGCGCAGGGTTTGGGGGGAGGCGCGGGTGAGGATGGTCATGCGCTGTCCCCCAGGGTGGGGGCGGGTTTCGAATTGTGCGCTGACGCGCGAGCCTTTTGTCTCGCCTCTGCGCGGCATAAGGGCCGCGCAACCGGCTCGGGCGTGCTCCGCAGGGGATATTTTGGGACAGATGAAAGGGTTTGGGTGCGGTGCGCGGTCATGCGGCGGGTCTTTCGGAGGTGGCCTGGCCGGCGGCGAGCGCGATGACGCGCTCTTGCGTGGCCTCTTCGATGGGCAGGATGCCGACCTGGCGACCCTCGCGCATGACGAGGACGCGATCGGCAAGGGCCAGGACCTCGGGCAGGTCGGAGGAGATGACGAGGATGGCGACGCCTTCGCTGGCGAGCTGGCGGATGATGGCGTGGACCTCGGCCTTGGCGCCGACGTCGATGCCGCGGGTGGGTTCGTCGAAGATGAGGACGCGGGGTTTCGTTTCCAGCCACTTGGCCAGCATCACCTTCTGCTGGTTGCCGCCCGACAGTTTGCCGACCTCGATCAGGCTGTCGGGCGAGCGGATGGCGAGGCGCTTGCGGTAGGTCTCGGCCATCGCGGATTCGGCGGCGCGGTCTATGAGGCCGAAGGGATTGAGGAGTTTCTTGAGGCTGGCGAGCGAGATGTTGGCGAAGATCGGCAAGGGCATGGCGAGGCCGAGCTTGCGGCGGTCTTCGGAGACATAGGCGATCCCGAGGTCCATTGCCTGCTGGGGCGTGGCGATGCGGACCTGTTGGCCTGCGAGCGTGATGGAGCCGTCGGTCGCCGGGGCGATGCCGAAGAGGGAGAGCGCGACATCGGTGCGCCGGGCGCCGACGAGGCCGGCGAGGCAGAGAACCTCGCCCTTGTGGAGGTCGAAGGTGATGTTCTGGAAGACGCCGGCACGGCTCAGGTCCTTGACGGAGAGGAGCGTCTCGCCATGCGGGTTGGCGGCGGTTTTCACCGCGAAGCTTTCGAGCGCGCGGCCGACCATGTCTTTCACCAGGCCGTCTTCGGTGACCTCGGCGACGGGTTTCGTGCTGATGTGCTGGCCGTCGCGGATCACGGTCACGCGGTCGGCGATGCGGAAGATCTCGTCCAGGCGGTGCGAGATGTAGATGACGGCGACGCCCTGCGCCTTGAGCGCGCGGGCGATGTCGAGGAGGCGGGCGACTTCGTGGGCCGAAAGGCTGGCGGTCGGTTCGTCCATGATCAGGACCTTGACCTTGAGCGAGAGGGCCCGGGCGATCTCGACCGTCTGCTGTTCGGCGAGCGTGAGGCCCGAGGCGGCGCGGCGGACGTCGAGTTTGACGCCGAGGGGGGCGATCAGGGACTCGGCCTCGGCATAGATCTCGGACCAGCGCATGATGCGGCCCTTGGCGCGGTTCGAGATGAAGATGTTCTCGGCGACGTTGAGGTCGGGGAAGACCATCGGCTCCTGGTAGATCGCGGCGATGCCGGCCTCTTGCGCGCCTTGCGTCGAGCGCAGGGTGACGGACTGCCCCTCGACGCGGATCGTGCCGGTGTCGGGCTGGTGGACGCCGGTCATGATCTTGATGAGCGTGGATTTCCCCGCGCCGTTTTCGCCGACGATGGCGTGGACCTCGCCGGGGAGGATGGTCAGGCTCATGTCCTTCAGCGCCTGGGTGGCCGCGAAGGACTTGGACAGGCCGATGAGTTCCAGGACCGGCTGGGTCATGGGGGGATGTTCCGGGACGTTGGGGCAAGCCCAGGAATTTTCGACGAAAATTCCTGGGCTTGCGGGTTGGATACGGGAAGCGGCCTTAGTTCGCGGCGGCTTCGACGTTGTCCTTGGTGTAGACGGTGAACGGCCCCATCAGCACGCGCCTGGCGCCCGGCCGGCCGGGGTCTTCCTCGATCTTGAAGGTGCCCATGCGGCCGGCGGTGAATTCCTCGCCGACCTCGCCCTTGATGGCACCGGTCGCCAGTGCGTAGGAGGCGTGGTAGGTCAGGTAGCCGAGGTCCACGAAGCTCCACAGCGCGAACTGGGGCGCGCAGCCGTTCAGCGTGTAGCTGACCATTTCCGCCGGCAGGCCGAGGCCCGAGACCTTGACCTTCTCGCACAGGCCCTCGTCCTGCATGGCCTTGGCGGCGGCGACGATGCCGACGGTGGTGGGCGCCATGATGACCTTGAGGTCGGGATACTTGTCCACGAGGCCGAGCGCCTTGTTGTAGGATTCTTCGGACTGGTCGTTGCCATAGACGACATCGACCAGCTTCAGATCCTTGTACTTGTCGCCCTTCAGCGCCTCTTTCATCATGTCGATCCAGGCGTTCTGGTTCGCCGCATCCGGGCTGGCCGAGAGCACGGCGAATTCCCCGGCGCCGCCCGCGAGGTCATAGGCCATGTCGGCCATGACGGTGCCGATCGAACCGAAATCGACCTGGGCCACGAAGAAGCTTTCGCCCTTGCCCGAGGGGATCGGGCTGTCCCAGGTCACGACCCTGGTGCCGGCGGCCTGCGCGGCCTCGGCGGCCGGGGCGATCTGGTCGCCCGCGTTGTTCGACAGCATGACCACGTTCTGCTTCTGCGTCGTGGCGTTGGTCAGCATCTCGATCTGACCAGCTGCCGAATTCTCGGGCGTCGGGCCGATGAATTCCAGCTTGCCGGTCGAGCCAAGCTCGGCCGCCGCTTCCTGCGCGCCGCGGTTGGCCTGGTCGAAGGGCAGGATTCCGAGGAATTTCGGCAGCAGGACCGCATTGACCTGCTGGCCCGGGGTGGCGGTGACGGGTTCGGCCATCGCGGTCGAGCCCATCAGCGTCGCAAGGCCCGCGGCGAACGCAAGGCCGGTCAGTTTCATCATCATCTTTCTTCCTCCCTTTTATGTTTTCCTGCCGTGCCCTCCTCAGGCCGCGGTCAGGACCTTCGCTTCTTTCGGGTCGATCAGGACCACCTCGACACCCAGTTGCCGCAGGTGATCGACCATGTTGGGCGGTGCGCCGGTGTCGGTGACCAGCGTCGAGACGCGGGTCAGCGGGCAGACCACCATGTTGCCGCGCGCCTCGAACTTGGTCGAATCGGCGACGACGATCAGGGTCTCGGCGCGGGACAGCAGCTTTGCCTCGGCCCGGGCCACCAGAGGATCGCTTTCGATGATGCCAAGCGGCGTGATCGAATAGCAGGACATGAACATCTTGGACGCCGCGAAGTGCTGGATCGCGTCCTCGTCGAAGGGGGACAGGATGATCCCGGCCTCGCGGTAGATCTCCCCACCCGGCAGGACGACGCGGTTCGCGGAATGGGCGATCAGCTCCTGCGCGATGGGGAAGGAGTTGGTCAGCACCTGCATCCGGTGCTGGCGCAGGCATTGCGCCATGAACCAGGTGGTGGACCCCGCGTTCAGGATGATCGAGTCGCCGTCCTGGCAAAGCTCGGCCGCCCCGCAGGCGACCGCGCGCTTGAGATCGGCGTTCAGCGTCTGGCTGGAATCGAAGGACGGGGCGGTGAGCGGGGTCTGGCCCGATGCCACGGATTCCGCGCCGCCGTGGACGCGGCGCAGCTGGCCCGAGTCCTCGAGTTTCGCGAGGTCGCGCCGCAGGGTGGCGACCGAGGCGCCGGTGACGCCCACCAGGTCGGCCACGCGAACGATCCCCCTCTCCCGCAGGCGGGTCAGGATCAGCTGCCATCTTTCGCGTTCGTGCATCATGGTTGGAAAGGCTGTCAGAATCGCTCATATCCGTCAACAAACAATCGCAATGCTGCATTGCGGAAGATTCTCTGCGATGCAGTATGGCGTTTCGTGATTGACTGTGAGCGTTTCGTCCCTATCCTGATCGGCAACCCTTTCAGCCAAAGTCCGGACCGATGACCCAGGAAATCACGCTCAAGTCCCTGTGGGACGATGCTTATGCCGCCAGTTTGGACGAGCCGGGAAAGCTTCTCTATCGGTCAAACCTGCTGGGGTCGGACCTGAGAATCACCAACTTCGGCGGAGGGAACACCTCGGCCAAGGTGAAGCACAAGGACCCGCTCTCGGGTGAGGATGTGGAGGTTCTCTGGGTCAAGGGGTCGGGCGGCGACATCGGGTCGATGAAGCTGGATGGTTTCGCGACGCTGTACATGTCCAAGCTCATGCAGCTGCGCGCGCAATACCGGAGCCTGGACCAGGAAGACGCGATGGTCGAGGCCCTGGGGCACACGATCTTCAACCTGAACCCGCGCGCGCCGTCGATCGACACCTGGCTGCATGGCTTCGTGCCATATGCGCATGTGGACCACGTCCACTCCGACGCGGTGATCGCGATTGCGGCCAGCGCGGACCAGGTACGGCTGACCGAGGAGATTTTCGGGGGTGAGCTTGGATATCTGCCCTGGCAGCGGCCGGGTATCGACCTGGGGATCAAGCTGGGCCGGATGGCCGAACAGAACCCGAAGCTGAAAGGCGTGGTGCTGGGCCAGCACGGGCTCTTCACCTGGGCCGACACGTCGAAGGACTGCTACCTGCTGACGCTGGAGATGATAAACCGCGCGGCGGTCTGGCTGGACGCCAACGTGAAGCGGCCGGTGTTTGGCGGGGAGAGAGTCCCTGCTCTGGAGGTTGCGGAGCGTAAAGCGACGGCCCGCCGCCTGATGCCGCTGATCCGCGGACGCATCTCGGCCGGGGCGCATATGGTCGGCCATTTCACCGACGCGCCGGAAGTCCTGGAGTTCGTGAACTCTCATTCGCTTTCCGATCTGGCGCCAATGGGGACGTCCTGCCCGGACCACTTCCTGCGGACGAAGATAAAGCCGCTGGTCGTCCCGGCGGATGCCGATGCGGCCGCGCTGGACGGCCTGATCGCCGGCTACCGCGCCGACTACGCGGCCTACTACGACCGCTGCAAGCGCCCAAACTCTCCCGCCATGCGCGACCCGAACGCGGTGATCTACCTGGTGCCGGGCGTGGGGATGATCTCTTTCGCCAGGGACAAGGCGACGGCCCGGGTCTCGGCCGAATTCTACGTCAACGCGATCAACGTGATGCGCGGGGCCTCTGGGGTTTCCAAGTACCAGGGCCTGCCGGAGCAGGAGGCCTTCGACATCGAATACTGGCTTCTGGAGGAGGCCAAGTTGCAGCGGATGCCGAAGCCCAAGCCGATGGCGGGCCGGGTGGCCTTCATCACCGGCGGCGCGGGCGGGATCGGGTCGGCGAGCGCCGAACGGCTCTTGCGCGAGGGCTGCAACGTGGTGTTGGCCGACATCGACCAGACAGCGCTGGATCAGGTCGTGGCCGGGTTCGCCCAACGCTACGGTCGCGACATGGTGCGCGGCGTGGTGATGGACGTGACCTCCGAGGCGGCGGTGATCGCGGCGGTGGACTATACGGTCGGCGAATACGGCGGACTGGACGTGGTGGTGAACAACGCCGGGATCACCTCGGCGGCGGCGGTCGAGGATACGACGCTGGCGATGTGGAACCGCACCATGGACATCCTGTCCACCGGCTATTTCCTGGTAGGGCGCGAGGGCTATCGTGTTCTGAAAGCCCAGGGAATCGGCGGGTCGATGGTGTTCGTCTCGTCGAAGAACGGGGTGGCGGCCTCGCCCGGGGCCAGCGCCTATTGCACGGCAAAGGCGGCGGAGATCCACCTTGCCCGCTGCATGGCGCTGGAGGGCGCGCCCATGGGCATCCGCGTCAACGTGGTGAACCCGGACGCCGTGTTGCGGGGCTCGAAGATCTGGAAGGGTGAATGGTCGGAACAGCGCGCGGCGTCGAACAAGATCGCCGTGTCCGAGCTGGAGGAACATTACCGCAAGCGCAGCCTGTTGCAGCGGTCGGTCTTTCCCGAGGACATCGCCGAGGGCGTCTATTTCTTCGCCTCGGACCTTTCGGCGAAATCGACGGGCAATTTCCTGAACGTGGACGCGGGGAACGCCGTGTCCTTTACAAGGTAGGGGGCGGGGATGCTGATTTCCGAGGATCTGGTCGGATCGCTGAACGAAGCGGCGCGCGTGGCGCATGAGGATGAGTTCGGCGCCCTGGGGCGCAAGCTTTCCCGGCGCGGGGTGGACATCGAGGCGCTGGTGAAGCGCGCGATGGACTGGTCGGTCGCCGTCCCGTCCTGGGGCGTGGGGACCGGCGGAACAAGATTCGCGCGGTTTCCCGGGAAAGGAGAGCCGCGGAACATCCACGACAAACTGGCCGATTGCGGCGTGATCCAGCAGCTGACGCGGGGGACACGGACGGTGTCGCCGCATATCCCCTGGGACAAGGTTTCGGACTACAACGCGCTGCGGCAAGAGGCGGCGCAGTATGGGCTGGGGTTCGATGCAGTGAACTCCAATACCTTCCAGGACCAGGTGGATCAGCGGCTGTCCTACCGCTATGGCTCGTTAGCGAACGCCCGTTCGGATATTCGTGCACAGGCGGTGGCGCACAACATCGAATGTATCGAGATCGGCAAGGCCCTGGGCTCTCCCGCCCTGACGGTCTGGATCGGGGACGGGACGAACTTTGCCGGGCAGCAGAGCCTGTCGAAGATGTTCGAGAACTACCTGTCGGCGATGGAAGAGGTCTATGCGGCGCTGCCGCCCTCGATGGCCATGTTCATTGAACACAAGATGTATGAGCCGGCCTTCTATTCGACGGTCATCAGCGATTGGGGGTCTTCGCTGATGGCGGCACAACATCTGGGGCCGCAGGCGAAGTGTCTGGTGGACCTGGGCCACCACGCGCCCAATGTGAACATCGAGCAGATCGTGGCGCGGCTGGTGCATGTCGGGCGGCTGGCGGGGTTCCACTTCAACGACTCGAAGTATGGCGACGACGATCTGGACAGCGGCTCCGTCGATCCGTTCCGCCTTTTCCTGGTCTTCAACGAACTGGTCGAGGCCGAATTGCGCGGGGCCAAGGGCTTTGCGCCCAGCCACATGATCGACCAGAGCCACAACGTGACCGATCCGATCGAAAGCCTGATGGCTTCGGCCATCGAGATCGCGCGGGCCTACATCCAGGCGTCGCTGGTGGACCGCAAGTCGCTGGCCGAGGCGCAGGAAGCGAACGACGTGATGGCCGCGCACCGGACGCTGAAGGCCGGCTTCCTGACCGATGTCTCGCCGATCCTGGCCGAGGCGCGGATGAGGGCCGGCGGGGCTTACGACCCCATCGCCGCCTACCGCGCCAGCGGCTACCGCGACCGGGTGGCGAAGGAGCGGCCAGAGGTCAAGGGGGCCGGCGGCGGCATCGTCTGACATCGCGCCGGAGGGGAGGCCGGGCAGATGACACAGCACTCGATCATCGACGAAAGCCATGCCTTCTGGGACGAGGTGGTGGCCCCGTTCCTCGCCGCGCGCTTCCCCGAGGAAACGGCGCAGATGGCAGCTGGCGTCTTCGGCTACGGCTCCGAGGTCCTGCGGCTGGACGACGAATATTCGACGGACCACCACTTCGGGCTGCGGGTGAATGTGCTCTTGCCCGAAGGTGTGATGTCCACTCGGGGGGAGGTAATCGAGGATGCCCTCGCCGAGGGCCTGCCGCAGGTCTGGCGCGGGCGCGAGTTGCGCGAGGGCTACACGCGCACGAAGGGTGTTGCCCTTGGGTCGCTGGAAAATCACCTGCGGTCCACCATCGGGCTGGACGCACCACCGAACAGTCCTTCACAATGGCTGGCGATCCCCGAGGAAGACATCATGCATGTCATTGCCGGGGAGGTCTGGCATGACCCCTCGGGGCGCTTTTCCGCCGTGCGGGAGGCCCTGGCGGCCTATTATCCCGAGGAGGTCCGGCTGCGGCGGCTCGCGCATTGGTGCCGCTATTTCAGCGGCATGGGGGTCTATGCGCTGAAACGGGCGCTGTTGCGGAACAACGAGCTATACGCCAGCACCGCCTTTGCGCGCAGTCTGCGCTGGGGGGTGCAGATGGCCTTCCTCCTGGACCGGCAATACTACCCTTACGACAAGTGGCTGACGGTGATGTTCCACCGCCTGCCCCGGATGGGCGCCCGGCTGGCGGCGATTGTCGAGGAAGCACCCAGGCTTTCGACGCCGTGGGAGCGCAAGCTGGAGCTCTTGCACCAGATGTCGGACGTGCTGGACGCAGCGATGGTCGAGGACGGGCTGATCGCGCCGCATCCGCGTTACAAGGTCTCGGCAACCTCGGGCTACCGGCTGCTGGAATCGGCCTATGCCGAGCTGATCCGCAAGTGCCCGGCCGAGATCCGGGGCATCGTTCCGCAATGGGAACAGGTGCATTGGGAGGGGTTCCATTCCGAATTCGTCGCCGGGGTGGGGTTGGAGGACTGGCGGCGCATGCTGCTTCTGGAGGAATGCGAATGAACGGTTATGAACGGGTGATGGCGACGATCAACCACCAGCCGGTGGACCGCACGCCCATCGATTGCTGGCTGTATCAGAAGCAGTTCCTGGAGCGGCTGGAGGCCGAATACGGCCCGCGCGAGAAGTTCATCGAGGAGTTCGGGATCGATGTCTTCGTCGGCCTCATGCCCTTCCCGAACCAGCACGGCCGCAAGTTCGACATCCACGAACTCGCCGATGTCCCGCTGGAAGACCCGAAGCATCCGAAATGGCTGAATTTCACCGACTGGAACTACGATTTCGGCGGCACCAACATCGCCACGGCGATCCGCGACCACAAGGGCAAGCGCTGCGTGCTGGCGCATTGCTGGGGGATGGTCGAGGGCACCTCGTCCTTCCTCGGCATCGAGAACTGCTGGATGAACCTGGGCGGCAACCCGCAGCTGATGGCGAATTTCTTCGACCGCTATGCCGACTGGCTGTGCGTCCAGGTGGACCAGATGATCGAGGCCGGGGTGGACATGATGACCCTCTCGGACGACTGGGGGTCGAACGGGACGATGCTGTTCAGCCCGAAGTCCTGGCGCCAGCTTATCAAGCCCTATGCGATGCGGGTGGTCCAGCACGCAAGATCCAGGGGGATGCCGGTCAACCTCCACTCCGACGGCTACATCCTGCAGGTCGTCGATGACATCATCGAGATGGGCTATACCTCCTGGCACCCGGTGCAGGAAAGCGCCGGGATCGACCCGCGGGAAGTGAAGGCGAATTGGGGCGACAAGATCGTCATCTACGGCTCGCTGGACGTGATCGACGGGCTGTTGAAATACGACGGGGAGGAGCTGGACGAATACATCACCGAACGCTTCTCGATCTACGCGCCCGGCGGCGGGTTCATCTTCAACGGCGGGCATTTCATCCAGCCGGACATCCCGCCGATGCGGCTGGTCAGGGCCTACCGGCTGGTGAACAAGCTGGCGGCTCAGTACGGGACCCTTCAGTGAAGGTCCCCGACGGCGCGGTCTGGATCGGTCCGGCGCATCCGTTCGATCTGCGAGACGCTTATGTGAACTTTCGTTCTGCTTTCACTCTGGATGCCGCGCCAGAAGCCGCGCGGTTTTGGATTTCGGCGGACAGTCGGTATCGCCTTTGGATCAATGGCGTCTTCGTCGGCCGTGGACCGGAGCGGTCCTGGCCCTCGTCGATGGCGGTCGATGAACGTTCGGTCACGAATCTTTTGCGTCCAGGGAGGAACCGGATCGCGGTTCAGGTCCACTCGCCCGGACATTCGCACTTTGCCCATGTCCATCGCGGGGCCTGCGGGCTGATCGGGTGGCTGGAGGTGGACGGGACGACGGTTCTGACCACGGGCCCGCACTGGAAGGTGCGGCGGGACAGGTCGTGGTCAGATCGGGTCGAGCGGGTCTCGATATACGGGACCGGGGTCGAGGACCGGGATCTGCGGCTGGAGGAAGACTGGGTCGAGGCCGATGCCTCCGACTGGGAGGCGGCGCGGGTGGTGCAGGGGGCAGAGGGGCCGGTCTGGCAGCGGTTGCGGCCACGGGCGACGGCACTGCCGTTGGAAGATGTGCTGCCGCTGGGGAAGCCTTGGCAGGTGCGCGCGGGCCGGACCCTGGCCTTTTCGGAAGACCCCCACAGTGACCTGCGAAAGGCTTTTTCATCTTCGGCTCCCGGTCCAGCCCCTGCCCTGCTGCCGGCGGGCACTTCGGCGATCTGGGTTTTCGATCTTGGGGAAAGCCGGGCCTGTCTGGGCGGGGTGGAACTCACGGCGGCGGGAGGGGAGCGGCTGCTGATCTCCTATGCCGAGAAGCTGCGCGATGGCGAACTGCTGTTGCCTGACCCGGAGACCTATTGCCGGATGCGGCCTACCGATCGCTTCACGCTGCGCCAGGGGCGGCAGGTGGTTGAGGGGTTCACGCCGCGGGGCGCGCGGTATCTGCTCTTTGCGCTGGAGGGTGGCGGGGTGGCGCCCGCGCCGAAGTTCCACGCGCGGCTGCCGGTGACGCCGGTGGTGGAGCGCCCCCTGCCCCCACTCGGTCCGGAACTTCAGGGCGTGGCGGAGATCTGTCGCCGGACCACGCTCAACTGCCTGCAGGACGGATTTGTCGATGGCGTCTGGCGGGAAAGCAGTCTGTGGCTGGGCGATGCGGTGGCGCAGGACTGGGCGCTGCGGGGGATTTCCGACGATCCCCGGCCGCTTCTGTTCGCCATCGACATGGCGGCGGAGGGGGCGGACGCCGAGGGGCTGTTGCCGTCGGCACTTCCCGGCGAGGTGCCGGCCTATGCGGTGACGGACTACAACTTTTCCTGGGTCGAACTCCTGTCCGGCTGCGCCACGCATCCGGGGATCGACGAGCCGGAGGCGGTCTGGCAGCGCCACTGGGGCACCCTGACCCGGATGCTGGAGCGGATGGCCAGCTTCCGTGGCGCGGACGGGTTGCTGCGCAATCCGCCGGGGCGGCGGCTGTTCCTGGACTGGTCGCCGATGAATCGCGTCGAGCCGAACCTGACGCTGAACCTGCGCTATCTGCATGCGCTGCGGCTGGCGGCGGAGATGGCCGGGCGGGTCGGCCGGACCGCCGATTGGGCCGAGGATGCGGGCGAGTTGGCCCGGGTCTTGCAAGGTCACCGGGCGCCGGATGGTTGGCGCGAAAGCCCCGGCGGCGAGGCTGCCAGCCAGCTTGGTCTGGCGCTGCTGATCCTGACGGGGGTGGTGGAAGGGGCGGAGGCCGAAGGTCTGGCCGACCGCATCGTGGCCCGGTCGCTGGACCTGCGGGATGGCCCGGTGGAGGGCCAGCCCGCGCTCGCCAGCCCCTTCATGCACCACTATCTTTTCCTTGCATTGCAACGGCTTGGGCGCCGCGACGCGATCCGCGCCATCATCGCCGCGCGCTGGGGCCGCTGGGTGCGCGAAGGCCGCGTGACCACGCCCGAGAACTGGTCGATCGACTTCCCCGACGGGTCCGCCTGCCACGGTTTTTCGGCGCACCCGCTGGGCTGGCTCTAGAAGTCCAGGTTCTCGACGCTGAGCGCGTTCTGCTGGATGAAGTCGCGGCGGGGTTCCACCACGTCGCCCATCAGCTTCGAGAAGATGTCGTCCGCCTCGGCCAAGTCGTCCACCTTGACCTGCAACAGCGTTCGCGCCTCGGGGTCGAGCGTCGTCTCCCACAACTGGTCGGGGTTCATCTCGCCCAGACCCTTGTAGCGTTGCAGGGTAAGGCCCTTTTCGCCTTCGGTCAGGATGGATTTCAACAGGTCGATCGGACCGTGGATGGCCTGCTCACGGTCCTTGCGGACCAGGCGGGAGGGGTCGCGGTAGATGTCGCGATACTGGCCGGCGATCTGGCTGAGTTTCCGCGCCTCGCCCGACCGCAGCACCGCGCCGTCCAGCGTCCGCAACTCCTCGACCCCGCGCAGGATGCGGGACAGGCGGATGCCGTGGTCCTGTGTGATGCGGCCCTGCCAGCCGCGCTCGAACTCGGGCGCGATCAGGTTCAGGCGCCTGGCCACGGTGTCGGCGACGGCCTGGAGGTCATCGTCGGCCTTGCCCGGATCGAAGGCGCCGGCCAGTGCCGCCTGTTCCAGGATCGGGCGCGGGTAGTGGGTGGGGAAGGCGTCCAGCACGCGGCGGAACTGGCGCGCGCCCTCGATGACGCGGGCGAGGTCGTTGCCGGCGATCTCTTGCCCGTCGGTCAGGCGGAGGACGGCGCCTTCGGTCCCCATCTCGATCAGATAGTCGTCCAGCGCGGCCTGGTCCTTAAGATAGACCTCGGACTTGCCGCGCGTGACCTTGTAGAGCGGCGGCTGGGCGATGTAGAGGTGGCCGCCTTCGATCAGCTGGGGCATCTGGCGGAAGAAGAAGGTCAGCAGAAGCGTGCGGATATGCGCACCGTCCACGTCGGCGTCGGTCATGATGACGACCTTGTGATAGCGCAGCTTGCCGATGTCGAACTCGTCGCGCCCGATCCCGGTGCCCAGCGCGGTGATCAGCGTCCCGATCTCCTGGCTGGAGAGCATCCGGTCGAACCGCGCGCGTTCCACGTTCAGGATCTTGCCGCGCAAGGGCAGGACGGCCTGGTTGGCGCGCGAGCGGCCCTGCTTGGCCGAGCCACCGGCCGAGTCACCCTCGACGAGGAAGAGTTCGGATTTCGACGGGTCGCGTTCCTGGCAATCGGCCAGCTTGCCGGGGAGAGAGGCCACGTCCAGCGCCGTCTTGCGTCGGGTCAACTCGCGCGCCTTGCGGGCGGCCTCGCGCGCAAGGGCCGCCTCGATGATCTTGCCGACGATGATCTTGGCCGGGCCGGGGTTCTCCTCGAACCACTCGCCAAGCTTTTCGTTCACGAGGTTCTCGACCGCCGGACGCACCTCGGAGGACACCAGCTTGTCCTTGGTCTGGGACGAGAACTTCGGGTCCGGCACCTTGACCGACAGCACGCAGGTCAGCCCTTCACGCGCGTCGTCTCCGGTGAAATCGACCTTTTCCCGCTTGGCGATGCCCGAGGACTGGGCATAGGCGGTGATCGTGCGGGTCAGCGCGCCCCGGAAACCGGCCAGATGCGTGCCGCCGTCGCGCTGCGGGATGTTGTTTGTGAACGGCAATACGGTTTCGTGGTAGCTGTCGTTCCACCACATCGCCACCTCGACGCCGATGCCGTTCCTTTCGCCGACCATGTAGATCGGCTCCGGCATCACGCTGGTCTTGGAGCGGTCGATGTATTTCACGAACTCGCGCACGCCGCCTTCGTAGAACATCTCGACCCGCTGCGGCTCGGCATGGCGTTCGTCCTCCAGCACGATCCGCACGCCGGAATTCAGGAAGGCCAGTTCGCGCAGCCGGTGCTCCAGCGTCTTGAAGCTGTAATCGAGGTTCGAGAACGTCCCGTCCTGCCGATTGGTCTTGGCCGAGGCCAGGAACCGCACCTCCGTCCCCCGCTTGCCCGGTGCGGGGCCGACCGGATGGACATGGACCGTGCAGTCGCCATCCTCGAACCGGGCGCGGTATTCGGTGTCGTTGCGCCAGACGGTCAGCTCCAGCCATTCCGACAGGGCATTCACCACCGACACGCCCACGCCGTGCAACCCGCCCGAGACCTTGTAGGCGTTGCCGCCCTCGTCCGTGTTGTTGAACTTCCCGCCCGCGTGCAGCTGGGTCATGATGACCTCGGCCGCCGAGACGCCTTCCTCGGGGTGCAGATCGACGGGGATTCCGCGCCCGTTGTCGCGCACCGAAACGCTGTCGTCGGCGTGGATCTTCACCACGACTTCGGTGGCATGTCCGGCAAGCGCCTCGTCGATGCCGTTGTCCACGACCTCATAGACCATGTGGTGCAGACCCGAGCCATCGTCGGTGTCGCCGATATACATGCCGGGGCGCTTGCGAACCGCCTCCAACCCCTTGAGAACCTTGATGGAATCGGCGCCGTATTCGGCCGGCTTCTTGGGCTGGTCAGCCATGCGTGGGAAACCCTTGTCGTTGCCCGCGATTTATAGCGGTTCGGTGCGGGAATGTCACCCCTCGGCCACCAGATTTGGTGGTCAGGTGAAGGGGATCACCAGCCCCACGGCGATCAGCAGACAGCCCGAGGCCACGTTCAGCCGCCGCATCGCCTCGGGGCTGGAGAGAAGCCGCCGCGCCCGGTCGAGAAACCAGGCCAGCGCGAGGTTCCCCAGCATCGGGATCAGCGCCGAGATCAGGAGGATAGCGACGATATCGGGCGCCGTGACGCGCGACAGGTCGAAGAAGCCGGGCAGCACACCCATGTAGAACAGGATGGCCTTGGGGTTGCCGATCACGGCTGCGACGCCCACGGCAAAGCCGGCCCAGGCCCCCGGCCGGGTCAGTCGGCTGTCGGCGTCGATGGCGGCGGCGGGCTTGCGGATCAGCAGGATCCCCATGACCAGAAAGACCGCGGCCGCCACCCAGCGCAGCAGGCTGAGGAAGTCGCCATACAGCGACAGGATCCAGCTCAGCCCGAAGATCGCGGCCAGCGGCCAGATCAGGTCGCCCAGAGCCACGCCGACGGCCAACGGCCAGGCCCCGCGCATGCCGAAGGCCAGCGCGCGCGCGGTCAGTGCGACCCAGACCGGACCGGGGACTGCCCAGAGCGCGGCCATGCCCAGCGCGTAAAGCCAGAGTTGCCAGAGTGTGACGGTCATCGGCGGGCCTCAGAACAGACCGCCGAGAAGGTCGAGCGGTCGGGTCTCATCCCATGGCTCCCGCCCGAGATCAAGGACTTGCAGGTGCGCTTCGGCCTTGTCGCGGCAAAGCGCGCCGGTCCTCGCCCCGGTCATGTCGAGGTAGGTGAGCAGGTTGCCGACCGGTCGGAAGCCGGCGGCGGGATACAGCCTCGCCGTGCCGAACAACAGGACATGCCGGGCCGGCGATGCCTGCGCAGTGGCCAGCGCGGCCTGGAGAAGCGCGGCCGCATGGCCCTGCCCGCGATGCGCGGGATCGGTCGCCACGTCGGCGACGCCGGCGATTGTGACAAGCTCCTCGCCCAACCGTACCGCACGCAGTTGCACGGCGAGATGGGCGATGATGCGCCCCCCGTGACGGCGCAGGTGGCGCCAGCTGTGGCGGGTCTGAAAGAAGCTGCGCCCCCCGAAATCGGTGCGGAAGCAGCGTTTCAGCAAGGCAGCGATGGCGAGATCGTCTTCATTTGTGAGCTGATATTCGGCAATCGTCTCGACACTCATGCGTCCACCCGTGAACTGCCGTTCTGGTCACTGATGCTCAGCATCCGGCCCCGGTCGCCCAGCGCGGCAAACAGGTCGGCCTCGGTGCCGGTCATCAGCGCCTGCGCGTCGAGCTTGCAGATCTCGTCATACAGCGCGGCGCGGCGCCGGTCGTCGAGATGCGCGGCGACTTCGTCCAGCAGAAGGACCGGCGCCCGGCCCAGCTCCTGCGCAAGCGCACGGGCATTGGCCAGGATCAGGCTGATCAGCAGCGCCTTCTGCTCTCCGGTCGAACACTGGTCGGCGGGCATGTCCTTGGCGCTGTAGCGCGCCAGCAGGTCGGCGCGGTGCGGGCCGACCAGCGTGCGGCCCGCGGCAATGTCGCGCCGCCGGCTTTCGGCCAGCGCGCCGGCAAGGTCGGCCGGCTCCTCGCTGCCTTCGGGACCGGTCAGGGTCAGGTCGGCCGAGGGGAAGGCGCTGGCCGGGTCGGCCGCCTGCGCGATCCGGGCGATGGCCGCGCGGCGGTGGGCGGTGATCGCCTCCCCCGCCTCGGCCATCTGCGCCTCGAGCGCCGCATACCACTGGGCATCCGTCACCCCGTCCTTGATCAGCCGGTTGCGATCGCGCATCGCCTTTTCGTATATGAGCGTCTGTTCGGCATGCTCGGGAAAGAACGACAGGGTCATCCGGTCGAGAAACCGCCTGCGGCCCTCGGCGGCTTCGATCCAGAGCCGGTCCATAGCCGGGACCAGCCAGAGCACGCGCAACACGCGGCCCAGACTTGCCTGGGTCGCGGCCTTGCCGTCGATCCGCACCTGCCGCGCCTCGCCGGGTTCGGCCCAGGTGTCGATCTCATGTGCGGCAGAGAGGCCGCTGACCGTCGCAGAAATCTTCCAGCCCACACCGTCCGGCCTGCGGGCAAGATCCTCGGGGGCGGCGCGCCGCAGACCGCGGCCGGGAGAGAGCAGGGAAACCGCCTCGAGGATGTTGGTCTTGCCCGCGCCATTCGGTCCGGTGATGGCGACGGGGCGGCCGTCGAAGGCCAGCCGCGTGGCCCGGTGGCTGCGGAAATGCGTGAGCGCGAGGGTTTCGATCGCCAGACCGCCCACCGGGATTTCCTTTCAGACCAGGTGCTTGCGGCCGGCTCAGACCCGCATCGGCATCACGACATAGACCGCCGAAGTGTCATTGCCTTCGCGCATCAGGGTCGGGTCGGCGGCCGAGTTGAACAGGAAGACGGCATTCTCGCGGTCCACCTGGCTGGCGATTTCCAGCAGGTATTTCGCGTTGAAGCCGATCTCCAGCCGGTCGTCGCCATAGGCCACCGCCAGTTCCTCCTCGGCGGCGCCACTGTCAGGCGAATTCACCGACAGAACCAGCCGGTCCTCCTCCAGCGACAACTTGACCGCGCGCGAGCGTTCCGAGGACACGGTCGCCACGCGGTCCACCGCCTTGGCGAATTCCGAGGCGTCAACTTCCAGCTTGCGGGTGTTGCCGGTCGGGATGACGCGGGTGTAATCCGGGAAGGTGCCGTCGATGACCTTCGAGGTCAGCGTGATCGCCGGTGTCGCAAAGCGAACCTTCGTTTCGGAAACCGAGACGGCAATGGTGGCGTCGTCGTCGTCCAGAAGCTTGCGCAACTCGCCCACCGTCTTGCGCGGAACGATCACGCCCGGCATCCCCTCGGCCCCGTCCGGCAAGGGCGCGTCGATCCGGGCCAGCCGGTGGCCGTCGGTGGCAACGCAGCGCAGCACCTTGCCGCCCTCGCCCTGCGCCACATGCATGTAGACGCCGTTCAGGTAATAGCGCGTCTCCTCGGTGGAAATCGCGAATTTCGCCTTGTCGAACAGCCGCCGCAGCACCGGCGCCTTGGCGGAGAAGTTCGAGGAATATTCGCTGGAGGCCATCACCGGGAAGTCCTCCTTCGGCAGGGTCGCCAGGCTGAAGGTGGACCGGCCCGCCGTGATGGTCAGCCGCCCGGCGGCGGCATCCTCGGACAGGTTGACCAGCGCGCCGTCCGGCAGCTTGCGGACGATCTCGTGCAGCATGACCGCCGAGACCGTCGTCGCCCCGGCGCGTTCGACCATGGCGGGAGCGCGGTCCACCACCTCGATGTCGAGGTCGGTGGCGCGGAAGGACACCTGGTTGCCCTCGGCCTCGATCAGCACGTTGGCGAGGATCGGGATCGTGTTGCGGCGTTCGACCACCGACTGCGCCTGCGCCAGCGCCTTCAGCAGCGTGGCGCGTTCGATCGAGAGCTTCATCAGACTTCCCCCTGCCCCCCGTTGAAGGGACGACGAATTTACCCGGTTTTCACCGGTTCACAAGTGTCGATACGGACTGTGAAAGGCTTTCACGGGGCCGTCAAGTGCGGCCCCGGCGCCTAACCCTGCAACAGGCGGCGCAGAAGCTGAAGATCGTCGGCAAGCTGGCTGTCGGTCAGCATCAGCTCCTCGATCTTGCGCACTCCGTGCATGATCGTGGTGTGGTCGCGCCCGCCGAAGCGGCGGCCGATTTCCGGCAGGCTGCGCGGGGTCAGATGCTTGGCCAGATACATCGCCACCTGCCGCGGCCGGGCAATGGTGCGCAGCCGCTTGGGGCCGATCAGGTCGGACAGGCGGACGTTGTAATGTTCGGCCACCTTGCGCTGGATCTCCTCGATCGTCAGCTTGCGGTCGGAGGACCGCAGGATGTCGGCCAGGCAGTCCTGCGCAAGTTCCAGCGTGATCTCGCGCCCGACCAGCGAGGCGAAGGCGAACAGCCGGGTCAGAGCGCCTTCGAGCACGCGGACATTGGTGGTGATGCGGTGCGCGAGGAATTCCAGCACGCCGTCGGCCAGCACCAGACCGCGATACTGGGTGCGGTAGAACTCCACCTTCTGCTGCAGGATCCCTAACCGGAGTTCGTAATCCGTGGGATGCAGGTCCACGACCAGGCCGCATTGCAGGCGCGACTTGATGCGTTCTTCAAGATCCTTGATCTCGCCCGGGGCGCGGTCGGCGGAAATGACGATCTGCTTGTTGGCATCGACCAGCGCATTGAAGGTGTGGAAGAACTCTTCCTGGGTCGAATCCTTGCCGGCGATGAACTGCACGTCATCGACCATCAGCACATCGACGGACCGGAACAATTCCTTGAAATCCATCACCTGCCGGTCGCGCAGCGCCTGGACGAAGCGGTACATGAACTGCTCGGCCGACAGGTACAGCACGCGACGGTCCGGATGGCGGGCCTGAAGCTCGTGCGCGATGGCGTGCATCAGATGCGTCTTGCCGAGGCCGACGCCGCCATACAGGAACAGCGGATTGAAGGTCACTGGGCCGCCTTCGGCGACCCGGCGGGCCGCGGCGTGGGCCAGCTCGTTCGGCTTGCCGACGACGAAAGTATCGAAGGTAAAGCGGGCGTCCAGCGGCGCACCGGGCAGATCCTCGTCCGGGCCACGCGACCGCGCGGGCTTGCCGGCCGGCTTCGCTGCAGGCGGAGTCGCCACCGCGGCCGCGGCCCCGACGGCGAATTCCAGACGATCGACCGGGGCCCCCGCGCTGGACAGCTGGCTGCGGATATGGTCGCCGTAGTTGCGCTGCACCCAGTCGCCGAAGAAGATCGTCGGCACCTCGAACCGGGCCACCCCGTTCTTCAGCTGCGACAGCTTCAACGGTTCGATCCAGGTGGCATAATTGTGCTTGCCGACGCGTTTGATCAGCTCTTCGCGAACCTGCCCCCAGGTTTCATTCGTCATACTACAACCTGCCAATGTCCCTGAACCGAAAGCACGCAGCTTCGATCCTGCCTTTAACCCTTGTTGACCGATCCTGCCCCGACCAAACCCGCGGTTGGCCGGAGAGGCCATTCGCGCGAACGGTTTGTCGGGGGACTGAACGACACAAGGCGGCACTGCCGGCACACCGACAGCTGGGCCATGCAAAGCGGGATGGCTTGGATGCCATCTCCAATCCATTGATCCAGAAGAGAAAACTCAGACCAGGTTGCGCTTTGCGCGTCCGGTCCGTGCAGCAGCTTTCCCATCCAGATCCGTTCTTGTCCCCCAAGACGAAGTGAATCGCAGGCTGACGCTATCAAGGCCGCTGCGGGCACTGCAACCGAACAACGCGCTTGACAGGGCTTCGCCGAAATCGAATCCGGAGCCTCTGGCAAATCGGCAACGGGGCGCCGATCCCGACCGTTCGGGCCGGCAGAAACGACAAGGGGCACGGCCTTGCGGACGCGCCCCCTGGAGTGGATCCGGTGCTGTCGCCCGGGATCAGGCCTTGACGACGGCCTTCACGCGCGCGGCCAGGCGCGACATCTTGCGCGCCACGGTATTCTTGTGCAGCACGCCTTTCGTCACGCCGCGGGCGAGTTCCGGCTGGGCGGCCTTCAGCGCGGCCTGGGCGGCTTCGGCATTGCCCGAGGCGATGGCTTCCTCGACCTTGCGCAGGAAGGTGCGGATGCGCGAGCGGCGCGCCTTGTTCACGGCATAGCGCGCCTCGGACTGGCGGGCGCGTTTCTTGGATTGTTCGGTATTGGCCATGGGTGGCGTCCTTGCGGTCTGTCGGTTTCAATTCTGTCGCACGAAAGACCAGAAGGCCCCATCCCGGAGGATGGATCTGATTCTTGCCTAAGCGGGCCCACGCGCATGTGCCGCCGGCCTATATGGCAATGCAGCGGGAAAGGGAAGCCCCCGCATCACGGGGCGCGCGCGCGTCGATGACTTCGTCACTCCTCGCTGGCTCCCGACGAGAAGCCGGAGGCGCACGAGGAGGGTCGTCAGCGGTCGCGGAACTGCGGCTGGCGCTTTTCCAGGAAGGCGGCCATGCCTTCCTTCTGGTCCTCGGTGGCGAACATCGCGTGGAACATGCGGCGCTCGAACAGGAGGCCCTCGGAGAGCGGCGTTTCCTGCGCTCGGTTCACGCATTCCTTGACCACCATCGCGGTGACTGCCGATTTCTCGACGATCTTCTGCGCGGCCTTCATCGTCTCTTCGATGAGCGCCTTCGCGGGCACGACCCGGCTGACGAGGCCGCAGCGCTCCGCCTCGGCCGCGTCCATGAAGCGGCCGGTCAGGTGCATGTCCATCGACTTCGACTTGCCGACCGCGCGGGTCAGCCGCTGGGTGCCACCCATGCCGGCGACGATGCCGAGGTTGATCTCGGGCTGGCCGAACTTGGCGTTGTCGGCGGCGATGATGAAATCGGCCAGCATCGCCAGCTCGCAGCCGCCGCCCAGGCAATAGCCCGCGACCGCCGCGATGATCGGCTTGCGGGCGCGGGAGATCACCGCCGCCTCCGGCCCGAACAGATCATCGAAGAAGACGTCGATGAAGCTCTTTTCGGCCATCTCCTTCACGTCTGCCCCGGCCGCAAAGGCCTTTTCGGACCCGGTGATGACGATGCAGCGGACGCGGTCGTTGGCTTCTGCTGCCGTCACCGCCGCCGCAAGCTCGCGCATCAGCTGCGCATTCAGGGCGTTCATCGCATCGGGGCGGTTGAGCCGGATCAGCGAGACATAGTCCTCGGTCTCGACGATCAGCGTTTCATAGGCCATCTCGGCCTCCCTGTGGTCAGTCGCGGTGACTCCTAGCACCAAACGGCGCGTTGGCAAGTCACCTCTGGCAGGCGGGGCACCAGAACGAGGACCGTCCCGACTGCACGCTGCGGGTCACCATGCCGGGGCAGCCGGGCGTCTCGCAAGGCTCGCCTTCCCGATCATAGACCTGAAAATGCTTGGAAAAATAGCCAAGCTCGCCATTGGCCTGCCGGAAGTCGCGCAAGCTGGATCCACCCGCCTCGATCGCCTCGGCCAGCACGTCGCGGATGATCGGCACCAGGGCGCGGACCTGCCCTTCCTCGAGGTCCCCGGCCAGCCGCAACGGGCTGATCCGCGCGCGATACAGCGTCTCGGCCACGTAGATGTTGCCCAGCCCCGCCACGATCCGCTGGTCCAGAAGCGCCGCCTTGATCGGCGTCCTGCGGCCCTTCAGACGCCCGGCGAGGTAGGGCTCGTTGAAGTCGTTGCCGAAGGGTTCGGGGCCGAGGTCCTTCAACAGCATGTTGTCTGCGGCCCGGTCAGTCGGCATCAGGTCCATCGCGCCAAAGCGGCGGGCATCGTTGAAGGTGACCCGTGCGCCACCCTCCATGTGCAGCACCACATGGTCGTGCTTCTGCGGCGCGGGATGGTCATGATGGAAGGTGCCGATCTGCGCGCCCGAGACCAGCATCCGCCCCGACATGCCCAGATGCACCAGCAGCGTCTCGCCCGAGGAGAGATCGGCCAGCAGGTATTTCGACCGCCGCCGCAGCGCCGTCACCCGCTGCCCCGTCAGCCGCTCGGCCATCCGCTCCGGCAAGGGCCAGCGCAGGTCGGGGCGGTTGACCTCGGCCCTTGCGATCACCGCGCCTTCCAGCACCGGCTGAAGGCCGCGGCGGACGGTTTCGACTTCGGGCAGTTCGGGCATTCAGACCTCGCGCAGGACGGCCTCTGCCTTCTCCCGCAATGCGGCGTAGCCCACAACATACTTGTGCGCCTGCACCACCCTGCCCCTGCGGAAGTGAAAGACCAGATACCAGCCCTGCGACTCGGTCACCGCCTCGAGGTCGCGCCACCTGTGCGTGGTCGCCCCGAACCACCAGCGCGGCAGCGTGATCGTGTCGCGGTCATAACTGATCTCGTAAAGGCTCGTGTGCAGGGCCAGGTAGATCACCGTCAGCAGGGCCAGCGTCCCCGGACCCCAGACCGGGGCCCGCATCTGCCACAGGACCACCACCAGCGCCGCCAGTACGCCCCAGCAGAGCAGCCTCAGCCCCAGCGTCGCCCGCAGCCGCCGGGTGCCCAGCGTCTCTGCGACCGGCCCGCCGACACCGATCAGCGAGACAAGACGTGACGCGCCATCCGGCCGGTGCAGCTCTGCCCCCTCGGGCACCAGTCCCGCAGGCATCCGCTTGCGCAGGCGCCAGGCCAGCACCAGGCGGACCAGATACATCGCCACCGCCAGCCCCAGAAGGCCCAGGACGAACCAGACGTAATGCTCTACCTCGGCCGGCATTGCCCCCCCTGCGGCAGATTGCGGTTTCCCTTCGCCAGGTTCGGGCGCTATATCCGCGGCGGATGGCAATTTTCGGGCAGCTGCGCATGACCGGCGACAAGACCACGCACTTCGGCTTCCAGGACGTGCCCGAGGCCGAAAAGGCCGGGATGGTGCATGGCGTCTTTTCGCGCGTGGCCTCGAAATACGACATCATGAACGACGCCATGTCGCTGGGCATCCACCGGCTGTGGAAGGACGCGATGATGGACTGGCTGGCCCCGCGTCCCGGCCAGCGGCTTCTGGACGTGGCGGGCGGCACCGGCGACGTGGCCTTCCGCTTCCTGAAACGCGCGCCCGGCGCGCAGGCCGTCGTCTGCGACATGACCGAGCCGATGCTGGTGGAGGGCCGCAAGCGCGCCGAGGCGGAAAGCCTGGCGCACAGCCTCGACTGGGTGGTGGGCGACGCCATGGCGCTGCCCTTTGCCGACAACAGCTTCGACGTCTACACCATCTCCTTCGGGATCCGGAACGTGACCCGCATCCCCGACGCGCTGTCCGAGGCCTTCCGCGTGCTGAAACCCGGCGGGCGGCTGATGGTGCTGGAGTTCAGCCAGATCCCGAACGACCTGATGCAGAAGGTCTATGACCTCTATTCCTTCAACATAATCCCGGTCATGGGCCAGGTGATCGCGGGCGACCGCGCCAGCTACCAGTATCTCGTCGAATCCATCCGCAGATTCCCCGATCAGGAAAGCTTCGCCGCGATGATCCGCGCCGCCGGGTTCGAGCAGGTGAAATACCGCAACCTGACCATGGGCATCGCGGCCCTCCATTCCGGGTGGAAGCTGTGAGGACCTGCCGCTCATCGGTCCCGTTCGGTCCCTCTTCGCTGTCGCGCCCCGCGATGAGCGACCGAAGGGATGCGAAGAGCCGCCCGGAGCGCGCCGCATGAAGGGCCCGCACAACATCGTCCGCCTGATCCGCACCGGCGCCACGCTGGAACGCACCGGCGCCATGGACGTGGTGCTGGAAGCCTTCCGCGCGCCCCCCCGCCTGCGCTTTGCCGCGCGGATGCTGGGCTGGCCCTTCAAGTGGCTGGGTCTGAAGGGCGACCCCGAGCTCCCCCCCGCCACCCGGGCGCTGACCGCGCTGGGGCCGGCCTACATCAAGTTCGGCCAGGTCCTCTCCACGCGCCCCGACATCGTGGGCGAGGAACTGGCCGACCAGTTGAAATACCTTCAGGACAAGTTGCCCCCATTCCCGACCGAGACCGCCAGGAACATGATCGAGGCGGAGCTCGAGGTGCCGGTCTCCGACCTGTTCTCCGACTTCTCCGAACCCGTCGCCGCCGCCTCGATCGCCCAGGTCCACCGGGCGCGGCTGGCCGATACCGGCGAGGAGGTCGCCGTCAAGGTGCTCCGTCCCGGGATCGAGCGCGCCTTCCGCAAGGACATCGACGCCTTCTACCTCGCCGCCCGCTGGATCGAGCGGCTGGCTCCCTTCAGCCGCCGCCTGCGCCCCGTGGACGTGATCGCCCATTTCGAAGGCGTGGTGATGGGAGAGCTGGACCTGCGGCTGGAAAGCTCCTCGGCCGCCGAGTTCGCGGCGAACACCGCGCAGGACGAAGGTTTCCAGGTGCCGAAGCCGCACTGGTTCCTGTCGTCGCGCAACGTGATGACGCTGGGCTGGGCGGAAGGGATCGGGCTGAACGATGTCGAGGCGATCGAGGCCGCCGGACACGACCGCCGGGTGCTGGGCGCCCGCGTGTTGCAGCTGTTCCTGAACCACGCGCTGCGCGACGGCTTCTTCCATGCCGACATGCACCAGGGCAACCTGAAGGTGGCCGCGAACGGCGACATCATCGCCTATGACTTCGGCATCATGGGACGGATCGACGAATACACCCGCCGGGTCTATGCCGAGATCCTGATGGGCTTCATCCGCAAGGATTACCGTCGCGTGGCCGAGGTGCATTTCGAGGCGGGTTACGTTCCGGCAGACCGCGACATCGACGAATTCGCCCGTGCCCTGCGCGCCGTGGGCGAGCCGATCTTCGGCATGGACGCCAGCCGGATCTCGATGGCCCGCCTTCTCGCCTATCTGTTCGAGGTGACGGAACGCTTCGGGATGGAGACGCGGACCGAGCTGATCCTTCTGCAACGGACGATGGTCGTGGTGGAAGGCGTGGCGCGGTCGCTCGACCCGCACATCAACATCTGGCAGGTCGCCAGCCCCATCGTCGAACGCTACATCCGCGAGAATGTCGGCCCCAGGGCCGTGCTACGCGATCTGGTCAAGACCACGCGGGTGCTGGCCCGCTTCGGCCCGAAGCTGCCCGCGCTGGTCGAGGCGCAACTGATCCGCGCCGGGAACCCGGCCACGCAGCCGCCACGCCCGCAATCCTCGCTGCGCTGGGTTTTCTGGCCCGCTCTGGCAGCGGTCGCCTTCGCCGCCGGATGGCTGGCAAGGGCGATGATCTAGGGCCGGACACCCTCAGTAGCCGCCCGGTCCCGCCTGCCCCTCGCGCCCTCCGGTAAGCCTGCGGAACCCCGCAACAGCCGCCCCGGCGGCGGCAGACAGGAACTTCGTGTCGCCGCCCACCGTCGTCATGTCGAAGCCCCAGCCGATGGCGCGGGCAGCGTAGTCGGGCGTCCCGCAATGCAGCGCGGCGCGCAGGCCGTTGCGCTTGCAGGCGGCCAGGATCTTCCGGAAGGCTTCCTGCATCTCGGGCTCTTCCCGGTCCATGCCGGGGGCCAGACGCCCGGCCGACAGCGAAATCGACAGGTCAGCGGGCCCGACATAGATCCCGTCCAGCCCCGGCGTGGCGGTGATGGCGTCGAGGTTCGTCATGGCCTCGGCGGTCTCGATCATCGCGAAGGCCAGGATGTTGGCGTTGGCCTGCGAGGCATAGTCCCCCTGCGCCGCGAAGGCCGCCCGCGTCGGGCCGAAGCTGCGCACGCCCAGCGGCGGATAGCGCAGATAGCTGACGAATCGCGCGGCCTCCTCGGCGGTGTTCACCATCGGGCAGATGATGCCCTGCGCGCCCGCGTCCAGCGCCTTCATGATGATGCCGGGTTCCAGCCAGGGCACCCGCGTCAGCAGCACCGCGCCGCTTGCGCGCATCGCCTGCAACATGGGCAGGAGGTCTGAGTAATCCAGCGCGCCGTGCTGCATGTCCACGGTCAGCGAATCGAAGCCCTGCGCCGCCATGATCTCGGCCGCGAAGGGGCTGGCGATGGAGCACCAGCCGTTGACCGTGGGCCTGCCCTCGGCCCAGAGCGCCTTGAGTCGGTTGGGAAACATGCGCCCTCCTCAGCCGCCCTTGAGCCGCTGCAACAGATAGACCTCGCTGTCCGGCTTCACCGGCGCGGCGCGGTTGTTGGCGATGACCTCGCCGTCCACCGCCACCGACAGGCCGGCCGCCACCGCCGGCGCCAGCCCCGGATGCGCCTTGACCAGCGCATCCAGCATCTGGCCCACGGTCGCGGCTTCGACCTCCACCACCTCCTGCCCCTCGGCAAAGCGCCTGAGGCTCGCCCAGAGATGGACCCTGGCCATGCCTTACCCCTTCGCCGCCTTGATCGCCGCCAGCACCTTGGGCGGAGAGCAGGGCAGGCTGCGGATGCGGACACCCGTCGCCCCGGCGATGGCCGAGGCGATGGCGGGCAGGGGCGGGGTGATCCCCGTCTCGCCCACGCCGCGCACGCCGTAGGGATGGCCGGGGTTCGGCACCTCGATGATCACCGTGTCGATCATCGGCAGGTCCGAGGCCACCGGGATCCGGTAGTCGAGGAACACCGGGTTCTGCAGCCGCCCGTCGGGGCCGTAGATATATTCCTCGTTCAAGGCCCAGCCGATGCCCTGCGCGGCACCGCCCTGATACTGGCCCTCGACATAGGCCGGGTGGATCGCGGTCCCTGCATCCTGCACCACCAGATAGCGCAGGACGGTGGTCCGCCCCGTTTCCGGGTCCACCTCGACATCGACGACATGGGTGCCGAAGCTGGCGCCATATCCGCCCGCCGTCACCTCGTGGTGGCCCGAGATCGGCCCGCCGGTCGAACCCATCTTGGCACCGATCTCGCCGATGGTCATCGGCGGGTGCTTGCCCGCGTTCGGGCCTGCCGGATGGGCCGCGCCGTCACGCCATTCCACCGCCTCGGGCTCGATCCCCCATTCAGCCGCCGCGCGGCGGCACATCTCGCGGATGGCCTGGTTGGCCGCCTCGATCGCCGCCTTGCCGCTGGCAAAGGTCGCGCGGCTGCCATGGGTGGGTTCGTTCACCCCGAGCGCCCCGGTTTCCACCACGTTCACCCGGACATTCTCATACGGAATACCCAGATGCTCGGCCACCATGAGCCCGATCGAGGCCCGGCTGCCGCCGATGTCGGGCGTGCCAACGGAGACCGTGGCCGTCCCGTCCTCGCCGATGGCGAGGCTGACGGAGGTCTCGCCGCCATGGTTGAACCAGAAGCCCGAGGCCACCCCCCGGCCCTGATTGGGGCCCAGCGGGATGGAATAGTTCGGATGCGCCCTGGCGGCCTGCAACGTCTCTTGCAGGCCGATCACGTCATAGACCGGGCCATAGCTGGACTTGGACCCGTTCTTCGCCCCGTTCTTCAGCCGCACCTCGATGGGGTCGAGGTTCAGCTCGCGGCACAGTTCGTCGATCATGCTTTCCACCGCAAAGGCTGCCATGGGCGAGCCCGGCGCGCGATAAGCCGCGGCCTTGGGGCGGTTGGTGATGATCTCGATCCCCTCGTGCTTCAGCGCGGGGATGTCGTAGCAGGCAAAGGCGCAGGGCAGCGCCTCGCCGATGGGCGACATGCCGGGGAAGGCCCCGCCCTGCATGCGGAAATAGACCTGGCCGGCAGTGATCGTGCCGTCCTTCTTCATGCCGATCTTCACGTCCATCGAGGCGCTGGCCGTCGGCCCCGTGGCGCGCAGCACCTCGGACCGGCTCATCACCAGCTTCACCGGCCGCCCGCCTGCCTTCTTCGACAGCGCCAAGGTCAGCGGCTCCATGAAGATCGTGGTCTTGCCCCCGAAGCCGCCACCGATTTCCGAGGGCGTCACCCGCAGGTTCGCCGCCTCGATGCCAAGGACGGCGGCGCTCATCCGCCGGATGTACCAGTGGCCCTGGGTGCAGACCCACATCTCGCCGCGCCCGTCCTCGCCCAGCTGGCCCACTGCGGCATGCGGCTCGATATAGCCCTGATGGGTGGCCTCGGTGCGGTAGGTATGCTCGCGCACCACGTCGGCGGCGGCAAAGCCCGCCTCGACATCGCCGTGCCCGAACTCCATGTAGCGGGCGACGTTGCCGTGCATGCCTTCCGGCACCGAATAGTCGGCGACGCCGGGCCGGATCACCGGAGCGTCCGGGGCGATGGCGGCATCGACATCGGTCACATGCGGCAGGACCTCGTATTCCACCTCGATCAGCCGCGCCGCGTCCTGCGCCAGTAGCTGCGAGGTCGCCGCCACCGCCGCCACCGCGTGCCCGTCATAAAGCGCCCGGTCCCCGGCCAGCGTGTTGTCCTGCAGGTTCAGGTCCTCGCCCGTAAGGCCGGTCGGAAGGTCGGCCCGCGTGACCACGGCCTTGACCCCCTCCAGCGCCAGGGCCTTCGAGGCGTCGATCTTCACGATCCGCGCATGGGCATGGGGGCTGCGGACCACGGCGGCCCAGAGCATTCCGGGCAGCGAGAAATCCGCGCCATAGCGCGCCCGGCCCGTCACCTTGTCGAGGCCATCGGGGCGGTTCGGCCGCGTGCCGATCAACTTGTATCCGGTCTTCACATCATCCCGTGCCATCACGCAGCCCCCCGATGATCCTGACGCATTTCCGCCGCCGCATCCTGCACGGCGCGCACGATCTTGTCATAACCCGTGCAGCGGCACAGGTTCCCGGCCAGCCAGTAGCGGATTTCCGTGTCCGTCGGGTCCGGGTTCCGCTCCAGCAAAGCCTTCGCGGCCACCAGGATCCCCGGCGTGCAGAAGCCGCACTGCAAGGCCGCATGTTCGATGAACTTGCGCTGCAAGGGGTGCAGCTCTTCCTTCGCCATGCCCTCGATGGTTTCCACCCGCTTGCCGTTGGCCTCGGCCGCCAGCATCAGGCAGGAACAGACCAGCGTGCCGTCCACAGTGACCGAACAGGCGCCACAGTCGCCGGTGCCGCAACCTTCCTTGGTGCCGGTCAGGTCCAGATGGTTGCGCAGCGCGTCCAAGAGCGTCTCGCGCGGGTCGGCGAGAAACTCCACCGGGTCGCCGTTGACGGTGGCTGTGACGTGAATCTTGCTCATGCCTTCATTCCTTTCGCCCGGTCATAGGCGATCCTGGCCGCCCGGCGGGCCAGCACGCCCGCCACCTCGATGCGGAACTCCTTCGTCCCGCGCTTGTCCGAAATGGGTTTCGCCGCGCCCTTGGCCGCCTTGGCCAGAGCGGCCAGCGCCGCATCGTCCAGCGTCGTGCCGATGATGGCCTGCGCGCAAGCCTCGGACAGGATCACCGTGGGCGCCACCGCCCCCAGCGCCACCCGCGCCTCTGCGACCCTGTCGCCGTCCAGCCGCAGGTTCACCGCGCAGCCGACGACGGCGATGTCCATCTCGGTCCGCGGAATGAAGCGCAGATATGCGTCGCCCCCGTTCTTCGCCCGCGGCGGCAGGGTGATCGCCGAGATCACCTCGCCCTTCGCAAGCGAGGTCCTGCCCGGCCCCACCGGCACCTGTTCCACCGGAATGTCGCGGCTGCCCTTCGGCCCCGTCACCGTGACCACGGCCCCGGCGGCGAACAGACCCGGCACCGAATCGGCGGCCGGAGAGCCGTTGCACAGGTTCCCCGCCAGCGTCGCCCGGCCCTGCACCTGGGTCGAGCCGACCAGGTTCATCCCCTCCACGACGCCCGGCCAGTCGCGCACCAGTTCCTTGTGCGCGCCGAGAACGATGCCGGGCACGGCGACACCGATTCGCCAGCCGCCCTCGGGCGTCTTCTCGATCCGGTCCACGCCCGGAATGTGCTTGAGGTCGATCAGGTCGTCCGGCTGCACCATCCCGGCGCGCATCTGCACCAGGACATCGGTGCCGCCGGCCAGAAAGCGAAGGGTTCCGGTCGATGCCGCGGCGATCGCGGCCGCGTCCTGAAATGTTGTCGGGGTGTGGTATCGCATTGCGCCTCCCTACCTGTCCTTGGGCGGTCTCGTGTCGCCGTTCGCCGCCGACTTTGCGGCAGTCGGACCGCCGCCGCAATGCCAGTCTGCGACTTTCCCGGCCCGCCGCCGACCTCCGGCTTCAAGAAAGCGCCAATCCCGGGGCACAGGATGGCCGCCCCGTGCATGGCCACCATCGGGAGCGCAACGGCCCGCGCCCCCGGACAAGGGGCACGGGTCCAGGGTCAACGGTCCGCTGGGGCAGGTCGCGGACAGACACGAGAGGAACCCGGTCGGCGGCATCCCCGCTCGCCTGGTCCTGCCGACCCCGCCTCGTCTAGCGCAGCGTGTCGGTCGAGGAGAAGAACATCGCCTGGCTGACCGCCGAGCGCACCTGTTCCTCGGTATAGGGCTTGTTGATCAGGAAGGCCGGCTCTGGCCGGTCCCAGGTCAGAAGCCGTTCGGGGAAGGCGGTGATGAAGATGCGGTGATGAAGATCACGGGGATGTCGCCGAACTGGGCCAGGATCTCGTTCACCGCCTCGATGCCCGAGGAATTGTCGGCCAGCTGAATGTCGGCCAGGATCAGGTCGGGCCTGTCCGCCGCGGCAAGGCGCACCGCCTCGCGGTGGGTGCGGGCGGTGGCGGTGACCCGGTGGCCCATGCCCTCGACGATGGCCGAGATATCCATGGCGATGATCGCCTCGTCCTCGATCACCAGGACCGCGCCGCGCACCGACTGTTCCATCTCGCGGATGGCGATGTCGATCAGCTCGGCCGCCTCGGCCTCGGACGTGTCCATGCTCGCGGCGACATCGGTGGTGCCGAAACCCTAGATCGTGTTCAACAGCAGCGCCTCGCGCGAGTTGGGCGTCAGCGCGGCCAGATGTGCCTGCGCGACACCGGCGATGGCGTCCTCGGCCTCGGCGACCAGCACGCCCGAGGTGGACCAGATCGAATGGAAGATCACGAAGAGCGACACCTTCGGGTCGCGATGCGCGCCCGGCACCCCGGGTCTGCCACGATCGATTCCAGCACCGCCACCCCATACTGGTCGCCGCTGGCCTGGTTGCCGGTCAGCGCGCGCGCATGGCGCCGCAGATAGGGCAGGTGCCGCGCCACGGTTGCCGAGTGGTCCACCGCTTCCTGTGCAAGCATGAGGTCTGCCTCCATGTTTCGTGGCATGTTTTCTGCTTCTCGTCGGGAACCGAACGCGGCAGCTGGCGTTTGGTTCCCGAAGCTCAGGAAAAATTTCGAGCAGACCAAAAAAATCACGGAACCATGACAGCCTCTGCGCGTTGCGGTCCGAAGGAACAGGAAGCTGATGCGATGAGTAACGAGAGGAATGGGGATGGGCCGGACAGACGGGCCATCCGGGCACAGATCGACGAGAACCTGAAGCGGGTCTATGCGGCCACGCTGAACGAGGAGTTGCCGGACCGCTTCCGGGAGCTTCTCGCGCAGCTGAAGGCCCGCGACAGTGCCGGCAAGGACGGTGCGGCATGACCGCCCGGGCCGTGGTCGTGCCGCTGGTGCCGGAAGATCCGCGCGACCGGCTGGCCGGGGCGATCCCCAGGCTCCGCGCCTTCGCGATCAGCCTGACCCGCGAGGTGTCGCGGGCCGACGACCTGGTGCAGGACACGATCCTGAAGGCCTGGACCAACATGGACAAGTTCGACCCGGCGACGAACCTGGATGCCTGGCTGTTCACCGTCCTGCGCAACACCTTCTACTCCAGCCTGCGCAAGACCCGGCGCGAGGTGCAGGACAGCGACGGCGTCCATGCCGGGGCGCTGTCGGTCAAACCAGCACATGACAGCCGCCTGGCCCTTCAGGAATTCCAGCGCGCTTTCGACAAGCTGAGCCCCGAACACCGCGAGGTCCTGATCCCGGTCGGCGCTTCGGGCTTTTCCTGCGAGGATGCGCCCGCGCTCAGGGCAAATGGCGGTGGATCACCGTCACGCCGACCATCCGTCGCGCCATCAGCGCGATCGCGGCGCGGCGCAGCGGCGGGACCAGCAGCAGAAGGCCCAGCGCATCGGTGAAGAAACCCGGCAGGATCAACAGCACCGCCGCCACGGCGACCAGCGCCTGATCCACCAGCGGCGACAGCGGATCCTCGGCCATCCGGCCCCGGAACCCCTCGACGAACTCCTGTCGCCGCACCGACAGGCCGGAGGCGGCCAGCCGGCGCAGGATGAACAGGCCACCCGCCGCCGTCAGCAAGACCCAGGCCAGGGTCAGCCAAAGGCCCAGCCGCGCGCCCAGGGTCACGAACAGCGCGATTTCCACCAGGGGAAGCGCCAGGATTGCCAGGATGATCGCCATCGCCACTCTCCGCCCGCCCGATCCGGTCTCGTGTGGTAGACTTCGGCGGGTGCCCACCCTACATAGGGGCAAACCGTGCCCATTCCAACGGAACACCAAAGGTTCAGAGGTCAGTAATGAACGGCTCCTTGATCCAGCTCCTGGTCCTTGCCGGGATCGCGATCTTTCTCATCCTCAAGCTCCGTTCCGTGCTGGGCACCCGCGACGGCTTCGAAAAGCCGCCGATCCCCCTGGAGAACGTCCGCCCCCGCATCCGTCGCGACTTCGAGGTGATCGAGGGCGGTCCCGACCGCGACATCATCGACCATGTCGCCGAAGGCTCGGATGCCGCCCGGGCCCTGGCCGAGATGAAGAAGGCCGAACCCGCCTTTGCGGTGGGCCCCTTCCTGCAGGGCGCGCGCGGCGCCTACGAGATGATCCTGACCGCCTTCGAGAAGGGCGAACTGGATCGCATCCGCCCCTTCCTGGCCGATGACGTCGAGGCGAGCTTTGCCGAGGCCATCGCCGCGCGCGAGGCCGAGGGCCTGACCATCGAGGCCAATTTCCTCGGCATCAAGGAACTTGCCCTGCACGACGCGACCTACAACCCCGACAGCCGGATGGCCGAGATCTCGGTCCGCTTCGCCGCAGACCAGACCTATGTCGTGCGCAACAAGGCCGGCGAGATCGTCGAGGGCTCCCCGCGCGAGGTGAAGAAGACCCGCGATATCTGGACCTTCGCGCGCCAGATGGGGTCGGACGACCCGAACTGGCAGCTTGTCGCGACCGGCGACTGACCGCTGTGCCATGTCCGCGGCCCGGTCCCTTGCTCTGGCCTTCCTCGCGGTCGTGGTCGGCCTGATGCCCGCCCGACCCGCCAGGGCCGAGCTTCTGGACTTCGACGCGCTCGACGGCTGGATGGAGGACGACCATCTGGCCGCGCTGACCGCCTTTCTCGGCACCTGCGACCTGATCGACCAGCCCGACTGGAAGCCGATCTGCGCCGTTGCCGCCGACGTGCCGAAGGACGACGCATCGGCCCGCAGCTTCTTCGAGCTGTTTTTCCGGCCCGTGCTGGTGGGCCAGCCGCCCGCGCTCTTCACCGGCTACTTCGAGCCGGAACTCGCAGGCTCGCCCATCCGCACCGGCCGGTTCCAGTACCCGATCTACCGCCGCCCGCCCGAACTGCAGGACGGCGTGCCCTATCACACCCGAGCCGCCATCGAAGGCGGCGCGATCGCGGGCCGGGGGCTGGAACTGGCCTGGCTCGACGACCCGGTGGATGTCTACTTCCTCCAGGTGCAGGGTTCGGGCCGCATCCGCATGACCGACGGCACGGTGATCCGCGTCGGCTATGCCGGCAAGAACGGCCACTCCTACCGCTCGGTCGGGCAAGAGATGGTGCGCCGCGGCACCCATACGCTCGACCAGGTCTCGGCGCCGGAAATCGCCACCTACGTCCGCTCAAACCCCTCGACCGGGCGGGCGCTTCTGGACACCAACCCCTCCTATGTCTTCTTCCGCAAGATCGGCACGCTGCGCCCCGAGGACGGCCCGATCGGCGCCATGGGGCGTTCGATCACCGCGATGCGCTCTGTCGCCATCGACCCCAAGTTCACGCCCCTCGGCGCACCGGTCTGGATCGAGAAGGACGGCCGCCGTCCGATCCGCAGCCTGATGGTGGCGCAGGATACCGGAGGGGCGATCAAGGGCATGCAGCGCGCCGACATCTTCTACGGCACCGGCAAGGACGCGGGCGATGCCGCGGGCACGGTGAAGGACCCCGGCCGCATGGTGCTCCTCCTGCCCATCGACCGCGCCTTCGCGACGCTGGAAGACGACTGAGGCCATGCGCCGCCGCCGCACCCTTTCGCCCGAGGAAGCCGACCTCTGGCGCAGCGTCGCGCGGACTACGCGGCCGCTGCACACGGCACGGCTGCCCCTGCCGACCGACCCGGCACCGGCGCCGGAACCGCCCCCGCCGATGACGCCAGCGAAGCCGCGCCTTCCGCCCTTCGCCCTGGGCGAGAAGGCGCGCAGCCCGGAACGGCTCGACCTCGCCCCGACGCTGCCGCAGCTTCTCGGCCAGGCGCCCCTGCGGATGGATGCCGGCACCCATGCGAAGATGACGCGCGGCAAGCTCGCCCCGGAGGCGCGGATCGACCTGCACGGCATGACGCTGGCCGAGGCGCACCCCGAACTGATCCGCTTCGTCCTGAACGCCCATGCCGCCGGTCTGCGCCTCGTCCTCGTCATCACCGGCAAGGGCAAGCAACGCGACGACGGCGGCCCGATCCCGCAAAGGACCGGCGCGCTCCGCCACCAGGTGCCGCACTGGCTCCACCTGCCGCCGCTCGGCCCCGTGGTGCTGCAGGTGAGCGAGGCACACCTGAAACACGGCGGCAGCGGCGCCTATTACGTCTATCTCCGCCGCCGCTGACTGCTCGTCGATGACTGCGTCACTCCTCGCACCGCACCGACGAGGAGACGAAGTCGAACGAGGAGGCCGCGCAGCCGCCCGGCCAAGCGCCCCTATTGCCCCTCGGCGATCGCCCCGACCGGAGCCAGCACGATCTCGGTTGCGTTGCGGACCGTCAGCACCAGCCCCGGCAAGAGGCCGACCCGCGCCCGGGCATCGGCGGTGAAGGCGTCCGCGATCCCCACCAGCCCGCCGAAAAGGTTCAGAAGGGCGGGGTTCTCGCCCAGGTTCAGGTGCCCGGTCCCGGTGGAATAGGCGGCAGTGTCGAGGTAGATCACGTTCAGATCGGCAATCTTCGCCACGCCGTCGATGTTGCCCAGCCGCTCGCCGCTGCCCGAGATCGTTGCCGAGATGTTCAGGATCCGGTCGCGCGAACTGCCGAAGATCACGAAGGGCTCGGGCAGCTTGCCGATGTCGCGCGCCTGCGACCGGAATACGTCCAGGTCCAGGTCCGGCGCGATCAGCACCACGCCCTTGATCCGCTCCAGCGCCCTCGGCCCGTCCTGCAACGCCTCCTGCCGCAAGGCCTCCATCGTCAGGAAGGCGCCCATGGAGTGGGCCACCAGGATCACGCTCTTCGCGCCCGCGGCCTCGACCTCGTCGATCAGAGCCACCAGGCCGCTGCGCGAGGCGATCACCGAATCCTTGTCATAGACATAGCCCAGCGCCGACCCGCGCGAGGGCCAGGCGAAATGCACCGCGACGCCCGGCACCTTCAGGTCGTGGTGCATCTGCGCCACCCGATAGACGCCCTCGGCCATGGTGTTGTTGAAGCCGTGGACGTAGATCACCACATCCGTCTGCCCCCGCCGCTTCAGCGCCCCGCTGAGCGCCGCGCGGAACTCGTTCCCCGAGCCGAATCGCTGCCAGTCCAGCAGCAGGAAATCCTTCCGCGCGTCGGGCTTGCGGGTCTTCGGCGGCCAGTTGACCTTGCCCGGCTCGCGCTCGGGCGGGATGCTGACGTCATAGCGCAGGAAATTTGCCGCCTCCGAACGCTCGAAACCGAAGCCCTCCGGCCCCTCGGCGCGGGTCGTGCCGACGAAGATCGCCTCCGGGGTGCCCCCGGCCAGTCCGGCCGGAGCCTTCTCGAACTCTCCCCGCGCCGCGCAGCCGGCGAGGATCAGGACAATCAACAGCTTGCGCAACCTGCTCTCCCTTTACGACCGAACCTTGCCCGACCGGCCGGCGGGGTCAAGACGCGCCCGCGGGTGGACAGCGGCGCCCCGCCGCCGCTAACCTCCGGGGATCACGAAAGGAACCCGAAATGAAACTTTCCGGCAAGACCGCCCTCGTCACCGGCGGCAACCGCGGCATCGGGCTGGCCACCGTCCGCGCCTTGGCCGAAGCAGGGGCCGAGGTCCATTTCACCACCCGCAGCGCAGCCAATCTCGCCGCCGCAAGGCGCGAGTTGGGCGAGATCCCGGCCATCGGCCATCTGGCCGACATGACCGACCGGATCGCCATGACCACGCTTCTTGAACGGGGCTTCGACATCCTGGTCAACAACGCCGCGGTGATCGGCCCGATCGGCCGGATCCTCGATGTCTCGGCCGAGGACTGGGCGCGCAGCATCGACATCAACCTCACCTCGGCCTTCCACGCCACCCAACGCGCCCTGGCCGGAATGGTTGCACGGGGCGGGGGGACCATCGTCAACATCTCCTCCGGCGCCGCGCACCGCCCGCAGGAGGGCTGGTCGGCCTATTGCGCGGGCAAGGCAGGGCTGGCGATGCTGACCCGCTCCATCCATCTCGAATACGGCGCGCAGGGCGTCCGCGTCTTCGGCTTCGCGCCGGGGGTGGTGGACACCGACATGCAAGGCGCGATCCGCGCCTCCGGCATAAATCCGGTCTCGAGGATCCCCCGCTCCGATCTCGCTCCGCCCGACCAGCCGGCCCGCGCCATCGCCTGGCTCTGCACACCCGAGGCCGATGCGCTCGCCGGGCAGGAACTGGACATCCGCGCCCCCGATTTCCGCGCGATGGCGGGCCTGCCGCCGCTGGCCTAGCGCGGAAAGGCCTCGGCGCCCCACAGCTCCCGCACCCGCGCGTCGCGGCCGCAGGCCTTGCGATAGAACTTGTAGGCATTGGCCTGCGACTTCGGCCCCGCGCGGGTCAGGACGATGTTCGAGCCTTTCCAATAGTCCTGGTGATAGTCCTCGGCACGCCAGAAGGTTCCTGCGTCGAGGACCGGGGTGACGATCTTCCGCCCCAGCGCCGCCTCGGCCCGAGCCACTTCGGCCTCGGCCGCCTGCCGCTGCGCCTTGCCTTGCACGAAAATCGCCGTCCGGTAGGAATCACCGCGGTCGCAGAATTGCCCGCCCGGGTCCAGCACATCGACCGACCGCAGGAACAGCCCGATCAGGTCGCCGTAAGAAATCACCTCGGGGTCGAAGGTGATCTCCACCGCCTCCAGATGCCCCTCGTGGTTGCGGTAGGTCGGGTTCGCCAGCGTGCCGCCGGTATAGCCAGACACCACGGCGCTGACGCCCTTCACCTGTTCGAAATCCGCTTCCACGCACCAGAAGCAGCCCCCGGCGACGATCGCCGTGTCTGCCTGCGCGGACCCCGTCAGCCCAGCCAGAACCACCAGACACCACCGCAGCATCGCGCCCTCCCGCCCCGAACGGACAAAGGCTGATCCCGCATCGCGCCGCGCGTCCAGTCACCGATGCGTGCTTCACGGGCTGGTGAAGCCTTGCCGACCCGTGCGACCCCCCTTGGCCATTCCTGTGCAGCGGACTAGCCTGACCCCGCACTCGGCTGCCGAAACCGCCGAATCCCTGCGCCGACCGAAAGGCCCCGATGCGTCACGCCGTGCTTCTTCTGGGCCTCCTTGCCAGCCCCGCCTCTGCCGAGATGTCGCTCCGGGATGCGGTGTCCGGGCTCGACCTCTTCCCCTGCGATCTCAGCAACCTGACCTGCACCTCGCTGACGGTGCCGCTCGACCATCGCGCCAATGACCCGGACAAGACGCTGGAAATCACCTTCGCCCTGTCCTTCGCCAGCAACGAAAGCCGCGGGATCCTGTTCTACTTCGTCGGCGGTCCGGGCGGATCGGGGCTGGCCTCGACCGACAGCTACCTCGCGGCCTTCGACCCCAGCCTGGCCGAGAACATCGACATCGTCTTCGTGGATCAGCGCGGAACCGGCTCGGTGCATGGCCTGGCCTGCCCGACGGCGCAGGCGCGATTCGACATCGCCCCGGTCTCTCTGGACGACCCCGAGGCCGTGCTGGCCACCGCCGGACGCTTCGTCACCGACTGCACGGCCGAACTGGACGCGGACGAGCTGCTGCCGGTCGTCGACACCGATCAGGCGATCCGCGATTCCGAGGCCTTCCGCCAGGCCATCGGCGCGCCGAAGGTCTGGCTTTACGGCGAAAGCTACGGCACCCAGCTGGTGCAGGCCTACGCGACGCAGTTTCCCCAGGCGGTCCGTGGGGTCATCCTCGACGGCGTGGTCGACCTGACGCTGGACGCCGAAGGCTTCTACCGCCGCTACACCCTGGCGGCCGAGGCGCTCTTGTCCGAAACCTTCGCGCTCTGCGACGCGCAGCCGGCCTGCGCCACGGACATTCCCGGTGGCGCGGCTGCCGCCTATGACGACCTTGCGCGCCGCGCGGCCGAGGCACCGATTCCCGTTCCCTATCCGCTGGCCGACGGCACCACCGCCACGCGCCACCTGACCACGGGCTTTCTCGAAGCCAATGCCTTCTTCGCGCTCTACTCGCCCGAGGGCCGGGCCGAATTCCTGCGCGCGCTGGCCGCGGCCGGCCGGGGCAACCTGGTGCCGATGCTCCAGCTTGGCTACCTGAACATGTATATCGACCCCGAGACCGAGATCGGCCTCCAGGATCCCGGCTGGTTCGGCGCGGCCTACTACGCGATCACCTGTTCCGACTACGGCAGCGGCGAAGGCACGCCCGAGGAACGCGCCCGGCGCATTCTGGACGAGGCCCGGGCCCTTCAGCCGCAGGCGCCGCGCCTGTTGCGGGCCTACTACCTGGAACGGGTGGCCTGCGCGCTCTGGCCGCATCAGGGCCCCGACCGCCGGCCTGCCCCCTATGCCGGTGGCGACTGGCCGACGCTGATCCTTAACGGAGACCGCGATCCGATCACGCCGATCTCGATGGCCCGTTCCGTGCTCGATGCGGCCCGCAATGCCTATGGCGTCTTCATGGCCGGCGGGTCGCATGTGATCTGGGGCCGGGGCCATGCCTGCCCGGACCGCATCGTCGAGTCGCTCCTCTACGACGGCACGCTACCGGCGGCCCGCGAGCAGCGGTGCGAACAGGATCCGATGACCGAGTACGAGCCCCTCACCCTGACCGATCCGGCACAGATGTCCGACGCCTTCGCGGTCGCCCGCGCGGTCGAGACCGAGCTTTTCAGCCTGATCCCGCTCATCGGCTGGGATGGCCAGCATCCGACGACCTTCGGCTGCCCGCTGGGCGGCACCCTCTCGGCCAGTCCGAGCGACCGGGGCACGGACTACCGCTTCTCCGACTGCCGGTTCTGGTCCGGGCTGGCGGTCGAGGGCAGCGGGACCGATGCCACCCTGCCAGAGACTGACGATGGCCTGGTGCTGGAGATCGCCGTCACGGGCGCGCAGCAGGGGCAGCTGACCTACCGCCACGACCGCTTTGCGCAGGCCTACAGCCTGTCGGGCCTCTGGAACGGCCAGCCCGCCGGCCTGCCGCACGACGGGCCCTAGCCGCCGGTCGGACCTGCCTCGGCGGCCCGGCGATAGTGGCTGACGGTGGCCTCGATCAGCGCCGAAAGACGCCCGCACCCGGCCGGCGCCTCCGGCTGCCGGGCGAGAGCGGCCGCCAGGTCCGGCAGGCGCCCGCAGCGGTCTGCCGTATCGATCAGCGAGGCGACCAGTGTCGGGCTGTAGGGTGCTTCGGCAAAGACCTCTGGCCTCAGCTCCTTCGGCCACCAAGGCACGAACCGTGCCAGCGCGGCGACAGCCTCCTGCACCACGACCGGCGCGAGGTCCTCGCCGCCCAGGATCACCCTGAATGCGCCGTGGAACTCGGGCAGGCGCCCCGGCATCGTCGCCGGCAGCCTCCCGAACAGCGGCAGCCTGTCCCTGACCGTGAAATCCTCGCGGTAAAGCATGGCATCGACCGCGTTGTGATCGCGGATCGACACCCGCGACGGGGCCTCGAAGAAGGGAACGAACACCTTCTGCAGCTCCTCCCGCCGCAGGGCATCGGGAACCGTTCTCTCGGCCCAGTCGCGGAACTCGCCGGCCACGAAATTCATCACCTCGGGCGCCAGATAGGGCAGCGCGATGCCCTTGATCGCCGCATCCGCGGCCAAGGGCCCCGCCAGGCGGAGGCCGCGCCAGGCAAAGGGGCTGTGCGACAGCCGCGCCATGGCCCGCACGCCCTGCCACAGGGTCTCGCCCGGATCCGCCGGTGCCGCGCTGCCGGCCAGCGACAGGACCAGCATCAGGGCCAGTCGCGCCGGCCAGAGCTGCCCCGATTGCTCGGCGGCATTGGCAAAGACCCACCGCAGCCGTTCGCGCCGCTCGGGATCCTCCAGCCAGTCCCGCACCGCCGCACCCAGACCCGCTGCCGGATCGGGGCCGAGGTCCGGGGCATGGCAGGCCGTCGCCGCCTGCAGCGCCGCGACCGACAGGCCCTGCAACTCCTCGGCCGTCATCTCGCCCGAGGGCGACAGCGGCGCGGCCATGCCCGGGATCGCATCCAGCAGCAGTCGCGCCAGGCGCGGCGCCTCGCCCGCCACCAGGGCCAGGTTCAGCTCGGCAAAGCGCAGCGACACCTGCTCGGCGGACATCGCCGTATCGTCCGGCGGTTCGGCCCCGACCGCCTCCTGGATCGCGGCGCGTTCCTGGCCTTCCGACATCTGCACCTTCTGCCGCCGGACGCGCGCGCCGCGCTGCACGGCTCCCCAGGCCAGGGTTTCGACCGCCTTGCGGCTCACCACCCGGCCCCGGGCATCGCGGAACCTGTCGCGCGCGAAGTCCAGGTCGTCCACGAAAACGCCCAGGTGATCAGCCAGCCGCCGCAGCAGATCGGGGTCGTCCGGCAGGCTGGCCGGGTCGGCAAGCGCGCGGTAGTAGACCGCGTCCAGATCCGCCCCAGGCTCGCCACGCGCTGCCCGAGCCTCGAACCAGGCCGCCGCCGCCCCGGCCACCGCCTTCGCCCTCGGATCCTGGAGGATCTGCGGCAGCATCCTCCGGCGCAGGTCGGGCAGATGCTCCACCCGCTCCGGCGCGCCCGGAACTGGTCGGACCAGCCAGACCATCTCGGCCAGCCTGTCGAACAGGGCCCTTGCCTCGACCCCGGTCAGATCCACCTTCAACCCGCAGGGGCCGGCCAGCACCTCGCGGATCAGCTCGGGCGTCACCTCGCGCAGCACCAGTCCCGGGCTTGCCACGGCCTGCAACTCCCGCGTCGGCAGCCGGTCCAGGATGCGCGAGAACAGGAAGGCCTGCCGCAACTCGCCGTCCAGCCGGCCCCGCGCCTCGGACGGCCCGTCCTGCACAAGGGCGGTCAGCTCCGCCTCCACGTCGCGCCCCTCCCGGCCCAGGCTTTCGGCAAATCGCGCGATCATCATCAGTGTCAGCGGGTCCGACCCGAAGACCTCGACCAGCCGTGGCACCAGGTCGATGCCCTCGACCGAGCGGGACCGGAACTGGTCGCGCAGCAGCGCCCGCCCGGCCTGGGTTCCCAGATCGCCCAGCGGCAGAACGCCCTGCACGGCAAGTCCGGGCAGATGGGCCGGCGGGATCGTGCCGGCCTCGCGCCCCGACAGGATCACCCTGGGCATCAGGCGCTGGCGGCCGACCAGTGCGATCCAGTCGGCGATCAACCCGACCCGGTATTCGCCCACGATCAGCGCCTCCTCGAACGTGTCGAAGATCAGCACCAGCCGGATCGGCGCGTCGGCGCCCTCTGCCGTCAGGATCTCGTTCAGCGCCGTCAGGCTGGCCACGACCGCACTCGCCTCGCGGCCGGGATCGACCGTCTCGCTGCCCGCCGCCACGCCGCCGCGCAGGGTCTGCCGGATCGCCGACAGCCTTTCGTCCAGGTCGGCCCGCTGTTCGCCCACCTGGCGCAGGAGTTCCTGGGTCAGCGCAACCCGGTGCCCGGCGCGCAGGGCGGGCTGGTCCAGGTCGAACACCACCCGCAGGATGGACCGGTCTCGCCCGAGACGCCGCCGCAGGGCCTCGAGCAGCGCCGACTTCCCGCTGCCGCCCAGCCCGGACAGGATCACCGTAGGCGGCGCGCTGCTTGCGGTGGCGACAGGTGCGTCCGGCAGGACCAGCGGAGGGATGCGGATCCGCCCCGTGGCGGCGAAATCCGCGAGCGCCGACAGCTCGTCCCTGCGGCCCCGCAACTTCCAGCCCAGGATCTGCCGGCTGGCTGCAAGCTTGTCGGACTGCACGGCAAGGCGCGCCAAGCGCCGCGCGAGATCAGGGTCGGCGGCCCAGCCCTCAAGCTCGACCTTCGCGTTCCGCAAAAGCTCCAGCGCCTGCAAGAGGCTCAACAGCGCGGGCAGGTCCTCTTCCTTCGGCCGGGTCCGGCGCGGCCGGGCAATGGCCGGCGCGGCCCGCCCGCCAGCAAGCAGAAGCCGCAGCGAACGGGCCAGGGCATCGTCTCCGGCCTCGGGCAGGCCCGCCAGAAGCGCACGCCGCGCCGCGCCAGAGGGCAGCCGCGCCAACCCGTCGCGCTGCGCGTCCGGGGTCAGCCGCCACAGCCAGGTCTCGCCAACCTGCACCTCGGTGGAAACCGCCGCCAGCGCCTGCAACCGCGCTGCTCCGTCCTCGGGCGTGGGGCCGAGCAGCACGCGCGGGTCGTAGGCGCCGATCAGCGCGGCGCGGGTCAGGTCGATGTCGGCCATGGCTACCATTCCTCGACCGCCTTCAGATAGACATGCGCGAGATAGCCCGACAGAAGCGCCAGCAGCGACCGCCCGCCGCCTTGCCGCGCCAGTTCCTCGGCCGCGCCCAGCACCAGCCGGGCATGGCGGCGCGATTCTCCGACGGCCGGCGCCTTGCCCGCCGCGACACTCAACCCGTCCAGGCAGTCTTCAAGCTCCTGCGCCGCGATCCGTGCCGGGTCGGGTATCGGGTCGAAGCCGACAAGCCGGGCCTCCACCCCGACCAGCGTGTCGGTCAGCCCGATCAGCACCACGCGCAGGGCCTCGCGCAGTTCGCCATCGCTGTAGATCTGGTCCAGAAGCATCCGCGCGCCGATCCCGGGCAGGCGGGCCACGTCCAGCTCGTCGATCACCAGCCACAGCGTGCGCGGCTGCGCCGGATTGGCCCGGGCCAGGTCCAGCAATTCCCGCTTCAGCACGGCGAAGATTCCGGCCACGGTCGCCGCCGCCGTGGTCAGGCCGCCCTGCGCGGACAGCAGCGTGTCGATCCTGTCCGCCGGCACGCCCGCCCGGGCCAGGATCAGCCGCGCCAGGTCCATCGCCTTTGCAGGCAGCTCGCCCGCGGACAGCTCGATGATCGTCCGTGCCTCGATCGGGACCGAATCGCGCAGAAGCGCCGTCGAAAAGCTTTTCCCGCTGTCCTTTGGCCCCTGCACGATCAGGATCGCCGGGTCCGGCCCCAGCTGCATGCGCCGCAGCGTGTCCTGCGTGCTACCCCGCCCCACCACCGCCCGCGAACCGTCGGCCAGACGCGACAGCCGGTCGTTGCGCCGTTGCGGATCGCCCAGCCGGGGATCGCCCAGGTCGGGCCGCGCGGCATGGATCGCCGACAGGCGGACGGCCAGATTGTGCAGCGTGCGCTCGCGGCCCAGCGCGTCGCGTGCCGTGACCTTGGCCCGATGCAGCGCGATCGGACGCAGGCGGTTGTCCAGGCACAGGCCGCCCGACGAGCCGCCGGCCGTCCAGACCCGGTGGCGCAGGTGGTTCGGGTCGCCGGGGTCCACCACGGTGCCAGGGGCGAAGCCTGCGCGTTGCGGGACGGCGGCGGGATGCTGGAAGACAAAGAAATTGTCTGTCGAATGGTCCAGCGCGCCGGTCTGCGCCAGGTCGTACCAGCCGCGCTCGCGCCCCGGGGCGCCGCGCAGCCGGATCGCGCAATAGTCGAGGAACGTGCCGTCCGGGCTGGTCGCCTGCGGGGCCGCGTCGCCCGGAGCCTTCCGCGCGGGGCTGAAGGCGACGAGCCAGTCCTCGGGCACCGGGTAAAGCCGGCCATCGCCGGTGCCCAGCGTCTCGAACCGGCAGGACAGGCGCGCGGCGGCATTGTCGCACAGGCGGTCGGTCGCGGGGTCGATCAGCGGCGCGACCACATGCCAGCAGGTCAGCACCGTATGCGGCCCGATCAGGAACCCGGTGCCCTGGCTTGCCGTGCCCGCCCCCTGCGCATCGGCGACCCGGACCAGGCACAGCCGCCGCGCGGCCAGGTTGAAGGCCGCCAGCAGGTCGGCCATGCCCAGCGCGGGCGACATGGCCTGCGCGAATTCCTGCACCCCGATCCCGCTGCCGTCGGCGTTCTGCGGCAGGACCTGGACGCTGCCTCCCGCCGCCTCGGCCTCGGCCATCGCCGCCGGCAGGTCGATCATCCCCAGCGCGGACAACTCGGCCAGAAGGGTTCCGTGCCAGGGCGGATCCCGGCTGGCCGCGGCCAGGATGACGGCCGCAAAGGCCGGGACGGGCTGGTGGATCCCAAGCGCCAGAGTCTTGAAATCGGGCAGGTCGCGCGACACCCGCGCGGCGATCTCGTCATGGACGGCGGCCACCGCCAGCCGGTTGCCCGTGATCCCGCGCGCCAGGGCCTCGGCCTGCGCCGGGGTCAGGGCAGGCCCGGTCATGGCAGCAGGGCGGCGACGCCGGCGGTAGCGGCCCGGACCAGCGCCAGGTCATGCGCATGGTTGGCGCGCAGCCAGTCGCCGGCGAAATGCAGACCCACCGCCGGCAGATCGCCGCCAAGCTGGCCGACGACCGACCCCGAATTGCCGCCCAGGGTCGTCGCGTCGTGGTCGAACACCATCGCCCCGGCCGTCTGCGCCCTTGCCGCCTGCACCAGTCCGGGGCTGAAATACTTGCGCCGGTAGTTCAGCCCATACAGCTCGCGCAGCCGTTCGATCACATCGTGGCGCAGCGCACCGCGCTCGTCCCGCGGGACCGAGGCCGGCGGCGCCGGGAACCCCACCACGAACAGGTTCGCATCCGTCCCGCGCCAGGCCGGGTCCGCGTTCACCCGGAACGGCTTCGGCAGAGCCATGCCGGCGGCATTCACCGGCTGGACCCGCAGGATCGCCATGTCCAGCTTGTCGAAGCTGATCGGCAGCCGATGGATCTGCCGCGGCCCGGCAAAGGCCACCTCCTCGATGGCGAAACGCTGCGCCGGATCATTGCCCGAGGGCGAAAAGTCGATCGTCGCCGCCCGCACCATCTGCCAGCGCCGCGGGTTGTCGGCGCGTGGCAGCGGGGCGGCGAATTCCTCCAGAACATGCCGGTTGGTCATCACCAGCCCCGGCCCGACCACGAAGCCGGTGCCCAGATGGATCCCGTCGCCGTCGATCCGCCCGACCGCCTGCAAGGGCCCCGCCTCCAGGTCCGGCCGCGCGAGGACCAGAAGCGCCGCGAACTGCCCCAGTTCGGGGTCGTCGGTGTCGATGCTTTGCACCTGCCGCCCCTCGAGCGTGGTGCGCCAGGTGACCGGCAGGGCCGGGCGGTCGGTAAGCGAGACCAGCGCCTCCAGCTCGATCAGCGTCGTCTCGTCCAGCCGGGCCGAGGTGCCCTCGGCATGCAGCCGCGCAAGCCCCGCGTCCAGCCGGTCCAGATCCACCGTCTGCCTGCCCTTCTCTAGCCGCCGGGTCAGCGGCTTCAGCACCTCGCGCCGGCCCGGCGCGTCCAGCCGCGCCTGCCCGTCCTTCGGGTCCACCGATGCCGCGGCCTCCGGCGTGATCCCCGGTGTTGCGGCCGCGCCAAGGCTTCTCAGCACCCCGGCAAGCCGGTCGGCGTCCACCGGGGCGGGAATCAGGATCGAGGGCGCGGGCGGCCGGCCGCGCAGCGCCAGTTGCGCCAGGCGCGGGTCGCGGCTTGCCGCAGCCGCTTCGGTCAGCCCGGCCGATGCCTGTCGGAACGCCCGCACCTCGCGCCCGGCGCCGCGCGGACTGCGCCCGGCCCGCGCATCGGCCAGCACGAGCGCCGCGACCTCCGGCCCATGCGCATCCCAGTCGAAGTCGGGATCGAGCCGCCCCGGCCCGAACATCCGCGTCAGCGCGGGTTCGATCCCTCCGCTGGGGTCCTCGAAGGCCGATTCCGGCGCCGCCGCCGCGATCGAGGGCAAGGCCAGCGACAACAGCGCCTCGGCATTGATGACCCCCGCGCCAAGACCCGAGGGGAAACCGGCCGGCCTCCGCGCCGTCTGCTGCACCGCCGTGCGGAACAGCGCCTGCACGCTGACGCCCCGCGCGTTGGCCTCGGCAATCACCTTCGTCCGGCCATGATGCCCCAGCCACAGCGCCGCGATGCCCGCCGTCAGCGCCGTGGCGAACGAGGTGCCCTGCCCGCCCGCGATCCCGTCCTTGGGCGCGTCGGGCTTCTGCCGGTCGGCGCGCCAGACGAACTCGGCCGGGGCGGCGAAATCCACCGCCGGCCCGTGCGAAGAGCCCTTCCAGCGCTTGTCCCGGATGTTCGTGCCGCCGACCGCGATCATCTCGGGATAGGCGGCCGGCCAGACCACCAGCCCGACGCAGTTGCCCGCCGCCGCAACCAGGATCACGTTCTGCCGCACCGCCCGCCGGATCGCCTGCCGCAGGGCGAATGAGGGGATGCCGCCGAGGCTCATCGAGATCACATGCGCGCCGACGCTTACCGCATGGTCGATCGCCTTCGCCACCGGCGCCGCGTTGAAGATCTTCACGTCGTTGATCGCGCGGATCGGCACCAGAGTTGCCTTCGGCGCGGCCCCCTTCATCCGCCCGCCCTCGCCCGAGGCCAGCACCGACCCCGTTCCCGTCCCGTGCCCCGGGTTCGACATCGAGGCCGCCAGCGGATCGGTCGGCTGCCTGCCGCCCTCGATCAGGTTCAGCGACTTGCCGAAATCGAAGGTGGTGTCCGCGAACTCGGCATGGTCGGCGACGCCGGTGTCGGGTTGGGCCACGATGATCCCCTTGCCCTTGCCCGGCGACATCGCCCAGGCCTGGATGACCCGGGTCTTTTCCAGCGCCCAGGTCTTCGGCTCTGGCGGGGTGCCCTTCTCCCAGCAGATCGCGTCCATCACCACGCCTTCGGTGCCGGCGGGCGTCTCGGGGACCGGCTCGACATAGGCGGTGGCACCGAGGTCGGGGTCGCAGGCGACAAGCCCGAGCTCGCCGCGCAGCTCGGCCGCGATGCCGAACAGCGCATCCTCGGGCAGGGTGCGGTCCAGACCGAAGGGGGCGAAGGTGAAGGTGACGGGCTCGTCCGGCTCGGGCGCGTCGAACAGGGGCTCCAGCGCGAAGCGGTCCGATCCCAGCAACGCCGCAAGCCTTGCCCGCAGCGCCGCCGCATCCGCGCCGCCCGCCGGCACGGTCAGCGCGAACCGCAGCCGGTCCGGGTCGTAGAGGGACCGCGTATCCTCTTGCGCAGCGTCCTGCATCAGGCTGCGCAGGGCGGGCAAACCATCAAGCTGCGGCATGGGGCCACCTCCAGGATGCAATGTTCAGACACCGGATCACGATCAGGCCGCCATGCGGCAAGGCGGTGGGCGACGGGGTGCCCGCAAGGCCTGAAGTGCTGCGGCCGCAAAACTGAAAACGATAAACAATTTACAGGATACTAGCGGATTTGTTCTGAGCATAGCGTGAATAATGCGTCAGGTTCCGCTTCTGGTTGATTCAGCCTTTGGCCGACTCGGGCAAATGCGCTAATCTGTCTGCAAGGCGCAATGTTGATTTCGGCGCCCGTTCCAGAAAGCAAAGTTCCTTTTCTTCCAACCGGATTTCACCGGCAGCATGCCCATTCAGTCAGGCCCGCCCATGCGGACCCCCCAGTCCAGGAAGGATAAACGATGGCCGAGACCGTTGTTCGCAACGAGTATGGCGAAGTCGTTTTCGTTCAGGCCCCCGAAGCCTCGACACTCGAAAGCGCCACCACTCTGTCCACGCCGCAGCTTGCGGCGGAACACTACATGAAATCCCTGCAAGACACACTTGGCCTTGCGGGAACCCGCCTGGCCGGAGACCCCGCGCTGGAAGGCGCGGGCGACACACCGGTGGCCGAATTCCAGTCGGAACGGGACGTCGCCGGCACCAAGGTCGTCGTCTATCAGCAGAAGGTCATGGGGCTCGACGTGTTCGGGGCCCGGCTCGGGATGCAGATGGACGGCGAAAGCCTGGCGCTGGAATCGGTCCAGTCCTCGATGCACGCCGAGATCGAGGTGGAGAACCCCTCGGCACTTGCCCCGGCCGGCACCCGCAAGCTCAGCCGCGCCGCGCTGGTCAAGCTACTGGGCATCGAACTGCCCGACATGGACAATGCCCGGATCGAGCGTCAGGTCGTCCTGCGCTACGAACCGGACGAGCGTGAAGAGGCCCATGACCACGAAGGCTGCATCGGCGGGCCGGGCGTGGACCTGCCGCGCCTGCCGCCGACGAAGCTGAAAGGCCTGGCCAAGGGCAAGCACTACATCTGCGACGAGGTGCTGTTCCAGGCGGCGATGGGCAAGGGTCAGGCACCGGTCAACTGGCGCGCGCTGGTGGAGCCGAAAAGTGGCGATGTCCTCTATCTGCGGGCGCTGGTGGCCTGCGCGACCGGGCTCGTGTTCGACCGCGATCCGCAGACCCAGACCGGGGCCAATGTCTCGGCCGCCTCGCCGAACGCGGTGCTGAACCCGTTCCGCAGCTCGCACACCATGGCCGGGCTGATCCCGGCGGTGCCGCAGCCCCTGTCGGGGAACTATGTCCGCATCGCCGAGACCCAGGCCCCGGTGCAGACCGCGCCCACGGTTCCGAACATCAACGGCGCCTTCAACTTCGACGCCCAGACGGAGGAATTCACCGCGACCAACTGCTATCACCACTGCGACCGGTTGTTCCGCACGATGGAGGACTACGGATTCAACGTCGCCTCCTATTTCAACGGCACGACCTTCCCGGTGCCCTGCGACTTCCGCGCGCTGGGTGACGCGGTCAACGCCCAGGCCCCCGGCAACGCGATGGGCAACGGACTGCTTGAGTTGCGCTTCGGCAAGATGATCCCCGGACAGACCATCGGGATTGCCACCGACAACCGGGTGGTCTGGCACGAATTCGGCCACGCGCTCCTTTGGGACAACGTGAACAGCCCGAACTTCGGCTTCGCCCATTCGGCGGGCGACGCGCTGGGGGCGATCCTGAACGATCCCGGCTCGCAGGCCGCGGACCGGTTCATGACCTTCCCCTGGACCGCGGCGGGCCTCAACATCGACCGCCGCCACGACCGCGCCATCGCCGACGGCTGGGCCTGGTTCGGCCCGCGCTGGAACACCCAGTATGGCGGCGAGCAGGTGCTCTCCACCACGCTGTTCCGCTTCTACCGCGCGATCGGCGGCGATTCCCCGCACCTGGCGACCCAGCGCCGCGCGGCCCAGGTCACGGCCTATCTGATCTTCAAGGCCATCGGCCTGATGACCGCCACCACGGCGATCCCGGAAGTCTTCGTGGGCCATCTCCAGACCGCCGACAGGACCACGCCCTCGTTCAAGGGCATCCCCGGCGGGGCACTGCACAAGGTGATCCGCTGGGCCTTCGAGAAGCAGGGACTGTTCCAGCCCGGCGCCGCTCCCGGCCAGCCGCAGACGGTGAACCGCGAAGGCAACCCGCCGGACGTGGATGTCTACATCGACGACGGACGGGGCGGGGAATACACCTACCTCGCGAACCACTGGTCCTGCCAGGACATGTGGTGCCGGCGCCGCCCCGACGGCGGGCTGACGCACCAGAACCCGCTCGTGGGGTTCAAGAGCTACATGTATGTCCGGGTGAAGAACCGCGGGATGCAACCGGCGCAGAACGTGCGGGTGGATGCCTACCACGCGCTGCTCGGCTCGGGCCTCGCCTTCCCCGACGACTGGGCGCCGATGGACACGCCACGCTGTCCGCCCCAGGTCCGCTCGCGCCGGGGGCCAGCGTGATCCTCGGGCCCTTCCGCTTTGTCCCGACCGTGGTCGGCCACGAATGCCTCATGGCCATCGCCCATGCCACCGGCGATCCCGGCAACGACACCACGATCCAGGGCACCATCCCCGAACACCGCTTCGTGCCCTTCGACAACAACATCGGCCAGCGCAACATTTCTCCGGTCCGGCCGACGATCCTCGACATCATCAAGCTTTTCCGCAAGCACCTCATCTGGATCCGCAACCCGTTCAGCAAGCCCGTGGTGGCCAAGGTCGAGGTGACGCTGCCCAGGTTCCTGCAAAAGCTTGGCTGGCGCATCGCCATCCGGTCGGCCGGCGGCGCGAAGTTCGAGCTTGGCCCGCGCGAAAGCCGCAAGGTCATGCTGGTCCTGACCCGCGGCAAGGATTTCGACGCCGATCTCCTCAGGCAGTCGATCGACCGCAAGGATGACGAGATCCGGATCAGCACCCTCCTCGACGGCGAGTTGTCGGGCGGCATGACCTACAAGCTCGACTTCCGCATGGCCAGGGACGACGACCCCGGAGAGCCCGACGACGACGACGACGATCCGCCGAAGGACGGCCCGCCGAACGGCCCGCAGGACTGGCCGCCGAAGCTCCCCGACCGTCCGGTCCGCACCCGGCGCCCGACGATGGAAGAGATCCTGAAGATCCTTCGCGGAGAGGAGATCGACGGCGCCACGCGCGGCATCCGCACCATGCGGCTGGAAATCGACTTCGACGGCGACTGAACCGCCGGACCGGGCCGGGGCCGCAAGGCTCCGGCCCGTCGCAGCGCGACCATCATTTCAGGAAGGGATCGCCATGGACAGCCCGGCCTCCGCCCCCTCCGGGGCGGCGTTTCTGCCACTGCACGAGATCGAACCGACTGCCACCATCAAGCGCAGGCTTGCCAAGCTCCTGTGGACCGTGACGGTCGTCCTGGTCCGTCATGCCGAACGCGGGGCCGGCGCCGACCCGGCGCTCACCCCCGCCGGGCAGGCCCGCGCCGCGCTTCTGGCCCAGATGCTGCAGGACGCCAACCTCTCGGCGGTCTTCGTCACCGACACGCTGCGCTCGCGCCAGACCGGCGCCCCGGCGGCACAGACGGCGGGACTGCAACCCACGCTCTATGCCGCGACCGACGCCGCGGGCCTGGTCGCTGCGATCCGCGCCGGCCACGCCGGACGCACCGTCCTGGTCGTCGCCCATTCCAACACCGTGGATGACATCGCCGCCGCGCTCGGCGCCCCCGGCCTGCCCGAACTGGCCGACAGCCAGTTCGACCGGCTCTTCGTCCTCACCCGCAGCTGGTGCGCGACCCGCATCCTGCGCCTGCGCTACGGCACCCCCACGCCCTGACCGTCAGGAGACCCCCATGCCCCCGATCACCCGCGCCATCGTCGTTCTCGACCAGACCAGCGGCACCCTGCGCGAGGAGGACGGCCGCCTCCTTGGCCTAGACCTCGCGCCATCGCTGCACGCGGCCGCAACCGGCCTCACCGGGGTCGAGATCCTCCTTGCCCTCCCCGGCGCCGCCGACCTGCCCGGGGCCGAGGCCCTGACCGGCTTCGCGCCCGCCGCCCTCCGCCTGCTGCCGCTCGGCCCGCTGACCTACGGCGACCTCGGCGCGCTCTCGGGCAGCGATCCGGCGACCGCGCTGGTCTCGGCCGACCGGCGCCTGCGCGGCGAGGCGCGGGCCGCAGGCTTCACCCCCGCCGCCCATCCCGCGCTGATCCCGATGCTGGCCAGGGGCGTTGCCCCGGTCGCCGCCCGCATCGCAGGCCCGCGCGATGTCGTCGAACGCTTCGCGTCCCGCAGCGGCGCGATCCCGATGCAGTTCCAGCCCGCACCCGACGGCTGGGCGCTGATCGCCCTGATCCCGCCCGAGGCCCAGGCCACCGCCGCCGAGATGGGCCTCTCGGTCTTTCCCCTCGCCTGTGACCCCGCGACCGAGGATCTGGTCTGGGCCCGGCTCGACGCGGGCGATCCCGGCCACCAGGGCGACCTCGCCGCCGCGCTGGCCGGCCGGCCCATCCTCTACAGCGAGCCGGGCCAGATCCTGATCGCGCTGAAACCCGGCGAGACGGCCGAGGCCCTCCACCTGCACGGCGGTCATGGCCATGCCGAGTTTCTCGCCCCCGACCCCGGCCTTCTGCAACCGGCCCTGCACGAGGCCGCCGACTTCGACGTGCCCGACATCGGCAAGCTGCCCGAGATACTGGAGGCCGTGGAACTCGACCCCGCCGTCCGCAAGATCCTCGCCGCGATCCGCCCGCGCTGTTCGGTGGTGACCGCCGCCTACGAGGCCGACCTCGACCGCTACACGGGCGTCACCACGCTCGATGCCGCCGGCCCCATCGTCTCGCGCCATTCCGCGCATCCCGACAACAAGCGCGCCGAGGCCGCGCTGATCGCCGACCTGCGCGGCATGGGCTACTGCCCCTGGCGGCACGACTTCGTCCATGCCGGGGCCACCCATTCCAACATCATCGCCGACCTGCCCGGCCTGGGCCGCCTGCGGATCCGGCCCGAGATCCTGGAGCGTTACCTCCGCATCCTGCGCGATGCCGGCCCCCTGCCCCCGCCCGACCGCTGGCTGCCGGATCTCGGTGCCCTCGCCCAGGACAGCTGGGCCGAGGGCTTCGACGATCTGCCCGATGCCACCATCCGGGCCGAGATCGAACGGGTCCTGAAGCTGCAACCCTGGTTTCCCTGGTGGAAGCACCGCTGCCCGCTCCCCGGCTTCGGCGCGGGTCTCGTCATCGTCGGCGCGCATATGGATTCGACTGCCGGGTTCGAACCGGGCTACCAGGCGCCCACCAGCCCCGCGCCGGGGCGCGACGACAACGGCTCCGGCCTGGCCGGGGTGCTGTCGCTCGCCCGCCACTTCCGCGCCTATGCCGGCAGGCTGACCCACACCGTCCGCTTCTGTTTCTTCAACGCCGAGGAATCGGGCCTGGTCGGGTCCAAGGCCTATGCGGCATCCCTTAAGGCGGCTCGGGCGCCGGTGCGGGCGGTGATCTGCATGGACATGATCGGCTACAATTCCGACGCCAACCGGATCTTCGAGCTGCATGCGGGCTATACCGACCCCGCGATCCGCGACCTGAGCCTGCCGCTGGCCGACCGCGTGGCGCTGGCCGCCGCCCAGCTTGGCCGGCTGGCGCCCGCGCAGATCTACAAGGGCACCTCGACCTTCGGCGGGCCGGACCGCAACGTCTATGACGGGGCGATCAACCGCTCGGACCATGCGGCCTTCCATCAGCAGGGCTGGGGCGCAGTGCTGGCCAGCGAGAATTTCTTCGCGAACCTGCCCACCGAGCCCGCCGCCGACGGCAATCCGAACTACCACCGCGCCGCCGACCGGACGACGGATGCCGCCTATGCCCGCGACATCGTCTGCGCCGTCGCCCGCGCCGTGACGCAGCTTGCGCTCTAGGCTCCTCTTGCGCCTCCGGCTTCTCGTCGCGAAGGCCAAGCGAGGAGTGACGAAGTCATCGACGAGCGTTCCGCGGCACACCGCCAAAGGTAAAGGGCGCGTAAATGCGCGCCCTCAACCCCTTGATGTGCCTTTGACCAGAGTTCCGTCCACCGTGGACGGCTACTTCGCCACCCGTGCGTTCCTGCTCGCAATCAGCCGCAGCCGCAGCGCATTCAGCCTGATGAAGCCTTCCGCGTCCTTCTGGTCGTAGGCGCCCGCATCCTCCTCGAAGGTGACGTGCTTTTCCGAATACAGCGAATGCTCAGACCAGCGCGCCACCGTCCGGGCCGAGCCCTTGTAAAGCTTCACCCTCACCGTCCCGGTCACATGCTCCTGCGTCTTGTCGATCAGCGCCTGTAGCGCCTCGCGCTCGGGGCTGAACCAGAACCCGTTGTAGATCAGTTCCGCATAGCGCGGCATGATCGAATCCTTCAGGTGCCCCGCGCCCGCGTCCAGCGTGATCTGCTCGATCCCCCGGTGCGCCTCCAGCAGGATGGTGCCGCCCGGCGTCTCGTAAACCCCGCGGCTCTTCATCCCCACGAAGCGGTTCTCCACCAGGTCCAGCACGCCCACGCCATGTTTGCCGCCCAGCTCGTTCAGCCGGGTCAGGATCGTGGCCGGCGACATCCGCTCGCCGTTGATCGCCACGGCATCGCCCTTCTCGAAGGTGATCTCCACCATCTCGGCCTGATCGGGGGCCTCTTCCACCGGCACCACCCGCTGCAACACATAGTTCGGGAATTCCTCGGCCGGATTCTCCAGCACGCGGCCCTCCGACGAGGTGTGCAACAGGTTCGCGTCCACGCTGAACGGAGCCTCTCCCCGCTTGTCCTTGGCGATCGGGATCTGATTGGCCTCGGCGAACTCAAGCAGTTTCGTCCGGCTGGTCAGATTCCACAGTCGCCAGGGCGCGATCACCTTGATCGCCGGATCCAGCGCCGCGGCAGACAGCTCGAACCGCACCTGGTCGTTGCCCTTGCCCGTCGCGCCATGCGCCACCGCATCCGCGCCCGTCTCATGCGCGATGCGCACGAGGTGCTGGCTGATCAGCGGCCGGGCGATCGAGGTGCCCAGAAGATACAGCCCCTCGTACAGCGCATTGGCCCGGAACATCGGGAAGACGAAGTCGCGCACGAATTCTTCACGCACATCGACGATGTGGATGTTCTCGGGCCTGATCCCCAGAAGCAGCGCCTTCTGACGGGCGGGCTCCAGCTCCTCGCCCTGGCCCAGATCGGCGGTGAAGGTCACCACCTCGCAGCCATACTCCGTCTGCAGCCATTTCAGGATGATCGAGGTATCAAGCCCGCCCGAATAGGCGAGGACGACTTTCTTCGGCTTCTGCATGGATGCACTCCGTCCCGGTTTCGCTGGCGCTTAAAGCGAAACCGGGCCGAGGGCAAGAATGGCCGAGACCCGTGTCGAGGCTCGACCCGCAGAAGCCGGACGCGCGCCCCGATGATTCGGCGCTCGCTTCGGTGCGGCCATGGCCCTGTGGCCAGGCGGATCACTTCACGACGATGACCTCATCCGCTTCGGGAAGAAGCACCGCGGTCTCATCTGATGCCAGCGTTTCGGCCACGGTGGCGTCGATCTCGGTCTGGTGCGGGGCCAGCCTGGCGCGCAAGGCGTCCAGCAGCGCTGTCGCGTCACCCGTCTTGTTCCAGGCGTCAATGATCGCCTGTTCGGCATCGGTGACAGCCTGGCCCGCCAGGGCAGCGGCGTCCCGGGCAGCCTGGATCTCCGCATCCTCCGGCCGGCTTTCTGCAAGCTGAAGCCCGGTCGCATCGGTTCCGCCAAGATCTGCGATCATTGTGTCGATGTCACCCGACACAGCCAGCTGCTCGTTCGTCAGCGTGCCGTCCGTCCGTGCCTGAAGATAATCTTCCACGGTAGCGAAGCCTGCTTCCTCGACCTTCGCCTGAAGGGCATCGAACTCCGCGGCGCGTGCTTCCAGTTCAGCCGCCTGACCCGCCGCGGCCAGGGCCGAAGAGTCCGCCACCGCCAGCCCGGCCAGAAGGCCCACCGGACCCTTCGTCGTCTGGCCGTTGCGGATATGCGCCAGCACGGCGTTGATGTTGGCGTTCATGGCGCCGTTCATCTTGCCAAGTTCGTTCGGCGCAAGCCCCGCCGCCTTTGCGGACTTGGCCTTGGCGGCCTTCATGGAGCCGTCTTCGGCCGCCTTCGTTGTCTTCTTCTTGGCGGCGGATTTGGCGGACTTCTCCTGCTTGGCCTTGCGCTTCTCGGACGACTTCGCCTCGGACTTCCCCTTCCCGGACGATCTAGCCTCGGATTTACCCGATTCGGACTTCTTCGATTCAGACTTGCCCTTCCCCCCACCAGAGCCCTCACCCTTGGCATGTGCGGCGCCAAACCCCGGGGGGAGAACTGCCAGGGCCGGGGAAAAAACCAGGAGTGACACGGCAAGTACAGACAACAGTTTCATCTTGCGCATTGGAGCGAGTCCTTGTCTGGATGGCACAGGCTAATGAATGGTCTTCCATGCGGGGCGCCAATCATGGCCAGAATATGACACAACGCATAAACCAGAGGTATACTGGGGCCATGTCAGGCTTTGCGGATGCGGCAAGAGCGACGACCGCGGCCCTGCGCGCGCTGTTCCCCGAAACGCCGCTGCAGCGCAACGACTTCCTGTCGGACCGCTACGGCGCCGAGATCTGGCTGAAACGCGAGGACCTGTCGCCGGTCCGCAGCTACAAGCTGCGCGGAGCCTTCAATGCGATGCGCAAGGTGCGGGCACAACAGCCCGACCAGCGCCGCTTCGTCTGTGCCAGCGCGGGCAACCATGCGCAGGGCATGGCCTATGCCTGCCGGCATTTCGATGTCTCGGGCACGGTCTTCATGCCGGTGACGACCCCGCAGCAGAAGATCGACAAGACCCGCGTCTTCGGCGGCGCGAACATCGAGATCGTGCTGACCGGCGACTATTTCGACCAGACGCTTGCCGCCGCCCAGGCCTTCTGTGCCGAGGCGCGCGCGCATTTCCTGTCGCCCTTCGACGACCCCGACGTGATCGAGGGACAGGCGTCGGTCGGGGTGGAACTCCTGGACCAGCTCGGCCGCGCGCCCGACCTCGTGGTGCTGCCGGTCGGCGGGGGCGGGCTGGCCTCGGGGGTGACCAGCTATCTGCGCGAAGTGGCGCCGGACACCGATTTCCGCTTTGTCGAGCCCCTCGGCGGGGCCAGCCTGACCGCCGCGCTGATGGACGGCGCGCCCGTCAAGCTGCAGCAGGTCAACAGCTTCGTCGATGGCGCCGCCGTGGCCCGGGTCGGCGACCACACCTTCCGCCGGCTGGACTGGGTGGACCGCGAGGATGTGCTGCTGGCGCCCGAGGACCGGATCTGCGTGACCATGCTGGAAATGCTGAACCACGAAGGCATCGTGCTGGAACCTGCCGGCGCCCTGTCCCTGGACGTGCTGCCCGAACTGGCCGAGGAAATCCGCGGCAAGACCGTGGTCTGCGTCACCTCGGGCGGGAATTTCGACTTCGAGCGCCTGCCCGAGGTCAAGGAACGCGCCCAGCGGTTCGCGGGGCTGAAGAAGTATTTCATCCTGCGCATGCCGCAGCGCCCCGGCGCCCTGCGCGAGTTCCTGAACCTCCTGGGCCCCGATGACGACATCACACGCTTCGAATATCTGAAGAAATCGGCACGCAACTTCGGCTCGGTGCTGATCGGGATCGAGACGCGATCGGCCGGCGGGTTCGCCGGCTTCACCGCCCGGATGGATGACGCGGGCCTGGCCTTCCGCGACATCACCAACGACGAGGCCCTGTCCGAGTTCCTCATCTAGACCTGCGCCGGCCCCAGGCGTGCGCCCCGGATTGCGGGCGGCAGGGCTTCAGGCGGCCCCGGCCCTGTCTGCGGACATTCCGTCCAGCAGCCCGGCGCGCGAGGCGCGATAGACCGACGCGACCTGCGCCACGTCCACCAGAGCCCCATCGCCGGCGGCGGCCCGACGCTCGCCTTCCTGGCAGATCACCGCCAGGTCGCGGAGGCCAAGGTTCAGTGCGCTGCCCTTCAGGAAATGCAGCTGCGCCCCAACCTCATCCTCCGGCACGCCCTCAAGCAGCGCCCGCACGGCACCTTCGGCTTCTTCCAGGAACATGCCGGCGACTTCGGCAAAACCGTCCGCGCCGATCTCTTCCCGCAATTCGTCCACCCTTTTCCAGTCTATCATGGCACCCACCCGCACTGTCACCCACGCACGCAGTCTGGCGGCGCGATCGTTAACAAACAGTCGCCAACCCCCTGCTTCTTGTCGCGCATTTTAGCGTTCACCCGGCGTTAAGCCCGGAACCGCAGGCTGCGCCGATCAGGTCGGAGAGGTGAATGTGCTTGCCGGTGCGATGAGGGGCGAAATGGGGCAGCCGGGCGTCGGCGCGCCGCGGCATGTGCTGGTTGTCGATGACAGCCGGGCCCAGCGTCTCATGCTGTCGATGCAATTGTCCCGCTGGGGGTATCGGGTCACGGACTGCGGCACCGCCTCGTCCGCGCTGGAACTCTGCCAGGATCAGGCCTTCGACATCGTCATAAGCGACTGGATGATGCCGGGCCTGACCGGACTTGAATTCTGTCGCGAATTCAGGGCCTTGGATCGTGAATCCTACGGCTACTTCATCCTCCTCACCTCCAAGTCCGAGACGACCGAGATCGCCGATGGGCTGGAGGCCGGGGCCGATGACTTCCTGACCAAGCCCGTCGCTTCGAACGAACTCCGCGCCCGCCTGCGTGCGGGCGAACGCATGCTGGCCATGCAGGCCGAGCTTCTGGCCAAGAACAGGGTCATCGCCTCGACCCTGGCCGAACTGCAGGGGATCTATGATTCGCTCGACCGCGACCTGATCGAGGCGCGGAAACTGCAGCAGACCCTCGTGCGCGACCGGGTGCGGGACTACGGCTGGGCCACGGTCTCGCTCATGCTGCGCAATTCGGGTCGGGTCGGGGGCGATCTGGTCGGCAGCTTCCGCGTCGATGACAACCGGGTGGCGGCCTACTCGATAGATGTCTCGGGCCATGGCGTCGCCTCGGCGATGATGACGGCGCGGCTGGCGGGGTTCCTGACCGGCTCGTCGCCGGAACAGAACCTCGCCTTCCAGAAGGGTCCACGCGGGACGCATGTCCTTCTGCCGCCCGAAGCCGTGGCGCAGCGGTTCAACCGCCTGATGCTGGAGGAGATCCAGGCCGAACAGTATTTCACCATGGTCTTCGCCGTGGCCGACCGCGCGGCGCGGCAGATCAGCCTGGTCCAGGCCGGCCATCCGCATCCGATGATGATCCGCGCGTCGGGCCAGGTGGAACGCCTTGGCCGTGGCGGCCTTCCGATCGGCCTTGTCCCCGATGCAAGCTATGACTGGCAGGACATCCCCTTTGCCCCCGGCGACCGGCTGGTGCTGGTCTCGGACGGCGTCACCGAATGTCCGCTGCCCGCGGGCGGCGACTTCGGCGAGGACGGGCTGGCCGCAAGCCTGCGGGCCTCGGCGCGCCTCTCCGGCGCCGACCTGCTGGAATCGCTCATCTGGGACATCGCCCGCCAGTCGGGTAGCGACAGCTTTGCCGACGATGTCTCGGCCGTGGTGCTGGACCTATCCTAGGGCGCGGGCCAGCATCGCCCGGTCGCCCGGATTGCCCAGCCGCCAGAGCGCCTCTTCCACCGGCAGCCAGATCGCGGTGTGCCCGGGCTCGGACGGCGGGCCAAGGCGGCGGACTGGATGCGCCAGATAGACGGTGCAGACCTTTTCCGCCCAGAGATCGTATTCCGGCATGTAGGTGAAGCGCCGGAATGCCCCGAGACGCCGCGTCACCGCGACTTTCCAGCCGGTCTCCTCGCGCACCTCGCGGTGCAACGCCGGGATCGGCTGCTCTCCAGGGTCGATCCCGCCGCCGGGCAACTGGAACTCGGGCACCGGCTCGGCCTGGTGCGTGGCCAGGATATGGTCGCCCCGCAGCAGGATCGCATAAACCCCGGGGCGGCGGGTGTAGGTCTGGCCCGGTTTCACCGGCTCGCCGTGGCGTCGGATCATGCGTCACCCCCTTGGTGCGGCGGTTGCCCTGACTATATAGGCGCGGTATGCCAGCATTCGGCACCATCAGGAACTCCCCATGACCACCGGTTCGCAAATCGCCTGGGACGATACCGTCCTGCCCTTCCAGCTTGACGCCTCGGGCATCCGCGGCCGCGTCGCCCGCCTGGACGGGGTCCTCGACCAGGTGCTGAAGCAGCACGCCTATCCTTCGGTGATCGAGGCGCTGGTGGCCGAGACCGCGCTTCTCACCGCGCTGATCGGCCAGACCATCAAGCTGCGCTGGAAGCTGTCGCTCCAGGTTCGCGGCAAGGGTCCGGCCCGCCTGATCGCCACCGACTATTACGGCCCGACCGCCGAAGGCGAACCCGCCCGCATCCGCGCCTATGCCAGCTACGACGCCGAACGGCTCGACCCGACCGCCGACCCCTTCTCGCAGATCGGCGAGGGGTATTTCGCGGTGATGCTCGACCAGGGCGAGGGGATGCTGCCCTACCAGGGCTTCACGCCGATCGCCGGGGGCAGCCTGTCGGCCTGCGCCGAAACCTATTTCGCCCAGTCCGAACAGATCCCGACCCGCTTCCAGCTCGCCTACGGCGAAAGCGCCGAACCCGGCCGGCCGCTCCGCTGGCGCGCCGGTGGCATCATGCTGCAACACATGCCGCAGACGGGCGGGGTCGCGGCCGAGCAGGGCTCGGGCGAGGGCGGACTCCTGACGCATGCCGACATCCTGGCCGGCGCCGAATCCGACGACTGGAACCGCGCAAACCTCCTGCTCGACACCGTCGAGACGCTGGAGATGATCGGCCCCTCGGTGCCCCCCACCGACCTTCTGGTGCGCCTGTTCCACGAGGAAGGCCCGCGCGTCTTCGACGCCCAGCCGGTGCGCTTCGGCTGTTCCTGCAGCGAGGACAAGGTGCGCAACACCATGTCGATCTACAGCCAGAAGGACATCGCGAAGATGACCACCGAGGCCGGGGTCGTTACCGCCGACTGCCAGTTCTGCGGCGCGCATTACGAGATGGACCCCAGGACGCTGGGCTTCGAGGCGGTCAAGTCGGAATGACCGACCCCGAGGACGCCTTGCGCGCGGCGCTGGCCCGCCCCGCCGGGCCATCCTCGGATTTCGACCTGAACCCGGGGATGCACCCCCGCCCCGACAAGCCCCTGCGCCCCGCCGCCGTGCTGGTCCCGGTCTGGCTGCGCCCCGAAGGCGCGTCCATGATCCTGACCAAGCGGTCATCGCGGCTGAAACACCACCCCGGCCAGATCGCCTTTCCCGGTGGCAAGGTCGACCCCACCGACGCCGGCCCCGAGGCCGCCGCGCTGCGGGAAACCCGCGAAGAGATCGGCCTTGAACCGTCGCGGGTGGAAATCCTAGGCACCCTCCCGGTGCACGAAACCGTCACCGGCTTTGCCGTCACCCCCTTCGTCGGCCTGATCCGCGGCACCTTCGACCCGGTTCCCGAGGCCGGCGAGGTCGAGGAAGTCTTCACCGTCCCCCTCTCCCACGTCCTGACGCCCGCCCGCTATACTATCGAGCGCCGCCGCTGGATGGGCGTCTGGCGCCGCTATTACGCCGTCCCCTACGGCCCCTATTACATCTGGGGCGCCACCGCGCGTATCCTGCGGGGGTTGGCGAACCGGGTGGGGCAATGAAGCTTGCAGGAGATTGGCTGGACCATCCGGGCACGCAGGCCCTGATGCAGGCGCTGGAAGCGGCAGGCCACCAGGCCCTGTTCGTCGGCGGCTGCGTCCGCAACGCGCTTCTTGGCGAGCCCGTCAGCGACGTGGATATCGCCACCGACGCAACGCCCGAAGCCCTCTCCACCCTTGCCGAGACTGCAGGCTTCAAACCCGTCCCCACCGGCATCGACCACGGCACCGTCACGGTGGTCGCCGGGGGCAAGCCGCACGAGGTCACCACCTTCCGCCGCGACGTGGAAACCGACGGTCGCCGCGCCGTGGTGGCCTTCTCGACCCGGATCGAGGAAGACGCCCACCGCCGCGACTTCACGATGAACGCGCTCTATGCCGACCGGCACGGCGCGGTCATCGACCCGCTGCACGGCCTGCCCGACCTGCAAGCCCGCCGCGTCCGCTTTGTCGGCGACCCCGAGACGCGCATCCGCGAGGACTATCTGCGGATCCTGCGCTTCTTCCGGTTCCACGCCTGCTATGGCGACCCCGAGGGCGGGATCGACGCCGAAGGCCTTGCCGCCTGCTCCGCGCTGGCGGACGGTCTCGACCTCATCTCGAAGGAACGCGTCACCGCCGAACTGCGCAAGCTCCTCTCTGCCCGCGACCCGGCCCCCGCCGTTGCCGCCATGGCGCAGGCCGGTGTCCTCGCGCGCGTCCTGCCCGGCGCCGACCCGCGCGCTCTTGCCCCGCTCGTCCACCTCGACGCCGAGGAACACCCCCGCTGGCTCCGCCGCCTTGCCGTTCTCGGCGGCGACACCGACATCCTCCGCCTCTCCAAGGCCGAAGCCCGCGATCTCACCGCCCTCCGGACCGCCATCGCCAGCGCGGACACCCCCGCCGTACTGGGTTGGCGCCTTGGCGAAACCCTTGGGCTCGACGCCATCCTCGCCCGTGCGGCGAGCCTGGGCGCGCCCCCGCCGCCGGGCTGGCAAGACGAGGTCCGGCGCGGGGCCAGCGCCCGCTTCCCCGTCATCGCCGCCGACCTGATGCCAGGCTTGCAGGGCGAGGCGCTGGGCGCGCGGATGAAAGAGCTTCAAGGCCGCTGGCTTTCCTCGGGCCTGATGCTTTCGCGCGAGGACCTCTTGAAAGAGGCGTGACAATCCGCCGCGATTCGTCTAAGGACGTCCCACCCAGGAAGGAGACCAGCATGGAAAACAGGATCCCCCTTCAGCTCGCCTGAGTTGACCGATCCTGTCGTGGCGGTCGTTTGCAGGCACCGCTTCACCCCATCGCTGCACCATCTTCGGGTCTTCCCAACATGTTTCGTTTCCTCGAAAATCTCGTCGATCCCTATCAGCCTTACGTTGAGCAGGACGCCCCGCCCCGCCGGCTCTGGCCCTTCCTGAAGGACTACATCCGGCCGTTCCGCGGGATCTTCGCGATCACCGCCCTCTTCTCGGTCGGCAACGCGGTGCTGGATGTCGGCATGATCTGGTATCTCAGCCGCCTCGTCGATCTGATGGCGGGCCAGACGCCGCAGGCCTTCCTCGAAAACCACTGGACCGAGATCCTGCTGGCCGCCCTGGTGATCCTGATCGTCCGCCCCCTTGTCGCGGGCGGGTCCGTGGGCCTGCTGCACAACACGATCCTGACGAACTTCGGCACGATGATGCGCTGGCGCGCGCACCGGCATGTCCTGCGCCAGCCCGTCGGCTGGTTCGAAAGCGACTTTGCCGGCCGCATCGCCAACCGGATCATGCAGGCCCCGCCCGCCGCCGGCGATGCGGTGTTCCAGGTCTTCGACATGGCCGCCTTCGCCGCCGCCACCTTCCTTGGCGCGCTGCTGATGCTGGCGAACTCCGATCCCCGGCTGATGGTGCCGCTCCTGCTCTGGCTCGTGGCCTACCTGTCGCTGATGCGCTGGACCATCCGCCGCGCCGGCCCCGCCGCCACGGCCTCTTCCGACGCGCGGTCGGCGGTCACGGGCCGCGTGGTGGACAGCTACACCAATATCCATTCGGTCAAGCTCTTCGCCCACCAGGCGGCCGAAGAGAACTACGCCAGGGAGGCCATCGAACACGCCCGCACCACCTTCCAGAAGGAAATGCGGATCGTGACGAAGATGGACGTGGCGCTGACCTTCATCAACGGTCTGATGATCCTCGGCGTCTCCGCGCTCGCCATGTGGCTCTGGACCCGCGACCTTGCCACCGTCGGCGTCGTCGCCGGGGCCGTGGCGCTGGTCCTCAGGCTCCACTCCATGACCTACTGGATCATGTGGGCCTCGACCCAGCTGGTGCAGAACCTTGGCACGCTGGCCGAGGGGATGGAGACGATCGCCCAGCCCGTGACCCTGGTGGACAAGCCCGGCGCGCAGCCGCTCCAGTTCCGCGAGGGGCTGCTGGAGCTGAAGAACGTCTCGCACCACTACGGGCGCGGGTTCGGGGGGCTGAAGAACGTCAGCCTGACGATCCGTCCGGGCGAGAAGATCGGCGTCGTCGGCCGCTCCGGCGCGGGGAAATCCACGCTGGTCAAGCTGATCCTGCGCTTCTACGACACCGAGTCGGGCGCCATCCTGATCGACGGCCAGAACATCGCCGACGTCACGCAGGAAAGCCTCCGCCAGAAGATCGGCATGGTGCAGCAGGACTCGTCGCTCCTCCACCGCTCGGTCCGCGACAACATCCTCTACGGCCGCCCCGGGGCGTCCGAGGCCGAGATGATCGCCGCCGCGAAGAAGGCCGAGGCGCATGATTTCATCCTCACGCTCGAGGACCCACAAGGGCGCAAGGGCTATGACGCCCATGTCGGCGAACGGGGGGTGAAGCTGTCGGGCGGCCAGCGCCAGCGCGTCGCCATCGCCCGGGTGATCCTCAAGGACGCCCCCATCCTGATCCTCGACGAGGCGACCTCGGCGCTGGACAGCGAGGCCGAAGCCGCCATCCAGGGCGCGCTTTACGGGGTGATGGAGGGCAAGACGGTCATCGCCATCGCCCACCGCCTGTCCACCATCGCCGCGATGGACCGGATCGTGGTGCTGGAGGACGGCGAGGTTGTCGAGGACGGCCCCCATGCCGACCTGCTGCGCAAGGGCGGTCTCTACGCCCGCTTCTGGGCGCGCCAGTCCGGCGGCTTCATCGGCCTCGAAGAGGAAGCCGCCGAATAGCCCCCAAGCCCAAGAATTTTCGCCGAAAATTCTTGGGCCGCACGGGAACCCTGCCGTCCATGCGGCGTTGACACTTGCTTCCCCCCAAGGACCGGCCTACCTCTCCCCCATGAGCGCGCTTCAAAGCCTCGGCTCCCTCATCGACGCCTTCCGCCCCGCCGACGGCCCGCCGCCGCAACGCCTCGGCGCCTTCATGCGCTGGGCGCTGGCCGGGTCCTGGCCGATGCTGGTCGTGGCCGGGGTCCTCTCCTCCCTCGCCGGCGTGACCGAGGTCGTCTCGGCCCTCATCCTCGGCTGGGTCATCGACGCCGCCGTCAATTCGGGCCCGACCGACTTCTTCGCCGCCCACTGGCACCTCGTCGCCTGGTTCCTCGGCTTCTACCTCGTCCTGCGACCGCTTGCCTTCGCCGTCTCCTCGGCCTCGAACAGCATCGTCATCGGGCCGAACGTGATGCCGCTGGTCCTGTCGCGGCTCCACCGCTGGACGCTCGGCCAGGCCGTCACCTTCTTCGACAACGACTTCGCCGGCCGCATCGCGCAGAAACAGATGCAGGCCGCCCGCGCCGTCACCGATGTCGCGACCGAAGTCATCAACACCGTCTGCTTCGCCCTCGCCTCGGTCATCGGCTCGGTCGCCTTCCTGCTCGCCGTGGACTGGAAGGCCGCAGTAGCCCTTGCCGTCTGGCTGGTCGCCTACATCCTCCTGATCCGCTTCTTCATGCCGAAGATCCGGGTCAATTCCGCCGCCCGCGCCTCGTCCCGCGCCATGGTCTCGGGCCAGGTGGTGGACACGATCACCAATATCAAGACCGTCAAGCTCTTCGCCCATGCCGCCTTCGAGGACCGCGTGGCCATCGACGCGATGGAGGTGTTCCGCGACCGCAGCCTCGAATTCGGCGTCATCTCCACCTGGTTCCGTTTTGCGCTGATGCTGCTCGCAGGCGTCCTGCCCGTCCTTCTGATCGGCGGCACGGTCCTTCTCTGGCAACAGGGCGCCGCCTCGGCCGGCGACATCGCGGCGGCCGGTGCCATCGCGCTGCGCATCGCGCAGATGTCCGGCTGGGTCAGCTTTACCCTCATGTCGATCTACACCAGCGTGGGCGAGGTCGAGGACGGCATGCGCACCCTTTCGGTTCCCCACGCCCTTACCGATGCCCCCGATGCCCAGCCCCTTCCCCGCATCCGGGGCGAGATCCGCTTCGATCACGTCACCTTCGCCTATGGCCGCGAGCGGGGCGGGGTCCGGGACATCGACCTGACCATCCGCGCGGGCGAGAAACTGGGGATCGTCGGCGCCAGCGGGGCGGGGAAATCCTCGCTCGTCTCGCTCCTCCTCCGCCTCTATGACCCCGAACAGGGCCGCATCACCATCGACGGCTTCGATGTCCGCGATGTCACGCAGGAAAGCCTCCGCCGCCAGATCGGCATGGTCACGCAGGAAACCGCGATGTTCAACCGCAGCGCGCGCGACAATATTGCCTACGGTAGGCCCGAGGCGACCGAGGACGAGATCATCGCCTCCGCCCGCGCCGCCGAGGCGGACGAATTCATCGCCGGCATGCACGACCACCAGGGCCGCAAGGGCTATGACGCCTTCCTCGGCGAACGCGGCGTCAAGCTGTCGGGCGGCCAGCGCCAGCGCATCGCGCTTGCCCGCGCCTTCCTGAAGGACGCGCCGATCCTGGTGCTGGACGAGGCGACCAGCGCGCTCGACAGCGAGGTCGAGGCCTCGATCCAGGAGGCGTTGGGCCGGGTGATGCAGGGCAAGACGGTGCTCGCCATCGCGCACCGTCTCTCCACCATCGCCGCGATGGACCGGATCATCGTTCTTGACCGTGGCCGGATCGTCGAGATGGGTAGCCATGACGAGCTTCTGGCGAAGGACGGGCTTTACGCGCGCTACTGGAAACGGCAATCAGGCGGCTTCATCGGCACCGAAGACGAACAGGCGGAAGCGGCAGAGTGATCGTCACCATCGAACGGCTCGGGCACCTGGGGCACGGCATCGCTCCGGGTCCCGTCTATGTGCCCGGAACCCTTCCGGGCGAAGTGGTCGAGGGCACGCCCGACGGCGACCGCCTGCTGGACCCGAAGATCATCACCCCCTCTGTCAACCGGGTCAAACCCCCGTGCCGCCACGCCCGCGCCTGCGGCGGTTGCCAGCTGCAACACGCCTCGGATCCCTTCGTGTCCCGATGGAAGCAGGAGGTCGTCCAGACCGCGCTTGCCGGTCAGGGACTTACGGCCGAGTTCCTGCCGATCGTCACCTCACCTGCCCGCTCCCGCCGCCGCGCCACGTTGTCCGCCCGCCGGACGAAAGGGGGCGTGCTGATCGGCTTTCACGCCCGGGCCTCGGACACGATTGTCGAGATCCACGACTGCGAGCTTCTGCACCCCGGCATCCTCGAAGCCTTTCCCGGCCTGCAAGCTCTGGTCCAGACCGGGGGCTCGCGCTCCACCGAGCTTTCCCTGCAGGTGACCCTGACCCGCGGCGGCCCGGATGTCGTCGTCACTGGCGGCAAGCCGCTGGACGCCGCCCTGCGCATGGACCTTGCCCGACTGGTCGAGGCGCACGGCTTCTCGCGCCTGACCTGGGACGGCGAGACCGTGGCGCTGCGTGACCGCCCGGCGCTGGCCATGGGGACGGCGATGGTCGTTGCCCCGCCCGGCGCCTTTCTTCAGGCCACTGCCGAAGGCGAGGCGGCGCTTCTGGCCGCCGTGCGCCAGGCGCTTGGCCCGCAGAAGCGGGTCCTCGATCTGTTCAGCGGTGTCGGGACCTTCACCCTGCCGCTGGCCACCGACATGGAGGTGCATGCCGTCGAGGGCGACGCGGCGATGACCAGGGCTCTGGACCTCGCCGCGCGCAACACGCCGGATCTCCACCGGATCTCGGTGGAAACGCGGGACCTGTTCCGGCGGCCGCTGGAACCCGACGAGCTGCGCGGCTTCACCGGCGCCGTCATCGACCCCCCGCGCGCCGGTGCCGAGGCTCAGACCGAGCGGCTGGCGCGGTCGGACATCCCGGTGCTCGCCGCCGTGTCTTGCAACCCCGTCACCTTTGCCCGCGATGCGAGGGTCCTGTCGGACCATGGCTACCGGCTCGACTGGATCCGGGTCGTCGACCAGTTCCGCTGGTCCACCCACATCGAGCTTGTCGCCCGTCTGTCGCGCGCCTGACAAATCCGTGAAGCCCTGCGGCTCTCGCCGCACTAGGCAAATCGACCGATTTCCGCTATCCATCGGAAAAAAAGACAGGCGGGCAAGGGCATGCGTATTTTCGGGTGGCTGGCGATCCTCGTGGCGGTGATCGGCCTTTCGGGCTGTGGAGATCCCAAGTTCCGCAAGTACCGCGGTCCCGAAGTGACCCAGATCCAGGTCCACAAGGCCGACCGGCGCATGTATCTTCTGCACCACGACAAGGTTCTGAAGGCCTATGACATCGCTCTCGGCTTCGCGCCCGAGGGCCACAAGCAGTTCGAGGGTGATGGCAAGACGCCGGAAGGCGCCTACACGATCAGCCACAAGAACCCGAATTCCAAGTTCCACCTGTCGCTGCGCATCGACTATCCGAACGCCAACGACATCGCCTTCGCCGAGGCGCAGGGCAAGAAACCCGGCGGCGACATCTTCATCCACGGCGGGCCGACCCGGCCGGTGTCGCGGCGGGACTGGACCGAGGGCTGCGTCGCGTTGACCGACCGGGAGATGGAGGTCGTCTATTCGATGGTAAAGCCCGGAACGCCGATCTACATCCTGCCTTGAACGCGAAAGGGGGCCCGAAGGCCCCCGCACGACAGCCATGCTTGCCGGGCTCAGGCCCCGGTCAGCATCGTCCACCAGATCTTGCCGCCCGGCTCCTGGAACCAGGCAAAGCCCAGCTTCGTCGCCAGCGGGTCCATGATGACCACCCGGGTATCGGGTTGCGCCATCCACGAGGACAGCGTTTCCAGCTCGGTCTCGTAGGTCTCCGAGATGTTCTCGCCCAGCAGCCGCCCGGTGAAACCGCTGCGCTGCGCCCGCACCAGGGGCGAAGACCCGTCGGACCCGAAATGCCAGGGCCGGTTCTGCACCGACATGTCGCGCGAATGGGTTTCGGCCGCCGCGTTCAGGCTGGCGTCGAAGGCCACCGGCTGCAGCGACTTGGCCGCGCGCAGGGTATTCATCGCGTCGAGGAACCGGAACGACACCTCGCGCGGATCGCCGATCCGGTAGACCTGTGGCAACGGCTTGCCGTCAGCCCCCAGCTGGGGCGCGCTGGAAGTTCCGCAGGCAGCCAGCGTCACGCCGGCGCCGGCAAGCAGGAAGATACGTCTGTTCATTCGGTCCACCAGATCAGAGCCGCCCCGGGGGCGGCCGTTCGGCTCTCCTTAGCGGAAGCGCGCGCCGGGTTCAAACGGGGTTCTTGCCGATCGGCAGGATGCTGACGGGCGTTTGATTTGCGGCCCGGTCACAAAGTCGCTATATGGCCGTCGAGAACAGACCTTACGGAGTATCAGCCATGGCAAACGGCAAGATCAGCCGCCGCGCGGTTCTGGGCGGTGCAGCGGGCGTGGCCGGTCTGGTGGCCTTCCCCGCGCTGGCCCAGGACGGAACCACCGAATTCCTGCAACCGGCCACGGCCACCCGTCACAACATCTCCAGCTTCCGCATCCTGCAATGGCAGGATTATTTCGACAACCTGCGCAACGGTGCGATCCTGGCCGACACCACGTCGCGCGCGCTGCACTTCTGGTCCGAGGACCAGTCGATCTATCGCCTCTACCCAACCTCGGTTCCCCTGTCCGAGGAACTGACCCGTCGCGGCTTCACCACCGTCATCCAGAAGGTGGTCAATCCGACCTGGCGGCCGACCGCCTCGATGAAGCAGCGCAATCCCGACTGGCCCGACATGGTCCCGGGCGGGGCGCCAGACAATCCGCTCGGCACCCGTGCGCTCTATCTGGGTTGGCCGGCCTACCGGATCCATGGCACCCATGACACCCGCAAGATCGGCCGCCGGTCCTCGAACGGCTGCATCGGGCTCTACAACGAGCACATCCAGGAACTGTTCGAACTCGCGAAGGTCGGCACCCAGGTCCGCCTGATCTGATCGCGCCCGACCGGGCCGGAACCGGACCGCGCGGCCGCAATGCCGCGCGGTCCTTGCGTTTTCAGGCCCGACGGCACCAGGCGGGCAGCGTCGTGTCGATCCGGCCCGTGCAGGCGGCCTCGACGCACCGCGCCAGACTGGCAAAGTGAAAGCCCTTCCCCACGGCCGGGGGGCCGTAATGCGCGTATTTGCCGGAGTTGGTGGCGATGTTGCGCACCGACTTCGGCACCACGGGCTCTCCGATGAAGCACCAGCAGGTGTCGTTCAGCACCTCGCCGCCGAAGGCGCTGATCGTGTCGATCAGTCCTTCGGCGCGTGCCTGTTCGTGGACATCGCGCCCGCAGGTCACGGTCAGCCGGACGCCCTCCGCCTTCTGCCGTCCTGCGCACAGTCGGGCCAGGGCCGCGATCTCGGTCAGCGAGAAGTGCGGATTGCCCAGCGCCACCAGATCAACATCCGGCGTGCGCGCGATGTTCAGCTCTGCCCAGGTCTCGGCCAGATCCTGCACCGACACCTGCACATGGCGCACATCGTCCCCCAGCACCGCCGTTGCCGTGCCGGCTTCGGGAGTGATGCCCAGGATGTGGAACATCGGCGCCGCCGAGGTAGTGGCGAAGGCCGCGCCGAATGCCTTCAGGTCGTCGTGGCCGACCTCGTGGTCCTCAAGCCCGCAGATCAAAGGTATCTCGTTCGTGGCGATCTTCCCGATGTGATAGCCAAGCAGCGGGAAGAACAGATCGTCCAGGTCCCGCAGCGGCGGCAGGTCAATGCGGATTGCGGCGCGGCGGCCCCTGCCCAGATAGCACTCGGCCGCCGGGGCGCGGCCTGTCAGGGCGACCAGGACATCCAGATAATCCGGATACTTCAGCGTCCGCGCGCCCAACACCGAATTGGCGAACATCACCGCGTTGGACTCGCCCCAGGCGATGTTCTGCCCAGCCCTGGGCCTCGGCTCAAGCAGATAGGGCGCGCAGGTGTAGGTCGGTCTTGCGCCCATCTCGACATAGGCATCGGCCAGCGCATCCGAGCCTTCGCCCACCACCGCCGGTACGCCTTGCGCCCGCCATTGCCGCCGGTCGACGCAGAGCGCGTTCATCGTCGTCGGCACCCGGACCCTTGCCCCCATATCGCACAGCCTGCGGGCAAACTTCAGACCGGCCGGTCCCTGGTAGAACACGCCGTCAAGATGCGCCATGTCGACGTCGACCAGTTCGGTCGCGCCCTCGATCCGCGCGGTTTGCAGGACGATCCGCATCGCCGTCTGTGCGGCCTCGCCGAAGTCTCCGGCCAGAAGGCGGCAGTCCAGCTCGCTCAGCCGGAAATCGGCCGGATCGGGCCGCGGCAGGTCAAAGCTTGCGGGCAGGTCCATCGGCCCCTCGGCGGACCAGAGCGTGTCGCCTTCTATCCGCGCGTGGCTGACACCGGAAAGGGCCGCGAATCCGGCCTCGTCCAGTTGCAGCACCGGAATTGCGCGATGGAACAGCTCTCCTGCGATCAGCACGCCCAGCGTTAGGATCGTTTCCTTGTGCCGAAAGACCAGCGCTGCCGGGGCGTGGCCGTTCATCAACAGTTCGAAGATCACCAGGCTGCCCGAGCAGGACCCCCGTCCACTCGGAATGGCCAGCACCTTCCCCGCGACCGACTCGCCGCACAGCGGATGGTGGACGTCGGTGACCCGTCCCGTGGCTGCATCGACTCCGCCCATGAAGCTGAGCCCGACATCCGCATGCAGCACCGGCCCGCTTGCCCGCCCCGTGATCAGGGCCTTCCCGCTCAGCATCGACCACGGCATTCCGCCCTCGCCCCTCCACCCTCTGGCTCGGGGTAGGCTAGCACGCGGGTTCCGAAAAGGTTAAGACCGCCCTAACGGATTCTGGCAACCTATTGGTCTTGAACAGGAATATCGGGTCTGTCCACTGTGGACACGTCACCCCTTCCGGGGCAACCACCCACCGAGGTTCTCTTCGATCACCGCCACCAGGGCCTCGATATGGGCCGCATCGTCGTTCAGGCAGGGGATGTAGGTGAAGACCTCGCCGCCGGCATGTTCGAAGGCCTCGCGGATCTCGCCGTTGATCTCCTCCAGTGTCTCGATGCAGTCCGCGGAAAAAGCCGGGGCGATCACCGCGATCCGCTTCTTTCCCTGCTTCGCCAGCTCTGCCACATGCTCGACCGTGTAGGGCCGCAGCCACTCCTCGCGCCCGAAGACCGACTGGAAAGTGGTGTCGATCGACCCCTTCTCCCACCCCAGCCTCTCGCGCAGAAGACGGGTCGTCTTGGCGCACTGGCAGTGGTAGGGGTCGCCCTCCATCAGGTAGCGTTTCGGCATCCCGTGGTAGCTGGCCACCAGCACGTCCGGCCGGTGGTCCAGCGCCGCATAGGCCGTCTCGACCGACCTGGCCAGCGCGTCGATGTAGAGCGGGTGGTCGAAGTATTCGGCCACGGTCCGCACCGCCGGCTGCCGCTTTTCCTTCATCAGTGCCCGGAAGAACTGGTCGTTCGCCGTGGCCGAGGTGGCGCCGGCGTAGTGGGGGTAGAGGGGGAAGAACAGGATCTTCTCGCATCCCGCATCGACCATGGCCCTGACTTTCGACTCGGTCGAGGGGTTGCCGTAGCGCATGCAGAAATCGACCATCACCTCGGCCCCGTGCCGTTCGGCCATCGCCGCAGCGATCGCCGCCGTCTGCGCCTTGGTGATGGTCAGAAGCGGGCTCTCGTTCAGCTCTTCGTTCCAGATCAGCCTGTAGTTCGCGCCCGAGGTGAAGGGACGCTTCGACAGGATGATCAGCTGCAACAGCGGTTGCCATTTCCAGCTGGGGTAATCGACGACCCGCTTGTCCGAGAGAAACTCGTTCAGATAGCGCCGCATCGACCAGTAGTCGTAGGCATCCGGCGTGCCCAGGTTCGCCAGCAGGATCCCGACCCGTGCCCGGCGCACCGGCGGATGATCGGCCGGCGCATGGGCCAGCCGACCCTCGCCGGGACGCACTTCCTCCGCCGCAGCGGCTTTCGTCCGGTCATCCGGCATGTCAGTCCTTCCCTCTGGTTCAGCACGGGACATAAGGGCTGGGTCGGCAGGGTCAACCATCTTTGGGCAGTCGGCCCTCGGGAACGCCCAGAGCATCAGCCAGCCGCGATCTGGCCGAACCCGGGCGCAGCGGCTTTTGCTGGCTGTCATGCGGTGCCCATCCGGTCAGGAACACAAGCTCGGCCGTCGCACGCAGTCGCCCCTCCGCCGTGACAAAGGTTCCGGCATAGACTTCCGCGGCCGCCGCCAGCACGGAACGGGAGGTGAAGCGGCGCAGCCGGCCAGCCAGGGCATTGGTTTCCCCTGCGGCCCTGAGGTCGGACATCAGCGCCCCGAAATCGCGATACTCGACGGTCTGCACAAGGCTGTCGGCGACCGGCAAGGCGAAGCCCGCACGTTGCATCAGCCCCCCGAGGTCGCGGATCTCGGCCATCGGCAGCACGCGGGGAGACAGCCCGCCGGTCACGCGGGCCTCGGCTTCGGCGAGGCTTGTCCGCAACTCCTGCAGGCTGCGCCCGCCGGGCAGGACGGCAATGAAAAGACCATCAGGTCGCAGCGCGCGGCGGCATTGTACCAGCTGGCCCAGTGGGTCGTTCGCCCAGTGCAGACCCATCGCGTGGATCACCAGGTCATGCGCGCCAGGAACCATGTCCAGCAGGTCGTCATCGGCAACCTGCCGGGCGTCCGGGCGCAGATCCCGCCAGATTTCGGGGAATCCGCTCACCACGGCCGGCGCCGTAAAGGTTCTGTTAACCTCGGTGAGTCTTTCCTGAATGTCGGTCAGGGCGAGGCGATGCAGGAACATCGCCGGACCATGATCGGGCAGGGTTCGGGCGCGGGCGCGGTGGCGGGCCAGTGCGGTACGGTCGGTCAGGATCGGGGCTTCGGTCATCGGCGGGACATTAGGAGGCAGGGATGGGATTGCAAGGCGCGCTGCATCTGATCTACCCGCCGCAGTGCCTGTCCTGCGCGGCGCCGGTGCAGTCCGATTTCGGCCTCTGCGCCGACTGCTGGCGCGAGACCCCGTTCATCGCCGGCCTCGTCTGCGACGGTTGCGGAACGCCGCTTCCCGGACCGGACAGCGAGGAGCGGGCGCTGTGCGACGACTGCATGACCGTCAAACGCCCCTGGGACCGGGGAAGGGCCACGCTGATCTATGACGGAAACGCCCGAAACCTGGTGCTGGCGCTCAAGCATGGCGACCGGATGGATCTGGCGCGACCGGCATCGGACTGGATGGCCCGCTCGGCGCAGCCGATCCTGCGGCCGGGGATGCTGGTCGTGCCGGTGCCCCTGCACTGGATGCGGCTGTTCCGGCGTCGCTACAATCAGGCGGCGCTTCTGTCGCGGGGCATCGCGCGCGCGACGGGTCTGGAGCATTGCCCGGACGCCCTGACCCGCCGCCGGCCCACCGGCACCCAGGACGGCAAGGGACGCGAGGCGCGCTTTGCCAATCTGCTGGACGCCTTCGTCGTGCCGAAGGCGCGCGTGATGCGGGTGCGGGACCGCGACATCCTGCTGGTCGATGACGTGATGACCTCGGGCGCGACCTTTGCCGCTGCGACCGAGGCGCTGATTGCCTCGGGCGCCCGGTCGGTTTCGGTGCTGGCGCTGGCGCGCGTTGCGAAAGACGGCTGAACCCCTATATTCGGGCGCGAAAGAGGTGCCCCGATGCGTCCGGTCGAAATCTATACCACCCCCATCTGCCCCTATTGCCACGCGGCCAAGCGGCTGCTGCAGAAGAAGGGCGTGGCCTTCGCCGAGATCGACGTCAGCCGCGACCCGGCGCTGCGCGAGGCCATGGTCCAGCGCGCCAACGGCCGCCGCACCGTGCCGCAGATCTTCGTCGGCGAGGTGCATGTCGGCGGTTGCGACGACCTATATGCGCTGGACAGCGCCGGCAAGCTTGATCCGCTCCTGGCCGCGTGATGCGCGCGGGCCTGGTCCAGCTGACCGTCACCGACGACCCGGAGGCGAACCTCCCGGTGACGGTCGGCCTTGTGCGTCAGGCCGCCGCTGCGGGTGCGGGTCTCGTCCTGACCCCGGAACTGACGAACGGCCTGTCCTCCAGCCGGACTCACCAGCGCAGCGTGTTCCGGCATGAGGACGACGACCCGACGCTGGCCGCGCTGCGGGCCGAGGCGCGGGCGGCGGGCATCTGGCTTCTGATCGGCTCGCTGGGCCTTCTGACCCATGACGCGGACGGTCGCTTTGCCAACCGCAGCTTCCTGATCGCGCCGGACGGCGGGATTGCCGCGCGCTACGACAAGATCCACATGTTCGATGTCAATGTCTCGGCGACCGAGGTCTATCGCGAAAGCGAAGGCTACCGGCCGGGCGCGCGGGCGGTCGTAGCCGAGACGCCTTTCGCGAAGATCGGCATGACGGTCTGCTACGATGTGCGCTTTCCGGCGCTGTATCGGCGACTGGCGCAGGGCGGGGCGCAGATCATCACCGTGCCGGCCGCCTTCAACCACATCACCGGTGCTGCGCATTGGGAGACCCTGCTGCGCGCCCGCGCCATCGAGACCGGCTGTTTCGTGCTGGCCCCGGCGCAGACCGGGTTCCACCCCGAAGCCGACGGCAAGGGCCGTCGAACCCATGGCCATTCCCTGGCCATTGCCCCCTGGGGCGAAGTGCTGGCCGATGCCGGAACCGAGCCGGGGGTGACGCTGGTCGATCTGGACCTGGCCGAGGTCGAGAAGGCGCGCGGTCGGGTGCCGTCTCTGTGGCATGACCGGAGCTTCGAGGGGCCATGAGCGGCGAGAAGGGAAGCGACAAGGCGGATGACATCGCGGTCGCGCTGTTCGGCGAACTGTTCATGGCAGATCAGCTGGCGCGGAACCGCATTTCCAAGGTGCTGCCGAAGGGGATGGAACTGTCGCATTTCGGCGTGCTGAACCATCTGGCGCGCATCAACGACGAACGCACTCCGGCGCAACTGGCGCGGGCCTTCCACGTCACCCGCGGCGCGATGACCAACACGCTGGCCAAGCTGGAATGGGCCGGGCATGTCCACATCCGCCCCGACTGGGAGGACGCGCGGCAGAAGTTCGTCGCGATCAGTCCCAGCGGCCGGGCGGCGCGCGACGGAGCCGTGGCCAGCGTGGTGCCGCTGATTGCCGAGGTCGTGCAGTCGATCGGCCCCGAGAAGGTGCGCGCTCTCTTGCCCGTCCTGCGGGAACTTCGGATCAGCCTGGAAAGCGAAAGCACCTGACCGGGCCGGCGGCCGTGTTGGCGGAAATGCCGATATCCCCGATATTGTGCCGGCTTCCCCGTCGAAGCCCCTTGCCCTGATCGCCCGATCTTCGCATAGACTGCACCGACATCCCGGGTCTGGTCATCATGCACATCCTGCAATTCCGCCTGCTTGCCCTGCTTGCCGCGAGCACCGCGCTGACCGTTGCGCCGGCGCATGCCGAAAGCACGGGCACGCTGAATATCAACGGGGCAACCGGCCTGATCGACATGCCGTCGGGCGAGGCGCAGAAGGATGCGACCTTCTCCTTCAGCACCTCGCTGGCAGGCCCGATCACTCGCACGACCTTCAGCTTCCAGTTCAGCGAGCGGCTGTCTGCATCATTCCGCTTCCAGACCTGGCGCGACTGGGACACGGTAATCCCAGGTGACAGCAAGGAAACCGACCGCAGCATCGACCTGCGCTACCAGATCCTGAAGGAAGGGACCTGGCGCCCTGCCCTGACCATCGGCCTGCAGGACATGACCGGACAGGGGCTGTTCTCTTCGGAGTATGTCGCGGCGACGAAGAATTTCGGCGACCGGCTGAAGGTTACGGCGGGCCTCGGCTGGGGCCGGCTGGGCAGTTACGGCAGCATCGGGGCGCCCTTCGGCGACCGCCCGCCGGTCAGCCCGACCGGCACGCCCAACGCCGACCAATGGTTCCGCGGCGATGCGGCGCCCTTCGCGGGCGTCGAATACAGGATCAGCGACACCTGGACCTTCAAGGGCGAGTATTCGTCAGACGCCTATGTGACCGAGGACGAGGTGCGCGGACTGTTCGATCGCGATAGCCCGTTCAACTTCGGCTTCGAGTATCAGCGCAATCCCAACATGCGCTTCGGGGTCTATTCGCTTTACGGCTCGGAGATCGGGTTGACCTTCCATGTGATCCTTGACCCGAAAAGCCGCCTGACCGGCGGGATCGCCGGCGCTGCCCCCGCCCCTGTCAAGGCACGCCCGTCGAGGGCAACAGACCCCGATGCCTATGACGGCGGCTGGGTGACGCAAGCGGATGCAGGGTCGATCCTGCGCAAGAATCTGGCCAAGCGGCTTGCCGCCGACGGAATTGCGGTCGAGAACCTCGCCTACACCGAGACGACCGTGCAGGTCCGCATCCGCAACAGCCGGATCGACGCGGGCTCGCAGGCCGTGGGCCGGACAGCGCGGGCGCTGAGCCATGTCATGCCCGCCTCGGTCGAGGTGTTCGAGATCGTGCCCGTGGTCAACGGCATGGGGGCCTCGAAGATCACCATCCGCCGCAGCGACCTGGAAGGGCTGGAGTATACCGCCGACAATGCAACCTTGCTGCGCGAGCGGGTCACCGTCACCGATGCGGGGCCGGTCCCTGCCTATGCCATCGGCGACGAGAACCTGTACCCCAGGTTCTCCTGGGGCCTGCGGCCGGCGCTGCGCCTGGCGGAACCGGCAAAGGGCGACATCGGCCTGCGCCTCTCGGCAAGTTACAACTTCGCGCCGGGTTTCGTGGTGGCGGGCTCGGTGTACAAGCAGCTTGTCAGCAACACCGATCTTGGCAGCCCCTCAACCTCGCCCCTGCCGCATGTCCGCACCGACGGATCGCTCTACACCGAGTTCGGAGATCCGGCGCTGGAGCGTCTGACTTTCGCCTGGTATGCGCGCCCGGCACCGAATTTCTATTCCCGCATCACGGTGGGCTATCTGGAGCGCATGCATGCCGGTGTGTCGGGCGAGCTTCTGTGGAAGCCGGTGGACAGCCAGCTGGCCCTGGGAATCGAGGCCAACTACACGCGGCAGCGCGATACGGATGGTGGCCTGGGCTTCGACGAGTATGACTATGACGTCGTGACCGGCCATGTGTCGGCCTACTACGACTTCGGCAACGGCTTCCTCGGCCAGCTGGACGTCGGGAAGTATCTTGCCGGCGATGTCGGGGCGACGATCTCGATCGACCGCGTCTTCGCGAACGGCTGGAGGGTCGGGGCCTTCGCCACTGTGACGGATGTCAGCGCGGAGGACTTTGGTGAAAGCGGTTTCGACAAGGGCATCCGGTTCACCATTCCCTTCAACTGGGCACTTGGCACCGAGACGCGGCGAGGCTTCGGCATGACCCTGCGTCCGGGCAGCGGCGATGGCGGCGCGCGGGTCGATGTGGACGGGCGGCTCTACGAGTCGATCCGGGAGTATCACACCGATGGACTTGACCCCGATTGGGGAAGGGTCTGGCGGTGAGATTTCCAAAGAAAGCGATTGCAGCCATCGCCCTGATGGCGCTGCTTGGCGCCTGCGGCAATGACGGCGGCGGCGGAAACCCTCTGGTTGCTGCGGTCGGTCAGATGGCCAAATCCGCGGTCTCCCAGGAAAGGAAGGGCGCCGCGGGAGCCGCGCGCCCCATAAAGCCTGCCGGGCGAGAGGAGCTTGAAGCCTATGGCAAACCCGTCTTGCGGGTCAAAGCCCAGGCGCTGGGGCAAGATGCCCTGCTGACGATTGCCGATACCAAGGCCGATGTCGTGACCTGGACTGCGCAGGGGCAGGCCAACTTCTCGCTCCGCAATGGCGTGCTGATCCAGACCCGCGGTCTCGGGGCCGACCTGATGTCGGCCGATGCTCCCGCGCTGGCGCAGCTGAAAGGCGCGGCCAGCTACCAGCGCATCTACTACTTCCTCGGCCCGGACGACGCCGGAACGCGGCGGACCTACGACTGTGCCGCCGTGGTCGTCGGCGCAGAGAGGGTCGAGATCCTGGGCAAGTCGCATGGGGTTACCCATGTGACCGAGACCTGCACTCGACCCAATGGCAAGGTGACCAACGACTACTGGATCGAAGGCAACACCGTGCGAAAATCCCGGCAATGGGCCAGCAACGGGGTCGGCTACCTGGAGTTCGAGAAGGTCATCGACTGACCACCGGGCCGGGCCCCTCGTCGCCGCACGGGCGCTTCCGCGGCCCTGGTCGGGAGGGTGCAGGATCAGCGCATCCCGCTGCAATCTGGGCCTGACAGGCAACGAATGGGTGCGAATCGTCGGTATTTGCCCCAGACTGGCGGGCAGAACGACAGCCTGCGAGGGCCGCATGAAGCCCCTGATCGCGCTGAGCCTCTGTGTCGCCTGTCTTGCCGCCCCGGCCCTGGCCGGCGGCCCGGTCGTCGTCGTCGAGGAACCGGAGCCCGAGGTGAAGGAGGCGTCGTCCTCCAGCAAGGGTTGGCTGCCCTGGCTTGTGGTGCCCCTGTTCCTTTGCGTGGTGATGTGCGGACCGGATGGGGACGACGAGGGCGATCAGTAGTCGCGCTGGAGATAGACTCCGATCCCGGTCTCGCCGTCGGCCCCGATCCTGCCCTTGACCGTGAGCCCCTTCCTGAGGTCGAGGTTCAGGTTGATCCGGCTCTTGCCCTCCTGATCGACCTCGATCTCGGTATAGACATTGTCCTTGATGTATTTCCCGGCCTTCAGCGCGGCGGAGCCGTCCTCGGAAGTCGTCACGTCCAGATCGTCCAGCCCGAAGGTCCGGCGCAGGTTGCCCACCAGGCCCACACCGCTGCGTCCGGCAAGAATGGCGACCGCATTCGCCAGTTGCGCGGCCTGCAGGGCCGAGATGTTGTCGAGGCCCCGCCCGAAGAGAAGCCGCGCCAGGACTTCCTCTTGCGGCAGGTCGGGAGAGGAGGTGAACCGGACAACGGGGTCGTTGGCCGGTCCTTCGACGGTGACCGTGCTGACGATGCCGTCGCTTTCGGTATCCGCCGCAATGCTGATCTGCGGGATCAGGCTGCCCTCCATCGCCAGATCGGCGCGCGACAGGACCAGGCGCCGCCCCAGGATGTCGATCCGGCCGCGGATCAGGCTGAAGCCCCCTGCCGGACGGACGTCCGACGTCGTGCCCAGAAGCCGCAGGCTGCCGCCAAGCTCGGCGTCGATCCCCCGGCCGCGGACGAAGACCCGGGCGGGGGCGGTGATCGTCAGGTCCAGCCCGAGTGCCCGGGCTGGCGCCGCATCACGCGACGCGGCGGCGATGGCGTCCAGAAGGCCCGCCTTGCGCCGGGTGTCGCGCACGGGCGCCGTGTCGCGGACATGGCGGATGTTCATCAAGGCATCGGCCGAGCTGAATCCCGAGGCCGGCACCAGCACCTCGGTTTCTCCGAGTTGCAGCGCACCGGACAGCACCGCCCCGCCGGCCAGCGGCCCGCGCAATGCCAGATTGCCGCTGACCCGCGTTTCATACAACTCGGGATCGTAAAGCCGCAGCCCGTCGAGGGCGATGCTCAGGTCGGCCTCCTGCCGCCCGTTCAGCCGGATCGGCCCGTCCACCCGCAGCCGCCCGCCCGAGGACAGGCCCGAGGTCGCCGAAAGCTGCAGCGTCCCGCCCGCCAGTTGCCCGATGGCCTGCACCTGTTGCAGGGACAGACCCAGTTCCGGGTCAGAGATGCGGCCGTCAGACAGGGTGACACGCCCCGAAAGCGACGTCAGCGCCAGCGGCCCGTTCAGCCGCAGGTCATAGCCGACCCGTCCCGAGGCGGACCGCGGCGAAAGGAACAGGTTCGCAAGCCCCGCCTCGCCCGAGCCGTTGGTCGCGAGGTCGGCGGTGCGGAAATCGTTCGCCACCCGCCCCTCGACCCGGGCGGCGAACTGGCCCGGCCCGTTGCCGCGCAGGTCGAGCCGATAGCCCGCCGCGTCCTGCACCGCCGTTCCGGCCACGGTCAGCGGGCCCGAGACTTCGGGCACGATCAGCCCCAGGTTCGCCAGCCGCGCGTCCAGCGTGATCCGCCGCACCTCGCCGGTGATCTCGCCCTGCGCCGTGGCGGACAGTTGCGGGTTCTGCAACCGGGCGGAGCGAACCTGGATCACCCCCCCGTTCAGGCCAAGGTCGAGGTCGAGATTGCTTTGCCCGGCCAACAGCCGATCCGCTTCGGCGTTGCCAATGCGCAGTGACCGGCCCTGCCCCGTCAGCCTGATCGCCCCGGCCTCGGGCGTGCCGGTGAAGCGGCCCTCGAGCGTCACCGCACCGCCATAGCCCGCCCGGAGCGCCGACAGATCGGCAAGGCTGACCGTTCCCGTCAAGTCCGACCCGGCCGAGGCCAGCCGGCCGCTCGCGCTCGCCCGCAAGGCCCCCGCCTTCAGATCCAGGCTGCGCAGGGCCGTGCCCGTCTCGTCCCGCCGGACCGAGGCGGTCAGCCGCGAGGCCCCGGAAAGCAGCCGGTCCGCCTCGGGTTGACCGATCGACAGACCGGAGCCGTCGAAGGCGATCTCGGCATCGAAGACGCCCGACAGCCGGCTTGCCTCGCCCGACACCTCCAGCCGCCCCGCCCCGCCCAGCGGACGGCCTGCCAGCCGCGAGAAGCGCGAGAAATCCGCGGCCTCGACGGCCAGCTTGCCGGTCATTCGCAAGGCCTGGTCCAGCCCCTCGATCCGCACCGCGCCGGTTCCGGTCAGGCCCGCGCCTTCCAGCCGGATGTCGGTCAGTTGCAGCGCGCCCGCGCCTTCGCGGGTGAAGAATCGCAGCCCGCCGGTCAGCGCCGGGCCCAGCGCCTCGGCCAGGGCGGGGTCGGAGGGCTGAAGGCCTGAGGCGCTTCCGCTCAGCGTGCCGCCGAAGCTCCGCCCCGCCGCGCTGCGCCCGATCCGGCCCGAGCCCGTGACCGCAAGGTCGGCGATCTTCAGGTCGGGCCGGTCCAGCCCCCGCACCGACAGGCTGCCCGACCAGCTGTCGGCATCGCCCTGCGCGGATCTCAACTGGAAATCGGCGCTGCTGACCTTCGTCCCGTCGGCCAGCGGCAGCACCACCGGCGCCCCGTCCGGCGCGACGAGGCGACCGCTGACCTCCAGCCGCTCGGGCACGCCATCCGCCGCGATCTCGGCCGCGCCGGTCAGGGCCAGCGACCGCGCGGCCAGGTCGAAACGGTCCACCCGCACCCGCCCGCCGGCGCTGCGCCAGGCGTCGAGCTTCAGGCCGACCTCGGTGCCGAAGAAATCCACCAGGTCCGGCGCCAGCATCGGCGCGAGATCCCCCGCAAGGTCGGCACCAAGGCGGTTCCCGCCGTCCTCGGCCCGCAGCGTGACCGTGCCGGTCAGCCGGTCGGCACCATCCGTTGCCAGCGAGACATCGGCCGCGAAATCGTCGATCGGCCCCTGCCCCTCGACCTGCAACTGCGCAGAGGGTGCGCCGGGGATGCCCAGCAGGCTGGCCGCGATCCCGCCCGCCGCCTCTTCGGCCCGGAGCGACAGCTTCAGTTCTCGCGTCGCATTGGCATAGGCCGCGTCCAGCCGCACCTCGCCCGAGGGGCCGTCGCCGGTGCGGATCAGGTCCAGCACCGCCTGCCCCTCGCCCCCGGCCAGTTGCAGCGAGGCCGACAGCGTGCCGGTGACCGGCTGGCCAAGCAGATCGGTGCCCAGCTCGATCCGGTCGGCGGCGACCTTCTCGATATCGATCGAGACCAGCAGTTCGGGAAGGCTGAACCCGGCCGCCTCGGGCGCGGGCACAGCCTCGGCCGAGCCGACGGGCGCACGGGCGACGATGATCTCGTCGGCGGACAGTTCGTTGACCACCACCTCGCCCGACAGAAGCGCCGAGCGCGACCAGTCCAGCACAACGCCGTTCAGCGTGATCCAGATGCCCTGGTCGTCGGCGATGGTCAGCTGCTCGATCGTGGCCTGGGCCGAAAGCGCGCCGGCAAAGCCCGTCACCGTGACCTTGCGCCCCGCACCGGAGAGCGTGTCTTCCAGAAAGGCGGTCAGGTAGTCGCGGTCGTCCTGCTCTTGCGCCTGGGCGGGCAGGGCGAGCAGGCAGAGGGCGAAGGCAAGCGCGCGCCGCATCAGAAGGACTGCCCCAGGCCGACATAGATCTGCACCCCGTCGCCGGTGGTGCCGCTGATCGGTGCCGCCACGTCCAGCCGGATCGGGCCAAGCCCGGTGTCATAGCGCAGCCCCAGCCCGGCCCCGGCATGGGAATTGGCCAGATCACCCGAGAAGCCATCCACCCCGATGCTGCCCCAGTCGACAAAGCCGACCACCCCGATCCGTTCGGTCACGCTGGCGCGCAGTTCCACCGAGGCGGCAAGGAATCGGTTGCCGCCGATCAGGAACTGCGGCCCGAAACCCCGCGTTATGGCAACCCCCAGCGAGCGATAGGGCTGGCCGCGCACCGTGCCGCCCCCACCCGAGAAGAACAGGTCGCTGCGCGGCGTTTCCAGCAGCGCCGGGCCGAAGACCGCCCCGGCCTGCGCCCGCGCCGCAAGCACGAAACGGCCCCCGGAGCCGAGGCTGCGATAGATGCGCCCGTCCAGCGTGGCGCGCAAGCCCGATCCGGTGGTGCCGAAGCCCAGGAAGGGCTTGGCTGTCGCATCGATGTAGAAGCCCTTCGTCGGATCCGTCGCCACGTCGCGTCGGTCCCAGGTCAGTCCCGCGGGCAGCGACAGGTTGCGGAAGTCGAACCGTCCGCCGGGGTCTCGCCCCCTAGCGGTGTCATAGGTCAGCCCGGCCCGCGCCGTCAGCTGTTCGGAAAACACGTGGGAAAACCGCAAGCCGAAGCTGAAGGCGTCAAGGTTGTAGTCGATCTCGTCCTCGTGCCGGTAGCTCAGCACCAGACCGGCCGAGGTGTCCGCACTCAGCGTCGCGGGGCGGTCGAGCGTCACCTCCAGCCCGTAATCGATGCCGCTGAGGCTGGTGCCGATGTTGGTGATCTCGCCCTTGATCCCCAGCCTTTCGCCCCCGCCCAGAAGGTTGCGGTGCAGCCAGGCGGCCGAAAGCGACAGGCCGTCCAGGCTGGCTATTTCGACACCCAGCGAATAGCGGCGCGGCTTCTGCTCGACCACGGTCGCGGTGATGCCCAGAAGGTCCGGCGCGGTGATCCGGTCGTCCTCGGTCAGCGCGACGGACGAGAAGATGCCGGTGCGGCGCAGCCGCGTCTCGGCCCGGCGCAGTTCGGTCTCGCTGAAGGTCTCGCCCTCGGGCAGGCCGGCGATCTTGCGGATGCGCGCCTCGCGCATGCGCTGTTCCCCGGTGATGGTGAGCGGCCCGAAGCGCAGGCGCGGACCTGGCGTCAGGCCGACATCGGCGTCGATCCGCCGGGCGGCGTGATCGGCCAGCACCCGCTCCTGTCCGACGAAGGCCTTGGCATGGCCGGCCTCGCGCCAGGCGGCGATGGCGACATCGACCGCCGACTGCACCTGGCCGCTTTCCGCCGGAGCGCCGGTGCGGAAGCCTTCGGGCAGCTCGGTCCCCGGCGCGAGGGGGGCGATTCGCGCCTGGCCGAACCGGAAGGGCGGGCCTGGGTCCACCAGGATACGGATGGTCGAGATCGCACGCGGCGCCTCGAGCGCAGGGATCGCCGCCGCCTCGCGCCCGTCGATCAGGATGCGGATGTCGACCGAATAGTGGCCCCTGGCATAAAGCGCCGCAAGGATATGCGCGTAATCCGACCGCGCCGCCGCCAGCAGGTCCTGCGGATCGGTCTGGCCCTGCTGTTGCAGCGACCGAACCATCGCCGCCTCGGTCACCGCCTTCGTCAGTTCCTCGGATCCGCCGGCGACCGAGATGTCCAGCCGCTCCAGCGCCAGCACGGGGGATGCCGCCAGCACCCCGACCAGAAGGCCAAGCGCGCACCGGAGCCGCGATGTCTTCGGACCGGCGTGCATCCAGCCTGACCCCTTTCCCTGCATTCCCCGGACTATTGCAGCTTGTGCCGGACCCTTCAATCGGGGGAAAGCCGGTCGGCAAGCCTCCGGTTCCCTCAAGCCGTCATCAGCCTGTGACAGGATCGTAGCATCACCGCCGCGAAGCTGGAGGATTGCAGATGACCGAAGACGCCTATGACCTGGACGAAGCCTACCGGATCAACGGTCCCGAGGACGCCCGCCGCATGTATGGCGACTGGGCGGAGACCTACGACGAAAGCTTCGGCGCGGCCTGGGGCTACATCGCCCCTCGCGAGATCGCGGCGATCCTGAAGGGCGAGATCGCCGAAGGGGCCGAAATCCTGGACATCGGCGCGGGCACGGGCCTGGTGGCGGAACACCTGCGCGGACTGACGGTGGACGCGCTGGACATCACGCCCGAGATGCTGGAGGTCGCGCGACCGAAGGGCCTTTACCGGAACCTGATGCTGGGCGACCTGACCAAGGCCCTGGACATCCCCGACGCGAGCTATGACGCCATCGTCAGCTGCGGCACCTTCACCCATGGCCATGTCGGCCCGGAATGTTTCCCCGAGCTTCTGCGCATCACCCGCCCCGGCGCGGTCTTTGCCTGCGGCACCATCGGCCCGGTGCTGGACGGGGCCGGCTTCGGCTCGGAACTTGCCCGGATGGTGGCGCATGGCCGGATCACCCCGGTCGCCTGGCGCGACATCCCGATCTACGAGTGCGCGGACCATCCGCACAAGGACGACCGCGGCCTGGTGATGGTGTTCCGCCGGATCTGAGTCCCGGGAAGGACATGACCCGATCCGGGTCATGTCTTGAAGAACGACATGATTCTCTTGGCTATCTTCACTCTGTGCAGGCCCGGGTCCGGCCGTGCCGTGCGGCCAGGAAGCTTAAGGAGGATCAAGCATGAGGATTCTGAAAGGTGGTATCGCCGCGATGGCCGTTGCGGCGCTGGTGGCGATGCCGGCTCCCGTTGCGGCCAAGCCCGACAAGGAAGACATCGCCCGCGCGCTTGCGGCCTTGGCGATCCTTGGCGTCGCGGTTGCCAAGGCCAAGAACGACCCGGACGGCTGGGACGAAGACCGTTACGGCGATCCGTTCAGCCCGGCCCAGGGCGTGATCTGCCTGCCGAAGCCCAAACAGTGCTTCAAGGACGGGCACTTCTCCTATCGCTGGACCCGGCGGATCTTCGGCATCTGACCCCTTGGCACGGAAAGGAAAACCATGAAGTCTCGTCATATCCTCGTTCTGGCAGCGGCAAGCCTGCTGGCCGCGCTGCCCGTGTCGGCGGAAGAAGCCCAGACCCCGGTCGATCCCGCGACCATCGATCCGGTCGCGCGGATGGAGAAGGCGGTGAACACCAAGGCGCTCGAGCGCATCATGACCGAGCAGTCGGGCCTGTTGTCGCCGGGCGACAGCCTGCGTCTCCTGATCGTCGCGCAGCAGCGCGCGCTGGCCGAGAACTGCGACGGCTATGCCGTCGATGAAACGAAATTCGCGGCGGTGATATCCGATATCCTGTCCGGCCTCCAGGGGATGACGGAGGAGGGTCAGAACAATCTGGCCGTGGACATGGTGATGGGGGCCTATGCGATGAGCCTCGGCGGTCTGACCGCAGTCGCGGCCTATGACCCTGCGCGCTTCTGTGCCCGCGGCGCCGAGATCAGGGACGAACTGACCGAGGATACCGAAGGCCGTATCACGGTTCTGATGCCCGCCCAGTGATCCGGTCGGACCGCAGCGGCGCCCCGTTGCCTCGGGGCGTCGCAGGTTCAGGGCATGGTCCGCGTCCTCGACAGCGCGCCGAGTCGGTCCATCGTCCTGACCACCCCGAGGAACTGTCGCGCGACCGACAGCGTGGTGCCGTTCTCGCTGAACCTGGCGAGGGTTCCGCCCGGGGTCGAGATCTGACCGCGCCCCCTTTCGACCACCAGTTGCCGCGCAAGCAGTCGGTCAACATGACGGCGCACCGTTTCGACGGGCAGGTCAAGGGCTTCGGCAATCCGGCGGCGCGAGATGTGGCCACGATATTCGGGCGGGAGCTGCTGGCGGGTCAGCAGCGCTTCGCGGGCGGAGGGTGCCCGCATGAACCTCTGGACGGTGGCGGCAACGATGACGAGGAACACCATGCATTCCTCGGGCCTGAGCTTTACCGTTCTCTGAAGATCCAGCTGGATGGCCAGGATGGCGTTCAGCATGGCGAAGCCGATCGGCCGTTCCACCGCCTCGAACTGAGCGATGTTCAGCACATATGACGGCTCGCATCCTGTGTTGACGGGCACCATGGGCAGCCTCTTCGTGGTCGGCACGAGTCAAGGATAATACAGGTCGATCGGGGGAAAAGGCTTCGGGGTCGGGGAGAACGGCCTTGCATCCCTCGGGTCAACGGCCTATATCGACGCCAACAGCGGTTTCGGGGTCCAAACTCGAAGCTACCGGAAGATGCGAGCGGGCCGCCTGGTCCGCTTTTTCGTTTTGGAACCCTGATGACCGATCTCGTCGCGAAAACCGCCATCGACCGCCGCCTTGCCGACATCGTCCAGCCGGTGATCGAAGGCATGGGCTACGAACTCATCCGCCTGCGGCTGATGGGTGGCAAGACGCGCGTCTTGCAGATCATGGCCGACAGGCCCGAGGGCGGGATCGGCGTGGACGAATGCGGCGACATCTCCACCGCGGTATCTGCAGTGCTGGACGTGGAAGACCCGCTGGAGGACAACTATATTCTGGAAGTCTCCTCCCCCGGAATCGACCGGCCGCTGACCCGGCTGAAGGATTTCGCGACCTGGAAGGGCTGGGAAGCCCGGGTCGAGACGACCGAACTGATCGACGGCCGCCGCCGCTTCAAGGGCGATCTGGCGGGGGTCGATGGGGATGAGGTCCTCATCACCATCGAGGACGCGGGCGAAGAGGTCACCATCGGGCTCAAGTTCGACTGGCTGTCGGACGCGAAGCTGGTCCTGACCGATGCGCTGATCGCCGAGATGCTGCGCCAGAAGAAGGTAGCCGAACCCACTGACGGCCAGTTCGACGAGATCGAGGAAACTGACGGGGACGAGGAAGAAGATCCCGCCCCCGAGACGAAACACTAGGGAGAGAGACCCATGGCAATCACCTCCGCCAACCAGCTGGAGCTTCTGCAGACCGCCGAAGCCGTGGCGCGCGAAAAGATGATCGACCCGGATCTGGTGATCCAGGCGATGGAGGACAGCCTCGCCCGGGCCGCCAAGTCGCGCTACGGCGCCGAGATGGACATCCGCGTCAAGATCGACCGCAAGACCGGTCGCGCGACCTTCACCCGCGTCCGCACCGTGGTCGAGGACGACGCGGTGGAAAACCACCACGCCCAGCTGACGGTGAAACAGGCGAAGTCCTACCTGGCTGATCCCAAGGTCGGCGACGAGATCGTGGACGAGGTTCCCCCCGTCGATCTGGGCCGCATCGCCGCGCAATCGGCCAAGCAGGTCATCCTGCAGAAGGTGCGCGAGGCCGAACGCGACCGCCAGTACGAGGAATTCAAGGACCGCAAGGGCACGATCATCAACGGCGCCGTCAAGCGTGAGGAATACGGCAACATCATCGTCGACATCGGCCGGGGCGAGGGCATCCTGCGCCGGAACGAGAAGATCGGCCGCGAGGCCTACCGCATCGGCGACCGCATCCGCTGCTACATCAAGGACGTCCGCCGCGAACCGCGCGGGCCGCAGGTGCTCCTGTCGCGCACCGACCCGCAGTTCATGGCGGAACTCTTCAAGATGGAAGTGCCGGAAATCTATGACGGCATCATCGAGATCAAGGCCGTCGCCCGCGATCCGGGCAGCCGCGCCAAGATCGCCGTCATCAGCTACGACAACTCCATCGACCCCGTGGGCGCCTGCGTCGGCATGCGCGGCAGCCGCGTGCAGGCCGTCGTGAACGAGCTTCAGGGCGAAAAGATCGACATCATCCCGTGGAACCAGGACATCGCGACCTTCCTGGTGAACGCGCTGCAACCGGCCGAGGTCTCGAAGGTCGTGTTCGACGAGGAAGCCGGCAAGATCGAGGTCGTCGTCCCCGATGAGCAACTGTCGCTCGCCATCGGTCGTCGCGGCCAGAACGTGCGGCTTGCATCGCAGCTGACCGGCCTCGACATCGACATCCTGACCGAAGCCGAGGAATCGCAGCGCCGCCAGGCCGAATTCGCCGAGCGCACCAAGCTGTTCATGGATTCGCTCGACGTGGACGAGATGATGGCCCAGCTTCTGGTCTCCGAGGGTTTCACCAATCTGGAGGAAGTCGCCTATGTCGATCTGGACGAACTTCTGTCCATCGACGGCTTCGACGAGGACACGGCGGCCGAACTTCAGGCCCGCGCCCGCGATTATCTCGATGCGGCCAATGCCAAGGCGCTGGAAAACGCCCGCAAGCTGGGAGTCGAGGACAGCCTGGTCAACTTCGAGGGCCTGACGCCGCAGATGCTCGAGGCTCTGGCCCAGGACGGGATCAAGACTCTGGAAGATTTCGCCACCTGTGCCGACTGGGAACTGGCCGGCGGCTGGACCACGGAGAACGGCCAGCGCAAGAAGGACGAGGGCGTCCTGGAAAAGTTCGACATGTCGCTGGAAGAGGCGCAGAACCTCATCATGACCGCGCGCGTCATGCTGGGCTGGGTCGATCCTGCGGAACTGGAGCAGCCGGAAGAAGAGGCTGCCGACGACGAGGAGGCCGAGGCCTGATTTCAGGCCTCGGGGTTACGCGCCATGACGCGCGGCGGCCGGGAAAAGGACAGGGACGAGCCGGAACGCAAGTGCATTGCGACCGGGGAAAGCCAGCCGAAGGCGGGGTTGATCCGCTTTTGCGTCGGGCCTGACGGGCAGATCGTCCCGGATGTCCTGGGCAAGCTGCCGGGCCGCGGGATCTATGTCTCGGCCGACCGGGGGGCGATCGAGAAGGCGGTGAAGAAGAACCTCTTCTCCCGCGCGGCGCGCCAGCCCGTGAAGGCACCGGATGGCCTGGCCGATCTGGTCGAGACGCTGGTGGCGCAGCGGACCGTCGAGCTCCTGTCGATGGCCCGCAAGGCCGGCGAGGCGGTGACGGGCTACGAGAAGGTGAAGGACTGGCTGGTCAAGGGCACGGCGGCGACCCTGGTCCAGGCCAGCGACGGGTCGGAACGGGGCAAGACCAAGCTGCACGCGCCCGATGGCGCAAACGGCTTCATCGGCTGCCTTTCGGCTGGGGAAATCGGTTTGGCATTCGGGCGCGAACGTGCGATACACGCCGCGCTTGCCGCTGGCGGACTCAGGTCCCGTGTTGTAGAGGAAGCGGCAAAACTCGCCGGTCTGCGTGGTTGGACGGGTGGGGATGACGGCGGCGAGACCGCCATGAAGGATACGAAGAACGCATGAGCGATACTGACGGCAAGAAACCTCTTGGCCTTGGGGGCGCCCCCCGTCCCGGACAGGTGAAGCAAAGCTTCAGCCATGGCCGGACCAAGAGCGTCGTGGTCGAAACCAAGCGCAAGCGCGTGGTGGTGCCCACTCCGGCAAAGCCGGGGGTGACCGGCGCCGGTGCGCCTTCGGCTGCCACGGGTCTGGGGGATCCGTCGAAACGCCCGGCCGGGATTTCCGATGCCGAGATGGAGCGTCGCCTCGCTGCCCTGCGCGCCGCCAAGGCACGGGAGGCCGAAGAGGCCGCCCGTCGCGCCGAGGAAGAGCGTGCCCGCGAGGAGGACCGCGCCCGCCGCCGCGAGGAAATCGAGGCGAAGGAGCGCGAGGACCGCGAACGCGCCGAGGCGCTGCGCCTGAAGGCCGAGGAAGAGGAACGCGCCGCCAGGGCCGAGGCCGCCGCGCGTGCCGCCGCCGCCGAAGCGCGCAAGGCCGATGTGCTGGGCACGCGCTCCCGCTCAGCCACGCCGCCGCCCTCCGCCGCCAAACCGGCGGAACGTGCGGCGCCTGCGGCCGGCGACGAGGCGCGCGGCCCGGCTTCCGCGAAGCCAGGCCTCTCGCCCCGCAAGACCGACCGCGAAAAGGACGACCGCGCCGAGCGCGGGGCCAGGCGGGGTGGCGAAGAGGGCCGCCGTTCGGGCAAGCTGACCCTGTCGGATGCGATCTCGGACGAAGGCGGCCGTCAGCGCAGCCTGGCCGCCATCAAGCGCAAGCAGGAAAAGGCCCGGGCAAAGGCCCTGGGTCTTGGCCACAAGGCCGAGAAGCAGGTGCGCGACGTGCAGCTGCCGGAAACCATCGTTGTCAGCGAACTGGCGAACCGCATGGCCGAACGCGCGGCCGACGTGGTCAAGGCGCTGATGAAGATGGGCATGATGGTCACGATGAACCAGGCCATCGACGCCGACACCGCCGAACTCGTGATCGAGGAATTCGGCCACAAGGCCGTGCGTGTTTCGGACGCCGACGTCGAACAGGTGATCGACACCGTCAAGGACAAGCCCGAGGACCTGAAGCCGCGCCCGCCGATCGTGACGATCATGGGCCATGTCGATCACGGCAAGACCTCGCTTCTGGACGCGATCCGCAAGACCAATGTGGTCTCGGGCGAGGCTGGCGGGATCACCCAGCATATCGGCGCCTATCAGGTGAAGGCGGCCAACGGCCAGGTCATCACCTTCCTCGACACGCCCGGCCACGCGGCCTTCACCTCGATGCGCTCGCGCGGGGCGCAGGTCACCGACATCGTCGTGCTGGTGGTCGCGGCCGATGACGCCGTGATGCCGCAGACGGTCGAGGCGATCAACCACGCCAAGGCCGCCAAGGTGCCGATGATCGTGGCGATCAACAAGATCGACAAGCACGAGGCGAACCCGCAGAAGGTGCGGACCGACCTGCTCCAGCACGAGGTCGTGGTCGAGGCCATGTCCGGCGACGTGCAGGATGTCGAGGTTTCTGCCAAGACGGGCCAGGGTCTGGACGACCTCCTGGAAGCCATCGCGCTGCAGGCCGAGGTGCTGGAACTGAAGGCCAACCCGAACCGGGCGGCCTCGGGCGCGGTGATCGAGGCCAAGCTGGACGTCGGTCGCGGACCGGTCGCGACAGTGCTGGTCCAGAACGGCACGCTGCGGAAGGGCGACATCTTCGTCGTGGGCGAACAGTGGGGCAAGGTCCGCGCTCTCATCAACGACAAGGGCGAGACCATCCCGGAAGCCGGGCCCTCGGTCCCGGTCGAGGTGCTGGGCCTCAGCGGCACGCCCTCGGCGGGCGACACCCTGAACGTGGTGGAAACCGAGGCCCAGGCGCGCGAGATCGCGGACTACCGGATCAAGGTCGCCAAGGACAAGCGGGCCGCGGCAGGTGCCGCGACGACCCTGGAACAGCTGATGGCCAAGGCCAAGGCAGATGCCGCCGTGGCGGAACTGCCGGTGGTGGTGAAGGCCGATGTCCAGGGCTCGGCCGAGGCGATCGTCCAGGCGCTGGAGAAGATCGGCAACGAGGAAGTCCGGGTCCGCGTGCTACATTCCGGCGTGGGCGCGATCACGGATACCGACGTGGCGCTGGCCGAGGCCTCGAAGGCGCCGATCATCGGCTTCAACGTTCGTGCAAACGCGACTGCGCGGGCTTCGGCCACCCAGAAGGGGGTCGAGATCCGCTACTATTCGATCATCTACGACCTGGTAGACGACATCAAGGCGGCGGCCTCGGGCCTCTTGAAGGCCGAGGTGCGCGAGCACTTCATCGGCTATGCGAAGATCCTGGAGGTCTTCAAGGTCTCGGGCGTGGGCAAGGTGGCGGGCTGTCTCGTCACCGAAGGCGTGGCACGGCGGTCGGCCGGTGTTCGCCTGCTGCGCGACGACGTGGTGATCCACGAGGGCACGCTGAAGACGCTGAAACGCTTCAAGGACGAGGTGAAGGAAGTCATCTCGGGCCAGGAATGCGGGATGGCCTTCGAGAACTACGAGGACATCCGCCAGGGCGATGTCATCGAGATCTTCGAGCGCGAGGAGGTCCAGCGCAAGCTGGACTGATCCGCCTGTCCACGGTGGACAAACGCCGAAAACACTTTCCCGTCAGGGACTTGGCTGCAGGCGTTAGGGATCTGGAAAGAATGGCGCCGGGCCTTCGGGTCCGGCGTTTTCCTGCCCGGGCGCTCGTCGTGCGCCTTCGGCTTCTCCTCGCCGGCGGGGCGAGGAGTGCCAGAAGGGCTTCGACGAGCGGCAGTCAGAGCCAGTCGCGCAGGATCGGGATCAGCGGCAGATCGGCGGGCGGCATGGGATAGTCGCGCAGGCGGTTCGGGGCGACCCAGGCCAGTTCCTGGCCTTCGGTCGCGCGCACCGTGCCCTGCCAGCGGCGGCAGGCGAAGAGTGGCATCAGCAGGTGGAAGTCGTCGTAGCTGTGGCTCGCGAAGGTCAGCGGCGCGAGGCACGAGGCCCAGGTGTCGATGTCGAGCTCTTCCTTCAGCTCGCGGATCAGGGCAGCCTCGGGCGTCTCGCCGGGTTCGACCTTGCCGCCGGGAAATTCCCAGAGGCCCGCCAGCGACTTGCCCTGCGGCCGCTTGGCCAGGAGCACGCGGCCGTCGGGGTCGATCAGGGCGACGGCAGAGACGAGGACGATCTTCATGGCCGGGTTCCAGTTGGCAGGCCCCCGGGGGGTTTCACACCCCCCGGCCCCCCGTGGAGTATTTGCAAAAGGGCAAGATCAGGAGCGGTAGTCGGCGTTGATCTCGACGTAGCGGGCGGTGAGGTCGCAGGTCCAGACCGTGCGCCGGCCCTTGCCGAGGCCGAGATCCACGGCGAAGACCAGTTCCTGACCCTGCATGTAGGCGGCGCCGTCCTCTTCCCGGTAGTCGGGGTTCCGCCAGCCGTTCTGCGCCACGAGGATGTCGCCGAAGCGGATGGTGAGACGGTCGCGGTCGGCCTCGGCGCCCGACTTGCCGATGGCGGCGACGATGCGGCCCCAGTTCGGGTCCTGCCCGGCGACCGCGGTCTTGACGAGGGGCGAGTTGGCGATGGCGAAGGCGACCTTGGCCGCATCCTCGTCCGAGGCCGCGCCGGTCACGCGCACCTCGACCAGTTTCGTCGCCCCCTCGCCATCCCGCACGACCTGAAGCGCAAGGTCGCGCATCACGCCGCGCAGCGCGGTCTCGAAGGCCTTGAGCACCGGCCCCTTGACCTCGGCCGCCGCGGACTGCCCGGTGGCGGCGATCAGCAGTGTGTCGGATGTCGAGGTGTCGCTGTCCACCGTGATCGAGTTGAACGTGTCGTCCACGTTGCGCGACAGGATCTTCTGCAGCTGGTTCGCGCCGATCTTCGCGTCGGTGAAGATATAGACCAGCATCGTCGCCATGTCGGGAGCGATCATGCCCGAGCCCTTGGCGATGCCGGCGATGTGGATCGTGCCGCCCTCGCCCTGCACGGTGGCGGCGGCGCCTTTCGGGAAGGTGTCGGTGGTCATGATCGCCTGGGCGGCCATTTCCACAGCGTCTTCCTTCAGCGCGGCGACGAGGTCGGGAACCCTGGCGGTGATCTTCTCGAAGGGCAGCGGCTCGCCGATCACGCCGGTGGACGACGAGAACACGCGGCTGGCCGGCACCCCGAGCGCCTCGGCCACGGCGCCGGTGACGGCGGCGACGGCCTCGTCCCCCAGCTTGCCGGTGAAGGCGTTGGAATTGCCCGAGTTCACGATGATCGCCGCCCCGGCATCGGCCGGCACCTTCATCGCCAGCTTCGCCTGGCAGTCCCGGACGCAGGCCGAGCGGGTGGAGGAGCGGGTGAAGACACCGGCCATCGTGGTGCCGGGGGCAAGGCGCACCAGCATCACGTCCTTGCGGTTCTGATACCGCACTCCGGCCTCGACCGCGGCGAATTCTGCCCCCTTGATCGCGGGCAGCGCGGGGAAATGCTCGGGCGCCAGCGGCGAGACCGGCTTCATTGCCTTCTTCGCCGCCGCCACGACGTCGCCCACCGCCTCCTGCACAGCCTCGGCCACGGGGCCGGCAGCCGCGGCCAGGCTGTCCTTCAGCTTGCGGACCTTCTTCTTCAGCGCTTTCGCTTCGGCCTTCCAGTCGGTCTTTGCCATGTGCCTTGCCCCCGGATCAGGTTGTCAGTCGATCAGCGCCGAGTTCTTGAGAAGCGCGGGGTCCAGCCCCTCGCCCTCGCGGGTGACGGTCGCCTGCTTGGTCAGCTCCTCGATCCTGGCGTTGATCGCGGCGTTCTCGACATCGGTTGCAAGTTCGTCGCGCAGCTGATCCAGCGTCGGCTTTTCGGCGACCCGGGTTTCCTTGACCAGGATCAGGTGCCAGCCGAAATCGGTCTGGACAGGCCCCGCAACCTCGCCCACCTTGGCGGCGACGACGGCATCCTCGAAGGGCTTGACCATCATGCCGAGGCCGAACCAGCCAAGGTCGCCCCCGTTGGCGCCCGAGCCGGTATCGGTGGACTTGGACTTGGCGATCTCGGCAAAGTCGCCGCCGGCGTCGAGTTCGGCCTTGATCGCCTTGGCCTCATCCTCGGTCGCGACCAGGATGTGCGCGGCGTTGTATTCGGTCTGGGGCTTGGCATCCTTGAAGCGGGCGTCATAGGCGGCCTGGAGCGCCGCGTCGGTGACGGCATCCTTGACGATGGCCTCGATGGCGATGCCCGAGGCAAGCCCGCGCTTGTTGTTGTCGATGGTGGCCAGGGCGCGGGGGCGCAGGTCGGGCACCGACTGGGCCAGCACCTCCTGCTGGATCAGCTGTTCGAAGATGCCCTTGAACAGCACGTCGTCCGGCAGCTGCTGGTATTCCGGCGGCAGGCTTTCGCGCAACGCGATCATGTGGCCGAGGGTGATCTGCGTGCCGTTCACGGTGGCGACCACGGTGTCGGCCGTCTCGCCTTCGGCGAACACCGGCCCGGACAGTGTGGCGGCCAGGGCGAGAGCCGGCCAGAAAGCAGAACGTTTCGTCATTTTCACCATCTCCTGATCGGGGCGATCCGCCTGCCCAAGTTGACTATCCCGGGCCTTCCCCTTACATCGCGACAGTCGCGTGAAGCGGGGCCGTCCGGTCATACACAGGCCCTTCTAGGGAAGCTGTCGGGGCCGGGCAAGCCCAAGGGTCACACGATGCTGTCAGAAGCTGCCCTTCGGGAGATGAAATGCTGGGTCTGGGAACGCTCGCGCGGAAGATGTTCGGCACGCCGAACGACCGCAAGGTAAAGTCCGTCCGCCCGGTGGTGGCGCAGATCAATGCGCTGGAACCCGAATACCAGGCGCTGTCGGACGAGGGCATCATCGCCAAGACGCGCGAGTTCCAGAAGCGGGTGCAGGAGGGCGGCGAAAGCCTGGATGCGATTCTTCCTGAGGCCTTTGCCAACTGCCGCGAGGCGGCTCGCCGGGCGCTGGGGCTGCGGGCCTTCGACGTGCAGTTGAAGGGGGCGATGTTCCTGCATCAGGGCAACATCAGCGAGATGAAGACGGGCGAGGGCAAGACGCTGGTCGCGGCCTTCGCGGCCTACCTGAACGCTCTGACCGGCCGGGGCGTCCACGTCGTCACGGTGAACGACTACCTGGCCAAGCGCGACGCGGAATGGATGGGCAAGGTCTATGCCCAGCTTGGCATGACCACGGGCGTGGTCTATTCGCACCAGCCCGACGCGGAAAAGATGGCGGCCTACCGGGCCGACATCACCTATGCCACGAACAATGAACTCGGCTTCGACTACCTGCGCGACAACATGAAATCCTCGCTGGAGGACATGGCGCAGCGGGGGCATTACTATGCCATCGTGGACGAGGTGGACAGTATCCTGATCGACGAGGCGCGGACTCCACTGATCATCTCGGGCCCCAGCCAGGACCGCAGCCCGCTCTATCAGGCCGTGGACAAGGTGATCCCGCACCTGCAACCGGAACATTACGCGGTGGACGAAAAGACCCGCAGCGTGACGCTGACGGAAGAAGGCAACGACGTGATCGAGGATCTGCTGCGCCAGGCCGGCATCCTGCCCGAGGGGCAGAGCCTTTACGCCGCCGAAAGCACCTCGATCGTGCACCACGTCAACCAGGCACTGCGGGCGCACAAGCTGTTCTTCAAGGACCAGCAGTACATCGTCCGCGACGGCGAGGTGATGCTGATCGACGAATTCACCGGCCGGATGATGAAGGGCCGGCGGCTGTCGGACGGGCTGCACCAGGCGATCGAGGCCAAGGAAGGCGTCAAGATCCAGCCCGAGAACGTGACCTATGCCAGCGTCACCTTCCAGAACTACTTCCGCCTCTATGAAAAGCTTGGCGGCATGACCGGCACGGCGGCGACCGAGGCCGAGGAATTCCGCGAGATCTACGGCCTCGGCGTGGTCGAGGTGCCGACCAACCGCCCCGTCGCCCGGATCGACGAGCATGACCAGGTCTTCCGCACTGCGCGCGAGAAATACGACGGCATCCTGAAGGCGATCAAGGAAGCGCATGCGAAGGGCCAGCCGATCCTGGTCGGCACCACCTCGATCGAGAAGTCGGAAATGCTGTCGGCGATGCTGAAGAAGGAAGGCATCCCGCACAATGTGCTGAACGCGCGCCAGCACGAGCAGGAAGCGAAGATCGTCGCCGATGCCGGCAAGCTGGGCGCGGTGACCATCGCCACCAACATGGCCGGCCGCGGCACCGACATCAAGCTGGGCGGCAACGTCGAGTTCAAGGTGCTGGAAGCCATCGCCGCCGAGCCCCACGGCGATCACGTCGCCATCCGCGCCCGGATCGAGGCGGCGCATGTCGGCGAGGAAGAGGCGGTCAAGCAGGCCGGTGGCCTGTTCGTGCTGGGCACCGAACGCCATGAAAGCCGCCGGATCGACAATCAGCTGCGCGGCCGCTCGGGCCGGCAGGGCGACCCGGGGCGCTCGGCCTTCTTCCTGAGCCTGGAAGACGACCTGATGCGGATCTTCGGATCCGAACGGCTGGACAAGATCCTGTCCACGCTGGGCATGCAGGAAGGCGAGGCGATCGTCCACCCCTGGGTGAACAAGAGCCTCGAGAAGGCGCAGGCCAAGGTCGAGGCCCGCAACTTCGACATCCGCAAGCAGCTGCTGAAGTTCGACGACGTGATGAACGACCAGCGCAAGGCGATCTTCGAGCAGCGGATGGAGATCATGCAGGCCGATCACGTCAGGGATGTCGCCGCCGACATGCGCCACCAGGTGATCGAGGACCTGGTCGATCTGAACATGCCGCCCAAGTCCTACCCGGACGCCTGGGACACCGAGGGCTTGGCCGCCGCCTGCCGCGAGATGCTGAACCTCGACCTGCCGATCGCCGACTGGACTGCCGAAGAGGGCGTCGATCAGGCTGTGATCAAGGAACGGATCATCGAAGCCTCGGACAGGATGATGGCAGAAAAGACCGAGGCCTTCGGGCTTGCCACGATGCAGACCATCGAGAAGCAGATCCTGCTGCAGGCCATCGACACCAAGTGGCGCGAGCATCTTCTGCGGCTGGAGCATCTGCGCTCGGTGGTCAGCTTCCGCGGCTATGCCCAGCGCGACCCGCTGAACGAATACAAGACCGAGGCCTTCCAGCTGTTCGAGGGTCTGCTGAACAGCCTGCGCGAGCAGGTCACGCAGCAGCTGTCGCGCATCCGCCCGGTAACCCGCGAAGAGCAGGAAGCGATGATGCGGCAGATGCTGGCGGAACAGCAGGCCGCGGCACAGCCAAAGGTGGTGGAAGCCGCAGCAGCGGGGCTGGCCGCCGCCCCTGCAGCCGCCGGTCCCGTGGCCGCTGCTCCCGCTGCCGCCGCGCGCGCGGGCTTTGTCGAGGCCGACCCCTCGACCTGGGGAAACCCCGGCCGGAACGACCCCTGTCCCTGCGGCTCGGGGGAGAAGTTCAAGCATTGCCACGGGCGAATCGCCTGAGATCGCAGCGACCATCGGACATCTTGCGCCGCGTCTGACGACGCGGCGTTTTCATGGCGTTTTGGCAGCAATCCGTATCTGCACCCAAATAATGCCATTTCTCCGCCCCGATTGACCTCTAGCGGTAAACGGTGCGATTCTCGTACCGGGGCACTGCCATGCTTTGGGGCAAAAAGATTCTGCGGATCACCGCCGCCGTGGCGGTGGCCGCGCTGGCGGCCCATACCGCCGAAATTCAGAAAGGTCAGGGCACCGCGAAATCGCTGGTGCTGACGGCCACCGAACGCTTTGCGCCCGACCGCCCGGCCAGCGCGGGCGCCGGTGCCGGCGTCGATGCCGTGCCGCCGTCGGCATCGCTCGGTGCACCTGCAGAGGCACCTTTGGGAAATCTGACCGGGATCACCCCGGTCGCGGCCTCGGCCCCGGCCGTCGCGGGAGATCAGTGCCGCCCGGTGATGCAGTTGCAGGCGGCCCCCGGCGCGATGATCCAGTTGACCCTCTCCGCTCCCTGCAATCGCAGCGAGCGGATCGTCCTGCGCCACTCCGGCATGGCCTTCGCCACCCGGACCGACGCCGGAGGCTCTGCCCGGTTGCTGGTCCCTGCCCTCAAGCCCGAGGCGATGGTGGCCGTTTACCTGGCCGAGTCCCGTCTCTTGCTGGGCAAGGTCACCGTTCCCGACGCCGCCTCCTACGCGCGGCTGGCCGTGACCTGGGAATGGCCGGCCGAGGTCGAGTTGCGCGCGACCGAGGGCAACCATGTTCTGGTGGCCGCCAGCGCATCGTCTGCGGACGAGCCTGCGCGGATCATGTCCTTCGGGTCGCCGGATGTGCAGTCACCGGTCATGGCGCATGTCTATTCGGTCCCTGGCCGGGATCTGGGAGATGTCTCGCTTTCGGCCGAGCTGCGGATCACGCCCGCCACTTGCGGCCGGACCCTGCGGCTGGGCACGGTTTACGCCGCAAACGGCCTGACGATGGCGCAGGAACGCGAAGTCGCGGTTCCGCTCTGCGGCACGGCCGGTGACATTCTGCTGTTGAAGAATCTCTCGCCTGCTCCGAAACTCGCCACTCCGAAGTAAGGTGCGGATCGGCAGTTGATGGGTGTGAAGGCAGGGCTGGCGGCGCTGTGCGTTGCGGCGACCCTTGGTGTTTCCGTTGCAGCGCAGGATGTGACCCTGGTCGCCCGCGAGGGCGGGATCGTGCTGAGCGGGACGCTGCAGGGCTATGACGGCGAATTCTACCGGATCGACACCAGTTACGGCCTGCTGACCGTGGATGGCCAGGGCGTGATCTGCGAGGGACCGGCCTGTCCCGAACTGGTCGCCCCCAGGGCGCAGATCCGCGTGGTCGGCGCCCCGGATGCGGCCGCCCTGCTGCCGACCCTGTTCCAGGCCTTTGCCGAGGCCCGCGGGCTGATCTACGAACCCCAGGCCGGCGATGGCTTTGCCGCCCGCATCCTTGACCCGGCCACGCGCCAGGTGCTGGCCGACCTGTCCTTTCAACCCCTGCCGCCCGAAGCCGCCAGCGCCGCAGTCAGCTCCGGCTCTGCCGACCTGAAGCTGTCGTTCGACTCCGAGCCGGGGTTCGCCGCCCATTCCATCGCGATGGACGGCATGGTCGCCATCGTCGCGCCCGACAATCCGATGCCGGCGATCTCGACCATCGACCTGGCCCGCGTGCTGGCGGGAGAGGTGGACAACTGGGCGCAGATCGGCGGGCCGGACATGCCTGTCGTGCTGCATGCCCTGGCTCCGGACAGCGACCTGCAACAGGCGCTGGTGGCTCGGCTGGGACAGTCCCGCCCGGCGGATGTGGAGCACTCCGATCTGGCCAGCCTCGCCAAAGCGGTGGCAAGGGACCCCTGGGCGATTGCGATCAGTGGGCGGTCGGCCATCGTGCCGGCCCGACGCATGCCGCTGACCGATTCCTGCGGCTTCCCGCTGCTGCCCAACTCGCTGGCGATCAAGGCGGGGGACTACCCGCTGTCGCTGCCGGTCTTCCTGTTGTCGGCCAAGCGGCGGCTGCCCTTGCTGACGCGCGAGTTCCTGGCCTTCCTGCGCACGCCGGCCTCGGATGCGGCGGTGACGGCGGCGGGTTTCATCGACCGCTCGCCCGCGCGCCAGCCGATGACGGCGGACGGGCTGCGGCTGATCAACGCGATCAAGGGCGCGGGCGAGGACGTGACGCTGGAAGAGCTGAAGCGCCTGGCCGGGATCATGGACGGGGCGGACCGGCTGTCCTTCACCTTCCGGTTCGAGGACGGGTCATCCACCCTGGACGCCACCTCGCAGGACAGTCTGGAGGATCTGGCCCAGCTTATCGCCGCAGGGCAGTTCCGCGACCAGAAGCTGGTGCTGGCGGGTTTCTCGGACGGCTCGGGCGCGGCCGAGGCGAACCTGGCGCTGTCGATCGACCGCGCGGCGCGGGTGGCGCAGGAACTGGCCGCCGTGGCCCCCGACCTGTCTCCGGCGCAGATGCCGGTGGTCGAGGGCTTTGGCGAGGCGCTGCCGATGGCCTGCGACGAAACCCCGGTCGGCCGGCAGCTGAACCGGCGGGTGGAGCTGTGGGTGGTCCCCGACTTCACCCCGACCGGCACCGCGCCGGTCATGGCGCCGGCGCCCTAGGCGAGGAACTCGGTCAGCGTCTGCCGGGTGCCCACGGCCCAGAGCCGGTTCAGGTGCCGCTCGAAGGCCGTGGCAAAGCGCGGGTTCTGCCCGAGATCGCCATAGACCGTGGTCATCTCCAGCCAGGCCGCCGGGCGCGCCCTTGCCGCCCGCGACCGGGCGACCAGCGCATCCCAGTCGGGGTCGTTCGGTGGAATGGGCGTGCCGCTGTCCGTCTCGCCAAAGCAGTACCGGCACCACAGGGCCGAGACCAGCGCCAGCCCCTCGACCGAGCCGCCGGCGGCGAGCGCGTCGCGGATCGAGGGCACGATGAACTTGGGTTGCCGGTTCGACCCGTCCAGGCAGAGCCGGCGTTCGGTATCGGCCACCTCGGGGTTCGAGAAGCGGTCCACGATCAGCCGGTAATAGTCGCCGAGGTTGGTATCGGGGACCGGCGGGATGTAGGGGATGATCTCGTGGATCTCGACCTTGTCGAGCAGGCCGCGGATCAGCGGGTCGGCCATGGCCTCGTGGACATATTCGATGTCCATCAGCCCGCCGGGATAGGCGATGGTCGCATGGCCGCCGTTCAGGATGCGGATCTTCATCAGCTCGAAATTGTGGACATGCGGGGTCAGCGTGACCCCGACCTTTTCCCAGGCCGGACGGCCGGCGGGGAAGTTGTCCTCCAGCACCCATTGCCGGAAGGGCTCGCAGGTCACGGGCACCGGATCGTCGGCCAGTCCGAAGGCCGCCGCCATCGCCCGTTCGCGCGGGCCCGTCGCCGGGGTGATGCGGTCCACCATGCCGTTCGGGAAGGCGACATGGGCCGCGATCCAGTCGGCCAGGTCCGGGTCGCGAAGTGCGGCAAGACCGGTGACGGCGGCGCGGGTGACATGGCCGTTGCCGGGCAGGTTGTCGCAGGACATGACGGTGAAGGGCACCACGCCGGCGGCCCGACGCGCCTTCAGCGCCGCGATGATCGCGCCGAAGGCGGTCCGGTGCGGGTCCGCGGCATCGGCGACGATCTCGGGATGCGTCGGGTCGAACTGCCCGGTCGCCGGGTTGATGAAATAGCCGCCCTCGGTCACCGTCAGGCTGACGATGCGGATCTCGGGCCGGGACATGGCCGCGATCAGCGCCGCGTTGTCCGCCTCTACCGGCAGGAAGTCGATCATCGACCCCACCCGGCGGGCGGATTTGCCCTTCGGGTCCAGCTCGATCACCGTGGACAGGCAATCCTGCGCCTTCAGCGCCTCGCGCATCCGGGCATCGCCCTCGCGCACCCCGGCGCCAAGGATCGCCCAGTCGTGGTCAAGCCCGAGGTTGAACAGGTCATCCAGATAGACGGCCATGTGGGCGCGGTGGAAATTGCCCAGCCCGATATGGACGATGCCGGGCGTCAGGCGCGAGCGGTCGTAGGCGGGAAGCGTGACGGTGGGGGACATTCGGGGCCTCAGACGGTTTTCAGCATGCCGCCATCGACATGGTAGGTAGAGCCGGTGCAGTAGCTGGCGCGCGGCGACAGCAGGAAGGCAATGATATCGGCCAGTTCCTCGGGCGTGCCGAAGCGGCGGATCGGGGCGTGTTCGTCGGCGACCGATTGCAGATAGCCCTGCCAGTCGCCGTCCCTTGCCAGGGCCTTGGCGGTCTTGATCCAGTCGGGCGTCAGGATCAGCCCCGGATTCAGCGTGTTGACCCGGATGCCGAGCGGGATGAACTCGGTCGACATGGTCTTCGACAGCATCATCAGAGCCGCCTTGGTGGTGTTGTAGATCGGCTCGTACCAGAGCGGCTGGACGGCGCAGATCGAGGCGTTGTTCAGGATCGCGCCGCCGCCATGCGCCTGCATCTGCGGCACGAGGCCCCGGGCAAGGCGCACGGCGGCCATGACATGCAGGTTCCAGTAGTGCAGCCACTTCTCGTCCGGCGCGTCCAGGATCGTCTCGTTCGAGCCGGTGCCGGCGTTGTTGAACAGAAGCTCCGCCCCGCCCATCCCGGCGGCTGCGGCGACCACGGCGGCGCAGCCTTCGGCGGTGGTGACATCGGCGGCGACGGCCTGCGCGTCGCGGCCGAAATCGGCGCGGATGCGGGCGGCCTCGTCTGCCGCGCGGGCGCCGTCGCGGGCGGCGATCAGCACGCGCGCGCCCTCGCGCGCCAGCGTCCGGGCGGCCGCAAGGCCGATGCCGACCGACCCGCCCGAGATCACCGCCAGTTTTCCGTCAAGTCCAAGGTCCATGGGTCACGCCATCCAGTTGCCGCCGTCCACGCCGAAACACTGGGCGACGATGTATCTGGCCTCATCGGTGGCGAGGAAGATCGCCATGCCGGTCAGGTCCTCGGCCTTGCCCATGCGGCCGAAGGGCACTGCGGCGCCGACCTCGCGCTTCTTCTGACCAAGGGGCTTGCCTTCGTATTTCGCGAAGAAGGCATCCACCCCGTCCCAGTGTTCGCCGTCCACCACGCCGGGCGCGATGGCGTTCACGTTGATGCCGTGGCGGATCAGGTTCAGCCCGGCGGATTGCGTCAGGCTGATGACCGCGGCCTTGGTGGCGCAATAGACGGCCACCAGGCTTTCGCCGCGCCGCCCGGCCTGCGAGGCCATGTTGATGATCGTCCCGCCCTGCCCCCGGTCGATCATGTGGCGCGCGGCGGCCTGCAGGCAGAACAGCGTGCCGGCCACGTTCACCGCAAACAGCCGCTCATAGTCGTCCCGCGTGATCTCGACGATGGGAGCCGCAGAGAACAGCGCGGCATTGTTGATCAGGATGTCGAGCTTGCCCATCCGCTCGATGGCATCGGCGAAACCGGCATCGATCGAGTCCTGCCGGGTCACGTCCAGCGCGATGGCATGGGCCTTCGGACCCAGAGCTTCTGCCGCCGCGCGGGCGGCGTCGAGGTTGATGTCGGCGATGGCGACCTCGGCCCCTTCGGCGATGTAGGCCCGGGCGAAGGCCAGCCCGATGCCGCGCGCGGCGCCGGTGATCAGAGCGGATTTTCCGGCAAGTCTCATAGGGCCATTCCATTCGTGTTGAAGCGGTGGATCTTTCCGGCCGGGGCCAGCCGGATACGGTCGCCGTGGTGGGCATTGACCTCGCCGGGGGCGCGGACGGTCAGGGTGCCGATCCCCTCGACCGCGACCTTGAGGAAGCTGTCGGACCCGAGATGTTCGGACAGGCCGACCACCCCCTCCCAGGGACCGTCGCCCACCGCGATGTGCTCGGGGCGGACGCCGATGGTATGGGCGTCGTGCTTCGCAGCCTCCGCGCCCTCGATGAAGTTCATCTTCGGGCTGCCGATGAAACCCGCGACGAACAGGTTGCGGGGATAGTTGTAAAGCTCCAGCGGCGCGCCGACCTGCTCGATCCGGCCGGCGTTCAGGACGACGATCTTGTCGGCCATGGTCATCGCCTCGACCTGGTCGTGGGTGACGTAGATCATCGTGGTCTTGAGGCTTTGGTGCAGTTCGCTGATCTCCTGCCGCATGCCCACGCGCAGGGCGGCGTCGAGGTTCGACAGGGGTTCGTCGAACAGGAAGGCCGCCGGTTCGCGCACGATGGCGCGGCCGATGGCGACGCGCTGGCGCTGGCCGCCCGACAACTGGCCCGGACGGCGGTCGAGGTAGTTGGACAGGTTCAGCACCTTGGCCGCGCGTTCCACCCGGCGGTCCTGCTCGGCCTGGTCCATCCCGGCCATCTTCAGCGGGAAGGCGATGTTCTTCCGCACCGTCATGTGCGGATACAGCGCGTAGGACTGGAAGACCATCGCCAGGCCGCGTTTCGCCGGCGGCAGGTTGGTGGCGTCCTTGCCGTCGATCTCGATGGTGCCTGAGGTCGTATCCTCCAGCCCCGCGATCAGGCGCAGCAGCGTGGACTTCCCGCACCCGGACGGCCCGACGAAGACGACGAACTCGCCATCCTCGATGGTCAGGTCGATGCCGGGGATGACATCCACCTCGCCGAACGCCTTGCGGACCTTGGTCAGTTGGATCTTGCCCATGTTGTCCTCACTTCACCGCGCCAAAGGTCAGGCCGCGCACGAGTTGCTTCTGGCTGAACCAGCCAAGGATCAGGATCGGCAGGATCGCCATCGCGCTGGCTGCCGAGAGTTTCGCGTAGAACAGGCCCTGCGGCGCCGAGAAACTGGCGATGAAGGCCGAGAGCGGCGCCGCCCTGGTGGTGGTCAGGACGATGGTCCAGAACGCCTCGTTCCAGGCGAGGATGATGTTGAGAAGCATCGTCGAGGCGATCCCTGGCAGCGCCATGGGCGTCAGGACATGGGCGATCTCGTTCCAGAGATTGGCCCCGTCCATGCGGGCGGCTTCCAGGATCTCGCCGGGGATTTCCTTGAAGTAGGTGTAGAGCATCCAGACGATGATCGGCAGGTTCATCAGCATCAGGACAAGGACGAGGCCGATCCTGGTGTCCATCAGCCCCAGCCGCTGGAAGATCAGGTACAGCGGGATCATCACCGCGACGGCGGGCATCATCTTGGTGGAGAGCATCCACATCAGAAGGTCCTTGGTCTTCCTGCCCGGCACGAAGGCCATCGCCCAGGCAGCCGGAATGGCGATCACCAGGCCAAGCAGCGTCGAGCCGACCGCGATGACGACCGAGTTCCAGAAGAAACGGGGGTAATCCGACCGGGCCCAGACCTCGGCATAGTTCTCCAGCGTCCAGTCGGCCGACAGGAACTGCGGCGGCATGGCGACGGCCGAGGGCTCGGTCTTGAAGCTGGTCAGGATCATCCACAGGACCGGGAAGAAGATCAGCAGGGCGACGGCCCAGGCAGCGGCGGTGGTGATCCACATGCGGCGGTGGGAAAGCGCGCGGGCCATGTCAGTTCTCCAGGTTCCGGCCAAGGCCGCGCATCAGGAAATAGGCCACGATGTTCGCCAGGATCACCGCGATGATTCCGCCCGCCGCCGCCCGCCCGATGTCCTTGGCCGCAATGGCCTGCTTGAAGATCATGTAGGGGAGCGTCGTGGACGCCGATCCGGGACCGCCCTGCGTCGTGGTGAAGATCTCGCCGAAGATGCCCAGCAGGAAGATGGTCTGGATCAGGATGACCACGGTGATCGCCCGCGTCATGTGCGGCAGGATGATGTAGCGGAAGCGCGCGAAGGCCGAGGCCCCGTCCATCTCGGCGGCCTCGAGCTGTTCCGACGACAGCGATTGCAGCGCGGTCAGGAGGATCAGCGTGGCGAAGGGCAGCCATTCCCAGCTGACGATGCCGATGACCGACAGCATCGGATACTGCTCCAGGAACAGGATCGGCTGCGCGCCGAACCCCCGGGCGATGGCCGAGAACAGCCCGTTCTGCGGGTGCATGAACAGGTTTTCCCAGATCGAGGCGGCGACCGGGGGCATGACGAAGAAGGGCGCGATGACCAGGATCCGCAGGAAGCCCTGCCCCTTCACGGGCTGGTCGATCAGAAGCGCGATCAGGATGCCGAGGACCACGGTGATGACGAGGACCCCGCCCACCAGCGCCAGGGTGTTGAACAGCGCCAGCCAGAAGTCGGGCGAGTTGAAGAACCAGAGATAGTTGTTGAACCCGACCCATCCGGTCCGGTCCGGCGACAGAAGCCGGTAGAGCCGGAACGAATAGTAGAGCGTCATCGCCAGCGGCACGATCATCCAGATCAGCAGCAGGACGACCGATGGCGCAACCATCATCCGGGCGGCGAGGCGGCTGGAGTGGGTGGACATGGGGCTCTCTCCCGAAGCAGATGACGAAAGGGTGCGGCCACCACGGGGGCCACGCAACCGGCTCGTGCGCCTATCGAGGGGAAGGTCGGCTTGCGGACATCGCGGCCCGCAAGCCGAAGGTGATCCCGGGGGAAATGGGAGGCATTCCCCGGGGTCGGTGTTACTGGATGTAGCCTGCGGCCTTCATCTCTTCGGTGACGGCGGCCTGTGCCTCGGCCAGCGCCTCGTCAGCCGTCTTGGACCCGGCCAGCGCGGCCGAGAAGATCTCGCCCACCGTGGTGCCCAGGCCCTGGAACTCCGGGATGGCGACGAACTGGACGCCGACATAGGGCACCGGCTTGACCGTCGGGCTGTTCGGATCGGCCGAATTGATGCTGTCGATCGTCATCTTGGCGAAGGGCACCTTGGCGTATTCCGGGTTCTCGTACAGCGAGGTCCGCGTGCCAGGGGGAACGTTCGCCCAGCCTTCCTTCGACGCGACCAGCGCCAGATAGTCCTTGTTGGTCGCCCAGTTGATGAAGGTCTTGGCCGCGTCCTTGGCATCCGACGACGCCGGGATCGCAAGGCTCCAGGCCCAGAGCCAGTTGCCGCGCTTGCCAAGCCCGTTGTCCGGCGCCAGCGCAAAGCCGACCTTGTCGGCCACGGTCGAATCCTTGCCGGTCACGAACGAAGCCGCGACGGTGGCATCGATCCACATGCCGCACTTGCCCTGGTTGAACAGGGTCAGGTTCTCGTTGAACCCGTTGTTCGAGGCGCCAGCGGGCCCGTAGTTGTTCATCAGGTTCAGGTAGAAGTCGAGCGTCGCCTTCCACTCCGGCTGGTCGAACTGCGGCACCCAGTTCTCGTCGAACCAGCGCGCGCCGAACGAGTTCGACATGGCGGTCAGGAAGGCCATGTTCTCGCCCCAGCCGGCCTTGCCGCGCAGGCAGATGCCGTTGATGTCGGCGTCGCGGTTGGTCATCGCCTTGGCCGCGGCCTCGATGTCGGCCCAGGTCGGCGCCTCGGGCATGGTCAACCCGGCGGCTTCCATCAGGTCCTTGCGATACATCACCATCGAGCTTTCGCCATAGAAGGGCGAGGCATAGAGGGTGCCGTCAACGGTCAGGCCGCCGCGGATCGCGGGCAGCAGGTCGTCCACGTCATAATCTGCGGGCAGGTCGTTCAGGCTTTCGAGCCACCCCTGCTTGCCCCAGATCGGAACCTCGTAGGTGCCGATGGTGATGACGTCATACTGGCCGCCACCGGTGGCGATGTCGGTCGTGACGTTCTGGCGCAGGACGTTCTCTTCCAGCGTCACCCATTCGACCTTGATGTCGGGGTGCTTGGCATAGAAGTCGTCCATCAGGCCCTGCATGCGGACCATGTCGCCATTGTTCACGGTGGCAACGGTAATGGTGGTCTCGGCACTGGCCACAGCTGCAAGCGTGGCAAGGGCCGTTGCCCCCATGAGGGCGCGAAGGGTCTTGGTCATGATATCCTCCCTGGATCAGCGAATGAGCAAATCATCGCTTATTGGGTAAATGCTCACATGTGACCCAGAGTCGTCAAGCCCCTACTTCCGCTGCATCTGCGAAGATCAGGCGCGCGCCAGAAGCGCCCGAGCCGTTGGCTCGTCAGTTACCAGGCCATTGATAATGCGTGATTTCAATGCACCATGGATTGCCGGCACTTTTGATGCACCAGCAGCAATTCCGATTGATGGGCGCGACAGGCCCGGCGCCACGCGCACGCCGCCTGTCCTGCGGTTAGTGCCAAGGTCTAGGTAGCGCCCCTCCGAATCGAAGACCCAACCCGCGACCTCGCCCGCCGCACCCGCAGCCTGCATCTCGTACAGTTCGTCTCGGCTCACGAAGCCATCGGCCAGCAGCGGCGCGTCATTCGACATCTGGCCGACGCCGACGAAGATGACGTCGGCCTTCTGCGCCAGTTCGACCACCTTCCGCACCGGACCAAGCTGGTGGAAGGCTGCGTTCTCTTCGGGTGTCGGGCTGATCACCGGCACAGGCATAGGGTAATGCGGCGCCCGGACCTTGTCGGCGATCCGCATCACCACGTCGAAGAAGCTGGCCGAGCCGTCGGGCGCGATGTTGCCGATCAGTGAAACCAGACGATGCTGCGGTGCCTCCATCTCGACCATCGCGTCCACCATGCCCCGCATGGCCCGGCCCGTCCCCAGTGCGATCACCAGCGGCTGCGGCATCCGCAGGAACCGCTCCAATTCAGCCGCAGCCGCCGGGGCAAGCGCACGCACGGGGTCGGCGCCATTGCCGAGGCCAGGGGCGACGCGCACCCGGTCCAGCCCGAAGCGGTCGCGCAGGGCGGCCTCGAGATCTAGACAGGCACCGATGCGGTGATTCAGGCGCACATGGATCAGCCCCTCTGCCATCGCCCGGCTGACCAGACGCTGCGCCCGCTGCCGGCTGATTCCCAGCTCGAAGGCGATCTGGTCCTGGGTCATCCCTGCAACGTAGTAAAGCCAGCCGGCGCGGGCCGCTTCGTCCTGAAGGGAGGGTTCGCTGCTCATGCGGCCCTCCTGAGCAAACCGGGCGCAATCTGGAAGAACCCGGCGAAGCTGGCAAACCTGCGGTGGGGCCGGGCATCCTCCGGCTCTTCCGGCGCCTCGGGGCCAAGGTGACTGCCGCCGACGAAACGCCAGACGGTCATTCCAGCCGCGAGGCCCGCGCGGATGCCGGTAAGGCTGTCCTCGATCACCAGCGTACGGGCCGGTTCGGCCCCCATCCTTTCCGCCGCATGCAGGAAAAGGTCCGGCGCGGGCTTGCCCCGGGGAACCAGGGAAGAGGTGAACACCCGGTCGCCCACCAGTGTGCTCAGGCCCGCCAGCTTCAGCGACATTTCCACCCTCCGGGGCGATGACGAGGTGGCGACGCAGAATGGCACGCCGATGGCCGACAGCACGTCGTGGACATGCGGAACAACCTTCAATTCGGTCTGGAAGGCAGCCAGAAGCGCTTCCCGGTACTGCGCCTCGAAGTCGGGCGGAAGGTCCAGACCGAACTCGCGGCGGATCGTCTCCATCACCACGGGGTAGCTGCGGCCGAGGAAATGGCGCTCGACGTAAGGCAGGTCTATGGTCAGGCCCAGCCGCGACAACTCGGCCACAAGCATCCGTGCGCTGATGATCTCGCTGTCGATCAGCACGCCGTCGCAGTCGAAGATGACAAGGTCGAACTCGGTCATGTGCTCATGCCTAGCGCAAGGCACAAGCTAAAGGTAGCCCTGCGAGCGGAAGCTCAGTTCGCGGCTCTTGCCGATGATCAGGTGATCGTGCAGCACAAGACCGAGGGCATCGCAGGCGTCCTTGACCTGGTGGGTCATCGTGAGGTCGGCATCCGAGGGCGTCGGGTCGCCTGACGGGTGGTTGTGGACCAGGATCAGGGCCGAGGCGTTCAGTTCCAGCGCCCGCTTGACGATTTCGCGCGGGTAGACGGGGACGTGGTCGACCGTGCCCTTCGCCTGCTCCTCGTCGGCAATCAGCACGTTCTTGCGGTCGAGGTACAGGACGCGGAACTGTTCTGTTTCCCGGTGCGACATGGTGGTGTGGCAGTAGTCCAGAAGCGCATCCCAGCTGGACAGAAGCGGCTTCTGGATCACCCGCGCCCGCATCATGCGCTGGGCGGCGGCCTCGATCAGCTTGAGCTCGAGCACTACGGCGGGGCCGGCGCCCTTGACCATCTGGAGACGCGCCGGAGATGCGCTGACGACCCGATTGAAATCGCCGAATGTGTCGAGCAGAAGCCGGGCCAGGGGTTTCACGTCCTGCCGCGGGATGGCGCGGAAAAGGACGAGCTCCAGCAGTTCGTAGTCCGGCAGCGCCGCGCCGCCCGCCTGCATGAACCGATCCCGCAACCGCTGCCGGTGGTCGGCAATGTAAGAGGGCAGCCGCCCGGTCAGCGCCTGCGGTTCCGCCTCATCGGCATCCCCCGCAGGCGCGACCAACGGCAGAAGGGGCTCGTTGAAGGACCTGACCATGTCGGCAGGAATCGCACGGCATGGTTGAGGAAGCGTTAATGCCCGCCTCCCCGCACGCCTCCCCGCGCGACTTCGTCGTCTCGTCGGGGGCCCCCGAGCGAGGAGTGCATGAAATGCTCGACGAGCGGCCCGGTCAGCCCTTCATGCCGTCCCAGAAGCCCTTTACCTTGGAAAAGAAGCTGGAGCTTTCAGGATTGTTTTCCTCGCTCAGCTTCTCGAACTCGCGCAGGAGTTCGCGTTGCCGCGCCGTCAGGTTCACCGGCGTTTCCACAGCAAGCTCGATCACCATGTCTCCCGTGTTCGACGACCGCAGCGCCGGCATGCCCTTGCCGCGCAGCCGCATCTGCTTGCCCGACTGCGCCCCGGCCGGAATCTTTACCCGTGCCTTGCCGCCGTCGATCGTGGGCACCTCGATCTCGCCGCCCAGGGCCGCTGTCGGCATCGAGACCGGCACCCGGCAGAACAGATGGATACCGTCGCGCTGGAAGAGCGCGTGCTCCTTCACCTCGATGAAGATATAGAGGTCGCCATTCGGCCCGCCGCGCAGCCCCGCTTCGCCCTCGCCGGCCAGCCGGATGCGCGTGCCGGTTTCCACCCCTTGCGGAATGTTCACCGACAGCTGGCGTTCGCGATGGACCCGGCCCTGGCCACCGCAGGTCCGGCAGGGGTTCTTGATGATCTGGCCCATGCCGTTGCACTGGTGGCAGGTGCGTTCGATAGTGAAGAAGCCCTGTTGCGCCCTGACCTTGCCCATACCGTTGCAGGTCGGGCAGGTGACGGGCTCGGCCCCGCCTTCAGCGCCGGTCCCGTGGCAGGTGTCGCAGGTCACCGAGGTGGGCACCTGGATGGTCTTCTGGATCCCCGAATAGGCCTCCTCCAGCGAAACCCGCAGGTTGTAACGCAGGTCCGACCCGCGCTGAGCCCGGCTGCGACCGCCACCGCCGCCGCCACCACGACCCATGAAATCGCCGAACAGGTCCTCGAACACGTCCGAGAAGGCGGATGCGAAGTCGCCCTGCTGGCCATAGCCGCCGGGACGCGGGCCGCCGCCCATGCCGCCTTCGAAGGCCGCATGGCCGAAACGGTCATAGGCCGCCTTCTTCTGTTCGTCCTTCAGGACATCGTAGGCCTCGTTCACTTCCTTGAACTGGGCCTCGGCCTGCGGATTGTCGGCGTTGCGGTCGGGGTGCAGTTCTTTCGCCTTCTGGCGATAGGCCTTCTTCAGCTCTTCGGCCGAAGCGCCCTTCCTGACCCCGAGCACTTCGTAATAGTCGCGCTTTGCCACGGCAAAATCCCCATCTGGAACCGAGGAGGGGCGGCCCGTTGCCAGACCGCCCCCTTCCCGTGTTCCCGCGGCTTACTTCCGCTTGTTGTTGCCCAGGTCCTCGAAGTCGGCGTCGACGATATCGTCGTCGTCCACCGGACGCGGCTCGTCGTCACCCGAACCGCCTTCGGCCTGGCTGGCCTTGTAGATCGCCTCGCCCAGCTTCATCGCGGCCTCGGTCAGGTTCTGGATCGCCGACTTGATCTTGCCGGCATCCTCGCCCTTAAGCGCCTCTTCCAGCGGGCTCATCGCCAGCTCGATCGCCTCGACGGTGGACGGGTCGACCTTGTCGGAATGTTCCGCCAGGGACTTCCGGGTCGAGTGCAGCAGGCTTTCGCCCTGGTTCCTCGTCTCGACCAGTTCCTTGCGGGCCTTGTCGGCTTCGGCATTCGCCTCGGCGTCCTTGATCATCTTCTCGATGTCAGCCTCCGACAGACCGCCAGACGCCTGGATCGTGATCTGCTGCGCCTTGCCGGTGGCCTTGTCCTTGGCCGAGACCGAGACGATGCCGTTCGCGTCGATGTCGAAGGTCACCTCGATCTGCGGCACACCGCGCGGGGCGGGCGGGATGCCTTCCAGATTGAACTGGCCGAGCAGCTTGTTGTCGGCCGCCATTTCCCGCTCGCCCTGGAACACGCGGATCGTCACCGCGTTCTGGTTGTCCTCGGCGGTCGAGAAGACCTGGCTCTTCTTGGTCGGGATTGTCGTGTTGCGGTCGATCAGGCGGGTGAACACGCCGCCCAGCGTCTCGATGCCCAGCGACAGCGGGGTCACGTCCAGCAGCACCACGTCCTTGACGTCGCCTTGCAGGACGCCCGCCTGGATCGCCGCGCCCAGCGCCACGACCTCATCGGGGTTCACGCCCTTGTGGGGTTCCTTGCCGAAGAACTTGGTCACTTCCTCCACGACGCGCGGCATGCGGGTCATGCCGCCGACCAGCACCACCTCGTCGATGTCCTCCTTGCTGACGCCGGCATCTTTCAGCGCGGCCTGGCAGGGTTTCAGCGACTTCTTGATCAGATCCTCGACCAGGCTTTCCAGCTTGGCGCGGGTCAGCTTCATCACCAGGTGCAGCGGCTGCCCGGTATTGCGGTCCATGCTGATGAAGGGCTGGTTGATCTCGGTCTGCTGGCTGGAGCTGAGCTCGATCTTGGCCTTCTCGGCGGCTTCCTTCAGCCGCTGCAGCGCCATCTTGTCCAGCGTCAGGTCAACGCCATGCTCTTTCTTGAACTCCTCGGCGAGGTAGTTCACGATCCGCATGTCGAAGTCCTCGCCACCCAGGAAGGTGTCACCGTTGGTGGACTTCACCTCGAACAGGCCGTCGTCGATTTCCAGGATGGTGATGTCGAAAGTGCCGCCGCCAAGGTCATAGACGGCGATCGTCTTGGATTCCTTCTTGTCCAGGCCATAGGCCAGCGCGGCCGCAGTCGGTTCGTTGATGATGCGCAGGACTTCCAGACCCGCGATCTTGCCCGCGTCCTTGGTCGCCTGGCGCTGGGCATCGTTGAAGTAGGCCGGAACCGTGATGACGGCCTGGGTGACGGGTTCGCCCAAATACGACTCGGCGGTTTCCTTCATCTTCTGCAGGATGAAGGCCGAGACCTGGCTGGGGCTGTATTTCTCACCGCGCACCTCGACCCAGGCGTCGCCGTTGCCGCCGTCCACGATCTTGTAGGGGACAAGCTTCTTGTCCTTCTCGACTTCCGGGTCACCCAGGCGGCGGCCGATCAGCCGCTTGACGGCGAAGATGGTGTTTGCGGGGTTGGTCACGGCCTGGCGCTTGGCAGGCTGGCCGACCAGGCGTTCGCTTTCCGTGAAGCCGACGATGGAGGGCGTCGTGCGCGCGCCTTCCGAATTCTCGATGACGCGGGGCTGCGAACCATCCATGATGGCAACGCAGGAGTTCGTCGTCCCGAGGTCAATACCGATGACTTTGGCCATGTGTGTATCCCTTTGGTTCAGGCGATGTTCCGGCAAGGACCCTGGATCAGAAGGCATCCCCACCTTGAGAGAAGACGTCAGGTCTGGCGGCCCGGCGCCCGTGTGAGGCGTATATAGGCAGGCGTTTTCCGCCCTGCAACGGTTGCATGACGGGCATTGCGGCAAATCTTCCGCATCGGTGCGGACCTGTGGCGGAATTGGCTGGGGCGCCCGCATGCGATGATGCTCTGCATCTGGTGCAGGGGGCCTTGCGCGCTCTCCGGCTGGGCCCTGGGCAGAAACCGGCATCGACCGTCCCGACGGCCGCGTCCGGCTGGGTCGCGCAAGGCACAGGGAAGAAATTTGTTGCATATAGTAATACTTTTGATAACGTCGCCTGAGCCACCCGAGGAGAGTGGCCAAGTTTTCCATTGGGAGGAAATCATGAACGTTTTCAAGGCTCTCGCGCTTTGCGCGGGACTGGGTGGCCTTTTGCTTTCAGCCGCCTATGCGGAAGGTCTTCAGGGCAAGGTCATCGGCTTTTCGCAGATCGGGTCCGAGTCGGGCTGGCGCGCGGCGGAGACCTCGGTGACCAAGCAGGTGGCGGCCGAACTGGGCATCGACCTGAAGTTCGCGGACGCGCAACAGAAGCAGGAAAACCAGATCAAGGCGATCCGCGGCTTCATCGCGCAGGGCGTCGATGCGATCCTGGTCGCTCCGGTCGTGGCCACCGGCTGGGAGGAAGTGCTGACCGAGGCAAAGGAAGCGGGCATCCCCGTCGTCCTTCTGGACCGCGGCATCGAGGGACCGGAAGACCTCTACCTGACCTCGGTCGCCTCCGACCAGGTGAAGGAAGGCCGCGTGGCCGGCGAATGGCTGGTCGGCGCCGTCGGCGACAAGCAGTGCAATGTCGTCGAACTGCAGGGCACCGTGGGCTCTTCGCCCGCGATCAACCGCAAGCAGGGCTTCGAGGAAGCCATCGCGGGCAAGGCCAACCTGACCATCATCCGCAGCCAGACCGGCGACTTCACCCGGTCCAAGGGCAAGGAAGTCATGGAAGGCTTCATCAAGGCCGAGGACGGGGGCAAGAACATCTGCGCCGTCTATGCCCACAACGACGACATGGCGGTGGGCGCGATCCAGGCGATCAAGGATGCGGGCCTGAAGCCGGGCTCGGACATCCTGGTCGTGTCGATCGACGCGGTCCCGGACATCTTCGCTGCGATGGTCGCCGGTGAAGCCAACGCCACGGTCGAGCTGACCCCGAACATGGCCGGCCCCGCCTTCGAGGCGCTGGATGCCTATCTGAACAACGGCACCGTGCCACCGAAGTTCATCATCACCGAGTCGAAGCTCTACACCCCGGCTGACGACCCGCAGGGCGAATACGAGCGGCGCAAAGGCCTCGGATACTAGGTTTCCTCTCCGAGGCGCCGCCGGGCGGGGCGAGGGGCCCTGCCCGGCGGAATTGCTTTATCCGCGGGATAAGCGGACAGTTGGCGGACGGAACGGGAGGCAGTGATGACCGATGCAGCCGCAAGGCCGGTGCTCGAGGCGCGGGGGATCGTCAAGGTCTTCGGCCAGCACCGCGCGCTGGACAATGTGGATTTCGCGGCCAATGCCGGCGAGGTGCACGCGCTTCTGGGCGAGAACGGCGCCGGCAAGTCCACGCTGATCAAGATCCTGACCGGCGCCTACCACCCCGACGCGGGAGAGCTGCTGCTCGACGGCCAGCCGATCCACCTGCGCGATCCGCTGCACGGGCAGGGCTACGGGATCGGCACGGTATATCAGGAGGTCAACCTGCTGCCGAACCGTTCCGTCTCTGAAAACCTCTTTCTCGGCCGCCAGCCCACCCGCTTTGGCCTTGTAGATCGCCGGCGGATCGATGCCCAGGCGCGCGACCTTCTGTCCCGCTACGGGCTTGATATCGACGTGCGGGCCGAGCTTTCCGAATATTCCGTGGCGGTGCAACAGATCGTCGCCATCGCCCGCGCGGTCGAACTGTCGGGAAAGGTGCTGGTGCTGGACGAACCGACCGCCAGCCTTGACCGCAACGAGGTGCAGCGCCTGTTCGAGGTGGTGCGCGGGCTGAAGGCCAAGGGCCTGGCCATCATCTTCATCACCCATTTCCTGGACCAGGTCTTCGACCTGGCCGACCGCGTGACGATCCTGCGCAATGGCCGCAAGGTCGCGACCCAGCGGCTCGACACGCTGAACACCACCGATGTCGTGCGCATGATGCTGGGCAAGGACGTGGCCTTCGAACACCACCCGACCGCGCTGACCGGATCGACGCGCGGCCAGGTCCGCGTCGCCTTCAAGGGGCTGAACCGCAAGGGCCTGGCCCCCTTCGACCTCGCGGTCCACGAAGGCGAGGTCGTCGGGGTGGCGGGGCTTCTCGGCTCGGGCCGGACCGAGGTGGCGCGGCTGATGTTCGGCGTCGACGGCGCCGAGGGCGGCGAGATCCTGGTGGACGGCCGGCCCGTCACCATCCGCAACCCCGCGCAGGCGGTGGCGGCGGGCTTCGGCTTCTGCCCCGAGGACCGCAAGCTGGACGGCATCTTCGGCGACCTCTCGGTGCGGGAAAACATCATCATCGCGCTGCAGGCCAAGCTGGGCTGGTTCCGCGCCCTGAACCGCGAGGACCAGGTCGAACTCGCCGGCCGCTATGCCGAGGCGCTGGACATCCGCGCGGCCAACCATGACATGCCGGTCAAGCTTCTGTCCGGGGGCAACCAGCAGAAGGTGATCCTCGCCCGCTGGCTGGCCATCGACCCGACCTTCCTGATCCTCGACGAGCCCACCCGCGGCATCGACGTCGGCGCCCATGCCGAGATCGTCCGCACCATCAACCGCCTGCGCGAGGAGGGGCTGGCGCTCTTCGTCATCTCGTCGGAGCTGGACGAGGTGGTGGCCTATTCCAACCGCATCGTCGTCATGCGCGACCGCGAGATGGTGGCGGAACTCGCCGGCCCCGACATCGCCTCGGACGCCATCGTCCAGGCCATCGCCGGAACCCCGCAAGAGGTGCGCCCGTGACCCGTCAGACCGTCGATCTTCGCCCCTCGACCGAGCCTCCCCTGCCGCGCCCGCGCCCGCTGGCGAGCCTTGTCACCAGGCCGCAGGTCATCGCCCTTGCCGCCGTCCTCTTCGTCAACTGGCTTCTGTTCCCCGGCTTCTTCACCGTCACCTGGCAGGATGGCCGCCTGTTCGGCAGTCTGATCGACGTGCTGAACCGGGGCGCGCCGGTCGCGATCCTGGCCATCGGGATGACCATGGTCATCGCCACCAAGGGCGTGGACCTGTCGGTCGGCGCGGTCATGGCGATCAGCGGGGCCGTCGCGGCGGTCATGGTCACCTCGGGCTATCCCGCCTGGCTTGCAGTGCTGGCCGCCCTTGGCGCGGGGCTGGTCTGCGGGCTGTGGAACGGGATCCTCGTCACCCTGCTGGAAATCCAGCCGATCATCGCGACCCTGGTCCTGATGGTCGCGGGCCGCGGGCTCGCCCAGCTGATCACGGAAGGCTACATCGTCACCTTCTCGGACCCCGTGCTGATCTTCATCGGCACCGGGTCGTTCCTGGGCTTTCCGATGCCCGTGGTCATCGCCTTCACGCTGATGCTTCTGGCCACGCTGATCGTCCGTCGCACCGCGCTTGGCCTTCTGATCGAGGCGGTGGGCATCAACCGCTCGGCCGCGCGCTTTGCCGGTCTGTCCTCGGGTGCGCTGCTTCTGATCGTCTATACCTTCGCGGGCTTCTGCGCCGCGGTGTCCGGCCTGATCGTCGCCGGGGACATCCGCGGCGCGGACGCCAACAACGCCGGCCTCTGGCTGGAGCTGGACGCGATCCTTGCCGTGGTCATCGGCGGCACCTCGCTGATGGGCGGGCGCTTCTCGATCCCGATGGCGGTCCTGGGCGCGATGATCATCCAGGCGATGAACACCGGCATCCTGATCTCGGGCTTCTCGCCCGAGTTCAACCTGGTCGTGAAGTCCGCCGTCATCATCGTGATCCTCGTCCTGCAATCCCCCCTGTCGGCGCGCCTGTTCCGCCGCCTGCCCGGAAAATCGCAATGACCCGCAGCCTGCGCCCGCTTCTGGCCACCACGCTCATCTTCCTGTTCGCCTACCTTCTGGCGGTGACGCAGCATCCGGCGATGTTCTCGACCCGGGTCCTGGGCAACTTCCTGACCGACAACGCCTTCCTCGGGATTGCCGCCGTCGGCATGACCTTCGTGATCCTGTCGGGCGGGATCGACCTGTCGGTGGGCGCTGTGATCGGCTTCACCACCGTTCTGATTGCCGTCCTCATCATGTGGCTGAGCCTGCACCCGCTGGTGGCCTTCGCCATCGCCCTGACCGTCGCCGCCTGTTTCGGAGCGGTCATGGGCGCGGCGATCCATTACCTGAAGGTGCCAAGCTTCATCGTGACCCTCGCCGGCATGTTCCTCGCGCGCGGTGGCGCCTCGGTCCTGTCGCCGGATTCCATCGGCATCCAGCACGCCTTCTATTCAGGGGTGTCGAAAAGCTACATCCTGATGCCGGGCGGAGGCCGCCTGACCGTGGTCGGGATCATCATGCTGGCGGTCTTTGCAGTGGCAATCCTCTTGGCGCACCGCACGCGGTTCGGGTCCAACGTCTATGCGCTGGGCGGATCCGAAACCTCGGCCGCGCTGATGGGTGTGCCGGTCGCCCGCACCACCATCGCGATCTATGCGCTGTCCTCGTTCCTCGCCGGCCTCGCCGGGGTGGTCTTCTCGCTTTACACCTCGGCCGGCTACAGCCTGAACGCGCTGGGGGTGGAACTGGACGCCATCGCCGCCGTGGTGATCGGCGGCACGCTCTTGACCGGCGGCTACGGCTTTGTCGCCGGCACCTTCATCGGGGTCATGCTGCAGGGCCTGGTGCAGACCTACATCGTCTTCGACGGCACGCTCAGCAGCTGGTGGACCAAGATTGTCGTCGGCGTGCTTTTGTTTATGTTCATCGTGCTGCAACGCCTGGTGTTCCGGGCCGGGCCGCGCCGAACGTAACCTCTTGGACCAAGTGAGATGAGCGAACCCGGGAGCCTGATCCGAACGCTCTCCGGGCGGCCGACGGCGCGGAACTTCCATTCCTACGTCATAAACGAGGTCGGCCGCGCCATCGTGTCCGGCGAGATGCCCGTGGGCTCAAGCCTGCCGGGCGATGCCGAGATGATGGACCGTTTCGGCGTCTCGCGCACCGTGCTGCGCGAGGCGCTGAAGACGCTGGAGGCCAAGGGCCTGGTCGAGGCGCGCGCCAAGGTCGGTACCCGCGTGCTGCCGCAGTCGCGCTGGAACCTCTTCGACCGCCAGATCCTGACCTGGAAGCTGGAAAGCGGCCCCTCGCCCGCCTTCCTGGCCGATTTCCGGCTGGTGCGTCGCGGGCTGGAGCTTCAGGCCGCCCGCCAGGCTGCGGCAAGCCGCGAGGCGGAACATGTGCGGCTGCTCTACTACTGGCTGAACCAGCGCAGCGTCATGACCCATCAGCCGGAACCCTTCGCCCTCGCCGAGTTCGAGGTCCATCGCGTGATCGCCGAGGCCTCGGGCAATCCCTTCCTGCGCGCCGCGACCGCGCTTCTGGAGTTCGGCATCGCGCATGCGGTGCAAGGTCGCCTGACCTCGGATCTCCTCGCCCCACCCGAAGGACTGGCAGCCGCGCGGACCCCGCACTACGAAGCCCTTGTCGCCGCCATCGAGAAGGGTGACCCGGACCATGCCGCCGCCGCCATGGACCGGCTGCTGGAGGACTGAGCTTCGAGGGCAAGCCCCACGACCTGCCCCGGTCAGTGCCGCTTGTTCCAGCTTGCCGAGGCGTGCTGGCGCGTGAAGAACTCGGCCATCAGGCCGATCAGGATGCAGGCCAGCGCGAACCAGATGGCATAGTCATAGCTGGTGTATCGCGGCGTGTAGTTCAGGAACACGAAGCCGCGCGCCTGGTCGATGGTGTGGAACAGCGGGTTCCAGTCGAACCAGTCCCTGCGATTTGGCGGCAGGTTGTTGGCCAGCACCATCTTGCCCGAGGCAAGGACATTGATCCGCTGATAGAGCGTCTTGATGATGCTGACGGCCTCGGGCTGCCAGGGCATGGCCGACAGGAAGATCATGCCGATGCCGATCCCGCTGAACCACGACAACAGGAACATGCCCATCATGCCGACCGGGTCATCGATCGTCACCGGGGTAATGGCGGCGTGATAGACGAACAGGATGACCGCAGCGGCCAGGGTCTGCTGGTAGAGCGACCCCAGCGCTGCCCCCATGATCGAGATGATCGGATTCATCGGCGCATGCATCATCATGCTCGAGGTCGGCCCGTCGGCCGAGGCGACCGCGCCGATCGCCTTGATATGGGTCATGAACATGAAGACGCCCGACATGACATACAGCATGAAGTCGCCGCGCACCGCGATCCTGCGCATGCCGAACAGGCTCATCATGAAATACATCACCAGCAGCATCAGCAGCGACTGGATGATCGCCATCACAAGGCCGAGGACCGCATTGTGATGGGTCTTGCGCATGTTGCGCACCGCGACATGGTAGATCAGTTCCAGGGTCTCGAACCCCAGACTGAACCACGATCGGTCGTATTGCCGGTGCCGGAACATGCCGCAAACCCTGTCTCGTCCGGCATGTTTCCACGGGAAACCTTGCCGTTCCGTTGACGAGGCAGGATAAGGGCGCGCGTCAGGTTCTTCAATCGCCACGGGAGCGGTCATGGATCTTCAGCAACTCGTGCCGCTTTTCCGCCGACTGGCGTTGCAGGCCGGCGACCGGATCATGCAGGTCTATGCGGGCCCCGATTTCGAGGTCCGCGCCAAGGGCGATGCCTCGCCCGTGACCGAGGCGGACATGGCAGCCGATGCGGTGATCTCGGCCGGTCTGCGCGCGGCCTTTCCCGATGTGCCGCTCATCACCGAGGAACAGGCCGCAAGCCACGCCCTGACCGCGCGAACCTTCTTCATCGTGGATCCGCTGGACGGCACCAAGGAATTCGTCCAGCGCCGCGGCGATTTCACCGTGAACATCGCCTATGTCGAGGACGGCGTGCCGGTCTGCGGCATCGTCTATGCGCCCGCGAAGGGACGGCTGTTCTACACCCGGCCCGACGGCACGGCGGTCGAGGAGACCGGCCCCTTCGGCCCCGAACCCGGACCGGTGCGGCAACTGCACGTCTCCACCCCCGACAACGCCGCGCTGATGGTGGTGGCCTCGAAATCGCACCGCGACCAGGCCACCGACGACTACATCGGCCGCTACGCCGTGCGCGACATGACCAGCGCAGGCTCCAGCCTGAAGTTCTGCCTGGTGGCAAGCGGCGAGGCCGACCTCTACCCCCGCCTCGGCCGGACGATGGAATGGGACACGGCGGCGGGCGACGCCGTCCTGCGCGCCGCGGGCGGGCGGGTCGTGCGCTTCGACGACCATGCTGCGCTGGGCTATGGCAAGCCTGGCTGGGACAACCCGTTCTTCATCGCCTTCGCCCCGGGAGTCGTGCTGAAATGAAGACCCTGATCGCCATTCCCGCCCGCTATGCCTCGACCCGCTATCCCGGCAAGCCGCTGGTCGCGCTGCGCGGCCCGGACGGCGAAAAGACCCTGATCCGCCGCAGCTGGGAAGCGGCAATGGCGGTGAAGGGCATCGACCGGGTGGTGGTGGCCACCGACGACGACCGCATCGCCGACCATGCAAGCGGCTTCGGGGCCGAGGTGGTGATGACCTCATCCGCCGCAAGAAACGGCACCGAACGTTGTGCCGAGGTAGCCGCGAAGCTGCCGGGTTTCGACGTGGTGGTGAACCTCCAGGGCGATGCGCCGCTGACGCCGGCCTGGTTCGTCGAGGATCTGGTGGCCGGGCTTGCCAGGGATCCGCAGGCCGACATCGCGACCCCCGTCCTGCGCTGTGACGGCCGGGCGGTCGCGGGCTTTCTGGCCGACCGCCGCGCCGGCCGGGTGGGCGGAACGACCGCCGTCTTCGGCGCCGGGGGCCGCGCGCTCTACTTCTCGAAGGAGGTCATCCCCTATACCGGGTCCGACTATGCCCCGGACGAACCCACTCCGGTCTATCACCATGTCGGGGTCTATGCCTACCGCCCCGCCGCGCTGGCTGCCTATCCGACCTGGCCCATGGGCCCGCTGGAACAGCTGGAAGGGCTGGAACAGCTGCGCTTCCTTGAACAGGGCCGCCCGGTGTTGTGTGTCGAGGTGCAATCGCGCGGCCGCCAGTTCTGGGAGTTGAACAACCCGTCCGACGTGCCGGTCATCGAGACGATGCTTGCCGAAAATTCCCCGTGATTCCGCCGACGGCGGTATGGATTGTCGTCCTGCTGTCTTTTTTTGATGCGAAGGCCGGGGGACTGATGCAGGTTACGAATATTGCCGCGGCGCTGCCCGTTTAAGGTCAGATTCGGCTGCGATCACCATTGAGCCAGAAACATTGCGCAAGACCGGATGAAGTTGGGACGAGTCAGATGAAACCGAGAAAGATCACCAAGGCGGTATTCCCGGTGGCGGGGCTTGGCACGCGATTCCTCCCCGCGACCAAGTCGATCCCGAAAGAGATCATGACGCTCGTGGATCGTCCGCTGATCCAGTACGCCATCGACGAGGCGCGCGCCGCCGGGATCAAGGAATTCATCTTCGTCACCTCGCGCGGAAAGTCCGCGCTGGAGGACTATTTCGACCACGCGCCGGAACTTGAGGCCGAGCTGCGGCGCAAGAACAAGACCGACCTGCTGGAGATCCTCAAGGACACCAACATGGATTCCGGCGCCATCGCCTATGTCCGGCAGAACCGGCCGATGGGCCTTGGCCATGCCGTCTGGTGCGCCCGTCGCCTGATCGGGAACGAACCCTTCGCCGTGCTTCTGCCCGACGACGTGATCGCGGCCGAGAAGCCCTGCCTGCAACAGATGGTCGAGGCCCATGCCGAAACCGGCGGCTGCATGGTCGCGGCAATGGAAGTCGCGCCGAAGAAGACCTCCAGCTATGGGGTTCTCGACATCGACAGGGACGATGGCGAGATCGTCAGCGTCAAGGGCATGGTGGAAAAGCCGCGCCCCGAGGATGCGCCCTCGAACCTGGCGGTGATCGGACGCTACATCCTGACGCCGAAGGTGCTGACCAATCTGAACAAGATCAAGCAGGGCGCCGGCGGCGAGATCCAGTTGACCGACGCCATCGCGCAGGAAGCGAAGAAGCCCAACTCGGTCTTCGGCCTGCGCTTCCGCGGCCAGCGCTATGACTGCGGCTCGAAGATCGGGTTCCTGCAGGCCACCGTCGCCTTCGGCCTGGCCCGGCCCGAGTTCGGGCAGGAATTCGCCAGCTTCCTCAACGACCTGACCGCGATGCAGAAGGCGGCGCAATAGGCTTGGGATCGGCACTCTCGCCCCTTCGGCGGCTGCCACATGCCTGCCCGATCGGCACCCTGGACGACCCTCCACGCGGGCTGACAGGCGCGCTGCTTGCGCTCAGGCTGCGCCGGAACCGGCAGCGTCTGTTGCTGCGGGCCTTTCGTCGCAGAGGACAGCTGTCTGCTCTGGCCGACCGGACGGCGCAGATCGCCGCCGGCGATATCCTCGGCTTTTCCTGCGTCCGCAACGAGGCCCACCGACTGCCGCATTTCCTGCGTCACCACCGCGCGCTGGGGGTGCGGCATTTCCTTTTCGTGGACAATGCCAGCACGGATGGCACGGCCGGGCTGCTGGCCGATCAGCCCGATGTCTCGCTCTGGCACACGCAGGGCAGCTACAAGGCCTCGCGCTTCGGGATGGACTGGCTGACCTGGCTCCTGATGCGCCATGGCCACGGCCACTGGTGCCTGACGCTGGATGCCGACGAACTGCTGATCTACCCCTACTGGCAGACCCGCCCCCTGCCTGCCCTGACCGACTGGCTGGAGCAGCAGGGCCGGACGAGCTTTGGCGCGCTGATCGTGGACATGTATCCCGAAGGCCCGGTCTCGCAGGGCCAGGTCGCGCCGGAGGACGACCCCTTGGCGCACCTCGGCTGGTTCGACGCCGGCAACTACCAGGTCCAGGTCCAGCCGCGGATGCGCAACCTCTGGATCCAGGGCGGCGCCCGGGCGCGGGCCTTCTTCGCGGCGGAACCCCGCAAGGCACCCACGCTGAACAAGATCCCGCTGGTCCGCTGGCACTGGCGGCAGGCCTATGTCAACTCGACCCACGCCCTTCTGCCCGCACGGCTGAACGAGGTCTATGCCACCGATGGTGGAGAGCTGACCTCGGGTGTCCTTCTGCACACCAAGTTCCTGCCCGGCATCACCGAACGGTCGGCCGAGGAGAAGGCCCGCGGCGAACATTTCGGCGATGCCGCCCAGTATGCCGCCTACTACGACCGGCTGACCGCCGACCCGGTCTTGCACTGTGGCGCGTCCACCCGCTACACCGGCTGGCGGCAGATGGAGGCTCTGGGTCTGATGTCGCGGGGCGGCTGGATATGACGGGGCGGGGCGCGGAGGCAGGGGGCGGTCCATGGGCCTGAGGACGCTGATCCGGCTGCGCACACATCGTCGCTATCTCCTCGCCCGCGCCTGGCGCCGGGGCCGCCAGCTGAGGTCGGTCGCCGACCGCACCGCCGGCCTGCCGGCCCAGCCGATCCTGCTGTTCTCGACCATGCGCAACGAACGCATCCGGCTGCCCTATTTCCTGACCTATTACCGCAGGCTCGGGATCGACCATTTCCTGATCGTGGACAACGGGTCCGACGACGGCACGCGCGAATACCTGGCCGATCAGCCCGATGTCTCGCTCTGGTCCACCACGCACAGCTACAGGCAGTCGCGCTTCGGCATGGACTGGCTGATGCACCTTCTGCGCCGGCACGGTCACGGGCGCTGGTGCCTGACCGTCGATGTGGACGAATTCCTGGTCTATCCCTTCTGCGAGACCCGCCCGCTGCGTGCGCTGACCGACTGGCTCGACAGCGCCGAGACGCCCAGCTTCTCGGCCATGATGCTGGACATGTATCCCAAGGGCGCGATGCACGAACAACCCTACCGCGAGGGGCAGAACCCCTTCGAGATCGCGCAGTATTTCGACAGCGGCAACTACGTCATCAGCCGCAACCCCCTGTATCGCAACCTCTGGATCCAGGGCGGCCCCCGGGCGCGTCTGTTCTTCACCGACCGGCCGAAACATGCCCCGGCGATGAACAAGACGCCGCTGGTGAAATGGCACCGCAGCTATGCCTATGTCTCCTCGACCCACATGCTGCTGCCGCGCGCGCTGAACCTGACCTACGACGACCAGGGCGGAGAGCGGCCCTCGGGCGTTCTCCTGCATGCCAAATTCCTCGACACCTTCGCCGCCAGGGCGGCCGAGGAGCTGGCCCGTGGCCAGCATTACGCCGAAAGCCAGGAATACCGCGCCTACCGCGAGGGGATCGCCCGCGAACGCGATCTCTGGTGCAATTGGAGCGAGAAATATGTCAACTGGCGTCAGCTGGAGGTTCTGGGCCTGATGTCGAAGGGAAACTGGGCGTGACCGGGGACAGCACGCTGGGCATCGTCATGCTGTGTCACGCGGACCTCGACCGCGCGGCGCAGCTGGCGCGGCACTGGGCCCTGCATGACTGCCCGGTGGTGATCCATGTCGATGCCCGCACGCCGCAAGATCAGGCCGACGGCCTGTCCGCTGCGCTGGCCGATCTGCCCGACATCCGGTTTTCCCGCCGGTCCCCCTGCGAATGGGGCACCTTCGGCATCGTTCAGGCCACCCTCGACGCCGCGACCCTGATGCTGGCCGAGTTTCCGGCGGTCTCCCATGTGATGCTCGCTTCGGGCTCCTGCCTGCCGATCCGGCCCGTTCACGCGCTGAAGGCGCATCTTGCTGCGCATCCGCACACCGATTTCATCGAAAGCGTGACCACCGCCGATGTCGGCTGGACGGTCGGCGGGCTGAACGAGGAACGCTTCACCCTGCGCTTTCCCTTCGCCTGGAAACGGCAGCGCCGGCTGTTCGACGGCTATGTCGCCCTGCAACGCGCCCTGCGCTTTCGCCGCCGCTTGCCCCCGGGCCTCGTCCCGCATCTGGGCAGCCAATGGTGGTGCCTGACCCGGCCCACGCTCCAGGCCGTTCTCTCCTATCCCGACCGTCCCGCGATCGACCGATACTTCCGCAGGGTCTGGATCCCGGATGAAAGCTATTTTCAAAGCCTGGTCCGGCAGGTCTCTAACCGCATCGAAAGCCGGTCGCTGACCCTGTCCAAGTTCGACTACCAGGGCCGCCCGCATGTGTTCTACGACGATCACCTGCACCTTCTTCGCCAGGCCGATGCCTTCCTCGCCCGCAAGATCTGGCCACGGGCCGATCTGCTCTACCGCACCTTCCTCGGCCCCGACGGCGACCGGGCGCTGGCGCCGGAACCCAACCCCGGCAAGATCAACCGCCTGTTCGCCAAGGCGGTCGAGCGGCGGCTGAAGGGTCGCCCCGGCCTCTACATGCAAAGCCGCTTTCCGACCCGCGCCCACGGCAGCACAAGGTCGGCCGCGCCCTATGGCGTCTTTTCCGGATTCGCCGAGCTGTTCGACGATTTCCAGCCCTGGCTTGCCCGCGCGCTGGATGCCCGCGTGCATGGCCATCTCTTCGACTTCGACCGGGTCCAGTTCGCGGGCGGCGAAAGCGTGTTCAAGGGCGGCCTGTCGGACAGCCCCACGCTTCGCGACTACAACCCGCGCAGCTTCCTGACCAACCTGATCTGGAACACCCGGGGCGAGACCCAGTGCTTCCAGTTCGGCCCCGCCGACGAACAGGCCATCGCCCCGTTCCTGGCAAGCGATCCGAACGCCACGATCTTTGCCATCACCGGGGCCTTCGCCATCCCGCTCTGGCGCTCGGGTCGCAGCGCCGCCGAGGTGCGGGCCGAGGCGGCGCGCCTGCAAAAGGTGGAAAGCGAGTTCATTGCCCAGCTGAATGGTCCGGAAGCGCGCGCCTCCATCCGGATCTGGTCGCTGGCCGAGTTCGTCGAGAACCCGGCCGAGCCGCTGGAGCAACTGGTCGACGCCCTCAATCCGCGCGCCGCGCACCGCGTCAGCGACCTGCCGTCGCTGATCCCTCTGCAAGGGTTCGGGGCCTTCCTCCAGGACCTGCGCAACCAGGGCATGGCACCCGTCCTGATGGGAGACTTCCCTGCCGACGCCGAGCTTGCCCAGCCCCACCAGAGCCTTCCGCGCCCCCGGATCGTCCGCTGATGCCGCGCTTTCACTCCTTCGTGGTCTTTGCCGAGATGCGCACCGGGTCGAACCTGCTCGAGGCGAACCTGAACGCGCTGCCGGGCGTGGTCAGCCACGGCGAGGTGTTCAACCGCTACATCCTTGGCCGCAAGGACCGGACCGAGCTGTTCGGGATCACGATGGAAGAGCGCGACCGCGACCCCGGCCGCCTGCTGCGCAAGCTGCGCGAGGAAACCGATGGGCTGCCCGGGTTCCGCTTCTTCCACGACCACGACCTGCGCATCCTGGACGAGGTGCTGCCCGACCCCGGTTGCGCCAAGATCGTGCTGACCCGCAACCCGCTGGAAAGCTATGTCAGCTGGAAGATCGCCCAGGCGACCGACCAGTGGAAGCTGACCCATCCCAAGCGGCTCAAGACCGCGAAGGTCCGCTTCGACGTGCCGGAGTTCCTGGCCCATCTGCGCGACATCCAGGCCTTCCAGCTTCTGATCCTAAACGCGCTGCAGACCACCGGGCAGACCGCCTTCTACCTCGATTACGAGGATCTCGGCTCGCTCGATGTGCTGAACGGGCTCGCGGCCTTCCTGGGCGTCGAGGCGCGGCTGAAGACGCTGGACGACACGCTGAAGAAGCAGAACCCCGGGCCTATCGAGGACAAGCTGGAAAACCCCGAGGCGCTGGCCGAGGCGGCGGCTGCCGTCGATGTGTTCAACCTGGGCCGCACCCCCAGTTTCGAGCCGCGGCGGGCGGCGGGCGTGCCGACGGCGCTTGCCTCGGAGGCGGGCCTTCTGTTCCTGCCGATCCGCTCCGGCCCCGAAACCCCGATCCGCGACTGGTTCGCAAGCCTCGGTGCCGTGACCGAAGGCTTCGAGCAGAAATCCTTGCGCCAATGGAAGCGCCGGCATCCCGGCCACCGCAGCTTCACGGTGCTCCGCCACCCGCTCCTGCGCGCCCATGCCGCCTTTCGCCGCAAGATCGTGATGGGCGAGGCGCAGGACCTGCGCCGCATCCTGATCAACGGCTTCCTCGCCGAACTTCAGCCCCCGGGCGCGCCCTTCCCGACGCCGGAGGCCGAACGCGCGGCCTTCCTGATCTTCCTGAACTACTGCCGCCTCGCGGTTGCCGGCCAGACCGGGGCCCGCGTGGACCCCAGCCTGTGCAGCCAGACCGCGCTGGTCCAGGGCTTTGCCGGCTTCCACCCGCTCGACCACCTCCTGCGCGAGGATCGCCTGAGCGAGGGCCTTGCCCGCCTGGCCGCCGAAGTCGGGGTGGCCGCGCCCAGACTGGGTCCCGACCCTGCCGCGGCAGAGCTCGAGTCGATCTGGGACGAAAGCCTGGAAACCGCCGCCGCCGAGGCCTATGCGCGCGATTACATGGGATTCGGCTTCGCCCGCTGGCGCGGCTGAATGCTCCTCGTGCGGCTCCGCCGCCTCGTCGCAGCCTCGCGAGGAGGGACGAAGTCCACGACGAGCCCGTCTCTCAGGCGGCCTGCGGCGCCCGGGCTTCGGTCAGGATCGCATAGAGCTTGGCGGGATCGGAATTCGCGCGCAGCTTGGCCACCACGCCCTGATCCCGCATCGTCCGGCTGACCAGCGCCAGCGCCTTCAGATGATCGACGCCCGAATCCTTCGGTGCGAACAGACCGAAGATCAGATCGACCGGCTGACGGTCCACGCTGTCATAGTCCAGCGGCTTTTCCAGCCGGACGAAGACGCCGACGATCGACTTCAGGTCCTCCAGCCGGGCATGCGGCAGGGCGATCCCGTGCCCCACGCCCGTCGGCCCCAGCGTTTCCCGCTCTTGCAGACCCTCGATGGCCGCCGCCCCGTTCAGCCCGTAGGCCTGGGCGGCGATCTCGCCAAGTTCCTGGAACAGGCGCTTCTTCGACGTGAACTGTCCGACCACGCGGACGGCGCCCGGGACAAGCAGCTTGGAAAGTTCCATGGATCGGCGTTGTTCCTGCGTCACGGGGACGCTTCATTTGCTGTTGCGGGGATCGATCCAGCCGATGTTGCCATCGTCCCGACGGTACACGACATTCACGCCCCCATGGCCCTCGTTGCGGAACACCAGCATCTTCTGCCCGGCCAGCTCCATCTGCATCACGGCCTCGCCGACGGTGATCGAAGGAATCTTCGTCTCCATCTCGGCGATCACCACGGGCTGAAGGCTTTCGGGCTCGGCGTCTTCGGCGTCCTCGTTTGCGGCGAGGATATACGAGGCCGCCCCGGCGAATTCAACGGGGGCCGAGCGGTTCGAGTGGTGGTTGCGGATCCGCCGCTTGTAGCGACGCAGCTGCTTGTCCATCTTTTCGCGGCAGGACTCGAAGGCCGCGTAGATTTCCGACGCATGTCCCCGGGCCTGCGCCGTCAGGCCGGTGGACAGATGAATCGTCGCCTCGCAGACGAACTCATGCGCCATGCGCGAGAAGACCACCACGCACTCGGTCGGGCGTTGGGCATATTTTTCAACGACTTCACCCAATTCAGCCTTGACATGGGTCTGAAGAGCCTCACCGACGTCGATCTGTTTCCCACTGATCTGATAGCGCATGATCTCTCCTTTTCGCATGCTGACAGACCGGAACGGAGCGTCAGCCCCTTCCGGTCCGTCCGTCCGACAATGAACCGAAGAAACGTCGCGTCACGCCAGTTTCGCCGGGCGGAGACACCGCTGGATGCAGGCCGGAGACATGGGCATGTAACGCGCTCATTACAGGTATTTGGCGCCAGCCGAACCCGGCTTGTCAACCGAATCGATGGTCACATTCCGCAGGGTCGCCTAGACGATGCGGAAGTTCTCGCCCAGATAGACCCGGCGCACGGTCTCGTCGCGCACGACCTCGTCCGTGGTGCCCGACATCAGCACCTTTCCATCATGCAGGATGTAGGCCCGGTCCACGATTTCCAGCGTCTCGCGGACGTTGTGGTCGGTGATCAGCACCCCGATCCCGCGCGCCTTCAGGTCGTGGACCAGGTGGCGGATCTCCCCCACCGCGATCGGATCGACCCCGGCAAAGGGCTCGTCCAGAAGCAGGTATTTCGGATCCGCCGCCAGGCAGCGGGCGATTTCCACCCGCCGACGTTCGCCGCCCGAGAGCGCCAGCGCCGGCGTGCGCCGCAGATGGGTGATCGAGAACTCGGACAACAGCTCTTCCAGCCGCTCGCGCCGCTTGTGGCGGTCGGGCTGGACGATCTCCAGCACGGCCAGGATGTTGTCCTCGGCCGAAAGCCCGCGGAAGATCGAGACTTCCTGCGGCAGATAGCCGATCCCCAGCCGGGCGCGGCGATACATCGGCAGGGCCGTCACATCCTTGCCGTCGATCAGCACCTGTCCGCCCTCGGGCATCACCAGCCCGGCAATGGCATAGAAACAGGTCGTCTTGCCCGAGCCATTCGGGCCAAGAAGCGCCACCACCTCGCCGCGGCGCAGGTCCATGCTGACATCGCGGATCACCGGCCGTTTCCTGTAGCTTTTCCGCAAGCTGCGGATCTGCAAACCGGCCTGGCCGTCGGTCACCGTCAGATCCGGCCTCTGGCCCGGGGTCCCCGCCATCAGTTGTCCCCCGGCCGGAAGGTGGTGGTGACACGACCTTCCATCACACCCGTCCCGTCCTTCAGGTTGATCGTCAGCTTCTGCCCCGCCATCGCCGAGGGGCCTTGCGTCAGCAGCACATCGCCGGTCAGCACGATGACCCCGCTGTCTATGGTGTAGGTCGCCTCGCGCGCCTCGGCCGCATCGCCGAGATTGGTCACCGTCACCCCGCCCGAGGCGACAAGGCTTTCAATGCTCTTGCGGTCGGCGCCGTAGGTCACCCGCACCTCGGCCGCGGCCAGCTTCATCTCGCCCTGGGTGACGACCACGTTGCCGCTGAACACGGCGCTTCCGTCGGCGTTGTTCACCGTCAGCTGGTCGGCCTGCACCTCGACCGGCAGGGTCGTGTCCTGGTTCAGGTCACCGAAGGCGATCTTCTGCTGGGCTGCCGCCACCGAGGCGGCAAGGGACAGGCCCAGCGCCAGAAGGAACGTGCGAAACGGAAATGCCATGCGAAAACCTCTGCAGCGCCTCTAGCCGCCCGGCCGGTATACCAGCCGGACACCCCCGTTGAAAACCAGAACATAGGCACCCGGGGTCTGGATGTCCTGACGCAGCACCATGCGGTCGGCACGGATCTCGCCCGCCGGGCCGGTCGCTGTCACCGGGGTACGGCTTTCCAGCCCGGTCCGGTCCAGCCGGGCCAGGATCTCCTCTGTCTCCAGCCGGTAGCCGGACGATGTAGCGACGGTCACGCCGCCCGACAGGACAACCTGTTGCGCGCCCCTGTCCATCTGCGCCTTGGCTGCTGCAAGCTCGGTCCGCGCACCGTCGGGCGTGGCCAGCTCAAGCCGAAGTTCTATCGCCGCCGCTTCGGTCGCTTCGGCGGCAGGTCGGGCCTCGTCCGCATGCAGGGTCAGGGCAGCCCCGTCCGAAGTAGTGCCCGCATAGGTCGGCGCCGTCATCCGAGGCTCACGGGCCAGGTCGCGGACATCCACCTCGGCATAGGGCAGCGCGTCCTCGGGATCGATCCGCCGCGCGACAAGGAACAGAGTGGACAGGATCGCCAGCGCCGCCAGCGGCAGCACGACCTTGAGCCAGCTCACCACCCGGGTATGCGTGTCAGCCCGCGCCACCGTCAGGCGACCCCGGCGCGCAGGCAGTCATGCACATGCAGGATGCCGATTGCCCGGCGGCTGCCGGGTTCGGTCACCAGAAGGCAGGTGATCTTGCGGTCGTTCATCAGGGCCAGCGCCTCGCCGGCCAGGGCATCCGGGCCGATGGTCCGCGGATCACGGGTCATCACCTCGCCCGCGCGGTGCAGCATCAGCCCCTCCAGGTGCCGGCGCAGGTCGCCGTCGGTGATGATGCCGGCCAGATCGCCCGCCGCATCCGTGACCCCCACGACCCCGAAGCCGCGGCGCGTGATCTCGACCAGAACCTCGCCCATCGCCAGGGTCTCGGGCACCAGCGGCGGGTCGGCGTGCATCAGGTCGCGCACCTTCAACAGCCGCGCGCCCAGCTTGCCGCCGGGGTGGAACATGCGGAAATGTTCGGGCGTGAAGGCGCGATGCTCCATCAGCGCGATGGCCAGCGCGTCGCCCAGCGCCAGCGTCATCGTGGTCGAGGTGGTGGGCACGATGCCCTTCTCGCAGGCCTCGGGCACCTCGGGCAGAAGCAGGCCCACCGTGGCCTGCCGCATCACCGTCGATCCCGGACGCGACGAGATCGCGATCATCGGGATGGAAAAGCGCTTGGCATGGGCGAGGAGATCGGCCAGTTCCGGCGTCTCGCCCGAATTCGACAGGACCAGCAGCACGTCACCCTGCGCCACCATGCCCAGATCGCCGTGGCTTGCCTCGGCCGGATGGACGAAATGCGCCGGCGTGCCGGTCGAGGCGAAGGTGGCCGCGATCTTGCGCGCGACATGGCCCGACTTGCCCATGCCCGAGACGATGACCCGCCCCTCGGCCTGCATCAAGAGCGCGACGGCGCGGCCGAAACTGTCGTCCAGCGACCCGGCCAACCGCTCCAGCGCCTCCGCCTCGCGGCGGACGACCCGGCGGCCGGTGGCAAGGGGGTCAGTGGAGGAAGATGTCATTGGCGTCTTCCCAGCCCAGAAGGTCCAGCTCGGCCCGGGTCGGCAGGAAGGCGAACAGCCGCTCGGCCAGCTCCAGCCGGCCCTCACGGATCAGTCGCACCTCGAGCTCGGCCTTCAACTGGTGCAGGTAGAGCACGTCCGAGGCGGCATAGTCCTTCTGCGCCTCGGTCAGCACCTCGGCGCCCCAGTCGCTGGTCTGCTGCTGCTTCGAGACATCGACGCCGACCAGATCGGCCAGCAGGTATTTCAGCCCGTGCCGGTCGGTGAAGGTGCGCACCAGCTTCGAGGCGATCTTGGTGCACCAGACCGGCGCCGTGGTCACCCCGAAGGCGCGCTTCATCACCGCGATGTCGAACCGGCCGTAGTGGAAGAGCTTCAGCACCGCCGGATCGGTCAGAAGCCGTTCCAGGTTCGGCGCCCGGGTCTGGCCCCGGGCGATCTGCACCAGATGCGCATCGCCGTTGCCGTCCGACAGTTGCACCACGCAAAGCCGGTCGCGGCGCGGGTCAAGGCCCATGGTCTCGGTGTCGATGGCGACGACCGGGCCAAGGGCCAGCCCGTCGGGAAGGTCGTTCTGGTGCAGGTGAATGGCCAAGGGAATGCTCGTGTCTGGCTTTGCTCCGGGGTTGCCATCCCGCTTACGCCCGCTCCCCCGCAGGGTCAACTCCGGCCGTCCCGACGCGCGGCCCGGCGCCGGGAGGCTCGTCGATGCCTTTCAGGCACTCCTCGCTGACATCCAGGGTCAATGCCGGCGCTGACCGGAGATCCCCGCGGGATCAGCGGTCCCGCCGCTCGGTTCAAACGGATCAGTTCACCACGAACTCGGCATGCAGCGCGCCGGCGGCATTGATGCTCTTCAGGATGTCGATCATGTCGTGCGGCGCCACGCCCAGCGCGTTCAGCCCGGCCACGACCTCGGCCAGATCGGTTCCGCCACTGATCTCGGCAAGCCCGGTCCCGGTCTTGCCGATCGAGGCATTGGACCGCGGCACCACGACCGTTTCGCCCTCGGCAAAGGGATTGGGCTGGACGACCAGCGGGCTTTCCTCGACGCGCAGCGTCAGGTTGCCCTGCGCCACCGCGACGCGACTGATCCGCACGTCCGCCCCCATCACGATCGTCCCGGACCGCTGGTCCACCACCACGCGCGCCCGCGTCTCGGGCTCGACCGGGATCCGTTCGATCCGCGCCAACACATGCGCGGGCGACTCCATGCCGGTCGCGCCGATATCCACCGCCACCGTGCCCGAATCCTGCATCTGCGCGACGCGACGACCGAACTCGGCATTGACCGCACGTTCGATCCGTTCCGCCGTGGTGAAATCGGCCGCCTTCAACGCCAGCCGCAGCACCGACAGGCCGGTGAAGTCGAAGTCCACCTCCCGCTCCACCCGCGCGCCGGATGGGATCACCCCTGCGGTGGGCACCCCCTGGGTCACGCTGGCCGCCTGGCCCGTCGCCGACACGCCGCCCGCGATGATCGTGCCTTGCGCTACCGCGTAGATCTGCCCGTCCGCCCCGTTCAGCGGCGTCATCACCAGCGTCCCGCCCAAGAGGCTCTTCGCGTCGCCGATGGCCGAGACCGTCACGTCGATCCGCGATCCCGACCGGGCAAAGGGAGGCAGTTGCGCGGTCACGAAGACCGCGGCCACGTTCTTCGGCCGGAACTCCTCTCCCGTGACATTGGCGCCCAGCCGTTCCAGCAGGTTGGCCATGATCTCCTCGGTGAAGGGCGCGTTTCGAAGCCCGTCGCCGGTGCCGTTCAGGCCGACCACCAGGCCATAGCCCACCAGGTCGTTGCCGCGCACGCCGTCGAACTCGACCAGGTCCTTGATCCGTATCGGTTCGGCCAGGGCCGAGGTCGCCAGAAGGCATATGGCCAGGAAGAAGCGTATCATCTCAGATACTCCGTAAGGCTGAGGCGCGAGACGCGGGCGGTGACAAGGTAGAGCGACTCCAGCTGCGTCCGGATCGTCTCCAGCCGGGTCGCCGCCTCGTAGGGATCGACCGAGCCGGTCTCGGATCGCAGGATGCCAAGCGCGGTCTCCTCGGCCCCGTTGCGGGTGCGGGCGCTTTCGATCTGCGCCTCGACCGCGCCGATCCGGGCCTGAAGCGTGATCCGCGCGTCCTCGCCGCGCAGCAGCTCCTGGCCGGCGGTCGCGGCCAGCCGGGCACGTTCGCCTGGGTCTCCGGCCAGCACACCCCGGTCGAGAAGGGCCGCCATCGCAAGGCCGGAGAGGGTATCCCGGATCGCCGGATCCATGGCGGTGGTCGAGACCTCGGCCGTCTCGTCGGGCGCCACAGGCACGGGCGTCAGTGCCGGGCCGCCCTGGTAGAAGGCGCCGAAACCCAGCGGATTCGCGAACCAGGTCGTGACCGCAGCTGCGACCTGTCCCGCGGTCGTCGCACCGGCGGCCGCCGTCTCGAGCTCGGCCAGCAGGTCCTCGACCGGACCCAGCGGCGGGGTTCCGGTTGCCTGGCCGGAAAATACCGCGCGCCCCGATGCCTGGGCGTTCAACAACCCGACCGCCGAGGCGAGGCGTCCGCGCGCATCGGCTGCAAGCGTGTCGATCTGTGCCGGGGTCGCCACATCGCGCGCGCCCATCAGCGCGCTTGAGATTCCGCTGGCCAGTTGCGACAGGCCCTGGATCGACGCCTGTTGCGCCGCCACCTGAAAGGCCGCATCGGCCGCCGTGGACTTGAAGGCCGCAAGCCGCGCCAGGCTCGCATCGACGGCGAGGAGCGGCGAGAAATCCCCGCGCAGGGCCTGGCCTATGTCGGCATGCCGCCCGGTCGCCACCTCCTGCGCGGCGCGCTGGACCTGGGCGCGCAGCTCCGCCCCCTGGCGGGCCAGGATGTTCGTCAGGCTTGCGTCGCCAACCGAGACCCGCATCACGCCCCCAGCCTGATCAGGGTGTCGATCATCTCGGCCACCGCCTGGATGACCTTGGCGTTCGCGGCATAATTCTTCTCGATCACCAGAAGCTCCTGCATCTCGCGGTCGGTATCGATGCCGTTCTGGGCTTCGAGATCGGTCAGGGCGGTCAGCTTGGCCGCCGCGAAACTCTGCTCCGACTGCGCCGAAAGCCGGCCGGCAGAGATGTCGGACATAAGGTCTCCGGCCAGAGCAGCAAAGCTGCGCGACCCCGCCGTGAAACCCGAAGATGACAGCGGCTGCGCATCGGTGAGGGCAGCATGCAGCGCGGCAAGCAGCGTTCCGTTGCCGGGCGGCCCTTCGGCAACAGCGCCCAGACCGTCGCGCAACCGGTAAAGCGCGCCGCCCTGCGCGGGATCGGCCTGCCCGTTCAGCCGCAACCGGCCGGCCAGGCCGACCTCGTTCAAGGGGTTGAAGGCCAGGCCGGCGTCGGTGAAGAGGCCGGGATCGCCCGGGGCGCGTGTCGGATCCAGCCCGGCGGCGGCAAAGCGCTCGACAAGGTCGCGCGCCACGGCGTCGAGCTTGCCCTGCGCCTCCACGGCCAGAGTGTCCCGGACTGCGAACAGCGCCCCCAGCGTGCCCCCGAGGATCGGACTTGCCGAACCTTCGGTGTCATAGGGCCGACCGTTGATCGTGATGCCCGACAGCCCGCCCGCGGTCTGCGTCATCTCGGGCGTTATGGTGTGGGTCGGCGAAAAGCCGATGACCGCGGGCGACCCGTCCAGGAGGGGGGCTCCGCCGACGGTGAAGAGCGCGATCTGGTTCAGGTCGCGCGGAACCTCGCGCAAGGGAACGATCGCCGAAACCTGGTCGATCAGCCGCTGCCTCTCGTCCAGAAGCGCCGACACATCGCGCCCCGCGCCGGTGAAGGACCGCAGGTTGACGTTGATCTCGTGCAACTGGGTGAGGGCATGGTTGAGCTTGCCGACCTCCTCGCCGATCTGGCGGTCGGCGGTCGCGCGGGCCGCCTGGATGTCGCGCGTGGCCGATGCCAGGCCGTCGGCCAGAGACCTTGCCGTGGTCGCGATCGCGCCAAGCCGCGTCTGCGACTCCGGGCGTCCGGCGGCCTCGATCAGGGCCTGATCGAAGGCCGCCAGCCTGGCCGCCAGCGAGCCCGCGCTGTCCGGCGTGCCGACCGCCTTTTCCAGCCGCGAGAAGAAGGCAGCCCGGATGTCCCGATCGCCGCCACCGGCCTGGGCAAGCCGCCGTTCGCCCAGCAGATGCCGGTCGACATCGCGGATCACGCCCGTCACCTGCACGCCCTGCCCGGTCCCGGCCAGCACCGCCGCCGACAGGCCGACCTGGCGGCGGGCATAGCCGGGCGTGGTGGCATTGGCCACGTTGGACGACAGGATCTCGGCCTGGCGCGAGGTGGCCGAGAGGCCCGACAGGGCTCCGGCAAGGGCGGAGGTGACGCTCATCGCCTATCACCGCTTGATGTTGGTGGTTTCCTGCAGCATCTCGTCCACCGTCTGGATCACCTTGGCGTTCGAGGAATAGGCGCGCTGGGTCTGGATCAGACTGGTCAGTTCCGCCGCCACATCGGTTTTCGACCCCTCGCGCGAATAGCCCTGGATCGACCCGGTCGGCCCGGAGCCCGCGTCCCACAGGAAGAACGACCCCGACTCGGGCGAGACCTGGTAGGTCTGGTTCGACAGCGACAGAAGCCCGTTGGGGTTCGGCACGTCGACCAGCGGGATCTGGTAGAGCCTGCGGGTGAAGCCGGTGTCGTAGGTGGCATTGACATAGCCCTTCTCGTCCACCTCGACCGTGGTCAGGTTGCCGACCGGCGAGCCGTTCTTGGTGATCGAGACCGGAGCGAAGTTGTCCGACAGCTGGGTCAACCCGTTCGGGTCGCCCAGGCGGCCGATGCCCACGGTCATCGGCCCGCCCGCCACGGTCAACGCAAGCGTGCCGTCGGCCGGGTTGTAGGCCCCGCCCGACACCACCGTCACCGAGGCCAGCGTGCCGCCTGCCCCCCGCGAATCGTCGAAGGTCAGGTTGTACTCTCCGATCAGGTTGCCGCCGCCCGCACTGTCGCGGATCTGCATCGTCCACTGGTTCGAGGATCCGGTGGCCGGAACGATCGGGACAAAGGTGATTTCCAGCGCCTCGGAGGTGCCGAGGTTGCCGAAATATTCCACCGAAAGGGGCGGCGGCACCGCGGTCGAGCCAGCGACGGTATAGGTCGCCGGCAAGTTCACCCCGAGGTTCATCGTCGTGGTCGGATCGCCAGCCGTCTGGTTGGTATTGATCACGATCGGCACCAGGCCTGAAATGGTGTCGCGCGGGTTGGACGGGATGGTGCCATCGGCATTGGCCGGCCAGCCCAGCAGCACCAGGCCGGAATCGGTCTTCAACACGCCGTCCGCATCGGTTCGGAAGCTGCCGGTGCGGGTCATCAGGAGCGGAGTGTCCGACAGCGCGTTGCCCAGCGACACCTCGTTGATGACCGGCAACATGCCCCGCCCGGCGATGGCAAGATCAAGCGGGTTGCCGGTTCCGACAAGATCGCCGCGTTCGTCGATCAGCCGCACCGTCGAGGCCCGGACACCGCCCGCGGAATAGGTGCCCGCGCCCCGTGACGAGGTGATCACCATGCTGGTGAAATCGGTCGAGGCGCGCTTGTAGCCGTAGGTGCCCGAGTTCGCGATGTTGTCCGAGATCGACGCCAGCCGCGTCGCGTTCGCGTTGAGCCCGGCCACGCCCGCGCTGAGCGAAGAGGAAATCGTCATGGAAAGCGCCTTTCTGCTGCTTCGACTCCTGTGCCGGTCAAGGCTGCATCCAGGCGGCTTAACATCGGCCTAACGGTTAAAATTCGACGGATTATCGGTCGCGGCGCAGCAGGATGACCTCCACCCGGTTGTTGCGGACTGCAGTCGGGTCCGACACCGCCGGCTTGCGGTCGGCATGGCCCGAGACGCGCTGCATCCGTTCCGGGTCAAGCCCCGCCGTCTCCAGCATCCGCCGCGTCTCCTGGGCCCGCAAGGCCGACAGGGTCCAGACCGGATTGTCGATCAGGGTGACCGGATGCGCGCGCAGGTGCCCGCTGACCGCAATCTCGTTGGTGGTCAGGTTCAGGACATCGGCCAAAAGCTCGGCCAGAGCCCTGGCCACCGGGGAGGGTTCAGCCGTTTCGCCCACGAAAAGCGGCGCGTCAGGCAGATCGTAGAGTTCGATCACCAGGCCCTCATCGGTGATGCGCGTCACCACATGGCGCAAGAGCCGCTCCATCGTGTTGCTTTCGCCACCGCGGGCAAGCAGGGCCTGTTCCACATCCTGCAACTCGGACATGGCGCGGCCATCGCCGGCTGCGCCTTTTCCGGTATCCTCGCCGGCCTCGGTCGCAGAGGCCGCAGCGCTCTTGCGGTCCACTGCGCCCGTGCCGGTATGGGCCATCGTCTCTTCGGCGAAGACGCTGTTGCCACCGAAGGCTCCGTCTCCGCCACCCGAAATCCGGTTCACCGGGATCGTCGGATTGAAGTAGTCCGAGATTCCCTTGCGTTGCTTTTCCGTTGTCGCGTTCAGCAGCCACATCAAGAGAAAGAATGCCATCATGGCAGTCACGAAGTCGGCGTAGGCCACTTTCCAGGCCCCGCCGTGGTGGCCCCCGCCACCCGCAACCTTCTTCCGCTTGATGATGACCGGCGCCGCATTGCCTTGCGCTGCCATCCCACATCACCCAAGTCGTTCACCCGGGACCGGTGATAGCATGGCCAAGCCTTACACGACCTTAACCGGTTGGCTTTTAGGGAATTTCCACAATCCCGCCGCAGCGGCGGCTCAGGCCATGAGGCTGCGCCAGGCCGTCAGCACCGTCTGCGTGCCGTCCCCCGCGACCACGCCCAGCAGCAGGCTGTCCTCCAGCCGGGCACACAGGATGCCGTGACCGTCGATCAGGGTCACCCCCAGCATCAGGCAGGCCGGGTCACCCGGAGCGGCAGACACCAGATCCAGCTGCCGCACAACCGCTTCGCTTTCGTCTTCCAGGAAGGCTTGCAGATGCGAGACCATGTCCTCGGGCCCGTCGCTCGTGGCCTCTCCGTCGCTGCGGCGGACCAGCCAGGCGATCAGCGGCGAGCCGATCGCAGCGGCGAAGTCCTCGATCCCGGCGCCGGACAGACGCACCGCAGGCGTCTCCTTGGGCTCGAAGTACTCTTCCGCCTCTTCCGGCACGTTGTCCGGCCCGGTCACGTTCAGGTCGATCAGCATGAGATCCGCCAGCAACGCGACCGGCAGGCCGACGCTGACCTCGGACCCCTCCCGGCTGACCGGCCCCGTGACGACACGAAGCTCCTGCCTTGGGGCCGCAACGGCCTGCAGCAGCTTGATCAGGTCATCCTTGTGCTCGTCCTCGAGGACCTCGACGCCGAGGCAGGCTTCCGCCCCCGGCAGGCCATGGCAGGCGGTCAGGCGCAAAACCCGGCGACCGGCCACGTCCAGCGTCAACGAGGGACCGGCAGAGGAACGGAACTCCAGCGACCGGGCCAGCATCGTCTCGTTCGCCTCGCGCAGCAGATGTGCGACCGGGTTGCGATCGCCGGCCTCGGCGATCACGCGCGCGCCGCCCGACATCACGCGAACCGGCGCCTGCAGGCTGTGCAGACGTGCGATGATCGGAACTGTGCCCTTGTTCAAGGTTATCCGCGGCCCCAGTCACCCGCCCGGTCACCCGTCATGGGTGATGCTTTCAAGCGTTTCGCGAATTTTCGTCACAAAAGCGGCAAGGTCAATGCCGGGATCGCAGATGCAGCACAGGGCGTCGGCCGGCTCCACCTCGGATCGCAGGAACAGACGCAGGTTTGCCGGCCCCAGCAGCATCGCGGCGTTGGGTTCCCCGAAAGCCCCGACGCACAGCGAGAACATCGGGTCGTCAAAGCTGCTGCGGGCCTGGTCGCACAGCCGATCCAGGTGCTCCTGCGTCATCATCATCGGGCCGGCGCTGGTCAGGATCATGCGCGCGGACAGGTCGGCGAAGGCCACAAGCTTGGCCTGCGGAAAGGCTTTCACCACCGCCCCGAGACTTTCCGCAACGCTCACCCGGTCAGCCCCTTCCTATCATGAACTCTTGGCGCGCCCCACCGGCAGGTCTTCTGTGCCGACGATGTGGTCAGCAAAGGTGACCAGGGTCGGGCCATGTTCCGGCGCGGGACGTTCGGTGCGCAAGAGACGCTCCTCGTCCTTGACGGCGACGCGGCGCGGCATGACGCGCACCACCGGTGTGTTGCGGATCGCTGTCAGCCGTTCGAAGGTCTGCGCGATCAGGCTCTGGCCCACTTCGTCCTCGTCCGCGGGATCCGCCTTGATCGCCGGCTTGCCTTCGTCGCCCGGTTCGGGATGACCCTCGTCGATGATGCGGTGGACGATCTCGAACAGCGCCTTGGTGAAGGCGTCGGCGCCGCTCTCGATCCACAGGCCCTCGTCCTCACCCGCCCGCATCGCCTGCAACAGCGACACCGGGAAGACGTCGGCGAACAGGCCCTCGGTTTCCTGGCGGACCCGCTTGATGACCTTGGCGCGGTCCTTGTCGCCGAGGATCTTGTCGAAGCGCGTCACCAGAAGCAGGCTGTTGGCGCGCATTTCCTTCGGGAAGGTGGACCAGACGCCGGATTCCGACTGCCGCCAGGCCTGGGTTGCATGGGTGCACCACAAGACGCCATCGGCCAGATGCGCCATCCGCTCCCACACTTCCGACGACATCGACGGGTCCGAGATCCCGGGCATGTCGATCAGGTCGCAATAGCGCAGGATATCGCTCTTCATGAAGATGCGGACATGCTCGGTCGTCTCGAGGCTGACATCTTCCAGCTCGGCCAGGTCCAGGTCGTAGGCGTGGCCATCCAGACCCATCGTGTAGGCATCGTCGGGACCGTAGGACAGCCAGACCGGCGGCAGTTGCGTCGCCGTCACCTTTTCCAAGAGCGGCCTTGCCCCCATCAGCACGTTGCAGAGCGTGCTCTTGCCCGAACTGAACTCGCCCATGATGGCGATGCGGGGTTTGCGGGTCAGCGGCATTGCTCAGGTCCTTTCGTACCCTTTACGCGACTCAGTCAGCGTAGATCGCCAGTTCGTCCATGATCGAGGCCAGACATTCCTGCCGGTCTTCCCAGGCGTTCACCCCGAACAGCTCCTTCATCTCTTCCATCGAGATTTCCGAACTGGCCAGCGCGCTCATCAGAAGCTCGCGCTGCTCCTGCAGGAAGTCACGCAGGGTGGACTGCGTGCGTTCGCGGAACAGGCCGATCTGGATGGTCTTGAGGTCGTTGATGATCGGGTCGGTCTCGGCCCGGATCAGCTTGTTGAAATCCTGCGCAAAGGCCTTGTAGCCGCGGCGGCGCTGCCACCAGCCCTTCCACCAGCTGACCTGCAGGTCCAGCGCGATCGTCTGGCCCAGGTTGATCGGCGGCGGGATGTAGGACACCACCGGTGTCTCGATCTTGAAGCCCTCGACCACGATCGAGAAGGTCTTGCCGTAAAGATCGGCGATCTGCGCTGCGGTCTCGTTGTTCACCTCGGCCGCGATGGCGTGCATCTTCTTCAGCACAACCTGGTAGCTGGAGGACAGAAGCATCCGCAGCCCCAGCGGGCTGTAATGCCAGGTCGCATCCTCGCCATGGGTCTGCAGATGCTCGATCAGGCTGTTCGTCGCCCGGTCGAGGAAGCGTTCATAGCTCTGGTCGATGCGGTTGGTGAAATCCTTGCAGACGTTGTTCGTCAGATGCGTCAGCTTCTCCACCGCCGCCTGCTCGATCTTGCGCAGTTCCGCATCCAGCTGCTGCGGCGTCATCGTCCGGTTCAGCTGGCCCTCCGACTCGAGGATCCGCACCTGATCGACGACATCCAGGCTCTGCGCCAGGTTCAGCGCCTGACGCGCCGATTTCTGCAGCGCCTCGCGCACCGGGCCTTCGTACATCCGCTGCCCCAGCGCATCCAGAAGCGCCGGCACGCCCGAGGCATGCCAGACCAGCTGCTCGGCTGTCCATTCCGACATCTTGTCGGCAAAGGCGGCGCGGGTCCAGTTGATCGCCGACTCGGTCGAGTCGTCGGTCATCTCGTCGATCTTGCCTTCCAGCACCGCGTTGGCCCAATGCGCCGACCCGTAGATGATGTCGATGTCCGGCGGCGCATTGTTCTTTTCCAGCGTCTCGAGGATCGAGCGGTGGATCTCGGGCACCTGGTTGGCCGGATCGGGCAGTTCGTCGATCCGGTTGACGAAGATGATGATCTCGCGGCTCTGCCGATGGGCGATCAGGCGGATCAGCGCCATGTCCATCGTGGTCAGCGCCTGGTGCGCCGACAGCACCACGATACAGGACCGGCTGTCGCGGACCGCGTTGATCGTGATCTGCTCGCGCATCATGAACGTGTCGTTCACGCCGGGCGTGTCGCGCACGCACATCTGGATCGGGAAATCCTCGCGCTCGATATACAGGTCGGCCGACTTGGTGATGTCGGTGAACCGGCCGGCCTCGGGCCCGCCCGTTTCCTCGTCGCCCACGCAGACATAGCGGCGCAAGAGCGCGTCATCCACCGTGCCGTAACGGTGCTCGGTGCCCAGCAGCATCTCGAACTTGCGGCCCAGGCGCGCCTGCGCCTTCTCGCGCATCTGCACGACCTGAAGGCGCAGCTTCTCCAGCTCGTCGTCCGCGCCCGCCCGTGCCGCCAGCTGGCCGATCCGGCCGCCGTTCGACACCAGCTTTTCCCATTCGGCGTTGTCGAAGAACTTGAACTTCGCCTTCACGTTCAGCTCGGGGCTGGGCGTGTTGATGTGCAGCGAGGTGACGACCGAGGTCCAGGGGTTCACATCCGTGGGCAGAAGCCCCGGCGCGCCGATCATCGCGTTCAGAAGCGAGGTCTTGCCAGCCTTGATCTGGCCGATAACGGTGACCGAGGGCTCGACCTCGCGCACCTGGCTCATGATCCGGGTGACCTTCTTGGCCGTGTCCGGGTCGGCCATGGTCACGAAATCGCGCAGCACGTCCTCGAACTGCCTGATGGAGTCGGCGATGCGCGTCAGTCCCGGGAAATTGCGTTTCAGCGCAACCTCGGGCTCCTGGACGGCGATGCCGTCAAGTTCGTCCGCGTTCTCTGCAACCGCACCCAGTGCCATGATCACCTCATACCTGCGGGCCTGAATCACCTAGTTCGAGCACCATTCGACACAAGTCCCCGCAATCATGTCATAAGTTTGGAAAGTGGTCCCAATTGGGCACATTCTTGACGATTCTACGCTCACAATGCCGTCACACGGCGCGCAATGTTTCCAGTTCGCGTCTAAGTTGCAAGAGGAGGGTCAGCGCATCGTCGGCAGGTGCGTGACCTTTCTCCAACTGCATCAACATGATGAGGTCAAGCACCTCGCCGATCTCGGCGTTGATTCGACGCATCGCCCCGGACCGCCCCTGCGACACCAGGGTCATCAACTGCTCGCTCGTCTCGCGGGTGTGGTCGAGAATCAGATCCACCGGCACCTTGGCCTCGGGATCGACCTCCTGCGCAAGCTCTGCGGTGCGCGACACGATCAGGGCAACGGCCTGATCCGCTAGCGCCGCATCGGCGCCCGTGTCCGGCGCCGGGGCGGAGGGCGCCGCGCCGACCGGGACGGCCAGAGGGGCGATCCGCGGGCGCTCGCGGCGCGGGGGGGGCTGTTCGGCCCCGGACGGCCGGTCGCGCATCATGATCGCCCGCGGAGTCAGCAGCGCCGCGTCGCCCGGCTCGGGCGGGGCAGGCTGCGGTGTGGCAGCCGCCGGGCGGGCCCGGGCCGAAGCGGGCAGGCGCGTGACCGGAGCCGTGCGCGGGGACGGCGGCACGGGGGCGGGCGGCACGGGGGCGGATGGCGGCCCCGGATCGGAGGGGCGCGGGCGCGCCTCCCGTCCGAACAGCCGCGGCCGCTCGACCGCCCGGGCCGGGGCGGGTTCCGGTTCCGGCGACGGAGACGCCGCGACCTCTGGAACATCCACTTCGGCCGACGGGGCAACGTCCTCGTCGTGTTCGCGTTCCGGCATCTCCGGTGCGGCCTCGTCCGCTTCGGGATCGAGTGCCTCTTCGCCCTCCGGCTCATCGGCTTCGGCCAGTTCTTCCGGTCGCGCCCGCAGCGAGGACAGGTCAGGCAGCGGGGCGCCGCGGACCAGGCCTTCCACCTTGCGACCCATGCCAAAGCCCTTGATGCGCGCTCCGGCCGGGCTCTCGGAATTGGCACCTTCCACGTCCGCCTCCGGTCGCGGCGTCAGCGCCTGGGGTCGCCCTCGCTGCGGACGCTCGCGCGGAACGACGCTGCGCTCGGGCTCGGGCGGCACGCCGGAGGCGATCTCCGCTTCCGGCACAACGGGTGGCACCGGGCTGCCGGGCTGCGCATCGCCACTGCCCGCCTCGGCCGGAGTGGCCACACCGGCCCGCGGCCTGCGTGACGGCGGCTGCGACTTCTCCGTTGGCCCGAGGTCAGGCGCAGCCGCAGCCTGGGCCTCGAGTTCGGCCTTCGATTTCCAGGTCGAACGCAACGGAACCTTTGCCGAAGGGGCCGGTTCGCCGGCGGTAGCCACGCGCTTTATCCGGTCGGCAAACCGCTTGCGCGGCGTGGCCGAGCCGTCTTCGGGTTCGTCCACCGCGGCGGCTTGCGATCCCGACGGTTCCGGTTCGGGCGTCGGTTCGGGCTCGGGCCTGGATTCGGGTTCGGGTTCAGGCTCGGGCACATGACCGGCCTCCGGTTCTGCTGCATCGGCCGGCCCTTCGCTGGACACGATCTCCGGCTCCTCTACCGGCGCCTCCTCGTCGGACCTGGCCTCGACCACCGGCTCGTGCCGGGCGGGTTCAGGCTCGGGCTCGGGCGGCGGGACCCACGCGCCCTTGGCCTCTGCCTCGCCGCCAGGCTCGGCAAAGCGGCGCGCGACCAGTTCGCTTGCCTCCACATGGCGGGCCAGCAGGAGTTCGGCGGTGTCCATGTCGGCGCGACGCCCCGACTGGACGCGGGTCTTGATGGCCGCAATCACCGCAGCAGCACCGCTTTCGCGGAACAGCTCGCGGTTGACCGGGCCACCGGGCGGCACGGCGGCGCGGGCCTCCTTCGCCGACACCGACAGGATCTGCCGGAATTCCTCGCCCGCCCGCAATTCGACCCGGTCATGCATCGCTGCGGCCGACTGCTTGCTGCCAAGCAGATCGATCTTGGTCAGGAACATGAAACTGTTGTCCTTGACCGCGTCGGGCAGGCTTTCCCAGACTGCCTGCTCCTTCGGCAGATAGGACGTCGTGCACCAGATCACGATGTCCGAGCGCTTGGCGGCCCAGTTCGCGGCCCGCTTCTGCTCGGCCTCCATCGGCCCGGCCGAGACCTCCAGCAGGCTGATGACCTTCAGCGCCGCAAGGTCCAGTTCCACCGTCACCAGGGCAGGGGCCAGCGGCAGGACATCTGCCAGATTGCTGCCGGGCAGGGTCTTCGAGCTGCCGTCGGTCAGGGTGCAGACCATCCGGGCCGTGGTGCCGTGCTGGACGATGATCGTCGGCAGGCGGAGCGTCTCGGGGATCACGGGCGCCCCGACGAGAAGGTTGAGGATCGAGGACTTGCCCGACCCGGGAAGACCGAGAAGCGCGAGGCGGGCGGGACGTTCCAGGCGCTCGATCAGGCGCTCGGCAGCCTCGGCCGGACCGCCCGCGGGCAAGAGGCCGCGGTCAAGTGCGCGGCCAAGCCGCTGGGCGACTGTCAGGTCCTCATCCGGGTTTGCCATGTCTTACTTTATGACGGTGACTCGCCTTGGCCGCAACCGGACAGGCGACAAATCCTCAACCGACGGGTCGGGGTGGCTTTCCTGCACCGCCGCGATGACCTTGCGCGCCGGCTTCGGCTCGGGCAGGGGCAGTGGGGTGGCTGCCTTTGGCCTCGCCGTGGGGGCCACACCAGCTGCAGGGGAAAGGCCTGGAGACACCATCGGCATCGGCACGGCGACCGGGTCGATCGCGGCCGTTGTCGGACGCCGTGGGCGCGCCACGGCTGCAGAGGGCCGGTGCGGACGTTCCTGCCTGGGCCGGACCGAGGCGTCGTTCACCTTGATCACGGTGAAACTGATGTTGTCCTGGTCGGGATCGTCGAGCCGCTCAAGCTCCTCAAGCAGATGCTCCGCGATTTCGGTCGAGCGCGCCTTGCGGTAACGGTTCAGCACCTTCTCGATCTGGGCATCGGTCAGGAACTGCACCCCGTCCGACGCGCACAGGACGATGTCGCCTGCCTGCAGCTCCAGGGGCCGGGTCGGGCAGTCGATCTTGGGGATCCGCGTGCCCATCAGCACCGAGATCAGGCAGTTCCGGTCGGGATGGTTTGCCCCGACGACCGGATCCATCAGACCCGACTTCACCATGAAGTCGATCTGCGGCGCCATCGAATGGTCCTCGTTCAACTGGGTCAGCTTGCCGCCCCGGAACAGGAATAGCGGCGAATCGCCGATCGAGATCCACCACAGCCGGTTCTCGATCAGCGCCGGCACCACCAGCGTCGAGCCCATGCCCTCGGTCTCGGGGTGGGTGCGGGTATGCTGGCGCAGGGTCTCGTTCGCCAGGTCGGCAACGCTGCGCAGGATTTCCGGGGCCCGCGCCTCGAAGGCCCCCACATCCGCGAAATGGAACTTAAGCTCGCTGAAGACCTCGGTCAGGACAATCTTGGACGCCACGTCGCCGGCCGCATGGCCGCCCATGCCGTCGGCCAGCACGACAAACCCTGCCTCGGCCCCGACCGGGAAATCGGCGGTTATCGCATCTTCCTGATAGTCCCGCGCGCCCTGGCTGATCCCCGACGCAACGTCATAGCGCGGTTCACGCGATCGCCATATCATCCGCGTCCCCTTCGGAGTCGACCGCCGACCAATTGAAGTCGGCTGTACACAACACTTTCAGCACCAAGGTCGTCTCGCCGATCTGGATCTCGTCACCGTCGCCGACGACGGCCGTCGAGAGCAGGGGCTTGCCGTTCAGCCGCACGAGGTTCGACTTGCCCCCGTGGCCTAGATGGAACTGGTGCGTCATCGGGTCATAGGCGATGGCCGCATGATGCTGGCGCGAGATCGCCATGTCGCCGAAATCGAGCGCGATCGTCTGATCCGACCCGCGGCCGATCTGCGACACGCCCCGCATCACCGGGAAAGCCGCACCGCGCCCGGGACCGGCCTTGATCACCAGCCAGCCGGTCGGATACATCACCACGCCCGACTTGTCGCCAGGCTCGATGGTGTTGTCCATCCGGCCCTCGTCGAACAGCGGCACCACCGAGGCGGGCTGCGGCTCGAAGCCCAGGACGCGGGTTTTCGTCCGGGTCGCCCGCCGACGGGCACCGGCATCCGAGGCGATCTCGCGCGCAGGGGTGGGCGTCGGCGCGGGCGCGGGCGCCTCTTCTTCCTCGATCTCCCAGATATTGACCGCCGGGGCCGGGCCTTCCTTGGCCACCACGGCGCTGTTCTGGGTCTGGGTCAGGACTTCGGTGACACCGCCGGCCAGCTTGGGGAACCGGCCTGCCGCCGGCCCGCTGCCCGCGGCGACCGCGTCGATCGCGGCCTTCGTGGCCTGGATCTGCTCGGCCTCGCTGCCAGGGAACCGGGCCCCGCGCGATTCCCTGGATTTCCGACGAAACAGCCAGTCGAAGAACTTCATGTCCCGCACTCCACCCCCGGAAGCTAACCGGATTCATCCATCTTTCTTTGCACTGCATCGGTTAGCAAGACCTCAACCGGCATCCGGCGACCCGGTCGCGACCATGAAAACCAAGCCTCACCCCGCACGCACGCCGACGCAGGCTGTCGCCCCGCCAAGCTTCCTGGATAGGCAAAGACTTTGTCCAAAAGATGATCCGAATCCGGTCATTTCGCGGATCAGACTCTACATCCTGTCTCAGGATAGGCGACGAACCACGAAATCTGCAAGCTCTGACAGAGTGTCGCGCAGCGCGTGCACGGGAAGGTTGACAAGCGCCGCCTTGGCCCGGGCGGACCACGCCAGAGCCGCGTCGCGGCTGGCCGCAATCGAATCGTGACGGCGCAGAATCGCCAGCGCCCGCGCCAGATCTCCGTCCCGCTGGTCGCCCTTCTCGATCACGCGCTCCCAGAAGGCGCGCTCCTCGGCATCCGCCTTCGCCACGGCCTTGATGACCGGCAGGGTCAGCTTGCGTTCGCGGAAATCGTCGCCGGTGTTCTTGCCGATCACCGCGTCCGACCCGCCATAGTCCAGGATGTCGTCCGCGATCTGGAAGGCGATGCCCAGCGCGTCGCCATAGTCGCGCAGCGCCCTGACCACTGCCTCCGGCGCCCCGGCGATGATCCCGCCAACTTCGGTCGCCGCCGCGAACAGGGCCGCCGTCTTGCCGCGCACCACCTTCAGATAGATGCCCTCGTCTGTGCGCAGATCCTGCGCGGCGGTCAGTTGCAGCACCTCGCCCTCGGCGATGGTGGCCGAAGCATTGGCGAGGATATCCAGCACCCGCAGGTTGCCGGTTTCCACCATCAGCTGGAAACTGCGGGAAAAGAGGTAGTCGCCCACCAGCACGCTGGACTTGTTGTCCCACAAGAGGTTCGCCGTGGGCCGCCCGCGGCGGCGCTGGCTTTCGTCCACCACATCGTCGTGCAAGAGCGTGGCGGTATGGATGAACTCCACCGTCGCGGCCAGCTTGACGTGATCGCCGCCCGCATAGCCCAGCATCCGCGCCGCGGCCAGCGTCAGCAGGGGCCGCAGCCGCTTGCCGCCGGCCTCGACCAGATGTGCCGTCACCTCGGGGATGCGCGGCGCATGCTCGCTGGCCATCCGCTCGCGGATCAGCGCGTTCACTGCCGCCATGTCCTCGGCCAGCAGGGCGCCCAGCCTGTCCTGCGGAGTCACCTTTGCTTGCACCGCGCTGTCGCCCGCCCCGTCCATGCCTTGCCGCCCTTGCCCCGCCCGACCGGCGAGAGTAACCCGATCCCATGAAGGAACTTCTGCGCACGACCGACCCTACGGTGATCGCCTTTGCCACGGTCCTTCTTGAAGGCGAGGGTATAGCGGCCTTTCCCCTGGACGTCCACATGAGCGTCCTGGACGGCAGCCTTGGCATATTGCCGCGCCGGCTTATGGTGGCTGACCAGGACCATTTCCGCGCCAGGGCGATCCTGTGCGACAACGGCATCGTGGCCGAGCCCTGATGTTCGCCGACGAGGATCTCTCCGACGACAAGTTCCTCTGCGGCCGCCTGCGGCTTCTGCAACCGCGGAAGGGTTACCGCGCCGCGACAGACCCCGTGCTTCTCGCCGCCGCATGTCCGGCCGAACCGGGGCAAAGCGTGCTCGACCTCGGCTGCGGGGCGGGGGCGGCGGCGCTCTGCCTCGGCCTGCGCGTGCCGGGACTTTCGCTTGCGGGGCTGGAGCTGCAACCGGCCTATGCCGATCTCGCCCGGCGCAACGCCGCCCGCAACGGCATCGCGCTTGAAGTCCACGAGGGCGACCTGACCCGGATACCCGCCCCGGTGCGGCGCGATTTTGATCACGTCATCGCCAACCCGCCCTACTACCCCGCTGGCGGCAGCCCTTCGCCCGTCGCCGCCCGGGCCCGGGCGATGCAGGTCGAAACCCCGCTTGCGGCCTGGGTGGCCGCCGCGACCCGCCGCCTGCGGCCCGGCGGGTGGCTGACGCTGATCTGTGGCACCGACGGCCTGCCCGAGGTGCTGACGGCGCTTGCGCCGAAACTCGGCTCGGCCGCCGTCCTGCCGCTGGCCGCGCGGGAGGGCCGGGCGGCGCTGCGCGTGATCGTCCAGGCCCGCAAGGGGGGGCGCGCGCCTTTCCGGCTGCTTGCGCCCTTCATCATTCACGCGGGGCCTGCACACGACGGCGACCGCGAAAGCTATACCCCCGCCGCCAATGCCGTTCTGCGCGATGGCGCCGGGCTGTGCGCCGCCTTCCGCTGAATTTTCCGTATCAAACTGTCACATCCCCGTAACAAGGGATGACACGACTCGACAATCATGGTCCACTTCAAGGGTGATCAGCTTTGACAGGAGGACGACCATGACGATCGCATCGCATCTGGTGGAACTGCGCAAGAAGCACGAAACTCTGTCCGAGATGGTCGAACAGGCCCAGCGCAGCCCCGGAACGGATGCCCTGAAGATCGCGGATCTGAAAAAGCAGAAGCTTCGCCTCAAAGAGGAAATCGAGCGGCTGAGCCATTAGCCCTTTCCGGCGCTGGCCCGGGCGGCCAGCGCCGCGCCCCCGGCAATCAGGACTGCCGCAAGCGCGATGGTCCATGTCGGCCGGGCAATGCCGGCAAGGATCAGCGCGAGGGTTGACAGCAGCGGCGCCGCATAGCTTGCCACGCCCAGTAACTGTATGTCGCCCCGCTTCATCCCGATGTCCCAGGTGAAGAAGGCAGCGCCCACCGGGCCGATGCCCAGGGCCAGCACCGCCGCCCAGCCCATCGTGCCCGTCGGCCAGACCGTCTGCTCCAGCGCCAGATGGGCCAGCAGGGACAAGGCGGCCGTGGCCAGGCAGAACACGGTCACGCTTTCCGTCGGCACGGCACCCAGCCGGCGCGACAAGACCGAATAGCCCGCCCAGGTCAGCGCGCAGCCGAAGGCCAGCACCAGACCCAGCGTCGAGCCGTCCGCCTCTCCCCCGCGCCCCAGCACGATCAGCGCCGCACCGGCAAAGGCGATCAGCGCACCGATCACATGCAGCGGCCGCAGCTTCTCGCCCGGCAAGAGGCCCGAGAACAGCACGATGAACAGAGGCCACAGATAGGCGATCAGCCCGGTCTCCGCCGTGGGCGACAGACGGAAGGCGGTGAAATACAGCAGGTGATAGCCGAACAGGCCCGCCGTGCCGAAGGCATAGACCTTCCAGCCGACGCCCCTCAGCACGCCAAGGCCCGACCGCGCCGTCCAGGCCAGCCCGATCAGCCCGCCGATGCCAAAGCAGATGGCATTCAGCATCAGGGGCGGCACCGGCGCGCTGCCGATGGTGAACAGCGCCAGCAGCGCCCACATCAGGACGGCGGAAAAGCCGATCAGCGTTGCCCGGGTCCTGCCCACCTTCGCCTCCGATTGCAGGCTCCCTGCTTAGCGGCCCGGACCGGCAAGGAAAAGGGCCACCCCGCGGGATGGCCCCAGGCAGGATGTCAGGCCATGCCAGGTGGCATCAGACGAAGAACTGCCCGCCGTTCGCGCTGACGGTCGATCCGGTGATGAAACCGGCATCGTCGCTGGCCAGGAAGACCACGATCCGGGCGATCTCTTCCGGTTCGCCCAGGCGGCTGACCGGGATCTGCGGGATGATTCGTTCGTTCAGCACCTTCTCGTCGATCGCCTTGACCATTTCCGTTGCGATATAGCCCGGGCAGATCGCGTTGACCGTGATCCCGGCCCGCGCGCCTTCCTGTGCCAGCGCCTTGGTAAAGCCGAGGTCGCCCGCTTTCGCCGCCGAATAGTTGGCCTGGCCCGCCTGCCCCTTCTGACCGTTGATCGAGCTGATGTTGATCACCCGCCCGAACTTGCGGTCGCGCATGCCCGACCACAAAGGATGGGTCATGTTGAACAAGCCCGTCAGATTGGTGTCGATCACCTCTTTCCACTGCTGCGGCGTCATCTTGTGGAACATGGCGTCGCGGGTGATGCCGGCATTGTTGACCAGCACGTCCACCGGGCCCAGGTCGGCCTCGACCTTCGCGATCCCCGACGCGCAGGCGCCGTAATCGGCGACCGACCACTTGTAGGTCGGGATACCGGTCTCCCTGGTGAAGGCAGCTGCGGCCTCGTCGTTGCCGGCGTAGTTCGCCGCCACCTTGTAGCCCGCCGCCTTCAGCGCGACCGAAATCGCCGCGCCGATGCCGCGCGATCCGCCCGTGACCAGTGCAACCCGTGCCATTTTGCCTCCTCCCGGCATACTGTGGTATTCCTTGAAATCCTGTTACCGAAACGAAATCGGGCGCGCAAGATTATTGCGCGCCCGATTCCAACTTGCGATTGAAAAGGCTCAGGCGCGTTCCAGGCACATGGCGACACCCATGCCGCCACCGATACAAAGCGTCGCCAGACCCTTGTTCGCGCCACGCCGGCTCATCTCGAACAGAAGCGTGTTCAGGATGCGTGCCCCGGAGGCGCCGATCGGGTGGCCGATGGCGATCGCGCCGCCGTTCACGTTCACGATCGCCGGATCCCAGCCCATGTCCTTGTTCACCGCGCAGGCCTGGGCGGCGAAGGCCTCGTTCGCCTCGACCAAGTCCAGGTCGCCGACCTTCCAGCCCGCCTTGGCAAGCGCCTTGCGGCTGGCATGGATAGGACCAACGCCCATGATCGAGGGGTCAAGCCCGGCCGTGGCATAGGAGGCGATCCGCGCGAGCGGCTTCAGACCGCGTTTCGCGGCCTCTTCCTCGCTCATCAGCACCACGGCCGCGGCACCGTCGTTGATGCCGCTCGCATTGCCGGCGGTCACCGAGCCATCCTTGGTGAATGCTGGCTTCAGCTTCTGCATCGCGTCGAGAGTGGCACCGTGGCGGATGTATTCGTCCTGGTCCACCACGATGTCGCCCTTGCGGGTCTTCACCGTGAACGGGATGATCTCGTCCTTGAACTTGCCGGCCTTCTGCGCGGCCTCGGCCTTGTTCTGGCTGGCCAGCGCGAATTCGTCCTGCATGTCGCGGCTGATCTGCCACTGGTTGGCAACGTTCTCGGCGGTCTGGCCCATGTGATAGCCGTTGAATGCGTCCCAGAGCCCGTCCTTGATCATGCTGTCGATGAAGTTCAGGTCGCCCATCTTCTGACCGGCGCGCAGATGCGCGACGTGGGGGGCAAGCGACATGCTCTCCTGCCCGCCGGCGACCACGATCCTCGCATCGCCCAGCTGGACATGCTGCGCGCCCAGCGCCACCGCCCGCAGACCCGAGCCGCAGACCTGGTTCAGCGACCAGGCGCTCGACTCCTTCGGCAGGCCGGCCTTGATATGTGCCTGGCGGGCCGGGTTCTGACCCTGCCCTGCGGTCAGCACCTGTCCGAGGATCGTCTCTTCCACCTCGGCCCTGTCGATACCCGCCCGGGCGACGACGGCCTCGATCACGGCGGCCCCAAGCTCATGCGCCGGCGTGTTGGCGAAAGATCCGTTGAAGCTGCCCACGGCGGTGCGGGCCGCCGACACGATTACGACATTGGTCATCAGGTGGTTCCTCTCCCAAAAGCGCCTGCGCCTGCGCGGCGGCACGAGGGACGCGCGCCGCTTCCCTTCCTGCCCTAAGGGCATATTGCTGCCGTTGCAAGAAAGACCGGCGCCCGGGGCAGGATACCGCAGGCAAGGGTCCATCATCGGCCGTCTGGAGCCCCTCTGGCGGACTGGCAAGGCGGAAAATGCGGCATAGCGGCGAATCGGTCGGGACGCCGCCGGCCCCGTGCCGGACGACCGGTCCCGTCGCGGCGGGTCTCGCCCGGATCACGCCGGGCAACCCGGCGTTCGCGGCTGCCTGACGGCCGGCGGGTCCGCCCGTCTCCAATCCGCCCGTCCCGAACCCGTCCGGCGGGGTCAGGCGCCGAGGTTGGGCCGCCCGTGCCGGAAAGCGCGGAAATCCGGCGTCACCGTGGGGGCCCCGAAGAGATAGCCCTGCAGACAGCCCACGCCCGCGTCGCGCAGCCAGGTCGCCTCGGCCTCGGTCTCGACCGCCTCGGCGACGACATACATCCCGAGCTCTTGCGCCATCGCTATGGCCGCCCGCACCGCCGACTTGCCGCCTCCGGTCCGGTCCACGTTCTTCACCATGCTGCCGTCGATCTTGGCGATCTCGAAATCCATCTCTTCCAGCAGGCGCAGCGAGGTCATCCCGGCCCCGAAATCGTCCAGCGCGAAGACGATGCCCCTTTCGCGCATTTCGGCCATGAAGGGTTTCAGCACATCCGGAACCTGCATGGCCGAGGCTTCGTTGATCTCGAGGATCAGGCTCGACCCCAGGCGCGGCGTGTCTTGGAGTGCGCGATACAGGATGTCGAGCCAGGGACGATAGCCCACGGACCGTGCCGACATGTTGATCGACACCCGGATGTGCGGATTGCGCTGCATCGCCATCAGCCCCAGTTGCAGCGCGGCACAGTCGATCTCGCGGCCGAGCTGCCGCATTTCGGCCATGGGCATGAAATCGCGCGCCGGGATCACCTGGTCGCGCAGGTTCAGAAGCCGGATGAACCCCTCGAAGAAGCCGATCAGCTTGGGGTCGGCCGCATAGACCACGGGCTGGAAGGCCAGCCGCATGCGGCGGTCTTCCAGCGCCGAGGCGACCATTGCCAGCGTCTCGCGCTCTTGCGCCGATACGGCCACGTCCAGCGGACTGGCGGTCGAAGGATCACGATCGTATTTCGACTTCCTCGGTTCCTTCATAAAGCTCATTCAGTGCCCCCGCCCGGTCCGAATCCTGTCGACAGGCTAGGGTCGAACGGGTAAACGAACCCTCAATATTCGTATTTTGTTCCAATTTTCCGATTCCGGTCTGCGCAGGTCCGCCCATGGGAAATGCCGTCAATTCGACACGTTGCCCCTGGTGCGGGTCGGATCCGCTCTACCAGGCCTATCATGACCACGAATGGGGTCGGCCCGAACGCGACGCGGTGCGGCTTTTCGAACTCCTGCTTCTGGAAAGCTTTCAGGCCGGCCTGTCCTGGATCACCATCCTGCGCAAGCGCGAGGCCTTCCGCGCGGCCTTCGCAGGCTTCGCTCCCGCCACCCTCGCCGCCTGGGGCGAGGCTGACGTAGCGCGCCTTCTTCAGAACCCCGGCATCGTCCGACACCGCGGCAAGATCGAGGGCGCGATCCGCGGCGCGCAGGCCTTCCTGCGGATCGAGGCGCGCGAGGGATTCTCGCCCTTCCTGTGGTCCTTCGCCCCGCCGCCCGGCCCAAGACCGGCAAGCATGGCCGAGGTCCCGGCGCAGACCCTTCAGTCGCAGGCCATGTCGAAGGCGCTGAAGGCCGAGGGGTTCGTCTTCGTCGGCCCGACGATCACCTACGCCTTCATGCAGGCCTCCGGCATGGTCAACGACCATATTGCCACCTGCGATTGGGGCTGACCCCTTGGCCTTTCCGGCCCCAGGGGCCATATAGGCACAAACATCCTTCCGGAGGTCCGAATGCTGGGTCTGGGCGAAAAACCGAAAGCCGACGCGAAGCTGATCAAGGACTCGACCGAGGCCACCTTCATGGCCGATGTGATCGAGGCCAGCCGCGAAGTTCCGATCATCGTCGATTTCTGGGCCAACTGGTGCGGCCCCTGCCGGACGCTCGGGCCGATGCTCGAAGCCGCCGTCACCGCGGCCAGGGGCAAGGTGCGCATGGTCAAGGTCGATGTGGACCAGAACCAGCGCATCGCCGCGCAGCTGCGGATCCAGTCGATCCCCACCGTCTATGCCTTCTGGCAGGGCCAGCCCGTCGACGGCTTCCAGGGCGCGGTTCCGGCCTCGGAACTGAAGGCCTTCATCGACCGCGTCTCGGCCCTCGCCGGCGACGGTGGCCTCGCCGATGCGATCAAGGCGGCCGAGGAGATGCTGGCCGAGGGCGCCGCCGTCGATGCCGCCGAAACCTTCGCCGCGATCCTGGGCGAAGACCCCGAGAACGCCACCGCCTACGCGGGTCTCGTCCGCGCACACATCGCGCTCGGCAACCTCGACCAGGCCGAAGCCTTCATCGCCTCTGCCCCCGGCCCGGTCGGCAGGTCCAAGGAACTGGATGCCGTCCGCGCGCAGCTGGAACTGGCGAAACAGGCCGCCAACGCCGGCCCCGAGGCCGACCTGCGCGCCGCCGTCGAGGCGGATCCGAACAACCACCAGGCCCGCTACGACCTCGCCGCCGCCCTTCTGGCCGCCGGGAACCCCAAGGAAGCCGTCGACCAGCTTCTGGAACTGTTCCGCCGCGACCGCGAGTGGAACGACGGCGCCGCCAAGACCCAGCTCCTCACCATCTTCGAGGCGCTGAAGCCGCAGGACCCGATCGTCCTCGCCGGCCGCCGCAAGCTGTCGTCGATGATATTTGCCTGATCCCTGACCCGGGCTACCTGATGCCCATGATCACCGCAGCCGACCTGCCGGACACCATTCCGGTCTTTCCGCTGCCCGGGGCGCTCATGCTCCCCCGGGCGCGGCTTCCCCTGCACATCTTCGAGCCGCGCTACCTGGCGATGATCGAGGATTGCATGAAGACCAAGCACCGGCTGATCGGCATGATCCAGCCGCGCGAAACCCCGGGCGGCGAGAAACGGCTCCAGGCCATCGGCTGCGCCGGCCGCCTAACCGGCTTTTCCGAAACCGAGGACGGGCGCTACATGATCACCCTCTCGGGCATCTCGCGCTACCGCGTCCGCGAAGAGGTCCAGGGCTTCACCCCCTACCGCCGCTGCCTGGTGGACTGGGCCCCCTTCGCCCGCGACCTCGGCCCCGCCGAGGACGACCCCGGCTTCCGGCGCGAGGATTTCATGGGCCTCCTCGGCCGCTACTTCACCAAGCTGAACCTCTCGACCGACTGGAACAGCCTCAAGGAAGCCGAGACCGAGCTTCTCATCAACTCGCTCTCCATGCTCTGCCCCTTCTCGCCCGAGGACAAGCAGGCCCTCCTCGAAGCCCCGACCCTGATGACCCGGCGCGAGACCATCGTGACCCTGATCGAATTCGCCCTGCGCGGCAGCGGCGAAGAGGAGATCCTGCAATGAGCGAGCCCGCCGACCGCCGCATGCTCGAGGCACTCGTCTGCCCCGTGACCAACGCCGTCCTGACCTACGACGCCGAGAAGCAGGAACTGATCTCAAAGGCCGCCCACCTCGCCTTCCCGATCCGCGACGGCATCCCGATCATGCTGGTCAGCGAGGCGCGGCAACTCGATTAGCCCCGCGCCTTGGCTTTACCCTGAAACCCGTCTATAGCGCGGGCAACGAACATGGAGCCGGGTGCAACTCCCGGCTGGCTCTTCCGGCCGCCGATCCGCCGGACAACCGTCACACAGACCCACGCAACCGACCAGCCGCCCCTTACGCGGCTGGCCCCGAACGGAATTCGCATGTTTTCACTCGACGCCTACCGCAGCCAATGGCTCGGCAACATCCGGCCCGACCTCCTGTCGGGCCTTGTCGTGGCCCTGGCCCTGATACCAGAGGCCATCGCCTTTTCGATCATCGCCGGGGTGGACCCCAAGGTCGGCCTCTACGCCAGTTTCTCCATCGCCGTCATCACCGCCATAGCGGGCGGCAGGCCCGGCATGATCTCGGCCGCCACGGCCGCGACCGCCGTCCTCATGGTCACGCTGGTCCGCGACCATGGGCTGCAATACCTGCTGGCGGCCACCGTCCTTGCGGGCCTTCTCCAGATCGCCATGGGGCTGGCCCGGCTCGGCTTCGTCATGCGCTACGTCTCGAAATCGGTGATGACCGGCTTCGTCAATGCGCTGGCCATCCTCATCTTCCTGGCGCAGCTGCCCGAGCTTGACCCGACCCGGGTCACCTGGCTGACCTACGCGCTGGTCGCGGCCGGCCTCGCCATCATCTACCTCTTCCCCTACCTGACCAAGGCGATCCCCTCGCCGCTCGTCACCATCGTCGTCCTCACCGCGCTGACCATGACCTTCGGCTGGGACGTGCGCACCGTGGGCGACATGGGCGCGCTGCCGGACACGCTGCCGGTCTTCCTGCTGCCCGACGTGCCGCTGACCTTTCAGACGCTCCAGATCATCTTCCCCTATGCGCTGGCCGTCGCCGTGGTGGGCCTTCTGGAAAGCCTGATGACGCAGACGCTGGTCGATGACCTGACCGACACGAAATCCGACCGCAACCAGGAATGCATCGGCCAGGGCCTCGCCAACACCGCAACCGGCTTCATCGGCGGGATGGCGGGCTGCGCGATGATCGGGCAAAGCATGATCAACGTGAAATCGGGGGGCCGCGGGCGGCTGTCCTCCTTCGCTGCCGGCGTGTTCCTCCTGATCATGGTCGTGGGCCTCGGCGACTGGGTCAGCCGGATCCCGATGCCCGCGCTGGTGGCGATCATGATCATGGTGTCGATCGGCACCTTCTCCTGGTCCTCGATCCGGAACCTCGCCACCCACCCCCGCTCCTCCTCGGTGGTGATGCTGGCGACCGTGGCCGCCGTGGTCTACACCCACAACCTCGCCATCGGCGTCCTGCTTGGCGTCCTCCTCTCCGGCATCTTCTTCGCCGGCAAGATCGCGCAGCTCTTCCGCGTCACCAGCACAGCCAGCGCCGACGGCCGCACCCGTACCTACCGGGTCGAGGGGCAGCTCTTCTATGCCTCGGTCGAGGATTTCATGGCCGCCTTCGACTTCAAGGAGGCGCTGGACCGCGTCGTCATCGACGTGACCGATGCGCATATCTGGGACATCTCCTCGGTGCAGGCGCTCGACCTTGCCGTGCTGAAGTTCCGCCGCGACGGGGCCGAGGTCGAGATCGTCGGCATGAACACCGCCTCCGAAACCATCGTTGACAAGCTGGCGCTGCACGACAAGCCCGGCGCGATGGACAAGCTTCTGGCCCACTGAAGGGAATTCCGACATGACACAGAAGATCATCGCCCTCGTGGACGGCTCGATCTATTCCGCCAGCGTCTGCGACCATGCCGCCTGGGTCGCGGGCCGCACCGGGGCGCCGGTGGAACTCCTGCACGTCCTCGGCCGGCGCGAGGGGGCGCAGACCAGGGACCTGTCCGGCGCGATCCGGCTTGGCGCCCGCACCGCGCTGATGGAGGAACTCGCCGCGCTGGACGCGCAACGCGCCAAGCTGGTCGCGCATCGCGGCCGGGCGATCCTGGAAGATGCCCATGCCATCCTGATCCGCGACGGCGTGGCCGAGATCACCACCCGCCTTCGCCATGGCGACCTCGTGGAAACCGTGGCCGAGCTGGGCGCCGATGCCGCGATGATCCTGATCGGCAAGCGCGGCGAGGCGGCGGATTTCGCAAAGGGGCATCTCGGCTCGAACCTCGAACGCATCGTCCGCGCCAGCCACCTTCCGGTCTTCGTCGCCTCGCGGGCGTTCCGGCCGATCCAGAAGGTGCTGGTCGCCTATGACGGCGGGGTCTCGGCGATCAAGGCTGTCGATCACGTCGCGCGCGATCCGCTCTTCGCCGGTCTCACGGTGCAGGTCGTGACCGTCGGCACGGCGACGCCCGAGGTGAGGAAGGGGCTGGAGGACGCCGCCGCCCGTCTGCGCGCCGCAGGCCTTGCCGTCGAGACCGCCGTGGTCGAGGGCCAGCCGGAAACCGCGCTCGGCCGGATGGTGGACAGCGACGGCTTCGACATGCTGGTGATGGGGGCCTATGGCCATTCGCGCATCCGCAGCCTGATCATCGGCTCCACGACGACCGAGATGATCCGCAGTTGCAAGGTGCCGGTGGTGCTGATCCGCTAGCCGGACGGCCGGCGGAAGGGCGGGTTAACAAACCCCTAACGTCCGCGGACAACCCTCTGGAATCGCTAGGCTATCCGGAAATGTCCACCGTGGACACTCACGCCGCCAGGTCGTCGGACCCCACCGCATAGAGCCCCGCCGCCCCTTCCCGGGCCTCGGCCAGCAGGGCGGCGTGTTCGGGCAGGATCCGCCGGATCATCACCCGGGCCAGCGCCTCGCGGTCGTCCTCGGCCAGCGCGGCCTTCAGATGCGCCCCGGCCCCCAGCACCCGGGCGAAGGCGCGCAGATAGGGCACTGCCCCCGCAAAGCGGTCGTTCAGGGGCAGGGCCACCATCGCCTCGGTCCCCTCGCGCAGCGCCTCGGCCGCGGCCCAGACCTCGCCCGCGAGATCGGGCAGCCGGGCACGGGCCGCCTCGGCCCCGCGCTGGACCTCGTCGATCAGCCGGAACGCGGCCTCGCCGCCATCGGCCATCTTGCGGCCGACCAGGTCCATCGCCTGAACCCCGTTCGTCCCCTCGTAGATCGGCAGGATGCGGGCGTCGCGCAGGAACTGCGCCGCCCCCGTCTCCTCGATGAAGCCCATGCCGCCATGCACCTGCACGCCCTGATGGGCCACCTGGCAGGCGATGTCGGTGCAGTGGGCCTTGGCGATCGGGGTCAGCAGCGCCGCCCGCGCCTGCCACTCCGCCGCCCCGGTCGCCGTCGCCATGTCGATCGCCTTGGCGCAGGACAGCGCGATGGCCCGCGCCGCGAAGACCTCGGCCCGCATCGTCGCCAGCATCCGGCGGACATCGGCGTGGTCGAGGATCGTTCCGTCCGCCGACAGCGGCGTCGCCCCCTGCCGCCGATCCCGGGCATAGGCCAGCGCCTTCTGCAGTGCTGCCTCGGCCAGACCGACGCCCTGCGCCGCGACCGACAGCCGGGCGTTGTTCATCATCGTGAACATCGCCGCCATGCCCTTGTGGGGCTCTCCCACCAGCCAGCCGGTCGCGCCCTCGAACTGCATCACGCAGGTCGGGCTGCCATGGATGCCCAGCTTGTGCTCCAGGCTCACCACCCGCAGGCTGTTGCGCGCGCCGGGCCGCCCCTCAGCGTCGGGCAGGAACTTCGGCACCATGAACAGGCTGATCCCCTTCGTTCCCGGTCCACCGTCCGGCAGCCGCGCCAGCACCAGGTGGCAGACATTGGCCGTCAGATCGCTGTCGCCCCAGGTGATGAAGATCTTCTGTCCCGTCACCGCATAGGTTCCGTCCCCGTTCGGCACCGCCTTCGTCCGCAGCGCGCCGACATCGGTGCCGGCCTGCGGCTCGGTCAGGTTCATCGTCCCCGACCATTCGCCCGAAGTCAGCTTCGGCAGATACAGCGCCCGGATCTCGGGTCCGGCGTGATGCTCCAGCGCCTCGATCTGACCCTTGCTCAGCAGCGGCTTCAGATGTAGCGCCAGGCAGGCGCCCGACATCATCTCGTCCACCGACAGGGCAAGCGAGATCGGCAGCCCCATCCCGCCATGTTCGGGCCGTGCCGCCATGCCGACCCAGCCACCCTCGGCGATGGCCCGATAGCCCTCGGCAAAGCCGGGCGGCGACACGACCACCCCGTTCTCCAGCCGGGCCGGGGTCACGTCGCCCACCCGGTTCATGGGGGCCAGCACGTCGGAACAAAGCCGCCCCGCCTCGTCCAGGATCGCCTCGGCCAGGTCGGGCGTCGCGTGCTGGAAGCGCGGGGTCGCGGCGACCTCGGCAAAGCCCACGACGTGGTCGAGGATGAAACGGATGTCCCGGACCGGAGCGCGATAGGCCATGGCCACCTCCCTTGGCAAATACCGGACCCTGCCGTAAGCAGGGCCGCACCGAACGCTATCCCTTTCGGATCGCCCTTCAAGCCGGACGCTGCGTCATAGCCATGACCCTGATGCTTTCCCCGGACGACGCCGGCATCGCCCGGGCCGCCGAGCTTCTGCGGGCCGGAGAGCTGGTCGCCTTCCCGACCGAGACGGTCTATGGCCTGGGTGGCGACGCGCGATCGGACCGTGCGGTCGCAGGGATCTACGCCGCCAAGGGGCGGCCCAGCTTCAACCCGCTGATCGTGCATCTGCCCGACCTTACCGCGGCCGAGGACTTCGCCGAGGTCGGACCGAAGGCGCGGCGCCTGGCCCGCACCTTCTGGCCCGGCCCGCTGACGCTGGTCCTGCCGCTGCGACCCGATTCCGGGATTTCGCCCCTGGTCACGGCCGGGCTCGAGACGGTTGCCATCCGCATCCCGGCGCATCCCCTGGCCCAGCGGCTGCTCCGCGCCTTCGGCGGGCCGCTCGCGGCACCCTCGGCCAATCCCTCGGGGCGGGTCTCGCCCACCACGGCGGGGCATGTGATCGAGGGCCTGTCGGGCCGGATCGCGGCGGTGCTGGACGGAGGTCCCTGCGCGGTCGGGCTGGAATCGACCATCGTCCTGCCTGATCCTTCACCCGTGCTGCTTCGCCCCGGCGGTGTGCCGGCCGAGGCGCTGGAAGCCGCGCTTGGCGAACCCCTGTCCCCGGGCGGGGATGCAGGCAAGCCGACCTCGCCCGGCCAGCTCGCCTCGCACTATGCGCCAGAGGCGGCGCTGCGGCTCGACGCGACCGAGACGCGGGAAGGCGAGATCCTGGTGGGCTTCGGCCCGGTGCGCGGGGCGCTGACCCTGTCCGAGAACGGCGACCTGGTCGAGGCGGCGGCACGGCTTTTCGCCACCCTGCGCGAGGCCGACCGGCTGGCCGGCCCCGGCGGTCGCATCGCCTTTGCCCCGGTGCCGGACACCGGCCTTGGCCGGGCGATCAACGACCGCCTGCGCCGGGCCGCCGCCCCGCGCAGCAACTGAGCCGCTACGGCAACAATCTCACCACAGATTTCCAGAATGTGCGCGAAGTCGCAGAAATTCCCCGCGAGCATTTGAAAAACCTGTGCGATATTCGCTGGGGGCCAGAGCGCCCGCACAACCGACCAATCCGCCAGTCAAGGCGGGGCTGACAAGGGAACCGTGGAATGTTTAACGAATTCAAGACCTTCATCGCGCGCGGCAATGTGCTTGACCTGGCCGTCGGCGTTGTCATCGGCGCGGCCTTCACCGCCATCGTCACCTCGCTGGTGGACGACCTGATCAACCCGCTGATCGGCCTGATCGTGGGCGGGATCGACTTTTCCGGCTGGGGCTTTGCCATCGGCGATGCGAAGTTCGCCATCGGCAGCTTCATCAACGCGGTCATCAAGTTCCTGATCGTGGCCTGGGTGGTGTTCCTGATCGTGAAGGCCGTGAACCGGCTGATGCCGAAGAAGGAAGAGGCCCCTGCCGCGCCGGCCGGCCCGTCGGACAACGATCTGCTGAAGGAAATCGTCGCCGAACTGAAGGCGCGCCCGCGCATCTGAGGCGGCAGGCTTTGCAGCACGGTCCGCGGGGGCGATCCCGCGGACCGTTTTCGCATCAGGCGGGCTGCGGCGAACTTGGTCGCAGGTACCAGTACCACAGGCGATAGGCCCAGAGACCGATCAGCGGCCCGAAGTGGATGGCCGCGGGCGGCCAGCTGCCCCAGTTGTGCAGGGCGGCCCAGTGGATCAGCACCAGGACGGCGGCCGGATAGGCCAGGCGTTGCAGGGTCTTCCAGCCGGCATGCAGCCAGCGTTGCGCGGCGTTGTTCGAGGTCACGGCCAGCGGCACGAACAGGATCATCGCCAGCCAGCCCGTCCAGATCTCGGTATGGGGCAAGGCCTCGACGATCCGGGCCAGCGTGCCGCGGTCGATGACATAGACCAGCGTGTGCAGCGCGGCATAGACGAAGGCCGCGACCTCGATGTCGCGGCGGTGATGCACCAGCCAGCGTGGCCAATGGCGTCCCTTGAACAGCAGCATCAGGCCCGAGGCCATCATGCCGATGATCATGAAACGCGCCGCCCATTCCCCGGTCGGGTGCAGAAGGCGGTGGAAGGCCTGGGCGTCGCCCGCGAACAGGGGGCCGATCAGGGGAAGGGCGGGAAGGGCAAGCACGACCCACAGGACAAGAGTCGAGGGTTTCTGGCCGAGGAATGTCATGGGGCACCTTTCATCCGGTGCCCCATATACGCGCGCCGACGGCGGTTCCGCCGTGACCCAGATCAGATTTTCAGCGCCTCGGCGGCAGAAATCACCGGCAGGTTCAGCGCAAGGCCGACGGCTTCATAGGTCAGCTTGCCGGCATGGACGTTCAGGCCGTTGAGGAGGTGCCGGTCATCGGCGCAGGCCTGCTTCCAGCCCTTGTCGGCCAGCGCCAGCATGAAGGGCATGGTCGCATTGCCCAGCGCCTGGGTCGAGGTGCGCGCGACGGCGCCCGGCATGTTCGCCACGCAGTAGTGCATGATCCCGTCCACCTCGTAGATCGGGTCCTGGTGGGTGGTGGCGCGGCTGGTCTCGAAACAGCCGCCCTGGTCGATGGCCACGTCCACCAGCGCCGCGCCGGGCTTCAGCTCCTTCAGCTGCGCCTTCGAGATCAGCTTGGGCGCGGCGGCGCCGGGGATCAGGACGGCGCCGATGATGAGGTCGGCCTCGCGCGCCAGCGCGATGGTGTTGCCGGCGCTGGCATAGGCGTTCTTGAAATCGCGCCCGAAAACGTCGTCCAGATAGCGCAGGCGGTTGATCGAGCGGTCCAGGACCGTGACATCCGCCCCCATCCCTGCGGCGACCTTCGCGGCATGGGTGCCGACCACCCCGCCCCCGATCACCAGCACCTTCGCGGGAGACACGCCCGGCACCCCGCCCAGCAGCACGCCACGCCCGCCATTCGCCTTCTGCAACGTCCAGGCCCCGACCTGCGGCGCGAGCCGCCCCGCCACCTCGGACATCGGCGCCAGAAGCGGCAACCCGCCCCGGTCGTCGGTCACGGTTTCATAGGCGATGCAGGTCGCACCGCTGGCGAGCAGGTCCTTCGTCTGCTCCGGGTCGGGGGCGAGGTGGAGATAGGTGAACAGAACCTGCCCCTCGCGCAGGCGCTTGCGTTCCACCGCCTGCGGCTCCTTGACCTTGACGATCATGTCGGCCGCGGCAAAGACCTCTTCCGCCGTGTCCAGCATCCTGGCGCCGGCCGCCACATAGTCGGCATCGGCAAAGCCGGCCCCGAGGCCCGCACCCTTTTCCACCACGACCTGATGGCCGTGGTTAACTGCCTCACGCACGGCATCCGGGGTCATGCCCACGCGGAATTCCTGCGGCTTGATCTCTTTCGGACATCCGATCTTCATCTGTTCCTCCCAAGCGGGACCTGGTCCCTGTGGGGACAATCCTGATCCGATTTCCAGACGATGCTTTGAATTCTGATTGGCATGAGACCGGCTTCTGCGTAGCTTCTTGCCTGATCTGATCCAAACGCCGAAGAATCTTGCATGGCCCTTGATCTTGACGCCACCGACCGCCGCATCCTCACCGTGTTGCAGAAGAACGGCCGCATCACCAATGCCGAACTGTCCGAGGCGGTGAACCTGTCGCCCTCGGCCTGTCACCGCCGCGTGCAGCGGCTGGAGGAAGAGGGCTACATCGCGGGCTACGTCGCGCTGCTGGATGCCCGGCGCATGGGGCGGATGACCACGGTCTTCGTCGAGATCACCCTGCAAAGCCAGGCCGAGGACCTGCTGGACGCCTTCGAGCGCGAGGTGGCCAAGGTTCCGGACCTTCTGGAATGTCACCTGATGGCGGGGACGGCAGACTATCTCTTGAAGCTGATGGCCGAGGACACCGAGGATTTCGCCCGCATCCACCGGCAGTTCCTGTCGCGCCTGCCAGGCGTGCGGCAGATGCAGTCCAGCTTCGCGCTGCGGACGGTGGTCAAGACGACGGCGCTGGCGGTCTAGGCGGCGGCGTGCAGATAGCCGAACACCGCGCGTCGGGTGCGGTCGGCCAGCGCGCTGCGGTCTGCCTCTTGCGCCTCGCTGGCAGCGTCGATCATCCCGCGCAGGATGGCCAGGATGTCCTGGGCCGTGGTTTCCGGGCGCGAGATCTTCAACTCGTCCAGCCGCGCCGCAATCAGCACGGTGACGCGGGCCGAGAACTCGGCAGCCTCCGGGTCGGGCGGCAGTTGGCTGCGGGCAAGGTTCAGCGTGCGCGACAGGCTCGGACGCGCCAGGTAATGCGACACGGTCGCCTCGATCAGCTCATCGACCAGCTTGGTCAGGTCATTGGCCGCATCCGAGGAGACGATCCGTTCCACAGCCTCCAGAAGATTCGCCCGCTCGGCCCGGATCAAGGCGACCAGAAGCGCATGCTTGCCCGGGAAATACTGGTAGAGCGAGCCGATCGAGACACCCGCCCTGGCAGCTACGGCGTTCGTCGTTAGCCCTTCCAGCCCCCTTCCCGAGCAGAGATCGGCGGCGGCTGCGAGGATCCCGTGCACCTTGGCGCGGGACCGGTCCTGGCGGGGGTGTTTGCGAAGCTCGATCATGCTTGAAGGGTAAGGCGGCGAATTGCGGCGGAATACTGTTAAATGTGGCGTAAACTGGAAACGGACTGTTGATGCCCGCCAAAGTTGCAACACGCCGCCGCCATGATTTCGCCACACAATCTCTGGTTAGCGCCGGCCTGCGGGTCGGGGCCGAGGCGGCAGCACCCGACCCCATTCGGCAAATGAAAAACCCCCGGCCAGGGGCGCGGGGGTTGATCGGGCGGGAATCGCTTCCCCAGGGTCGCGGTGTCTTACAGACCGCCTTCGCGCTGAAGCTTCTTCCGGGCAAGTTTCCTTGCGCGGCGGACCGCCTCGGCCTGTTCGCGTGCCTTCTTGACGGAGGGCTTCTCGAAATGCTGCTTGAGCTTCATTTCCCGAAACACCCCTTCGCGCTGAAGTTTCTTCTTCAGGGCACGGAGAGCCTGTTCGACGTTGTTGTCGCGGACGCTGACCTGCATGTGGTTGTCACCACCTTCCTAAGCTAGAGTTGCACTGACTTGTGCAGGCCCGCGGCCTATAACAAAGCTCGGCTGGCTTGTCCACCATGCCGGCAGGAGGGATGACGATGACGGAAGACCCGATAAAGGCACAGCTGCTGGACGCGGCGCTGCCGCATGTGCCCTTCGACGGCTGGTCCGACCGGACGCTGACGGCCGCCGCCGCCGATGCCGGGATCGCGCCGGGTCTGGCGCGGTCTCTCTTCCCGCGCGGAGGGGTCGATCTGGCGCTGGCCTATCACGCCCGGGGCGATTCCGAGATGCGGGCGCGGCTGGCCGCGACCGACCTGTCGGCGCTGCGCTTCCGCGACCGGATCGCGCGGGCCGTCCGCATCCGTCTGGAACTGGCCGACCGCGAACTGGTGCGCCGCGGCACGACTCTGTTCTCGCTGCCCCACCATGCCGCCGACGGAGCGCGGGCGATCTGGGGGACGGCGGATGCGATCTGGACCGCGCTCGGCGACACGTCGGGCGACCTGAACTGGTACACCAAGCGCGCGACGCTCTCGGCCGTCTATGGCGCGACGGTGCTCTACTGGCTGGGCGATGATTCGACCGGGCATCAGGCGACCTGGGATTTCCTCGACCGCCGCATCGACCAGGTGATGCAGGTCGAGAAGCTGAAGGCGAGCTTCCGGGAAAATCCGCTGGGCAAGGCGATGATGGCCGGACCCGGAAAGATTTTCGCAAGCATTCGTGCGCCATCAAGGCGTGACGACCTTCCGGGCCACCATCAGGGCTGAGACCACAGTATGACCCTTTCGCACAGCATGCTCGCCATCGAGATTTCCACCCCCGGCGGGCCGGATGTCCTGACGCCCGCCTCGGTGCCGGTGCCGGTGCCGGGTCACGGGCAGATCGTGATCCGCGTGGCCTGGGCCGGAGTGAACCGGCCCGACGCGCTGCAACGCGCCGGGGCCTATGCGCCGCCGCCCTCGGCCTCGCCTCTGCCGGGGCTGGAATGCTCCGGCACTGTGGTCGAGCTTGGGCCGGGCGTCACCCGCTGGCGGATCGGCGATCAGGTCTGCGCGCTTCTGCCCGGGGGCGGCTACGCCGAATATGCCGTCACGCACGAAGCCCACGCCCTGCCGATCCCCAAGGGCCTGTCGCTGAAGGAAGCCGCCTGCCTGCCGGAGACCTGCTTCACCGTCTGGTCGAACGTGGTGATGCGGGGGGGCCTGCGGGGGGGCGAGCGGTTTCTGGTCCACGGCGGCACGAGCGGCATCGGCACGACCGCGATCCAGATCGCCCGTGCGCTTGGCGCCCGGGTCTTCGCCACCGCCGGGACCGAGGAGAAATGCGAGGTCTGCCGCGCGCTCGGCGCCGAGCTGGCGATCAACCACCGGACCGGCGATTACGTCGCCGAGATGAAGGCCGTGGGCGGGGCGAACCTGATCCTCGACATGGTGGGCGGCCCCTATATCGAGCGGAACCTGAAGGCGCTGGCCGATGGCGGGCGGCTGGTGCAGATCGCCTTCCTGCAAGGCGCCAAGGTGACGCTGAACCTGGCCGAGCTGATGACCCGGCGCCTGACGCTGACCGGCTCGACCCTGCGCCCGCAGTCCGACCTGGCCAAGGCCCGCATCGCGCGCGAGGTGGAAACCCATGTCTGGCCGATGATCGAACGCGGGGCGGTCCGCGTGGTCATGGACAGCGACTATCCCCTGGATCAGGCCCCGGCCGCCCACTGGCGGCTGGAATCGGGCGCGCATGTCGGCAAGATCGCCCTGCGGGTCGAGACGTAGGGAATTCCCGACCCGCGGGACTCCGGCGGCGGATTGACGGTTTCTTCACGCGCAAGCGCGGTTGACGTTTGGTAAACCGGTTTCAGGCGGGATCGGATGTTCGATCCACCAATCAGCCCGAAGGCGCTTTCCCCAGACGCCCAGGGCACCGACGATTTGAGAAAGCAGTTTTCCCCAGACTTCCCCTCGACCGTTGCTTTTCAGATTGCCGATCCCGCCACCCAACCACCCTATCGCACCGGCTCCAGCAAGGCGTCCTTCAGGCGGCAGTCGCGGATCACATCCGTCCCGCAGCGACGGAACTCCAGGTCGCGGGTCAGGCAGATGCGCGCTTCCTGGATCAGACCGTCCTTGCAGGTGATGGTGACCTGGTCGCGGGAAAGACCGGGGTTGGCCTCAAGGAACGCCTCCTCGACCACGCTTGCCGGCAGGGTCAGCGGGCGCGAGACGCCCTTGAACAGGTCGGGAATCGCCACGCGGCCGAAGGCATCGCGCGCAGTCCGGTAGTATTCGGAAGGCGACAGGCCCGAACAGCGCCCGTGCTTCTTCCACTGGTAGAACGCCGCCCCCGCCCCGCCCATGACATCGGCCATGGCCGCCGTCTCGGCCCGCGTCGGATCGCGCTGCCCGGTGCGGCAGTAGGAGGGCCAGCCGGTCTCGTATTGTGGCCAGAGCCCGTGCAGCACGAAGGTCAGCCCCCGCCCCGCATCGCATTGCGGATCGCGCCGCGCGTCGCCCTCCAGCGCGCACCAGGCGGCCGACCACGAGAGCGACATCACGTAATAGTCGAACTCCTCCGCCCGCTCGCCCTCGGCCCGTGCCGCGCCGGCCCAGCAAAAGACCGCGAGAAGCAAGGCAAGCAGGCGCATTTTCGCTTTCCCTTTCTGCAATCCGGGCCTATATGGGCGGCTGAATTCCCCGAAATCGTGGAACTCGCGGGCCAGGCCCGCAGCCGTTTTCCCGGCACGGGACAGGTTTGTAAAGGAGAGATCCGATGTCGAAACCGCTCATGGCCAAGGCGACCGCCGTCTGGCTGGTGGACAACACGACGCTCAGCTTCGCCCAGATCGCGGATTTCTGCGGCCTGCACGAGCTTGAGGTGCAGGGCATCGCCGATGGCGACGTGGCCGCAGGCGTCAAGGGCTTCGACCCGATCGCCAACAACCAGCTCGACCCGATCGAGATCGAGCGCGCCCAGGCCGATCCGCTGTACCGGATGAAGCTGAAGTTCAACCCCGCCGCCCAGGGCGAGGAAAAGCGCCGCGGTCCGCGTTACACCCCCTTGTCCAAGCGCCAGGACCGCCCCGCCGCGATCCTCTGGCTGGTGAAGTTCCACCCGGAACTGTCGGATGGCGCCATCGGCAAGCTCGTCGGCACCACCAAGCCCACGATCCAGTCGATCCGCGAGCGCACGCACTGGAACATCGGCCAGATCCAGCCGATCGACCCGGTCGCGCTGGGCCTCTGCAAGCAGTCCGAGCTTGACGCCGCCGTCCAGGCCGCCGCCCGCAAGAAGGCCGCCGAAGGCACGGTGATGTCGGATGACGAACGGCGCAAGCTGGTCTCCACCGAACAGTCGCTGGGCATGGCGCCCGACGCGCGGATGCCGTCCGGCCTTTCGGGGCTGGAGGTCTTCGGCGACGAGGAAAAGGACGACAGCCCCGCCTCGGATTTCTCGGACGCGGACAGCTTCTTCAACCTGCCCGGCGGCGACCACGACGACGACGAGGACGAAGACCACCGCCGCTGAGGGCCGTCCCTGCACGGATCGCCAGCCCGGCCGCAGCCAGCGGCCGGGTTTTTCATTGCAGCCCGACGCACCACAGCGCCCGGAAAGCAGAAAGCCCGCAACCGGCGAGGGTTGCGGGCTTTTCTGAAATGGTGCCCAGAAGAGGACTCGAACCTCCACGCCTTGCGGCGCTGGTACCTGAAACCAGTGCGTCTACCAATTCCGCCATCTGGGCACTGATGGGCGATGTAACGGCGCCATCTGGCAGAGTCAACGGCCCCTCCGCGAAATTTCGCAAGGGCGCTTTGGCCTTGCCCGGACCGGATGCCGCCGCTATTGATCCGGCAGGATTCCGGCGCCTTTCCGGCGCCGTTGGAGGGTTGCGCGGATGAGCAGGCTGGTCACCATCTTCGGCGGTTCGGGCTTTGTCGGACGCTACATCGCCCGGCGCATGGCCAAGGAAGGCTGGCGCGTGCGCGTCGCCGTCCGCCGCCCGAACGAGGCGCTGTTCGTCAAGCCCTACGGCGTGCCCGGCCAGGTCGAACCGCTCGCCTGCAACATCCGCGATGACGCCTCCGTCCGCGCCATGATCCGCGGCGCGGACGCGGTGGTGAACTGCGTCGGCATCCTGAACAGCCTCGGCCGCAACACCTTCGACGCCGTGCAGGCCGAAGGCGCGGGCCGCGTGGCCCGCATTGCCGCAGAGGAAGGCGTGGGCGCACTCGTCCACATCTCGGCCATCGGCGCCGACGCCGGGTCGGACAGCGACTATGCCCGCACCAAGGCGGAAGGCGAGGCCGCCGTGCTTGCCGCCTTCCCGAACGCCGTGATCCTGCGCCCCTCGATCATCTTCGGCACCGAGGACCAGTTCTTCAACCGCTTCGCCGGGATGACGCGCCTTGGCCCGATCCTGCCCGTGGTAGGGGCCGCGACGAAGTTCCAGCCGGTCCATGTGGACGATGTCGCCAAGGCGGCGGTCGCGGGCGTTCTAGGCCAGGCTGCCCCCGGCATCTACGAACTCGGCGGACCCGAGGTCGAGACCTTCCGCGGCCTGATGCAGCGCATGCTGAAGGTCATCCAGCGTCGTCGGGCGGTGGTGGGGATTCCGTTCTTCGTGGCCCGGATCATGGCCTTCGGTTTCGACATGGTGCAGGCGCTGACGCTGGGCCTGATCGAGAACAAGGTGCTGACCCGCGATCAGGTGCGCAACCTTGCGCGCGACAACGTCGTCGCGCCGGGGGCGAAGGGTCTGGCCGATCTCGGCATCACGCCGACGGCGATGGAGGCGGTGCTGCCCGAATATCTCTGGCGCTATCGCCCGGCGGGCCAGTTTGCCGCCATCAAGGACTCGGCCAAGAACCTGCGGAAGGCCTGATGCGCGCGGCGGCCCTTGCGGCGGCCGTCATGGCCGGGCCGGGGGCGGCGCAGGACTTCGATGCGGTCGGCGCGCTGTTCGCCGAACGCTGCGTGATCTGCCATTCGGGCGAGGATGCGCCCCTGGGCCTGCGGCTCGACACGCTGGACGGCGTGCTGGCCGGGAGCGAGAACGGCCCCGTCGTCCGTGCCGGCGATGCGGCCAGCCCGCTCCTGCAACGGCTGCGCGGCGAGGCCGAACCGCAGATGCCGCTAGATGGCCCGCCCTTCCTTGACCCCGACCAGATCGCGCTGGTGGAAGGCTGGGTCATGGCGGGGATGCCGGCGGGCAGCCTCGCCCCGGCCCCGGCCGCCGAACGCCGCCGCCCCGCTCCGGGCGAGCCGGTGCTCTGGCCGGACGTGCAGCCGATCCTGCTCAAGGCCTGCATCAAGTGCCATTCCGACAACTCCAAACTCGGCGCCCCGCCCGAGGGGCTGCGGCTGGACAGCCTCGCGCATGTGCTGGCCGGCGGCGACCGTCTCGCCGTCCTGCCGGGCAACCCCGAGATGTCGGAACTCTGGCGCCGGATCACCGGCCTTGCCACGCCGCGCATGCCCTTCGACGGCCCGCCCTGGCTGCCGGAAGACGACATCCGCCTGATCCGCGACTGGATAGCCCAGGGCGCGCCGGACGACGAGGGCAGGCCCGCCCCGATCCCCGAAGGCGCCCGCATCCGCCTGCGCGGCGTGCTGACCGGCGCGGCCGAGATCGACGGTGCCGCCTTCGTGATCGATGGCGGAACGCGGGTGGACGACCGGCCCCGGATCGGCGATCAGGCAGAGATGCGGGGCGTGGTGCAGGCCGACGGCACCGTCCGCGCCGAACGGTTCCGCGACAGGTAGGACAGCATGGACACCACGATCACCGCCGCCCTTCTGGGGCTTCTGGAAGGGTTGACCGAGTTCCTGCCCGTCTCCTCGACCGGGCATCTTCTGCTCGCCGGCCATTTCCTCGGCTTCGAATCGAAGGGCCGCACCTTCGAGGTGGTGATCCAGCTGGGTGCGATCCTCGCCCTGTTCTCGGTCTATGCCACGCTGATCGCCCGGCTCCTCTTGCGCGCCCGGCACGAGGATGCGGCGCGGCGGGCGCTGGTGTCGCTGTTGCTGGCCTTCCTGCCGGCGGTGGTGGTCGGCGCGCTGGCGCATGACTTCATCAAGACGGTGCTGTTCGAGACGCCAGAGCTGATCGCGGTCATGCTGATCCTCGGCGGGGTGATCCTTCTGGTCATCGACCGGATCGCGCCGGCGCCGGTCCACCGGGATGCGCTGGCCCTGCCCTTCGGCAAGTCGCTGGCCATCGGCTTCTGCCAGTGCCTGGCCATGGTGCCCGGCGTGTCGCGGTCCGGGGCAACCATCGTCGGCGCCCTGGCTCTGGGCGTGGAAAAGCGCGCGGCGGCCGAGTTCTCGTTCCTCTTGTCGCTGCCCACCATGGGAGCGGCGGTGGCCTACGACCTGTTCAAGAACCGCGACGTGCTGGATTTCGGCGCGGTCTGGGAGATCGCGGTCGGCTTCGCCGTGGCCTTCGTGACCGCCGTGATCGTGGTGCGCTGGGTGCTCGACTACATCGGCCGCCACGGCTATGCGCTGTTCGGCTGGTGGCGCATCCTCGTCGGAAGCGCCGCGCTGGTGGCGTTGCTTCTGGGATTCTGAACCGCCGGGGCAGGCTTGCCGCCCCGGCGCAAGGTGTCTCAACCCTGGCTCTGTCCCATCCGCAGGAACCGGTCCGGGTTCGCAGACTTCAGTCGCATCGCCAGGAGATAGCCGACGATTCCCCCCAGCGGGATCAGCGACGGCAGGATCCAGCTCAAGGATCCGCCCGTGGTCCCGGTCAGGTCGCCGTAGTTCAGGAAGATGTAGACGAAGAGCGCCGCCATGATCAGGCCCGCGATCACGGGCAGGATCAGCGTGGACAGCGCCGAGCCGCCGCCCTGCTTGCGGAAGAAAGCGATCACCGACAGCGAGGTGATCGCCATCATCCCGATCACCCCCAGCGTGCCGATCTGGCTGATCCAGGTAAACATGTTCAGGATCGGGTCCAGCCCCAGCCCGGCAAAGATCGCCAGCACGATCAGCGCGCCCACGGTCTGCACCACCGACCCGACATGCGGGCTCTGGTGCGTGCCGTGGGTCGTGCCGAAGGCGGCCGGCAAGAGCCCGTCGCGTCCTGCCACATAGGAATAGCGCGCGATGTAGTTGTGGAAGGCCGACAGCGCGGCAAACAGGCTCGACACCAGCAGCAGGCCCGCCAGCATCGAGATCGTCGGGTTGGTGTAGGTCTCGGCGAGGATGAAGAAATGCGCGGTCGGGTCTTCCAGCCCGCCCAGCGTCTCGATCAGCTTGTCCGCCCCGGTGCCCGCGATCATCAGCCAGGTGGTGAAGACGAAGAACAGCCCGATCATCAGGATCGACAGGTAGGTCGCGCGCGGAATGGTGCGTTCGGGGTCGCGCGCCTCCTCGCCGTAGATCGTGGTCGCCTCGATCCCGATGAAGGATCCCAGACAGAACAGGATCGCCGCCGTCAGCGAGCCCGAAGTCAGTGCCGAGAAGTCGAGGATGTTGACCGCGAGTCCGCTGCCCTCGGCACCGCCCGCGCCCAGGATGGCGAAGTCCACGATCAGCACGATCAGGTATTCCAGCGCCACCAGCACGATCAGCACCTTGGCCGACAGGTCCACCTGCCGGTAGCCCAGGATGCCGACCAGGACGATGGCGATCAGGCTGTAGACCCACCATTCCAGCGTCAGCCCGAACTGCCCGAACACCCCGGCCGCGATGCCTCCCAGAAGGCCGATCAGCCCGAACTGCATCGTGTTGTAGGCCACCAGCGCGATGACCGAGACCGCGCCGCCCCAGCCGCCGCCCAGGCCGCGCGCGGCATAGGCATAGAAGGCCCCGGCGTTGATGACGTGGCGGCTCATCGCCACATAGCCCGCGGCGAAGGTCAGCATCACCAGCGTCAGCAGCAGGAAGGTCAGCGGCACCCCGGTGCCGTTGCCCAGAAGAAAGGCCAGCGGCATGGCCCCCGCCACCCCGGTCAGCGGTGCCGCCGCCGAGATCACCATGAAGGTGACGGCCAGAAGCCCCAGCGAATTGCGTCGCAGCCGGTTCGGCCCGATTTCGGTGAATTCAGTCATGGTCCCTCCGTGTTGAACAACCGCCCGGACTTCCGCCGGGTCGGGGTCGTGTTGGTCCTGCGGTCATTGACGCGCCGCAGTTACTTAACAGATTAACTTTCTTCCCCCAGATGTATAGCCCTGCGATAGGCCCGCTGGCCGTAAAGCAGCGCCGAAGCGTTGTCCGAAAGCTGCACCGAAGCCACCCGTCCGACGATGATGTGATGCGTCTCCCACAACAGCGCGGTCGCCAGTCGGCATTCGAAACTCGCCGTGGCCCCGGCCAGCAGCGGCTGGCCCAGCGCGCCCGCTTCCCAGGTCACCCGGTCGAAGCGTTCCGCCCGGTCGGTGGCGCTGCGCCCGGCGAAGAGGTTGGCCAGGTCCTGCTGCGTCTCGGCCAGAAGGTTGGCGCAGAAGGCACGGTTCTGCAGGATCGCCGCCGCCGCCGCCGACTGCCGGTTGATGCAGACCAGAAGCGACGGCATCTCGCCATCGGCCGAAACCGAGGTCAGCGAGGACACGGTCACCCCCGCCCGGCCGCCCTCGCCATCGGTGGTGGCGACGGCGACGAAGGTGGCCGCGCGGCTCATCCCTTCCAGGAAGGCGGCGCGCAGGTCGGCGGTATCCGGCATCGGGTCACCCAAGATCGAAGAAGCGTTGCAGTTCCACGTCCGGGACCTTCCGGCGGAACTCGTCATGTTGTGCCTCGCGCGTGGCGGTGAAGCCATCCACAAAACGGTCGCCCAGCCAGTCGCGCGCGAAGGCCGAGCCGCGCAGCCGTTCGATCGCCTCGGGCATCGAGCGGGCGAAGTCGCGCGACGGCGTCTGCGCATAGCCGGAACCGATGACCTCGGGGTCGGGCTCGATCTGGCCCAGGATCCCGGCCACCCCGGCGGCGAGCGTCGCGGCGGTGGTCAGATACGGGTTGGTGTCGGCGCCCGGCAGGCGGTTTTCCACGCGCAAGGACCCGGCATCGTGGCCCACGAGCCGGAAACAGGTGGTGCGGTTCTCGTAGCCCCAGGTCAGGCCCGGCGGCGCGAAGGTGCCGGGGGCAAAGCGGCGGTAGCTGTTCACCGTCGGCTGGAAGATCAGCGTCATGTCGCCGATATGCGCCTGAAGCCCGCACAGGAACCAGCGGAACAGCTGGCTGACCCCGTTCTTCTGGTCCGCGTCCCAGAAGAGCGGCCTGCCCGCCTTGTCCTTCAGGCTCATGTGCAGGTGGATCGACTGGCTGTCCGCCGCCTCGTTCCAGCGCGGCATGAAGGTGACGGACTTGCCCTGCCGCAGCGCCAGCGCGCGCAGGAAGTTCTTCAGCAGCACCAGCTGATCGGCCGGCTCGAGCCCTTCGCCCGCGCCGATGCAGGCCTCCATGAAGCCCGCGCCGATCTCCTCGTGCATCTTGGCCAGGTCGATGCGCAGCGGCTCGCAGATCGCGGCCAGCGCCTCGTACCATTCGGTCTGCACCGCCTGGTAGACGATCAGGTCGTGGCTGGCGTGCTGGGTCGCGGGCTTGAGGTTGCGGTAGCCCTTGGCCGCGGCGCTTTCCGGGGTCTCGTCGAACAGGGTGTATTCCAGCTCCATCCCGTATTTCGGGAAGAACCCGGCCTCGCCCGCCCGCGCCAGCACCTTCGACAGGATTGCGCGCGGGCACAGTTCGGCCGAGGTGCCCGAGAAATTCGACAGCACCAGAAGGTCATGCCCCGGCTTCGCCCAGGGCATCCGCCGGACGCTGGCAGGGTCCACGACCAGCGGGTCGTCGTGGAAATCGCCCTTATCGTCGTTCACGCCCGGCAGGTTCAGGTGCACGTCGGTCGGGTCCAGCGCCAGCTGCGCCGGCGCCATGCCCATCCCGGCCTTCGCGATGCCCTTCAGACTGCCGGCCGACACCATCTGCCCGCGCAAAAGGCCGTTGGTATCGGTCATCGCCACCGTGGCAAAGCGGCTGGCGGGATCGGCGAGGAAGTCGTCAAGCGTCATGGGTCACCTGTCGGGATGGGGCGTCTTCTAGCGCCTTCAGTTGTTTCAGGTCCACCTCGGGGGCGGTGGAATAGGCCTTCAGGAACACCCGCAAGCCGTTGTGGATGTAGCGCGCGAGCGTCTCCCGGTCGGGCAGCGCATCGGGCATGTAGAGCGCCTGGGTCCGCGGGGCCGACAGGATCAGGCCCCAGAGGTCCTGCGCCGCCAGTTCCGCATCCTCGAACGCCAGCCGCCCGGCCCGGCGCTGACCCTCGAGATAGCGCATGATCCCGCGCAGAAGGTGGTCGGGGCCCGAGGCCTGGTAGGCCCGGCCGATCTCGGGGAACCGCTGCACCTCGCCGATGATGAGACGGGCCAGCGACAGCATCTCGGGCCGCATCACCGTGTCGGCATAGGCCCAGGCGAAGACCAGAAGGTCGGCGACCATGCCCTGCGCGGAAGGGTGCTCGAACACGTCCAGCATCAGGTCGCGCTTGCCCAGCATCATCGCCTGGAACAGCGAGTCCTTCGAGGGGAAATAGGAATAGAGCGTGGGTTTCGTCACCCCCGCCTCGGCCGCGACCGCGTCCATCGAGGCGCCGGTATAGCCCTGGGCCGCGAAGACCTTCAGCGCCGCGTCGAGGATCGCGCGTTCGCGGTTCAGCCGGTTCTGCTGGCGGCGCGAGGCGGTCATGCCAGCCGCGCCAGCAGGTCGAGCAGAGGGCGGTTGTAGGCCGCGGGCTGTTCCAGGTTGCAGACATGGCCCGCGCCCGCGATCACCTCGAAGCGCACGTCCGGGCGAGGGGCCGCATCCCAGATCCGCCCGGCGACGCCGCGGATCTCGGCCGGGGGGGCCAGCCGGTCGTGCTCGCCCGTCATCATGAGGACCGGCATGGTCAGCCGGGAAAAGTCGAAGCGCTCCAGCGGGTTGGTGAAACAGGTCAGCGCGTCGCGGTAGGTGGTGGCCGGGATCGCCGCCATGCTGTCGAACAGGCGCTGCCGCACCGCGTCCGGGGCGTCGGGGCTGGCCAGCACCTTCACCACGGCAGGCGCGAAATCGGCCGGGGTCTGGCCGGCGTTCAGCGGTACCTCGCGGCTGACCCGGAAGGCCTCGCGCTCATCCGGCCCTGCCTCCGACATGCCGGTGCAGCCGCCCGACAGGACCAGGCCTGCCAGCATCCCGGGATGCCGCATTGCGAAGGAGGTGGCGATCCACGACCCGTAGGACAGGCCCACCAGCACCAGCCGCCGTGCCCCCAGCCGTTCGGCCACGCGCAGGATGTCGTCGCAATAGTCGTCCACAGTGGAGGGGCGCGGCCCGAGCGTGCTGTCCCCATACCCGCGCAGGTCCAGCGCCGCCGCCCGCACCAGCCCGCCCACGGCGGCCAGCTGTTCGGCCCAGTTCGTCCGCCCGCCACCGATCCCGTGCAGGAAGAGGCAGAGCGTGTCGTCCAGCCGCCCCCCACCCCCATCCCCTCCCCAGCCGGGGGAGGGGAGGTGCGAAGGCGCGGCCGCAGGGCCCGTGCCGGAAAGCCGGGAGCCTCCCTCCCCCCGCGTGGGGGAGGGAGGGGGTGGGGGGGTGACACTCAGCGCAAGGCGCGGCAGGTCGTCGAAGATCAGCGTCTCGACCGTGGCCAGAGGCGGAGGCGGCAGGTCCGGTGCAGCGGGCACCTTCGCCTCGGCCAGGGCCGCGATCCCGGCCTCGAACACCGCCTTCGTCCCCTCGGCAATCGCCGTCAGCCGCCCGGCCGGGGCGCGGATCGTCGCGGTCCAGCCGATATGGGCGCCGCCGTCCCCAGCCGGTGTCACCGTGACGCGCGCGTCATAGGCCTCGCAGTCCCGGATGCCCTCCAGGTGCGTGTAGCCCAGCACCCGGTCGCTGTCCGAGAAATAGGTCTGCTGTTCGCGATAGACCGTACCTTCGCCCGTCACGGTGAAGGACCGCACCCGCGCGCCCTGCGGCCCGCGCTCCTCGCGGATCGTCGCCACCCAGGGATGCCAGGCTCCGCAGAAGTCGCGCAGGATCCGCCAGACATCCTCCGGCGCCCGGGCCACATGGCCCTGGACCTGCACGACCTCGCGCCCCATCAGCGCAGGCCCTTCAGCGACCCGGCGTCGCCCCGCCAGAGCGAGTTGCGCGCGCCTCCCTCGTCGCCGGGGGCGCTGTCCAGCTCGTCCATCTCGTACAGCGCGAGGACCCCGATGTAATCCTCCATGATTTCCGAGGTATAGGGCAGCATCAGCGCGCCGCAGCGGCTGTCGCGATACATCCGCTCCAAGGGCAGCGAGCGCAGCATCGACTGCCCGCCGCAGGTGCGGATGGCGAGCGCCGTCAACTCCTGCGCCCCCTCCATCACGTTGTACTGGGCCGCATACATCCGCATCACCTCGGCCTTGGAGGGCATGCCCTTCGCCTCGGAAAACGCCTGCCACCACAGGGCGCGCATGTTGGCAAGTCGCGCATACATCTTCGACACCGCCACGCGCTTGGTCGCATACATCCGTCGGTCGATCGGCGGCTGGCCGGGAACCTGGCCCTTGAGGTAGGCGATGGTGAAGTCATAGGCACCCTGCGCGACCCCCATGTAGGTCGGCGACAGGGTGGCCATCATGTGCGGCCAGTTCGGCAGCGTCTTGCCGAAGATGCCGCGCGGCATGAGAAGGTCGTCCTTGGTGACGAAAACGTCTTTCAGGATCAGGTCGCGGCTGTTCGTCCCCCGCATCCCCAGGGGGTCCCAGTCGCCCTTCACCGTCAGGCCCGGCGTGTCCTTGTGCACGACGAACAGCATCGTGTCCTCGTGGCGCGGCTCCTGCCCATCGAACACCTCGGTGCAGACGATGGTGTAGTAGTCGCAATACCCCGCCAGCGAGGCGAACTTCTTGAACCCGTTGATTTTCCAGCCGCCCTCGACCGCGCGGCACTGGGTCTGGTTCGGCTTCGAGGTCCAGTTCTGCCCGCCTTCGGAAATCGGCTGGGAATAGATCGCCCGCTCCTGCATCGCCCGGCGAAACTGCCTTTCACGCAGCGGCGCGAACTCGGCCCGCTCGGCCTCGGTCAGGTTCGGCATGTCGTACATGAACCGCGACCAGGCCATCGAGGAATTGTGCATGTTGAAGGTCAGCGCGGTCGCCCCGCAATACTTGCCGATCTCGGCGCCGACCATGGCGTATTCGCCCATGGAAAAGCCCCAGCCGCCGTATTCCTGCGGGATCGACAGGCCCAGGAACCCCGCATCCGCAAGGTCCCGGTAGTTCGCCGTCGGGAAAGACGCCTCGTCATCCACCGCCTTGGCGCGCGCGGCGAAGACCGGCCCCATCTCGTTGATCTTGCGCATGGCGGCGGCGACCTCGGGGCGGACACGGGACATGTCGTAGTAATCCGCAGGGCTGCTCATCGGCATCGCGGCAACGGGGGTCTGAATGGTCATGGGGCAAGCTCTCCTTGCAGAACGCCGTCCTTCACGACGACGCGCCCGTCGAGGGCGATGGTGCAGTTGCGCATCGGCAGGTCGAAATGGCCGAGCGTATAGCGGCCGGCATACTGGTTGGCCCCGGTGGACCACAGGAAGGACCCCGCCAGCGCCCGGAACTCGACCGCCTGCATGTCGCGCTTGTCGTACATCGCCGCGCTGACCCAGCGCGCGCCAGGGTTCATGCCCCAGCCGACATGGGACATCCCGTAGGCGTTCCGGTCGCCCCAGGCCTCCATGTATTCGCGCAAGTGCAGCGCATCGATCCCGTCGCCCCTGATGGCGGTGACGAAGTCGTTCTCGATGGTGAAATCGATCTGGCTGGTGAGATACGTCTTGAAGGTCAGGTTCATGTCGCCCACCCCCATGACGATCCGCCCGTTCACCGCGTTCTTGCCGGGGAAGGCGAGGCACAGCCCGCCCGGCCAGTGCGCGACCGATCCCGGCGTGGTCCCGAACCCCGCCGTCCCGCCGCAGGGCGCGCCGCGCAGGTCCACCACCAGGTTGGTGCCGAGCGCCGAGGTGACCCGCATCTCGGACGCCTCGCGCAGCATGCGGATGCCAAGCTCAACCTTCGGCCCGTGTTCCGCCCTGGGCTCGGTCCGCTCCAGGATTTCCGGGTGTTCGTTGGTGATGACCAAGAGGCGCGTGCGGCCCGCTTCCTCGATCTCCGGCCATTCCGGGGCGTGGATCAGGCCTTCCACCGTGCAATCGACGATGACATCCACCCGCTTCAACGCCTCGATCACCGCGCGGTTGCCCTGGATCGCCCAGCTGGTGCCGGTGGACTTGACCGGAACGGGGGCGGTCTGCGGCGGGGTGGGCATCTGGATCATGCAGAACTCGGCGCCCAGGTCATAGGCCGCCAGTTCGCACAGATGGACGAGGACGGGCCGCGACTGGGTTTCCGACAGGATGGCGATGGGAGTGCCCTTGCCGATCCCGTTCAAGGCCAGCACCCGGCGGAAGGCGGCCAGCCATTTGCCCTCGATGCGTTCCTGAAGCATCCCGACGTCCCCGTTGACGATTCGCGGCGTTGCGAATTTCTTTACTTGTGAGTAAAGTCTGTCGGCGGGGCGTGGGCCTGTCAACAGGATTTTCGAAAATCCTCCGACTTTCGATAAAGGCCTGCCGGATCAGACCTTTCCCGCCGCCTGCAAGCCCGCCCAGGTCGGCCGCGCCAGTTCAAAGCGGTCGTGGGTGCGGATGTAGTCCGACCCGAAGCTGCGGGCGACGAGGTCCAGCGCGTCGGTGTCGATGTGGGCGCGCTCGGCGTTCCTCAGGTAGCGATCCTGAATATGCACGGCGAGGACGCGGCCGATCACCACCGTCTGGCACGGCCCGGTCACGACCGAGGACAGCGCGCGGCACTCGAAGGCGACGGGGCTTTCGGCGATCCGGGGCGGGGCGATGTGCTGGCTGGGCAGCGTCTCCAGCCCGGCGAGCGCGAGTTCGTCCACCCCGCGCGGGGCGTCGGCCGAGGTCAGGTTCATCGCCTGCACCAGCCGCTCGGGCACCAGGTTCACCACGAATTCGCCTGTCTCCAGGATGTTCAGCGCGGTGTCCTTGAAACCCCGGTCGGGCGCAGCCATCAGGCCCAGGGCGATGGTCGGCGGGGCCGAGCCCATGACGTTGAAAAAGGAATAGGGCGCGGCGTTCACGCCCTGCGCCCCCTTCGTCACCACCCAGGCGATGGGTCGCGGGATCACCGTCGCGGCCAGAAGCTTGTAGGCAATCGGCTCGGGAACCTGGTCGAGGTCGTAGCGCATCAGACCTCCCGCACCGCCGGCTTGGCCCGGGTATCCACCACCAGCTGGAACACGTCGGGCCGCGCGTAATGGCCGGTCGCGTCGAAATCGAACTTGGCGCGCATCACCTCGGCCGGGTCGATCTGGGCGTAAAGGATCGTCTCGCCGGTGAAATCCGGCCCGGCCAGCACCCGGCCGAGGGGAGAGACGATGGCCGACCCGCCGCGCATCATCACCTGGGCCGGATCGTCGCCCAGCGCGCTTTCGTGGTCCGGCCCGTAGGCCGCGCGGGTGATGTGCTGGCAGGCGGTGAGGACGAAGCAGCGCCCCTCCAGCGCGATGTGCTGCATCGAGGGCAGCCAGGTGTCGCGGTCGTCCGCCGTCGGCGCGCAGTAGAGCGTGACGCCCTGGTGATACATGTGCATGCGCAGCGCGGGCATGTAGTTCTCCCAGCAGATCACCGCGCCGATGGTGCCGAGATCGGTCTGGAAGACCGGCATGGTGGACCCGTCGCCAAAGCCCCAGATCAGCCGCTCGCCCGCCGTTGGCATCAGCTTGCGGTGCTTGCCGACCAGCCCCTTGTCGCCGTCGAGGTAGAGGACGGTGCAGTAAAGCGTCGCCCCGTCGCGTTCGATCACGCCCACCACGGCGAAGGCCCCGGTTGCGGCGCAGGCCTCGGCCAGGCAGGCGACCTCGGGCCCGTCGAGGTCGATGGCCGCGGCGTGATAGCGGGCGAAGGCCGCGCGCCCCTCGGGCTTGCGCAGGCCCACCGGCGCGCCGAAGCTTGCGCCCTTGGGATAGCCGCCGATCAGCGCCTCGGGGAAGACGACCAGCCGCGCGCCCTTTGCAGCCGCCTCGCGCAGGCGGGCGGCGGCCTGTTCGGCGGTGGCCATCGGGTCGGTCGGGACCGAGGCCATCTGCACGACGGCGGCGGTGAAGGGGGTGGACATGGGATGCCTCTGCTTGGGGTGGGAGGCCCCGGGGGCGCTTCGCCCCCCGGACCCCCAGAGGATATTTGCAGACAGATGAAAGCGGCGGGTCAAGCCTCGGGGGTGGAATTCACCACCGGGTTGCGCAAGGTGCCGATGCCCTGGACATGGCCCACGACCACGTCGCCCGGCTTCAGCCATTCCTGCGGGCTGCGCCCCGCGCCCACGCCTTCGGGCGTGCCGGTGGCGATGATGTCGCCGGGTTCGAGCGTGATCCCGGTCGAGATGTCGGCGATCAGCTCGTCAACCTTGAACAGCATGTGGCGGGTGTTCGAGCGCTGCTTTTCCACCCCGTTCACCGTCAGCCACAGGTCCAGCCCCTGCGGATCGGGGATCTCGTCCGCCGTGACGATGCAGGGGCCGAAGGGGGCATAGCTGTCCATGCCCTTGGAGAAGATCCACTGTCCCGCGCGACGGTTGTCGCGGGCGGACACGTCGATCAGCACCGAATAGCCGAAGACATGGGCCAGCGCCTCGGTCCGCGGGACGCGCCGGGCCGTGGTGCCGATGATGACCGCAAGCTCCACCTCCCAGTCGAGCTGTTTCGTCATGCTGGCGTCGTGCCCGATCGCGTCCCCCGGCCCGATCAATGTGGTCGGCGGCTTGGAGAAGACCACCGGCTGCTTCGGCAGGTCCTTCGACGTGTCGAGCGAGGCCGCGCTTTCCGCGACATGTTCGACATAGTTCAGCCCGATGCCGAAGATGTTCTTCCGTGGCCGCGGGATCGGCGCCAGGAGCCGCACGTTGACCAGCGGCAGGCGCGCGCACCAGGGGGCCGAGGGCAGCGCGGTCCGCAGCGCCTGCAACGCGGCCGGTCCGGCCTCGATCAGGCCCAGCATGCTGTCGGGCAGGCCAAGCCGGCCCGCGTCGATCACGCTGTCGCCCTCGATCACCCCAAGCCGGGCCGCGCCCTCGACCGAGGCGCGATAGGTCACAAGTTTCATGGTCTGTCCCTAAAGAAGCGGCTGCCTGCCGCCGTTGTCCCCGAAGGCCTCTTCGCGATAGAGCCCCAGCGCCCGCATCACCGGCAGGTCGTTCAAGCAGAAGAGGCAGGCGTCCTCGCGGTCCGAGCCGTTGACATGTTCGTGCCAGGCCCAGGAGGGCACGCAGAAGATGTCGCGCTCGGCCCAGTCGAAGCGCTTGCCGTTGATGATCGAATGGCCGCGCCCCTTGGCGACATGGTAAAGGTAGCTGCCCGTGTGTCGGTGCGCCTTCGTCGCCTCGCCGGGCCGCAGCATCTGCATGCTGGCCCCCAGCGTCTGCATCACCGGGCCGTTCGTCACCGGGTTCACATACTCCATCATCACCCCGTCGAACGGACTGCCATCCGTGCAGCCTGCGTATTTCGTCAGGGCCTCGTAGGTCGGCGCCCATTCGTACTTGAACATCGGGCTGTAGCCCTTGCGCCAGCTTTCGCCATAGGGCGTCAGCCCCGGATTGCCCCAGGTCTTCGTCATGTCATCGACGGCATACCCAACCGCCTGGTTCAGGTCCGGGTGGACCTCGTAGAAATTCGCCTCCATCGCGTTGACGAAGGGGATGTCCAGCCCGTCCTGCCACAGGCAGAGCGAGCCGTCCGCGCTGACCCCGTGTTCGTGCCAGGTCCCGTTCGGGGTCAGCACGAAGTCGTTCGCGCCGAGCGTCATCTTGTGGCCATCGACCACCGTGTAGGCCCCGCGCCCCTCCATGATGAAGCGGATCGCCGAGGCCGAATGGCGGTGCGCGCTGGCGACCTCGCCGGGGTTCATCACCTGAAGGCCGGCATAGATCCAGCCCACCGCCGCCGCCACGTCCTGCCGGCCGGGGTTCGACAGGTAGATCACCCGTCGCCCCGCCTTTTCCGGCGTCACCAGATCGACCGAGCGGATCACGTGGTCGCGCAGGTCCTTGTACCGCCAGACCACCGGCACCGACTGCGACTTCGGCTGCCAGGGCTCGATCTTGTTCGCCACGGTCCACAGGGCGCCGGCATGGAATCCCTCCAGCTGGTCGTAATAGGCCAGAAGCTCGGGCGTATCCTCGACATTGGCGCGGCCGATCACATCCTCACGGTGGTTCTCGCGCGTGGTGGCCATGCTCTCCCCTCCCCTTGGTGGCGCTTGCCCAACTATGCCGGAATCATTTTCGATGCCATGTCAGATTTTCGAAAATTATCGAATTGCACGTTTCGGGCGCGCTGGATAAGCTGCCCCCGGACAAGGATGCGATCATGACGCTGGCCGAAAAAGCCTATGTTTCCCTGCGCAAGGACATCGTCGAGGGCAGCTTCGCCCCCGAAAGCCCGCTGCGCCTGGCCGATCTGTCGGAACGCTACGGCATGGGCTTTTCCCCCCTGCGCGAGGCCCTGAACCGGCTGCAGGCCGAACGACTGGTCACCGCCGAGTCGCTGCGCGGCTTCCGCGTCTCGTCCCGCTCGCTGGCCGAGTTCGAGGATGCCCTCAACGCCCGCCTGCTGATCGAGACCGAGGCGCTGCGCCTGTCGATCGCCCGGGGCGACGATGCCTGGGAAGCCTCGGTCGTGGCCGCGCTTTACGCGCTGCGCCGGCAGGCCCGGCGCGAGGACGGCGACGTGGACGAGCTGAAGACCCGCCACCACGCCTTTCACCGCGCGCTTCTGGCCGCCTGCGGGTCGGACTGGCTGATGGATTTCTTCGAGCGCCTCTATGCCGCGACCGAACGCTACCGCATACCGGCGCTGACCGCCGCCGGCCCGCAGAAGCGCGACATCGACGCCGAACACGGGGCCATCGCCGACGCCGTCCTTTCCCGCGACGCGGCGCTGGCCGAACAGCTTCTGCGCGACCACTACCTGCGCACCGCCGCCACGATCCGCTCCGGCATGGCGGCGGCCTGACCACCCCCACCGTCGCCCCCCGCAGGTGGGTCTTCAGCCCGACGCTTCGGGCAGGTTCATCGCTCCGACTGGGCCAGCAAACCTTGCCGAAATCCTAATGACTACGGCCAAGCCCTTGAAACCAAAGGTCTGAGAATCCTGTCCTGCGTGGACAGGTCTCAGGCGTTCACATCCACCACAACCCGGCCCTGCACGCCCCCCTTCAGGATCGCCGCCCCCAATTCGGGCAGATCGGCCAGCCGGGCAGGGCGGATCATTCCTTCCAGCTTCTCCATCGGCAGATCCCGGACGATCCGCCCCCAGGCCCGCACCCTGCGGTCGTAGGGAACCGTCACCGAGTCGATCCCCAGCAGGTTCACGCCTCGCAGCAGGAACGGGATCACGCTGGCCGGCAGCGCCGCGCCTCCCGCCAGCCCCACGGCGGCGACCGAGGCACCATGCTTCATCTGCCCCAGCACCCGCGCCAGCATCGCGCCCCCCACGGCGTCGATGCAACCCGCCCAGGTCTCGCTTTCCAGGGGGCGCTTCACCGTCTCGGCCAGCTCTGCCCGCGGCACGATCCGCGCTGCGCCCAGGTCGCGGAGATAGCCCTCCGTCTCGGGCCGCCCGGTCACTGCGGCGACCTGATACCCCAGCCGCCCCAGGATCGCCACCGCCACCGAGCCCACGCCGCCCGCTGCCCCGGTGACCAGCACCTCGCCCTTCTCGGGCGTCAGGCCGTGCTCTTCCAGCGCCATCACCGCCAGCATGGCCGTGAACCCGGCCGTCCCCACCGCCATGGCCTGCTTTGTTGTCAGGCCCTTGGGCAGCGGCACCAGCCAATCCGCCTTGACCCGCGCTTTCTGGGCATAGCCGCCCCAATGGGTTTCACCGACCCGCCAGCCGGTCAGGATCACCTTGTCCCCGGGCTTGTAACGCGCATCCTCCGACGCCTCGACCGTCCCGGCAAAGTCGATCCCCGCCACATGCGGCCAGCTCCGCACGATCCCCCCGCCGTTCGGAGACAGCGCGAGTCCGTCCTTGTAGTTCAGCGTAGAATACTCGACCGCAACCGTCACCTCGCCCGCCGGCAGCGCGCTGTCCTCCAACTCGCGGACATGAGCAACCGCGACATCGCCTTCCTTCTCCAGCACCAGCGCACGGAACATGGCATCCTCCTCTTCTTGCGCCGCCAGTCCGCCCTGCCCGCCCGGGATTGTCAACCCGACCGCCCTGCCGCACTCTCCGCCGAAAGGAGACATGGCATGACCCAGGAACACATCGGCTTCATCGGCGCGGGCCTCATGGGCCACGGCATGGCGAAGAACATCGTCGAGAAGGGCTACCCCCTGACCGTCACCGCCCACCGCAACCGCGCGCCCGTCGATGACCTGATCGGCAGGGGCGCGACCGAGGCCACGATCGAAGACCTCGCCGCCCGGTCCACCATCATCTTCCTCACCCTCCCCGGCTCGCCCCAGGTGGCAGAGGCCGTGGCGCGGATGACCCCCCACCTGAAGCCCGGCGCGGTGATCGTCGATTGCTCCACCTCCGACCCCACGGTCACCGAACGCCTCGCCACCGACCTTGGACAGCGGGGTGTCCACTTCGCCGACGCCCCGCTGTCGCGCACGCCGAAAGAGGCCTGGGCGGGCACGCTCGATTGCATGGTCGGCGCGGACCCCGACATCTTCGCCCGGATCCAGCCCGTCATCGCCACCTGGGCCGGCAAGATCGTCCACATCGGCCGGGTGGGCGACGGCCACCGGATGAAGCTTCTGAACAACTTCCTCTCGCTCGGCTACGCGGCGATCTATGCCGAGGCGCTGGCGCTGGCTGCCAAGGTCGGCATCTCCACCGCCACCTTCGACTCTGTGATCCGCGGCGGCCGGATGGACTGCGGCTTCTACCAGACCTTCATGGGCTACGCGCTGGAAGGGAACCGCGAGGCCCACCGCTTCACCCTGTCGAACGCCTACAAGGACCTGCGCTACCTCGAGAGCATGGCCAACGCCGCGACCGTCGCCACCACGATGGCCAGCGCGGCGAAGAACAGCTTCGCCGCCGCGATGGCGCAGGGCGGATCGGGGCCAGAGGACTATGTGCCGCACTTGGTGGATTTTGTGGGAAGGGCGAATGGGGTCAAGCCTGACTGACCCAGGCCCTTTCTCCTGTCCACACCTGACTGACCCAGGCCCTTTCTCCTGTCCACAAATATCCTCTGGGGGTTCGGGGGGCGAAGCGCCCCCGACGCCCGAGCGTCCTTGCATCCTTCACGCAAGGACGCGAGACGAAAGGCGTGCGCCGAAAGGCGCTCATTTCAACAGACGCCCCTCACCCGCACTTCGAATGCCCGCAGGACCCGCAGGTCAGGCAGCCTTCCACCATCCGCAGGTCATAGCTCCCGCAGGACGGGCAGGCCTTCCCGCGTGGAGCTTCTCCGACCCGCAACAGTTCCGCCTTTGGGTCAGATTTCAGGCCCAGCCCCTCGCCCTCGATGAAGCCGATGTCGATCAGGTGGCGCTCGATCACGCCGCCGATGGCCGCGAGGATCGAGGGGATGTAGCGCCCGTCCATCCAGGCGCCGCCGCGGGGGTCGAAGACGGCTTTCAGTTCCTCGACCACGAAGGAGATATCCCCACCGCGCCGGAACACCGCCGAGATCATCCGGGTCAGGGCCACGGTCCAGGCGAAATGCTCCATGTTCTTGGAGTTGATGAACACCTCGAACGGGCGGCGGTGGCCTGCCGTCACGATGTCGTTGATCGTGATGTAGAGGGCGTGTTCCGTTCCCGGCCATTTCACCTTGTAGGTCTGGCCTTCCAGTGCTGCGGGTCGCTCCAGGGGCTCGGACAGATAGACCACCTCGCCCCCCGTCACCGGCTGCGCGGCAACTGGCGCGGTTTCCTTCTCGCTGACCGTCAGGACAGACCCGGTCACGTCGTTCGGCCGGTAGGTCGTGCAGCCCTTGCAGCCCTGATCCCAGGCGGCCATGTAGACCTCCTTGAAGGCGTCGAAGCTGATGTCCTCGGGGCAGTTGATGGTCTTGGAGATCGACGAATCCACCCATTTCTGTGCGGCTGCCTGCATGCGGACATGGTCCAGGGGCGGCAGGGTCTGGGCGTTGACGAAATGGTCGGGCAAGGGTTTGTCGCCGAACTTCTCGCGCCAGAGGCGAACGGCGTAATCGACCACCTCCTCCTCGGTCCGCGACCCGTCCTTCTGCAACACCTTGCGGGTGTAGGCATAGGCAAAGACCGGTTCGATCCCCGAACTGACGTTGCCCGCATAAAGCGAGATCGTCCCGGTCGGCGCGACCGAGGTCAAAAGTGCATTGCGGATGCCGTGCTTCGCAATGGCCTCGCGGACGTCGGCATCCATCTGCCGCATGTTGCCCGAGGCAAGGAAGCCCTCCGCGTCGAACAGCGGAAATGCCCCCTTTTCCTTCGCCAGGTCCACGCTGGCCAGATAGGCCGCCCGCGCGATGGCATGCATCCAGATTTCGGTCACGCGCGCCGCTTCCTCGGACCCATAGCGCAGGCCGACCATCAACAGCGCATCCGCAAGTCCCGTCACCCCCAGCCCGATGCGCCGCTTGGCCTTCGCCTCGGCCTGCTGTTCCGGCAGCGGGAAGCGCGACACATCCACGACATTGTCCATCGCCCGGACCGCGACACGGACCAGGCGCTCCAGCGCCGACATGTCCAGGCTTGAATGCGCCTCGAAGGCATCCTTAACCAGCGTCGGCAGGTTGATACTGCCCAGAAGGCAGGCGCCATAGGGCGGCAGGGGCTGTTCACCGCAGGGATTGGTCGCCGCGATCGTCTCGCAATAGCCCAGGTTGTTCATCGCGTTGATACGGTCGATGAAGATCACCCCCGGCTCGGCATAATCGAAGGTGGATCGCATGATGCGGTTCCACAGATCCCGCGCCTGAATGGTCCGGTAGACCCGGCCGCCAAAGACCAGCTCCCATGGGCCATCGGCCTTGACGGCGGCCATGAAGGCATCGGTCACCAGCACCGACAGGTTGAACATCCGCAGCCGCGCCGGATCGCGCTTGGCCTCGATGAAGGCCTCGATATCCGGGTGATCGCAGCGCATCGTCGCCATCATCGCCCCCCGGCGGCTTCCGGCGCTCATGATCGTCCGGCACATCGCGTCCCAGACATCCATGAACGACAAGGGCCCAGAGGCATCCGCCGCCACCCCCGCCACCGGCGCCCCGCGCGGCCGGATGGTCGAGAAATCATAGCCGATGCCGCCGCCCTGCTGCATTGTCAGCGCGGCCTCCTTCAGACTGTCGAAGATCCCGGCCATCGTGTCCGGGATCGTGCCCATGACAAAGCAGTTGAACAGGGTCACCGACCGCCCAGTCCCCGCCCCGGCGGTGATGCGGCCGGCCGGCAGGAAGCGGAAGTCCTCCAGCGCGGAGTAGAATTCGGCCTCCCATTTCGCGGGCTCGGCCTCCACTTCGGCCAGAGCGCGCGCAATCCGCCGCCAGGTGTCCTCGACCGTGCGGTCGATCGGCGTGCCATCCGCCTCCTTGAAGCGATACTTCATGTCCCAGATGGCTTCAGCGATGGGGGCATGGAATCGCGACATCGGGCGAATCTTCCTGTCTGTTGTGGATAAGTCCGGCGGAAGGCCCAAGATACGCCCCTGCCCACCGGGGGTCAACTTGAAGCGCCCGCCGCAGGCCCTATGATCGGGCGCATGATCAACCTCCTCAAACTCTGCGTCGGCGCCTCAACGGTCGAGGACCTGCTCGACTGGCAACGCAGCCAGCGCCCGCACTGGCCCGAAGGCCGGGCGATCCATGTCACCCGCATGTGGCCGAAACGCGAGGCCGAGGTGCTGGACGGCGGCTCGCTCTACTGGGTGATCAAGGGGGTGATCCTGTGCCGCCAGCGCATCCTCGACCTGCAGGAGGTGAACCTCGGCGACGGGATACCGCGCTGCGCCCTCGTCCTCGACCAGGAGGTCATCCGCACCGAATCCGCCCCGCGCCGCCCCTTCCAGGGCTGGCGCTACCTCGAACCGAAAGACAGCCCACGCGACCTGCCCAAAGGCCGCGCCAAGGATGACCCCTTGCCCCCGAAACTGGCGCAGGCCCTGGCCGAACTCGGCCTGCACTGACCTGCTGCTTGCCCTTTTCCAAATACTCCACGGGGAGCGCGAGGGGTGTGAAACCCCTCGCTGCGCCCGCAAGGCCAGGTGCCGCCCTCAGACGGAAACGCCCGGCACGCCCAGCATCTGCGACAGCCGCGCCAGGGCCGCACGGTCCTCTGCCGTCCACGCCGCAGCCCGGCTGGCCCAAAGCACCGCCTCGCTGGAATGGATCAGCCCGTCCGGCAGGATCCGCAGGTGGTTGGCCCGCAGCGTCTCGCCGGAACTGGTGATGTCGGCGATCGCCTCGGCGGTGCCGTTCTTCACCGTGCCCTCGGTCGCGCCCTGGCTGTCCACCAGCTGATAATCCGCCACGCCCTGCGCGGTCAGGAAATCGCGCACCAGACGGTGATACTTGGTCGCGATCCGCAGCCGGTGGCCGTGCACCTTGCGGAAAGCGGCGGCGGCGGCGTCCAGATCGTCCACCGTCTCGACATCGATCCAGACATTCGGCACCGCGATCACCAGATCGGCCCGGCCAAAGCCCAGGCGGGCGACCTCGGCCACCTCGTCCGCATCCAGTTGTTCGCGCACCAGATCGGATCCGGTGACGCCCAGGTGGATCCGCCCCGACGCCAACTCGCGCGGGATCTCCCCCGCCGACAAGAGCACCGGGGTCACGCCCTCAACCCCCTCGACCGCGCCGGCATATTCCCGGTCCGAACCCGTGCGGCGCAGCACCACCCCGCGCGCGGCGAACCAGTCGAAACAGTCCTGCATCAGCCGCCCCTTGGACGGAACGCCAAGCCGGATCATGCCAGCGCCCCCCGCAGCCGCGCCACCAGGCCGGGCTGGATCACGCCGCCCACCGCAGGGATGAAGGCGCCCGCCCCCAGCACCGCCGTCAGCGCGTCATAGCGCCCGCCGCTGGCGACCGGCGGCATCCCCTCGGCGACAAAGCTGAACACGAAGCCGTCGTAATATTCCAGCGCGGTCCGGCCGTGGCTTGCCTCGAAGGTCAGCGTCTCGACCGCCACGCCCTTCGCCGCCAGCGCCTCCAGCCGCGCGGCAAAGCGGTCCACCGCCGGGACGATGGCCGGCAGCATCGGTGCGATGCCGCGCAGATGGGCCAAAGCATGGGCGGCCGGGGCCTCCAGCGTCAGCAGGTCGTAAAGCAGCGCTGCCTCCGTCGCCCGGATCGGCGGGGTCTCGGCGTCGGCCAGCAGGGCCTCGGCGCGCTCGACGATCTCTTCGGCGCTGCGCAACCCGACGAAGGTCCCTGCCTCCTCGATCAGCGCCATGGGAGAGCCGGCCCGCAACCGCTCCAGAAGCCGCAGCCGCCCCACCGGCACCGGCGCGCGGCCCGAAAAGCGGTCGAGCAGCGCCTTGAACCGCGCCGGCCGCCAGATGTGGCGCAGCAGCGCCGCCTTGCGCCGCTCGGTCGTCTCCAGCCCGCAGACGGCCGCCATCAGGATGCCGATGTCGCCGGTCACCGGGCGCAGGCCAAGGCCCGCCAGCAGGTCGCGGAACAGGGCAAAGACCTCGGCATCCGCCGTCTCGGGCGCGGAACGGTCGAAGACCTCATAGCCGACCTGCAGATATTCGCAGGCCTCCTGCGCCCCGCGCGCCTGCTTGCGGAAGACCTCGCCCAGATAGGCATAGCGCGCGGGTTCCGCCCCGTGGGCCATGTGCGCCTGCACCACCGGCACGGTGAAATCCGGGCGCAGCATCATCTCGCCGCGTAGCGGGTCGTCCGTGACATAGGCCCGCGCCCGGATGTCCTCGCCATAGAGGTCCAGCAGAGTGCCCGCCGGTTGCAGGATGTCGGCCTCCATCGCCACGGCCCCGGCCTCCAGAAAGGCTGCCAGCAGCCGTTCGCCCTCGGCCCGGATCACAGCCTTGGAGGTCATGACACGCCCTCCACCCTTCTCCTGCGGCAGGTGCCGCGCGCCTCCCCTCCCCCTACGTGGGGAGGGGATGAGGGTGGGGGAGCGACCGTTGCCCGCGAGAGGGGATAGCTGCGGCTCATGCACCCAGCATCCGCTTGACGGCAGTCACCAACTCTCCCCGCGGCACCTCGAGTTGTGCGGGGCGATCCTTCCATTCCTCCAGCGTGGCGCTTGCGGCGATCTTCGCACCGAGGACCAGATCCTTCAGGACGACCGTCCCCCGCACCGCCTCGTCCCCACCCTGGATCACCGCCACCGGAGCGCCGCGCTTGTCGGCATATTTCAACTGGTTGCCGAAGTTCTTCGGATTGCCCAGGTAGGCCTCGGCTCGGATGCCCGCCTGGCGCAGCTCGCCCACCATGACCATGTAGTCGGCCATCCGGTCGCGATCCATCACGGTGACGACGACCGGCCCCTCCGAGGAGCCAGCGACGCGCCCCTTGGCGCGAAGCGCCGCGAGGAGGCGATCCACCCCGATCGAAACACCCGTCGCCGGCACGTCCTGCCCGGTGAACCGCCTTACCAGCCCGTCATACCTTCCCCCGCCTGCTACGGAGCCAAAGTTGCGTGGCCTGCCCTTCTCGTCGGTGATCTGGAACGTCAGTTCGGCCTCGAACACCGGGCCGGTGTAGTAGCCCAGCCCCCGCACCACGCCGGGATCGATCACGATCCGCTCGGGACCGTAACCCTGCGCTGCGAGGAGCGCAGCGATTGCCTCAAGCTCCGCCACACCCTCGGCCCCGACCGCCGAGCCACCGACCAGTTCCCGCAACCGGGCAAGCGTTTCCGGCCCCGTGTCGCGCCGGGCGGTGGTGAATCCCATCACCACCTCGGCCTGTTCGGCGGACAGGCTCGCGCCCTTCGTGAAGTCCCCGCTCTCGTCCTTCCGCCCCTCCCCCAGGAGCGCCCGCACGCCCTCTGGTCCCAGACGGTCAATCTTGTCGATGGCCCGCAACACGATGCCGCGTTCGGCGTGCTTGTCCTCGCCCGCCAGCCCCGCGACCTCCATCACGCCGTTCAGGACCTTCCGGTTGTTCACCTTCACCACATAGTCGCCGCGGGGGATGCCGACCGTCTCGAGCGCGTCGGCCAGCATGGCGCAGATCTCGGCATCCGCTGCCACCGAGGCCGAGCCCACCGTATCCGCGTCGCACTGGTAGAACTGACGGAAGCGGCCCGGGCCGGGTTTCTCGTTCCGCCAGACCGGGCCCATCGCGTAGCGGCGGTAGGGGCTGGGGAGGTCGTTCCTATACTGGGCGGCGACGCGGGCGAGGGGGGCGGTGAGGTCGTACCGCAGGGCCAGCCAGTCCTGATCCTCGTCTTGCCAGGCGAAGACGCCCTCGTTGGGGCGGTCCACGTCGGGGAGGAACTTGCCGAGGGCCTCGACCGTCTCCACGGCAGAGGTCTCCAGCGGGTCGAACCCGTACCGGTGGTAGACCCCGGCGATGGCGTCGAGCATGGCTTTCCGTTCGGTGACCTCGGCCCCGAAGTAGTCGCGGAATCCCTTCGGGGTCTCGGCGCGGGGGCGGCGGGGGGGCTTGTCGGCCATGGTCGGACCTTCGCTTTTGATCGGGGTCCGTGTATCGGATGGGGGGAGAGGCGGCAAGCGGGGGGCCCCATGAACTCGGTCGATCTGGAAGAGAAGGTGGCCCACCTGATCCGGGCGGTGGAGGACCTGTCGGACGTGGTGGCCCGGCAGGCGACCGAGATCGCTGGGCTGGAGCGGCGGGTTCGGCTCTTGATGGAGCGGGCCGCGGAGGAGGAGGCCCTGCGGGGGGAGGCCCCGGAAGCGAACGTCCGCCCGCCTCACTGGTGAGGGATGTCCACGGTGGACATTTCCGGATTCCGATTTGGATTCAAAAGGATGGTCGCGGACGTTAGGGGTTTGTTAAGGATGTTGAGATGCCGCCACACCACGTACTGAGACTTGTCCTACTGCTACTAAGAAAGCGATTGCGCAGACTAGCGTCCAATCCTCGCGACTAGTCTTCGCGCGAATTCAATTTAGCACGAGAAGGCCCGAACCTTCGACGTGGACTTGTCCGGGAGGCAGAATCTGAACGAGCTGAGTACGTTCGTCAAATTCAATTAGTTTCTTCGCGTGGAGAGGCTTAAGAACCTTTCTCTTGAAATCCGTTCCATTCTTGTACTCCACCCAAGTCTGTAACGTTGGAACTTCTACGGGCTTTCCCTCTGCGTATAGTAGAATCAGCACCTTTTGTCCGGCTGTCTTCGCCGGTTCGAGTACTCGCCTGACATTACCGCTTGACCAAACCATATGGAACGACCTTGCAGTAACAGCCTCCACGATGGCATGGGACTCATGAAGGGCCAATTGTGAGTAGTTTCTGACCATTTCTCCCATTACCCATTTTAATCCGCGCAAGAAAAGTTCTGCGTCCATGTGGTTTGCACTGATCTCCGCAGAAATATGTCCAATAGCTCTATTGTTTCGCAGCTCGTAGAGAGCCGCTAGGACCTTTGGAACTTGCATGCACAGCGACCGCCCACGCGTGGCGTTATACTGCTCCAGGTCTCGACATGCCTGAGGAAAGTTACCCGGCTTCGACGGCGAAGCTGGGTATTTCCCAGTAGCGTGACCGTGACAAATGCAAAAGGCAATTTCGCAGAACTTCCCTGCTTTGAGCCCCACCTTTTCCCAATCCGCCGCCCGGTACTCGTCCAGTGCCTGCTGGAACTCTTCAATCAAAGGGTCGCGCAAACCGACCGGTAAACTCTTCAAGCTTTCGTGGAGTGTTGGCAGCACTTACCATTACTCCCTGTCCCAGTAGTACTTCCAATTTCCGTTGCCTTCTTTTGTTCTTTGAATCATGCCCTTTTCAAAGAGCTTTGTTAGTGCCGCTCCAACTTGGTTCGTCTTGTGGGTCCAGCCCTTAACTTTCAAGCCTTCCACAATCTCAACTCCACCCCTATGCTGTTTGAAAAAACCATCAGCTTTAAGTACTAGAATCCGATCAGCACAGGACTGGCCTTTCGGTGGCGGCTTAAAACTCTTTCTTTTTGCCTTTGGTTTACCAGTTTGATCTTCGTCGTCGGCGAGTGCGGAGTTCGCACCTGCCTCTAATGGCACGCTCTGTGCCTATTCTTGTGTCTGCCTGGGAGGACGGCTGCCGAAACCAGCCTCTTCGATCAACGGAAAGAGCCTACCCAGAAGGCCTTCTACGAAGTCCTTCTCTCCTTCAATCTCAATCACTCCTGCGGGCGCGTCGATGTGGACACGGTTTGTCAATTGCACCTCCAAAAAATAATCGCGCAATGATTGCGTCAGGCAAGGCCCGGAATCAAGGGCGTAAGCCCGCCGGGCCGCGGCCTCCCCACTGCCCGGCCACGGGCCGGGCGTTCTTCGCGGAAATCCTCCACTGGAGGATTTCTGATCGCTCATCACCCCCCCGGGAGGGCGCTCTTGCGACGGTGCTCACCCGAACTGCGGTGGGAGGGGTTGAGAGATAAAGCGCCTAGATCGGCCGTTGTTGCGCCCGCCCGAGGGAGGGCGCGGCCCTTTCGTTGCGCTTTCGGTGGCCCGCCCCGGACTTGATCCGGGGTCTCTGGTGGGGATCGAGGCCCCGGCTCAGGGCCGGTGCGGTGGGGAGAGCCGGGCTGAAGCCCGACCTGCGGGGTGGGTGTGGTGGGGTGGAACCCCACCCTACGGGGTGGCGGTCAGTCTTTGTTGAACCACATCTCCACCTTGTCCAGCACATCATCAATCAGGCCGGACTTCGCCTGCGCTCCGGTGAAGCGGAGGGTGTAGCCGCCGGGGCAGGCCTCCCGCGTGATCGTCAGGCCCTGGCGGAGCTTCAGGAGCCTCCGGGGGCGGCGGGTGGTGGGGTTGGTGGGCTCGCGCAAGACATCCTGGAGGACGGGGCGGAGGGTGGACCATTGCGTCTCGCTCCCCTGGCCCATGACGGGGTGGAGGGTGGCGGTGAGGAGGTCCTCGTGCCCGGACTGGAGTGCTGCGGCGAGGGTGTCGAGTTGGCGGGTGGTGAGGGTGGTGGGGTCGGTGAGGAGGGGGGCGAGGGCTTCGACCACGCTCACATGGTTGCGGATGCGGGTGCGGGTGGTGCGGGGGAGAGCGGGGAAGAGGGCGGCGATGGCGGTGTCGGGGGTATCGAAGTGGCCCTCATGGATGGCGTTCAGGATGAGGGTGGCCTTCTCCCACGGGGTGACGGGTTCGCGGATCTCGTTCTCGGTCACCATCTGGGCGAGGGCCTGGGCGATGGTCTGGGGGGCGCGGAGGAAGGCGGGGATGGTGGGGTGGCCAAGCGCGCGGCAGGCGGTGAGGCGGCGGAGGCCGGAGATGAGGCCGTAGCGGTGGCCGTCCCCGTTTTCAGAGATTCTGGGGGTGGAGAGCTGCCAGACCTCGATGGGGGTGCGCAGGCCCTCGGTCGCGATGGAGTGCTGGAGGAGGGCGAGGGCGGCGGGGTCCAGCGCGGTGCGGTCGCGGAGGAGGGCGTGGGGGGCGATTTCGGCGATTGGGAGGTGCTGGAGGGGGGGCATGCGCGTGGGCTCCTTTGGGGGGAGGGAAGCGCATCGCGGTTAAGGGCGGGTGAGGGGCGCGGACGCCCCCCTATTCGGCGGGGACAGCCTGGCGGCGGGGCTTGAGGACGAGCTTCTCGGCCCAGGCGTAGAGGTGGGCGAAGATGATCGCGACGATGATCGACAGGATCAGGGCGAGCCAGGGGCGATGCTCGCCGAAGATTTTGTCGACCAGCGAGATCATCTGATAGTGCGTCAGGTACATGAACATCGAGGCGCCGGCGATTTCGGCGATGATGACCTTGACCGGGGCGGGGACGGTGAAGCTGCGGATGAAGAGGACCGCGATGCAGCCGCCGGCGACGTAGAAGGCGGCCGAGGTCAGATGCCAGTAGGCGAAGACGGTGACGAGCGACAGCGCGAGGGCGAAGAGGCGCGAGGGCAGGTCCTTGGCGGTGGCGAGGACCATGCCGAGGGCGAAGCACCAGCCGTAGTGCCAGGGCGTGCGGTCGTAGTTGTAGTCGCCGGTCCAGATCTGCTCGATGCCGTAGTCGAGCGCGGCGGTGGCGAGGAAGAAGAGGACGGCGCTGAGCATGGGGCGCGCGGCGAAGGCCCGGCGCACGGGGGCGAAGGAGAAGAAGAGGGCGGCCAGGATCAGGATCTGGATGTAGAACTCGACGAAGTAGAAGGTGTAGCCGCGGATCGTGTTCGGATCGACGTAGTTCGACACGAGGAGCAGCGAGGGCCATTCGAACTTGCGGGTGGCAAGCTCGAGGAAGACCCCCATCAGGATGGTCGGGATCGCGACGTAGCGGATCGTGCCCCAGATCGTCCGGGTGCTGCCGGAGCGGAGGATCTCGGGCAGCTGGAAGCGGGCGACGGAGTAGCCGGCCAGCATGACCAGGAAATAGGCCGCGCCCCAGTTCGAGGAATAGACAAAGGCCTCGGTATGCAGCGCGACGATGCAGATCATGAAGAAGGCGCGGGCCAGGGTCACCGTCTCGAGCCGCCGCCAGGAGGAGGTGTCGCGGGCATCGGCATGGGCCTGGAGCTGGGCGACGGTCAGCTTCTCCCAGTCGTCGGGCAGCTGGCCGAAGCGGGACTCGTAGGCCAGCGTGAACTGGATGTAGTGCAGGGAATCACCGCCGAGGCTTTCGAATGTGTCGTCGGGACCGACCGTCTCGCCAGCGAATTCGTGCTGGAAGAGCGAGCGGACATCTGTGATCTCGCCACGGGCGCGGGTCGGGGGAGCGGTGACCCTGCGCTGGGCGAACTGTTCGGCCAGGACACGGCGCTGGACCTTGCCGGTGCCGGTGACGGGCAGCGAGTCCAGCGCCATGACATGCAGCGCGCTGCCGGCGGAGATGCCCATCTCGGCCAGCGCGGCGGTCGCGGCCTGTTTGACGAGGGCGGTCTGGTCCTCGGGTCCGGCCAGCGCCACCAGCACGCCATCGCCGCGCTGGGGGTCGGGCACCTTGGCCACAGCGATCGCAAGGCCGGGTTTCAGCCGGGCGCGGATGCGGTCTTCCAGCTGGTCGGGCACGATCTTCTGGCCACCGCAGTTGATCAGGTCGTCGGCGCGGCCGTCGAAGAACAGGTAACCCTCGGTCAGATGCCCGAGGTCGTTGGTCTGAAGCCAGCCCTCGGCGTCGGTCAGCTCGTGCAGGCCCTCGGCGTCGATCCGGTAGCGGGCGACCTGGGGGCCGCGGATGCGGATGCGGCCGTCGGCGGAAAGCGCAACCTCGCCCTCGCCCACCGGACGCCCGACCGAGTCGAGCATCGCGTCGGGAGCCTCCGAGATCACGAGGAAGGTGCTGCGCGAGGCCTCGGTCAGGCCGTAGTGCTGGACGATCCGGGCACTGGGAAACATCGCGCGGACCTGGCGCTTTTCCTCGGCCGTCATGGCCTGCGAGCCGATTTCCAGCCAGCGCAGCGCCTTGCCGGCCTCGCCGATGATCGAGGGGTCCGACAGGAGAATACGCAAGAGCGTCGGCACGGCGGACAGTGCGTTGACCTCGCCCGAAGCCAGCATCCGCGCAAGTTCCGCCGGATCGAAGCCGCGCGGCGGGATGTAGGCCAGCCCGCCAACGGCGCTGACCGCGCGAAAGCGGGCCATGCCGAAGCTGAAGGTCGCGGGCACGCCGACATATTCCCGGACCTCGTCGGTCATCCGCATCACCTCGATGATGCGCTCGGTGGTGTAGCCGAGATTGCGGTAGGTCAGAAGGATGCCCTTCGGCAGACCCTCGGTGCCCGAGGTGTAGCTGACTTGCGCCGGCAGATCGTCGAGGATCACCGGATGCTGCGCGGCAAGCCAGCCCGATCCTTCGCCGGGATCGATGCAGCGGTCGACCTTCAATCCGGGCAACCGTGCGGCCTGGTCGGCATCAGACACCAGCACCACCGGCCGGCGGTCGGCGTAGAGCGAGAACAGCCGTTCGACAAAGGCGATGGAGTTTCGGCGGACCACGGCGGTGGCTTCAAGCGTCCTGGGTTCCATCTCTCGACCTGCAAATGGCTGAAGGAGACCGGGCGTCTCCACGGTATTGGTAGCGGGCATTGTTGACAAAACCTTGTTCCGAAAACGGCGGACTACAGCAATGTCCCACCACGAAAAACATTCGTTTCGCGAAGGGCTTATATGGCTAGGATCGAAAGCGCCGGCCTGTCAATGAGTCGCGCGAGGCTCGCACAGGCGTGATCTAGAACATCTGCAACAGGCGCTTGAGGTAATCCAGTTCCTCGAGCGGCCGGGCCAGTTCGCCCGAGCGGCGGCGGATTTCATCGAGCAGTTCCTGGGCGCGCTGGTCGGGGTCGTTCTGCACCATGTTCTCGTCCGAGCCGATGCGGGCGGTTTCGCCCTGGCGGCGGCCCAGCGGGTCGGTGCCGTTCGGATCGGCCGAACCGAATTCGCGGTCGCCGCCCTGGGCATCGCGGTTCTGGCGCTGTTCCTCGGCAAGGGCCTGCCCGAACTGCTGCATCCCGTCGCGCAGCGCCTCCATCGCCTCGGCCTGGCGGTCGAGAGCGCCGTCGAGGTCGCCGTCGCGGAGCGCCTCCTCGGCCTGTTCCATCGCGCGGCCGGCGCGGTCGAGGCTGCGGCGGCCCTCCTCGCCCTGTTCGGTGCCGTCGCCGGGCAACTGGCCCTGCTGGAGCTGGTTCAGCCGCTGGCGCAATTCGCGCTGGCGGTCGGACAGGCTGCGGTCGTCGGTGGCCCCGCCCTGGCCGCCCTGCTGGTCCTGCCCATCCTGGCCCTGGCCCTGTTCCTGACCGGGTTGCTGGCCCTGCCCCTGCTGGTCCTGGCCCTGCTGTTGCCCCTGGCCCTGCTGATCCTGGTTGCGCGGCACGCCCTGCAGGTCGCGGAAGGCATCGTCCGACAGGTCCTGCTGGTCGCGCAGCGTCTGGCCGAGGTCGTTCATCGGGCCGTTCTGCCCCTGGCCCTGCCCCTGCTGGCCCTGCACCACCTGCATGTTCTGCATCAGCTGGCGCAGCTGTTCCATCAGCTCGGCCGCCTCGGCGGTGCGGCCCTGCTCCATCAGCTCTTGCAGCTTGTCGAGCATCTCCTGCAGCTGGTCGCCCGACATCATCTGGCCCTGCATCATCTGCTGCTGCTGCTGGTCGCCGGGGTTGCGCTGCGCCTCTTGCGCCAGTTCGCGCATGTATTCGTTCAGCGCCTGCTGCATTTCCTTCATCAGCTGGTCGATTTCCTCGGGCGAGGCGCCGTTCCTGATCGCCTCGTCCAGCCGGTCCTGCGCACGTTGCAGGCGTTCGAAGGCGGATTGCAGATTCCCTTCCTCGACCATCAGCGCGATGGTCCAGAGCTTTTCGGCGATGGCGTCGCGGGCCTCGGTCGAGAGGCTGGCCTGCTGCGCCTCGAGGTCGCGCATCAGGACGCGCAGATGCAGGAAGGCGCGGTCGTGGCGGATGAAGCCCTCGGGGCGGTTGGTGACGGCCTTGAGGAGTTCCAGCGCGCGGGGAGCGTTGACGCGGTTCCACAGGATGTCGCGGCGCATCTCGATCAGCGCGGCGGCCAGCGGGTCGAAGAACCGCTTGCCGTGCAGCGTGACCTGGTAGGGGGCCGAGGAGCCCTCGTTCCCGCCGGCGTCGGCGACGGTGAAGGTCATGGTGACCGGCAGGTTGGCGAAGACATGTTTCGACAGGTCGTCGACCAGGGTCGAGGTCAGTTCGGTGCGGCTGCCCTTGCGCGGCATCGGCAGGTCGAGGGTGACGGGGTCCACGGGTTCGGGATCGACGGTCAGGCCGTGGCGGCGGTCGATCTTCGCGAGGTCGAGCGTGATGGTCACGCGGCCGGCGGTGACGCCGTAGTCGTCGCTGGCCTTGAACGACTGCTTGAAGCGGCCATCGGCCTCGCGCACCATGTCGCCGGTGACCTCGACGGTAGGGGCGCGGTCGGGGATGGCGGTGATCTGCCATTCGCGCCCGCCGGGGCCCTCGATGGCGAGGTCGCCGGAGCGGGTGACGGTCAGGTCGTGGACGCCCTGCATGGCGTTCGGGACGGCGGCGGCGGGGGTGACGCTGGCACCGCCGGGCGCGGGGTCGGGCGGGGGCGGGGCATCGGCGACGGTCTGGCGGACGGTGAGGTCGCCTTCCGGGCCGTAGAGCCGGATCTGGACCCGGGTGCCGGAGGGCAGGTCGAGCGCGGGGTCGGTCACCTCGTTCAGGTAGAGCGAGGGCTTGCCGGTATAGGCCGGGGGCTGGGCCCAGGCCTCCCAGCTGGGGCCGCCGGGCATGGCGACGGCGGCGCCGGGGGTGAGGCCGGCGACGGACCCCGCGCGCCAGAAGGATCCGAAGAGCGCGGCCATGACGAAGGCGGTCAGGGCGACGTAGCGCAGGGAATAGCGGTCGCGCGAGGACAGGCGCAGGTCGGGCTGGACGGGGCGGGCGCCGGCGGCGCGGGCGGCCATGCGCTCCTGGTGCGCGCGCCAGACGGCGAGCGAGGCGGGGTCATGCGCGCCGATGGCCTGGGTGTCGCGGAGCGCGGCGATGGGCCGGCCGGGCATGGTGGCGTCGATGCGGTCCAGCGCGTCCATCGCCGTCGGCCGGCGGAAGCGGCGGATGCCCCAGGCCAGGAGGATCAGCGCGGCGATGACGACGATGGCCCCGCCCGCCTGGGCATAGTGGAGGGGCCCGAGGTCCTGCACCCCGAAGGCCAGCGCCGAGAGCGTGACGAGCACCAGCGACCAGAGCGGCCAGAAGGCCCGCGCCAGCCGTTCCGCCCAAAGCCCCGCCAGTGTCAGGCGCATCGGCCAGACCAGCGATTTCAGCGGGGGTTGGGGTGTCTCTCCGGTCATCTCACCTGCCTGGGACCGGACCATGCGTCACAGCCATGGGGGGATGGTATCGCGATTGAGGATTTCGTCAAAGCTCGGTCGCGCGCGGATGACGGCGAAGTGATCCCCGTTCACCAGCACCTCGGGCACCAGCGGGCGGGTATTGTATTCGGACGCCATGACCGCGCCATAGGCGCCGGCCGAGCGGAAGGCGACGAGGTCGCCCTCGGCCAGGAGCGGCAGGTCGCGGCCCCTGGCGAAGGTGTCGCCGGTTTCGCAGACCGGGCCGACCACGTCGAATTCCCGCGTCGGCGCGGCGACGGGGGGTTCGGCGACGGGGACGATGTCGTGATGCGCGCCATACATCGAGGGGCGCACGAGGTCGTTCATCGCGGCGTCGAGGATCAGGAAATCCCGCCCCTCGCCGTTCTTCACATAGATCACGCTGGCCACCAGCAGCCCGGCATTGCCCGAGATCAGCCGGCCCGGCTCGATCTCCACCTCGCAGCCGAGATCGCCCACGGTGCGCTTGATCAGCGCGCCGTAGTCGGTGGGCAGGGGCGGCGCCTCGTTCGAGCGGGTATAGGGGATGCCGAGGCCGCCGCCGAGGTCGAGGCGGGTGATCGTGTGGCCCTCGGCGCGCAGGCGGCGGGTGAGGTCGGCGACCTTGAGATAGGCCTGCTCGAAAGGTTCCAGTTCGGTCAGCTGGCTGCCGATGTGGACGTCGATGCCGACAACCTTGATGCCCGGCAGGGCGGCGGCCTCGGCATAGACCTCGGAGGCGCGGGCGATGGGGATGCCGAACTTGTTTTCCTTCTTGCCGGTGGCGATCTTTTCATGCGTCCGCGCGTCCACGTCCGGGTTGACGCGGATGGTGATTGGCGCGGTCAGGCCCAGCGAGGTCGCCACCTCGGACAGGGCGCGCAGTTCGGGTTCGCTTTCGACGTTGAACTGGCGGATGCCGCCGGTGAGAGCGAGCCGCATCTCTTCGCGCGTTTTCCCCACACCCGAGAACACGATGCGCTCGCCCGGCACGCCGGCAGCCTTCGCGCGCAGATATTCCCCGCCCGAGACCACATCCATCCCCGCGCCGAGGTTGCCGAGCGTCCTGAGCACCGCGACGTTCGACAGCGACTTGATCGCGAAGCAGACGAGATGCGGCAGGGGGCTGAGCGCCTCGGTGAAGAGGTGGTAGTGCCGGGTCAGCGTGGCGGTGGAATAGACATAGAAGGGTGTGCCGACCGTGGCGGCGATGTCGGGGATCGCCACGCCTTCGGCATGCAGCGTGCCGTTGCGGTAGAGGAAATGGTCCATGGCTGCCCCCCGGGGTCCGTTCCGCGTCGTCATAGCCGGGCGCAAGGGCCCTGCAAAGGGCGCATTTCGTGCCCCTGACCCGCCGGTTTGCAGCGGCGGAGCGGCATGTATAGTGGCGGGGCAGGCGAACGGGAGCGGCGGGCGATGGCGGTGACGCTGAAAGAGGTGGCGGAACGGGCGGGCGTGTCGCGCTCGGCCGTGTCGCGCAGCTTTACGCCCGGGGCCTCGGTCTCGGCCCGGACCCGGGCCAAGGTGGAGAAGGCGGCGGCGGAACTGGGCTATGCGCCGAACGCGCTGGCGTCCAGCCTGACCACCGGACGGACCAAGATGATCGGGCTGGTGGTGAACAACTTCCACAACCCGCTGATGCTGGAGGTGTTCGATCTGTTCACCCGCGGCTTGCAGGATCGGGGGCTGCGGCCCCTGCTGGTGAACCTGACCGATGCGACCGATCCGGCGGCGACGGTCAGGATGCTGCGGCAATATTCGGTGGACGGGGTGATCGTCGCCTCGTCCACCCTGCCACCCAGCTTTGCCGAAGCGTTCCGAAAGGCCGGCCTGCCGGTGGTGCACGCCTTCGGCCGGGCAGGCGGGGCGCCGGATGTGGCCGTCGCCACCATCGACAACCTGGCCTGCGGGCGCATGGCGGCCGAGACGCTGCTGGCGCGGGGCTATCGCCGTCTGGGCTTTCTGGGGGGGCCGGTCGCGGCCAGTTCGACCGAGGACCGCCGCGCGGGGTTCCTCGCGGCGCTGGAAGGGGTGGCGGGGGTCGAGGTCGAGATCAGCCATGCCAGCGCCTATGCCTTCGAGGCGGGACGCGAGGAAATGGAACGTCTGCTGTCCGGGCCGACAGGCCGCAGGGTCGAGGCCTGGTTCTGTGGCGACGACCTTCTGGCCATCGGCGCCATGAGCGCGATCCGCGCGGCCGGGCTGACGGTGCCCGGGGACATCGGCCTGATCGGGCTGAACGACATGGAGATGGCGCGATGGCCGCTGATCGGGCTGACGACGATCCGCCAGCCGGTGGCCGACATCATCGCCGCGGCGATCGGGATGGTGGTGGCGCGGATCGAGGCGCCGGATCTGCCGCCCGAGGTGCGCATCTTCCCCTGCATCGTGGCGGAGCGGGGAACGCTGCGTCCGGTGGCTGGCGGACCGGCGCCGGGAGCGCGGGCCTAGCGGAACATCGGCGGCCGTGCGTCCACCCAGGCGCCGCCCGCCCTGGCCGAGGCGACGGCTGCGTGGACGGCGGCCATGGACCGCACCCCGTCCGGTGCGCGCGGCAGGCCGTCGCGCGTCTCGCCCCGGATCGCGTCGGCCAGTTCGCAGTAGATGTTGGCCACGGCCATCGGAAAGCCCTCGGGGTGGGCGATGGCCACGCGCGAGAGGCGGCGCGCCTCTTCGGAAAGACCCGCCTCGCCCTTCTCGATGATCTGGGTGCGCCCTCCGACCGGGGTGTAGATCAGCTGGTTCGGCTGTTCGGAGGCCCAGCGGAGGCCGCCGGTTTCGCCGAAGACCTGGATGTCGAAGCCGTGCTGCCGCCCGATGGCCACCGACGAGGTCCAGAGCCTGCCGACGGTGCCCTTGCCCATGCGGAAGTTGACCATGGCATCGTCCTCGAGCTGGCGCGAGGGGATGGTCGAGGCGAAGTCGGCCGAAAGCGTCTGCACCTGGTCGTCGCAGATGAAGCTGGCCATGTGGAGCGCATGGATGCCGCAGTCGGCGAACTGGCCCGAGACGCCGGCCATCGCCGGGTCATAGCGCCAGCGGACGCGGGGGTTGTCGGCATCCGTCGCGTCGCCGTGGTGACCGTGGCTGAAATTGGTAACGACAAGGCGCACCTTCCCGATCTCCCCCGCACGGACCATGGCGCGGGCCTGGCGGATCATCGGATAGGCGGAATAGCAGTAGTTCACCGCGCAGATCCGCCCCGTGCGCTGGGCGATGCGGACGATGTCCTCGCCTTCCTCGACGGTCATGGTCATCGGCTTTTCGCACAGCACATGGAAGCCGGCCTCGAGGAAGGCGCGGGTGATCTCGTAATGGGTGGAGTTCGGGGTGGCCACGGTGACGAGGTCGATGCGATCGGCGCGGCTGCGTTCGCCCTCCAGCATCTCGCGCCAGTCGCCGTAGGCGCGGTCAGGGGCGACGCCGAGGCGCATCGCGAACTCGCGCCCCTCGCGCGGGCGGTGGTCGAAGGCGCCCGCCACCAGGTTGAAATGCCCGTCGGCGAGCGCACCCAGCCGGTGCGCCGGTCCGATCTGGCTGCCCTCGCCGCCGCCGATCATGCCCCAGTTCAGTCTTGCCATGATGAGCCTCAGAAGCCGATGGAGGAAAGATAGTCGCGGTTCTTCCGCGCGTCGTCGATGGGGCTGACATCCAGCGTCGGGTCGCAGTCCTGTTCGACCGTGCACCAGCCCTGATACCCGGCGTCGAGCAGGATCTGCCGCACCGCCGGAAAGTCCACGTCGCCCTTGCCGAGGTTGCAGAAGATGCCCTGGCCGCAGGCGTCGTAGAAGCCGGTGCGGTGCGCGATGACATCGGCCTTCACGGCCGGGTCGATGTCCTTGAAGTGCATGTAGCTGACCCGGCCGATGTGGCGGCGCAGGAAGGCCACCGGGTCGAAGCCGGCATAGGAATGGTGGCCGGTGTCGAGGCAGATCTTCAGGATCTTCTCGTCCACCTCGTCGAGCAGCCGTTCCAGTTCGGGCTCGAAGTCGATGAAGCCTGCGGCATGGGCGTGGATCGAGACGGTGAGGCCGAATTCCTCGGTCCCGAGCCGCGCGACGCTGGCGATGCGGTCGCGGAAGGCGGCCCATTCGGCGGCGTCCATCTGCTCGGCGGCCTCGGCCCGGCCGGCGGTGGGGGCGCGGCGGGGCGAGATGGAATCGATCAGCACCAGGTGCTGCGCGCCATGCGCGGTCAGCGCCCGGCAGGTGCGCCAGGCGGCGTCGCGCACCTCGTCCCAGGCGGCGGGGTCGTGGAAGGGGCGGAACACGACGCCGCCGATGAGGTCGAGCCCGTTCTCTTCCAGCGCGTCGAAGAGGATCGCCGGGTCTTCGGGCATGTAGCCGATGGGGCCGAGCTCGATACCGGTGTAGCCCGCGTCGGCGCAGTCCTTCAGCACCTGGCGCCAGGGCGGGTTGCGCGGGTCGCCCGCGAATTCGACGCCCCAGGAGCAGGGCGCATTGCCGATGCGGATGGTCATGGGATCCTCATGTGGGGGGAACGGGCAGCCATTGCCGGCTGTCGGACGACTGGAAGGCGGTTTCGACCAGCTGCCAGACGGCGAGCCCGTCGCGGAAGCTGGGCCAGACGGGCTGGCCGGAATGGATCGCGGTCAGGAAATCGCGCGCCTCGATGATGATCTGGTCCTGGTAGCCGGTGCCATGGCCGGGGCCCTGGCAGAAGGCGAGGAAATCGGGATGCGCGGGGCCGGTCAGGATGCGGGTGAACCCGCGCGTCGCCTCGGGGCCCTCGGCGCGATAGAGCCAGACGGAGTTCTGATCCTCCTGGTCGAAGCGGATCGCGCCCTTCGTGCCGTGGATCTCATAGGCATAGCCCATCTTCCGCCCCGTGGCCGTGCGGCTGATGTAGAGATGGCCCATCGCACCGCCCGCGAAGCGCAGCATCATCTGGGCGTGGTCGTCGTTCGTCACCGCCTCGGGTCCCGTCGGGCCGGGGCGGGTTGTGTGGATGGTCTCGATCCGCGCCGAAAGCTCGGCCACCGGGCCCATCAGCGCCAGCATGCAGTTGATCGGATGCGGCGCGAGGTCGCCCATGCAGCCGTTCGCCCGGTCCCTGGTCCGCCAGGTGGACGGCAGGGCCGGGTCGGCCAGGAAATCCTCGGTATGTTCGCCGCGGAACCAGGTGATCTCGCCGATGGCGCCTTCGGCGAGAAGCCGGCGGACGAATTGCGTCGCGGGCGTGCGGACATAGTTGAAGCCGATCATGTTCGGCAGGCCGGAAGCTTCGGCGGCGGCGACCATGGCCTGCGCGTCCTCCAGCGAGGCGCCTAGCGGCTTTTCGCAGAACACGGGCTTGCCGGCGGCAAAGGCGGCCTCGGCAATCGCGCGGTGGGTGGACTGGGGCGAGGCGATGACCACCGCCTGCACCCTGGGATCCGCCACGAGATCGCGCCAGTCGGCGGTGCCACGGGCGAAGCCATAGGCCTTGCGGTAGCGTTCGGCGCTGTCGGGACTGGTCGCCGCGATAACCTCGAGCCGGGGGCGCAGCGGCGTGTCGAACACCGCGCCGACGGCAGACAGCGCCACCGCATGCGCCTTGCCCATGTAGCCGCCGCCGACCAGTCCGATCCCGATTTCGGTCATTGGCGGCCTCCCCCAACCGTCATTATTGCAACCGGTTGCAAAATCTGTATCCTCAGTCGGCAAGGCGCGCAAGTCCCGTGTGTGGCGTGCCGCGGGAGGGGGAGACGGCATGGCAGATCTGGCGCGGCTTCGGGGGCGGAGCTTTCTGGTCCTCGGCCGGGCAGGGATGGACCTGTACGCCGATCCCCCCGGCACGCGGATCGAGGAAGCGGCGCGGTTCGTCGCGCATCTGGGCGGGTCCTCGGCCAATATCGCGGTGGCGCTGGTGCGGCAGGGCTGCACGGCGGCGCTGGTGACGCGGGTGTCGGATGATGCGGTGGGGCGGTTCTGTCTGGCGCAGCTGGATGCCTATGGCGTGGACCGGACCCATGCGCGGACCGAGGGCGGCGAGGCGCGCAATTCGCTGGCCGTGGTCGAGACGCGGGCAGCGGACTGCCAGTCGGTGATCTACCGCAACGGGGCGGCGGATTTCGCGATGGGAATGGAGGATGTCGAGGCGGTGGACTACGCGCGCTTCTCGGCGCTGGTGACCACGGGCACGGTGCTTGCGGCGGAACCCTCGCGCTCGGCCACGTTCCGCGCCTTCGATCTGGCGCGCAAGGCGGGGCTGCCCCTGATCTTCGACGTGGACTACCGGCCCTATTCGTGGCCCTCGGCGGCGATGGCCTCGGCGGTCTATTCGCGGGCCGGGGCGATATGCGACGTGATCGTCGGCAATGACGTGGAGTTCGGCTTCATGGCGGGCGATCCGGCGAAGGGGCTGGACAAGGCGCGCAGCCTGATCGCCGAGGGCGCACAGGTCGTCGTCTACAAGATGGGCGAAAAGGGCGCGATCACCATCACCAGGGACGGCGAGTTCGCCACCGGCATCTATCCGACGCGGGCCCTGAAGCCGACCGGGGCCGGGGACAGTTTCCTTGGCGCCTTCGCAGCGGCGCTGGCCGAGGGGCGGGCGCTGCGCGAGGCCGTCCTGCGCGGATCGGCCGCGGCGGCGATGGTCGTGGCTCGCGTCGGCTGCGCCCCGGCGATGCCGACGCGGGCGGACCTGGACGCCTTTCTTGCCGAACACCCCGGACCCGAAGGGACAGAGGATGCACATTCCGCCGCATGACAACCGCAACCAGCCGATCGTGGACCGCGAGCATCCGTTGGTGCCGCTGGTCTATTTCAACATCGTCCGCCTGAAGCCGGGCGAGCATTTCGACTATCGGACTCCGGGCTACGAGACCTGCGTGGTTCCGGCGACGGGGACGGTGACGGTCGAGGTCGGAGGCGAGATCTTCGCCGATATCGGCAACCGGGGCGCCGATGTCTGGGACGGCGAGCCGGAGGGGGTCTATGTCCCCTCGGGCACCGACGCGCGGATCACGGCGCGGACGGAGACGGAGTGTTTCATCGCCGGGGCGAAGTTCGACGAGGCGCTGAGCCCCTTCGCGGTGCGGTCGGGCGATCTGGACGTGGTGCAATACGGGTCGGACGAGACCAAGACCCATCGCAAGATCAAGCACATCCTGGGCACGAAGTACCACGACCGGGTGGGCCGCCTTCTGGTCAGCGAGCTGTTCACCGTGGGCGCGGGCGGCTGGTCGGGGTTCCCGTCGCACAAGCACGACACCGACCGCCTGCCGGACGAGACGCGGCACGACGAATGCTACAACTTCCGCTTCCGTCCCGACTACGGGTCGGGGATGCAGATGCTGCAGCGGGTGGATAACGAACCCGGAGACGCCTATCACATCATGAACCGGTCAACGGTGCTGATCGACAAGGGCTATCACCCCTGCTGCGCGCTGCCGGGCTACGAGATGTATTACTTCACCATTCTCGGCGGCCAGTCGCAGCGCAGCCTGAAGCAGTATTTCCAGCCGACCCATGCGGCGCAGGTGCACACGATCCCGGGGATCATGGACATGGTGGCCAAGTTCAAATGACGCTCGCCACGCTGGCCGATGTGCTGGGTCCGGCGCTGTCGGGCGGCTATGCGGTGCCGGGGCTGGTCTGCCTGGGTTGGGAGGATGCGCGGGCCTATGTCCGCGCGGCCGAGGCGGAAAGCGCTCCGGTGATCCTGCATGCCGGGCCGGGGGCGCGGGCGCACATGCCGGTGGCGGTCTGGGGGGCGATGTTCCGGGAGCTGGCGGAAGGCGCCTCGGTCCCGGTGGTGTCGCATCTGGACCATGGGCAGACGGTCGCGGACTGTCGGGCGGCGATCGCGGCGGGGTTCACCTCGGTGATGATCGACGGCTCGGCGCTGGCGCTGGAAGAGAACATCGCGCTGACGGCCGAGGTCGTGGCGCTGGCCCATGCGGCGGGGGTGTCCTGCGAGGGCGAGCTGGGCGTCGTGGGCTATGCCGGGGGGAAGGAGTCGACCGGCACCGACCCGGAGGAGGCGGCGCGGTTCGTCCGCGAGACGGGGGTGGACGCGCTGGCGGTGTCGGTGGGGAACGTGCACCTGCAACAGGGCGCGGGTCGGGGGCTGGACCTCGGGTTGATCCGCCGGATCGAGGCGGCGACCCCGGTGCCCCTGGTGATCCATGGCGGGTCGGGGGTGCCGGTGGAGCAACGGGCGGCCCTGGCGGCGGGATCGCGGATCGCCAAGTTCAACATCGGGACGGAGCTGCGCATGGCCTTCGGCGCGGCCCTGCGCGAGGCGGTGGCGAAAGATCCGGGCCGGTTCGACCGGATCGCCATCCTGCGCGACACCGAGGAGCCGATGATGCAGGCCGCGCGGGCAGTGTTCCGGGGGATGGGGGCGTCTGGGCGCGGGTAGCCCTGAAACCGGCTAATCGCCGTTGCGGTGAGCGGGACAAGACGACGGCACTGCCGTCGGCCCCGCTCATGCGGGGCGGTCCGGCTGGCTCCTTGGCCACCGAGAGGTGACAGAGGGCAGCGCCCGACCTGGCGGGCGAGAAGCGCCCGCCGTGGGCGGGGCGGGCGCTGCCCGGGGGCTTTGGGCCCCCGGGCTCAACTGCGCGATCTGTTGCGCTGCGGCAGGGGCGATGGCCCCTGCCGGAACTGAGTGTCAGGTCATTTCCCCCAGATTGCGGCATAGGCCTCGCGGTAGCCGTTGTTCGGGTCGAAGGCGTTGCCCTCGGTGCCCTTGAGGCCCTCTTCGGTCACCAGCGCGGGGGCGGTGATGTAGCCCGAGCAGGGTTCGCCCTGGATGGCGCGGTTCAATTCGTCCACCAGTTGCCAGCCTTGCAGGTTCAGCGGTTCGGCCACCGTGACGGCCTGATACTGCCCGGTGCGGATGCGCTGGAAGGCGGCCTCGGACCCGTCGCCGGCCGAACCGGCCTTGGGCGCGCCCCGGCCGTCGATCCCGGCGGCGGCGAGCGAGGGGCCCATGAAGTCGAAGTAGAGGTCGTTGATCGCGAGCGAATGAGTCCACGACGCGCCGTACTTCTGCAGAAGCGTGGTGGTCAGCGGGCCCATCCGGGTCGAGGTTTCGGCGATGGGCGTATCGACGTATTCAAGGACGGTGCCGCCCGCGTCCTCGATGGCCTTCTTCATCCGGTCGGCCTTGTCGATGGCGATCTGGTAGGTGGAATCGGTGAAGATCACCACGCCCGGCTTGCCGCCGGCATCGTCGATGGCCCACTTGGCCGCCACGTCCGACACCTGCATCGCATCGGTCGAGACGTTGGCGAAGATGCCGCCCGGCGCGTCGCAGCCGATCTTCGGGCCCGAGTGCCAGGAGACCATCGGGATGCCCGCGGCGGTCACGCCCTCAAGCGCCGCGGCCTGTTCGGCGGCGTCGAAGCCGTTGATGACGATGCCGTCGGGGTTCAAGGCCAGCGCCTGCCCCACGGCGGCCGAGCGGCTTTGCACCGAACCCGCGCCGTCCAGCACTTTCACCGTCCAGCCGATCTTCGCCGCGGCTTCCTCGATCCCGTTGGTCACGCCCAGGATACCGCCGTTCTTCATGTCGGCGGCGAGGACGACGATGGTCTTGCCCTCGGCGGCCTTGGGGCCGGTGGTCGGGCCGTCGAAGGCGTCTTGCGCGAAGGCCGCGCCCGAAAGGGCAAGGGCCGTTCCCGCAAGGAGCGTTTGCAGCAGGGTCCGTTTCAGCATTGGTGGTTCCTCCCTAACATGCTGTAGTTATTTCGACTTCGCGCCTTTCTTGCGCTGGGCGTATCCGGCGATGCCGATTGCGATGAGAAGCGTGGTGCCGTTGAAGAGCGGCTCCACCCAGAACGAGCCGCCGAACTGCTGGATGCCCGAGATGCCGACGGCGAGGATCATCACGCCGACGATGGTGCCCCAGACGTTGACTCGGCCGGGCTTGATGGTGGTCGAGCCGAGGAAGGCCCCGACAAGGGCGGGGAGCAGGAATTCTAGACCGACGCTCGCCTGCCCGATCCGCAGTTTCGAGGCGAGTAGGACGCCCGCGAGCGCGGTCAGGGCGCCCGAGGTCACGAAGGCTCCGATCACGAACTTGCGGGTCGGGATGCCGTTCAGTTCCGCCGCGCGCTGGTTGGCGCCGATGGCATAGAGGTAGCGACCGATGGGGGTGTAGTCGAGGACGACCCAGAGGATCAGGGTGATGGCGAGAACGTAGAAGGCAGTGATCGGCAGGCCGAGGACGAAGGTGCCGTTGATCGCGTAGAAGGCATCGGGAAGCTGGCCGACCATCTGGCGGCCGCCGGTGTGCCAGAGCGCGATGGAGTAGAGGATCGTCCCGGTCCCCAGGGTGGCGATGAAGCTGTCGATGCGGGCGACCTCGACGAGGAGGCCGTTGAGGGCTCCGACCACGATCCCGAGCAACAGGACCACGGCGACGGCGATGGGCCATGGGAGGCCGAACATGGTCTGCAAGGAGAACGCCAGGATGTGCCAGAGCACGATGCCGTAGCCCACGGTCAGGTCGATGCGGCCCGCGACCATCGGGATCATCGCGGCAAGGGAGAGCAGCGCAATGATCGCCTTTTCCGACAGGATAGAGCGGAGGTTGAGGAGCGTCGGGAAGGTGTTGGGCAGGAGAATCGAGAAGAACAGGATCAGCGCCACCATCAGGATGACAAGGCCGTAGGTCGGCGCGAGGCGGGCGAGTTTCGCGCCCGAGGAAAGGCCGCGGAGTTCGTCCTTGGTGGGCTCGACGGCGTTGGATTCGATACCGGGCATCTTCGTCCTCAGGCGGCTTCACCGGCCGATGCGGCCTGGATCAGGGATTCGGTGGAAAGTTCGACGCCGGTCAGTTCCGCGACGGGGAGGCCCCGGCTGAACACGATGGCGCGGTGGCAGATGTTGGCGATCTCCTCGAAATCGGTGGAGACGACGAGCACCCCCATGCCGGAAGCGAGGGCCTGATAGAGGAGGTGGTAGATCTCGGCCTTGGCGCCGACATCCACGCCCGCGGTCGGGTCTTCGGTGACGAGGAGGCGGCGGCCGGAATCGAGCCAGCGGCCCACCACGACCTTCTGCTGGTTGCCGCCGGAAAGGGCCTCGATGGCCAGCGTCGGGTCGTTCGGGGACAGGCCGACGCGGGTGCCGATGGCTTTCGCAAGGCCTTCCTCGCGGCCGGCGGACATCAGGGACAGAAGGCCGCGCCCGGTGGCGGAGGGGTTGAGGAAGGCGTTCTCGCGGATCGCCATGCCGGGGGCGACGCTTTCGCCGACGCGGTCGCGGGCGACGAGGCCGATGCCGGAGCGCATGGCGGTTTGCGCGGTGCGCAGGTCGGGCTGCCTGCCGTCGAGGGTGATGCGTCCGGTGTGGGGGATGACGCCGAAGAGGGCGCGGCCGATGTCTTCGTGGCCCGCGCCGCGCAGGCCCGCGAGGCCGAGAAGCTCGCCGCGCTTGATCTGGAAGCTGACGGGGCCGACGGCGGGGGTCTTGAGGCCTTGCACTTCGAGGATGGCGGAGCCGTCCTGGACCGGGGGCCGGGCGATCTCGCGCGCCTTGCGGCCGACGATGAGCGAGACGAGTTCCTCGGGCGTGGTATGTTCCACCGGGCGCATGCCGACCATCTGGCCATCGCGGAGGACGGCGACGCGGTCGGCGATGCGGAAGATCTCGTCCAGGCGGTGGCTGACGTAGATCATGCCCACACCCTTTGCCTTCAGGGGGCGGAGGGCGGAAAAGAGAAGCTCCACCTCGTCGGCGGGCAGGCTGGCGGTGGGCTCGTCGAGGACCAGGAAGTCGCAGTCGGCGGCGAGCGCCCGGGCGATGGCGACCAGGGATTTCTGGGTGCGGGTCAGGCTGGAGACGCGGGCGGTTGCGGGGAATTCGGCCTTGACGAGCTTCAGCGCCTCGTCGGCGCGGGCCTCGGTCGCGGTCCAGTCGATGCGACCGGCGCGGCGGACGTAGCCAAGGGCGAGGGCGATGTTTTCCGCAACCGACATCCAGTCGATCAGGCCGAGGTCCTGGTGGATGAAGGCGACCTTCTGGCCCCCCGCCTTTCCGGCTTCGTGCGCGTAAGGGACGCCGTCGATCAGCACGCCGCCTTCGTCGGGGCGGTGGATGCCGCCGAGGGTCTTGATGAGGGTGGATTTCCCCGCGCCGTTTTCGCCCAAGAGCGCCACGATCTCGCCGCGCGCGACCTTCAGCGACACGCCTTTCAGCGCCTGGGTCCCGCCGAAGGACTTGATGATGCGGTCGAAGAACAGGCCGTCGGACGACGGTTGCATGGACGGCTTCCTCCCCTTTCCGGCAGTGCCCCGATCTTGCGTCAGGTTTACCGGTAACGTAGGTTAGGGTGAGCCTGAGGTGCTTCCGAGTCAAGCGAAAAGTTATCGATAACATGGATCGCGGATGAAGGCCAATCTGGAGGACATCGCCAAGGCGGCGGGGGTGTCGAAGATGACCGTCAGCCGGGTCTTGCGCGGCGGCACGGGGTTTTCCGACGAGACACGAGACCGGGTGGTCAAGGTCGCGGAAAGACTGGGATATGTCCCGAACAAGCTGGCGGCGGCCTTCGGTTCTTATCAGGCGAGCACGCTGGTCGGGATGTGCGTGCCGCGCCTGACATCGGGCCTGTTCGCGCATGTGCTGGACGGGGTGGACCGGGCGCTGAGCCGGCTGGGATACCAGCTGATGATCGGGGCCAACAATCATTCCACCGCCGAGGAGGAGGCCTGGGTACGCCAGATCGCCAGCTGGCGTCCGGCGGGACTGATTCTGTCGGGGCGGAACCATACGCCGGCGACGGTGGACCTGCTGCGGCAGGTGGCGGTGCCGGTGGTGGAGATCTGGGACCTGACGACCAGCCCGATCGACATGTCGGTGGGATTCTCGCACTACGACTGCGGGGTGGAGATGGGGCAGTTCCTGCTCCGCCGCGGGCGGCGGCGGGCGGGCTATGTGGGCGCCTTGGCGCGGGCCGACGTGATGGGCCAGGCGCGGCTGGAGGGGTTCCAGGCGGTGCTGGCGCAGGCGGGCGCGCCTTTGGTGGACCGCGAGGTGCTCTTGGACATGCCGGGGTTCTATGCGGGGTATTACGGGCTGGAGGTGCTGCTGACACGGACGCCGGACCTGGACGTCGTCTATTTCCACAACGACGACATGGCGGTGGGGGGCCTCGCCTATGCGCAGGCAAAGGGAATCCGGGTGCCGGAGGACCTGGGGATCGCCGGTTGGGGGGGGATGGAGGCGGCGTCGATCCTGCCGAAGCGGCTGACGACGACAGTGGTGCCGACGACGGCCATCGGGAAGGCGGCGGCCGAGGCGCTGGTGGCGCGGCTGAAGGGAGAGCCGGGGCAGGAGGTGACGGTGGTCCCGACACGGCTGGTGCCGGGCGAGACGGGGTAGCGGGGCGCGGAGTTTTCGAAAACTCCGCGACGGAGCCTTTGAAGGCTCCGGTCCGATTTCTTTGAAGAAATCGGTTACGCCTGCGCCCAGGGGCCGTGGTGGAGGTCCTTGCCGTCCAGCCGGTCGAAGCCGTGCAGGCCGAAGAAATCACGCTGCGCCTGGATCATGTTCGCTGTCCCCCGCGCGGTGCGCATCGCGTCGAACCAGGCGAGGCCCGCCGACAGCGCGGGCAATGCGTGGCCGTGCAGCGCCGCTGCCGCCACGATGCGGCGGAGGGCGGGGAGGCAGCGCTTGATCTCGGCCGTGAAGCGGGGGGCGAGGATGAGGTTGCGCGCGGGGTCTTCGGTCAGGGCTTGCGCCATGGCGTCGAGCATCGAGGACCGGATGATGCAGCCCGCGCGCCAGACCCTTGCGATGGCGGGCAGTTGCAGGTCCCAGCCGAAGGCGACCCCGGCGGCGGCGGTCATGGTGAAGCCTTGGGCGTAGCATAGGATCTTGCCGGCGGTGAGCGCATCCTGGAGGTCGGCCAGCGTCACCCCGGGCGTGGGTTCCGGCGCGGGTCCATAGACCGCCTCGCCCGCGCGGCGTTCGTCGAGCCGGGCCGAGATGTTGCGGGCGGCGACGGCGGCCTCGATCACCGGGATCGGGGCAGAGAGGTGCTGCGCCTCGATCGCGGTCCAGCGGCCGGTGCCCTTCTGCCCCGCCTTGTCGAGGATCACGTCAAGGAGTGCGGCTCCGGTGAGCGGGTCCTTCGCGGCGGCGACTTCGGCCGAGATTTCAATGAGGTAGCTTTGCAGGACGCCCCTGTTCCAGTCGGCGAAGGTCTCGGCGATGCGGTGGGCGGAAAGGTGAAGGCCGTCGCGCATGATGCCGTAGACTTCGGCGATCATCTGCATGTCGGCGTATTCGATGCCGTTGTGGACGGTCTTGACGAAATGGCCGGCTCCCGCCGGACCCATCCAGTCGGCGCAGGGCTGGTCCTTGTGTTTCGCGGCGATGGCGTGAAGGACCGGGGCGATGCGGTCCCAATCCTCGCGCGCGCCCCCTCCCATGATCGCGGGGCCGTGGCGGGCACCCTCTTCCCCGCCCGAGACGCCCATGCCGAGGAAGCGGAACGGCAGGCCGGCGGCGGCGCGGCGGTTGGTGTCGTGGAAGTTGGCGTTGCCCGCGTCGATCACCAGGTCGTCGGGGGAGAGGTGCGGCGTCAGCGCAGCGAGCATGTCGTCCACGGCGGGGCCTGCGGGGACCATCAGGATGATGGCGCGCGGCGGGGCCATGGCGGCAACGAGGTCGGCGAGGGAGTCGGCGGGGGTGATGCGGTCGGCCAGCTCTCCGGCGCCGGCCTTGAAGGCGTGGGTGACGCTGGTCGTCCGGTTCCAGACGGCGATGGGAAAGCCCTTTTCGGCGATGTTCAGCGCCAGCGCCGCGCCCATGGTGCCAAGGCCGATCAGGCCGGTCTGCGGTTTCGTCACGGCCATTGCACTCCGTTGCGGTTGAGGACGACGGAATAGAGGCTGGTCGTCGCGGTGATGAACAGCCGGTGCTTGGCCCGGCCGCCGAAGCAGATGTTGGACACGATCTCGGGCACCAGGATCTTGCCGAGGAGCCGCCCGTCCGGCGCGATGCAATGCACGCCGTCCCCGGCCGAGGACCAGACGTTGCCGTCGCTGTCCACCCGGATGCCATCGGCGCAGCCCCGGTCGATGGTGTGAAACAGGCGCCCGTTCACCGGACGGCCATTCACCATGTCGAAGACGCGAATGTGCTGCGGGTCGCTTTCATGCATCCGCCCGGTGTCGGCGACGTAGAGCCGGCTTTCGTCCGGGCTGAAGGCCAGGCCGTTCGGGCAGGCCATGTCGGTGATGACCCCCTCGATCCCGCCCGAGGGATCCACGCGATAGACCGAACAGGGCAGTTCCTGCGGCGACTTGAAGCCTTCGTAGTCGGTCATGATCCCGTAATGCGGGTCGGTGAACCAGATCGCGCCGTCGCGGGCGACGATCACGTCGTTGGGGCTGTTCAAGGGTTTGCCCTGATAGCTGTCGGCGATGACGGTGATCTGCCCGTCCCATTCCGTCCGCGTTACCCGCCGCGCGCCGTGCTCGCAGCTGACGAGCCGCCCCTGCCGGTCGCGGGTATGCCCGTTGGAATAGTTCGAGGGCTGGCGGAAGGTGGTGATCCCGTCCTCGGTCCAGCGCAGGATGCGGTTGTTGGGGATGTCCGAGAAGAGCAGGCACCCCTGGTCGCCGAACCAGACCGGCCCTTCCGCCCAGTCGAACCCGGTGGCCAGTCGCTTCAGCGGCGCGTTGAACATCACATAACGGGCGAAGGCCGGGTCGTGGGTTTCGAAGAATGACATGGGGGGCTCCTTCTTCTCTTGCTGCGCCGGTGTCGCCGGGCGACAGGGTGTGCGCGCGGCCGCGTCCCGGTCAAGCCGGGAAGTCGATCTGTGCCTTCATCGCCCGGCTGCGGTCCGAGGCGAGGCGGAAGGCGTCCTCGGCCTGCGCCAGGGGCACGGTATGGGTGATGAGCGGCTTCACGTCGATCAGGCCCTTCTGCATCAGGCCCACGCCCACGGCGAAATCTGGGTGAAAGCGGAAGGATCCGCGGAGGTCCAGTTCCTTGGCGGTTATCGCCATCATCGGCAGGGTCATATCGCCGCCGAGACCGAGTTGCAGGATCACCCCGCGCGGCCGCAGAGCGGCGATGCCCGAAGCCAGCGCGGCGGCGACCCCGGTGCATTCGTAAAGCACGTCGAAATGGCCCTTGTCGGCGCCGTAGGCGGCGAGGGCCTCCGGGTCGGTGCCGGTGTTGATGACCCGGTCGGCCCCGACGCGGGAGGCGAGGGACAGGGTGAAGTCCGACAGGTCGGTCGCCACGATTTCGGCCGCACCGGCGCGGCGGGCGGCGAGGATCGCCAGCGTGCCGATCGGGCCGCAGCCGGTGACGAGGACGCGCTTCCCCAGCATCTCTCCGGCCCGGCGGGTGGCGTGTAGCGTGACGGCGAGCGGTTCGGCCATGGCGGCCTCGCCCGGGGTCAGGCCGGTGGCATCGACGCATTGGCTGGCGTCGGCGGTCAGGATTTCTCGGAAGGCGCCCTGGATGTGGGGGAAGGGCATCGCGCTGCCGTAGAAGCGCATGTTGAGGCACTGGTTGGGCAGGCCTTCGAGGCAGAACTTGCAGGTGCCGCAGGGGCGCGAGGGGGAGACGGCGACGAGTTGGCCCTTGGCGAAGGCACTGGTGCCGGGGTCCTCGACGTAAGCCGAGACCTCGTGGCCGAGGATCATCGGTTCCTTCAGCCGCACGGCCCCGAAGCCGCCGTGGTTGTAGTAGTGCAGGTCCGAGCCGCAGACGCCCCCCGTGGCGAGGCGGAGGCGGAGTTGGCCGGGGTTCAGGGGCTCGGGGTCACGGTCCTCGATGCGCAGGTCCTTCGGGCCGTGAATGACGATGGCTTTCACGGCAGCACCGGCGTGATCAGGGGTTGGCCCGCGAAATGGGCGGTCAGGTTGTCGCGCATGAGTTTGCCCATCGCCTTGCGGGTATCGACCGTGCCCGACCCGTGGTGGGGTTGGAGGAGGACGTTCGGGGCGGACAGGAAGCGGGGGTTGAGGTTCGGCTCGCCCTCGAACACGTCCAGCGCGGCGCCGGCGATCTGGCCCTGTTCAAGCGCGTCGAGGAGGGCGGTTTCGTCCACGTTCGCGGCACGGCTGATGTTGATGACGGTGCCGTCGGGGCCAAGGGCCTTCAGCACTTCGGCGTTGACGATGTGGCGGGTCTCGGGCGTGGCGGCCAATGCGACGAACAGGTGGTCGCAATTGCGGGCAAGCTCCACGGCGTCGGGGATCCAGGTCCAGCCCTCGGGCCCCGGTTTGGGGCTGCGCGCGGAATAGGCGATCTTCATGCCGAAGCCTTCGCAACGCCGGGCGATGGCCGCCCCGATCCGCCCAAGACCCAGGATGCCCGCGCGGGTGCCCGAGACCTTGCGGGTCAGCGGGAACATGCCCTTGGCCGCCCAGTCGCCGGAGCGGACCCATTGTTCCGCAGGCCCGGTGCGCCGCACGAGCGCCAGCAGCATGGCCAGCGCGATGTCGGCCACGTCCTCGGTCAGGACGTCGGGGGTGTTCGAGACCTTGATGCCCCGCGCCTTGCAGGAGGGCAGATGGACGGCATCGTAGCCCACGCCGAAGACCGCGATCATTTCGAGGTTGGGACAGGCGGCGATCATCGCCTCGGAGGCGCCAAGGTCGCCGCGTGTGGCGATGGCGCGGATGTCGGGGCCGACCCTGGCGAGGAGGGCGTCCTTGTCGGCGGTCTCCCACCAGCGGTGGATGGTGTAGGCAGCGTCGAGAGGGGCTTGGTCCCATTCCGGGTAGGGGCCGACCTGGAGAACCTGCGGTTTGGCCATCTTGTCCTCAGCGCGCTTGACAGGGTGTGTTATCGATAACATAAACGAGTCGAAACGCGCTTGTCGAGAGCGAAGTGAGGGGACGGAAGGCATGGGACATCGGCTGTTCGATCTTACCGGGCGACGGGCGCTGATTACCGGGTCGTCGCAGGGGATCGGGTTTGCGCTGGCCGAGGGTTTGGCCGAGGCGGGGGCTTCGGTCGTGCTGAACGGCCGGGATAAGGGGAAGCTGGCGGCAGCGGCGGCGCGGATCGCGGGGGCGGAGGTGCTGGCCTTTGACGCCACGGATCATGAGGCGGTGCGGGCGGCGGTGGATGCCTTCGAGGCCCAGGGCAAGCCTATCGACATCCTGGTGAACAACGCCGGGATGCAGCATCGCGCGCCCCTGGAGGAGTTTCCGGCCGAGGCCTTCGAGCGTCTGTTGCAGACCAACATCGCGAGCGTGTTCCATGTGGGCCAGGCGGTCGCGCGGCACATGATCGCGCGGGGGCGGGGCAAGATCATCAACATCGCCAGCGTCCAGACCGCGCTGGCCCGGCCGGGAATCGCGCCCTACACCGCGACCAAGGGCGCGGTGGGGAACCTGACCAAGGGCATGGCGACGGATTGGGCGAAGCACGGGCTGAGCTGCAACGCCATCGCTCCGGGCTATTTCGACACGCCGCTGAACGCCGCGCTGGTGGCGGACCCGGCCTTCAGCGCCTGGCTGGAGAAGCGGACGCCGGCGGGGCGCTGGGGGAAGGTGGAGGAGTTGCAGGGGGCCTGCGTGTTCCTGGCCTCGGAGGCGGCGAGCTTCGTCAACGGGCATGTCCTGTATGTGGACGGCGGGATCACGGCCTCGCTATGACCTTGCGCGTCATCATCATGGGGGTGGCGGGTTGCGGCAAGTCGTCGGTGGGCGAGCGGCTGTCGGCGCGGCTGGGCATCCCCTATCGCGACGGCGACGACCTGCACAGCCCCGAGGCGGTGGAGAAGATGCGGGCAGGCATCCCGCTGACGGACGAGGACCGCTGGCCCTGGCTGGACCGGGTGGCGGGAGTGCTGGCGGCGGAAGCTCCGGTCATCGTCGGCTGTTCGGCGTTGAAGCGGGTCTATCGGGACCGGATTCGGGCTGGCGCCGGCGGGCCGGTGCGGTTCGTCCATCTGGCGGGCAGCCGCGAGGTGATCGCCGCGCGGATGGCAAGGCGGACGGGGCACTACATGCCGACCTCGCTTCTGGACAGCCAGTTCGCGGCGCTGGAGCCCCCAGGCCCGGAGGAGGCGATGACGGTGGATATCGACCAGCCTTTGGCGGCGATTGTGGATGCGGTTGCCGCAAAGCTGAGGGGAGAGACGCCATGACCGTTGCGCTGATCGGAGCGGGGGCGATGGGCGGGGCCATTGGCGCGCGGCTGCTGGCCACGGGGGCGGCGCTGCGGGTGTTCGACCTGGACCCGGTGAAGGTGACGGCTTTGGTGGACCTTGGGGCGGTGGCGGCGCCCTCGGCAGCCGAGGCGGCGCGGGGTGTGCGGGCGGTGATCCTGTCGCTGAACGCGGCGCATATCGTGCGGGCGGCGGTCTTCGGGCCGGGGGGCGTGGCCGAGGGGGCGGCGCCGGGGACGCTGGTGATCGACATGTCCTCGATCGACCCGGTGGCAACCGAGGCACTGGCGGAGGATGCGGCGGAGAAGGGGTTGCGCTGGGTGGACAGCCCCTTGTCCGGGGGTATCCCGAAGGCCGCGACGGGGGAGCTGACGCTGATGCAGGGCGGTGCGCCGGCGGACGTGGCGGAGGCTCAGGAGGTTCTGCGTGGTGTCGCGTCGAACCAGACGCGGATGGGCGGACCGGGGGCGGGGCAGACGACGAAGCTGATCAACCAGGTGCTCTGCGGGCTGGGGTTCCTCGCGGTGGCCGAAGCGACGGCGCTGGCCGAGGCGGCGGGGGTGGATGCGGCGATGATCCCGAAGGCCTTGGCCGGCGGTCGGGCGGATTCGGCGATCCTGCAGGAATACATGCCCCGCATGGCAGCGCGGGATTACCGGCGGACGGGGCGGATCGACAACATGGTCAAGGACCTGAACGGGGCGGCGGACCTCGCGCGGGCGACCGGGACGGCGATGCCCTTGACCGCGCTCTGCGCCGAAGTGCACCGGATGCTGACGGCGGCGGGGCTGGGCGGCGAGGACCAGGCGGCGCTGATGGAGTTCTTCAGGGGACCGCGAAAGGACCTGGCATGATAACCCGCTATGCCCTGTTCGAGGGCACCCTGCACGAGGGGCACGAGGAAGCCTTCCGCCGCGATGTGCTGGCGGAGATACTCCCGGTCTGGCGGCGGTTTCCGGGGGCCCTGGCGATTCATGTGACGTTCGCGGAGGACCGCGACGAGGGGGCGCCGGAATACCCGCTGATCCTGGCGATCGACTGGCCGGACATGGCGACGGTCGAGGCATTCCTGACCCACCCGATCCGCAAGGAGGGCCGCGCGGCGACGGAAGCAGTGCTGGCGCGGCATTTCACGGGCCGTATCCACCACCACGTCACCTCGGCCCACACCTTCGCGCCGACATGACGCAAGCCCGCAAGACCCCAACCATGGCCGATGTCGCCCGGATCGCCGGGGTCTCGCCCATGACGGTCAGTCGGGCCTTCAAGCGGGACACATCCGTCAGCGAGGCGACGCGGGATGCGATCCTGAAGGCGGCAGAGGAGTTGGGGTATGTGTTCGACTCGACGGCCTCGTCCCTGCGGTCGCAGCGGACGGATTTCGTCGCGGTGACGATCCCCTCGATCAACAACGCCAACTTCGCCGAGACGCTGCGGGGCCTGTCCGAGGGGCTGAAGGCGCGGGGGTTGCAGATCCTTCTGGGCTATACCGACTATGACATCCACGAAGAGGAGCGGCTGATCGAGCAGCTTCTGCGCCGGCGGCCCGAGGCGATCGTGGTGACGGGGGGCCGGCATACTCCGCGCGCAAGGCGGCTGTTGGAGAACGCGGGCCTTCCGGTGATCGAGACCTGGGACCTGCCCGCCCAGCCCATCGGGCATGTGGTGGGGTTTTCCAACGCCGATGCGGTGCGGGGGATGATCGACCATTTCGTCCGGCAGGGCGCGACGCGGATCGCGTTCATCGGCGGCGATGCCGACCGCGACACGCGCGGCACTGACCGGCGCGATGGCTTTGTCGCCGCGATGCGGGCGCATGGTCTGGACGCCAGCCGCCTGATCGCCGCCGGGGCCCCGCCGATCTCCATGCGCGAGGGGGCGGTGGCGATGGGGCGGCTTCTGGACAGCCTGCCCGATACCCAGGCGGTGATCTGCGTGTCGGACCTGTCGGCCTTCGGCGCCCTGACCGAATGCCAGCGGCGCGGCGTCCGGGTGCCGGAGGACATCTGGATCGCCGGTTTCGGCGATTACGAGATCGCCGAGGTCTCGGTCCCCGCGCTGACCACGATCAACCCCTTCCCGCGCGAGATCGGCGCAAGGGCGGCGGCGCTGATCCTCGAGGTGCTGGACGGCCGGCAGACCCAGCCCGCGACGCTGCGGATCGCGCCGGAACTGATCGTGCGGCAGTCCAGCCGCTAGGCGGTCAGAGGATGCCGGCGGTTCGCACGTCCTCGGCCGCGAAGTCGATCAGCGCGCGGATCTTGCGCGGCAGGACGCGGCCTTCCAGCCAGACCGCACTCAGCTGGCCCTCCTCGCCCGGCCAGTCGGCCAGCACCGGGACGACCGCCCCTGCCTCCAGTGCCGCACGGGCGGCAAAGCGGGGGGCATAGACCAGCCCCTGCCCCGCCGCCGCCAGTTCCACCGCCGCGCGGGCCGAGTTCACCCGGAACCGGCCCTGCACCGCGACGGGGACGGGCGGGCGCCCGAAGGCCCAGCGCCGGGGATCGCGGCGGTTGGTGTCGAGGATGCAGTCATGCGCGGCCAGGTCCTGCGGAGACGCGGGCGTCCCGCGCCGGGCGAGGTAATCGGGGCTGGCCACCAGCACAGACCCGAAGCCGCCGAGCCGGCGCACCTTCAGCGTCTGCGTGTCGGTCCGGCCCATGCGGAAGGCAAGGTCGATCCCCTCGGCCGCAAGGTCCACATGGCGGTCGTCGAGCCTCAGGTCGAAGGACAGCCCCGGATGCAGCCGGCCGAAACGGTCGAGCATCCCGGCGACATGGAGTTCGCCGAAGGTGACGGGGGCCGAAAGCCGGATCACCCCGGAGAACCCGCGCGAGCCTTCGGCGACCCCGGCGATCAGGTCGTCGAGATCGTCCAGAAGGGCCGGCGCGCGGGACAGGAGATCCTCGCCCGCCGGCGTCAGCCCGACCTTGCGCGTGGTGCGCTGCAACAGCCGCACGCCCATCCGCGCCTCGAGGCCGGCCACATATTTCGAGGTCAGGCGGTTGGAGGTGCCCAGCTGCTCTGCCGCGGCGGTGAAGGATCCGGTCTGCGCGGTGGCGACGAAGGCCTTCAACTCGTCGATCAGGTCCATCGGCGCGGCTTTCGGAATGAAATGTGGATGGTCAATCCACAATGTCGCCATTTCATTCCCAAGCGTCAAGACCTAGCTTTGCCTCATCGCATCCGCCGCCGGACGGGCGGCCCCTTGATAGGACCCCGAGATGACCCCTAACTCCGATTACGCCGCCCTGATCCTGCGCGTCGCCAGCGGCGCACTGTTCGTCGCCCATGGCCTGATGAAGGTCATGGTCTTCACCATCCCCGGCACGGTGGGCTATTTCGAAAGCCTCGGCCTGCCCGGCTTCCTCGCCTATCTGACGATCCTGGCCGAAGTCGGCGGCGGCCTTGCCCTGATCCTGGGCGTGGCCACCCGCGCGGTGTCGCTGGCGCTGATCCCGGTGCTTCTGGGCGCGACCTGGGTCCATGCCGGCAACGGCTGGGTCTTTTCCAGCGAAGGCGGCGGCTGGGAATTCCCGCTGTTCTGGGCCATCGTGCAGGGAGCCATCGCGCTGCTGGGTTCGGGCGCCTATGCGCTGAAACCCTCCACCCGCGCGCTGGCCGCGGCCTGAACCCTCCGGGCTGCCCCGACAGGGGGCGGCCCCTTCGCCGAAAGGACAGGACCATGAGCGCGATCACCGACCTCAACGCCCTCCGCGACCGGCTGAAGCCCTCGGCCCGGATGCCCGTGGTGTTCCTGGGCCACGGCAGCCCGATGAACGCGCTGGAGGATACCGCCTACAGCCGCGCCTGGAGCGCGCTGGGACAGGCCCTGCCGCAACCGCAGGCGATCCTGGTCGTCTCGGCGCACTGGATGACGCGCGGCACGACGCTGGTCGATGTCTCGGCCCTGCCGAAGACGATCCACGATTTCTACGGCTTTCCCGACGCGCTTTACGCGATGGATTACCCCGCCCCCGGCAACCCGGAGCTGGCGCGCGAGGTGGTGAGCCTCCTGGCCAGCCACCATTCCGCCGAGGACGATACCTGGGGCCTGGACCACGGCGCCTGGACGGTGCTGAAGTTCCTCTATCCGCAGGCGAAGGTGCCGGTGTTCCAGGTCTCGATCGACATGAGCCGGGGGCTGGAGCACCAGCTCGAGGTCGGGCGGACTCTTGCCGCGCTGCGCGACCGGGGCGTGCTGATCCTGGGCTCGGGCAACGTGGTCCACAACCTGCGCGCCATGCGGTTCGGCGGACAGCCGCTGGACTTTGCGCTGGAGTTCGACCGCCTGTTCGCCGACCGGCTGGAGGCGCGCGACCTGAAACCCCTGGCCGACCGCGAGGGGCTGGGCAGCCTGCTGACCATGGCGCATCCGACGGTGGATCACTACATGCCGGCGCTGACCATCGCCGGCGCCTCGGACGCCAGGGACCGGCTGACCTTCATGACCGACGCCATCGACCTCGGCTCGGTCTCGATGCGGTCCTTCGTCTTCCACGCCTGAGCCAAGCCCCCTCCCCGCCCGCGCAACCCGCGCTTGACAGAATCGGTCGAGTTGTGACACCGATGTCATGACACCGATGTCATAGCCGGACACCGCGCGGAGGGGAGGCCTCGCATGTCGACGATCTACGATGTCGCACGCCTGGCCGGCGTGTCGCCCAAGACGGTCAGCCGGGTCCTTAACGGCGACGGGCCGGTGGGCGAAAGGACGCGCGAGGTGGTCGAGGCCGCGATGCGCGAGCTGGGCTATGTCCGGTCGAACGCGGCGCGGATGATGCGTGCGCAGAAGTCGGGGATCGTCGGGCTGATCACCGGGGCGATTTCCACCAAGAACCAGCCTTCGACCCAGCAGGGCCTGCCGGACCTCTACATCGTGCAGGGCATCCAGCGGGCGCTGGATGCCTCCGGCATGACGCTGATGATCGCCGATACCGGGGGCCGGCAGGACCGTGTGCCCAAGCTAATCGACACCTTCCTGTCGCACCGGGTGGAAGGGCTGATCTATGTCGCCGAGTATCACCAGCCGGTGGACCTGCCCCCGGTGCCCGAGGATACGCCGCTGGTCCTGGCCAACTGCTATGACGACCGCGGCACCCCCGCCGTCCTGCCCGACGACCGCCGCCTGCAGGCCGACCTGGTGCGGCGCCTGATCGGCGCGGGGCACCGGCGGATCGCCATGCTGGCCCTGCGCCCCGACATGGCCGCCGGCCGGCTGCGGCCGCTGGGCTACCGCGATGCGCTGGCCGAGACCGGGATCGCCTTCGACCCCGCCCTGCTGGCGCATGTGGATTTCGACCAGCCCGAGACCGGGCCGCAGCTGCTGTGGGACACGATCGACCGCCTGCTGCGGCTGGATGCTCCACCCACGGTGCTGTGCTGCGGCAACGACCAGATGGCGCTGATGGTCTATGGCATCCTGCGCAGCATGGGCCGCAGGGTGCCCGACGAGATCGGCGTCGCCGGTTTCGACAACTATCGCGCCATCGCTGAGACGCTCTACCCGCCGCTGACCACGGTCGAGCTGCCCTACAACGCCATGGGCGTCCGGGCGGGCGAGCGTCTGTTGCAGCTGATTTCCGGCGAGGGCCGGGATGACCACCGCCCGGTCCTGGTGGCCGGGCCTGTGCACTGGCGCGGTTCGGTCAACGAGCTTCGGACCGCGACTGTCGTTTCACTGATGACCCAGAGGGAGGAAACCAAATGAAGATGTTCACCGTCGCGGCTTCGGCCGCGATCCTGGCCTGGGCCTCGGCCGCCGAGGCGCAGCAGACGCTGACCATGTGGTACCATGGCGCCGGCAACGAGGTCGAAAGCAAGATCATCAACCAGATCATCGCCGACTTCAACGGCAGCCAGTCCGACTGGAAGGTGGAACTGCAAAGCTTCCCGCAGGCGGCCTACAACGATTCCGTCGTCGCGGGCGCGCTGGCCGGCAACCTGCCCGACATCCTGGACGTGGACGGCCCGGTGATGCCGAACTGGGCCTGGGCGGGCTACATGCAGCCCCTGAAGATCGACGAGTCGAAGATCGCCGACTTCCTGCCCGGCACCAAGGGCATCTGGAACGGGCAGCTCTACTCCATCGGTCTCTGGGATGCCGCCGTGGCGCTGGTGACGCGGCAGTCCTATCTTGACGAGCTGGGCCTGCGCACGCCGACGCTGGAGCAGCCCTGGACCAAGGACGAATTCATGGCCGCCCTGGATGCGGCGAAAGCGTCGGGCAAGTTCGAATACGCCTTCGATCCCGGCATGGCCTGGACCGGCGAATGGTATCCCTATGCCTTCTCGCCCTTCCTGCAGAGCTTTGGTGGCGACATCGTGGACCGTTCCACCTACAAGACGGCGGAAGGCGCGCTGAACGGCGAGGCGGCCCTGGCCTTCGGCGAATGGTGGCAGAGCCTGTTCAAGAACGGCTATGCGCCCGCGACGCAGGACCCGGCGGATCGTGACGGCGGCTTCGCAGCGGGCAAGTATGCCTTCTCGTGGAACGGCAACTGGGCGGCGCTGAACACGCTGAAGGCCTTCCCCGACACGGTGTTCCTGCCCGCGCCCGACTTCGGCAACGGCCCGAAGATCGGTGCGGCCTCCTGGCAGTTCGGCATCTCGGCTTCGTCCAAGCATCCCGAAGGCGCCGCGGCCTTCATCGAGTTCGCCCTTCAGGACAAGTATCTGGCGGCCTTCTCGGACGGCATCGGGCTGATCCCGCCGACCAAGACGGCAGCCGCGATGACCGAGCACTACAAGCCGGGTGGCGCGATGGAAGTGTTCTTCGGCCTCTCGGCCGCCCAGGCTCTCGTCCGTCCGGTGACGCCGGGCTATGTCGTGCAGGCCAAGGTGTTCGAGAAGGCGCTGGCCGACATCGCCAGCGGAGCCGACGTGGCGGCGACGCTGGACGCGGCCGTGGACGAGATCAACGCCGACATCGAGAAGAACGGCGGTTACGGCCACTAGGCCGACTGGCCCCGGAGCGGATCCGGGGCCGGGTTCTCCCCAGAGCCCTGGCTGGCGGTTTGCGCCGCCAGCCCTTTCCCCTCTCACGCGACGAGGCGATCATGGCGTCGAAGTTCACCGTGTCGAACCGGACGGGCTGGCTGATGGCGGGCCCTGCGGTCCTCTTGATCGCCGGGTTCGTGATCCTGCCCTTCTTCCTGGCCTTCTACTTCTCGTTCACCAACCAGCGGCTGGTCTCGCCCAATCCGACCGAATGGGTGGGGCTTGCGAACTATCGCCAGCTTCTGGGCGTGACGACCCTGACGCTGGAGCCGGTGCGCGACGAGGCGGGCGCCATCGTGATGAAGGACGGCGCGCCGGAATATCCCTCGATCCGCACGCTGACCCGCAACAACCCCGACCGGCCCGACCTGGCGGGGATGCGGGAATGGTTCAGCTTCAGCCTTGGCGGGGACAGCCGGACCTATGTCCTGGCGCGCGACGTCGTGTTCATGAAGGCCATCGTCAACACCTTCATCTTCGTGCTGGTCGTCGCCCCGGTGCAGGCGGGCCTGGCGCTGGGCCTGGCGCTTCTCATCAACCAGCGCCTGAAAGGCATCAACGTCTTCCGCGCCATCTACTTCATGCCGGTCGTCGTCTCGATCGTCGTCGTCTCGCTGTTGTGGCGGCTGATCTATGACGGCCAGTCGGGCCTGCTGAACAATCTCCTGGGCGCGATCAGCTTCGGCCTGATCCCGCCGGTGGACTGGCTGGGCAACCCGTCCACGGCCCTGGGTGCCATCATCGCCATGTCGATCTGGCAGGCCGTGGGTTTTCACATGGTGATCTGGCTCTCGGGCCTCCAGACCATCAGCCCCACCCTCTACGAGGCCGCCGCCATCGAGGGCGCGTCGAAGTGGCAGGTGTTCCGCTACATCACCTGGCCGGGCCTCAGGAACACCGCCGTCCTCATCCTCATCGTCATCACCATGCAGGCCTTCGGCCTGTTCGCCCAGATCGACGTGATGACGAACGGCGGGCCGCTGGACAGCACCCAGACCATCGTCTTCCAGGCCGTCGAGCGCGGCTATGGCAAGCAGGACATCTCGGGCGGGTCGGCGATCTCGGTGATCCTGTTCGTGATCGTGCTGTCGATTTCCCTGATCCAACGCTGGCTGACGCGGGAGAAGAGCTGATGGCCATGATTTCCGCCGACAACCGCGGCCTGCGCCTGGCCACCCGCTATGCGGTGCTGGTGCTGATCGCGCTGATCTTCATCTTCCCGCTGGTCTTCATGGTGATGTCCAGCCTGAAGCCGGACCAGCAACTGTTGCAGGATTCCGGCAGCCTGCGCGCCTTCCTTCCGGTGGGCGACATCAGCCTGTCGAACTACTTCGCCGCCTTCCAGCGGGCGCCGGTGGGCACCTTCGTGTTCAACTCGGTCCTCGTCACCGGGGTGACGGTGGTCCTGTCGCTGCTGGTCTGCTCTGCCGCGGCCTTCGCCTTCGTCTTCGTCGGCTGGAAGGGGCGCGACGTGCTGCTGTCGATCCTGCTGGCCACGCTGATCCTGCCCTTCGAGACCATCGCCATCCCGCTTCTGATGATGGTGGCGCATTTGCCCTGGCTGGGGATGGACGGGCTGACCTGGGGCTGGCTGAACAGCTACCGGGTGCAGATCGTGCCCTTCATCGCCGACGGCCTGACGGTGTTCCTGTTCGTCCAGTATTTCAAGGACCTGCCGGGCGAGCTGATCGAGGCCGCGCGGGTCGAGGGTGCCTCGTGGTTCCAGATCTACCGCCGGATCGTGATGCCGCTCTCGGGGCCGATCCTGGCAACGGCGGCGATCCTGAAGTTCCTGGTGATGTACAACCAGTATCTCTGGCCGCTGATGGTGACGCAGGCGGAGGGCTACCGTCCGGTCATGGTGGGCCTGCAGTACTTCTTCCAGCTCAACGTCGCCTGGGGCGAGGTCATGGCCTACCTGAGCCTGATCACTGTCCCCGTCCTTGCCTTCTACCTTTACCTGCAGAAAGCCTTCATCGCGTCGATCGCCTCGACCGGCGTGAAGGGCTGAGGAGACGTCATGACCTTCAAGCACAAGGATCTCTGGTTCTGGGACAGCTGGTATGTCCAGGACGGCGACATCTGGCACGGCTATTTCCTGCAGGCGCCGAAATCGCTGATCGACCCCGACGCGCGGCACCTGAACGCGACCCAGCGCCATGCGGTGTCGCGCGACCTGACCAACTGGACCGACATGGGCACCACGTTCGAGCCGCAGCGGGACGGCGCGGCCTGGGACGACAGCACGACCTGGACCGGGTCGGTGGTGAAGGGCGACGACGGGCTGTGGCATCTGTTCTACACCGGCACACGGAAATCCGAGCAGTCGCTGTATCAGCGGATCGGCCATGCCACCTCGCGCGATCTGCACAACTGGACGCGGGTCGGCGACGGGCTTGCCCTGGACCTGACCGGCCCCAACGCCGACTGCTACGAGAAGGACCACGCGATCGGCCACTGGCACGACCGGGCGATGCGCGACCCCTGGGTGATGCGCGACCCGGACGGCAAGGGCTGGCTGATGTATTTCACCGCCCGCGTGCCGGGCGTGCCGGAACCCAACGCCGGCGGCGCCATCGGCTTTGCCACCTCGCCCGACCTGATGACCTGGACCCTGCAACCCCCGGTCTTCCACGGCGGCTTCGGCCAGCTGGAGGTGCCTCAGGTGTTCCAGGTGGGGAACCACTGGTACTGCCTCTTCTGCACCTCGTCGCACCACTGGTCGGAACAATACCGCCGCGACAACCCGCAATCGCCCGTCACCGGCACCCACTACCTGATCGCCGACCACCCGCGCGGCCCCTGGCGCATCGCGCCCGGCCCCTTCCTCGACGGGGCAGAGCCCTGCCGCCGCTATGCAGCCCGCATCGTCGAAGGGCCGCAGGGCCTGGTGATCCTGGGCTTTGCCGACGGCGGCAAGGCGCGTTTCGGCGGCTTCATCATGGACCCCGAGCCGGTGACCATAGGCCCCGACGGTCTTCTGCACGTTCAACCCCTCGCACAGGCGGCGGAGTAGCCCATGGCCCGGATATCGCTGAAGAACGTCAGGAAAAGCTATGGTGCCACCCATGTCATCAAGGGCGTGGACATCGAGATCGAGGACGGCGAGTTCTGCGTCTTCGTCGGCCCCTCGGGCTGCGGCAAGTCCACGCTGCTGCGCATGATCGCGGGGCTTGAGGACATCACCTCGGGCGAGTTGCGGATCGGCGAGACGCTGGTCAACGACCTGCCGCCCAAGGATCGCGGTGTCGCCATGGTGTTCCAGTCCTACGCCATCTTTCCGCACATGACTGTGTGCGAGAACGTGGCCTTCGGGCTGACCATCGCGGGCGCGTCGAAGGAGGAGAAGGAGGCCAAGGTCGCCGAGGCCGCGCGCATCCTGCAGATGGAGCACCTGCTGGACCGCCGTCCGTCGCAGCTTTCCGGCGGCCAGCGCCAGCGCGTGGCCATCGGCCGGGCCATCGTGAGGAAGCCCCAGGTGTTCCTGTTCGACGAGCCCCTGTCGAACCTCGACGCCGCCCTGCGCATGGACATGCGGATGGAGATCGGCCGGCTGCACCAGCAGCTTGGCGCCAGCATGATCTATGTGACCCACGACCAGGTCGAGGCGATGACCCTGGCCGACAAGATCGTGGTGCTGAAGGACGGGCAGGTCATGCAGATCGGCGCGCCGATGGACCTGTATCACGACCCGGCGAACCTGTTCGTCGCGGGCTTCCTCGGCGCGCCGTCGATGAACTTCGTCAAGGTGACGGTGCAGGGGGTGAACGGGAACAAGGTGCTGGTGTCGAACGCGGCGCTGGACCCGGTCGAGGTTTCGGGCAAGCGCGGGCCGTTCAAGGTGGGGGATCAGGCGATCCTGGGCCTGCGCCCGCAATATCTGTCGGTGGCCGAGGGCGCGGGGCGGCTGCACGGCTCGGTGGCGCTGACCGAACGGCTGGGGTCGGAAACCGTGGTCGAGGTCACGCTCAAGGATGGCAGCCCGCTGATCGCCGCCCTGTCGCATGACGCGGTGTTCGACATCGGGTCGCAGATGAACCTGGAGTTCGACCCTGCCCAGGCGCATCTGTTCCCCGAGGACGGGACCGCGACCTCTTCACGCCACTGAGGGACGCGAGCGCAGGAAGAGATAGAGCGGCAGCCCGCAGCTGACGCCGATGCAGAAGGTCGCCGGGATCGCCACCAGGCCCAGCCAGTCCCGGCGGCCGAGGCTTTCGGCCAGGACCCAGACCGTCAGCGCGATGGCGGCGATGGTCAGGTCCCAGGTCAGGCCCGTGGTCGAGGCGTTGACATACCAGGCGTCGATCAGGCCTGACAGGCCGGTTCCGGTTTCGCGCATGTGTTTCACGAACCAGAACATAGGATGCACCGCGCCCCAGATCGCGATTGCCAGGAAGGCAAGGCGCAGCGGGCTCATCGTGCGACGACGCCCATCTGCACCTCGCCGGTGACGGCAATCCCGCGCGACGGCGGTTCCGGCGCGCCATCGGCGCCGCAGGCGGCTAGGAAGAGCGAGGCGAGAAGCAGAAACCGGGGCATGGCAGGCCTTTCCTCAGGGGTCGATGGACACCGTGGCACCGCCGATCTCGCCGGACAAGGTGGGGTTTACCTCTACCCCGCCGGTGCCGAAGGTCAGGTTGGTGGCCAGCATGGGGTTCTTGCAGGCCGCCAGCGCAAGGACCGGGATCAGAAGCCAGAATTTCATTGGATGCTCCCCTGGAACGCTCAGCCCAGCTCCGCCTTCCAGCGGGCGAGCTGCGCCCGCACCTGATCCGGCGCGGTGCCGCCATAGGACATGCGGCTTCGCACCGAGTTTTCCACCCCCAGCACGCCGAAGACCTCGGCGGTGATGCCGGGATGGACCGATTGCATCTGGGTCAGCGTCAGGTCGGGCAGGTCGCATCCCTGCGCCTCGGCCATGGCCACCAGCGCGCCGGTGACGTGGTGCGCCTCGCGGAAGGGCAGGCCCAGCGCCCGGACCAGCCAGTCGGCGAGATCGGTCGCGGTGGAAAAGCCCGAGGCGGCGGCGGCGCGCAGGGCATCGCGGTTGGCGGTCATGTCCGCGACCATGCCGGTCATCGCGGCAAGGCCCAGCATCAGCGTATCGGCGGCGTCGAAGACCTGTTCCTTGTCCTCCTGCATGTCCTTGGAATAGGTCAGCGCGAGGCCCTTCATCACCGTGAACAGCGCGACCGTCGCCCCGAGGATCCGCCCCAGCTTGGCGCGCAGCAGTTCCGCCGCGTCGGGGTTCTTCTTCTGCGGCATGATGCTGCTGCCGGTCGTCCAGCGGTCGGACAGCCGGACAAAGCGGAACTGGGCCGAGGACCAGATCACCAGCTCTTCGGCAAAGCGCGACAGGTGCATGGCGCAGATGCTGCTGGCGGCCAGGAACTCCAGCGCGAAGTCGCGGTCGGAGACCGAGTCGAGGCTGTTCGCGGTCGGCCGGTCGAAACCCAGTGCCTTTGCCGTCATGTGCCGGTCGATGGGAAAGGAGGTCCCGGCCAACGCGGCGGCGCCGAGAGGGCATTCGTTCATCCGCCGCCGCGCGTCCTGGAACCGGGAACGGTCACGGGCGAACATCTCGACATAGGCCAGCATGTGATGGCCCCAGGTCACCGGCTGGGCGGTTTGCAGGTGGGTGAAGCCCGGCATGACCCAGTCGGCCCCGGCCTCGGCCTGGGCGAGGAAGGCGCGCATCAGGCCGGTCAGCCCCTCGATCGCCGCATCGCACTGGTCGCGCACCCAGAGCCGGAAATCGACGGCCACCTGGTCGTTGCGGGACCGCCCGGTGTGCAGCCGCTTTCCCGCCTCGCCGATGCGGTCGGTCAGACGGGCCTCGATGTTCAGGTGGATGTCTTCCAGATCGGGTGTGAATGGGAATTTCCCGGCCTCGATCTCTGACAAGATCGCGAGCAGCCCTTCCCCGATCGCCTCGGCATCCCTAGAAGAGATGATGCCCTGCGCGGCCAGCATCGCCGCATGGGCCCGGCTGCCCGCGATGTCCTGGGCGTAGAGCCGCTGGTCGAACCCGATCGAGGCGTTGATCGCCGTCATGATCGCGCTTGGACCCTCGGCAAAGCGCCCGCCCCACATCGTGTTGGCGGACTTGGGATCGGGGGCGTCTGACATGGGCGGGGCTTTCGCGGCAGGATGGGCGGGGTGGGAAACGTGCGGAAAATTCTGGTGGTCCTTTATACGGCCTTGGCCCTCGGTGCAAATCCGGTGCTCGCCGATGCGGCCAGCCTGCGCGAGGGCGACATGAAGAAGCTGGTGCTGCACGAGGCCCCGGTCGCGGTGCCCGAGGCGGTGCTGCTGGATGCCGAGGACGGCGAGCACGCGCTGGCCGATTACCGGGGCAAGTGGGTCGTGCTGAACTTCTGGGCCACCTGGTGCGCGCCCTGCCGGAAGGAGATGCCCTCGCTCGACCGGCTGCAGACGGCGATGCCGGACCTGGCGGTGGTGCCGGTCGCCACCGGACGCAACGCGGTCGAGGGGATCAGGCGGTTCTTCGAGGAGGCCGGTGTCACCGCGCTGCCCATCCTGCGCGACCCCCAGTCGCAGCTGGCGCGTGGGATGGGAGTCATGGGCCTGCCGGTCACCGTGATCCTGAACCCCGAGGGGCAGGAGGTCGCCCGGCTGATCGGCGATGCCGAATGGGACAGCGAGAGCGCCAAGGCCGTGCTGGCGGCGCTGGCCTCGGGGTCCTGACAAATTCCTTCGAAGGAATTTGCAAATCCTTTCGAAGGGATTTGCGCCTAAAGGTCAAACGTCGCAAAGACCGGGACGTGGTCCGAGGGCTGGTCCCAGCCCCGCACGGGGCGCAGGATGCGGCTGCCGTGGCCCGCACCGGCAACGTCGGGCGTGGCCCAGATGTGGTCGAGCCGGCGGCCCTTGTCGGCGGCGTCCCAGTCGGGGCTGCGATAGCTCCACCAGCTGTAGAGCCGGCCCTCGGGGATGTCCTGCCGGGTGATGTCCCGCCAGCGCCCGGCCTCCATCACCTGACCCAGATGCTCCACCTCGACCGGAGTGTGGCTGACAATCTTCAACAGCGCCTTGTGATCCCAGACATCGTCCTCGCGCGGGGCGATGTTCAGGTCGCCGACAAGGATCGACATTTCCGGCCGCTCGGAATGGAAATGGTCGCGCATCTGGGTCAGGTAGTCGAGCTTCTGGCCGAACTTGAGGTTTTGCTCGCGATCCGGAATGTCGCCGCCGGCCGGGACGTAGAAATTGTGGATCGTGACGCCGTTCTCCAGCCGGCCCGCCACATGCCGGGCATGGCCGAGTGCGGCGAAGTCCTGCCCGCCGACATCCCGGATCGGCAGTTTCGACAGGATCGCGACGCCGTTGTAGCCCTTCTGCCCCCGGGCGATGACATGGGTGTAGCCCAGCGCCCGGAACCCCTCCATCGGGATCAGCTCGACCGGGCACTTGCATTCCTGGAGACAAAGGATGTCGGGCGACTCTTCGGTCAGCAGGCGGGCGACCAGCCCCTCGCGCAGGCGGACCGAGTTGATGTTCCAGGTGGCTAGGGTGAAGGGCATGGGCGCGGCTCCGGGTTGCCGGGCGACCGTAAGACCGGGCCGCGGCGGGCTCAAGGGTGGGCTCAAGGGCCGGGCGGAAAAAGAAGGCCGGGCGCGAGGCCCGGCGCAAGGGGAACAAGGGAAGTGGGGCCAGGATGCAGGCCCCGGCAGGCCCCGCGCCTTGATCTGGCGCAAGCACAAAAAAAGGCCGGGCAAGAAGCCCGGCCAGGTCCAACAGGGAGGATGCCGCGCCATAACCCCGACGCGACCAGGGGAACTTGCTGCACAACCGGTGCATGCGAGAAAGGTAGCAAGCGAATCCGGCAACAATAAGCCCTAAGCGGCAAGATTTCGTGTTTGTTGCATGGCGGACTCATCAAAGCGTTGCCGCCACGCAACAATCCCTTCAGGCCACCAGCCGGTAGCCGCCGCTTTCCGTCACCAGGAGCCGCGCGTTCGAGGGATCGGGCTCGATCTTCTGGCGCAGGCGATAGATGTGGGTCTCCAGCGTATGCGTGGTCACGCCCGCGTTGTAGCCCCAGACCTCGTGCAGGAGCACATCCCGCGCCACCACGCCGCTGGTCGAGCGGTAGAGATATTTCAGGATGTTGGTTTCCTTCTCGGTCAGGCGGATCTTCCTGTCCTTCTCGTCCACCAGCAATTTCTGCGCGGGCTTGAAGGTGTAGGGCCCAAGCTGGAACACCGCGTCTTCCGACTGTTCGTGCGTCCGCAGCTGCGCGCGGATGCGGGCGAGGAGCACCGGGAACTTGAAGGGCTTGGTCACATAATCGTTGGCGCCCGCGTCCAGGCCAAGGATCGTGTCGCTGTCAGTGTCATGGCCGGTCAGCATCAGGATCGGGCATTTCACGCCCTGCTTGCGCATCCGGCGGCACAGCTCGCGCCCGTCGGTGTCGGGCAGTCCCACGTCGAGGATGACAAGGTCGAAGAGACCGGCCTTGACCTTCTCCATTCCCTCGGCTCCGGTTCCGGCCTCGAAGACATCGAAGTCCTCGGTCATCACCAGCTGCTCGCTCAGCGCCTCGCGCAGGTCCTCGTCGTCATCGACAAGCAGGATCTTCCGCAGTCCGGCCATGGGGTCCTCCATTGCTGATTGCGCTTCAGATGCGCCCCGATCACGAAGCCCGCAAGATTTGCAACGGAATCCTCACGCGGTCGTGTCGCCGGCGCGGGAATTGTTTCAAGCGGTCAGGTGGCGTTCTTCGTCTCCAGGTCGGACAGGACGGCGTCCAGCCGCTCCGCGCTCCAGCCTTCGCGGACCGCCTCGGTCAGGAAATCGGCCATGGTCCGGGGGGCGAGGCCGCCGATGGGAGGGTTGCGGTCGAGGTTCGTCGGGAAGGGATAGCCCTCGGCCGTGGCGGCGATGACATTGGCGACGTCGATCCCAGGCCCGCCCTGCCGCAGCACCGGAAAGACGGCGCGGCACATCCGGGCGCGGTTGACCGATTCCATCGCCCGACCAAAGGCCGAGGAGACCTGGAACAGGTTCACCATCCGGTAGCGGTCGGTGGTGCGGTTGGTTCCGGCACCGTGCATGACCGCGGGGTTGAAGAACAGCATGTCGCCCTTGTGCAAGGGCAGCTGGACATGGTGACGTGCGAAATGCTCCTGGAATTCGGGGCGCGAGAAGGCGAGGTAGCCCTCGTGGAACTGCTGCGAGAACGGCAAGAGCAGCGTCGGCCCCGTCTCGACCGGCATGTCGCAATGCGCCAGCGCGCCCTGAAGCGTCAGGACCGGCGAGATGGAATGGATATGCGCGGGAAACTGCGCCATCCGGTCGGGCGACATGAAGCCGAGGTGATAGTCGCGGTGCGGCACCTGCGCCGCCCCGCCGGGGTTCACCCGGTTGACCTGCGCGGTCATCTGGTAGGCCGGGCCGAGCCAGGCCTCGGAAGCAAGCGCCAGTGCATCGGCGCTGTAATAGGCGGCAAAGTTCGCCGGATCGGCCAGACAGTGCTTTTCCAACGAGTTCCAGATCCGGTCGTTTGCCCCTGGCTTCGCGAAATGGTCGCCGCCGCCGCGCCGGGCGGCCTTTTCCTCGGCGATGATCTCCTCGAAGATCCGGCTGGCCCGGTCGACGACCGAGGTGTCCGGCATGGCATCGCGGATGACGATTATGCCGGGGCCGTCGGCCAGCACCCAGGCCCATTCTGCGGTCAGGGCGCGGCGGGCCTGCGCGTCGCGGGCGGCGGCGGCGACGGCCTGCCCGGCGTAGATCGGGATGTTCCGCGCCACCTCGGCCGCCTGCGGCACGTCCTCGGCCTGCGTGCTCTGCCCGACCTGCTGGCGGAACAGGTCGAAATCGCCGCTGTCGGCGCGGATCCAGACCGGGCGGCGGGCGGGGCGGGCGGGGGCGTTCATGGCGACATCCTTTTCGTGGCGGTTGCCCCACCCTGCCCTGCGCGCGCCGCGCCAGACAGTTGCGTTTCACCTCAAAATCACCTCAAACTGCGCCATGTCGCGCCGTTTCGGCATCAAGGAGATCGCCTTTCAGGCGGGGCTCAGCCCGGCCACGGTGGACCGTGCCCTGCACGGGCGCGACCATGTCCGCGCCCCGACCCGCGACCGGGTGGCCGCCGCCATCGCGGAACTGGAGCGGCAGCATGCCGCCAGCCTGGCGCAGGGGCGGCGCTTTACCATCGACATCTTCATCCAGGCGCCCGAGCGCTTCACCTCGGCCGTGCGCGCCGCCTTCGAGGCGGAGCTGCCGCTGGTGCGCCCCGTCGCCTTTCGCGCCCGGTTCCATCTGGCCGAGGTGATGGAGGAGCGCGAGATCATCGCCCGCCTGACCGCCATCGCCCGGCGCGGCAGCCACGGGATCGTGCTGAAGGTGCCGGCCACCCCGGCGATCGAGGCCTGCCTTGAAGGGGTCGCGGCCAGGGGGATTCCGGTCGTGACCTATGTCACCGACATCGCCGCGCCGCTGCGGCTGGCCTATGTCGGGATGGAGAACCGCCGCGCTGGGGCCACGGCGGCCTATCTGATGCAGCACATGCAGCGGCGGGCGGGCTCGCGGGTGCTGATCACCCTGTCCTCGCAGATGTTCCGGGGCGAGGACGAACGGCGGATCGGGTTTCTCGACCATCTGGCCGGGCAAGCCCCCGCGCTGCCGACGCTGACCGTCTCGGAAGGGCTGGGCGTGGACCGGACCACCCGGCGCCTTGTGCTGGAGGCACTGCGCGATCATCCCGACATCGGCAGCGTCTATTCCATCGGCGGCGGCAACCGGGCGATCCTGGATGCCTTTGCCGAGGCCGGTCGCCCGATCGAGGTCTTCATCGCCCATGACCTTGACCGCACCAACCGGCAGCTGCTGGCGGAAGGCCGGCTGACGCTGGTCCTGCACCACGACTTCCGCCAGGACGCCCGCCGTGTGTCGCTGCATTTCCTGCGCCATCACCGGATGGTGCCGCCGGACGTGACCATCGGCCCGACCGACATCCTGATCGCCTGCCCCACCGATCTTCAGCCTTTTGGCCCGGAGCCGCAGCCGAGGCTTCCGCCCGGCGCCGATGCGGCCTAGATAGGGGGCATGTCGCTGGCCCTTTCCATCGCCGAACGTCTGACCCGCGCCCGCGGCGACCTGCGCATGGGGGTGCCCGTCGTGCTGACTGGCGCGGGCGGGGCGGCGCTGGTGGCGGCGGTCGAGACGCTGGACGGCGCGCGACTTGCGGACCTGAGGGGGTTCGGCGCGCCGGTGCTGGCGATCACCGCGCGGCGGGCCGAGACGCTGAAGGCCCGCGCCTATGACGGCGACCTGGCGCGCGTGGTGCCTCCGCCCGATGCGGGGCTCGACTGGCTGCGGGCGGTGGCCGATCCGGCGGACGACCTGCGGACGCCGATGAAGGGGCCGCTGCAATCGCTGCGCGAGGGCCCGGCCGATCTGGCGCGCGCGGCGCTGGCGCTGGCAAAGTCGGCGCATCTTCTGCCCGCCGCCCTCCTGGTGCCGGTGGGCCATGCCCTGACGCTGGCCGGGACGCATGGCCTGACGCTGCTGTCTCTGGACGAGATCGGCCCCGCGCTTGCCGCCCTGCCGCCGATGGACGAGGTGGTCTCGGCCCGCGTGCCGCTGGTGGCCGCCGCGGCAGGCCGGGTGCATGTCTTTCGCCCCGAGGATGGCGGCGAGGAGCATTACGCCATCGAGATCGGCCGCCCGGACCGGTCGCAGCCGGTGCTTGCGCGGCTCCATTCCGCCTGTTTCACCGGCGACGTGCTGGGATCGCTGAAATGCGACTGCGGCCCCCAGCTACGGGCGGCCTTGGCGCAGATGGGCGAGGAAGGCGCGGGGGTGCTCCTTTATCTCAACCAGGAGGGCCGGGGGATTGGCCTCGCCAACAAGATGCGCGCCTATTCCCTGCAGGACCAGGGCTTCGACACGGTCGAGGCCAACCATCGCCTCGGCTTCGAGGACGACGAGCGCGATTTCCGCATCGGGGCGCAGATCCTGCGCAAGCTGGGGTTTTCCAGCGTGCGGCTTCTGACCAACAACCCGAAGAAGCTGGCGATGATGGAGGGCTGCGGCCTGCATGTGACCGAGCGGGTGCCGCTGCGCGTGGGCGAGACGGCCGAGAACCGCGCCTATCTGGCGACCAAGGCCGCGAAATCGGGGCATCTGTTGTGAAGCCGACCGATCTGGTGGTCACGCCCATGGGCCTGCGCTTTCTGGGCCGGGTCTTCCCCTGCACCATCGGGCGCGGCGGCATCGTGCCGCCGGGACGGAAACGCGAGGGCGACGGGGCCACGCCTGCCGGGATGCATCGGCTGGTCGGCATGCTCTATCGCCCCGACAGGCTGACCCGGCCTGCCGACTGGGCGCTGCCGATCGGGCCGTTCGACTTCTGGTCGGACGACCCGGCAGACCCGGACTACAACCTGATGGTCCGCGCGCCGCACGGGTTCGGCCACGAGCGCCTGCGCCGGGCCGATCCGATGTATGATCTGATCCTCATTACCGACTGGAACTGGCCCCAGGCGGAACCGGGCCGCGGCTCGGCGATCTTCCTGCACCAGTGGCGCCGGCCCGGCGCCCCGACCGCCGGCTGCGTGGCCCTGTCGCGCCGCGACCTGCTGTGGATCGCCCCGCGCATCACCCATCAGACCCGGCTGATCGTGCCCGGCTGACCCCTTCCCAAAACGCTTTGGGGTCGCTATTTTGGGCCCGTTCCTGGGAGGAGGACCGCATGGCCCGGACGATCAGCGCCGATGACCGGATCTTCGACCTGCGGCTGGAGCGATCCGCCCCCGACCTGTTCCCGATGCTGGAGGCGCTTTATGGCGCGCACCCCGACTACCCGGCCTTCCGCGAGCGGCTGGTCAAGGTGCTGCGCAAGGCCTGGGCCGAGCGGCCCGAGGATCTGAAGCTTCTGGACCTGAAGCGGGATCTCGAGCCCGACTGGTTCCAGCGTCCGGACATGGCGGGCTATGTCTTCTACATCGACCGCTTTGCCGGCGACCTGAAAGGGGTTCTGGACAGGCTGGACTATCTGGAGGACCTGGGCATCACCTATGTCCACCTGATGCCCTGCCTGAAGCCGCGTCCGGGCGACAGCGACGGCGGCTATTCGGTGATGGACTATCGCCAGATCAACCCGACCTACGGCTCGATGACGGATTTTGAAGCGGTGAGCGCCGCGCTGCGTGCCCGGGGCATGTCGCTGTGTGTGGACCTGGTGCTGAACCACACGGCGAAGGAACATGCCTGGGCGAGGAAGGCCGCCAAGGGCGATCCGAAATATCAGGACTACTACCTGATGTTCGACAGCCCCGACCTGCCAAGGCTCTACGAGCAGACGCTGGTCGAGGTCTTTCCCGACAACGCTCCGGGCAACTTCACCCATTACCCCGAGATCGGCAAATGGGTCTGGACCACCTTCAACGAACATCAGTGGGACCTGAACTGGGCCAATCCGGCGGTGTTCCTGGAGATCGTCGAGGTCATGCTGTTCCTGGCCAACAAGGGCGTCGATGTCCTGCGGCTGGACGCGGTGGCCTTCATGTGGAAGCGGCTGGGCACGCGCTGCCAGTCCGAGCCCGAGGTGCACATGATCCTCCAGGCGTTGCGGGCCTGTTCGCGCATTGCCAGCGCGGCGGTGATTCACCTGGAAGAGGCGATCGTCGCGCCGGCCGAGATGCTGCCCTATCTCGGGCGCGGCAGGCATGACGGCAAGGAAGGCAACCTCGCCTACCACAACAGCCTGATGGTGCAGTTCTGGTCGGCGCTGGCCACCCGCGACACCCGGCTGATGACGCATGTGATGGGGACGCATTTTCCCGACCGGCTGACGAATGCCACCTATGCGACCTACATCCGCTGCCACGACGACATCGGCTGGGCGGTGACGGACGAGGACGCGGCGGCGGTGGGCCTGTCCGGCCACGGCCACCGGGCCTTCCTGTCCGACTTCTACGAGGGCGCGTTTCCCGGCAGCTTCGCCAGGGGCGCGCTGTTCCAGGTGAACGAGGCGACGGGGGACAAGCGGATTTCCGGGTCCTTCGCCTCGCTGGCCGGGCTGGAGCGGGCGACGGATGATGCGGGCCGCGACATGGCGGTGCAGCGCATCCTGCTGGGCCATGCCCTGATCGCGGCCTGGGGCGGGATCCCGCTGATCTACATGGGCGACGAGCTGGCGCTTCTGAACGACTGGTCATACCTTGATCACCCTGACCACGCTCATGACAGCCGCTGGCTGCACCGCCCCCGGATGGACTGGGCGCTGGCCGCCGAGCGGCACCGGGGCGAGACGCCCTCGGCCCGGGTGTTCCGGGGGACGAAGGCGATCCTCGCCCGACGGAAGGCGACCCCGGCCCTGCATGCCGCGCATCCGGTGCGGGTGGTTCCCTCGGGCAACGATGCCGTGCTGGCCGTGCAGAGGCTGGCGCCGACCGGAGTGCTGCTGGGGCTGTTCAACTTCACCGAGCATTGGCAGCACATTCCCGAAAGCTGGGTTCGCGCGCTGGGGGTGACGGCGCTTCGGGACGAGCTGTCCGACGCCACCGTCACCCCGCATGCCGGCCAGGTCGTCCTGCCGCCCTATGGACGGGTCTGGCTGACCTGATCCTGTCCACGGTGGACAATTCCGGATTGTCATTTTGTTTCAATATCTTGAACGCGGACGTTAGGGAATTGTCAACCGTGTGCGCCGGAGCCCCCCGCCCCCATCCCCTCCCCACGAGGGGGAGGGGAAGCGCCTGGCAGGGCTGTCACGCCTCAAGGACCGGGCCTGCGCCTGGGCGTGCGGTCAGAGCCTCCGGCGGGAGTATTTGACAAAGGGCAAACTGGCGGATCAGGTCTGCGGGTAGGCCCGCGCGCCGAAGATGGCGCTGCCGACGCGGACATGGGTTGCGCCATGGGCGATGGCGGTCTCGAAATCGCCGCTCATCCCCATGGACAGGCCGGAAAGCCCGTGATCGGCCGCCAGCCGCGCCAGCATGGCGAAATGTGGGGTCGCATCCTCGCCCTCGGGCGGGATGCACATCAGGCCGACTGGTGCCAGGTCCATTGACCGACAATCGCGCAGGAACCCGGGCAGGTCGCCGGGCAGCACGCCGGCCTTCTGCGGTTCCGCCCCCGTGTTCACCTGGACGAAGAGCTGCGGCAGCGCCCCGCGCGCCTGCCCCAGATTGGCGAGCTTCTGCGCCAGGGAGGGCCGGTCGAGCGTGTGGATCGCGTCGAACAGGTCCACCGCGACCTTGGCCTTGTTGGTCTGCAAGGGGCCGATCATGTGCAGGTCCACCTTGCCGAAACGGTCGCGCCAGGCGGGCCATTTCCCGGCGGCCTCCTGCACATAGTTCTCGCCGAAGACCCGGTGGCCCTGTTCCAGCACCGCCTCGACCCGTTCCGGCGGCTGGACCTTGGACACGGCGATCAGCGTCACCGAGCCGGTGGACCGCCCCGCCGCCGCCTCGGCCGCGCGAACCCGCGCAAGGATGTCTGCCAGTGCCATCACGCCCCCCTTTTGCCGGGCAACCTAACGGGACGGGCGGAAAAGAAAAGAGCGGGCGCAAGGCCCGCTCTTTCCGGTTTCGTCAATCCGCCTGGATCAGAACTTGAAGCTGAGACCGAGGTCAACGGCCGAGGTCGGGTCGGCGCCGTAGTCGATCCGGGAGTAGCCTGCCGCAACCGAAGCGCCGCCGCCCAGATCGTAGGAGGCACCAAGGCCGTAGAAGTCTGCGTCATCGCCTTCGTAGGCATCGGTGCCGCGGAAGTTCGAGTAGAAGGCGGTCAGTGTGAGCGCGTCCACCGCATAGTCAACCGACAGGGCGGTCTGATCCAAGCCCGCGTCGATGTTGTCTTCCGAGTAGCGGGCGAAACGGAGTTTGCCCGTCACCGGCCCGAAGGTTGCATCCGCGCCCAGGACGACCTGCGTCGCACCGTTGCCCCAGAAGGGGGAAAAGCCGATCTTGTCCGGCCAGGCGCTGCCGGGGGTGGAGTCATCCTCGACGCTCTCGTAGCCGATGGCGAACTTGTAGTCGCCGACCGTGTAGCTTGCGCCGAGGCCATAGTTCGAGTTGCCACCGTTCGGCTGCGCCGACAGGTAGAAGGCGAAACCGCCGGTCGAGTATTCGTAGAGCGCCGAGGTATCCTCTTCCCCGAGGATATAGGCGATCTCGTTGTAGTCGCCGAGGCCGGTCAGGCCGACGCCCGAGACCTGGCCGACAGCCGCTGCGGCGGCGCCGTCAACGTCGCCCATCGACAGCTTGCCGAAGGCGCCCGAGATGTAGACGGTCGAGTCGTCGTTCGCGGTGTTGCCCTGTCCCGACTGGTCGGCGCGCACCGAGGCGCCGAAGGACAGGCCGGTGTCAGTTTCGCCCGACATGTCGAACGTAACGCGGACGCGGCTGGTCATCAGAACGCCCACATCGCCGTAATCATCGATGAGGCCCATGCGGGCCGAGCCGGAGATCTTGACCTCAGCCGCGGCAAAGCCGGCGGTCAGGGCAAGGATCGCGGAAGATGCAAGGAACTGCTTCATGATGGATGATCCTTCTTTACCTTGAGGCAACTAGACGCCCGCAAACGCGAACTGGCAAGAGTCCGCCGATTGGCCCGAATCGGATCGGCAAGGAAAGTGTCACGAAAGTCACAGTGCCGTGCCGCAAATGAAAAGAGCGGGCACAAGGCCCGCTCTTTCCGGTTCGTCCGATCCCGAAGGATTAGAACGAGAAGGACAGACCGAGGTCGGCGATGGTGTCGTCGACCGACGGGTCGCCGACGTTCACGATACCGCCGACAACCTTTGCACCGCCGCCCAGGTCGTAGGAAGCGCCGATGCCGTAGTTGTTGACGTCGCCTTCATCGGTGGCGAACACGGTGAAGGTCGCCGCGTCAACGGTGTAGTCGAGCGACAGCGCGTACTGGGTCGCGTCGCCGGCGATGTCGGTGTCCGAAGCCACGAACTTGACGGTCGCGGCGCCGAAGGTCGCCGAGGCGCCCAGAGCGATGTGCTCCACGTCGTTGGCGGTTTCGTAGCCGAGCGCAACGCTGTAGTTCTCGGGCGCGTACTTCACCGCGATCGAGTAGGCGTCATCGTTGGCGGCAACGCCGTCCAGGTCTTCGATCTGGCCAGCCGACAGGCCGAAGGTGAAGTCGCCGGTCGAGTATTCGTACAGGGCGGCGGTCTTTTCGTGGCCGAGGTAGCGCAGTTCGTTCCAGTCGCCGAGGCCGGTGAGGCCGACGCCCGAGACGTGGCCGACGAGGGCGTTGGCAGCCGAGTCGACGTCGCCGAAGGTCAGCTTGCCGAAGGCGCCCGAAACATAGACGGTCGAGTCGTCGTTCTCGGTGTTGCCCTGGCCCGACTGGTCAGCGCGGACCGAGGCGCCGAACGAGAAGCCGGCGTCCGATTCACCCGACATGGTGAACACGACGCGAACGCGCGAGGTCAGCAGGGTGTCTTCGCCGTCGAAGATCAGACCCATGCGGGCCGAGCCCGAGACGGCCACTTCAGCGGCGGCAGCGCCGGCAACCATCACCAGGGCGCTGGTCGCGAGAAGAATCTTTTTCATGTTTCCCTCTTTCTTCAAGGTAAGCCCGCCGCAGGGGAATCCGCAGGGGAATGGACGGGTTTTCGCCGCTGGCGCCCGGGATTGCAACGCCCGCCAGCCGCCATCGGGAAATCGGCGGAAAATTGGTGCAGCAAAGTCACAGGTCGGGGGGGGGGGCATCGCCGCGGGACCAAAGGCCGCGCGCGCGGCGGCGCGATCGCGGGTCAAGGCGCCTCGCATCGAGGTGGACAGGCGCGAGGCGCGCGCGCCCGGAGTCCGGCGCGTCCTGTGACGCCGGGCCGCCGGAACGACCGATCCGCCGAAAGGCCTTGGCACGCCCCCGCCCCTCGGCTAGACAAACGGCAAGAGGTTCCAGGGGTGACCGGATGAACTTGCAGCACTTCGCACGGGTGGCACTGGCCGCTGGACTTGCACTGTCGCTTTCGGCCTGCGGTGGCGGCATCGGCAGCGGCAACCTGTTCGGCAAGCGGACCTCGATCCCCAGCGAAGAGCAGATGACCCGCAAGGAGAAGGCCGATGCGCAACGCGCGGCAATCGCCAGGGCGCGGGGAGAAGAGGAGAAGGGGTCCACCATCTGGGACCTGTTCTCGAACGCGGACAACCCGAACACCACGGTCGAGGTCAACAAGTACATCTGGCAGGCCAGCCTCGAGGTGCTGAACTTCCTGCCGATCGAATCGGTGGACCCTTTCACCGGGGTCATCGTGACCGGCTACGGCCGGCCTCCTGGGGGCGGCCGGGCGTATCGCGCAACGATCTATGTGCAGGACCCGGCGCTGGATGCGCGCAGCCTGAAGGTTGCGCTGCAGGGCCAGGGTGGCGGCGCGGTCGCGCCCGAGACGGTGCGCGCGATCGAGGACGCGATCCTGACCCGGGCGCGCCAGCTGCGGGTGCGCGACAGCAAGCTCTGATCGGCGCCGCATGGGCCGCACCCCCCGGGGCTCTGCCCCGCGTCCACGGTTTATTGAACCCGTGGCGCAACCGTGAACGCACCCGGTGTATTTCCGAAAGGGCAAGACCCCTTGCACCGCTTTACCTTGCGGTGTCAGGCGGTGTAAGCCGCCCGGGCAATTCATGTGAGGCCCCTGATGTCGCGCTATGACCCTTCGGTGATCGAACCCAGATGGCAGGCTGCCTGGGAGGAGACGGGGGCTTTCACGGCGCGGCGCGATCCCGCGAAGCCCAAGTACTATGTGCTGGAGATGTTTCCCTATCCTTCGGGGCGCATCCACATGGGCCACGTGCGCAACTACACCATGGGCGACGTGGTGGCGCGCTACAAGGCGGCGCAGGGGTTCAGCGTGCTGCACCCGATGGGCTGGGACGCCTTCGGCATGCCGGCCGAGAACGCCGCGATGGAGCGTGGCGGCCATCCGAAGGACTGGACCTACGGCAACATCGCCGACATGAAGGCGCAGATGAAGCCGCTCGGCCTGTCGATCGACTGGAGCCGGGAGCTGGCGACCTGCGACCCGGAATATTACGGCCAGCAGCAGGCCATGTTCATCGACATGATGGAGGCCGGGCTGGTCTACCGCAAGGCCGCCGTGGTCAACTGGGACCCGGTGGACATGACGGTGCTGGCCAACGAACAGGTGATCGACGGCAAGGGCTGGCGGTCGGGGGCCCCGGTCGAGCGTCGCGAGCTGACGCAGTGGTTCTTCAGGATCAGCGACTATTCCGAGGAACTGTTGGCGGCGCTGGACGGGCTGACCAACTGGCCCGAGAAGGTGCGCCTGATGCAGGCGAACTGGATCGGCAAGTCGCGCGGCCTGCAATTCGCGTTCGAGACGGTCGGTGCCCCGGAAGGCTTTGAAAGGCTTGAGGTCTATACCACTCGTCCCGACACGCTGATGGGGGCGTCCTTCGCCGCGATCAGCCCGGACCACCCGCTGGCAAAGGCGCTGGAGGCGGACCCGGAAGTGGCCGAGTTCGTCGCCCTTTGCCGCAAGGGCGGGACCAGCGCCGAGGAGATCGAGACGGCCGAGAAGATCGGCTACGACACCGGCATCCGCGTGAAGCACCCTCTGGATCCGACCTGGGAACTGCCGGTCTGGATCGCCAACTTCATCCTGATGGACTACGGCACCGGCGCCATCTTCGGCTGCCCGGCGCATGACCAGCGCGACTTCGAGTTCGCCACGAAATACCGGCTGCCGATCAAGGCCGTCTTCGTTGCCGAAGGCGCCGAGGATGCACCCCTGGCCGAGGCCTTCGTGCCGATGAAGTCGGAAAAGGTCCGCTACATCAGGGGCTTCGCCGGGGCCGAGGTGCAGACCGGTGACGAGGGCGTCGCGGCCGCCATCGCCCATGCCGAGGCGCGGGGTTATGGTCAGGGCGTCACCAAGTACCGCCTGCGCGACTGGGGCGTCAGCCGCCAGCGCTACTGGGGTTGCCCGATCCCGGTGGTGCATTGTGCGACCTGTGGCGTGGTGCCCGAGAAGAAGGAGAACCTGCCGGTCGAGCTGCCCTACGATGTCAGCTTCGACGTGCCGGGCAACCCGCTGGACCGCCACCCGACCTGGAAGCACTGCGCCTGCCCGAACTGCGGCGCACCCGCCCGGCGCGAGACGGACACGATGGACACCTTCGTCGATTCGTCCTGGTATTTCGCCCGCTTCACCGCGCCGCGCGCCACCACGCCCACCGTGCCGGAGGAAGCCGAGTACTGGATGAACGTGGACCAGTATATCGGCGGCATCGAACACGCGATCCTGCACCTGCTCTACAGCCGGTTCTTCGCCCGGGCGATGCACAGGACGGGCCACCTGCCGGCCAAGGCCATCGAGCCGTTCAACGCGCTCTTCACGCAGGGCATGGTGACGCACGAGATCTACATGACCCGCGACGATCAGGGTCGCCCGGTCTATCACCTGCCCGAGGACGTGACCGTCTTCAACGTGGCCGACCGCCGGATCGTCGTACGCGGCACCGAGCCGCCGCCCATCGACATGATCGACGATGTCGATGCCTTCATCCGGGCCCTGGCCGACGAGGGCCTGCTGGTCGAGGTCATCCCCTCGGCCAAGATGTCGAAATCCAAGAAGAACGTCGTCGATCCGATGAACATCATCGCCTCGTTCGGCGCCGACACCGCGCGCTGGTTCGTCATGTCGGACAGCCCGCCGGAACGCGACGTGGAATGGACCAGCGCCGGGGCCGAGGCCGCGTTCAAGCACCTCGGCCGCGTCTGGGCGCTGAGTTCCCGCATCGGCGAGATGCCGGAAGATCACAAGGGCGAAGGCGACGCTGACCTCGCAAAGGCAACGGCCAGGGCCATCGACGAGGTGACCAGAAGCATCGAGGGCTTTGCCTTCAACAAGGCCATCGCCACGCTTTACGGCTTCACCAATACCATCGCCAGGGCCAATGCCTCGACCCCGGTGATGAAGGAAGCCATCCGCACGCTGGCGAAGCTCATGTCGCCGATGACCCCGCATATCGCGGAGTCGATCTGGGCCGATCAGGGCGGCGCCGGTCTGTGCGCCCAGGCGCCCTGGCCCAAGGCCGACCCTGCCCTTCTGGTGGACGATACCGTCACCCTGCCGATCCAGATCAACGGCAAGCGGCGGGCGGAAATCAGCGTGCCGAAGGACATGGCCATTGCAGAGGTTGAAAAGCTCGCCTTGGCGAACGAGGATGTCGTCAGGTTCCTTGCCGGGCAGCCGGTGAAGAAGATCATCGTCGTCCCCGGCCGGATCATCAATGTCGTCGTCTGACCGTCGCCCCCCCACTCCATCCATTCCCCATGCAGGGGGGAGGGGGCCCTTCGATGGCCCCGACGTCGCAGTCCCGGCGCCTCCCTCCCCCCTCGTGGGGGAGGGATGGGGTGGGGGGGCCGCCAACGGCCACCTGTCGCGCCGCGCCATCCTGGCCGCACCCCTTGCCCTGGCCGCCTGCGGCTTCACCCCGGCCCTGGCGCCGAACGGACCGGCGACCGCCTTGCAGGGGACGGTCTATGTGCAGGACCCGACCGACAAGAACGGCTTCGACCTGGTGGAGCGGCTGGAAGAGCGGCTGGGCCGGCCTCGGACGCCGCGCTATGATCTGGCCTACACGATCGTCACCGAAACCGTGGGCGTGGGCATCACCACCGACAACAAGACCACCCGCTACAACCTGAAGGGCGTCATCGACTACACGCTGACCGACCGCGCCTCGGGATCACGGGTCACCGGCGGCCGGGTGCAGAGCTTTACCGCCTATGCCGCCACGGGATCGACCGTCGCCGGTCTTGCCGCCGAAGAGGATGCGAGCCTGCGCCTGATGCGGATCCTGGCCGACCGGATCGTCGCCCGGCTGATCGCGGCCATGGCCAATCGCCCATGATCCTGAAGGGGGCCGAGGCCGCCCGCTATTGCGCGAAGCCCGACCCGGGCCGGGCCGGCCTCTTGATCTTCGGCGCCGATCCGATGCGGGTCGCGCTGAAGCGGCAGGACGCCATCGCCGCGCTGGTGGGGCCGGAGGGCGAGGCGGAAATGCGCCTGACGCGCTTGTCCGGTGCCGATCTGCGCAAGGACGCAAGCCTGCTCTTGGATGCGATCAAGGCGGTCGGCTTCTTCCCCGGCCCTCGCGTCGTCTTCGTCGAGGAGGCGACGGACGGTCTTGCCGAAACCATTTCCGCTGCCCTGAAGGACTGGAAGCCGGGCGATGCGACGATCGTCGTCACCGCGGGCGGCCTGACCGGAAAGTCGGCGCTGAAGACGCTGTTCGAAAAGCACCCGAACGCGGTGTCGATCGGACTGTATGACGATCCGCCCGGTCGGGAAGAAATCGAGGAGGCGCTGCGCAAGGCCGGTCTCGCCGCCATCGACCGCGAGGCGATGGCGGACCTGACCACGCTGGCCCGCGCGCTGGATCCCGGCGATTTCCGTCAGACCGTCGAGAAGATCGCGCTCTACAAGTTCGGCGACGCCTCGCCCCTGACCCCGGCCGATGTCGCGGCCATGGCGCCCGCCACCATCGAGGCCGAGGTGGACGAGCTGATCGACGCGGTCGCCGAGGCGCGCGCCGCCGCCATCGGCCCCCTGGTCCGGCGGCTGGAAGGCCAGGGCGTCCTGCCGGTCACGATCTGCATCGGCGCATTGCGGCATTTCCGTATCCTGCACGCGGCGGCCACCGATCCGCAGGGGCCGGGGGTCGGCATCCAGAAGGCGCGGGTGAACTTCAAGCAGAAGGACGCCATGGCGCGGCAGGCGGGGCAATGGGGCGCGCGCAAGCTGGAGGCCGCCATCGCGATCCTGGTCGAGACCGACCTCACGCTGCGCTCGGCCAGCAAGGCCCCCGGAATGGCGCTGATGGAACGCGCGCTGATCCGCATCGCGATGTCGCGGCGCTAGGCGCCGATCCGGGGGCGAGGCCCGGCACCGACCAGGCCCGGTCCCCGTTGCCTCACGCCCGGCGGATCGTCCCGGTCAAGGGGACGGCAAGGGCGAGCGTATTGGAAATGGTGCCGTATTTCAGGATGTTGCGATGCAGAAGTTCCAGCCGCGCATCGCTTTCCGGCGTGTCGACCACGATCTCGTAGCGGATCGCCGTCAGTTTCGGCGGGGCATCCTGCCGGTCGGCGACAAGCGAGACGCTCATTCCGTCCAGCTGGAACCTCAGCGTCGGACTGACGCGCTCTGCCCCCTTGATCATGCAGGCGGCAAGGGCGGACAGCAACAGCTCTACCGGGTTCAGGGCCTCCTTGCGGCCCTCCATGTCGGTCGCAAGGCGGACCTCGGCGCCATGGCTGGTGGCAAGACTTCCGGTCGCGTCCAGCCGCCGCGCGCTGACTTCGTACTGCATGGGACGCTCCGCGATTGACAGCAGGCTTCGGGCAGGAACAATGCCGGAAATCCTCTGCCAGTCGTTGACCTGGCGCAAGTCGGGGCTGAAGGTGACCGCGTTCTCCCAACTGCATGCAGACTGTGCCGCGCTGGGCACCCGGCTGTTCACCGTGACCGCGCTGGACGAGGCTGCGGCGGTGCACCGCAGGGTCTATACCTCGCATCCGCTGGAATATCCGGTGCAGGGCACGAAGCCGATGGAGAAGGACGCCTGGCATGCCATCTGCGTCGTCGCTCGCCGGACCTTTGTCGCGAACACTCCGGCCGAGTTTGCCGAACATTTCTTCGACCACGAGCTGATCGTGTCGCTGGGCCTGGGGTCTTGCGCCAATCTGCCGGTTGTCGCCGACGGGGTCGTGCTTGGAACGGTGAACCTGCTGGCCGAGGCGGGGCATTTCACGCCGGAGAGGCTGGCCGCCTATCATGCCTTGCTCGGTCGGGCGGAACCGGCGCTCTCGGCGGCGCTGGCCGGGTTCGGACAGACGGCAAGGTCAGGGACATGACCGGCGCTACCGATGTCGAGACCTTCCTTGCGCCGCTGGCCGCCATTGCCCGCAAGCGCCGGCACCTCGAAGGGCTGGTGTTCTGGGGCGGGGCCGACGGCTGGCCGGACAGCCCGTCCGAAGCGCTGGAGGCCGAAGAGATCGCCTTCTATGCCGAGGGCCTGCTGATCGACGGATTCGGGATGCACTGGGCACTGGTCGCGGACGCCTCGGGCGAGGCGGACCACCTGCGGCTCAGCTTCTGGCAGGACGGCCCGCCGCCGCCCGCGCCGCCCCCCGGCTGGACGGTGCTGGAGCAGGGCAAAAGGCCGCCCGCGCCACCCTAGGCGCGCGACAGGATCACGCCCGCCAGCACCAGGCCCGCCGCGGCGATGCGCGTGGGAGTTACCTCGCGCACGGCGACGCCCAGCGCTCCGGTTGCGTCGATCACCATGGCCGCGGTCATCTGGCCGAGGATCAGCGCCGAGACCAGCGTCAGCACCCCCAGATGCGACACGCCCCAGACCGCTGTCAGAACATACCAGGCGCCGAGGCAGCCGCCGAGCAGCGTCCAGGCGGGAACCTTCGGCAGATCAAGGAACACCGCACCCTTGCCCTGCGCCAGGGCGATGACCAGCAGGACGACAAAGCCGACGGCGAAGGACACCGCCGCTGCCGGGACCGGCCCGCCCAGTTCCCGCGCCAGCGCGGCGTTGATCGGGGCCTGCATCGCAATCGCCGTCCCGCCCAGAACCACCGCCGCAAGGATCCACCACATTGCTGCCCCCTCGTTTTCCGGCATCAGACCACCTGCAAGACGCGGCTTCAACCCTTGCACAACGGTCTATCTCTAGGTCAGATACGCACGGTATCCTATCGCCGATTCCGATGGCATTCACCCTGCGCCAGCTTCAGTTCTTCATTGCCGCCGCCGAGGCAGGATCGGTCACGGGGGCCGCGCGCGCATTGTCGATCAGCCAGTCCTCGGTGACCGAGGCGATCCGCGGGCTGGAGGACGACCTGGGCGTCGTGCTCTTCGACCGGCAGGCGCGGGGGATCCTGCTGACGCACAAGGGCTCGGCCTTCCTGCGCCATGCGCGGCAGATCCTGGCCGACGTGGCCACCGCCCGGACCGCCTTCCAGAAGGAGGCCGAGGCCGCGAAGGGCCGGCTGTCGCTGGGGGTGACAAGCCTTGTCGCGGGCTATGTCCTGTCGGACATCCTGCAACGCTATCGCCGCGCCTTTCCGCAGGTCGATCTGAACGTGATCGAGGATTCGGGCGAATACCTGCAACACCTGCTGATCGGCGGCGAGCTGGATGTGGCGGTCCTTCTGACCAGTTCCGTCCACGACCGGATGGCGCTGAACGTCGAGACGCTGCTCGTCTCGCCCTACCGGCTGTGGCTGCCGCTGGGCCATCCGCTGGCGCAGCAGGAAAGCATTGCGCTGGAAGAGCTTGCCGGATCGCCGATGATCCAGCTGATGGTGGACGAGATCGAGGAATCCACCCGCCGCCTGACCGCCGCCCTGCCGGTCAAGCCGCAGATCGCCTTCCGCACCCGCAGCGTCGAGGCGGTGCGCAGCCTGGTGGCAACCGGCGCGGGCCTCGCGATCCTGCCCAGCCTGGTCTACCGGCCCTGGTCGCTGGAAGGCGACCGCATCGAGATCCGCGATGTCTCGGGCGACCTGCCGACGGTGCAAGTGGGCCTGGCCTGGCGCAAGGGCGCGCCGCTGACCGGGCCGGCCTCGAACTTCATCCGGTCGGCGCAAAGCACGGCCGTGGTGCGCCCGGGCTGATCCTTCGCCCTGACGCTGACGGTCAGGCTGCGGCGGGCAGCAGGTTGGTCCCCGCAATGCGGGCCAGATGTTCCATCCGGCGTCGGAACTCGGGCAGGAAGGCATGCGCCTGCGAGAAGGCCCAGGCATTGCGGCTGGCGCGAGTGATCGCATCCGGATCGCGTGCAAGAGCGACCAGGCGTTCGGCCAGCATCTCCGGCTCGCCCAGGGGCGAACCCCAGCCCGCCTGCGCCTCGCCGTTCAGCCTTTGCCACATCCGGTTGTCGTAACTGGCCACCGCGACACCGCAGCCCATCGCCTCGATATAGGTGCAGGAGGGATCGGACTGCCGGTGACAACCGAGGAACACGTCGGCCTGCGTCCGGGTGAAGGGCACCAGTTCGGTCTCGAAATCCACCGCGCCGTGCAGGCGGACCCGACCGGGATCGGCCAGGCGCCGCATGCCGGCAGCGATCTCGCCCTGCAACGAGCCGGTGCCGAAGATGTCCAGCGTGAAGTCCGTCCCGCGCCGTTCCAGGACCTGCGCCACCGGAATCAGGTCCTGCGCCCCCTTCATAGGCTCCAGCCGGCCCGAGAAGATCAGCCGCATCGGGCCACCCGCCGCCCGCCAGACCTCGCGCGCGGCCATCTCGGCCTCGGTCGCGAAGAGGTCTGGCGTCATGCGGCCATCCAGATACAGAAGAGTGTCGGAGCACAGCGGCGCATACTGGTCGTATGCCGGATAGCCGTTCGCCTGGAGCGCCGTCGCCCTGCGGAAGGCACGCTCGCGCCGCTTTTCCTGCTGACGCAGCCAGAACCGCCCGCGCAGCCGGCCCAAAAGGCTGCGGCTGCGGTCCAGATCCATGATCTGCAACCGCGTCTCGTGCGTGTATTCGATCACATAGACCAGCTTCTGCCCGGGATGAAGAAGGTCGGGCAGACCCAGACAGTGGAAGTCATCCCCTCCCGCATAGATCAGGTCGAACCCGGACAGGTGCCGCTGCGTCAAGGCCTCGTCAGGGTCCAGAAGCACAAGCTCGAAGGGAAGCTCGTCAAGGCCATAATCCCGGCCGAACGGAATCGAGGAGACCCCGCGTCGCAGGGCCGCGGTGATCCGACTGGGCCAGAGGCCCTGCTGGACACGCATCCCCTCGACGAACTTGACGTCGAGACGCAGGCGCCCGTCCGACTCGATCACCGGTGCGGGCGCAATCATCAACAAACGCGGCATCAACTCTCGACTCAACTTCCCACCCAGGTGCCATCAGGGCCGAACAATTCGCAGGAGCGCAAGAGGCTTGCATCGATCGGCCCGGAACACATCGGTAAACCCGATATCTGGCTTCAGTTTTTTGTCATTGTGAAACTTTCGTGGCAACCTAGGCTTCTTTTGAAAGTCCGAATGAACGGACCCTTTGCGCATGCAAGAGACACACCAACGGGAGTCAGCCATGAAATCCAGCCTCAGACTGATGGGAACCACGACCCTTGCCCTCTTGACCGGGCTAACCCCGGCCGTGGCCCAGGTGACCGCGATCGGCGCGCCCGAAGGCCAGGTGAACATCGTCGCCTGGCCCGGCTACATCGAGCGGGGCGAGACCGACAAGGCCTTCGACTGGGTGACGAAGTTCGAGGAAAGCTCGGGCTGCAAGGTCAACGTCAAGACGGCGAACACCTCGGACGAGATGGTGGCGCTGATGAACGAGGGCGGGTTCGACCTGGTGACCGCCTCGGGCGATGCGTCGCTGCGGCTGGTGGCCGGCGACCGGGTGCAGCCGATCAACGTGGACCTGATCCCGTCCTGGAACACGGTGGACGACCGTCTGAAGAACGCACCCTGGCACACCGTCGATGGCGTGCATTACGGCGTGCCCTACATGTGGGGACCGAACGTGCTGATGTACAACACCGAGGTCTTCAAGGAGCCGCCGACCTCGTGGAACGTGGTCTTCGAGGAAATGACCCTGCCCGACGGCAAGTCGAACAAGGGCCGGGTCCAGGCCTATGATGGGCCGATCCATGTGGCCGACGCCGCGCAATACCTGATGTTCCACAAGCCCGAGCTTGGCATCACCTCGCCCTACGAGCTGAACGAGGAGCAGTACAAGGCCGCGCTCGACCTTCTGCGCCAGCAGCGCGAGCTGGTCAGCCGCTACTGGCACGACGCCTTCATCCAGATGGACGACTTCAAGAACGAGGGCGTGGTCGCCTCGGGCTCCTGGCCGTTCCAGGTGAACCTGCTGAAATCGGAAGGCCAGCCGATCGCCTCGACGATCCCGCAGGAGGGCGCGACGGGCTGGGCCGATACCACGATGATGCATGTGAACGCCGCGAACCCGAACTGCGCCTATCTGTGGATGGAGCACACGCTGTCCTCGAACCTGCAATCGGATCTCGCGGTCTGGTTCGGCGCCAACCCCAGCGTGCCGGCCGCCTGCACCGACGGGCGCGGCATGTCCACCGCCGAAAGCTGCAAGGCGAACGGCATGGAGGATTTCGAGAAGATCCGCTTCTGGACCACGCCGGTCTCGAACTGCGCCCAGGGCGACGGGGCCTGCGTTCCCTACTATCGCTGGGTGTCGGACTACATCGGCGTGATCGGCGGTCGCTGATCCAGAGCTCGGGTGGGCCCATGGCCCACCCATCGCCACGGTTTCCCTGCACATGGTGCGCTTTAGCGCACCCTACGGATCTCTCATGACTGCTGCCGTCGAATTCCAGAACGTGTCCCGCCATTTCGGCACGGTGAAGGCCGTGGATGGCGTGGACCTGACCATCGCCGAGGGGTCATTCTTCGCCATGCTCGGGCCTTCGGGCTCGGGCAAGACCACCTGCCTGCGGCTGATCTCGGGGTTCGAGAAACCGACGGGCGGAGCGATCCGCATCTTCGGCGAGGATGTTTCCTCCGTCCCGCCGCATCTGCGCAACGTCAACACCGTGTTCCAGGACTATGCGCTGTTCCCGCACATGAACGTGCGCGACAACGTGGCCTACGGACTGATGGTCAAGGGCATGGGCCGCGCCCAGCGCCATGCGAAGGCCGAGGAGATGCTGGCGCTGGTGAAGCTTGACGGCTACGGCGACCGCAAGCCCGCGCAGCTGTCGGGCGGGCAGCGCCAGCGGGTGGCGCTGGCGCGCGCGCTGGTCAACGAGCCGCGCGTGCTTTTGCTGGATGAGCCGTTGGGTGCCCTGGACCTGAAGCTGCGCGAGGCGATGCAGGACGAGCTGAAGGCCTTGCAGCACAAGCTGGGGCTGACCTTCGTCTTCGTCACCCATGACCAGCACGAGGCCCTGTCGATGGCCGACCACCTGGCCGTGTTCAACGAGGGGAAGATCGCCCAGATCGGCACCCCACAGGATATCTACGACCGCCCCGCCACGCGCTTCGTTGCCGATTTCGTCGGTTCCTCGAACGTGCTGCCGCCCGAGCTGACCCGCGCCCTGGGCGGCCCCGCGCAATGGGCGAGCCTCAGGCCCGAGGCGACGCGGCTGGCCACCAGCGGGCCGGTCACCGGCACGGTCACCGCGCTGCGCTACCTGGGGTCGGGCACGCGGGTGGTGATCCGTGCGGGCGAGACCGAGATCGCGGCCCTTGTCCCCGCCGGGCAGCCGGTTCCGGCCGAGGGCGCGACCACCGCCATCGCCTTCGATCCGCAGGCGCTGCACCTGATGGGGGCGGCGTAATGGCTTGCGACCGGACCCGCGCCGGCAGGGGGCGCTGCCCCCTCGCGCCGTGCGTCGCTCACCCCCGGAGTATTTGGGAAAGGGCAAGCGCATGAGCCACAGCGCCGTATTGCCCGCGCGCAGCCTGGCCGACCGGCTGACCGGCACCTTCTGGCGGCGGCCGGGACTGTTGCTCGCGCTTCTGATCCTGCCGCCGCTGCTGTGGCTGGGCGTGGTCTATCTGGGATCGCTCTTCGCGCTCCTTCTCCAGTCCTTCTATTCGATCGACGAGTTCTCGGGCGTGGTGAAGGAGGAATTCACGCTCAAGACCTATGCCGAGCTGTTCCGGGCGCAGAACCTGGACATCATCCTGCGCACGGTGCTGATGGCGGCGGCGGTCACGCTGGCCTGCGCGGTCCTGGCCTTTCCCATCGCCTATTTCGCCGCGCGCTACGCCAAGGGCGGCTGGAAGGCCGCCTTCTATCTGGGCGTGATGCTGCCCCTGTGGTCGAGCTATCTGGTCAAGGTCTATGCCTGGAAGCTGATCCTCGCCAAGGAAGGCGTGCTGACCTGGGCGGCCGAGGGCACGGGCACCGGTTTCCTGATCGACGGGCTGCTGACGATCCCCGGCCTCGAGGGCTCGTCGCTGTCCACCTCGCCCTTCGGCACCTTCCTGGTCTTCGTCTACATCTGGCTGCCCTACATGATCCTGCCGATGCAGGCCGCGCTGGAGCGGGTGCCGACCTCGATGCTGGAGGCCTCGGCCGACCTGGGCGCCACACGGGGGCAGACCTTCCGCACTGTGATCCTGCCGCTGGCCATGCCGGGGGTGATCGCGGGGTCGATCTTCACCTTCTCGCTGACGCTGGGCGATTACATCATCCCGCAGATCGTGGGGAATTCCTCGCGTTTCATCGGGCTTGCTGTCTACCAGTTGCAGGGCACGGCAGGGAACATCCCGCTGGCCGCGGCCTTTGCCGTCGTGCCCATCGTCATCATGCTGATCTACCTGACGCTGGCCAAGCGGGCGGGGGCCTTCGATGCACTCTGATCGCCCGTCCCTGCTGCTGAAGATCACCGCGATCGGCGGCCTTCTGTTCCTGCACCTGCCGATCCTGTTCATCTTCCTCTACGCCTTCACCACCGAGGAACGAACCTACCAGTTCCCGCCGCCGGGGCTGACGCTGAAATGGTTCTCGGTCGCCTGGTTCGACCGGCCCGACATCTGGCCGCCGCTCTACCTGTCGCTGAAGGTCGCGGCCATCGCCACCGTCCTGGCGATGATCCTGGGCACGCTGGCCGCCGCCGCGATGAGCCGGGCGCGGTTCTTCGGGCGCGACCAGCTCTCCCTGCTCATCATCCTGCCCATCGCCCTGCCGGGCGTCATCACGGGGATGAGCCTGCGGTCGGCCTTCGGGATCATGGACATCCCGTTTTCCACCTGGACCATCGTGCTGGGTCACGCGACCTTCTGCATCGTGATCGTCTACAACAACGCGGTGGCCCGGATGCGCCGCCTGTCGGGGGGGATCATGGAGGCCAGCGCCGACCTTGGCGCCAATGCCTTCCAGACCTTCCGCTATGTGCTGCTCCCGAACCTCGGCTCGGCGTTGCTGGCCGGGGGGATGCTGGCCTTCGCGCTGTCGTTCGACGAGGTCATCGTCACCACCTTCACCGCGGGCCAGCAATCCACCCTGCCGATCTGGATGCTGAACGAGCTGGTGCGCCCGCGCCAGCGCCCCGTCACCAATGTCGTCGCCATCGTGGTCTTTGCCGCCACCTTCGTGCCGATCCTCATCGCCTACTACCTCACCCGCGGCGGCTCCGAGACCGCCGGCATGGGCAAATAGGGAGATACCCATGACCATCCAGACCAAGTTCCTCATCGGCAACAGCTTCGAGGCAGGCCAGGAAACCCCCGAGCCGATCCTGAACCCCCGCACCGGCGGGCTGATCCTCGAAGTGCCCGAGGCCTCGACCGCGCAGGTGGACCGTGCGGTTGCAGCCGCCCGCGCCGCCTTCGAGGGCTGGTCGCGGACGACGCCCGCCGAACGGTCGGCGGCGCTTCTGACCATCGCCGACCGGATCGAGGCCGAGGCGGATGCCTTCGCCCAGCTCGAGGCGCTGAACTGCGGCAAGCCGATCAACGCGGCGCGGAATGACGAGATCCCGGCCATCGTGGACTGCTTCCGCTATTTCGCGGGCGCGGTGCGCTGCATGACGGGGACGGTGGCGGGGGAATACCTGTCGGGCCATACCTCGATGATCCGTCGCGATCCGGTGGGGGTGGTGGCCAGTATCGCGCCCTGGAACTATCCATTGATGATGATGGCCTGGAAGCTGGGGCCCGCCATCGGCGGCGGGAATACCGTGGTCTTCAAGCCGTCCGAGCAGACCCCTCTCACCGCGCTGAAGCTCGCGCAGATCCTGGCCGACGTGCTGCCCGAGGGCGTGGTCAACGTGATCGCGGGGCGGGGCCAGACGGTGGGCAGCTACCTCATCAACCACCCGCAGGTGGACATGATCTCGCTGACGGGCGACGTGGCCACGGGCAAGAAGATGCTGGACGCCGCCGCCAAGACGGTGAAGCGCACCCATCTGGAACTGGGCGGCAAGGCCCCCGTGGTGGTGTTCGACGACGCCGATATCTCGGAGGTGGTCGAGGGGCTGCGCGCCTTCAGCTTCTACAACGCCGGACAGGACTGCACCGCGGCCTGCCGGGTCTATGCCGGCAAGAAGATCTACGACAACCTCGTTGCCGACCTGACGACGGCGGCCGAGTCCATCGTTCTGGGCGACGAGGACGACACGAAGAACGAGATCGGCCCGCTGATTTCTCAGCGCCAGCGCGATCGCGTCGCAAGCTTCGTCAACCGTGCGCGCGAGCTGAACCATGTCCAGATCACCACGGGCGGCGAGGCGATGGAGCAGGGCTTCTACTACAAGCCGACGGTGGTCGCCGGTGCCAAGCAGGACGACGAGATCGTCCGCCGCGAGGTGTTCGGGCCGGTCGTTTCCGTGACGCCGTTCAGCGATGTGGACGAGGCCGTGACCTGGGCCAACGACAGCGACTATGGCCTTGCGTCAAGCGTCTGGACGAAGGACGTGGGCCGCGCGATGGCCACGGCGGCGCGGCTGCGCTACGGCTGCACCTGGATCAACACCCATTTCATGCTGACCAACGAGATGCCGCATGGCGGGCTGAAGCAGTCCGGCTACGGCAAGGACATGTCGACCTACGCGCTGGAGGACTACACGGTCGTGCGGCATGTGATGGTCAAGCACGGCTGACCCCTCCTCGTGCGCCTTCGGCTCCTCGTCGGCCCTGTCCGGCGAGGAGTGACGAAGTCATCGACGAGCTTTCGCACGCGCGTTCAGAACCGCTCCGCCCGCAAGACTTCGGCATCGGTGACGCCGATCACGCCGATGTGGCGTTCCACCACGGTGAACGCCGCCTCGAGGAGCGCATCCAGCCGTTCCGGCCGGATCAGGCAGACGACCGCCACCATCCCGCTCCGCCCCACCTGCCCCTCCCGGCTCCACCGCCCCGACCGGCCCGACCCGCCAAGGACCGGCAGCACGGTAAACCCCGTCACCCCGGCTTTCTCGAGCGCGGCGGTCAGGCGGCTTTCCATCGGCGCCTCGATGATGATCTCGACCCGTTTCGCCTTGTGCGTCTGCATCGTCTCAGCCCCCCACTGCCTGCGCCACGGCCACCCAGGCCGGGATCCCCAACACCAGATTGAACGGGAAGGTCACCCCCAGGGACAGCGTCAGATAGATCGACGGGTTGGCGTCCGGCAGCGCCACCCTCATCGCCGCCGGGACGGCGATGTAACTCGCCGAGCCCGCCAGCACCATCATCAGTGCGAGGCCCCCCGCGGACAGGCCCAGCAGCATCCCCGCCGCCAGCCCGAATCCGGCCCCGACCACCGGCATCAGCAGACCGAAGGCCAGGACCCCCGCCGTCAGCACGCCCTTCGCATTGCGCATCCCCCGGCCCGCCACCAGCCCCATGTCCAGCAGGAACAGGCACAGCACCCCCTGGAAGGGCGCGACGATGAAGGCCTCGATTCGCGCCATGCCGGGCTCGCCGGTTACCAGGCCGATCAGGAAGGACCCGACCAGAAGGACGATCGACCCGTTCAGCAGGATCTCGCGCCAGAGGTCGGCATCCATCTTCTCGGCCTGCCCCCCCGACCGGCTGGCGAGGTAGAGCGCCGAGATGATCGCCGGGGCCTCCATCGCGGCGGCGACAGCGACCATGTAGCCTTCGGCCACGAGCCCCGCCCCCTGCAGAACCGACGACCCGGTGACGAAGGTCACGATCGAGATCGACCCGTAATGTGCCGCGACCGCCGCTGCGTCGGTGGCTGAAAGCCGGGTCATCACCTTCAGCAGGGCGAAGGCCGCGAAGGGGATGACGAAGGACAGCACCACCCCCGCCGCCAGCGCCGCAACCAGCCGTGCGTCAAGACCGTGATCCGCCACCGAGACCCCGCCCTTGAAGCCGATCGAGAACAGCAGGTAGATCGACATCCCCTTGGCCACCGCCTCGGGGATGGTCAGTTCGCTGCGCGCCAGGGCTGCGACCAGACCCAGCGCAAAGCACAGGATCATCGGTGTCAGAAGGTTGGCGCTGGCCAGCGCCAGGATGTCTTGCATGTCCGTCCCTCGTTTTCCGCCGGTATGACTTAGCCGCTGAAAAGCGCAAGCCCTCGGCGGACCAGTCCGGTTTCGTTCTTCCCCGACTCGGGGCCGCCTGCTACAGATGGGGGCATGACAGTTCACACCCCCAAGATAACGGGCGCTTCGGGTCGTCCGGTGATCCGGCAACTGGACGAGGCCGCGATCAACCGCATCGCGGCGGGCGAGGTGGTGGAACGTCCGGCCTCGGCGGTGAAGGAACTGGTCGAGAATGCGCTGGATGCGGGCGCGGGGCGCATCCAGGTCGACATCGCCGATGGCGGCAAGACGCTGATCCGGGTGACGGACGACGGCTGCGGCATGACGGCCGAGGACCTGCCGCTGGCGCTGTCGCGCCATGCCACGTCAAAGATCGACGGGTCGGACCTCCTCGACATCCGCAGCTTCGGCTTCCGGGGCGAGGCGCTGCCCAGCCTGGGCGCCGTGGGACGGCTGACGATCACCTCGCGCGCCGAAGGCGAAGCTGCCGCGCAGATCGCCTGCGAGGGCAGCCGCCTGTCCCCGGTCCGCCCCGCCGCGCTGACCCGGGGCACGGTGGTCGAGCTGCGCGACCTGTTCTTCGCCACCCCGGCGCGGCTGAAATTCCTGCGCTCGGACCGGGCCGAGATGCAGGCCGTGACCGAGGTGATCCGCCGCCTCGCCATGGCCGAGCCGCAGGTCGGTTTCACCTTGCGCGACGTGACCGGCGGCGACAGCCGCGTCCTCTTCCGTGCCGACCCGGCGAACGGGGACCTGTTCGATGCGCTCGGATCCCGCCTTGCCACTGTGATCGGTCGCGACTTCATCGACAACGCGCTGAAGATCGACGCCGAACGCGACGGGCTGCGCCTGCAAGGCTATGCCGCGCTGCCGACCTATTCGCGCGGGTCCTCGGCGCAGCAATACCTGTTCGTGAACGGCCGCCCGGTGCTGGACCGGATGCTGTTCGGGGCCCTCAGGGCCGCCTATTTCGACGTGCTGTCGCGGGATCGGCACCCGGCGGCGGTGCTGAACCTGATCGCCGACCCGCAGCGCGTGGACGTGAACGTCCACCCCGCCAAGGCCGAGGTCCGCTTCCGCGAACCCGACGCCGCGCGCAGCCTCATCATCACCGCGCTGAAATCGGCTCTGGCCGGCGCTGGCCACCGCGCGTCGTCCACAGTGGGCGCGGCCACGCTTGACGCCTTCCGGCCTGAGCCGCGCATCTACCAGATGGACCGGCCCAGCCAGCCGGCGCTCGCCCGCGCCTTCGCCTTCCAGGCACCCGGTTTCGCCGAGGCCCCGCAAGCCCCCGCCTTCGCGCCGCCCAGCGAGGAGAAGGCGCAGCCGCACGACGAGCATCCCCTGGGCGCCGCCCGCGCGCAGCTCCATGAAAACTACATCGTCGCCCAGACGGCGACCGGCATCGTCATCGTCGATCAGCACGCCGCGCATGAGCGTCTGGTCTATGAACGCCTGAAGCGCCAGCTGGCCGAGACCGGCATCCGCGCCCAGCCCCTCTTGATCCCGGAAATCGTCGATCTCTCACCGGCAGACGCCAGCCGCCTCCTCGACGCCGCCCCCGCGCTGGCCGAGGTCGGGCTGGTGATCGAACCCTTCGGCGGATCTGCGGTGGCCATCCGCGAGACCCCCGCCGTCCTCGGCCCGGTCAACGGCGCGGCGCTGCTCCGCGACATCCTCGACGAACTCGCCGATCAGGGCGACAGCCAACTGGTGCGTGCGAAGATCGACGCGATCCTGTCGCGCATGGCCTGTCACGGCTCGATCCGTTCCGGCCGCCAGATGCGGCCCGAGGAAATGAACGCCCTGCTGCGCGAGATGGAGGCGACGCCGCTTTCCGGCCAGTGCAACCACGGACGGCCGACCTATGTGGAATTGTCGCTTGCCGACATCGAACGGCTGTTCGGCCGCCGATGATCACGCTTTTCGGCCAGACCTATGCCTGGAACGCCCCCGAGGTCCTCGTCCTCGGCGGCCTCGTCGCGCTGCTCCTCGGCTTCCTCGTCCTGATCCTGCGCACGGCGGCACGGTCGGCCTCGGCCGCCGAACCGCTCGCGCGCGAGGTGGCCTGGCTGTCCAGCCGCATCCAGCAGATCGGCGACGGCCAGCAGCAACTGGCGGGCGGCCTCCACCATGTCTCGGAAGCGCAGGCGGTCAGCCAGACCGCGATGCTGCAGGTGATGGAACAGCGCCTCGCCGAGGTCCAGCGCCAGATGACCGAGGCGCTGCACGGCACCTCGACCCGCACGGCACGCAGCCTTGGCGAATTGCAGCAGCGGCTGGAGACGATCGACAAGGCGCAGGCGAACATCGAGAAGCTGTCGGGCAACGTCTTGTCGCTTCAGGACATCCTGTCGAACAAGCAGACGCGCGGCGCCTTCGGGGAAATCCAGCTGCACGACATCGTGCAGAAGGCCCTGCCGAAGGACGCCTACACGATGCAGGCGACCCTTTCCAACGGCCGCCGCGCCGACTGCCTGATCCACCTGCCGAACCCGCCCGGCCCCATCGTCATCGACGCCAAGTTCCCGCTCGAGGCCTATGAGGCGCTGCGCCGCGCCGACACGCCGCGCCTGGCGCAAGAGGCCGCGCAGCTGATGCGCACCGCCGTGCGTGCCCATATCCGCGCCATCGCCGAGAAATACATCCTGGAGGGCGAGACCGCCGACGGCGCGCTGATGTTTCTGCCCTCGGAAGCGGTCTACGCGGAACTCCACGCCAATTTCCCCGACCTGGTGCGCGAAGGCTTCGCCGCGAAGGTCTGGATCGTCTCGCCCACCACCTGCATGGCGACGCTGAACACGATGCGGGCCGTCCTGAAGGATGCCCGGATGCGCGAACAGGCGGGGGCGATCCGGCGGGAACTGTCGCTGCTTTATGCCGACGTCGAACGGCTGGGCGCGCGGGTGGAGAACCTGGACCGCCACTTCGGTCAGGCGGCAAAGGACATCGAGGAAATCAAGATTTCCTCCGACAAGGCGACCAAGCGCGCCCGCCGGCTGGACAACTTCGACTTCGAGGAACTGGCCCCCGACGATCCCGCGCGCGTCATCGGACCCACGGCCGCCGAATGATCCACCTCACCGCCGCCGACTATTCCCGCCAGCCCTGGAAGAACGGGCGCGGCACGACGACCGAGCTGTGGCGGCTGGAGCGGCACGGGCAGCTTCTGGTCCGCCTGTCGCGTGCGGCAGTGGTCGAGGACGGGCCCTTCTCGCTGTTTCCGGGGATCGAGCGGAACCTGACGGTCCTCTCAGGCCCCGGCTTCCGGCTGACCGGGCCGGGGATCGACCTGCGCTGCGAGCCGCTGGTGCCGGTGGCCTTTCCGGGCGACGTGCCGGTCGAGGCCAGCGAGACGCAGGCGATGCAGTCCGACGATTTCAACGTGATGACGGCCCGCAGCCTGCCGAAACCGCAGGTCGTCGTGGCGCAGAACGACAGCCTGTCCGCCGGCGGCATGCTGGCGCTTTATGCGCTTGGGCCGTGTCTGGTGAACGGTCGGGCCGTGCAGCGCGACGACCTGATCCTGACCGAAGGCGCCGCCCGGCTTCAGGGCGACTGGCCGGTGCTGGCGGTGCGGCTTGACGGTCTGACCTGAGGGCACAACGCCCGAAGCCCAAGAATTTTCGCCGAAAATTCTTGGGCCGCCCGCTCAGATCCGCAACAAGGGCTGCGCCAGCCGCGGGATCAGCCCACGGAACCGCAGCGGCGCATCGGTGGCGGCGAGGCAGATGCAGTCCTCGCCCGCCAGCGCGACCGGCGTGTGTTCCACCTCCTCGTCGGCAATCTCGATGTCGCCGCGACCGAAGCGGTCGTTCTCGTCGGCGAAGGCGCCCTGCAGGACAAGGGTCAGCTCCATTCCCCGATGCCCATGGTCCGGCACCGCCGTTCCCGCCGGGATGTAGAGCAACCGCGCCGAGGCGTCCTTGCCGGTGGGCAGGATCGCCTGCTTCACCCCGCCGCCGACCTTGCGCCAGCGCACGGCGGACAGGTCCCCGCCAACGTAATCCGCCAGCGGGGCCGGAAAGATCCCCGCGGGTTTCAGCGGCTCGGACCGGGTCGCCTGCGGCAGCCCCTCGATCCGTTCCAGCGCGCGGGTCAGGGCGTCCTCGCCCATGGCGATCTCTTCCGCCTCTTCCAGAAGCGCGCCACCCACCGCATCGAAGGACGCCGCCCGCGCCCGGCATTCGTCGCAGAGCGACACATGCGTCGCCACAACCAGGTTGAACGCCTCGGGCAGCTGGCCGGCGGCATAGGCCATCAGCAACTGGTCCGAAAGATGGTGGCGTATCGTCGTCATTCCCGTCCTGGTCCTTACCCCAACTGGTGGCGCAGTTTTTCCAGCGCCAGCCTTATCCTCGACTTGATCGTGCCCAGCGGGAGTCCCGTCTCGGCCGCGATCTCGCTGTGCGACAGCTCGCCGTAGAAGGCGCGCTCGATCAGCACCCTCTGCGATGCAGGCAGGGCCGCAAGAGCCCGCCCCAACCGCTCCGTCTCCTGCTGGGCTTCCATCACCTCGGCCTGGTCAGGCTCGGGATCCGGTCCCCAGTCCAGTTCCTCCGGCTCGGCCCGGCGCGCCTTGCGCAGCGCGTCGATCCGCCGGTTGCGGGCGATGGTAAAGACCCAGGTCGCCACGCTGGCCCGCGAAGGATCGAAGAGATGCGCCTTCTGCCACAGCGTCGCCATGACGTCCTGCGCACATTCCTCGGCCAGCGCGGCCCCCGCCCCGGACTTCATCAGGAAGGCCTTCACCCGAGGGGCGAAATGCCGGAACAGCGCCGCGAACGCCGCCCTGTCCTGATGGTCGCGTACCTTCACCAGAAGGCCGGCCCAGTCCGTCTCATCCGTCGTCGCCAACGACCCGTCCCTCATCTGGCGCGAACCGACCTTCCCACCTATGCCCGAAGGCAGCGGCGGCAAGGCCTGTTCCGTCATAGCGGCTCTCGAGGCGTCAAGCATCATGTGCCTTCTACGCCTGCAACCCGCGAACGGATCATTTTTCAGCGAACTGGAGCGCGCCAGCCACAAGTCAAGGCTTTATGTCAACTTCATTTGACAGCTTCTGCACATCTGTCACGTTAGGCCAACCTGACACGAAACTTTCTTCGATGCGGCCGCGTAGGCGCAGCGAAGGGTGATCCGATCGGGCGCCCGCTGCGTAACTGCTTCAAATCAACGAGGGAAGTCCAAGGAATGCCTTTCGAACAGTTCGGCCCCGCCCCCCGCCGCATCGCCGTGATCGGTGGCGGCATCTCCGGAATGGCCGCCGCCCACCTGCTGGCCGAACGCAACTCGGTCGTGCTGTTCGAGTCCGAGCCGCGCCTCGGTGGCCATGCCCGGACCGTGATCGCCGGCAAGCGCAAGGATCAGCCGGTCGATACCGGCTTCATCGTCTTCAACCGGGTGAACTATCCCTACCTTGTGGGCCTGTTCGAGAAACTCGCCGTCCCCGTCACCGAAAGCAACATGTCCTTCGGCGCCTCGATCCGGGGCGGCGCGCTGGAATACGGGCTGGCCTCGATCGACACCATCTTTGCCCAGCGCCGTAACGCCTTCAACCCGCGCTTCCTGCGGATGCTGTCCGACATCCTCCACTTCAACCGCAACGCCGAGGCGGTGGCCAACGACCCGGCCATGACCATCGGCGAACTACTGGGCCGCCTCGGCACCGGCGCCTGGTTCCGCGACCACTACATCACCCCCTTCTCGGGCGCGATCTGGTCCACGCCGACGCGGGGCATCCTCGACTTCCCGGCGCAGGCGCTGGTGCGCTTCTTCCGCAATCACGCGCTGATGGACTATGACGGCCAGCACCAGTGGTATACCGTAAAGGGCGGCTCGATCGAATATGTGCGCCGCCTGCAGGGCGCAATGGCCGCCCAGGGCGTGGATATCCGCACCGGCGCGCCGGTGGCCTCGGTCCGGCGCGAGGCCGGCTCGGTCTTCGTCCGCGCCCAGGGCGCGGAACCGGAGCTTTTCGACGACGTGGTCTTCGCCACCCATTCCGACATCGCGCTGAAGCTTCTGGCCGACGGCACGCCCGAGGAAACCGCCGCTCTCGCCGCGATCCGCTATCAGCCGAACGAGGCGGTGCTGCATTCCGACCCTTCGCTGATGCCGAAATCGCGCAAGGTATGGTCCTCCTGGTGCTATGTCGAACCGAAGACCGGCCCCGGCGACCGCATCGACCTGACCTACTGGATGAACTCGCTGCAACCGATCCCGCAGGACGATCCGCTCTTCGTCACCCTGAACACCACCCGCCCGATCCGCGACGCGCTGATCCACGACGTGACCACCTTCCACCACCCCGTCTTCGACGTCGCCGCCTTCGCCGCCCAGGCGCGCCTGCGCACCATGAACGGCGCGCGCAACACCTGGTTCTGCGGCGCATGGATGCGCAACGGCTTCCACGAGGACGGCTTCGCCTCGGCGGTGGATGTGGTGCAGGCGATGGCGGAACGGCACGCCTTCCGGTTGGTCGCATGAGCCAGGTGCAGCGCATCCCCGCGGAAACCTTCCACGGCCGCAAGGGCGCGGTGAAGAACGCCTTCCGCTATTCGGTGGATTACCTGCTGCTCGACCCGGCGAAGGTGCAGGGTCCGGCGCTCTTCTCCCGCAACCGGGGCAACCTGATGTCGGTCCACGACGCCGACCATGGCGGCGCTCCCGGCCAGGGGCGCGGCGCGGACTGGGCGCGCGAGGTCCTTGCCCGGCACCACCTCGCCCACGACCGCATCCTCCTCCTCGCCCAGCCGCGCCTGCTCGGCCATGTGTTCAACCCGGTCAGCTTCTGGCTGTCCTACGACCATGTGGGACACCTCCGCGCCGTGATCGCCGAAGTGACCAACACCTACGGCGATCGCCATTCCTATCTCTGCCACCGCGAGGACCGGGCCCCCATCACCCGCGAGGACACGATCACGGCGCAGAAGATCTTCCACGTCTCGCCCTTCCAGCCGGTCGCCGGCACCTACACGTTCCGCTTCGACATCAGGCCCGACCGGATCGGCATCTGGATCGATTACACCACACCGGGCGGCGGCCTCTTCACCAACCTGATCGGTCCGCGCCAGCCGCTGACCAACCTGGGCATCCTCGCCTCTGCCCTGCGCCGGCCCTTCGGCTCGCGCCGGGTCCTGGCGCTGATCCACTGGCAGGCGCTGAAGCTGTGGCTCAAGAAGGTGAAGTTCAATCACCGCCCGACGCCCCCGGCCGAAGACATCTCCCGATGATCCGGCCCCTCCGGCCCGCCCTCCTTCATCTGTCCGCAAATATCCCCGCCGGAGGCAAGCGCCCGAGCCGGTTGCGCGCGCCGCGCGCGCAGAGGCGGGACAAGAGGCTTGCGCCGACAGGCGCTCAATGTCGCAACCGCCGATGACCGCGCGCCTTCCCGCCTGGTCGCTCTTTGCCGCCCTGATCGCCATGGCCGGCCTGCCGATCTACATCCACGCACCGAAGTTCTACATCGACAGCTACGGCACGACGCTGGCCGCGATGGGCCTGACCCTCGCCGGTCTGCGCCTCGTTGACGTTGTGCAGGATCCGCTGCTCGGATGGCTTGCGGAACGGACCCGGCCGCGGCGCCGCCTGACCATCGCCGCCGCCACCGCCCTCATGGCCGCCGCGATGCTTGCCCTCTTCGCCGTCGCACCTCCCATCGCCCCTCTGGCCTGGTTCGCGCTCAGCCTGACAGCCCTCTTCTCCGCCTTCTCCTTCCTCACGATCTGCTTCTACGCCGAGGGCGTCACCAAGGCGCAGACCCTCGGCGCCCAGGGCCACATCCGCCTGGCCGGCTGGCGCGAGGGCGGATCGCTCCTCGGCGTCTGCCTTGCCGCCACCGCCCCGGTGGCGCTGGCCCCGCTCACCGCCACGCCCTTCACCGCCTTTGCCCTGATCTTCGCGGCCTTCGCCCTGGCGGCGACGCTTGCCATGCGCCAAGAATGGCAGGGGGCCGGGGCCGAACCCGCTGCGAACCCCTTCGAGCTGTTCCGCCCGGCGCTAGCCGATCCCCTGTCGCGCCGCCTGCTGCTGATCGCGCTCCTGAACGCCTCGCCGGTTGCCGTCACCTCCACCCTCTTCCTGTTCTTCGTCGAAAGCCGCCTCGCCCTGCCCGGCTGGGAGGGACCGCTGCTCCTCCTCTTCTTCCTCGCCGCCGCAGCCTCCACGCCTCTCTGGAGCCTGCTGGCCCGCCGCCACGGCCCGAAGCCCGTGCTTCTGTCGGCGATGCTGCTGGCCATCGCCAGCTTCCTCTGGACCCTCAGCCTCGGCACCGGGGACCTCGTCCCCTTTGCCCTGATCTGCGCCGCCTCGGGGGCCGCGCTCGGCGCGGACCTCACCCTCCTCCCGGCGATCTTCGCCCAGCGCCTGGCACAGACCGGCACGCCCGAGGCGGCGGCCTTCGGGCTGTGGAGCTTCGTGTCAAAGCTGTCGCTGGCCCTTGCCGCGCTCACCATCCTGCCCGCGCTTCAGACTGCGGGCTTCCGACCAGGCGCCACGAACACTGAATCGGCACTGAGGGCACTCACACTGATCTACGCCGGGCTGCCTTGCGTATTGAAGCTGACCGCCATCGCGCTGCTTGCCCGGACTCGCCTCGACATGACCCCGAAGGACGCCCCCCGATGACCCCGATCCTCTCCGCCCTGATCGGAGCGCTTGTCGTCGTCGCCCTGATCATGCTGCGAACCCGCTTCGCCTCGTTTTCCGCCCAGACCCCCGCAGACTATGCCGGCACCGGCCCCGCCTTCGACCTGCGCCGCCACCTGAACGGCCCGCTGGTCTGCGAGGGCGTGATCTTCGGCCCCACCGGCCGCGTCACCTCGCGCTTCGTGGCCGAGATGACCGGCACCTGGAACGGCTCTGCCGGCACCCTGGCCGAAGTCTTCCGCTACGACAGCGGCACCGTGCAACATCGCGCCTGGACGCTTGTGCTGGCGGCTGACGGCCGGATCACCGCGACGGCACCCGATGTCGAGGGCACCGGCACGGGCCGTGTCGAGGGCTCGGGCGTCCTGTTGCGCTATCGCATCCGGCTCACGCCCGAGGCGGGCGGACATGTGCTGGACGTGACCGACTGGATGTATCTGCTCGACAACGGCTCGATCATGAACCGCTCGCAGTTCCGCAAGTTCGGGATCAAGGTGGCCGAACTGGTCGCCACCATCCGCCCCGCCACGTCAGAGGCACGCCAGTTGGCCGCCGCCGAATGAGGGAGTTCAGGGGCAAGCGCTACTGGCTGGTCGGCGCGTCCGAAGGTCTCGGCCTGGCGCTCGCCCGCCTGATGTCGGAGGCCGGCGCCGACCTGATCCTCTCCGCCCGCAGCGAGGACGGCCTGAAGGCCGCCGCCGCAGCCCTTCCCGGACCGGCGACCATCCTGCCGATGGACGTGGGCGACAGCGCCAGCGTCGCCGCGACGGCGTCGCAACTGCCCGAACTGGACGGCATGGTCTTTCTCGCCGGCGTCTACTGGCCGATGCGCGCCCAGGACTGGGATGCCGAAAAGGCCGAAGCCATGGCGAACGTCAACTTCACCGGCTGCGTGCGCGCCATCGGCGCCGCCCTGCCGGGGATGGTGGCGCGGAACCGGGGGCATGTGGTCATCACCGGCTCGCTCTCGGGCTTCCGCGGCCTGCCGGGCGCCATAGGCTATGCCGCGTCCAAGGCCGGGACCATGGTGCTGGCCGAATCGCTCTACGCCGACCTGCGCAGGACCGGGGTCACCGTGCAGCTGGCCAACCCCGGCTTCATCCGCACCCGGCTGACGGCAAAGAACGATTTCACCATGCCCTTCATCATGGACCCGGAGGAGGCCGCCCGGATCATGTTCCGCCACATGGCGCAAGGAGGATTCAAGATCAGCTTCCCCACCCTCTTTTCCTGGCTGTTCCGGGGCGGCAACTTCCTGCCCGACTGGGCCTATTACCGGATCTTCCCGCCGCGCGGCTGAAGTCTGCCCGCCGCGCGGCCGCGCTTGGCCCTTGCGCCATGCGCCCCGCCGCGTTCAATGAGGCATGGCCGACAAGCTACCCCATCCATCGCTCTTCCTCCGCATCCGCTTTGGCGGCGACGACATGATCGGCCCCGGCAAGGCCGCGCTTCTGGACCGCATCGCCGCCACCGGCTCGATCGCCGCCGCCGCCCGCGACCTGGGGATGAGCTACAAGCGCGCCTGGATGCTGATCGAGACGCTTAACGCCATGTTCGACAGCCCGCTGGTCGAATCCTCGCGCGGGGGCACGGGCAAGGGCGGCGCAGTGCTGACCGACCGGGGCCGCGAAGTGCTGGCCGAATTCCGCGCGGTCGAACAAGCAGCGGCGGCCCATGCCGCTCCGCACCTGACCCGCCTGCAAGGCTGGCTGCGCAGCCCCGAAGAAAAGATGCGACCAAAGGATTGACGCACGCACCGGCTTCACGCGATATGTTTGAAGAAACATATCGAAGGAGCCCCCATGATCCCCCGCCGTCTTGCCCTGGCCCTCGGCCTTCTTGCGCCGCTCGCCCTGACGCTGCCGGCTGCTGCCGAGGACCCCCCGGTGATCGCCGCCGCCGCCGACCTGCAGTTCGCCGTGACCGAGATCGCCGCCGCCTTCACTGCCGAGACCGGGAAGGAGGTGAAGCTGTCCTTCGGCTCGACAGGCAACTTCGCCACCCAGATCCGCGAAGGCGCGCCGTTCCAGATGTTCATGGCCGCCGATGAGAAGTTCATCGCCGAACTCCACGCCGAGGGCCTGACCCGCGACGAGGGCACGCTTTACGCCGAAGGCCGGATCGTGCTGATGGCCCCGCACGGCTCGGCCCTGAAGCCGGACGAAGCGATGGACAACCTCGCCGCGCTGATCGACGCCGGCAAGCTGACCAGGTTCGCCATCGCCAACCCCGAACATGCGCCCTACGGCCTGCGCGCCATGGAGGCGCTTCAGCACCGCGGGCTGTGGGAGAAGATCCAGCCCTATCTCGTGCTGGGCGAGAACGTCGCCCAGACCGCGCAGTTCGCGCTGTCGGGCAATGCCGAGGGCGGGATCATCGCCCTGTCGCTCGCCCGCGCGCCCGAGGTGGCAGCACAGGGCGAATTCGCGCTTATCTCGCACGACTGGCACGAACCCCTGTTGCAGCGCATGGTGCTGCTCAAGAACGCCGGCCCCGTGGCGGAAGAATTCTACGCCTATGTCCAGTCGCACAAGGCACGCGAGGTCATGGTGAAATACGGCTTCATCCTGCCGGATGGCACCTGACCGCCGGCACCGGACCGGATGGCTTGTTCCGACCTGGCGGCGGCCTACTCTTCCCCGCGGTCGCAACCGCAAGAGACACGATCCATGCTGACCCACCTCTCCGCCCGTCTCGCTCCTGCCCTTGCCCTCCTCGGCCTGGCTTTCCCAGCGCTGGCCGAGCCGCCGAAGCTGTCGAAGGGGATCGCCACCGACATCTGGGTGGAATGGCACCGGGTGGGCGAATATCTCGCCGATCCGGCGCTGCGCTCGCCCTATCCCGACTGGCCGCAGCATGTGTCGGATGCGCGGCTGGCACAGCTTCGGGCCGAAGGCTTCGATTTCGTGCGCATGCCCGTGGATCCCGAGCCGATGCTGCTGCTAGACCCCGGCCCCACGCGCGACGCCATGATCGCCGAGATCGTCGCCCGCGTCCGGCAGCTGCATGCCGCCGGGCTGACGGTGATCGTCGATCTGCACACCATCCCGCGCAGCGAGTCCGGCGGGATCGACCGGATCGTCGGCAACCCAGGCACCTGGGCCTTCTATCTCGACCTCGTCGATGCGGTGGGCCGCGCCCTGACCGATGCCGGGCTCGACCCCGCCCGCACCCTGTTCGAGCCGATCAACGAACCCACCAACGACTGCACCGCGATCTGGGAGGGCAAGGGCCCCGCCGCCTGGCCGGCCATGCTGGCCGAGATGCACGCCGTCGCCCGTGCCGCAGCACCCGATCTGACGCTGGTCCTGTCGGGCGCCTGCTGGGGCGGGGTCGAGGGGCTTGAGGCGCTGGACCCCGCCGCCATCGCCGACGACAACGTGATCTGGAGCTTTCACAGCTATCAGCCCTACACCTTCACCCATCAGGGCGCCGACTGGTCCGAGGACCGCGTGGCCTTCCTCAGCGACCTGCCCTATCCGCCGTCGAGGCTGAAACCCGAGGCGCTGGAGCCGCTCGCCGACGCTGCGGTCGCCCGCGCGGCCGAGGCCTGGCAATGGTTCGCGCGCGACTTCACGCGGCAGGATTATGTCGCCGCGCTCGAGGAATACCGCAGCCTGCCCGAGGACTTCGGCGTGCAGGAAATCCAGCGTGCCGCAGCCTGGGCAAAGGCGCATGGCATCCCGACCTCGCGCCTGCTGATGGGCGAGTTCGGCACCATCGGCGGGCAAGACAGCAAGGCGCGGGTGCGGGCCGAGGACCGCTGGCAGCTTCTGGCCGACAAGCGCCGCGCCGCCGAAGAGGTCGGCATCGCCTGGTCGGTCTGGTCCTGGATCTCGGACTTCGGCATCGCCACCGGCCCGGACCGGACCATCGACCCCGGCGCCTGCGCGGCGCTGGGCCTGACGGGCTGCGCGGCACCTACAGGAAACTGACCCATGGACTGGACCGCGCTCACACTCTCGCTGGAGCTTTCCGCCTGGACGGTGGCGATCCTGTTGCCGGTCTCGGTCCTCGCCGGCCGCTGGCTCGCCTATGGCCGGTTCCGGGGCAAGGGCGCGGTCGAGGCGCTGGTGATGCTGCCGCTTGTCCTGCCGCCCACAGTCTTCGGCTTCTACCTGCTGGTGGCCTTCGGGCGGAACTCTCCGGTGGGCGCCTTCTGGCAGGAAACCTTCGGACACCAGTTGGTCTTTACCTTCGAGGGCCTGGTGGTCGCCTCGGTCATCTTCAACCTGCCCTTTGCGATCCAGCCCGCCCAGCGCGGCTTCGAGGCGATTGCAGTCGAGTTGCGCGAGGCCGCCGCGACTTGCGGCATGTCGCCCCTGCGCAGCTTGTGGAAGGTGGAACTGCCGCTCGCCTGGCCGGGGCTGATGACCGCCATGGTCCTGACCTTCGCCCATACGCTGGGCGAATTCGGCATCGTGTTGATGGTCGGCGGGTCCATTCCCGGCGAGACCAAGACCATCGCCATCGCCATCTACGACCGGGTGCAGGGCTTCGACATGCGGGGCGCCGGCATGATGTCGGCGGCGCTGGTCGCCATCTCCTTCTCGGCCATCGCCATCACCTACGCGCTTTCGGCGCGCATCGGGCGGAGGCTGGCATGACGCTGGAAGTCGCCCTTCGGGCCGAGGCGCCGATCCCGCTGGACGTGGCCTTCGCGGTGGCGCCGGGCGAGCTTCTGGCGCTGGTAGGCCATTCCGGGTCGGGCAAGACCACCATCCTGCGCAGCATCGCCGGGCTGTGGCGGCCGACCACGGCAAGGGTCGCGGTGGACGGGGAAACCTGGCTCGACACCGGATCCGGCATCGCCCTGCCCACCCATCGCCGCCATGTCGGCGTGGTGTTCCAGAACTACGCGCTTTTCCCGCACATGACGGCGGCGCAGAACGTCCTGGCCGCCATGGACCGCCCCGACCCGGCCGAGGCCGCGCGGCTTCTGGACCTCGTGAACCTCCACGGCCTGTCCGACCGCAAGCCCGCGCAACTGTCGGGCGGCCAGCAGCAGCGCGTGGCCCTGGCCCGCGCGCTGGCGCGGAAACCTTCGGCGCTTCTCCTGGACGAACCCTTCTCGGCCGTGGACCGGGCGACGCGGGAACGGCTGCATGCCGAGATCCTTGCCCTGCGCGGGCATCTGAAGATGCCGGTGGTGCTGGTCACCCACGACATGAACGAGGCGCAGCTGCTGGCCGACCGGATGCTGGTGATCGAAAAGGGCCGCGTCGTGAGGGAAGGCACCACCGCAGCCGTGATGGCCGACCCGGACGCCCTGCGGGCCATGGGCATCCGCGAGGTCGCGGCCCTGCTGCCCGCAACCGTCGAGGGCGCGGAAGAGGACGGCCTGACCCGCCTGACCACCGCCGCCGGGCCGCTTTACCTGCCCGGCATCGACAGCCCGCCCGGCACCAGGGTCAGGGTGCGGATCATGGCGCATGAGGTGATCCTGTCCCGCTGCCGGCCCGAGGGCCTCTCGGCGCAGAACATCCTGCCCTGCACCGTCTCCGCGATCCGCGCGGGGGAGGGTCCCGGCGTCATGGTCCACCTTGCCGTGGGGGATGACGAGATCCTCGCCCGCATCACCCGCCGCGCGGCTGGGCAACTCGACCTGCGCCCCGGCGACGCGGCCCATGCCGTGCTGAAGTCGATGTCGGTCGCGCGCGATCATATCGCGGGCGCGACCCATGACTGACCCGCGCCGGAGCCTGCCCGCCGCCTTCGCCGCCGGCGCCGGGGTTGGCAGCCTCGGGGGGCTGATCGGCCTCGGCGGGGCCGAGTTCCGCCTGCCGCTGCTCCTCGGCCTGTTCCGCTTTCCGCCGCTCGAGGCCGTGATCCTGAACAAGGCCACCAGCCTTGTCGTCGTCGCCGCCGCCCTGCCCTTCCGCGCCGGCACTGTCCCCTTCGCCGAAATCGCCGCGCACTGGCCGATGATCCTGAACCTTCTGGCCGGCAGCCTTGCCGGGGCCTGGGCCGGGGCGGGCTGGGCCACGCGGCTGTCCTCGACCACGCTCTACAAGGTCATCGCCGCGCTTCTCGTCCTGATCGCCGCCGCGCTTCTGATCGGCCACGACGCCGAAGGCGCGGGCCCCGCCCTGACCGGCCCGGCGCAGATCGTCGCGGGCGTCGCGGCGGGCTTCGGGATCGGGGTCGTCGCCTCGCTGATGGGGGTGGCGGGCGGAGAGCTGCTGATCCCCACCCTGATCCTCCTCTTCGGGGCGGATGTGAAACTCGCCGGCTCGCTCTCGCTGGCCGTCAGCCTGCCGACCATGCTGATGGGCTTCGCCCGCTATTCCCGCGACGAAAGCTTTGCGACGCTGGCCCGCAACGGCCGCTTCGTCCTGGTCATGGCGGCGGGGTCGATCCTCGGCGCCTTCCTCGGCGGGCAGCTTCTGGGGGTGGTGCCCGGAAGCCTTCTTCTGCCCATGCTTGCGGCAATCCTCGTGATTTCCGCCGTGAAAGTCTGGCGCCATGGCTGAAACGGAATTGCCTTTGCGCCCGACTTCTGGCCAAGTCAGCCCATGCAGAACGCCCTGATCTTCGCCGCCGCCGCCTTTTTCGAGATCGCCGGATGCTTTGCCGTCTGGGGCTGGTGGCGGCTGGACAAACCCGCGCTCTGGCTGATCCCCGCCGCGGTCTGCCTTGGCCTCTTCGCCTGGCTCCTGACCTTCGTCGATGTGGAACATGCCGGCCGCGCCTATGCGATCTATGGCGGGATCTACATCGTCGCCTCGCTCGCCTGGCTCTGGGCGGTGGAAGGCACCCGGCCCGACCGCTGGGACACGATCGGATCGGCCATCTGCATCATCGGCGCGGCGGTCATCCTCTACGGCCCCCGCCAGGTCTGACCCTCTCAGGCCAGTCGCCCGCGCAAGGGCAGCAGGCCCAGCGCCGCGACCAGCGCGAAGCCCGCACCCGCAAGGAAGGTCGCCTCCGACCCCAGCCCCTGCCACAACGCCCCCGCGATCACGCTGGCCAGAAGCAGCGCCGCGCCCGTCACCAGGTTGAACATGCCGAAGGCCGTGCCGCGCAGTTCCGCCGGCACCGCCTCGGCCACCAGCGCCGACAGCAGGCCCTGCGTCAGCCCCATGTGCAGCCCCCAGAGCGCGATCCCCAGGGCAAGGCCCGCGAAGCCGGGCGCCAGCGCCAGCACCAGATCGGCCGCGATCAAGAGCGCCAGCCCCGCCATGAGAAGGACAGGCCGACTCATCCGGTCCGACAGCACCCCCGCCGGCCAGGCCGAAACCGCATAGACCGCGTTCATCCCCACCAGCACCAGCGGCACCAGCATCAGCGACAGCCCAACCTCCTCGGCGCGCAGGATCAGGAAGGCCTCGGAAAACCGCGCCAGGGTGAAGACCGTGGCCACCGCCACCACTGCCCAGTAGGTGCCGCCCAGAAGCCGCAGTTCGGCCCGAGCCAGCGGATTGCGAACCTTGCGCAGCCCCTCGGGCCGGGCGGGCTCCTTCACGGCGAACAGGATCAGCCCCAGCGCGAGGAAGGCCGGGATGACGGCAACCCAGAACACCGACCGGAAGTCGTTCGCAAAGGCCCACATCAGCGCGATGGCCATGAGCGGCCCGAGGAAGGCGCCGAAGGTGTCCAGCGACTGCCGCAGCCCGAATGCCGCGCCGCGCCGCCCCTCGGGCGCAAGGTCGGCCACCAGCGCGTCGCGTGGCGCGCCGCGGATGCCCTTGCCCACCCGGTCGATGAACCGCGCCGCCACCACCCAGCCCAGCGAGGGCGCCAGGGGAAAGACGGGCTTGGTCAGCGCCGCCATCCCGTAGCCCAGCGCCGCCAGTTCCTTCCGCCGGCCGATCCGGTCGGACAGCGCGCCGGAAAAGACCTTGGTGATTGCCGCCGTGGCCTCGGCGATGCCCTCGATCACCCCAACCGCCAGGGCCGAGGCGCCCAGCCCGACCGTCAGATAGACTGGCAGAAGCGCGTGGATCATCTCGGACGAGACATCCATCAGCATCGACACGAAGCCCAGCGCCCAGATCCCGGCGGGCAGTCCCCGCCAGAGCGAGGCGGCCTTGGTCCCTGTGGTTCCTGTCATCGCGGGTCTCCGTCGAGGCGTGTCCTGGGGGTCAGTCGTGCCGCCGGGCTTCGGCGTCAGCCTCGGCGCGGGTCAGGCCGATGTCCCTCAGCATCCGGTCGTCCAGCCGCGCCAGGGCGGCGCGCTGGCGTTGCCGGTCGGCCCGGATCATCAGCTGCGACGGACCGGCCGGCAGATGCTCGGGCGGGAAATGCGGGAAGAAGGCAGTCAGGGGTCTGGTCCGGGTCATGCGGATGCTCCTCGCTCAGTCGCTTTCGCCCTTGGCGTCGAAGACGCGGCGGGCATAGTCGTCTAGCACCGCCTCGCAGCCCTTGAGCCGCCTCCGCGCCTCCTCGGCGCGGTCGGCGCCGTAGAAGTCCAGCTTGCCGATCCGGTCCAGCCAGCCCTGCAGCTTCTTCAGGTCGGCGTCGTTCTCTTCCAGTTCGGCATAGCTGTAGTGGCCGGCGGTGATCTCCTTGGCCACCTCGCGTTCGAAATCGTCGCACTTGTCGATGAACTCGGCATAGGCCTCGTCGCGGTCGGCCTTGAACCGGCCGACGACCCGCGCCTCCTGCGCGGCATCCAGCGCAATGGTCTGCAACAGCACCGCCTCGCCGCCGGCCTCGGCGATGTCGTTCTCGATCATCTTCAGCCGGCGCAGATGGTCGTCGGTGCGCGGCAGGACGCAGACCCCGTTCTGCAGATAGACCGCGCCCATGCCCTTCAGCTTGCGCCAGATGGCAATGCGCCTTGCCGAGGGTTCGGCAGGCACCTTGTAGGTCAGGAGAAGCCAGGCAAGCTCGGTCATGCGGACAAAGCTATAGTAACGACGGTTACATCTCAAGTGTCCACCTGCATCACTTCGCGCAACAACGACCCGTCCGGGCCACAGGCCGGGGATCTGATCTTTTTCCTTCGGAAGGTCGGCCGGCCTTCGGCGGGATGCCGCCGATGGCCAGCCTTGCGGGAGGACCGGGCCGCTCAGAACAACCCGTCGCCGCCCTTGTCCTGTTCCACGACCTCGTCGGCGACCACGGCCGCCGCGCCCCCCACCACCAGCGGCGCGCAGCCCGAGGCGAGAAGCCCCGCCATCAGAACCGCCAGTCCAAGCCAGGGTTTCCGCATCTTTCCGCCTCCTGCCATATCCTTGCCAAATCCCTAACGTCCGCGACCAACCTTTTGATCTTTTTGGCGTATCTGCTTTTGTCCACCGTGGACAGGGTCAGAACTCCACACCCGGCTGGCCCTTGATGCCGGCCCGGAACGGATGCTTGATCAGGGTCATCTCGGTGACCAGATCCGCCGCCTCGATCAGCTCGTCCTTCGCATTCCGCCCGGTCAGGACGACATGGGTCAAGGGGGGTTTTTCCGATCTCAGGAACGCCAGCACCTCGCCGATGTCGAGGTAGTCGTAGCGCAGCGCGATATTGATCTCGTCCAACAACACCATCCTGATTTCCGGGTTCCGGATCAGTTCCTTCGCCTTCTCCCACCCCGCCCTTGCGGCGGCGATGTCGCGGGCCTTGTCCTGCGTCTCCCAGGTGAAGCCTTCGCCCATCGCGTGAAACTGGCAGAGGTCGGCGAAATGGGTGGTCAGCAGCCGCCGCTCGCCGGTATCCCAGGCGCCCTTGATGAACTGCACGACCGCGCAGGGCATCCCATGCGCGATGCAGCGCAGGATCATCCCGAATCCGCTAGAGGACTTGCCCTTCCCTGCCCCGGTATGGACGATGACCAGACCCTTCTCCCCCTCCTTCCCCGCCATGATCCTGTCCCGCGCGGCCTTCTTCTTGGCCATCTTCTGCGCGTGGCGGGCCAGGTCATCGGGGGTGGTGGTCGCAACAGGGTCGGTCATGGTCGGTCCTATCCTTGACAAGGTGGGGGTGCTTGCCTCAGGTGGGCTGGCGCTGGTTCCTGTTTATGACAGGCGAAGAGGGAATGCGACAGGCCGGAAGTGACCTGGAAGCAGCCGCCCCCGCGACCGTGACCGGAGAGGTCCCATGGCCACTGGCGGCAGCCGGGAAGGCGGGGGCCGTGGGGCAGATGCCCCGTATCCGCAAGCCGGGAGACCTGCCAGCGCGGAAGGCAACCGGCGGACGGGGTGTTCCGCGACCGGTGATCGGCGGCCCCAGGTATCGGGCGGCCCCTCGCTGGCCCACCCCTTTCGCCTTTGGATAGGCAATGATGGGCACGACCCTTTTCGTCTGCATCACCTGCAAGGCCGGCCAGCCGGTCCCCGAGGGCGCACAGCCCCCCGGTGCGCTGCTTCATGCCGCCCTGACCGCCGGTCCCGCACCCGAAGGCGTCCGCATCGTGGGCGTCGAGTGCCTGTCCGCCTGCAACACCGGCTGCGCCGTCTCGCTGACCAGGCCCGGCGCATGGTCCTATGTCTATGGCCGGCTGACGCTTGACGACGTGCCGGCAATCCTGGAAGGCGCCGGGAAATACGCCGCCACCACGGACGGCATCGTCCCCTGGCGCGACCGCCCGACCGTCTTCCGCAAGCAGAGCATCGCCCGCATCCCCCCTCACCCCCTGCCAGAGGCCGCCGAATGACCGACCTGACCAAAATCCCCGTGACAGTGATCACCGGCTTCCTGGGCGCGGGAAAGACCACGCTGATCCGCCACCTGATGCGGAACCCGCAAGGCAAGCGCCTCGCGATCCTGGTCAACGAGTTCGGCACCGTGGGCGTGGACGGCGAGATCCTGAAATCCTGCGCGGACGAGAACTGCCCCGTCGAGAACATCGTGGAGCTTGCCAACGGTTGCATCTGCTGCACTGTCGCCGACGATTTCATCCCGACGATCGAACAGCTGATGGCCATGCCGCAGCGCCCCGACCACATCCTGATCGAGACCTCGGGTCTTGCCCTGCCGAAGCCCCTTCTGAAAGCCTTCGACTGGCCCGCGATCCGCAGCCGGATCACGGTGGACGGCGTCATCGCGCTGGCCGATGCCGAGGCTGTCGCTGCCGGCCGCTTCGCCCCGGATGTGCAGGCCGTGGAGGCCCAGCGCTCGGCCGATGCATCGCTCGACCACGAGACGCCGCTGTCGGAGGTCTTCGAGGACCAGATCTTGTGTGCCGACCTGATCCTTCTGTCGAAGGCCGACCTTGCCGGGGACGCGGGGCTCGCGGCCGCTAAAGAGGTCATCAGCGCCGAGATGACCCGCCCCGTCCCCATGCTGCCGATGACCGACGGCGTGATCGACCCGCGCGTTATCCTGGGGCTGAACGCCGCCGCCGAGGACGACCTCGCCGCCCGCCCCTCGCACCACGACGGGGCCGACGACCACGAGCATGACGATTTCGACAGCGTCGTCATCGACCTGCCCGAGGTCACCGACCCCGAGGCCCTGTCCGCCGCCATCGTCCGGCTGGCCGAGGAGTTGAAGATCCTCCGCGTCAAGGGCCATGTCGCGGTCGCGGGCAAGCCGATGCGGATGCTGGTCCAGGCTGTCGGCGCCCGCGTCCGCATGCAATACGACCGCCCCTGGGGCACCGAACCGCGCCGGTCGCAGCTGGTCGTGATCGCCGAACACGACGACATCGATGAACCCGCGATCCGCAAGGTCCTGGGGGCCTGACACGATGGCTCTGCCCAACATCGCGTGCAAATCTGACCGCGACCGGCACGCGGGGGTGGGGGCGATATATCGCGCCCGCCCCCCGGGGGCGGGTCGGGCGCGGTCAGATTTGCTTTGGGCAAATCTGACAAGGGAAGGCAACGGCTCCGTCCAGGCCACTTTCGACCCGTGGATGACGAGGGGCTGACATGCACGTCGTCTTCCGCGAAAGCCACGGGCTTGAGGAAACCGAGACCCCCTTCGACCTCGGCCAGGACCCGGCCGACCTGGTGGTGCTTTCCTTCTCCGACAGCGACCTCGGGGCCTTCACGGCGGGCTATGAGCGCGCCCGCGGGGCGGGTTTCCAACCCAGCGTCCGCCTCGCCAATCTCATCGCGCTGAAGCACCCGATCTCGGTCGACACCTACGCGGAACGCACCCTCTCCGGCGCCAGGGCCATCCTCGTCCGCCTGATCGGGGGCGAGGCCTACTGGCCCTACGGCCTCGCCACGCTACAGGACCTCGCCCGCCGCACCGGCACGGCGCTGGCCATCCTCCCCGCCGACGGTCGCCCCGACCCGCGCCTCGACGAGCTGTCCACGCTCCCCGTCTCCACCCTCCGCCGGTTGCAGGCGCTGTGTGACGAGGGGGGCGCGGTGGCCGCCCATGCCGCGCTGGCGCAGCTGGCGCTGGCCGCCGGCATCTACGCCGCGCCGGTGATGGGCGACAAGACCGTACCGCAGATGGGGTTCTACGATCCCGAGCGCGGGGTCATTCCCGTGCCGGAAGCCCCCCTCACCCCTCCCCTCCCCACGGCGGGGGAGGGGGGGCTGCCCGGAAAGGGCACCGTCCTCGTCACCTTCTACCGCAGCTACCTGACCTCCGGCGACACCGGCCCTGTGGACGCCCTGATCCATGCCCTCCGCGCGGAAGGCTTCGCCGCCCATGGCGCCTTCGCCCCCAGCCTCAAGGCTCCGGGCGTCGCGGACTGGCTGTCCGCCCATCTCGCCGCAAACCCATCCATGGCCATCGTGAACGCCACCGCCTTCTCCGCCAAGGCCGACGACGGCGCGACCCCCTTCGATGCCGCCACCTGTCCGGTCTTCCAGGTCGCCCTCTCCACCGCCCGCCGCCGCGACTGGGCGGCCTCTGACCGGGGCCTGTCGCCCGCCGACCTGGCCATGCACGTCGTCCTGCCGGAAGTCGACGGCCGTCTCTTCGCCGGCATCGTCAGCCACAAGTCCCCCGGCAAACGCCACCCGGACCTGCAATTCTCCCGCTTCGCTCACCGCGCCGACGCGGCCCGAATCGCTGCCGTCGTGGGCCGCGTCAGCCGCTGGCACCGCCTGGCCACCACTCCCGCGCCGGACCGCCAGCTGGCCGTCATCCTCTCCACCTACCCCGGCCGCCCGCACCAGATGGCCCATGCCGTCGGCCTCGACGCGCTGGCCTCCACCGACCGCCTTCTGGAAACCCTCGCCGCCGAGGGCTACCGGATCGCCAATGGCGCACCGCTGACCGAGGCCCTGACGGAAACCCTCGCCTGGCCCGTTGCCGACTATCTCGCGGCCCTCGAAACCCTCCCCGAGCCGCTTCGCACCGACCTTCACGAGGCCTGGGGCGACCCCGCCTCCGACCCCTCGGTCCGCGACGGCCAGTTCCGCTTCCCCGCCACCCGGCGCGGCCATGCGCTGATCGCGCTGCAACCCGAACGCGGCGAGGTCGCCAGCCGCGACAGCGACTATCACGACCTCTCCCGCACCCCGCGCCATGCCTATGTCGCCTTCTACCTCTGGCTCCGACGCCAAGGCCTCCACGCGCTGATCCACATGGGCGCGCACGGCACGCTGGAATGGCTGCCGGGCAAGTCCGTCGCCCTTTCCGACACCTGCTGGCCCGAGGCGCTGATCGGCCCCACCCCGGTCATCTACCCCTTCATCGTCAACGACCCCGGCGAGGCCGCCCAGGCCAAGCGCCGTATTGGCGCCGTCACCCTCGGCCACCTGCCGCCGCCGCTCACCACGGCCCAGGTCCCGCCCGAACTCCAACGCCTCGAACGCCTCCTCGACGAATACTCCACAGCCGACGGCCTCGACCCCGCCCGCCGCCGCCGCCTGATCGAGACGATCCGCGACGAGGCCGCCGCCTCCGGCGTCGCCGCCGACCTCGGCCTGTCCGCCAGCGCCACCCCGGCCGAGGCGATCACCCGGATCGACCGCTTCGTCTGCGACCTGAAGGAAAGCCAGTTCGGCCAAGGTCTCCACATCTTCGGCGACGGCCAAGGCGAGACCCAGGGCCTCCTCACCGCCCTCAACGGCCAGCGCGTCGCGCCCGGGCCCGCCGGCTCTCCCCACCGGGGCCGCAGCGACGTGCTGCCCACTGGGCGCAACCTCTTCTCCGTCGATCCCCGCGCCGTCCCCTCGCGCAATGCCCATGCCCAGGGCGTCAAGCTGGCCGAGGAACTGATCCGCCGCCACCTGCAGGACCACGGCGACTACCCGCGCGGGCTGGTCGTCGACCTCTGGGGAAGCGCCACGATGCGCACGGCGGGCGAGGAATTCGCCATGGCCCTGCACCTCGCCGGCCTTGCGCCGAAATGGGACGACGGCTCCGCCCGCGTCTCCGGCTTCGAGATCCTTCCCCTCGCCCTCCTCGGCCGCCCCCGCATCGACGTCACTCTCCGCGTCTCCGGCCTGTTCCGCGACGTGTTCCCGACGCTCGCCCAGCTATTCGAGGCCGGCGCCGAAGCCCTCAGCCAACGCGACGAAGCGCCCGAGGACAACCCCTACACCACAAGGCAATCCCGCGTCTTCGGCCCGAGACCCGGCCTCTACGGCCTCGGCATGGGAACCGCCGCCGACACCTTCACCGACGAGGCCCTCCAGGCCGCCGGCGAAGCCTGGCTCAACGCCTCCTCCTGGGCCATCGGCCCGGACGGCCAGTCGCACGAGGCCCGCGCGGCCCTCGAACAGCGCGTCCTTGCGTCAGACAGCTTCGTCCACGCCCAGGACCTCCCCGAAACCGATGTCCTGATCGCCGCCGACTACGCCGCGCACGAGGCCGGCTTCGCCGCCGCCGTGGCCAGGCTGGGCGGCGCGAAACCAACCCTCTACCACCTCGACGCGACCCGCCCGGACACGCCCCACGCGCGCACCCTCACCGAGGAAATCGCCCGCGTCGTCCGCGCCCGGGCCGCCAACCCGGCTTGGGCCGAAGGCATGATGCACCACGGCTTCCGGGGCGGGGCCGAAATCGCCGCCACTCTCGACCACATGGCGGCCTTCGCGCATCTGGCCCAGGTCGTCCCCCCGCACCTCTTCGACCTCTACCACGAGGCCACCCTGGGCCGCGACGAGGTCCGCGACTTCCTCCAACGCGAAAACCCGCAGGCCCTCGCCGCGATGGAAGACCTCTTCCGCCGCCTCCGCGACGCCGGCCTCTGGCAGACCCGCCGCAACTCCATTGCAGCCCGGCTGGACGGTGCCGCATGACCCGGCCATTTCATCTGTCTGCAAATATCCCTGCCGGAGGCCACCCGAGCCGGTTGCGCGCCCTTCGCGCGCAGAGGCGAGACAAAAGGCGCGCGCGGAACGCGCTCCTTTCAACACCCGTGCAGACCCTGGGGGCCGCCGCATGACCGCCTGGGAGATCAAGGGCTGGTGCCCCGGAGCCCTCCGCCCCATGCCCTCCGGCGACGGCCTCGTCGTGCGCATCCGTCCGCCGATGGGCCGCCTGACCCCGGCGCAGGCCGCAGCCATAGCGACAGCGTCCGAAACCCATGGCAATGGCATCATCGACCTCTCCGCCCGCGCCAACCTGCAACTGCGCGGCGTGACCGAGGCCTCGCATCCGCGCCTCATCGACGACCTCCGCGCCCATGGCCTGATCGACCCCGACATCGAGACCGAAACCCTCCGCAACCTCATCGTCACGCCCTTCCGCGAGACCGAAGGTGCAGGAGAGACGCCAAAATCTTTCGGACGAAAGATTTTGGCCGAGACCGACAGCCTCACCGCCACCCTCACCGCCGCCCTCGCCCAGATGCCGAAACTTCCGGCCAAATTCGGCTTCGCGCTGGACACCGGCCCCCGCCCGGTTCTGACCGGGGCCTCCGCCGACATTCGCGTCGAACGCAGCGCGGACGGCAGCCTGATCCTTCGCCCCGACGGCCACCCCTCCGGCCAGCCCGTCACCGACCTTGCCACAGACGCCATCGCCATGGCCGACTGGTTCGTCGCCAGCGGCGGCATCGCCAATGGCCGGGGGCGCATGGCCGCTCTCGTCGCCCGGGGCATCGTCCCCTCCGGTTGCACCCTTGCCCCCGCCGAGCCGCTCCCGACGCCCGGCCCCGGTCTCCACCCGGACGGCGCCCTCGTCGCCCTCGCCTTCGGCCAGATGCGCGCCGAAACGCTGCACGCCCTCGCCGCCCTTGGCCACGAGATCCGCCCGACACCCTGGCGCATGCTGTTCGTTGTCGGCGCACCGACACTGCCGGCCATCCCGGGCGTCATCACCGCACCCGCAGACCCGATCCTGCGGATCACCGCATGCACCGGTGCCCCCGCCTGCCCGCAGGCGCTTGGCGATACGCGCCGGCTTGCCCGCCAGCTTGCCCCGCACCTGGTGCCCGGCCAGACCCTCCACATCTCCGGCTGCGCCAAGGGTTGCGCCCATCCCGGCCCCGCGCCCCTGACAATCACCGCCACCGGCAAGGGCTACGACCTGATCCGGAACGGAACCGCCCATGACACGCCAAGCCTGACGGGCCTCTCCCGGCAGGCAATCCTCGACCACCTGAAGGCCCCGCATGCCCCACCTCTATGAAACCGATGGCGCCGCGATCTACCGGCAGAGCTTCGCCATGATCCGGGCCGAGGCCGACCTCGCCCGGTTCACGCCCGAAGAGGAAATTGTCGCCGTCCGCATGATCCATGCCGCCGGGATGGTGGAGCTTGCCCCGCACATCCGCTTCACCCCCGGCATGGCGATAGCCGCGCGCGCCGCACTCGAAGACGGCGCGCCCATCCTCTGTGACGCCCGGATGGTCAGCGAGGGTATCACCCGCGCCCGCCTGCCCAGGGACAACGCGGTGATCTGCACGCTGCACGACCCTCAGGTCCCGGCTCTGGCAAAGGAAATGGGCAACACCCGCTCCGCCGCCGCGCTGGAACTCTGGCGTCCGCACCTGGCGGGGTCCGTCGTCGCCATCGGCAACGCGCCCACGGCGCTGTTCCACCTCTTGAACATGCTGGAAGACCCCGCCTGCCCCCGCCCCGCCGCGATCATCGGCTGCCCGGTGGGCTTCGTCGGCGCCGCCGAGTCGAAGGACGCGCTGATGGAAGCACCCCCGGCCCCCAGCCTTATCGTCAAGGGACGCCTCGGTGGCAGCGCGATCACCGTGGCAGCCGTCAACGCGCTTGCCTCCCGTAAGGAATGACCATGGCCCCGCCGGTTCCACTGTCCCGTGATCTGCCCGTTCCGCCCTTGCCCTCCCCCTCGTGGGGAGGGGAGGGGGGTGGGGGGCGCCCGACGAAGATCGAAAGGGGCGCGCCATGGGCCGCGTGATCTGCGCCGGGCTCGGCCCCGGCGACCCGGACCTGATGAGCCTCAAGGCCGCCCGCACCATCGGCGCGGCGAAACATGTCGCCTATTTCCGCAAGGAGGGCCGTGCCGGGCAGGCGCGCCGGATCGTCGAGGGGATGCTTCCCCCGGACGCCGTGGAATACCCGATGGAATATCCGGTCACCACGGAACTGCCCTTCGACAGCCCGGGCTACATCGACGCGCTGGCGCATTTCTATGACGACTGGGCGAACCGCCTCGCGGCGCTGGCCGAGACCGAGGATGTCGTCGTTCTCTGCGAGGGCGACCCCTTCTTCTACGGCAGCTTCATGCACCTCCATTCCCGCCTGCAAGGCCGGGTGCCCGTGGAGGTGATCCCCGGCATCACCGGCATGACCGGATGCTGGACCGCCACCGACATGCCGATCACCTGGGGCGACGACGTGCTGACCGTGCTCATGGCCACGCTGCCCGAGGACGACCTCGTCCGCCACATGGAACAGGCGGACGCGCTGGTCATCATGAAGACCGGCCGCAACCTGCCCCGCGTCCGCCGCGCGCTGGAGCGGGCGGGGCGGCTCGACCGGGCCTGGCTCGTCGAACGCGGCACCATGCCGAACCAGCGCGTCGCGCGCCTCGCCGACGTAGATCCGAATGATTGCCCCTATTTCGCGATCGTCCTCGTCCACGGCCACGGCCGCCGCCCGGAGCTGCCGGAATGAGCGGCTGGCTGGCCATCGCGGGCCTCGGCCCCGGCGACGACCGGCTGGTCACGCCCGAGGTCTCGGCCGCCCTGGCCGAGGCGACGGATGTTGTCGGTTACATCCCCTATGTCGCCCGCGTCGCCCCACGCGACGGACTGACGCTGCACCCGTCCGACAACCGCGTCGAACTCGACCGCGCCCGCGCTGCCTTGCAGATGGCCGCCGAGGGGCGCCGCGTCGTCGTCGTCTCCTCCGGCGATCCGGGCGTCTTCGCGATGGCCTCGGCCGTGTTCGAGGCGCTGGAGGGCCGCGCGGACTGGCAGGCGCTGGACATCCGCGTCCTGCCTGGCATCACCGCCATGCTCGCCGCCGCCGCCGCCGCCGGGGCCCCCCTGGGCCACGATTTCTGCTGCATCAACCTGTCCGACAACCTGAAGCCCTGGGAGGTGATCGAGACCCGCCTCCGCCACGCCGCCCGCGCCGATTTCGCGATGGCCTTCTACAACCCTCGTTCGGCCAGCCGCCCGGAAGGGTTCGTGAAAGCCCTCGCCACCCTGCGCGAGGAATGCGGGCCGGACCGCCTTGTCACCTTCGCCCGTGCCGTCTCCACGCCCGACCAGCGCCTGACCACCGTCACCCTGGGCGAAGCGACACCCGAGATGGCCGACATGCGCACCGTGGTCATCCTCGGCAATTCCGCCACCCGCCGCGTCGGGCCGTGGGTCTACTCCCCCCGGAGCGTGAAATGAGCGCCGAAACCCTCGTCGTTCCCTTCGGTTCCTCCTCGGAGCACCCCCGCGAGGAGTGCCCGAAGGGCTCGACGAGCCGCCCGCTAGAGCCACGCCATGACTTCGGCCACCGTCCGCGCCACCGGGCGGTCGGGCACCCAGGGCCGGTCGATCAGGATGACCGGCAAGCCCAGATCCCGCGCGGCGACAAGCTTGGCCTCGGCCCCCGCGCCGCCCGCGTTCTTGGCCACGATCACCTCGATCCGGTGGTCCGAGAGCAGCGCCCGGTCGCCCGCCACCGTGAAGGGCCCCCGCGCGATCACCGCCTCGGCCAGGGGCAGGGGCAGCGGTTCGGTCGGCGGGTCCACCAGCCGCAAGAGGTAATGGTGCTGCGGCGCCGCCGCGAAGGCGTCAAGGGTCTGGCGACCGATGGCAAGGAACACCCGTTGCGGGGCCTGTCCGAGGGCCGCAACCGCCCCGGCAGGGTCGGGGACATGGGTCCAGCGGTCGCCCTCGCCGGCCTGCCAGGGCTCGCGCTCCAGCGCGATCAGCGGGGTTTGCGTCGCCGCGCAGGCTTTCACCGCATTCCGGCTCATCTGTGCCGCGAAGGGGTGGGTCGCATCGACCAGATGCGTGATGCCCTCGGCGCGGAGATAGGCCGCCAGCCCCTCGGCCCCGCCGAAGCCACCGATACGGACGGGCAGGGGCTGCGCCACCGGGGACCCGGTCCGTCCGGCGTAGGAATAGACCGCCTCCACCCCGGCCTCGGCCAGCGCGCGGGCCATGGCGGCGGCCTCGGTGGTGCCGCCGAGGAGAAGGACGCGCGGCGGAAGGAGGGGGGTCATGGCTGATCCCTGGCTGACGATCATCGGTCTGGGCGAGGATGGACCGCAGAGCCTGTCGACCGCAAGCCGCGCCTCCCTGGCAGGGGCCGAGGTCGTCTTCGGCGGCCCGCGGCATCTGGCGCTGGTCGAGGCGGGGGAGAGGGGCCGACCCTGGCCCGTGCCCTTCGACATCGCCCCGGTGCTGGAGCATCGCGGGCGACGGGTGGTCGTCCTCGCCTCGGGCGATCCGTTCTGGTTCGGGGCGGGCGGCAGCCTGATGGCGCATCTCGCCCCCGGCGACTGGGTGTCGCATCCCGCGCCGTCCAGCTTCCAGCTGGCGGCGAACCGGCTGGGCTGGCGGCTGGAGGAGGTGCAGTGCCTTGGCCTGCACGCGTCACCCTTCGACCGGCTGCGCCCGGTGCTGGGGCGGGGGGTTCGGGCAATCTGCACCCTGCGCGATGGGGCGGCGGTGGCCGAGCTTGCGGCCTGGCTGGCGGCGAACGGGCATCCGAATGCGCGGCTGACCGTGCTGGAGCGGCTGGGCGGTCCGCTGGAGCGGATAAGCCGGGGACTGCCGGATGGCCCCATAGGTGCCCCGGTCTCGGCGGCCATCGAGGCCACCGATCCCGGGCTGCCGCGGGCCGGCGGCCTGCCCGATGCCCTGTTTGACCATGACGGCCAGATCACCAAGCGCCCGGTCCGCGCGCTGACCCTGTCTGCCCTGGCGCCGAGGGTGGGCGAGTTGCTCTGGGACATCGGAGCGGGCTCGGGGTCGGTCGGCATCGAGTGGCTGCTGGCCGGAGGCGCGCGGGTCGAGGCGCTGGAGGCCGATCCGGCGCGGGCCGAGCGCGCCCGGGGCAATGTCGCGGCCTTCGGCCTGTCGCACCGCCACCGGCTGACCGAGGCCCGTGCGCCCGAGGGGCTGGAGCGCCTGCCGCCGCCCGATGCGGTCTTTGTCGGCGGCGGGGCGTCCGAGGCCTTGCTGGCCCGGCTGTGGGAGGTGATGCCCGAGGGTGCCCGGCTGGTCCTGAACGCGGTGACGCTGGAGACCGAGGCGCTGGTCCTCGACTGGTCGGCGCGGGTGGGCGGCAATCTCCTGCGTGTCGAGCTGTCCGAACCCGCCGCCATCGGGCGCAAGCGCGGCTGGCGCGCGGCGCTGCCGATCCTGCAATGGAGCGTCGTGCGATGATCGTGGCGGGCTTCGGGTTCCGGTCGGGGGCAAGTGGTGCGGCGCTGCGCGAGGCGTTGGCCCGCGCGGGGGGGGCTGCGGGCGTGACGCATCTGGCGACGGTGCAGGGCAAGGCAGGGGGGCTGGCGGATCTGGGCCGGGAGCTGGGGCTGCCCGTGATCGCGGTGCCGGACGCGGCGTTGCGCGGCCAGGAGACGGTGACGCAGTCGCAGCGGGTGGCGGCGCGGTTCGGGACCGGCTCGCTGGCCGAGGCGGCGGCGCTTGCGGCGGCGGGGCCGGGCGCGCGACTGCGGGGGCCGCGGGCGGTGTCCGCAGACGGGATGGCGACGGCGGCGATTGCCGAGGGCGCGGCATGAGACACGGGAGCCGAATGGAGCGCCTTGCGGCGCAAGCCTGTGTCTCGCCTCTGCGCGGCCCGGGGGCCGCGCAACCGGCTCGGCCGCGACATGGTATGCTCGAACCAGTGGCGCAAACCATGTCGCACCTCCGGCGGGAGTATTTGGGTAAAGGGCAAATGCCGGGGCAAGCGAGGGTTTTGACATGACCGTCCATTTCATCGGGGCGGGGCCGGGGGCGGCGGATCTGCTGACGATCCGGGGGCGCGACCTGATCGCGGCCTCGCCCGTCTGTCTGTATGCCGGGTCGCTGGTGCCGGAAGGGGTGCTGGCGCATTGTCCGCCCGGCTGCCGGATCGTTAACACCGCGCCGCTGTCGCTGGACGAGATCATGGCGGAGATCGCCACGGCGCATGCGGCGGGGCTGGACGTGGCGCGGCTGCATTCGGGGGATCTGTCGGTCTGGTCGGCGATGGGCGAGCAGCTGCGGCGCCTGCGGGACCTGGGCATCCCCTATGACGTGACGCCGGGGGTGCCGTCCTTTGCCGCCGCCGCCGCCGCGCTGGGGGCAGAGCTGACGCTGCCCGGGCTGGCGCAGTCCGTCGTGCTGACCCGGACCTCGGGCCGCGCCTCGCCGATGCCCGAGGGCGAGAGCCTGGAGGCCTTCGCCCGCACCGGGGCGACGCTGGCGATCCATCTGTCGGTGCATGTGTTGGGCGATGTGGTGGCGCGGCTGATGCCCATCTGCGGGCCGGATTGTCCGGTGGCGGTGGTGTTCCGCGCCTCCTGGCCCGAGGAGAGGGTGCTGCGGGCGACGCTGGCCACGCTGGATGCCTCGGTCGGCGAGGGCGAGCGGACGGCGCTGATCCTGGTCGGGCGAGCGCTGGCGCAGGAGGGGTTCGCGGAAAGCCGGCTTTACGCGGGCGACTACGACCGGCGCTATCGTCCCGTGGGCACCGATCCGCGGTTTCCGGAGACGGGGCGGTGATCCCGGGCCTGATGGTCTCGGCTCCGGCCAGCGGCACGGGCAAGACCACGGTTATGCTGGGGCTTCTGGCCGCGCTGCGGGAGCGCGGGCTGGTGGTGCAGCCGTTCAAGAACGGGCCGGATTACATCGATCCGGCCTTTCACCGCGCAGCCTCGGGACGGGAGTCGGTGAACCTCGACAGCTGGGCCATGCCGGGGGCGATGCTGGACGGGCTGGCGGGGCTGGCCGAGGGCGCCGACCTCGTGCTGGCCGAGGGGTCGATGGGCCTTTACGACGGGGTGGCGGCGCCGGGGGCCTGCGGCAATGGCGCGGCGGCGGATCTGGCCCTGCGCATGGGTTGGCCCGTGGTGCTGGTGATCGACGCGAGCGGGCAGGCGCAGACGGCGGCGGCGGTGGCGCAGGGTCTGGCGCGGTTCCGGTCGGGGCTGCAGCTGGCGGGGGTGATCCTGAACCGCGTCGCCTCGCCCCGGCACGAGGCGCTGCTGCGCGCCGGGATGGAGGAGGCGGGTCTGCCCGTCGTGGGTGCCCTGCCCAAGCGCGCGGCGATCGCGATGCCGGAGCGGCATCTGGGCCTGGTGCAGGCCGAGGAGTTGCCGGCGCTGACCGACCTTCTGCGCGCGGCGGGCGATCTGGTGCGCGAAGCCGTGGACCTCGACGCCCTGATCGCCGCAGCCGAAAGTGCCGTGCGTCCCGCCCCGCCCCTGCCGATCCCCCCGCCCGGCCAGCGCATCGCCCTGGCGCGGGACGCGGCCTTCAGCTTCGTCTATCCGCATCTTCTGCACGGATGGCGCCGGGCGGGGGCCGAGGTGCTGCCCTTTTCGCCCCTGGCCGACCAGGGCCCGGATCCTTCGGCCGATGTCTGCTGGCTGCCCGGCGGCTATCCCGAGCTGCACGGGGCCACGCTTGCCAGGGCCACCCGCTTTCGCGACGGGCTGCGCGGCTTTGCCGACCGCAAGCCCGTGCATGGCGAATGCGGGGGCTACATGGCCATGGGCGAGGCGATCATCGACAAGGACGGCGCCCGCTGGCCGATGGCGGGGCTGCTGGGCCTGGTCACCAGTTTCGAGAAACGCAAGATGCATCTGGGCTACCGGCTGGCGCGGCTGGCGCAGGGCATCCCCGGCCATGCGCCGGGCAGCAGCCTGCGCGGGCACGAGTTCCACTATTCCACCATCCTCGCCCAGCCCGATGCACCGCTGGCCGAGGTGACCGACGCCACCGGCGCGCCGGTCGATGAGACCGGGAGCACTCGACTCCAGCCCGGCGGCGGGCTATCGACCGGCACCTTCTTTCACCTGATCGCGCCTGCCCCATGACCGGATTCGTCCATTTCGTCTCTGCCGGACCCGGCGACCCCGAGCTGTTGACCGTCAAGGCGGTCAAGGCGCTGGAGGCGGCGGATGCGGTGCTGTTCGACGACCTGTCCTCGGGGCCGATCCTGGCTTTGGCGCGGCCGGGGGCGGACATGGTGGGCGTCGGCAAGCGCGCCGGGCGCGCCTCGCCCAGGCAGGACCACGTCAGCCGCCTTCTGGTGGACTATGCCCGGACCGGCGCCCGGGTGGTGCGGCTGAAATCGGGCGATTCGGGCATCTTCGGTCGGCTGGAGGAAGAGCTGACCGCCGTCCGCGCGGCGGGCATCCCCTGCGAGATCATCCCGGGCGTCACCTCGGCCTCGGCGGCAGCGGCGGCGGCGGGGATCCCGCTGACCCGGCGCCAGCACGCCCAGCGCATCCAGTTCATCACCGCCGCCGACGTGACCGGCAACCTGCCGCCCGGGCTGAACCTGCCCGCGCTGGCCGATCCCGGCGCGACCACGGTGGTCTACATGGGCAAGCGGACCTTCCCCGCGCTCGCCGCGGCGCTGGTCGCCCATGGTCTGCCGCCCGACACGCCGGCGCTTTTGGCCGAAGCCGTCAGCACCCCGGACCAGCGCCTGCACCGGACCACCGTCGCCGCCCTGGCCGAAGCCCTGGCCGGCGACCGTTCGCCCCTGCCCGGCCTGATCCTCTATGGCCGCCTGGCCGAAGGCGTCGCGGATTGATCGCGGCCGGTCGCCTTCCACCTTGACCGGACGCCGACAGAGGCGCAGACAGGAAGCTGCAAGGTGTCCCATCAGGCGCAAAGCGCCGGGACTGAAACGGGAATGAGGAGCGGGCCTACCCAACAGGGGGCCCGTGACATCAGCCGCCCCCGCGACTGTCAGCGGTGAGCGGGTTCCACCAAGGCCACTGTCCCCGAGGGGCGGGAAGGCAAGGAACCTGCCGCGATCCGCCAGCCAGGAGACCGGCCCTGCAAGGAAGCAAACCGCCGTCGGGTGTGACGGCAGGAGGGACAGACATGCATATCGAACCGGGCCTCGTCGACGGGGCCAAGATCGCGCTCAGCTACGCCACCGCCGCCGCGGCCGGCGGCACGGCGCTTTACCACATCGCCAAGGCCACCCGCGAAAGCGGCATCGCCTCGGTCGCGCTGCGGTCGCTGGTGGCGACCGTGGGCGTCTTCACCTTCTTCGAGATCCTGCCGCATTTCCCGGTGGGCGTGTCCGAGGTCCACTTCATCCTCGGCTCGACCCTCTTCCTGATCCTTGGCGCGGGGCCGGCGGCGATCGGGCTGGCCATGGGCCTTCTGATCCAGGGCCTGTTCTTCGCGCCCTTCGACCTGCCGCAATACGGCATGAACCTGACCACGCTCCTCGTGCCGCTCTTCGCCCTGCATGCGGTTGCCAGGCGCGTCATCGCCCCCGGCACCGCCTATGTCGATCTGGAATACCGGCAGGTTCTGGCGCTTTCGACAGTCTATCAGGGCGGCGTGGTCGCGTGGGTGGCCTTCTGGGCGATCTACGGCCAGGGCTTCGGGGCCGAGAACCTCGGCTCGATCCTGTCCTTCGGCGCGGCCTACATGCTGGTCGTGCTGATCGAGCCCATCGCCGACCTGGCCGTGCTGGCCGCGGCCAAGGCGCTGCGGGCACAGGGCTCGGCCCTGGTGACGCCGCGGCTCTATTCCGCCGCCTGACCCGATGCGGCGCGGCCTTGCACGGGGCCGCGCCCACCCGTAAAGCCCGGGCCATGACCACGCTTTCCCTGATCGGCATCGGCACCGGCAATCCCGACCATGTGACCGGACAGGCCATCCGCGCGCTGAACGCGGCGGACCTGATCCTGATCCCGCGCAAGGGGCAGGCGAAATCCGACCTCGCCGATCTGCGCCGCCAGATCCTTGCGCAGGTGCTGACCTGCCCTGTCCCCGTCGCCGAATACGACGTGCCCCAGCGCGCCGATCAGGACGACTACCTCGGCGCCGTGAACGACTGGCACGACGCCATCGCGCAGGTCTGGGCCGAGCGCATCGCCGCCCATCCCGGCGCCCGCGAGGTCGCGCTGATGGTCTGGGGCGACCCGTCGCTTTACGACAGCACGCTGCGCATCGCGGCCCGGCTTGCGGGCGTGACCGTCAGGGTCGTGCCCGGCATCACCTCGCTCCAGGCGCTGACGGCGGCGCATGCGATCCCGCTGAACATGCTCGCCGCCCCCGTCACCATCACCACCGGACGGCAGCTGCGCGACCACGGCTGGCCCGAAGGCGCGACGACGCTTGCCGTGATGCTGGACAAGGGCGGCGCCTTCACCGCGATCGACCTCGCCGACACCCATATCTGGTGGGGCGCCTATGTCGGCATGCCCGAGGAATGTCTGATCCACGGCCCCCTCGCCGAGGTGGCCGAGCGCATCCTCGCCACCCGCGCCCGGCTGCGGGCCGAGCATGGCTGGATCATGGATATCTACCTTCTGCGCCGGGGCGGCGATGTCTGACCTGATCGCCCGCGCGCTGCCGCTTTACGGCCTGCCGCCCGACACGCCGCTGACCCTGCTCAACCGGTCCGAGAACGAGACCTGGGCCGCCGGCGATCTGGTCCTGCGGCTGCACCGCGCGGGCTATCACACGAAGGCCGAGATCGCCTCGGAACTCGCCTGGCTGGGTGCGTTGCAGGATCTGCCGGGGCTGAACGCCGTCCGCCCTGTGGCGGGGCGGCAAGGTCTCGTCACCGAGATCGACGGCCGTTTCCTTGTCGCCTTCGCCCGCCTGCCGGGGCAGGAGTTGCAGCCCGGCGACGACCTGTCGCGCTGGTTCGCGCCGCTGGGAGAGATCACCGCCCGCCTGCACCTCCACGCCCGCGCCTGGACCCCGCCGCCGGGGTTCACCCGCAAGCGGTGGGATGCAGAGACAATCCTCGGCCCGCATCCGCATTGGGGCCACTGGCGGCAGGCGCAGGGGCTGGACGGCCCGGGCGCGGCGCTGCTTGCGCGCGCGACCGAAGCCCTGGCCGCGCGGCTGGCCGCCTACGGGACCGGGTCGGAGCGTTTCGGCCTGATCCATGCCGACCTGCGGCTGGCGAACCTGATGGTCGATGGCGAAAGGCTGACCGCCATCGACTTCGACGACTGCGGCTTCGGCTGGTGGGCCTACGACCTCGCCGCCGCCCTGTCGTTCATCGAGACCGATCCCCGCCTGCCCGACCTGATCGCCCGATGGCTGGAGGGCTATGCCCGTATCGCCCCGATGGGGCCCGAGGACCGGGCGATGATCCCCTCGCTGATCTTCCTGCGCCGGGTCCTCTTGACCGCCTGGCTTGCCACCCGGGCCGACAGCGACACCGCCCAGGGCTTCGGCGGGCCGGGTTATACGGCAGGAACCTTGGAACTCGCCGAAGGCTACCTGTCCGGCGGCCTAAGATTTTTCGTCGAAAAATCTTAGGCTTGCGCTATTCTTTCAGCAAGAGCCCCAGGGCCAGCACGGTCAGCCCCACACCCACCAGCACCAGGCCGGGCGGCACCGCGCCATGCAAGGCGATCTCCCACAGGATCACCCAGGAGGGGACAAGATAGGTATAGGCCATCACCTTCGCCGCCGGCAGGCGCAGGCTGGCATATTGCAGCAGGACGAAGGTCAGGGCGCTGGCGGCCACCGCGACATAGACCAGCGTGATCCAGACGATGCCCGGCAGCGCCGCCCAGTCCGTCGCCAGCACCGCCGGCCAGGCGTAAAGCGCCAGAAGCAGGGTGCCGGCCAGCATCATCCCGAAGGTGAAGACCACCGCCGGCTCGCCCCGGTTCAGCTTGCGCACCAGGGGCGCATAGGCGGCATGGGCCACGCAGCCCAGGAAATAGATCGCCTCGCCCCGCCCGATCTCGAACGCCATGAGCGCCCCGAGGTCGGCGCGGAAGATCACCCACAGCGCTCCCAGCGCCCCGATGGCCAGCGCCAGCGCCATCCGCCCCGTCAGCCGCTGGCGCAGGGTCAGCCAGCCGAACCCCGCCGCCATCAGCGGCGTCAGCGTGAACACCGCCGCCGCCGAAACCGGCTGGGCCGTCTTCAGCCCCTCGAACATCAGCACGAAATAGCTGGCCAGGAGGCCGCCCAGCACCAGATAGCGCCAGGGCGCCCGGAGCGCCTGGCGCGGGATGCCGGTCGTCGCCTGCGCTGCCGCCCCCACCAGCACCCCGGCCAGCACGAAGCGCACGACCGACAGGGCGCCGGGGTCGATATGCGGCGCGGCCAGCACCCCCAGCGAGAAGGACCCTGCAACCAGAGCCGAAAACGCCAGCATCGCCAGATGCCCGCGCGCCGGTTGCGAAAGTCGGTCAAGCATCAGGTGCAGAACTTCCAGGACTTCGCGGCCTCTTTCAGATGGGCAAGGAAGGCCTGCACCTTGCGCGTCCGATGCAGATCGACATGAGTGACGATGCGCAGCGCGGACTCCCATTCCGGGCGCGGCGGCAGGATCTCGACCAGATCCGGGTCGTCGGCCGCACGCAGCGTCATGATGAACCCCAGCCCCGCACCCTGCCGCACCGCCTCTTCCAGGGCGGCGGGCTCGGTCGCGGCATAGACGATCTGTTCCGGCGGCACGGTCGCCCGCAGCCAGCGATGGAAGGGCGCGCGCGTCGTGTCCGCATCGGTGCAGACAAAGCGGTGTCCGCCGAACTCGGCCTCCGAGGCGGGTTTCCCGTGCCGTTCCACATAGGACCGCGCGCCGTAAAGCCCCGCCTTCACCCGCACCAAGGGCTGCACCACATTGTCCGGCTCTTCCGGCCCGTTGCCGGCCCGGATCGCCACATGCGCCTCGCCGTAGTCCAGACGGAACAGCCGCATGTCGGTCAGGAAGCGCACCCGCACATCGGGCCATTTCTCCTGGAAACTGACCATCACAGGGGTCAGCAGATCGGCGATCCCGGCGATCGAGGTCACCACCAGCTCGCCCGAGACCGTCTCGCCCTGGCCCTTGATCCGGCTGACCAGATGGGCGAACTGCTCTTCGGTGGTCTGTGCGACGGCCAGGAGGTCACGGCCGGACTCGGTCGCCGTATAGCCCCGCGCGTGGCGCTGGAACAGCTTGACGCCCAGCCGTTTCTCGAGCGCGTCGATGTGCCGGATCACCGTGGCGTGATGCACCCCCAGCACCTCGGCCGCGCCCGAGACGGTGCCCAGTCGCGCCACCTGATAGGCGGTGCGGATCTCGTCCCAGTTCTCCATCTCGCCTCCGACTCCCTGTGCGCATGCGCACATCAGCGCAAATCGCCGGCCAGCACAAGCATGCGGGCGGGAACAGTCGCTGGCCCCGGATGACCCGATGCGCCGCGTTCCGCCCTGGCGGGCTTGACTCGCGGCCCTGGCAGGCGTATCCGCCCCCCAGTTTTCCCGGAGGCTTGCGCTTCCGGTCCTTTGGGCATTGCCCGGGATCGCCACCCGTCAGCGCGGATGCGCCCACGGGTGCGCTTCCGCTTTGCACCGGGGTTCCGCCGCCCCATATCGGGGCAAACGTCTGAAAGGGTGACGCGATGTTCGAAAGTCTCTCCGAACGCCTTGGCGGCGTCTTCGACCGGCTCACCAAGCAGGGCGCGCTGACCGAGGCCGATGTCGTCACCGCCCTGCGCGAGGTGCGCGTGGCGCTGCTGGAGGCCGATGTCTCGCTGCCGGTCGCACGCGACTTCATCAAGCGCGTGACGGAAAAGGCCACCGGCGCGGCCGTGACGAAGTCGGTCACCCCCGGCCAGATGGTCGTCAAGATCGTCCATGACGAGCTGATCCGCGTGCTGTCCGGCGACGGCCCGGCCGAGGCGCTCAAGATCGACAACCCGCCCGCGACGATCCTGATGGTCGGCCTGCAAGGCTCGGGCAAGACCACGACGACGGCCAAGCTCGCGAAGCGGCTGAAGGAAAAGAACGGCAAGAAGGTCCTGCTGGCGTCGCTCGACACCAACCGCCCCGCGGCGATGGAGCAGCTGGCGATCCTCGGCACGCAGATCGGCGTAGATACCCTGCCCATCGTCAAGGGCGAGTCGGCGGTGCAGATCGCAAAACGCGCCAAGACCCAGGCGAACCTTGGCGGCTATGACGTGCTGTTCCTGGATACCGCCGGTCGTCTGCACATCGACGAAGTCCTGATGGACGAGGTCCAGGCCGTCCGCGATATCGCCCAGCCGCGCGAGACGCTTCTGGTCGTCGACGGCCTCACCGGCCAGGACGCGGTGAACGTCGCCACCGAGTTCGACGGCAAGGTCGGCATCTCGGGCGTGGTCCTGACCCGGATGGACGGCGACGGCCGCGGCGGCGCCGCCCTGTCGATGCGCGCGATCACCGGCAAGCCGATCCGCTTCGTCGGCCTTGGCGAGAAGATGGACGCGATCGAGCCCTTCGAGGCCGAACGTGTCGCGGGCCGCATCCTGGGCATGGGCGACATCGTGGCGCTGGTCGAGAAGGCGCAGGAGACCTTCGAGGCCGAACAGGCCGAACGCATGGCCAAGCGTTTCGCCAAGGGCCTGTTCAACATGAACGACCTGAAGATGCAGCTTGAGCAGATGCTGAAGATGGGCGGCATGCAGGGCCTGATGGGCATGATGCCCGGCATGGGCAAGATGTCCGCCCAGGCCGAGGCCGCGGGCCTGAACGACAGGATGCTCCACCACCAGATCGCGCTGATCAATTCGATGACCAAGAAGGAACGCGCGAACCCCGACCTGCTGCAGGCCAGCCGCAAGAAGCGCATCGCCGCTGGTGCGGGCCTCGACGTCGCCGACCTGAACCGCCTGCTGAAACAGCACAAGCAGATGGCGGAGATGATGAAGAAGATGGGCAAGGGCGGCATGATGAAGAACCTCGTCAAGCAGTTCCTCGGCAAGGGCGGCATGCCCGACCCCTCCAAGATGTCGCCCGAGCAGCTTGCGGAACTGGCCAAGGGCGTCCAGCAGGGCGCGGGCGGGCTGGGCGGCGGGCTGCCCCCCGGCATCGGCGGCCTGCCGCTCGGCATCACCCTGCCTGCGGGCCTGAGCGGGCTGATGAAGAAGAAATGATCCATCCGATTGCGCGCCAGTTTGACAATGCCGTGCCGGTCCTGCGGACCGAACGGCTTGTCCTGCGCGCGCCACGGGCAGACGATTTCGACGCCTACGCAACCTACTATTCCGAAGACCGCAGCCGCTTCACCGGTGGCCCGCTCGACCGCGCCTCCGCTTGGCGCGCCTTTGCTGCACAGATCGGTCATTGGCATCTGCGCGGCTACGGCCTGTGGACCGTGACCGATGCCTCCGAAGCGCCGATCGGCCACGTCGGCTTCTGGAACCCCGAAGGCTGGCTGGAACCCGAGATCGGCTGGGCGCTGTATCCCGGCCACGAAGGCAAGGGCTATGCGTATGAGGCAGCCATTGCCGCCCGAACCCACGCCTACAATGCTCTGGGCTGGGGGCCGTTGACCTCGGTAATCGCGCCGGGCAACGAACGGTCCATGGCGCTTGCCCTGCGCATGGGGGCAACCTTCGAACGGGACTGGGTCTCGCCGACAGGCAAGCCTGCGCTGATCTACCGCCATCCCGGGCCGGGGGCCGCCGCATGACCTACGCCTTCCCGCTCCCGATCCCCACCCTGACCACCGACCGACTGATCCTGCGCGAACCGCGCGAGGCGGACTTTGCCGCGATGCTCGCCTTCAACGACAGCCCCCGGTCTGCCTTCGTCGGCGGTGGGCGCGACCGGTTCTGGGTCTGGCGCGGGCTGATGGCCAACATCGGGCACTGGGTGCTGCGCGGCTATGGGCTCTTTTCGGTCGAGACGCGGGCCGGCGAGTTCATCGGCCGCATCGGCATGATCTGCAACGACGGCTGGGACGAGCCCGAGCTTGCCTGGCATGTCTTCGACGGCTTCGAGGGCAAGGGCTATGCGCTCGAGGCCGCGCGCGCCGCGCGTGCGGACTATCACGCCCGCGTCTCGGCCCGTCCGCCGATCAGCTACATCGACCCGGCGAACCACAGGTCGCAGGCGCTCGCACGACGCCTGGGCTGCGTGCCGGAACGCGACACCGTCTTCCTGGGCGCGCCCGTCACCGTCTGGCGCCACCCGTCACCCGAGGCCGCGCCATGATCGAGACCGCCCGCCTCACCCTCCGCCGCCCGCAGGACAGCGACTGGCCCGCCTACCGCGCCTATCGCCTGTCGGCCCGCTCCACCGCGCCGATGTCAGAAGGCGCGGCCTGGACCAATTTTGCCGCCTTCTTCGGCCACTGGACCCTGCGCGGGTTCGGTCGCTTCATCGCCACGCTGCAAGGTCGGCCCATTGGCCATTTCGGTCCGTTCTTCCCCGCAGGCCACCCGGAACGCGAGCTGACCTGGACGCTCTGGGACGCGACGCTTCAAGGCCAGGGCTATGCCTTCGAGGCGGCAAGCGCCGCGCGCGACCATGCTTTCGGCCCGCTCGGCTGGACCACCGCCGTCAGCTACATCGCCCCGGACAACGCCCGCTCGCAGGCGCTGGCCGCCCGGCTGGGCGCAGCGCGCGATCCGGCGGCGGCCAACCCCTATGGCGATGCGACCCAGGTCTGGCGGCACGGCCGGGGGGTGATCGCATGACCCGCCCCTGGGAAATCGCGCCCGCCACCGGTCCGCGCTCTGTCCGGGCCGACCGCTTTGCCGCCCTGGTCCCGGTGATCGAGACCGAACGGCTGCGCCTGCGGGCGCCCCGCATCGGCGACTTCCCGGTCTTCGCCCGCTTTCTCTGCGACGACGACCTGCCTGAGGTGACCGACGACGACCGCGAGGCCGCCTGGCTCGACTTCTGCCAGCTTCTCGCCTCGTGGCCCTTGCGCGGCATCGGCCCCTGGACGGTCGAGGACCGCGAGGGCCGGGTGGTCGGCGGGGTGGCGGTGAATCACGAATACGGCGACCCCGAGGTCGAACTCGGCTGGGTCGTGGCCAAGGGCGCGGAAGGCCGGGGCATCGCCACCGAAGCCGCCCGCGCCGCCCGCGCCTGGCTCTTCGCCACGCAGGGGTTTTCCAGCCTGGTCTCCTACATCGACCCGGACAACACCGCCTCGGTCGCCGTCGCGGAACGCCTCGGCGCCAGCCGCGACCCGGTCGCCGAGGCCGCGATCGGCCACGATTGCCTTGTCTATCGCCACCTGCCGGAGACCGCCCGATGACCGACGCCATCACCCGCGCCGCCACGCTTCTGAAAGGGCACCGCGAATCCATCGACCGGCTGGACGCGATCCTGGTCTATACGCTGGCCGAGCGGTTCAAGCACACCCAGGCCGTTGGTCGGCTGAAGGCCGAGCACGGCCTGCCGCCCTCGGACCCCGATCGCGAGGCGCGGCAGATGGCGCGGCTGGAGCAGCTGGCCTCCGAGGCCGACCTCGACCCCGATCTCGCCAAGAAATTCCTGGCCTTCATCATCAGCGAAGTCATCAGGCATCACGAGAAACTGCAGAAATAACAGGGGCTTGCCCCGTCAACAGCCATCTGAAGGAGAAATGCAATGGCTATGAAGATCCGTCTCGCGCGCGGTGGTTCCAAGAAGCGCCCGTTCTACTCGATCGTCGCCGCCGATTCGCGTATGCCGCGCGACGGCCGCTTCATCGAGAAGCTGGGCACCTATAACCCGCTTCTCGCCAAGGACGACGAAAAGCGCGTCGTCATGAACATGGAGCGCGTGCAGCACTGGCTGAGCCAGGGCGCCCAGCCGACCGACCGCGTCGCCCGCTTCCTGGAAGCCGCCGGCGCCCGTCCGAAGACCGTCCGCAACAACCCCAAGGCCGGCACCCCCGGCAAGGCGATGGCCGAGCGTGCCGCCAAGAAGGCCGCCCGTTCTGCCGCCCCGGCCGCCGAACCGGCTGCCGAGTGATCCGATGCGCGGCCAGTTCAGCCCCGCCTTCCGGGACGAACTGGCCGCGCTCATGCGCTGGCGGCGCGACGTGCGCCGCTTTCGCACCGATCCGGTGCCCGAAGACCTGCTGGCCCGCGGCCTGCGGGCCTTTGGACTGGCGCCCTCGGTGGGCCTTTCGGAACCCTGGCGCCTGCTGCGGGTGGACAGCCCGGAGCGTCGCGCCGCCTGTCTGGCCAACTTCCGCGACTGCAATGCGCGGGCGCTGGAGGGCTACGAAGGCGACCGCGCCGCGACCTACGGCCGGCTGAAACTGTCAGGCATGGTCGAGGCTCCGATCCATCTGGCGGTCTTCTGCGACGAAACGACGGCTAAGGGCGCGGGCCTCGGCGCTGCGTCCATGCCCGAGACCCGCGCCTATTCAGTTGTCGGCGCGATCATCCATCTCTGGCTCGCGCTGCGGGCCGAGGGCCTCGGCCTCGGCTGGGTCTCGATCCTCGATCCGCACCGGCTGGCCCGCGATCTTGACGTGCCGGACGGCTGGCGTTTCATCGGCTATCTCTGCATCGGCTGGCCCGAAGAGGAGGATACCGTGCCCGAACTGGAACGTGCAGGGTGGGAGTCGCGATCCCCGTCCCTGCATCTGGAGATACGCTGAGATGTCCGATCGCATCTGCATCGGTGCCATTGCTGGCGCCTTCGGGGTCACCGGAGAGGTGCGGCTGAAGTCCTTCTGTTCCGAACCCAGCGACATCGCCAGCTACGGCCCCCTGTCGTCGGAGGACGGCCGGCAAGAGTTCCACATCACCCTGACCAGACCGATCACGGGCGGATTCGCCGCGCGCATCCGGGGAATCGCTACAAAGGAACAGGCCGACGCCCTGCGCGGCACCAGCCTGTTCGTGGCCCGAGACCGGCTGCCCTCGCTGCCTGACGACGAGTTCTACCATGCCGATCTGATTGGCCTTTCCGCCTTCGACACGGGCGGAGAGCTGATCGGCAAGGTCACCGCCATCTACAACCATGGGGCGGGCGACATTCTGGAAATATCGACCAACCGTCATAAATCGGCCCTGCTTTTGCCCTTTACCGCGGCAATCGTCCCCAATGTCGACTTGGCAGCAGGGCGCATTGTTGTCGATCTGCCTGACGAGTCCGAGTGATCGGTCAGCGTGGCCCAACCGGGGCCGGCACGCAGGAAAGGGTGGGACATGTTCACGCGCATGCGCCTTGTGAAGGGTGCGACGGCACTTCTCTACCTCGGGCCGCTGGTCGCCGGGCTTTGCGGCTTCGGCTGGACCATGGTTGCCCCATTCACCGCGATCTTCGTCGTCTGGCTCATGGTGCTCCGGCCGGAACAATGGCCCTCTTCGCCCGAGGAATGGCTGACCGGCAGCGCGTTGCTTGCCGCCCTCGCCCAGGTGCTGTCGCAGATCGTCCTCGTGGCGCTGCTTTTCGGCATCGGCAGCGGGCTTGGCGGGCTTGCGGGCATCAATGCCGTTGCAGTCAATCCGATCCTGCCGCTGTCGATCTCGTTCATCGCGATTCCGCTCTGCCGCATGCTGTGGGATTCGCGCGAGGCTGCCAGCTTGGGCTACTTCCTCGACGAGGAGGCCGAATCGGCCCATGCCGAGAATGCGGTGGGCATGGCGGCGATGGCGGTCATCCCGCTGCTGAACCTTCCCGACAGCGCCAGCGACGCCGAGGTCACCGAAGCCGTCGCGAAGGTCCTCGACGTGCCCACCGCCGAATTGCGGCTGGACGCGCTGACTGCGGCGCTGGCAAAGCCCGACCGCAGCCACGCCGCCCTGCGCCGAGGCTTGCTGCTTTGGGCGACCGAGCCCGAGATCGTCGCGCCGGGTCAGGTTTCGGGCTCGATGGCAAAGGCCTTCGCGATCGCCGCCGGCAATCTCGACCTGCTGCGCCTTTACGTTCCCCGCGCGATGGCCCTGATCGCTGCGTTTCCGAACCGCGCCGATGACTTCCCGTCGCCGGCCGAATTGCGCGCGGCGGCAGAGGCGGCACCGGACTCGGACCTGCCCGCGCATCTGCAAGCCGACCTGCGCGAAGGCCTGCGGGCATTGGCGCGGGCCGTCGCGGTGGCCTCCGGCACCGCGACAGACGAGGTGGACCCGCCGGCAAGGGCCGAACCCGTCCCCTTCCGCCAGCGCAGCGTGCGCCGGGCCTGATCCGGGGCTTTCGCAGACGGGCCATTCGCGCTAATTCCGGCGGATGTCCGACGACGCCCCCAACACTATGAAAAGCCATGGCCGCTACCACGTCCGGCCGACGCTGCAGCCCCGCGACCTCATGGAGGAACCGCGGCTGGTGAAGGATGCCTTCACCGCCAAGGTCATCACCCTTTTTCCCGAAGCGTTTCCGGGCACCCTTGGCCTGTCGCTGACCGGCAAGGCGCTGGATTTCGGGCTCTGGCAGCTGGAGGCGATCGACCTGCGCCAGTTCGGCGAGGGTAAGCACCGCAATGTCGATGATACCCCCGCCGGGGGCGGCGCCGGCATGGTCCTGCGCCCCGACGTGGTGGATGCCGCCTTGCGCCACGCCCGGGTCGGCACTCCCGTCGATCGGGCGCGCTGGCCGGTGATCTACCTCTCGCCCCGCGGGACGCCCTTCACGCAGGACACGGCCCGCCGACTGGCGAAGGGGGCCGGGCTGACGCTGCTTTGCGGCCGGTTCGAGGGGGTGGACCAGCGGGTCCTCGACCACCACCAGGTCGAGGAGATCAGCCTGGGCGACTTCGTCCTCACCGGGGGTGAAATTGCCGCCCAGGCCATCCTCGACGCCACCATCCGCCTGATCCCGGGCGTCCTCGGCAACGCCGCCTCGACCGAGGAGGAAAGCTTCTCGGACGGCCTCCTCGAACACCCGCAATACACCCGGCCGGCCGTGTGGGAGGGCCAGGAGATTCCCGCCGTCCTGCAATCGGGCAACCATGCCGAGATCGCCAGGTGGCGCCGCCAGAAGGCGGAAGAGCTGACGCAGGCGCGCCGCCCGGACCTTTGGGACAAGCGTAGGGTGCGCTAGAGCGCACTTCGATCCCTCCCCACCCCTTGACCCGCGCGCCCCTTGCCCCTATACGCGCCCGGTCCGGGGCCGATAGCCCGCCGGACCCGATTCCCTTTGCCTGCCTTCTTCCGCAGGGTCATCGCACGGGGACGGCAAAGCAAAAAGCAGGCGCCACCTGCGGCGGGCTTCTTGCGTCAGGCAAGGGGGACCCGGGCGAAGACCGAAAGCTCTGGCGCGGCATCACCTCTGCGGAAACCACCGCAGGCAGAACTGGAGAATGGCGCATGAACCTCATCGCGCAGCTCGAGGCCGAGCAGATCGCTTCGCTCGGCAAGACCATCCCGGATTTCAAGGCCGGCGACACCATTCGCGTCGGCTACAAGGTGACCGAAGGCTCGCGTTCGCGCGTGCAGGCGTATGAAGGTGTCTGCATCGGCCGCAAGGGCGGCCTGACGCTCGGCGCCTCGTTCACCGTGCGCAAGATTTCCTTCGGCGAAGGCGTGGAACGGGTCTTCCCGCTCTACTCGACCAACATCGACTCGATCGAGGTCGTCCGCCGCGGCAAGGTGCGTCGCGCCAAGCTGTATTACCTGCGCGCGCGCCGCGGCAAGTCGGCCCGGATCGCGGAAGTCGCGAACTACAAAGAAAAAGCCGAGTAAGGAGCGGGACGATGAAAGCCGATACCCATCCCGATTATCACACGATCACCATCAAGATGACCGATGGGACGACCTACCTGACCCGTTCGACCTGGGGCAAGGAAGGCGACACCATGTCGCTCGACATCGACCCGCTGGCGCATCCGGCCTGGACCGGCCAGCAGGCCAAGCTGATGGACACCGGCGGCCGCGTGTCGAAGTTCAAGAACAAGTACGCCGGCCTGGGGTTCTGATCCGGCTCATCCTTTCGGAACAGGGGGCGCGTGGCGACACGCGCCCTTTCCTTTTCCGGCCCGCCGATCATCGGCGAAATCCCGCTTTCCCCTGCCGTTGCCCCCGCATAGAAAGCGCCCGGAACGCAAGGCGGGGAAAAGCATGGCGCGGATCATCGTCGTCGGGAACGAAAAGGGCGGCTCGGGAAAATCCACCACCTGCATGCATGTGGCCACCGCGCTGTCGCGCCTCGGCCAGAAGGTCGGTGCACTGGATCTCGACCTGCGGCAGAAGAGCTTCGGCCGCTATATCGAGAACCGGCGCGCCTACATGGCCCAGGCAGGGCTGACCCTGCCCACGCCGGATTATCGTGAACTGCCCGAGGTCGATCCCGCCTCCATAGGCCACAGCGAGAAGGCCCAGGACCTGCGGCTGTCGCGCGCGGTGGAGGCGATGCATGCCGAGATGGACTATATCGTGATCGACTGTCCCGGCAGCCACACGCGGCTGTCCCAGCTGGCCCATACCATGGCCGATACGCTGATCACGCCTCTGAACGACAGTTTCGTGGACTTCGACCTGCTGGCGCGAATGGATGGTGTGACCGGCAGGATCAAGGGGCCATCGATCTATTCCGAGATGGTCTGGGCCGCGCGGCAGATGCGGGCGCAGGCGGGTTTGCCGCCTATCGACTGGATCGTCGTCCGCAACCGGCTTGGCACGCAGGCGATGCACAACAAGAAGAAGGTCGGCGCCGCGCTTGAAGAACTGTCGCGGCGCATCGGATTTCGCGTGCTGAACGGCTTTTCCGAGCGCGTGATCTTTCGCGAACTGTTTCCGCGCGGCCTCACGCTTCTGGATCTGAAGGACACCGGGGTCGATCAGTTGAACCTGTCGAACATCGCGGCACGACAGGAACTGCGCGATCTGATGACGGGCCTCAGATTTCCGTCTCTGGCTGTCGGCTTTTGAACACCGGTCCGCCAAGCCCCTGCTGGTTGACCACGCGGATGCGGGTCACCTTCTTCAGGCGCTTTTCGAACGGCGTATCCTCTTCGGTCTTGCGAGCACGGCCAAGACCCAGTTTCTTCAAAATGCGGATCGTCTTATCCATCTTGGGCGTCCTATGTTCGATGTCCCATAATTCATCGGCAAGCAGGGCAGGACTAAGGCAGTTTAAGTCAAATGCTGGGTCGGGTCTGTGCTCATTTGGCGACAGATTGTATCCGATTTCGCCACATATAGGGCAAGGCGCCCGGAACTGTCATAGGGATCGTTGTGCCAGCCAGCCGGCCCAGGCCTGGTGCGACCCCGCGAAGACGTTGATGTCGACCTTGCCGGCGATGCCCGGGATCAGCCCGGTCGAGGTGTATTGCCAGAAGGTCCAGGCCGTTCCGTCATAGACCCCGTGCGGATGATCCGCGACCGAGCGCAGCCAGAACTCCACCCCTTTCAGCCGCCACAGCTCGGTGTCCCGGAAGAAATCGACGGTGGTGTAGATCATCGGCCGCTGCCCGTAGTGCCGCTCGACGATGTCGAGAAAGATCCGCGCTTCCTCGCGAATCGTGGCGCCGTCCCGGCGGAGGGTGCAGGTGGGGCTGAAGGGCGTCCATTCCATGTCGAGGACGGGCGGCAGGGCGCCCGGCGTCCGCGGCACATGCCGGATGAACCAGCGCGCCTGCTCGGCCGCCGGTCTGCAATGATAGAAGAAATGATATGCCCCGCGCTTGACCCCCGCAGCACCCGCGCCGCGCCAATGGCTCTCGAACATCGGGTCCACCATGTCGCCGCCTTCGGTCGCCTTGATGAAGGCGAAGTTGACTCCATTCGCCCGCGCCGTGGGCCAGTCCACCTGGGTCTGGAACCGAGACAGATCGATGCCATGCACCGGATAGCGGTCGGGCGAGCGTCCCGGCCAGTCGGTCGGCTTGGCATCAGCGAAGTTCGACGACATCACGACAACCTCGTCGCCCTTCGGGTCGGACATCGGTGCGCGTGTGCCACCGCAGCCTGCCAGCACTACAGCCACGATCAATGCCAGACCTGCCCGCATCACTCCGCTCCGTTTTTCAGAGGAGTGTGCAGGACAAGCCCGGCCTTGTCATGCCCTTCGCAAAGCGGGTTGCGGCTGGCTGCCGATCGTCAGCGCGCGAAATCGGCCGTGGTCACGGCGCCATCGCCATCGGCGTCCATCATCGGGAACAGTTTGGCCGAGGCCGCCTCGAACTCGGCCATTGTCACCTCGCCATTGCCATCGGCATCGTTGAAGCTCGGCGTCATCGCCTCGTGCACAGCCTTGCCGGGCGCGGCCATGTTCATGCCGTGGCCCTGACCGCCGTTGCCCATCTCCAGCGCCATGTGCTCTTCCACCAGCGCCCATTCGGCCGCCGACAGGATCTGGTCGCTGTCCTGGTCGAACATCGCAAAGACATCAGACCGCTTGGACGCGACTTCCTCGGGCGTCACGCGGCCGTCGGCATCGGCATCCCACTGTTCCAGGAAGTGCTGGCCGGGATTGCCCTGCTGGGCCAGCGAGGGGCCGGCCGCAAGGAGCGCGAGAGCCGCGGCTGCAAGGATCGGTTTCATCAGGTAAACTCCTTTGAAGGTTTGCAACTGTCATACGCTCCGATGCCCGGTTTCCGTCGCGCGGTCAAGCCTTGGCCAGTTCGTCCCAGCAGGCCAGCGCATGACCGGCATACATCAGCCCCGGTCCGCCGCCCATCTGCACCGCCATGGCCAGCACGTCGCCCAGCTCCTCGCGGGTCGCGCCGGCCTTCATCAGCGCCTCGACGTGGAAGTTGATGCAGGGCTCGCAGCGCAGGATCACGGACATGCCCAGCGCGATGTATTCCTTCTCCTTCACGCTCAGCGGACCATTGTCCTTCACTGCCTTCGACAGGGTGCCGAAGCCCTTTGCCGTCTCGGGCACCAGAGCATTGAGGGCGCGCAGCTCGCGCCGCATGTCAGAGATCTTTTCGCTGTAGCTTTGCGTCATGGGGGCCTCCTTTGCCGGTGCCCCGGATGGCACCGCCCGGCATTGACCGCCTTGACGCAGGTCAACCGAACCGGGCCGGGGACAACGCCGCCACCAGATCCGCGCCGATCTCGGGCGCGCGGCCGCCGATCAGGTCCGACGCCAGCCGGCTCGCCGCCGGGCAGGTCTGGAACCCGTAGCCGCCCTGCCCCGCCAGCCAGAAGAACGAAGGCTCGCGCAGGTCCGGCCCGATCACCAGCACCCGGTCGGGCGCAAAGGTGCGCAATCCCGCCCAGCTCGCCAGAAGCCGCGTGACCGGTTCGGTCACCATTTCCTCGTAGCGCGCGAGGCCTTCGGCCAGCACCATGTCGTCGGCCCAGGCGTCGTGCGGCTCCATCGGATCCTCCTCGGCCGGGCTGACGATCAGCGCCCCGGCATCGGGCTTGGCGTACCAGTCCTCGCCCGGCCCGAACATCATCGGCCAGCGGCTGACGTCATGCCCGCCCGGCGCCGGGATCCGCGCCATCGAGCGGCGATAGGGCGTGAAGCCCAGCGGCCGGACCCCGGCCAGCGCCGCCACCTGATCGACCCAGGCCCCCGCCGCATTGACGATCATCCGCCCCGTGACCTCTCCCGCCGTGCTGGAGACGCGCCAGCCCGCCCCATCCCGGGCGATGGCCGTGACCCTTGCCTTCGTCAGCACCCGGGCGCCGCGCCCTTTCGCCTCGCGGGTGAACCCCTGCACCAGCAGGTCGGTGTCCACATCCTCGGCATGGGCGGCATAGCCCGCCATCGCCACTGTCCCGGGGTTCAGGATCGGCACGATCGCCCGCGCCTCCTCCACGCTGATCCGGTCGAAATCCATTTCCCGCAGGTCGTGTTCAAAAGCCTCGGCCCGGTCCGCCTTGCCGACCAGCAGCAGGCCCCGCGGGCTCAGCACGCCCGGGAGCTCACGGAAATGCGCCTCGGACGCCATCGACAGCCCAACCACCGCCGGCGCCCCGTAGCGCGGCTCGTAAAGCGCGGCCGAACGGCTCGAGGCATGATGCGCCAGCATGTCCTCGGCCTCCAGCAGGATGACCTGCCCCAGTTCCGACAGCCTGGCCGCCGCCGAGATCCCGGCAATGCCTCCGCCGATGATCAGGAAATCCGCGTCCAATCCTCAACCCTCCCGAAACGAAAGGGCACGGAGACCCCATGCCCTTTCATCTGTCTCCAAATATCCCACGGGGGTGCGGGGGTGTGAAACCCCCGCTCTGCCGCCTGTCACTTCGGGATCTCGCCGGTGATCCCTTCGACGTAGAAGTTCATCCCAAGAAGGTCGCCATCCGGCGCGGTCTGTCCTTCGGCCAGCCAGGGGCTGCCGTCCTGCTTGTTGATCGGGCCGGTGAACGGGTGATAGGTCCCCGCCGCGATCGCGTCGCGCATCGCCTCGGCCTCGGCCTTCACATCGGCCGGCACCTTGTCGGTGATCTCGCCGATCAGCACCTCGCCGCCGGCGATCCCTTCCCAGGCGTCGATCTGCTCGTAGGTCCCGTCCAGCAGGGCGCCGACGCGCTTCACATAGTAGGGCCCCCAGTTGTCGATGATCGAGGTCACCCGCGGCCCGTCCTTGTAGGCCGCCATGTCCGAGGCCTGGCCAAAGCCGATCACGCCCTCGACCTTCGCGGCCTCGGCCAGCGGAGCGGTCGAGTCGGTATGCGCCGCGATCACATCGACACCCTGGTCGATCAGTGCCTTGGCCGAATCGGCCTCTTTCGCCGGGTCGAACCAGGTGAAGGCCCAGACCACCGACAGCTGCACGTCCGGGTTCACCTTCTTGGCGTGCAGATAGTAGCTGTTGATCCCCATGATGACCTCGGGGATCGGGAAGGATGCGATGTAGCCGATCTTGTTCGTCTTGGTCATCTTGCCCGCGATATGGCCCTGGATCGCGCGACCCTCGTAGAAGCGGGCGTTGTAGGTGGAAACGTTCGGATGCTCTCGCTTGAAGCCGGTCGCATGTTCGAACTTCACGTTGGGGAACTTGGCGGCAACTGCGTTGGTCGCGTCCATGTAGCCGAACGAGGTAGTGAAGATGATGTTGCAGCCGCCCAGCGCCATCTGGGTCAGCACGCGCTCGGCATCCGCGCCCTCCGGCACGCTTTCCTGATACTGGATCTCGACCTTGTCGCCATAGGCGGCCTTCACCTGCATCGCGCCGTCATGGTGCTGGAAGGTCCAGCCGCCGTCGCCGATCGGGCCGACATAGACGAAGCAGGCCTTCACCTTGTCCATGCCCTGCGCGAAGGCCCCCGAGGCCAGCATCAGCCCCATCGCGGCGGTCGCCAGCAGATTTCTCCGTTTCATCCTCGTACTCCCCTTGGTGGCGGTGCCTTTTCCGGCCCCGCGGTTGTTTGCCTCAGCGCGAGGCGTGAAAGTTCTGGCCCAGGCTCGCCGGAGCCCCGCTCGCCTTGCCCTTCCGCCCGGCCGACATGATGACCAGCACGAGGATGGTTATCAGATAGGGGGCCATGGACAAGTACTCGACCGGGATCGCCGAGCCGGCGACCTGAAGGTTCAGCTGCAAGACGGTGATGCCGCCGAAAAGATAGGCGCCGATCAGCACCCGCCAGGGCTTCCAGCTGGCGAAGACCACGATCGCCAGCGCGATCCAGCCGGCACCGGCCGTGATGCCGTCCACCCATTGCGGCACCCGGGCAAGGCTCACATAGGCCCCGCCCATCCCCGCCATCGCGCCGCCGAAGGCGATGCAGGCCAGCCGGATGCGGTTGACCTTGTAGCCCAGCGCATGCGCCGCCTCGTGGCTTTCGCCCACCGCGCGGATGATCAGGCCCACGCGCGTCGCCTTCAGCACCCACCACAGGACCGCCGTCATCAGGATGCTGAAATAGACCACCCAGTCGTGGCCGAAGAGGATCGGCCCCACCACCGGCAGGTCCGCCAGCGCATCGGGCAGAAGCGGCCCGGTCGGCGGCGGCTTGATCCCGTTGTAGCCCTGCCCGCCAAGCGATGAGACCCCCAGCCCGAACAGCGTCAGCGCCAGGCCTGTCGCCACCTGGTTGGCCAGGAACACCTGGGTGAGAAGCGCGAAGATCAGGCTCAGCGCCGCCCCCGCGACCGCCCCGCCGAGGAACCCCAGCACCGGGCTTCCCGTCTGCACCGCGACGACGAATCCGCCGAGCGCCCCGATGATCATCATGCCTTCGACGCCCAGGTTCAGCACGCCCGCGCGCTCCACCACCGTCTCGCCCAGCGCCGCCAGCAGGATCGGCACGGCCGAGGCCATCAGCGTTGCGATCAGGATGACCGGATTGATGCCGCCAAAGTCCATCTCAATGCGCCCCCACAGCCAGCCGGAACCGGTAATTCGTCAGCACGTCCACAGCGAGCAGGAAGAACAAGAGCATCCCCTGGAACACCTGGATCGCCGCCGCAGGCAGGCCCAGGTTCGTTGCCGCCATCTCGCCGCCGACATAGGTCAGCGCCATCAGGAACCCCGCCAGCACGATCCCCAGCGGATTCAGCCGGCCGAGGAAGGCCACGATGATCGCCGTGAAGCCGTAGCCCGTGTTGAAGTCGATGCTGATCTGCCCGGCAGGCCCCGTCACCTCGAACAGCCCCGCCATCCCTGCCAGCGCACCCGAGATTCCCATGCACAGCACCACCAGCCGCGCCGGCGACACGCCGTGGAACCGCGCCGCCCTCGGCGCCTGTCCCGCCAGACGGATCTGAAACCCCGCCTGGTGCCGCGTCAGCAGGATCCAGGCCAACACCGCCGTCACCAGCGCCGCCACGCCGCCCCAGTGCAGCCCTGTGCCCGCGATCAGTTCGGCATTCTGCGCCGCAGGATAGCTGGAAAAGTTGCGGCTGCCGGGAAAGCCCATGCCTTCAGGGTTCTTCAGGAACCCGGTCGAGGCCTTGGCCAGGATCGTCTGCGCCACATAGACCAGCATCAGGCTGACCAGGATCTCGTTGGTGTTGAACCGGGTCTTCAGGATCGCCGGGATCATCGCCCAGGCCCAGCCGCCGAAGGCCCCGGCAATCACCATGACCGGAAAGATCAGCCGGTTCTCGGTCGGAAAGACCGCAAGCCCCACGCTCGCGCCGATGATGGCGCCCATGATGTATTGCCCCTCGGCACCGATGTTCCAGATTCCCGCCCGGAACCCCAGCGCCAGGCCGATGGCGATCAGGATCAGGGGCCCCGCCTTCACCAGAAGCTGCCCGCGCAGGTAGAAGGCGAATTCGCCGAAGACCGGGTCCCAGAAGATCGTCCGGATCACCTCGAACGGGTTCTTTCCCATCGCCGCGAAAAGGATGCCGCCCGCGATCATCGTCAGGATCACCGCGACGGGCGGGGTGGCATACAGCCAGAACCGGCTCGGCGTCGGCCGCTTTTCAAGCCTCAGCATGGTGTGCGACCTCCATCCCGTGCGCGCCGCCCATCATCAGGCCGATCTCGTCCATCGTCAGCCCCTCGGTCGGCCGCGGCTTCGTCAGCCGCCCCTCGTTCAGCACCGCAAAACTGTCCGAGACCTCCAGCAGCTCGTCGAGGTCCTGGCTGATGACCACCACGGCCGCGCCCTCTCCGGCCCGGTCGAGGATGGACTGCCGGATCTGCGCCGCCGCCGCCGCGTCCACCCCCCAGGTCGGCTGGTTGATGACGATGACCGATGCCCCCTGCATCAGCTCGCGCCCCATCAGGAACTTCTGCAGGTTCCCGCCCGACAGGGCCCGCGCCGCCACGTCCGGGCCGGGGGTGCGCACGTCATAGGCCGCGATGATCTCCTCGGCGAACCTGCGCGTCCCCGCCCAGTCCACGAATCCGTTCTTCGTCAGCCCCTTGCGGACCCCCGCCGTCAGGAAGGCATTCTCCACCAGCGACATGTCCGGCGCCGCCGCATGGCCATAGCGGTCCTCCGGCGCGGCCACCAGCCCGGCCCGGCGCCGCTCCACCGGCCCCAGATCGCCTACCGGCTGCCCGACCACCCGCACCTTGTCCGGCGCCGCGCGCAACTCTCCAGACAAGGCGAGCAAAAGCTCGTCTTGCCCATTCCCGGCCACCCCGGCGATGCCAAGAACCTCGCCCTTCGCCACCGTGAAACTGATCCCTTTCAGGCTGGTTCCGAACGGAATCGGCGAGGCCGCCGACAGGTCGCTTACCCCAAGCGCCACCTCGCCTTTCTCCGCCACCCGCCGCTCCGGCGTCTTGAGGCTGGTGCCCACCATCAGTTCAGCCATCTCTCGCGCCGTCCGCTCTCGCGGGGTGCAGGTCGCCACGACCTTCCCCCGCCGCAGGATCGTCGCCTCGTCACAGAGGCTTCTGATCTCTTCCAGCTTGTGACTGATGTACAGGATCGCTGTCCCCTCGCGCGACAACTGGCGCAGCGTCTTGAACAGGATCTCCACCTCCTGCGGGGTCAGGACCGATGTCGGCTCGTCCATGATGAGCAGTTTCGGGTCCTGCAACAGGCACCGGATGATCTCCACCCGCTGCCGTTCCCCCGCGCTCAGGTCGCCCACCATCCGGGATGGGTCCAGCGGCAGCCCATACTCCTCCGAAACCGCCCGGATCCGCGCGGCAAGCTCCCGCATCGGCGGCGGGTTCTCCATCCCCAGGGCCACGTTCTCGGCCACGTTCAGCGCCTCGAACAGGCTGAAGTGCTGGAACACCATCGCCACGCCCAGCCGCCGCGCCTCTGCCGGCTTTGACGGCTGGTAGGCCGCCCCCCGCAGCGTCATCGTCCCGCTGTCGGGGCGCACCAGGCCATAGATCATCTTGACCATGGTCGACTTGCCCGCCCCGTTCTCGCCCAGCAGGGCATGGACCTCGCCCTCGCCGATGGAGAACGACACATCCGAATTCGCCACCACCCCCGGATAGGCCTTGGTGATGCCTTCGACCCGCAACAGTTCCGGCCTGGTCATGCCCGCTTCTCCTTCGCCATCCCCTGCGGCGCGCGCAGAAGCTCCGCCACCACGCCCACCGCGATCGCCTGCGGATGCTTGCCCAGGGCCGGGTCCCCGATCGGGCAGCGGATCCGCCCGATCTGCGCCGCCTCATGCCCCAGTGCCGCCAGCCGCGACCGGAAGCGCCCCCATTTCGTCGCCGACCCGATCAGCCCGCAGGACCGGAAGCCGCGCTTGAGCAGCCGGTGGCACAGTTCCAGGTCCAGCGCGTGAGAAAAGGTCAGCACCAGATGCTCCGCGCCGACGGGCGCATGATCCGCCAGCAGCGCCGGGTCGCGGCTCGGCACCACCGTCACGCTCTCCGGCACCACGTCCGGAAACCGCTCCGGGGACACGTCCACCCAGGTCACCGCGATCCCCGGCAAGGGGGCCAGGACCGACACCAGCGCGCGGCCCACATGCCCCGCGCCCCAGACCCAGACCTGCCGCTCCGCCTCCGCGACCGGCTCCACCAGCCAGCCCGAGACCAGCCCCGGCGCCGGCTTCACTCCCTGTCCCCGCGCCGCCGCCAGCACCCGCTTCACCGCCAGCGGCATCTCGCCCGCGCCCCGCGCCACGATACCGGCCTCGGCCTCCGGCAGCGCCTCGAACAGCTCGGTCCAAAGCACCACCGCCCCGCCGCAGCACTGGCCAAGGCTCGGTCCCAGAGCAATCCGCTCGACCAGACGCGCCTCCCTCCCCCCACCGTGGAGGAGGGAGGGGGTGGGGGGCCTCCCCGCCAGCAGACCGCGCGCCTTCGCCGCCGCCTCATACTCCAGCGCCCCGCCGCCGATCGTCCCGGATTGCCCATCCGCCCATACCAGCATCGACGCCCCGACCTCGCGCGGAGACGACCCCTCCACGCCCGCGATCACCACCCGGACGACACGGCCATGCCTTGCCAGGGCCGCCGCCAATGCGTCCCGATCAAACATCCGCACCCCCAGGAATTCTCGCCGAAAGTTCCTGGGCCCCGCGTTGCGCGCGCATCATGTGCGACCCTCCACGCGGCGCACCGCCATCAGCACCCGCTCTGCCGTCGCCGGCGCATCCAGCGCGGGATAGACCGACCCGTCCCCACAGGCCGCCACCGCATCCGACAGCGCCATCAGCGCCGAGATCCCCAGCATGAACGGCGGCTCGCCCACCGCCTTCGACTTGCCGACCGAGTCCTCGCGATTGGGCTTGCCCCACAAGGCCACCCGGAAATCCCGGGGCCGGTCCGAACAGGCCGGGATCTTGTAGGTGCTGGGCGCATGCGTCGAAAGCCGCCCCTTCCCGTCCCAGACCAGTTCCTCCGTCGTCAGCCAGCCCGCGCCCTGCACATAGGCGCCCTCGACCTGCCCGATATCCAGGGCCGGGTTCAGCGAGGTCCCCGTGTCATGCAATAGGTCCGCCCGCAGGATCCGGTTCTCTCCGGTCAGCCGGTCGATCACCACCTCGGTCACCGCCGCGCCGTAGGCGAAGTAGTAGAAGGGCCGCCCCGTCCCCTTCACCCGGTCCCAGATGATCTTCGGCGTCGCGTAGTAGCCAGTGGACGACAGGCTGACCCGCGCCTGATAGGCCCAGGCCACCACCCGCGCCCAGTCATAGACCTCGCCCGCGACCTTCACCGTCCCGTCCACGAACCGCACAGAGGACGGCTTCACCTGATGCTTCTCGGCAATGAACTCCGCCAGCCGCCCGCGGATCGTCTCCGCCGCCGCCTTCGCCGCCATCCCGTTCAGGTCGCTCCCCGACGAGGCCGCCGTCGCAGACGTATTCGGCACCTTCCCGGTATCCGTCGCGGTGATCTTCACCATGCCCACATCCAGGCCAAAGACCGACGCCGTCACCTGCGCGACCTTCTGGAACAGCCCCTGTCCCATCTCGGTCCCGCCATGGTTCAGCGCGATCGACCCGTCCTGGTAGACATGCACCAGCGCCCCCGCCTGGTTCAGCCAGGTCAAGGTGAACGAGATCCCGAACTTCACCGGCGTCAGTGCGATCCCCCGCTTCAGCACCGGGCTGCGCGCGTTCCACTCCGCGATCGCCGCCTTCCGCGCCCGGTAATCCGAGGTCCGCTCCAGCTCCGCCACCAGCTCATGCCCGATGAAATCCTCAACCGGCATGTGATAGGGAGTGGTCTGCACCCGGCCGTACGCCGCTGGATCATACGACCCGACCCGGGCCGCCGCGCCAAGAGAGGTCAGGTCCACCGCGTCGCTTCCGGCTTTCATCTGTCCGGAAATATCCTCGGGGGGTCCGGGGGGCGAAGCGCCCCCGGGGGCCGCCATCCCGCGATAGAAGTTGGCCTTGCGCACCTCCAGCGGCTCGCGTCCCACGACGAAGGCCACATGATCCATGACCCGCTCGATCCCCACCATCCCCTGCGGGCCGCCGAACCCGCGATAGGCCGTGGCGCTCTGGGTATTGGTCCGCAGCCGGTGGCTCTCGATGCGGATATTGGGCAGGTGATAGCAGTTGTCCGCATGCAGCATCGCCCGGTCCGCGACCGGCAGGCTCAGGTCCTGAGACCAGCCGCAGCGGAACAGATGCGTGAATTCCAGCCCCAGGATGCGGCCCTCGTCGTCCACTCCGGCCCGGTAGAGAATTCGCAGGTCGTGCCGCTTGCCCGTGATGACCATGTCGTCATCCCGGTCGTAGCGCATCCGGCACGGCCGCCCGGTCAGGCGCGCCGCCACCGCGCAGGCAATCGCCAGGGCGTTGCCTTGCGATTCCTTGCCGCCGAACCCGCCGCCCATCCGGCGAACTTCCACCCGCACCGCACTCATCGGCAGATGCAGCGCATGCGCCACCTTGTGCTGCACCTCGGTCGGATGCTGGGTCGAGGAATGGACGACCATGTCGCCCCCCTCCTGCGGCACCGCCGCCGCGACCTGGCCTTCAAGGTAGAAATGCTCCTGCCCGCCGACCTCGAACGACCCCTCGACCAGCCGAGGGGCCTTCTCGATGGCCCGCGCCGCATCCCCCTTGGCCCAGATGACCGGCCCCTGCTCGAACCGGCTGTTCGCGGCCAGGGCGTCATCCACGGTCAGAAGCGCCGGCAACTCGCGATAGCTGATCTTGCCCAGCCGCGCCGCCTTCCGCGCCGCGAGATGGCTTTCTGCGATGACCAGAAACACCGGCTGGCCGACGTAATGCACCTTGCCCACCGCCAGAAGCGGCTCGTCATGCGCCGAAGGGCTGCAATCCGGCATGTCGTCGAAATCCGCCGCCGACAGCACGGCGACGACCCCAGGAGCCGACTTCACCGCCGACAGGTCCATCCCCGTGATCTCGCCATGCGCGACCGTGGACAGACCGAAGGCCAGATGCAGCGCATTGGCGATGGGCAGGTCATCGACATACCGCGCCTGACCCGTCACATGCAGCGGAGCCGCGTCGTGCGGCAGGGGCTTGCCCATGCTCATGGCGCCACCTCCAGCACCTGCACCGGCACGCCGTTCAGGTCATGGAAATAGCGCCGCAGCAGGTTCTGCGCCGTCAGCATCCGGTAGGCGGCCGAGGCCCGCATGTCCGACAGGGGCGTGAAATCCCCCGCCATCGCCTCCGCGGCCGCCTCCACCGTCGCTTCCGACCAGGCCCTGCCGGTCAGCGCCGCCTCGGCCAGCGTCGCCCGCTTCGGCACCCCCGCCATGCCGCCGAAGGCGATCCGGGCCGAGGTCACCACGCCCCCCTCGACGACCACGTTGAAACAGCCGCAGACGGCCGAAATGTCCTGATCGAACCGCTTGGAGATCTTGTAGCAGCGCAGGGCAGGGGCCTTCTCCGGGAAGGACACCCCCGCCACGAACTCGCCCGGCCTGCGGTCCTGCCTGCGATACTCCAGGAAGAAATCCTCCAGCGGCATCGACCGCATCTCGTCGCCGCGCCGCAGGTGGAGCGTCGCGCCCAGCGCGATCAGCGCCGGCGGCCCGTCGCCGATGGGCGAGCCGTTGGCGATGTTCCCCCCGATGGTTGCCGCATTCCGCACCTGCACCGACGCATAGCGCCGCAGCAGCTCACCGAACGACGGCAACCGCTCCGCCACCGCCTCGCGCAGGGCGCTGATCGTCACGCAGGCGCCCACATGCAGGCTGCCGCCCCGCACCTCGATCCCCTTCAGGTCCTCGACACCGTTCAGAAACGCCACCGGCCGCAACTCGCGCAGCTGTTTCGTGACCCAGAGGCCGACATCCGTCGCCCCCGCCACCAGAACCGCGTCGGGGTTGGCCAGATACCAGTCCGCCAGGGCATCGGAATCCGATGGCCGGAACACGCCCGCCTCGCCCGCAGCAAAGGCTTTCACCGCCTCGCGGTCGGCGCGCATCCACTCAGGCACCGGCTCCGACGCTGCCGCCTCCGCCGCCCGCACGATGGGCGCATAACCCGTGCAGCGGCACAGGTTGCCAGCCAGAGCATCGTCATGCGCGCGGTCGCCGTTCAGATGCGCCACCGCCATGCTGACCACGAAGCCCGGCGTGCAAAAGCCGCACTGGCTGCCATGATGCGCCACCATCGCCGCCTGCACCGGGTGCATCTCGCCCTGCGGACCCGAGATCCCCTCGACCGTCCGCACTGCCTTGCCGTGCAGTTGCGGCAGGAACAGGATGCAGGCGTTCAGCGCCCGCGAGCCCTCGGCATCCGTCACCATCACGGTGCAGGCCCCGCAGTCGCCCTCGTTGCAGCCTTCCTTGGTGCCCTTCATGCCGCGCACCTCGCGCAGCCAATCCAGCAGGGTCCGCGTCGGGGTTTCCCCCTCCACGCGAACCGGCGTTCCGTTCAACAGAAACGCTACGTTCATCCGTCTGTCCGCCGCGGTCTCCCCGTTTGGGGCAGAATGCGAGGCCGCCCGATGCGGCGTAAAGCAGTCCTCGCGCCCCTTCTTGTTGTCCATTCATCAAGCAAGCAGGGCCGATTCAAGGCAACAGTTATTTCCTTGGCAAAAGGCGAAGCTGTTTTACGGTTTTGCCGAAAATTCCAGCCGCCTCGCCGCGATTTCAGGCTGACATTGACGTAAGGTAATCCTTACTCGCTGCCGACCACGGCCCCGATTATACGCCCCTGACCATTTGATCAAGAAAACCGGATTTCACCATGGACTACATCACCTACCTCAAATTCGCACACGTTCTCGCCGCCGTCCTCTGGGTCGGCGGCGGTTTTGCGATGATCCTCGCCACGGTCCTCATGTCCCGCCACGCCGGTGCCCAAGCGCAGATGGCGGTGGTGCGCGCCACCGTCCTCATGGCCCCGCGGCTCTTCATGCCGATCAGCGTCTTCACCCTCGCCACGGGCGTCGCGCTGCTGTTCCTGGCGGGCTGGGGCTGGCAGCCCTTCACCGTCCTCGGTCTTGCCGGAGTGCTGTTCACTGCGGGCTTCGGCGCGCTCATTCTTGGCCCCTCCTGCGAGCGTGTGCTGAAACTCGAGGAAACCGCCGGCCCCGAAGCCGCGCTGCCGCTGATGCGGCGGGTCCAGCGTCTTGCGGCGATCGACTACTCCATCCAGTTCGCCATCGTCTTCCTGATGGTGACAAAACCCGGCTGGAGCGACTTCGGCGTCCTCGTGGGTCTGGCGGCGGTGCTCGTCATGGCGGCCCTGGCCACGCTGCGCCCGCTGCCGCGCCTCGCCTGAGGGGGCTTCCCCCATCGCGCCGGGCCGGGTAACTCTACCCCATGCCTGGCGCAAATCCCCGTTTCATCCACCTTCGCACCCATACCGAACATTCGCTTCTGGAAGGCGCGGTGCCGGTGAAGAAGCTGATCGGCCTCTGCACGGCACAGAACATGCCCGCCGTGGCCGTGACCGACACCAACAACATGTTCGCGGCGCTGGAGTTTTCCGTCACCGCCATGGGCGCAGGCGTCCAGCCCATCGTCGGCTGCCAGTTCAGCATCGCCCATGACCCGGCCCAACCGGGTGAAAAGCCGCGAAACCCCGCGCCCATCGTCCTTCTGGCCCAGAACGAAAAGGGCTACATGAACCTGATGCGGCTCAACACGCTCCTCTACATCGAGGGCGCGATGTGCGGCTCGGCCAATCTCCCGCAGGTCACCCTCGACGAACTCGCGCAGCACTCCGAGGGCCTGATCTGCCTGACCGGCGGCCCCGAAGGCCCGCTTGGCCGCTTCCACGCCACCGGCCAGCAGGCCAAGGCCCGCGCCATCCTCGAACGCCTCGCCGCGACCTATCCGAACCGCCTCTACGTCGAGTTGCAGCGTCACCCCGGCCCCGGTGGCGCACTGCCAGAACAGGAGGCGCTGGCCGAACGCGGCGCCATCGACCTCGCCTATGAACTCGGCCTGCCCATCGTCGCCACCAACGATGTCTATTTCCCCAAGCCCGACCTCTACGAAGCGCACGACGCCCTGCTCTGCATCGCCGAAGGCGCCTATGTCGATCAGCCGCAGCCCCGCCGCCGCCTGACCCCGCAGCACTATTTCAAATCCGAAGCCGAGATGGTCGCGCTCTTCGCCGACCTCCCCGAGGCGCTGGAGAACACCGTCGAGATCGCCCGCCGCTGCGCCTATGCCGCGACCAAGCGCAAGCCGATCCTGCCGAAATTCGCCGACGACGAGGTGCAGGAACTCCGCCGCCAGGCCAACGAGGGGCTCCAGGCCCGCCTGAAGGTCATCCCCCATTCGGCGACGCCCGAGGAATACCAGGAACGCCTCGATTTCGAGCTTGGGATCATCGAGAAGATGGGCTTCCCCGGCTACTTCCTGATCGTGGCCGACTTCATCAAATGGGCCAAGGACCATGGCATCCCGGTCGGTCCGGGCCGGGGCTCGGGCGCGGGCAGCCTTGTCGCCTATGCGCTGACGATCACCGACCTCGATCCGCTGCGCTATCAGTTGCTGTTCGAACGCTTCCTGAACCCCGAGCGGGTCTCGATGCCCGACTTCGACATCGACTTCTGCATGGATCGCCGGGAAGAGGTGATCCAATACGTGCAAGAGAAGTACGGCCGCGACAAGGTGGCCCAGATCATCACCTTCGGCGCGCTTCTGTCGAAGGCCGCCGTGCGCGACGTGGGCCGGGTCTTGCAGATGTCCTACGGCCAGGTCGACAAGCTGTCGAAGATGATCCCTGTTGAGGGCGTGAAGCCCGTCAGCATCACCAAGGCGCTCGCCGACGAGCCCCGCCTGCGCGAGGCCGCGAAAGAGGAAGTCGTCGGCCGCCTTCTGGACTACGCCGCCAAGATCGAAGGCCTCTACCGCAACGCCTCGACCCATGCCGCCGGCGTCGTGATCGGCGATCGCCCGCTGGACCAGCTGGTGCCGCTCTACCGCGACCCCCGGTCCGACATGCCCGCGACCCAATTCAACATGAAATGGGTCGAGGCGGCGGGTCTGGTGAAGTTCGACTTCCTCGGCCTCAAGACCCTGACCGTGATCCAGAACGCAATGGACCTGTTGAAGCTGCGGGGCATCGAGTTCGACATCAACCTTATCCCGCTCGACGACAAGGCGACCTACGACCTCTACGCCAGCGCGAAGACCGTCGCGGTGTTCCAGGTCGAAAGTTCGGGCATGATGGACGCGCTCAGGCGCATGAAACCCACCTGCATCGAGGACATCGTCGCCCTCGTGGCGCTCTACCGCCCCGGCCCGATGGAGAACATCCCGGTCTATTGCGAGGTCAAGAACGGCCTGCGCGAGATCGAGTCGATCCATCCCACCATCGACCACATCCTGAAGGAAACCCAGGGCATCATCGTCTATCAGGAACAGGTGATGCAGATCGCGCAGGTCATGGCGGGCTACTCGCTCGGCGGCGCCGACCTTCTCCGCCGCGCGATGGGCAAGAAGATCCCCGAGGAAATGGCGAAGGAGCGGCCCAAGTTCATCGAGGGCTGCAAGGCCACCCACGGGATCGACGCCAAGAAGGCGGGCGAGGTCTTCGACCTGCTGGAGAAATTCGCCAACTACGGCTTCAACAAGTCCCACGCCGCCGCCTACGCCGTGGTCAGCTACCAGACGGCCTACCTGAAAGCGAATTACCCGGCCGAGTTCATGGCGGCGGTGATGAACTGCGACATCCACCTCACCGACAAGCTCGCGATCTACAAGCGCGAGGTGGACAAGCTGGGGATCAGGACCGTCGCGCCCTGCGTCAACGCCTCGCTTGCCACCTTCACCGTCCGCGACGGCGCCATCGTCTATGGCCTCGGCGCGCTGAAGAATGTCGGCGTCGAGGCGATGAACCTCATCGTCCAGGCGCGCCGGTCAAGGGACGAGGGCACGACGAAAGCCGCAAGGCTTGAGGAGGGCCACGAGGACCATCCCTTCAAGACCCTCTTCGACTTCGCCCGCCGCGTGGACCTCAAACGCATCGGCAAGCGCCCGCTGGAAATGCTCGCCCGCGCCGGTGCCTTCGACCAACTCGACCCCAACCGCGCCCGCGTCTTCGAGGCGCTCGACGCCCTCGTCGCCTATTCCGCCGCCATCCACGAGGCCGCCGCTTCCGCCCAGAACTCGCTCTTCGGCAGCGCGGGCGCCGACATCCCCGAGCCGCGCCTGCCGTTCCGCGACGACTGGCTGCCCACCGAACGCCTCGCCCAGGAACACCAGGCCGTAGGCTTCTACCTCTCCGGCCACCCGCTTGACGACTACATGTCCGCGCTGCGCAAGAAGGGCGTCGAGACCCTCGCCCAGGTCACGCAGAAGGCCGAGCGCGGCCCCTGCATCGCCAAGCTCGCGGGCAGCGTCGCCTCGCGCCAGGAACGCAAGTCCGCCAAGGGCAACCGCTATGCCTTCGTCCAGCTCTCCGACCCGACCGGGCTTTACGAAGTCACCTGCTTCTCCGAGGTGCTCGAGGCTTCCCGCGATTTCCTCGATGCCGGGTCGAATGTCGTCCTGACCGTCAAGGCCGAACTGGAAGGCGACACGCTCAAGCTCCTCGCCCAGTCGGTCGCTCCCATCGACAGCGTCGCCGCCCAGGCCGGCGCGCAGGACCTGCGCATCCACCTCTCGCGCCCCGAGGCCGTGGCTTCGCTCGCCGCGCTCCTGTCCCGGGTCGAGGGCCGCAGCCGCGCCGCGATCACCCTCTGCGTCACCGATCCCGACGGGCGCGAGATCGACATCGCGCTCCCCGACAGCTATCCCGTGACCCCGCAGATCAAGGGCGCGATCAAGGCGATGCAGGGCGTCCTTGCCATCGAAGAGATCTGATCCCGCGCACCCCTCCGCCGGCAGCGCCTGCCCGGCCTTGCGGCGCCGGCCATTCCGCGTCACCTTCGCGCCATGTCCGCAACGCCCGACCTGCTTCCGCCCGGCCGCCTGACCTCGCTCGACCTGGCGCGGACCCTGGCCGTCGTCTGCATGGTGATCTTCCACTTCACCTTCGACCTGGCGCTCTTCGGCTACATCGACCGCGGCACGATGGGCCAGCCCTTCTGGTACTACTTCGCCCGGATGATCGCGGGCAGCTTCCTGTTCCTCTCGGGCATCAGCCTCTGGATCGCGCATGGCCGTGGCATCCGCTGGCCCGCCTTCTGGAAGCGCTGGATCAAGCTGGCTGCCGCCGCCGCGATCGTCACCACGGCCTCGATCTGGCTGGTGCCGGGCGGGCCGATCTGGTTCGGCATCCTGCATGCCATGGCGGCCACCGCCTTCCTCGGCCTTCTCGCCCTGCGCCTGCCCTGGCCGGTGACGCTCGCCCTCGCCCTGGCGATCTTCGCCGCCGCCTGGGGCCCGCGCTTCGCCGCGCTCGACCCGATCTGGCTGGTCTGGACCGGCCTTGCCGAAAGCCGGCCGATGATGGGCGATTACGTCCCCCTCGTCCCCTGGGCCGCCCCGGCGCTTGCGGGGCTCGCCACGGCCAAGGCCCTGCGCCTCGACCTCTGGCGCGGCGCAGCACCCTCGCCGCTCATGCGCGCGCTCACCTTCCCCGGCCGCCATTCGCTCATCATCTACCTCGTCCACCAGCCGATCCTCTTCGGCCTTTTCAACCTCTACGCCCGCCTCGCCTCCTGACGCTTCCCCTTCCCCCCGCTTTCCGCTAATCGGAAGCCCGAAGTTTGGAGGCCCGCGCGATGAAGTTCACCCTGTCCTGGCTGAAGGATCACCTCGACACCGAGGCCACCGTCGAGGCCATCGCCGAGGCGCTGACCGACCTCGGCCTCGAAGTCGAGGGCGTCGAGGACCCCGCCGTCGCGCTGGGGCCGTTCCGCATCTGCCGGGTGATCGAGGCCGTCCAGCACCCCAACGCCGACCGCCTCCGCGTCTGCCGCGTCGAAACCTTCCCCGACGGCCCCGGCGGCCGGTCGGAGGAAGTCCAGGTCGTCTGCGGTGCACCGAACGCGAAAACCGGCCTGATCGGCGTCTTCGCGCCCCCCGGAACGCATGTGCCCGGAACGGGCGTGGACCTGAAACCCGGCAACATCCGTGGCGTCGATTCCAACGGGATGCTCTGTTCCGAACGCGAACTCATGCTGTCGGACAACCATGACGGCATCATCGAACTGCCCGCCGACGCGCCCCTCGGTGTGCGCTTCATCGACTATCGCGGGCTGAACGACCCGGTGATCGAGATCAAGGTCACCCCCAACCGCCCAGATGCCCTGGGCGTGCACGGCATCGCGCGAGACCTCGCCGCGCGGGGCTTGGGCACCCTGAAACCCGTCACCGTGACCCCGGTCGCGGGTAGCTTCCCGACCCCGATCGGCGTGAAGATCGACCCCGCGCTGAAGGCGAAGGGCTGCCCGCATTTCGCCGGCCGACTGATCCGCGGCGTCAGGAATGGCCCCTCGCCCGACTGGATGCAGGCCCGCCTCAAGGCCATCGGCCTGCGCCCGATCTCGGCGCTGGTGGACATCACCAACTACTTCACCTTCGGCCTGAACCGCCCGCTGCACGTCTTCGACGCCGCGAAGGTCAAGGGCGACCTGGTGATCCGCCCCGCGAGAGCGGGCGAGAGCCTCCTCGCGCTCGACGGCAAGACCTACACCCTGTCCCCGGGCCAGATGGTCATCGCCGACGACCACGGCCCGGAATCGCTTGCCGGGATCATGGGCGGCGAGGCCTCGGGCTGCACGCCGGACACCACCGATGTCTTTCTCGAATCCGCCTTCTGGGACCCGATCACCATCGCCGCCACGGGGCGCGCGCTGAAGATCAACTCCGACGCCCGCTACCGCTTTGAACGCGGGGTGGATCCGGCCTTCACGCTCCCGGGCCTGGAACTCGCCACACGGATGATCCTCGACCTCTGCGGCGGCGAGGCCGGGACGGTGGTCCAGGACGGCGCCCCCATCGACACCGCGCGCAGCTACCAGCTGGACCCCGCCCGCGTGGTCAGCCTCGTCGGCATGGACATCCCCGAGGCCACCCAGCGCGCCACGCTTCAGGCGCTGGGCTTCACCCTGAACGGCAATGCCGTGACCCCGCCCAGCTGGCGCCCCGACATCCTCGGCGACGCCGACCTGGTCGAGGAAGTCGCCCGCATCGCGAGCCTGACGAAACTGCAGGGCGCGCCGATGGCCCGCACCCAACCGGGCGTGCCGCGTCCGGTCCTGACTCCCCTCCAGGTCCGCGAACGCACCGCCCGCCGCACCATCGCGGCCTTGGGCTACAACGAATGCGTGACCTACAGCTTCATCGACGCGAAGGCCGCCACGCTCTTCGGCGGCGGGACCGAAGCCGTCCGCGTCGAAAACCCCATCTCCTCCGAGATGACGCACCTGCGCCCCGACCTCCTTCCCGGCCTCCTTGCCGCCGCCGCCCGCAACCAGGCGCGCGGCTTCATGGACCTCGCGCTGTTCGAGATCGGGCCCGCCTTCCACGGCGGCGAACCCGGCGACCAGCACCTGCAAGCCGCCGGCCTTCTGGTCGGCGCCGCCGCCCCGCGTGACCCGCATGGGTCCCGCCGGATGGTCGATGTCTTCGACGCCAAGGCCGACGCCGAAGCGGTCCTCTCCGCCCTCGGCGCACCCGCCCGCGTCCAGATCACCCGCAAGGTCGCCGACTGGTGGCACCCCGGCCGGTCGGGCGTGATCGGCCTCGGCCCCAACACCCTGGCCACCTTCGGCGAGGTTCACCCGCGCGTCCTGCAGACCATGGACGTGAAAGGCCCCGCGGTGGCCTTCACAATCCTGATCGCCAACATCCCCGCGCCCAAGGTGAAGACTCCCACCCGCCCCGCGCTCGCGATCAGCGACCTGCAGGCGGTCGAGCGCGATTTCGCCTTCGTGGTGGATGCCCGGGTCGAGGCGCTGACCGCCGTCAATGCCGCGCAGGGGGCCGACAAGGCGCTGATCGAGTCGGTGCGCGTCTTCGACCAGTTCACCGGCGAAAAGGCCGAGGCGCAGATGGGCGCGGGCAAGAAGTCCATCGCCCTGACCGTCCGCCTGCAACCGCAGGACAAGACGCTCACCGAAGCCGAGATCGAGGCCGTGTCGGCCAAGATCATCGAGAAGGTCACCAAGGCCACCGGCGGGACGCTCCGCGCCTGACCGCTGCTCATCGCTTGCCTTCGGCCGCTCTTCGCTATCCCAGCGAGGAGCGCACGAAGTGCGACGACGAGCGGTCTCGGGGAACTACTTCTTCGCCTTCCAGGTGTTCAGCCAGGCCCCGATCCGGCCGAAGAAGCCCCGCGCCTCCTTCCTTGCGGCCTCGACCTTCGCACCCGCCGCATCGAAGGTCTCGCCCACATCGGCCAGGGCCGGATCGACCATCCGCTCGCGGAATTGCAACCACATCTTGCGGATCATGAAGGCCAGGAAGGCCAGGAAACCGAGGATGACGATGTTGACCCAGGGGATCAGCGTCACGTCCGGCCCCTCGACCGGGCGGATCGATACCGCGTTCGGAAAGATGGAAAAGATCGGCAGCCGCCAGCCGTAATGCGTCACGGCGACCCATTGCCCCGGCGTGCGCGCGGCATTGGTCGCCTCGGCCTGCAAGGTGCTGGAATTCCATTTGAAATACGGCGGCCAGAACCAGCCCGTATCCTCGTTGCGGTAGGTCATCGTCTTGCCGCCATCGAAGACCGCGTCGATGTATCGGATATCGCGCGAGGTCGTCGAGGTCTCGGCCCCGGTGCCGGTGTCCTCGATCGAATAGAACATCCAGTTGCCGCCGATCTGGGTGATGCGGTTGTAGGTGTTGATGATCTGCACCACGTCGCGCTGCGGCAGGGTGTAGTGCAGGAACAGCCCGACGATCAGCACCAGAAGGATGCGGATGCCCCACTTGACCTTGTTCCACATGGAGGCGTCCTTTCAGTACCAGTTGATGAAGTAGATCGTGACCAGAAAGCCGATGGTCGGCAGGATGTAGATAAGCCACAACAGCCGCCGTTTCAGCCCCTTGTCGTAACGCACCATCCCCGCCTCGATGAAGGCGCGGCGTTCCTGTTCGGTCAGCCCCTCGCGCGCGGGATCGGTGTCCCATTCCTTCTCCAGCTTCTCGCGCCGCACGCTGCGCGAGTAGATCGAGGTCAGGAAATAGGCGATCGTCAGGAAGACATACATGAAGAACGCAAGGCGCAGCCAACCCATCTACCGTCTCCCCGTTCCCCAGGGCCCCACCACGGGCGGCCGCACCGGCCTCGGGCCCTCGACCATCTGCGGGCGGTGCAATTCGTCCATGCTCGGCTCCGGCCCGAACAGCGCGGTGCGCGCGCCCTCGCGGTCCACCTGATACTCCCGCGCCAGGAAATCCGCCACATAGGTCTTCTTGGCCTCGGACCAGGTGGCATACTGGGCGTAGAACAGCTCCTTGTGGACGATGAACATCTGCCGCACGTCCATGGGCGAGAGCTCCGACAGAAGCATGTTCACCAGGTCCCGGTCCGGCCCCTTGCCCCTTAACGTATAGAAATAGGCCGGATGCTCCGAGGTGATCTTCGGCCAGGGCCCCCCGGCCTCGACCCAGCGGAGGAGCGCCGCCAGCCCCAGGAACTCCTCCGGCAGCGCGGTGCCCAGCCTGTAGGCGACCTTGCGCAGCTCCGTCCGCCGCGCATCCCCGACCTCGATCCCCAGCCGGTCGGCGGCATCGACCAGGATGAAATCCATCTTCTGCCGCAGGATCGCCGCCGCATCCGCCCCCCGCGCCTGCACGATGGGTTCCACCAGCCCGTTCCGCTCCAGCCAGTCGGCGATCTGGTTGCGGTGGGTCAGGTCCATGACCTGCGCGATCGGCACCTCGCCCAGGCTGAGCCAGTCCAGCGTCGAGATGGCCGCCGGATAGCGCACCCCCTGGAAGATGTAGATGCCGCCGAAATGGCTGGTCCAGAAGTTCGCCTGACTGAAGGTCATCGCCGGAAGCGAGATCGGCACCCGCGTCACGTCGCCCGTCTTCTTCGCCAGCCCGATCATCTCGGCGATCAGCACATCATCGCGCCAGCCGTCCGGCTCCTGCCGGAACCGCTCGATCAGCTTCGCCAGCTTCCCCGCATCCGCCACATGCCCGCCGATCGTATCCGCCTCGACCGTCACCTGCCGTATGTCGAACAGCTTGGCCGGCGTGTCGAAGGCGTAGACCGAGTTCTGCAACTCCCCCGCCACCGCATCCCGCGCCGTCAGGGCAAAGAGCTGCGCCTCGTTCTTCTCGATGAACTGCGTCAGGATCCCCCTGCTGGTGGAGAACTTGATGTTGAGCAGAGGCGCATCCTTCTGCGCCGTGGTCAGCAGGATGAACTGCCGGTTCGCCCCGTTGGGGTTGAGGTAGAGGTGGTCATTGAGTTCGTCGCCGATCTCGGGCGAATAGCCGGACAGGTCGATGTGGAAATCGTCGAGCTTGGTCGTCTTGCCGGTAAGGTGCTTGAGCGCCCGGTTGTAGCGTTCGACAAGGGCGGGCGAGGAGACCTCGATCAGGTTCCCGAACATGAGGCCGCGTTGGATGAGGCGTTTCATTCTTTACCTCGGCAGCATCTCAGCGACGGTTTTCTCGATCTTAAGAATTGCCGCGTCGAGCTTCACATAAATGTTGTCATGGTGGAAAATTTGAGGGTGAAAGTCCGTATGCACGCTGGCTGACTGTTTGCGCTCCAATTCCTTTGCCAGCGGACTGACTGATCCCAATCCACTGTAGAGGTATGACCGTACTGTATGAGCAACATCTCGAAGCTCCGAAAGAGGTTCGTCAAAGGACGCCTTCCAGAGTAGTTTCGCTTCCACAGTATACTGTTCAAAGTCGTCCACTGCTTCATCGAAGCTCGCGACATACTTCAGTACACGCTCTTGAAGGACGCTATGACGTTCCATTTGCGCTTGCGGTGGAACGTTCTGGTCGCGTTGAAAGAAGAATTCGGATCTTACAGCTCGTGCCTTGGTTCTTACCTTATTGGCAGACATTAGCAATGCTTTCGCCAGCCCCCGTCCCTGCTCCCATTGGATTTGAGCCTTCCATGTGCTCAAGCCCATCCATCCAATATAAACCGCTCCGACTGCCGCTAGTGTGGTGATTACCGTCGAGAAGTTTTGCAGACCTTCGCTCACCCCTTCCCCCCTTCACTATCCACCATCCGCATCCCCAACCGCCGGTTCAGCTCCTGCGCCTTCACCAGCCAGACGAACCCCAAGACCGGCCCCCACAACAGCGCGAACAGCGCCGAGCGGCCGAGGAAGAACCCCGCCCGCTCCAGCGGAGCCTTGAGGATCCCCGCCCAGACCCCCTCGTTGATCGCCGCATAAAGCCCGGCCGCCAGCACGGCCCCCACGACCAGCGCCACCACAGCCGTCACCCCCACCGCCCGCGCAAGCACCCGTTGAGACAGGTTCCCCCGCCCCACCAACCACCCCGGCAGCCACGCCACCAACGCACACAACCCCGCCAGCGGCAGGATCGAGTTCCCGAAGGTAAGGGTCAGCGGCTCGTTCACGCGGCTTGCTCCAAGGCTCTCCCGCCCCGGACCCGATCCGGGGCCTCCCTGAACCCGAGACCCCGGGTCAAGCCCGGGGTGGTGCCCGACTGTCCGCTCACCCCTTCCCCTCCAGATACCGCCGCTTCGCCTCTTCCGTCCGGCCGAAGTCGCGCACCATCGCCTCGATGGCCACCTCGTCCGACTTGTCGGCATAGCGGAACTCGGAATCGGCGTAGCGGTTGATCTCCTGGATCACCATCTCCACCGTGATCGGCGTCATCAGCCCTTTGATCATCGCCAGCTTCTCGTCATAGGGCTTGAAGAGGAAGAGGTCCGGCTCCGCCATCCACTCATCCGGCAGCTCGAAGTCCATCGCCCGGACCTTCACCGCATCGGTGATGTTCTTGATCGCGCGGCCTGTGAACCTTTCATCCGCCTCTTGGATCGCCTTCAGGTAGGCCCCGATCTTCGCCAGGGTATCAAGCTTCCCGATCTCCCGCGACACCCGGTCCCAGACCTTCAGGAGCCCCTCCTCATGCGGCTTCGAATGGCCCTCGAAGGACGCGGCAACGGCCTTCCTGATCTCCTGCGCCGCGAACAGCTGGTGATCCCCCACAGGAATGGAATGGTTCTTCCCCAGAAGCAGGCTGAGGATGTCGATGTAATCCTCCCTCGTCTGCGGCCCGTCCACCAGGAACCGCGCCCCGGCGCGCTGGCGCAGGGCGTCGTCCACGTTCTCCGGGAAGTTGCTGAACATCCCGAAGGTGCAGTTCCCCCGCACCACCGTCCCCGCCCCGGCGAAGGCCTGCATGAAGACCGCCGTCACCTCTTGCTGGCCGGCCGAGGACTGCCGGTCCCCCCGCTTCCCCGCCACCTGGTCGATGTCGTCGATGGTCCCGAAGCCGATGACCGAAGGGTCGAGGATCGCGTCGATGAAGGCCTTGGCGTTCTGCCCCGATTTGCCCTGATAGCTGTCGATCTGGTCGATGGAGAAGTTCTGATACCGAAACGGGTACCCCGCCACCTTGCAGTAATCGTTCAGCAATCCCGCCATCATCTGGATCAGCGTGGTTTTCCCCGTCCCGGGCTTGCCATCCCCCATGAAGGTGAAGATGAACCCGCCCAGTTCGGCGAACGGGTTCAGCCGCCGCTCGAAATCATAGGCCATCAGCATCTTCGCCAGCCGCAGCGACTGGTACTTGGCGATGTGGTTCCCCACCACCTCATGCGGTTTCTTGAAGGCCATGGCGATCATGCCGCCCTTCGCCGCCTTCGCCGGCTTGAACCCCGCGATGGTGAGGCCATCTGCCTCCACCTTCCACGAGGCGCCGGTAAAAACAGACACCCGCGCCCCGTTCTCCGCCCGGATCTGCACCTTCTTCATCAGGGCCTCGGCAAAGGCCGACACCACCGCCACCAGGCGCGCATCATCGGTCGCCAGAGCCCCGATGTCCTGATCAAGCTCCCACAGCGCCCCCTGCAAGGCCAGCGGAGCATTGTCGGTCAGCACCTCCTCCACCTCGCCCAGCTCCACCGTCCCCGGCCCGACGTGCGGCGCAATCAGATAGGCCAGCGCATTGGCAAAGGTGAACAGAACCACCAGCGCCTCGCCCTGCAACAGCTCTCCGAACTCGGCCCGCCGGGCATCGGGCACCCGCCCCTCCAGGTTCGCCTTCTTCAACTCGGCCAGCCCCGACTGGGCCGAGAATGTCTCCCCCATCGCCAGCGCAATCGCCAACGCCCGCCGCAGCGCATTCAGCACCGCCGCTTGCACCGGGCTGACCAGCCCATCCCCCAGCCCCTCGATCCGCTCGGCCAGCCGCACTCCGCCCGGCCGCGCCGTGGACCGCGCCGCCATCCCCGGCACAGTCGAGCGGAATGTCGGCCGCGTCCCGATGCCCGGCGACCGCTCCGCCATCGGAGCCGAAACCAAAGCCTTCGCCAACCGCGGCGCGTGATCGAAGCCGAAGACCATCCCCAGCGCCGCCTCGTACTGCGCCCGGATCGTCTCTTCCTTCAGCTCTATCGTGTCGCGCGTGCTCATCCGGCCAACCCTTTCATCTGTCCACAAATATCCCGGGGGTCCGGGGGCAGCGCCCCCGGGGGTTCAGCACTCACAACGTCGGGATGAGTCTTCCCCCGGCCCCCACCACGAATTTCCGGTAGGCCCGCAGCCCCGCCGGATTCTGCTCGACCAGCACCTGATAGGGCCGTTCCGGCAGGATGATCATCCGGTCCTGCCGCGTGGCCCCGATCTCCGCCCCGACGACCGGGTCAAGCCTGTAGACCTGCCGCAGCGACGAGGAAAACCACCCGTCCTTCACCACCTCCTCGCGGTCGCTGACCAGATCCTCCACCGTCCAGACCAGCGCCCAGTCCTCGCCCTCCGGCGCCTTCGCCCCTTCCAGGACCTTCGAGATCGGGCCGGATTGCAGCGTGAAGCTCGCCGAATACATCGGCCCCAGGATGATCCGCCGCAGCCGTTTCGGATGCAGGTCGTCGAAATCCTTGTCGAAGCCCGTGGCGATCGTCAAAAGCTTCAGCCCGCCCACCGACTGCGCCATCAGCGCCGCCTGCGCCTGCGGCCAGCGATAGGCATCGTTCAGGATCGGCCGCTTGCCCGAGTCCTCCACGTCCATCAGATAGACCACCGGCAAGTTGCTCTGCGTGTCCCAGACCGCCCAATGCACCAGGAAATGCCGCCGCTCGCCCAGGTCCTGGATCCACTGCGCATCCGGGTCGTTCCGCGCCCAGAAGATGCCGCCCGCCAGCAGCGCCTCGTAGTAATACCGCTGCGACAGCGCGAACTGCAGCGCCGTGGGGATCGTCAGGTCCCCCACGATCTGCCGCACCATCCGGTCCTTGAGTTCCGCTTCCGAGGGCATCCCGGCCAGATGCTTCGCCGCCTGCTGGGCATCGACCGCCATGGTCATCAGCTCCTGAGCCACCGGAAACCCGCTCTCATGCCGGTCGATGGTCAGGCGCGGAGCCGCCTCGCCTCGCCCGGTCATCAGATACTTGTTCGACAGCGCCCGGAACGTCCCCGCCACCGCCGCCAGATACCGCCCCAGCACCCGCGCCTCGGTTCGCGTCAGCTTCCCCTCCGTCTCCACTTCCGCCGCCACCCGGCCCAGATGCCCGGTGATCCGGTTGAACTTGGCAAAGTAGCGCCGGGCCGTGAGCGTGTCGTAGAGCTCGTGATGGTCCGAGGTGAGGACGTCCTTTACGTCGGCCACTTATTCCCCATACGCGTTCTTGTCGTGTTTCTCGACAATCGCCGCGAACCTGCGCGCAAAGCGTTCATCCGCCTTCGCCTTCTGCTCCAGGATCTGGCGCGCGAACACCATGTGCCCCTCATGCGCTTCCAGCATGTCGGCCATCTTGTCGTTCGTCGCCGCCCCGATCGCCGCCATCGCGGTCTGGGCCTCCTGGTCGGTCTTCACCCCGATCTCGTTGATCCGGTGCGCCACGTCCTGCTGCTGCGCGGTCTTCAAGCTGGAGGTCAGCGCGTCGTACAGCACCACCCGCTGCTTGGTATCCGTCTGCAGCTTGTTGATCAGCACCAGCTGCGTCGCCGCCTGGTTCTGCAGGCTGTCGACCCAGGTCTTGCCCTTCTCGATATACCGCTCCAGCGTCTGCGACTTCGCCAGCTTCACCTGCTCGTCCTGCACCAGCGCGTTGTATTTCGCATTCAGCGTCGCCAGCTCCGTCTCCAGTTTGGTCCGCGCCGCCGCGTCCTGTTCGACGCTGATCTTGTTCTCCAGCTCGATGATCTTCGGGTCCAGGGCGGCGACTTCCTTCCGCACCGCTTCCAAGGCCGCCACCGTCTCTTCCCGCTCCGTCAGGGTCGAGGCCAGGTTCCCCTCCACCCGCGTCTTCTGGGTGTTCAGCAGGTCCAGCTGCCCCTGCAACAGCTTAACGATCACGTCCGACTTGGAAATCAGGTCCTGCAACTTGTCGTCGATGGTGGCAGCGCGCATCCGCTCCTGCCGCATCGATTCCGCCTTCGCCGGCGAGAAGATGCCGATGAAGGACTCCATCCCGGTCTTCGACCGCATCTCGCTGAATTCCTTCGAGAATCCGGCAGTCACGTCGTCCAGCCCCATGATGAGTTCCGCGATGTTCGCGTTCATCAGCTCGGTGTGCTTGGCCACATCCTCAAGCGTGGCGTTCTCGACGTCCAGCTCCACACCCTGGTCCAGCTTCGACCGCGCCGCCTCGATCCGGCTGGTGATCTCGCTGATCTTCGCCTGCGCCTGCGCGACCTGAGCCTGGCTTTCCTTGATCTGCGTCTCGAAATCGGCCATCCGACCCTCCGTTGAACCACATCTGCATCACATAGTGATGTAACAGCGAATTACATCATCCCGGCCCCGATTGATCGGACCCGTCACGGGGGGAAGTCTTGCAGCAAGTTCCCCCGTCCGCCAAGCGCGGAATCCCGCCCCCTGCATTTGCCCTTTGACAAATACTCTCGGGGGGCATGGGGGGCGAAGCGCCCCCATCACCCGAGGAGGAGGCGCAGCCCGACGACGAGACAAAAGGCGCGCGCGCCAGCGCTCCTTTCAATACCCGCCCCTCAGACGGGAATGTTGTCGATCAGCCGCACCCCGTCGATCCAGGCCGCCGCCAGCATCCGGCGCGGGCGGCGCGGGTCGTCCGAGGGCATCAGCGTCTCGGCATCGCGCAACTCGATGTATTCCACCCGCTCGAACCCCGCCTTCCGCATCGTCTCGGCCGCCTCGCGGATGGCCATGCGGTCGGCATGGCCGGCGCGGATGTCCTCGGCGGCGCGGGTGATCGCGGCGTAAAGGATCGGTGCCTTGGCCCGCCCCTCCGCCGTCAGGCGCACGTTGCGGCTGGACATGGCCAGCCCGTCCGGCTCGCGGATCGTCTCGCATCCGACGACCTGCACGGGAATGTTCAGGTCGCGCACCAGCCGCAGCACCACCTGCAACTGCTGCCAGTCCTTGTGGCCGAAATAGCCCCTGTCGGCCAGGCTCATCCCGAACAGCTTGGTGACCACCGTCGCCACCCCGTCGAAGTGACCGGGCCGCATGTGCCCTTCCAGCGGCTGCGCGACGCCGCCCATGCTGACCGTGGTGATGAAGCCGTCGGGATAGACCTCCTCGACCGGCGGGGCAAAGATCGCATCGACCGGCACCGTCGCTAGCAGGGCCGCGTCGGCATCCTCGCTGCGGGGGTATTTCTTCAGGTCCTCGGGGTTGTTGAACTGCTTGGGGTTCACGAAGATCGTGGTGATGACCCGGTCGCACTCCGCCCGCGCGCGCCGGGCAAGGGACAGGTGCCCGTCGTGCAGTGCGCCCATGGTGGGGACCACGCCCACCACCTCGTTCCGCGCCTTCCAGCCGCCTGACAGGGCGCGCAGTTCGGCCACCGTCCGCAGGATCGGGATCATTTCTTCTCCTTCGACGGCAGCACGTCCGGAAAGCTGTGCTCTGCCGCAGGAAAGGCGCGCGCGCGCACCTCTGCCGCATAGGCCGCGATCGCCTCGTCCGCGGCGCGGCCCAGTTCGGCATAGCGCTTCACGAACTTCGGACGGAAATCGGTGAACAGGCCCAGCATGTCATCCACCACCAGAACCTGACCGTCGCAATCCACACCGGCGCCGATGCCGATGGTCGGAATCGCCAGCGCCCGCGTCACCTTGCCGGCCAGACCCGAAGGCACCTTCTCCAGCACGACCGAGAAGGCCCCGGCCGCTTCCACCGCCTTGGCATCGGCCATCACCTTCGCCGCCTCGGCATCGCGGCCCACCACCTTGTAGCCGCCCAGGGTGTTGACCGACTGCGGGGTCAGGCCGACATGCGCCATCACCGGCACGCCGCGCTGGGTCAGGAAGGCGATGGTCTCGGCCATGTGCTGCCCGCCCTCCAGCTTCACCGCCGGAGCGCCGGTTTCCGCCATCAGCCGACTGGCATTGCGGAAGGCCTGCTCCGGTCCCTCCTCGTAGGATCCGAAGGGCATGTCGATCACCGGCATCGCGCGCTGTGCACCCCGAACCACGGCACGGCCATGCAGGATCATCATCTCCAGCGTGACGCCCAGGGTCGAAGGCAGGCCGTGGATCACCATCCCCACGCTGTCGCCCACCAGAACGATGTCGCAATGCGCATCGACCAGCCGGGCGACAGGGGTGGAGTAGGCCGTCAGCACTACCAGCGGCGCACCGCCCTTGCGGGCGCGGATGTCGGGGGGCAGCACGGGCCTGACAGGGGACGTGGCGCTCATGGATGCCTCCGCGCAAGTCACATTCTGCCCGCCATATGGGCACAAGCGGAAGGCCGCCGCAACAAATTTGCGCCGCAGCGCAGCACCGCCGGTCGCAGCGTCACGGGGTTGACGCGCCGGTGCCGCGCGGCCTGAATGCGCCGAAAGGAGAAGCCCATGACCCTCATCCAGCGCGTCAGCCGTGACGGCATCACCCCCGAGATCGGCGGCCCGGCCCCCGACCGTCTCCTCTCGGGCAACCCGGTCCATACCACCTGGAACCTCGAGGACCGCGACGGCCTTTACTGCGGGCTTTGGCAGTCTACCCCCGGGAAGTGGCGCGTGAGCTATTCGGAATGGGAATATTTCCGCATCCTGTCGGGCTATTCGATCCTGACCGGGGCGGACGGCAGCGTCACCCAGTTGCACCCGGGCGACAGCCTGATCATCCGCCCGGGCTTCGAGGGGACCTGGGAGGTCGTGCAGACCACCCTCAAGGACTATGTGATCCGGCTTTAGCCGCGGGTTCCCACCGTCACCGAGGTGCCCGAGACCACCGGACGCGGGCATTCCTCGGGGGCGATGCCGCGGCGGTCGCAGGCGGCCAGCCGCTTGCGCTCGGCCTTCTCGGCGGCGGCGCGGTCCTTCGCCTCCTGACGGGCGATCGCAGCCAGGTCGCGTTCCTTCTTGGCGATGTTCTCCGGCGTCTCCGGCACCAGCCTGCCGTAGGCGTCGATCATCTGCGGCCCTTCCAGCGCCAGGCTTTCCGCCTCGGACCGGACCTTGACGGGGGTGCCGACCGGCACGCGGTTGTAAAGGTCGATGGCATCCTGGTTGAACAGACGGATGCAGCCCGCGCTGGTCGCATGCCCGATCGACGCCGCGTCGGACGTGCCATGGATGCGGAACATCGTGTCGCGTCCGCCGCGATAGAGATACAGCGCCCGCGCACCCAGCGGGTTCTGCAGGCCGCCCGGCAGGCCACCGGCATAGGCCGCGTAAAGGTCGGGCCGGGTGCGGATCATGTTGGCGGTCGGTTGCCACGACGGCCATTCCGCCTTGCGCCCCACGACGCCGTTGCCGCGGAACGACAGCCCCTCGCGCCCGACCGCGATCGGATAGCGGGTCGCCGTCCCGCCCTCGCCCACCAGATAGAGCTTGCGCGCATAGGTATCGACGACCACCGTCCCCGGCGCCTCGTCGCCGGCATAGGCGACCTCGGTCCGGCGGTTGCCCTCGAACAGATACTGCTCCGGCACCGGCTCGATGAAGAAGGCTCCGTCCTGGATGCCTTCATAGCCGGGCACACCCGCCGGCTCTTGCGATTTCGGGGTGCTGGCGCAGGCGGCAAGCACGGGAAGGGCGAGGATCGCAAGGATCCGGGCAGGAAGCAGGGTCACTTGGCAGACTCGGTTTCAAGGGCAGCTTCCGCCACTTGCGCCACGGTCGCGCCGATGCGTCAAGACCAAAAATGCAGGCTTTTCCGAATCTTCCCGACCGAAGCTGCCCTCGCGGCCGGGGCCTGTTCGATTCTGTGCGGTCCGCGCGGACCCGCCGGATCGCATATTCAGCGCGTGGCTCGGGAATTCGTCCATATCTAGCGGTCTGGACCGGGAACCCGGCGGATTCTCGCGCGTTGGATCTGCACCGCTCCGGAAGGAAGCGGCTGAAAAGGAGAACCGCATGGCCAGCCAGGCACTCATCGTCACGCTCGTCATCGGCGCAATCGCCGGCTGGCTGGCCGGACAGATCGTCAAGGGCTACGGCTTCGGCCTGATCGGCAACATCGTCGTCGGCATCGTCGGCGCCTTCATCGCGGGGCTGATCCTGCCCTATGCCGGCCTTTCGTTCGGCGGCGGCATTGTCGGCGCGATCATCGCCGCCACCCTCGGCGCGGTGATCCTCCTGCTCCTGATCCGTGTCATCAAGCGCGCCTGAAGCGGACGGGCCGGGGCATCCCCCGGCCCGATCCCTCAGCCCACCACGTTGAAGGCGGGGCCGTAGGGGTAATGCGTGATGTCCTCGGGCTCGTCCTCGGTCACGACAAAGATGTCGTGCTCGCGGTAGCCGCCCGCCCCCGGCATGCCCTCGGGGATCGTCAGCATCGGCTCCATGCTGATGACCATCCCAGGCTCCAGCACCGTGTCGATGTCCTCGCGCAGCTCCAGCGCCGCCTCGCGGCCATAGTAGTGCGACAGGATCCCGAAGCTGTGCCCGTAGCCGAAGGTGCGATATTGCAGCATCTGCCGCTCGGCCAGGAACTCGTTGATCTGCCGCGTGATCTCGGCGCAGGACATGCCGGGGCGCAGCAGCTTCATCCCGAATTCATGGCTGTCGATGTTGGTCTGCCAGACCTTCATGCTGGCCTCGTCCACCTCGCCCACAAAGAGCGTCCGCTCCAGCGCGGTGTAATAGCCCGAGATCATCGGAAAGCAGTTCAGGCTCAGGATGTCGCCATGCTTCAGCTTGCGGTTCGTCACCGGGTTGTGCGCGCCGTCGGTATTGATCCCCGACTGGAACCAGACCCAGGTGTCGCGGTATTCGGCGTCGGGAAAACGCTTGGCGATCTCGCGCTCCATGGCATCCCGTCCGGCGATGGACACTTCAAGCTCCGTCGCGCCGACCTTGATCGCGTCGCGGATCGCATAGCCGCCCACGTCGGCCACATTCGCCCCGTGCTTGATCAGCGCGATCTCGGCCGGAGATTTCCGCATCCGCTGGTGCATCGTCGCCGGGGCCACATCGACCCCCCGCTTCGGCTTCAGGAAGCTGTTGAACTTCTCGGCCCGCTCCAGCGTCAGATGGTCGGCCTCGCAACCCACCGCCTTGCCGGTCCCCACCACCGAGACCACCGCGCGCCAGAAATTGTCGCGGGTCCAGTCGGTATAGGTGATGTTGTCCTCGATGCTGCGGCGCCAGGGCTGGCCCGCGTCGATCCCGGCGCTGATCGTCACGCACTGGGTTTTCGTCACGACGCAGGCATAGGGCCGCCCGAAGCTGCAATAGAGGAAGCCCGAGTAATAGGCCACGTTGTGCATCGAGGTCAGGACGACCGCGTCCAGCTCGTGCATCTCCATGATCTCGCGCAGGCCCGCCAGGCGATCATGGTATTCCTGATCGGCGAAGGGCAGGGTGTCCTTCTTGCCGCCATTGTGAAAGCGGTACATCTCGGGACGGTTCAACGACATGTCCAGACCTCGTGTGCAGGGGTCCGGCCATGTGCCACGGGACCCCGGAAGGTCCCGGCGTACAGGACGGAAGCGGGGGTTACCCGCAAGCGTCGGGGTGTTCACCCCTGCGGCGACGCCATCGCCACGGCTCGCCCCCTTCCTGCGCCCGCGCGGCCTTTCGCGCAAGACCGTTTCCGACCCTTGCACGGCCGGTTTGCGACCCCATCTATCCTTCGACACAAGGATGGAGACGTGAATGCGCTGCCCGGTGGATGGCGAGACCCTGGTGATGACCGACCGTTCGGGGGTCGAGATCGACTATTGCCCGAAATGTCGTGGCGTCTGGCTGGACCGGGGGGAACTCGACAAGATCATCGACCGCTCGCTTGGCGGTTCCCATGCCGCGCCGGCCCCGACACCGCAGGCCGCCACGCAGCACCACGTCGCCCCCCAGACGGCGCCGGTCTATCAGCCCGAGCCGCGCGGCCATGACGACCGCCGTCGCTACAAGGACGACGACGACTACAAGTATGGCTACCGCAAGAAGCGCAAGGACAGCTTCCTGAGCGACCTGTTCGACTTCTGACCAAAGGCTCCTCGTCGGCTGCGCCGCTCGTCGCAGCCCCGCGACGACGCGCCGACGGCGCACGAGGAGCAGCCCCTTGCGCCCGGCCCGCAGCAGGTTAGCCTTGGGCAATGCGCCCCGGTCCCCTGAACCTCATCACCGATGTCCCCGGCCTGCGGGTCGGCAATGCCGATGATGCGCGGCTCTGTTCCGGCGTCACCGTCCTGACCGCCGACCGCCCCTTCGTGGCCGCCGTCCATGTCATGGGCGGCGCCCCCGGCACGCGCGAAACCGACCTCCTCGCCCCCGACCGCATGGTGCAGGAGGTGGACGCGATCTTCCTTTCGGGAGGCTCCGCCTTCGGGCTCGATGCGGGAACCGGCATCATGCAGGCCCTGCGCGAGGCCGGGCGCGGCTTCGTCGTCGGCCCCGTCGCCGTGCCCATCGTCCCCGGAGCCATTGTCTTCGACCTCCTGAACGGCGGCGAGAAGGACTGGCAGACCAGCCCCTACCCCGACCTGGGCCGCCGGGCCTTCGACGCAGCCGCCTGCGACTTCGCCCTCGGCACCGCCGGGGCCGGCTATGGCGCCATGACGGGCAACCTCAAGGGCGGGCTAGGGTCGGCCTCCTGCGTCCTCCCCTCCGGCCTGACCGTCGGCGCGCTGGTCGTCGTCAACGCCCTCGGCCAGGCCACCGTCGGCGAGACCCCCCACTTCTGGGCCGCGCCCTGGGAAGAGGGCGCCGAGTTCGGCGGCCTCGGCCCCGCGCCCCGCATCCCGCAGGAGGCCCCCCTGCCGCGCAAGCGGCTGGGCGAGGCGACCACCATAGCCATCGTCGCCACCGATGCCGCGCTCACCAAGGCCGAGGCGCAGCGCATGGCCACAGCCGCCCACGACGGCATGGCCCGCGCCCTTGTCCCGTCACACACGCCCCTTGACGGAGACCTCATATTCTCCGTCGCCACCGGCGCGAGACCGCTGCAAGACCCACTGACCGACAGCTTCCAGCTCGGCCACGCCGCTGCGACCTGCCTCGCCCGCGCCATCGCCCGCGCGATCTACTTCGCCCGCCCCGGCCCGCAGGACCTGCAACCGACCTGGACCACCCGCTTCGCCGGCATCCGCTGACCCGCAAGGGCGACCGCACGCCGCGCCCCGCGCTTCCCTCCCCCCTCCGTGGGGGAGGGAGAGGGTGGGTGGCACCACGGTTGACATCAGGTGAACGCCCAAAGCCAACTCATTGATTTCGCTTAAATAAAGCGACACGCCCAGCGTGGACGCTACCAGCGGTTCAGCGCGTCCTCGTCGGCATCCTTCGCTGCGACCCATTCCGCCCCGTCCGCGCCGATCTCCTTCTTCCAGAACGGCGCGCGGGATTTCAGGTAGTCCATCAGGAATTCCGCCGCCGCGAAGGCATCGGCCCGGTGCGGCGCGGCGGTGGCGACCATCATGATCGCCTCGCCCGGCTCCAGCCGCCCGTGGCGGTGGATCACCAGCGCGTCTGCCAGCGACCAGCGCCGCGCGGCCTTTTCCACGATACCGGCGATCGCCTTCTCGGTCATCCCGGGGTAATGCTCGATCTCCATCGCCGACAACCGGCCGCCCTCGTCCCGGACGAGGCCGGTAAAGCTGACCACCGCGCCCGCCCCCCGCACCTCCGCCGCGAAGGCCGAGACCTCGGCGCCCAGGTCGAAGGCCTCGGACTGGACCGCGATCCGCATCTCAGCCCCCGGTCATCGGCGGGAAGAAGGCGACCTCGCGCACCCCCGCCAGCGGCGCGTCGAAGTTGGCCAGTTCCTGATCCAGCGCAACCCGCAGCGCGGTCAGGTCGGCGAAGGCCGCGGCATAGCGGTCCTCCCGCGCGCGCAGCTCCTCGACCAGCTCGGCCACAGTGGCGGCCTGCGTCTCCACCCGCTCGCGCGGCAGGCCGATCCGTTCCCGCACCCAGGCGAAGTACAGAACTTCCATCACTTGTCCTCCCGCAGGAAGGGCAGGGACTTGACGAAGTATTCCCAGCCCGTGACCACGGTCAGCAGGGCTGCCACCCAGAGCAGCCAGATACCGACGAGGTTCGCGTACGAAGCGCAGTCGCGCTTGCCGCAGGCGCGGATCGGGTCGGCCTCGCCCGCGATCACCGCCTGCACATATTCTTCGGTGGTCATCCCCTGCATCGCCACGCCATTCAGATATTCGAAGCCGGTGCCGAGGAAGAGGACGGCAATCGCGATCATCTGCGCCGTGGTCTTCCACTTGGCCAGCTTCGTCACCCTCAGCTGGCCGCTTTTCGTGCCCAGGTATTCGCGCAGACCGCCGACGAAGACCTCGCGGAACAGGATCACGGTCGCGGGCAGGATCAGCCAGGGGTTCATCCCGTTGTAGCCGGTCAGGACCATGATCGCGATCACCACCATCGCCTTGTCGGCGATCGGGTCCAGCATGGCGCCGAATTTCGACTCCTGCTTCCACAGCCGGGCAAGGTAGCCGTCGAACCAGTCGGTGATCGCCGCACCTACGAACAGGGTCAGCGCCAGCCAGTCGGCCCAGGGGCGGTGGAAATACAGGAACATGATCGCCACGCCGGGCGCAGCCAGCAGACGAAGCACGGTCAGCGTGTTCGGGATCGTCCAGATCATGATGGATTGGTAGACCATGGGTCGGACAGGGGGAAGGGGCTTGTGCGTCCGTTTCCGCCCTGTTGGTGTCGCACTTGCGCCAGCCCTGCAGGCCCCGCGCTAAAGCCCCGTCGGCTGGCCAACCACCACGAACTGCAACTCGTCCGCCTTGAACAGCCGCTCGGCGACGCGGCGGATGTCCTCCATCGTCACTGCCTCGACCTTCGCGTTGCGAGTGGTCACATAGTCGATCGGCATCCCGTCCATCTGCATCCCCACCAGGATGCTGGCGATCGGCCCGTTGCCGTCAAAGCGCAGCGGATAGGACCCCGTGAGATAGGTCTTGGTCGCCTCCAGTTCTTCCGGCGTCACGCCCTCTCGGGCCAGGCGGCCCCATTCCTCCTTCACCACCTTGATCGCCTCGGCCACCTTGTCGTTCGAGGCGGCGAACTGGCCCAGGATCATGTCGGCATGGTCCATGTTCACGATGTAGGTGCCGATCCCGTAGGTCAGGCCGCGCTTTTCCCGCACCTCGGTCATCAGCCGCGCGGTAAAGCGGCCGCCGCCGACAAGCTCGTTCAGCACGAAGGCCGGAAAGAAATCCGGATCGTCACGCGAGATCCCGCGCTGGCCGAAGAACACCGTGGCCTGCGGGGTCGGGAAATCGACCACGGTCACGCCGCCCGACAACAGCCATGGCGCTTCGTCGGGCAACGGTGCCCCGGTCGCGGGCAGGTCGCCCAGAAGCCGGTCCATGAGCACCCCCAGATCCTCGGCCGTGATGTCGCCGCTTGCCGCGACATGGACCCGGTCCCGCGCCAGCGCCGCCTTGTGCGCGGCCACCACATCGTCGCGGGTCAGCGCCGTCACGGTCTCGATGGTGCCATCTCCTGACGAGGCATAGGGATGGTCGCCGAAGGCCATGGCGTCGAATTTCTCCGCGGCAATGGTGCCCGGGTCCTTCGCGTTCGCGCGCAGGTTCGACAACACCTGTTCGCGCACCCGGTCCACCGCGTCCTGGTCGAAGCGCGGGTTGACCAGCGCCTCGCGCAAGAGGTCGATCACCTGGTCGCGGTTCTCGGTCAGGAACTTCACCGAGACCGAAACCGAATCGCTGCCCGCGTCAAAGCGGATGTTCGCCGCCAGCGCCTCGCGCGCCTCGGCGAAGGCGCGGCTGTCCATCTCGCCCGCGCCCTCCTCCAGCGTCGCCGTCATCAGGTTGACCGCCCCGCGCTTGCCCGGAGCATCCAGCGCGGTGCCACCCTTGAACTGGATTTCCAGCGCCGCGAAGGGGATGTTGTGATCCTCGACCAGCCAGGCGGTGATGCCGCCGGGAGAGACGACCTCGCGGATCGGGATTTCGGCCCTGGCCGGCAACGCGACAGCCAGGAACGCGACAAACAGGGCGCGGATCATGGCTTGGCCTCCCCTTCCGAGGCGGGCCGCGTCAGCCAGCCCGTCACCGCGTTGCGCCGGTCCAGCACCAGACGCGCGGCCTCCATGACGTCCGCCTCGCTCACCGCGGCCAACGCGTCGTCCCAGCCCTCGATGTCCGCGACCGTCAGCCCGACACTCAGCCCCTGACCATAGCGGTGCGCCAGGTTTTCCACGCTGTCGCGAGCGTAGATCTCGCCCGCGCGAACCTGGGTGCGGATCCGCTCCAGAGCCGCAGGATCGGGGCCCGTCTCCAGGAAATCCGCCAGCACCCGGTCAAGATCGGCCTCCACCGCCTCAAGGCTGATGCCCGGGGCGGGCACCACCGCCAGACCGAAGGTAGCGTCGTCGATGCTGGTGCCGTCGTAGAAGGCCGAGGTATATACCGCCACCTTCCTGTCGAACTGCAGGGCCCGCGCCAGGACCGAGGTCTGGCCATTGCCGCCCAGAAGCTCGGCCAGGACCGTCAACGCCGCCGCCGTCTTCTGGTCGCCCGGGTCGCGTTCAGGGGCCAGGTAGGTGCGGAAGACATAAGGATCCGAAACCCTCTCGTCCGCCATCGAGATCCGGCGCTCGGCCAGGTGCGGCGGTTCCTGCGGGCGCAGGCGCGGGCCGATGCCGTCCGAGGGCTTCAGCGGGCCATAGTGGCGCTCGGCCAGTTCGCGCACCCGCTCGGGCGTCACGTCGCCGGCAACGATCAGTGTTGCGTTGTTCGGCGCATAGAAGCGTTCGTAGTGGCGCAGCGCGTCGGCGCGCGACAGGGTCTCCATCTCGTGCCGCCAGCCGATCACGGGGGTGCCGTAGGGGCTGTTCTGGAACTGCGCGGCCCGCATCTGTTCGATCAGAAGCGCGCTGGGGTCGCTGTCGGTGCGCTGGGCGCGTTCCTCGAGGATGACCTGGCGTTCGGTCGCCACGTCCTCCTCGGTCAGACGCAGGTTGCGCATCCGGTCGGCTTCCATTTCCATCACCAGGTCCAGCCGGTCGGCGGCGATGCGCTGGAAATAGGCCGTGTAATCCCAGGACGTGAATGCGTTGTCGTCGCCGCCCTGTGCCTCGACGATGCCGGAGAAGGCATTGGGCGCCACCTTCTCGGTGCCCTTGAACATCAGGTGTTCCAGGAAATGGGTGATGCCGGAATGTCCCGGCGGTTCGTCCGCCGCGCCCACGCGATACCAGATCATCTGCACCACGACCGGGGCGCGATGATCCTCGATCACCACCACGTCAAGGCCATTGTCCAGCGTGAAGGTCGTGACCGGCACCTCTGCCCTGGCTGCCAGCGCCAGGGTCAGAGCAAGGGCCAGGCCGGCGCCAATTCGTCCGAACATCGGCTACTCCAGGTCAAGTGGTGACGTCTTGCGCAGGAACCTGCGGCGCGATGCCCGGACAATCAAGCCCGGGCAGGCGCGGTCCACGCGCTTGTTACTCCTCGCCCTGCTTGCGGGGAGGGGCCGAGGGGTTGCGCACCCCAAGGGCGCGCCAGCGCTCCAGTTCGGCCTGCTGGTCAAGCCGCTGCTTGCGGTAGGCCTTGTAATAGACGTTCACATTGAACAGCCGTTCCAGAATGCGGCCGTTATTGTCGCGCCGCCATTCCAGGTCTTCCGAAGCCAGCGTGGACCGGATGGCCCGATCCACACCAAAGCGGGCGGCATGGCCATAAAGCGCCGAATCCGCCGCCGGGATGCCGCCCGCGGCCGAGGGCCGACCGCCGAGGGCGATAGCGGCTTCGGCCTCGGGGTCACGGTCGGTGCGGTTGAACCCGCCCGGGGTGGGCTCCGGCAACTCGGACAGGTTTTCCGGCATTTCCAAAGGCTTGGGCGGCACGATGGCGAATTCGTCAGGTCCGGGGCCGGACCGCAGGTTCATCAACTGGGGATCGCCCTTGCCGCCGCAGGCCGCCAGCGTGATCATCGTCGCAAACGCGATGACCGCCCTGCCTTGTCCTGCCCGCATCCCTGCCTCCGACATCGTCTCGTGCTCGTCTTAGCCTAAAGCCGTGCGGTCGTCACGCCCGATTAGCGCGCCTTGCGCTTGGGTTTGCCGTCTGTTGCTGCATCCTTCGCCTCGCCCTTGGCAAAGACCACCAGCCCGGCCGCCCCGGCGAAGATCGCGATATCGGCCACGTTGAAGGCATAGGGGTTCTCGATCCCGCAGCAGGACATGTTCAGGAAATCCGCCACCGCACCGTAAAGCGCCCGGTCAACGACATTGCCGAGGGCGCCACCGATCAGAAGCCCGCCCGAAAGCTGGGCCTTCCAGTTGCCGCCTTCGCGCCGCATCCACCAGACCACCCAGGCCGAAATCGCCAGCGCCACCGCGATAAGCCCCCAGCGCGCCAGGTCCGACCCATGCGCCAGGAGGCCGAAGTTGATGCCGTAGTTCCAGGCCATGCGGAAGTTGACGAAGGGCGGCAGCACGTCGATCTCGTGCCGGGTGATCAGGTCCAGGCCATGCACGACGGCAAGCTTCGTCAGCTGGTCCAGCCCGAAGGTCGCCGCCGCCGTGATCCAGAACCGCCGCATCATCAGTGCCGGAAATGCCGCTGGCCGGTGAAGACCATGGCGAGACCCCGCTCGTCCGCCGCCGCGATCACCTCGTCGTCGCGCATCGACCCGCCCGGCTGGATGATCGCCGTGGCCCCGGCCTCGGCGGCGGTGATCAGACCGTCGGCGAAGGGGAAGAAGGCATCCGACGCCACGACCGAGCCTTGCGTCAGCGGCCCGGGCAGGCCCAGCGCCTCGGCCATGTCCTGCGCCTTGCGCGCGGCGATGCGGGTGGAATCGACGCGGCTCATCTGCCCCGCGCCCACGCCCACCGTGGCGCCGTCCCTGACGTAGATGATCGCGTTCGACTTCACATGCTTGGCCACGGTCCAGGCGAACATCAGGTCGCGCAGTTCCGCCTCGGTCGGGGCGCGCTTCGTCACCACCTTCAGGTCGGCGGTCGAGACATTCGCGGAATCCCGGTCCTGCACCAGGAAGCCGCCCGCCACCTGCCGGAAGGCCAGGCCTTTCGCCTTCGGGTCCGGCAGCGCGCCCGTGGTCAGAAGCCGCAGGTTCTTCTTCGCGGCAAAGATCGCCTTCGCCTCGTCGGTCGCGTCGGGGGCGATGACGACCTCGGTGAAGATCTTCACGATCTCTTCCGCCGTCGCCCCGTCCAGCACCTGGTTCAGCGCCACGATCCCGCCGAAGGCCGAGGTCTGGTCGCACTGGTAGGCACGGATGTAGGCCTCGGTCAGGGTCGCTGCGGTGGCGACGCCGCAGGGGTTGGCGTGCTTGATGATCGCGCAGGCCGGGGCGCGCCCGCCGAATTCGGCCACAAGTTCGAAAGCGGCATCAGTGTCGTTGATGTTGTTGTAGGACAGCTCTTTCCCCTGCCACTGCCGCGCCGTCGCCACGCCGGGCCGGTGGCTGCCGTCCACATAGAAAGCCGCCGCCTGATGCGGATTCTCGCCATAGCGCAGGGGCTGCGCCAGTTTCCCGGCAAGGCTGCGATACCGTGGCGTCGCCTCGCCGATCTGGTCCGCAAGCCAGGTTGAAACGGCGGTGTCATAGGCAGCAGTGCGGGAATAGGCGGTCAAGGCCAGCTTCTGCCGGAAGGCCATCGTCGTCGCCCCGTCATGCGCCTTCAACTGATCAAGGAGCGCGGCGTAATCCGCCGGGTCCGTCACAACGGTGACGAACCGGTGGTTCTTCGCCGCCGCGCGGATCATCGCCGGCCCGCCGATGTCGATGTTCTCGATGCAGGTGGCGTGGTCGGCGCCCTTGGCCACCGTCTCCTCGAACGGGTAAAGGTTCACGATCAGAAGGTCGATCGGCTCGATCCCGTGCGCGGCCATCGCCACCAGATGCTCGTCATCGTCGCGCAGGGCCAGAAGCCCGCCATGCACGTTCGGATGCAGCGTCTTGACCCGGCCGTCCATCATCTCGGGGAACCCGGTCACGTCGCTGACATCCCGCACCGCCAGCCCCGCCGCCCGCAGCATGCCGCTGGTGCCACCGGTCGAGATCAGTTCCACCCCGTATCCCGCCAAGGCGCGCGCCAGGTCCAGAAGACCGGTCTTGTCGGAAACGGAAATCAGCGCGCGGCCGATGGGGACGAGGTTGGTCATGGGGCTACCCTGTCACTCTGCCAGGGGATCCTCGGGCTCGGCGGCCTCCAGATCCCGGATGGCCAGCGGAGTATCCTTTGCCTTCGCCAAGGTCCAGCCCAAGCGTGTCTCGAAGCCCCGCGCCTCGCCGCGCAGCACGATCTGCAGGCTTGGCCGGGGGTGCAAACGCCCTTTTTCCAGGTAGGCCGAAGGATCCAGCGACAGTTCGGCCGGCCCGGTGAAGCGGAAGATCCAGATCTCGCCGCTGCGCAGAACCAGCGACACCGCCGCGCCCCCCATGTCCAGCGTCGCATCGACATCGGGGTGCAGGTGGAAGCGCACCGCAAAGCGCCCCGCCTGCATGGCCGAGGCGGTCATCACATCCTCGAACCGCTTGCGCGCCTCGGCCTTCAGCGCGGTCAGCGCCTCGACCCCCGACAGCCGCCGCCCGTCATGGCTCAGCGTCAGGCTGCGGCTCGCGGTCAGCCCGTGCGTGCGCAGCCAGCCGTCATGCGCCAGGTAGAGGTCCGTGCCCTCGCTGCCCGTGGTCATGCGCGAGGCGGTGACGGCGGCGCGATGCTCCAGCGCCTCGCCGGTCGGATACAGGCGCGAGGACGAGACGCGGTCCATCGCCAGCACCGAATGGCACTCGGTCGCCCGCGCCGCCAGCCGCCACATCGGCCCGAAGGTCAGGCCCGATCCGCAGTTCACGACCACCGGCCGCCGACCCGAGGTCAGCTCGAAGGCCGCCGTCGAGGCATGCGCGGTCTCGGCCGCCCGCCCGCCCGGAGGTGTCGCGGCGTCCACGATCACCGTGGTCCGCCCACCCGCCAGACGGGCATATCCCATAGCGATCACCGGGGGTCTGTCGCCCCGGCCCCCGGCCGCCGCCAGCGCCTGGTCGAGCCGCCCCTCGGCGCCCCTGCCCCCGCCGTGAAACCGGGCCAGTTCGCCATCCGCGTGGCGCAGCGTGCGCAGCGCCGGGGCGATCCGCACGATCGCCTCCTGCACCGGTTGCGGCACGGTCAACCCGGCCTCGGTCATCGCGCTCGCCGACCAGGTCAGCAGCGTCAGCACCTCCAGCAGTTCCTCCGGGTTCCGCGACGGGATGCCGCCTTCGGCGTCGATGTCGGCATCGCAGGCCGCCGCCAGCGCCTCGGTCGCCGGGTCGGCCAGCGCCTCCATCCCGATCAGCGAGATCCCGGCATAGACGAGGCCCGTCAGCGCCTCGAACCGCGGCAGGCCCTTGGCCGCGCCCTGCCAGCGCCGGGCCAGATAGCCCGCCTGCCGCGACAACGCGCGATAGAAGGCCTCGGCCTCGGATGGCGCGCGGGCGGCCAAGAGCAGCGTGGCATGGTGGATCCAGCGGATGATCCGCCGCCCTGTCAGGTCCGGCGTCCAGCCGGGGCCGCGCCCGGCGCCGTAGCGCGCGATCCAGTCCCAGGTCCAGGCCTGGGCGCGCGCCCGCGCCTCCCTGGTGCCCAGCGCCGCCAGGTCGTCCAGCCAGGCAAACCCGTGGATCTCTTCGGCGAAGGCGCGATCGGGCACCGCCACATCCCAGATCGAACCGCCGCCGATCTCGGCCAGATGGCCTGCAAAGAGGACCGTGCCCTCCACCAGCTGCCGCCCGCGCGAGAGTGTCCCGATGGAGCGCGGCTCGGGCTGAGCGACGAAGCCGCCGGCCACCGGCGCACGCCGCGCCGCCAGGAGAGCCAGCCGGTCGGCCAGCCGGTCGAAACGTCCAGACCTGATGCCGGTGCCGCCCACGCCCTGCCTCGCCTGCCTGTCCGGTTCCCCCGGATCATGGCGGGATGATAGGCAATTGCGCCGGGCTCGTCGATGACTTCGTCACTCCTCGCCGACCCGCGACGAGGAGGCGATGCCGAACGAGGAGCTGTCAGGCCAGGTGGTCGATCCGCCGCATGAACTGCGCCAGGTGGCCGACCTGGTCCAGCCAGCGCGCCACCAGCCTCGGATCATGCGGCGCGCCATGCACCCCGGCCGGGATCTCGCGGTTCAGCACCGCCTCGATGGCCAGCGAGACCGGCACCGAGACCAGCCGCCCCATCGCCGTGCCGCGCACGTCGCCCCAGGCATCCATCGCCCAGGTCTCGTGGAACACGGGCTTGCCGTCGCGTTCGGCCTTCAGCGACACGAACAGCAGCACCCGGTCCGGCTCACCCTCGGCATAGGAATTGTCCTTCAGCAGCGCCGCCGCCCGCGCCTCGAGCGCGGCGTTGATCTCGGCCAGGGGCTTGCCCTCCAGTGCCTCGATCTCGCGGAAGATCGGCGCCCAGGCATCGGCCCAGCCGTTCAGCCGGATCGTGCCCCGGACGAAATCCTTCACCTTCCAGTGCTTCTCGAAGCGGTATTCCTCCATGAACGGATAGCTGTCGCGGTTCGGATAGACCTCGAAGCTTTCCGGCACCGGCAAGGGCGCATCATAGCGGGTGATTGCCTCCCAGGGCCGCGCCACCCGCAGTTCGGTGAAATGCCGCAGGCTGCGCGAGGGCGACCGCAGCGCCTTCAGCACCCCCGCCGGGGCCCAGCTGAACTTGTAGCGGAAGGCATTCGCCTCCTTCGGAACCCCACCGCAGTAGCTGGTGAAGCTCAGGACATTCTCGTTGTCGTAGGCCTTCGAGGCGCGATAGCGCGCCACCAGGTCATGCGCCATCAGGTGGTCGATGCCGGGGTCGAGGCCAACCTCGTTGATCGAAACCAGGCCCTTCTCGCGGAAGTGCTGATCCAGCGCCCGCATCTCGGGGGCGATGTAGCTGGAGGAACAGAAATTCGCCCCCTTTTCCAGGCACAGTTTCGCGATGGCCACATGCTGATCGGCCGGCAGCATCGACACCGTGATGTCGCCGGGCTTCAACGCCTCGGCCAGTCCCTCGAGGGTGAAGGGGCGGATGTCGTCGGTCAGGTCGCCCACTTCGGCCCGCGCCTTCTCGACCGTGCGGTTCCAGACGGTGACGGGATGCCCCGCCTCCAGAAGCCGCCGCAGCCCCGGTATCGACGACAGCCCCGTGCCGCACCAATGGATCGTCATTTCTTCATCCCCTCCGCTTGGCCCATGCGGGACCAAGAATTTTCGAAAATTCTTGGCAAATTTCTTCGAAGAAATTTGCCCCCGCTCACACGCCCGCGACGTGCCTGTCGAATTCCACCTTCGCCCGACCCCAGACGCCCGACCCCAGGTCAGTCAGCGTCAACAGCGACGGCAAAAGCTGCGCCGCATAGTCCTGCGAGGATTCCACCGGCATCAGGCTCGGCAGGTTGTCGATCGCGGTCACGTCCAGCGGCGGGTTCTCGGCCACGCGCAGCGCCGGCGCATCCCAGTCCGTCACCCGGTCATAGACCTTGATCGGCGAGAAATCACTGGTCGGATCGCAGGCGATGTCGCCGATCACCGTCAGCTTGCGCGCATCGGTCTTGGCGCTGGCCGGCACGAACACCGGGCAGCCCGGTCGCGCGAGGATGCAGTTCAGGAAGATCTCGTGTTCCAGGATCTCCGGGAACGGTCCGCCGCTCGCGGTCTCGGCCATGTCCCATTTCGTGACCGCGACGCCCATCGCCCCGCAAAGATCGGCCGCACCCGTGCCCACCCGGCCAAGCGCCCCGATGATGATCGCGCGCGGCCGGCCCAGGCCCTGAAGCTCCTTGCCCAACTCCGCCAGCAGCGCATCCTTCGACGCCACCTTGCGCACTGGCCCTGCGATCCCGCCGCGCTGTTGCGCCGCCCAGACCTTCAGTGAAACCGCCGCGCCGGCATAGCCCGCCCAGTAGCCGAAGGCGGCGACGCGCCGGCCGGTCTCGTCCACCAGATACTCCAGGTCGTAAAGCACCCCGCCCCCGCCCTTGAATCGCTGCAAAAGCACCCGCCCCGCCGGCTGGCCCTTGTAGGCATGGCCGAACATGATGTGCCGGTGGACAAGCGGCGTGCCGTCCTCGGGCAACTCCTTCAGCCCGAAGATGATCGCATCCGCCGGGGCCTGTGGCCACAGGTTCTCTCCCGCGATCTCGCAGCCCGCCGCGCGGTAGCCGTCGATCGGAATGGCGCGGACCGAGGACTCCTCGACCGTCACCCGGATCCCCGCCCGGATCAGCGCCGCCGCGCCTTCGGGGGTGATGCCCACCCGCTCCTCGTTCGGCCGTTGCTCGGCCCGCACCCAGAGATGCGTCATGGCTGTCGTCCTCTTTTCACCGGTCGGATCCAGATACCAGAACCCGTGGCCGCGACCAGACCCAAAAAGCCGACCTGCTTGCACGGGGGCGGCGAATCCGCGAACGTCACCGGCGCCATGCCCCAGAGCCCGCAAGATCCCCGCAAGTCAGGCCCGGTGATGCTCGCGCAGCCCATGCCGCCCGGCTGCGTGCTGATCCGGGACGCGATCCTGGTGGCCGGACTGGATGCCGCGGCGAACCGCGACGGCACCGACCGGCCCGACAGGATCAACCTCCGCGGCCAGGGTGTCCGCTGCGCCGACGGCAGCGGCATCAGGCATGGCGGCAGTTCGTATCGGAACAGATTGCTTCAGCCGGACACGACCGCGCCGCTTCCGCAGCCTGCCGCCACGCTGGACGGCCTGTCGATCTTCGGTGGCATCGCGGGGCCCCAGTTCGGCCATCTCGTCACCCAGTCCCTCGGGCGGCTGACGGCCTGCGACCGCTTTCCCGAGGCGCGGCTTGTATTCATTGCCGAACAGATCGGCTTCGACGCCCTGCCGGGCTATTTCCTCGAGCTTCTGGCCCATCTCGGCATCCGGAATCCGGTGCAACTCGTCGGCGCCTCGACGCGCTGCGAGGCGCTTATCCTGCCCCAGGACCTGTGCAATCTGGAACGCAGGCCCTGCGTCGCTACCGCCTACCGCCGCTGGCTCGACCGCTTCCGCGGCCAGCCCGACGCCTCAGGCGGCGAGGATCTCTACGTCAGCCGCGGCGCGTTGGGCCTCGATCTGGGCCAGTTCCTCGAGGAAAACGTCCTCGAGACAGCCCTGCGCCGCAACGGCTATTCGATCTTCCACCCGGAAACGGTCCCGATCGGCGAACAGATCCGGCGCTACCGGGCCGCCCGGCGGATCATCTTCGCCGACGGCTCCGCCGCGCATCTCTGGTCGCTCTTCGCAAGGCCGGACTCACGGGCGGCAGTGATCCTGCGTCGGCCGCCGTATCGCCATTTCCAGGCGTGGTTCCGGTCGGCCGGGTCGCCGAAGCCGGTTTTCCTCGACTTCGGCCTGGCGGACCTCAGCAGCCCCGGCAGGCCCGGCGCGACCGTCGGGGTGCTCGACATGCCCGCGGTCTGGGCCGCCCTGCGCGACGGCGGTTTCCACGATGACCCCCAGCCGGTCGGCACACCGCGCGACCGGCTGACCGGCTGGCTGTCCGCCTCGGGAGAGCGCACAGGCCGCATCCCCCGGCCCGACCTGGCGCTCGATGCCCGCTCGCTGGCCCTGATCGCGGCCCGCCGGCGCTTCACCCTGCGCGAGACCGCCTGAACCGGTGGCGCCACGCCGGCTGGGTCGGAACACCATTGCATCCGCTGCCGTCCTTCGGCATCTGTGATCCAGCGGAAGAAGGGGTGCACGCGTGATGGATCTAGTCCCGACAAGTCTGGCCGATGTCGTGATCCTGACCCCCCGCCGCTTCGGCGATGCGCGCGGCTGGTTCACCGAGACCTGGAACGCCTCCCGCATGGCCGAGGCCGGGCTGGACCTGACCTTCGTCCAGGACAACCATTCCTTCTCGGCCGCGAAAGGCACCCTGCGCGGCCTGCATTTCCAGCGTCCGCCCCGCGCGCAGGACAAGCTGATCCGCTGCTCGCGCGGGGCGATCCTCGATGTTGCGGTGGACATCCGCGACGGCTCTCCCACCTACGGCCGCTGGGTCGCGGTGGAACTGACGGCCGACAACGGCCGCCAGCTTCTGGTGCCCAAGGGCTTCCTGCACGGCTTTGTCACCCTGACCGACGACACCGAGGTGCAATACAAATGCACCGACTTCTACAGCCCCGACCATGACGGCGCCGTGCGCTGGGACGATCCGGCCCTCGGCATCGACTGGGGCATCTCGGCCCCGATCCTGTCCGACAAGGACGCCCGCGCGCCGCTCCTGGCCGAGATCGGCACCCCCTTCCGCCGGGAGGCCACATGAAACTTCTCGTCACCGGAGGCTGCGGTTTCATCGGTTCCGCCGTCGTCCGCCTGGCCGTCTCGCGCGGACATCAGGTGGTGAACCTCGATGCCCTGACCTATGCCGCGAACCCGGCCAATGTTGCCATGGTCGCGGACTCGCCGCTCTACCGCTTCGAACAGGCCGACATCCGCGACCGCGCCGCGCTGGACCGGATCTTCGCCACCCATGCCCCCGATGCGGTGATGCACCTCGCCGCCGAAAGCCATGTGGACCGGTCGATCGACGGCCCCTCGGACTTCATCGACACCAACATCACCGGCACCTTCAACCTGCTGGAAGCCGCCCGCGCCCACTGGACAAGACAGGGCAAGCCCGCGGGCTTCCGCTTTCACCACATCTCCACCGACGAGGTCTTCGGCTCGCTCGGCCCCACCGGCCAGTTCACCGAGGAAACCCCCTACGACCCGCGCTCGCCCTATTCCGCGTCCAAGGCCGCCTCCGATCACCTCGTCCGGGCCTGGCACGAAACCTACGGCCTGCCGGTGGTCCTCACCAATTGCTCGAACAACTACGGGCCCTTCCACTTCCCCGAAAAGCTGATCCCCGTCGTCATCCTGAACGCCCTCCACGGCAAGCCCATCCCGGTCTATGGCACGGGCGAGAACGTGCGGGACTGGCTCTACGTCGAGGACCACTCCGACGCCCTGCTCCTCGTCCTGGAAAAGGGCGCCCTGGGGCGCAGCTACAACATCGGAGGCGAGAACGAACGGCGCAACATCGACCTCGTCCGCACGATCTGCGCGCTGCTCGACGAGATGGCCCCCAAACCCACCCCCTACGCGGACCAGATCACTTTCGTCACCGACCGCCCCGGCCATGATGCCCGCTACGCCATCGACCCCAGCCGCATCCGGCAGGAACTCGGCTGGCGCCCCTCCGTCACCGTCGAGGAGGGCCTGCGCCGCACCGTCCGCTGGTATCTCGACAACGAATCCTGGTGGCGCCCCCTCCTCGATCGCAAAGGGGTGGGCGAACGGTTGGGCAAGGCATGAAACTCCTCGTCTTCGGCAAAACCGGCCAGGTCGCGCGCGAGCTTCAGCGCCTCGCCTCCGACGCCACCTTCCTCGGGCGTGAGGATGCCGACCTCCTCAACCCCGCCGCCTGCGCCGCCGCCATCGCGGCCCATGACGCCGACGCAATCATCAACGCCGCCGCATGGACCGCCGTCGACAAGGCGGAAACCGAGGAAGCCGCCGCCACCACCGTGAACGGCGAGGCCCCCGCCGCCATGGCGAAAGCCGCCGCCGCAAAGGGCATCCCCTTCCTGCACCTCTCCACCGATTATGTCTTCGACGGCACGGGCAGCCAGCCCTTCGCCCCCGACCACCCGACCGCGCCGCTGAACGCCTACGGCCGGTCGAAACTGGCCGGGGAGCAAGGCATCCGCGCGGCGGGCGGCCCCCACCTCATCCTGCGCACCTCCTGGGTCGTCTCCGCCCACGGCACGAATTTCGTCAAGACCATGCTCCGCCTTGGGGCCGAGCGTGAAAGCCTGAACGTCGTCGCCGACCAGATCGGCGGCCCCACCCCGGCCGCCGCGATCGCCGACGCGCTCCTCATCGCTGCCAAGGCCATGACTGACGGCGCGCCCGGCGGCACGCATCACTTCTCGGGCAGCCCCGACACCAGCTGGGCCGATTTCGCCCGCGCGATCATGGCCGAGGCCGGCCTTCCCTGCCGGATCAACGACATCCCGACCAGCGAATACCCCACCCCGGCCCAGAGACCGCTGAATTCCCGCCTCGATTGCAGTTCATTCACGGCAGCATTCGGCATCCCGCGCCCCGACTGGCGCGCGGGTCTCGCCGCCATAGTGCAGGAGTTGCGCCCATGACCCGCAAAGGCATCGTCCTCGCCGGAGGCACCGGCTCGCGCCTCTGGCCGATCACGCTGGGCGTCTCTAAGCAGCTTCTGCCGATCTACGACAAGCCGATGATCTACTATCCGATCTCGGTCCTGATGCTCGCCGGCATCCGCGACATCGCGCTGATCACCACGCCCGAGGACCAGCCGCAGTTCCAGCGCCTCCTCGGCGACGGTCGCCAGTGGGGGCTGTCCTTCACCTGGATCGTGCAGGAGAAACCCGAAGGCCTCGCCCAGGCCTATCTCCTCGCCCGCGATTTCCTCGCCGGCGCGCCCTCGGCCATGGTCCTCGGCGATAACATCTTCTTCGGCCACGGCCTGCCCGAGATGCTGAAGCGCGCCGACCAGCAGCCCACGGGCGGCACGGTCTTCGGCTACCATGTCGCCGATCCCGAGCGTTACGGCGTCGCCGCCTTCGATGCCGATGGCCGCGTCACCCAGATCATCGAAAAGCCGAAGAACCCTCCCTCCAGCTTCGCCATCACCGGCCTTTACTTCCTTGATGGCCGCGCCCCCGACATCGCCGCCCAGATCAAACCCTCCCCGAGGGGAGAGCTCGAAATCGTCGATGTCCTAGAACACTACCGCGCCGAAGGCTCGCTCCAGGTCGAACGCATGGGCCGCGGCTTTGCCTGGCTGGATACCGGCACGCCCGGCAGCCTCCTCGACGCCGGCAACTTCGTCCGCACGCTACAGGACCGCCAGGGCATGCAGGTCGGCTCCCCGGACGAGATCGCCTTCCAGATGGGCTGGATCGACCGCGCCGGGATGGAACGCCAGGCCCAGGTCTTCGGCAAGTCGAGCTACGGCATCCACCTCGCCAGCGTCCTCAAGGACCACTCCGCCCCGAAACGCTGACGCCTGGCCCAGGCACCCGCCCAGGCCATTTGCCCTTTTCCAAATACTCCCGCCGGAGGCTCCAACGCCGCGGCCGGCGCCACCGCGTCCTGTTCCGCACCGCCGCCGCGCCCCGCGCCTCCCCTCCCCCTCCGTGGGGAGGGGAAGGGGGTGGGGGCGACCTGTCACCCACGCACCCGCTCCAGCACCTGATCCAAGGCCAGGCGCAGCGCCTTGACCCCGCCGGCCTCGACGAACACCCGGAACACCTGCTCGTTCAGCCCGCCCTTCGTCGAATACTCCTTGCGCAGCGCGCCGAACGCCTTCTCCGAGTCTTCCGCCACCCGGCCCAGGTTCGCGAACAGCCCCGCCATGTAGTCCCTCGCCGTCGCCTCCGGCAGACCGCTCTCCACCAGCCAGCCCTCGGCCAGCTCCAGGAGGCCGAAGTAGCTCCCCATCAGCGCCGAGCCGACCGCCAGCAGATCGAACTCGGCCTGGCTCTGACACTACACCGCTTGCCCCAGCCGGTCGAACAGCGCCGCTACCTCCACGTCCGGCGGAATGATCGGCGTCACGCAGCGCCGGTCGGCCACGAAGGGCAGCGGGATCGCCCGGATCACCGGCAGATCAAGCCCGATCCAGCCCCGGATCACCTCGACCGGCGTTGCCGCGACCAGGCTCAGCAGCTTCTGCCCGGCCCGGAACCGCAGCGCGCGCACGACTTCCTCCGCCACCTGCGGCCGGATCGCCAGCACCACCATGTCGCTCTGATCGACGACGGCCTGATTGCTCTCGGCCACCGTCACATCGGGGAACCGCCGGGCCAGGTCCGCCGCCATCGCAGCGCCGCGCGGCGACAGGACCACCCCGCCGCCCAGCCCTTCGACCATCGCCGCGGTGATGTTTCCCGTCCCGATGAACCCCAGCCGCACGGCGCTCTCCCCCCGCTCCAGGCGCATGCTGAACGAGGTTAAGAAACCCTGAACGTCCGCGACCAAGTCATTGAAAAGTCTGGTGTCTCAGACTTTGTCCACCGTGGACAGCCTCACGCCGCCTCGGCCACCGGCCGCCGGATCGCGCTGGCCGCGTCGAGCACCAGCGGCCGCAGCCCCGCCCCGCCCGCGTCGATGATCTCGAACAGCTGCCGCCGCATCCGGGGATCCCAGAAGTCGTTGATATGGGCGGCGAGCAGGGCCGCCCCCTCGTCATGCGGCTTCGATTCCATGAACTTGGCGATGTCGTTCGCCATCCGCGTGATCTTTTCAACCGACATGCGGCACCTCCGTCAGAATCCGATCCGTATGCGAGAAGACCTCGAACCGGTCCCCCTTCGCGAGCGCCACCAGGGTGATCCCCGAGGCCTCCGCCAACTCCACCGCGGCGACCGTCGGGGCCGAGACGGCAATCACCATCGGCGCCCCCAGCATGGCGACCTTCTGCACCATGTCGGTCGAGACGCGCGAGGTCAGCACCACCGCGCCCTCCGGCCGGATGCCCTCGCGGACCATCCCGCCCACCAGCTTGTCCAGCGCGTTGTGCCGGCCAACATCCTCGCGCGAAAGCAGCACCCGCCCGTTCCAGAACGCCGCGCCATGCACCGCCCGGGTCGCATCGTGCAGCCGCTGCTCCCCCGGAAGCGCCGCCACCGCCGCCAGCACCTGCGCGGGCGTCATCCGGAACCGCGAGGGCGCCACCACCGGAACCTCACGCAGCGCCTGGTCGATCGAGTCGATGCCGCAGAGCCCGCAGCCCACCGGCCCCACCATCACCCGCCGCCGCGCCTTGAGCCGCGCCTCGGCCTCGGGACGCAGCCAGACCTGCACGTCCATGCCACGCGCGACCTCGACCACCTCGACCGACAGGATCTCCTCGGGCCGGGCGATCCCCTCCGTCAGCGCGAAACCCACCCCGAAGTCCTCCAGATCCGCCGGCGTCGCCATCATCACCGCCTGGGTCGTCCCGTTGAAGGACAGCGCGACGGCCACCTCCTCGGGCAGCACACGCTGGCCAGGTTGGGCCCCCGGAATCACCGAGGGACCGAAGACCAGCCGGGGCGTGGCCCGTGCGCCCTTCATTCCGCGGCCAGGATACGACGCGACAGGGCAGCCTGGGCCTCGTATTCCTTCTGCCACTCGGTCGGCCCGTTCGACGGGCTGACCTGCACCGCCGTCACCTTGTATTCCGGGCAGTTGGTCGCCCAGTCGGAGAAGTCCGTCGTGATGACGTTGGCTTGCGTCCCGGGGAAGTGGAAGGTCGTATAGACCACGCCCGGCGACACCTTGTCGGTGATCGTCGCGCGCAGGGTCGTCTCTCCAGACCGGCTGGCCAGCCGCACCAGGTCGCCCTCGCGGATGCCCCGGTTCTCGGCGTCGTGCGGGTGGATCTCCAGCACGTCCTCGCTGTGCCAGACCACGTTCGCCGTCCGCCGGGTCTGCGCGCCGACGTTGTATTGCGACAGTATACGCCCCGTGGTCAGCAACAGCGGGAAGCGCGGGCCGGTCTTTTCGTCCGTCGCGACATATTCGGTGCGGATGAACTTGCCCTTGCCGCGCACGAACCCGTCGATGTGCATCAGCGGAGTCCCCTCGGGCGCCTTCTCGTTGCATGGCCACTGGACCGAACCCATCGTTTCCAGCTTCTCATAGGTCACACCGGCGAAGGACGGCGTGGTCATGGCGATCTCTTCCATGATCTGCGACGGGTGGGTGTAGGACCAGTTGGCCCCCATCGCGTTCGCGAACATCTGGGTCACTTCCCAGTCGGCATAGCCCTGTTTCGGCGCCATCACCTTGCGGACCATGTTGATCCGGCGTTCGGCGTTGGTGAAGGTGCCGTCCTTCTCCAGAAAGCTGGAGCCAGGGAAGAACACATGCGCGTAGTTCGCGGTCTCGTTCAGGAACAGGTCGTGGACGATGACACATTCCATCGCTGCAAGGCCCGCCGCGACGTGGTGGGTGTCGGGGTCGGATTGCAGGATGTCCTCGCCCTGGCAGTAGAGCCCCTTGAACGTGCCCTCCACGGCGGCGTCCAGCATGTTCGGGATGCGCAGGCCGGGTTCCGGATCCAGCGTCACGCCCCAGGCCTTCTCATAGATCGCGCGGACCTCGGGGTTCTTCACATGCCGGTAGCCCGGCAGTTCATGCGGGAACGACCCCATGTCGCACGACCCCTGCACGTTGTTCTGCCCGCGCAGCGGGTTCACCCCCACGCCGCGCCGGCCGATGTTGCCGGTCAGCATGGCCAGGTTCGCAATCCCGATCACCGTGGTCGAGCCCTGCGAATGTTCGGTCACGCCCAGCCCGTAGTAGATCGCCGCGTTGCCGCCGGTGGCGTAAAGCCGGGCGGCGGCGCGGATTTCCTGGGCCGGGACACCGGTGACCATCTGCACCGCCTCGGGGCTGTGGCGCGGGTCGCTGATGAACTCGGCATAATCCTCGAACTCGTCCCAGTCGCAGCGGGTGCGGATGAAGGCCTCGTTGTAGAGCTTCTCGGTCACGATCACATGCGCCATGGCAGAGACGACGGCGACGTTCGTCCCCGGCGTCAGCGCCAGGTGATGCGCCGCCTTGAAATGCGGACCTTCCACCGTCTCGGTCCGCCGAGGATCGACGACGATCAGCTTCGCGCCCTGCCGCAGCCGCTTCTTCATCCGGCTGGCAAAGACCGGGTGGCCGGCATGCGGGTTCGCACCGATCACCATGATGACATCGGCTTCCTCGACCGAGTCGAAATCCTGCGTCCCGGCGCTGGTGCCGAAGGTCTGCCCGAGGCCATAGCCGGTGGGCGAATGGCAGACCCGCGCACAGGTATCCGTATTGTTGTTCCGGAACACCGCGCGGGCCAGTTTCTGCACGAGATAGGTTTCCTCGTTCGTGCAGCGGCTGGAGGTGATCACCCCCACCGAGTTGCGGCCGTATTTCGCCTGGATCGCCTTCATGCGGCTGGCCGCGAACTCCATCGCCTCGGCCCAGGACACCTCGCGCCACGGTTCGGTGATCGTCTCGCGGATCATCGGCTTCAGGATGCGGTCCTTGTGCGTGGCATAGCCATAAGCGAAGCGGCCCTTGACGCAGGAATGGCCCCGGTTGGCCTTGCCATGCTTGTAGGGCGTCATGCGGACAAGCTCATCGCCCCGCATTTCGGCCTTGAAACTGCAACCAACGCCGCAATAGGCGCAGGTGGTGATGATCGACCGGTCGGGCGTGCCGATCTCGATGACCGACTTCTCTTGAAGCGTCGCAGTCGGGCAGGCCTGCACGCAGGCGCCGCAGGACACGCAGTCGGACGCCAGCGCATTGTCACCCCGCGCGCCGAAGGACACCCGGCTGTCGAAGCCGCGCCCCTCGATCGTCAGGGCGAAGGTGCCCTGCACTTCCTCGCAGGCGCGCACGCAGCGGCTGCAGACGATGCACTTGGACGGATCATAGGTGAAATAAGGGTTGGAATCGTCCTTTGGCAGCCATTGCGGATTGGCCTCGCCGCTGGTGTTGCGCGGGCGGAAATGGGTTTCCACGGCCTCGTAGCGGACGTCGCGCAGGCCCACGGCGCCGGCCATGTCCTGCAATTCGCAGTCGCCGTTCGCCGCGCAGGTCAGGCAGTCCAGCGGGTGGTCCGAGATGTAGAGCTCCATCACCCCGCGGCGAAGCTGCTTGAGCTTGCCGGTCTGGGTGTGGACCTTCAGCCCCGGCGCAACCGGGGTGGTGCAGGAAGCCGGGGTGCCGGCACGGCCCTCGATCTCGACCAGGCACAGCCGGCAGGATCCGAAGGCATCCAGGCTGTCGGTGGCGCAAAGCTTCGGGACCGAGATCCCGATCTCTGCCGCCGCGCGCATGATGCTGGTGCCTTCCGGGACAGTCACGTCGAAGCCGTCGATGGTCAATGTGACCATCTGTTTCGATTTGGCGGCAGGGGTGCCGAAATCGCGGTCGGGGATGATGAAGTCCTTCATTCTGCGGCCTCCTTCGCGCGGGCGAAGTCATCGGGGAAATGGGTCAGCGCGCTCAGCACCGGATAGGGGGTGAAGCCCCCCAGCGCGCAGAGCGAGCCGAATTTCATGGTGTTGCAGAGATCGGTCAGGATCGGCAGCGCCGAAGCGTCGCCGCGGGCCAGCCGGTCGATGGTTTCGACCCCGCGGGTCGATCCGATGCGGCAGGGGGTGCACTTGCCGCAGCTTTCGATGGCGCAGAACTCCATGGCGAAGCGCGCCATTTGCAGCATGTCCACCGTGTCGTCGGCCACCGTCAGCCCGGCATGGCCGATCAGCCCGTCCTGCGCGCCGAACTCCTCATAGCCGAAGGGGGTGTCGAACAGCGCCGGCGGGAACCACGCGCCCAGAGGGCCGCCCACCTGCACCGCCTTGACCGGACGGCCCGAGGCGGTGCCACCGCCGATCTCGTTCACGATCTGGCCAAGCGTCAAACCGAACGCACATTCGTAAAGCCCGCCGAAGCGGACATTGCCGGCGATCTGCAGCGGGATCGTCCCGCGGCTCCGGCCAAGGCCGAAGTCCTTGTAGAAGGCCGCGCCCCTGGCCATGATCACCGGCACCGAGGCCAGCGAGATCACGTTGTTCACCACGGTCGGTCGACCCAGGAAGCCTTGCAGCGCCGGCAGCGGCGGCTTGGCGCGGACGATGCCGCGCTTGCCTTCCAGGCTGTTGAGGAGGCTCGTTTCCTCGCCGCAGACATAAGCCCCGGCGCCGACGCGGATTTCCATGTCGAATTCCGGGCCCAGGATGCCGGCGGCGCGGGCAATGCGCACGGCCTCGCGCATGATGCGGATCGCCACCGGGTATTCCGAGCGCAGATAGACATAGCCCTTGCTCGCCCCGCAGGCGAGCCCGGCAATCGCCATGCCCTCGATCAGGCAGAAGGGATCGCCCTCCATCAACATGCGGTCGGCGAAGGTGGCGCTGTCCCCTTCATCCGCGTTGCAGACGATGTATTTCTGCGCGCCGGGGGCCTCGGAGACCGTCTTCCACTTTATCCCGGTCGGGAAACCCGCGCCGCCCCGGCCCCGCAGGCCGGACTCCGTCACTTCGGCGACGATCTCCGCCTTGCTCATCCCCCTCGCGCGCTCCAGCCCCGCAAGCCCGCCGTGCGCGCGGTAGTCGTCCAGCGACAGCGGGTCGATGACGCCGACGCGGGCAAAGGTCAGCCGGGTCTGCCCCTTCATCCAGGGCAGATCCTCGACCAGCCCCAGCGCCCTGGGATGCGAGGCAAGATCGCCGAACAGCCCCGGCACATCAGCCGGGGTCATCGGGCCAAAGCCGATGCGGCCCGCGTCCGTCACCACCTCGACCAGCGGCTCCAGCCAGACCATGCCGCGGCTGCCGTTGCGGATGATCTCCACCGCCACCCCGCGCGCGGCGGCCTCGTCCCGGATCGCCTGGGCGATGCGGTCGGCGCCCAGCGCCACGGCGGCGCTGTCCAGCGGAACATAGAGCTTCATTTCGCCACCTCCGCCAGCACGCCCTCGTCCACCCGGCCGACCAGCCGGCCATCGACCATCGCCGCCGGCCCGCAGGCGCAGAGGCCAAGGCAGAACACCGGCTCCAGCGTCACGCGGCCATCCGGCGTGGTCTCGTGCCAGTCGATGCCCAGGGCGCGCCGGATCCGGTCGGCCACCGCATCCGCACCAACTGTCTGGCAGGCCTCGGCCCGGCAGAGCTTCAGCACATGCCGGCCGGACGGCTTGTTGCGGAAATCGTGGTAGAAGCTGATGACCCCATGCACTTCAGCCTTTGACAGCATCAGCGCCTTGGCGATCTGCGGCACGGCAGCTTCGGGGATGTAACCGAAGGACTCCTGGATCGCGTGAAGGATCGGCAAGAGCGGACCCTCCAGCCCCTGATGGGCCTGAAGGATCTCGGCGATCCGGTCGGTCTGGGCGTGGGAATCGAGCATGCGGGCATACCTCTGGCTTGCATGCACATGTATACGCCGATTGATAGGAATCTCAATTTCGATATACCGTTGCTTGATAGGCCCAGCCTATCGAAACAGCCGCACGGCCTCGTCGATCAGCGCCTGCAGCACTGGCGTCTGCGGATCACGCCGGGCGGCGATCAGGCCCACCGTATGTTCGGCTTCGGGTTCGACGATCGGGATCGAGGCCAGCCGCCCGTCGGCCACGAACATGTCGGCCAGCTTCTTCGGCACGATGGACGCCCAGCGACCGGTCAGCACATGGGCCACCAGCGCCATGGTCGAGTTCGACTCGATCATCGGCGCCGCATCCACCCCGGCCTCGCCGAGGTGCTGGTTGACGATCCGCCGGTTCTGCATGTCCGAGGTCAACAGGCACAGGGGCACCGTGGAAAGCTCCGCCCAGCTGACCTGCCGGCGATGCGCCAGTTCCGCCCCCGGTGCGATCAGAAGCCGGTAGAACTCGGTGTAGAGCGGCACCTGCGCGACGCGGCCCAGGGGTTCGTTGTCGAGGTAGGTGATCCCCGCCTCCAGATCCAGCGCCTCGATCCCGGTCAGGATCTCGACACTGGTGCGCGACAGGATCGAGACGCGGACATTCGGGTGCTTCTGGGTGAAGGGGCCGGTCAGATCTGCTACCATCGGCAGCGCCGTGGGGATAACGCCCAGGCGCAGGTTGCCCGACAGCCCGCTGCGCACCACCCGCATCTCGTCCTTCAGCGCGCGCACATCGCCGACGATGCCCAGTGCCCGGTCCAGCACCCGCTGGCCTTCCGGCGTCAGGCCCTGGAACCGGCTGCCGCGAAACACCAGCTGCACGCCCAGCTGATCCTCCAGCTGCCGGATCGCGCTGGACAGCGACGGCTGCGTCACCCCGCAGACCTCGGCCGCGCGGCCGAAATGCCGTTCCTTGGCCAGGGCGATGAACATTTCCAGCTTGTCGATCATGCGCCAGACCCTGCCGCGCGCCGCCCTTGCCCGCAAGGCCCTTACCGCTTACCTCTGGCCCATGCGCCGTTTCATTCCCTTCCTGCCGAAACCCGCCTTCGTCCCGGTGATCCGCCTTGGCGGCACCATCGGCACCGGCGCCCGCAGCCTGAACGACGAGGCTCTTGCACCCCTCATAGAGAAGGCCTTCCGCATCAAGCCCACCGCCGTGGCGCTTCAGGTCAATTCCCCCGGCGGCTCGGCTGTGCAATCCAGCCTGATCGCCGCGCGCATCCGGCGGCTCGCAGACGAGAAGAAGGTGCCCGTGCATGCCTTCGTCGAGGATGTGGCGGCCTCGGGCGGCTATTGGCTGGCCTGCGCGGCCGATGACATCTGGGTGGATCATAGCTCGATCGTGGGCAGTATCGGCGTGATCTTCGCCAGCTTCGGCTTCCCCGAACTGATGGCGCGTCACGGAATCGAACGGCGGGTGGTGACGGCCGGCCGCTCGAAAAGCTTCGCCGATCCCTTCCTGCCGCAGAAGCCCGAGGATGTCGAAAGGTTGAAGGCGCTTCAGGGGCCGATCCACCAGGCCTTCATCGACCATGTGCAGCGCAGCCGGGGTGCGCGCCTGGACCAGACGGCAGATCTGTTCAACGCCGACATCTGGGTGGGCCAGCAGTCGGTGGACCTGGGCCTGACCGATGGCGTGGCGCATCTGGTGCCCAAGCTGAAGGCGCTTTACGGCGACAAGGTCAAGCCGCTGCCCTTCGGCCGCCGCCGCAGCCTGTTCCAGCGCCTTGGCCTGTCGCTGGCCGACGAAACCCTCGGCGCACTCGAGGACCGGGCGCTCTGGGCAAGGTATGGGCTGTAGATGCTGTTCAAGATCATCCTTGTCTTCCTGGCCGCGATGGTCCTGATCGCTCTGGTCGGCCGGGCGCTGTTTCCCTCGGCCCTGCCGCGCGTGCTGCGGAAACGGCAATCTCCTCCTCGCTGCGGCACATGCGGTCGCTATCTGATCGGCCAGAGGACATGCGACTGCGGGGGCAAGGCGAAATGACGGCGCTGGTGACTGGGGCGGGCAAACGGCTGGGTCGGGCCATGGCTCTTTACCTGGCGCAGCGTGGGCATGACGTGGCCGTGCATTATTCAAGCTCGGCCGATGCGGCCGAAGCGGTTGCCGCCGAGATCCGCGCCCTGGGCCGCCGCGCCCGGACCTTCCGGGCGGATCTGCTGGTCGAGGCCGAGACCCAGGCCCTCATCCCCGCTGCCACCGAGGCCCTGGGTCCGCTGACGGTGCTTGTCAACAATGCCTCGATCTTCGAATACGACCGGATCGACACCGCGACGCGGGAAAGCTGGGACCGGCACATCGAGTCGAACCTGCGCGCGCCCTATGTGCTGACGCAGGCCTTCGCGCGCCAATGCCCCCCGGCCAGGCTCGACCCGGCGGGAGAGCCGCTTGCCCAGGGCCTGATCGTCAACATGATCGACCAGCGCATCCTGAAGCTGACGCCCGAGTTTTCCACCTACACCATCGCCAAGATGGGCCTCTGGGCACTGACGCAGACCAGCGCCCAAGGCCTTGCGCCGAACATCCGGGTGAACGCCATCGGTCCCGGTCCCACTCTGAAGGGCGGCCGTCAGACCGAGGACCACTTCGCGCGCCAACGCGCCGCGACGGTGCTGAAGCGTGGCGCCAACCCGTCCGACATCACCGCCGCGCTTGGATTCTTCCTCGACAGCCCCGGCGTGACCGGTCAGTTCATCGCCGTCGATGGCGGGCAGCATCTCGGGTGGAAGACGCCGGATGTTCTGGGCGTGGAATAGCACCGAAATCCCGAAGCCGCGGCAACTTGTCCACTTCTCACGAATCTGTCACGGCATGGTCACAATTCGTTTGGAATTTCAGAGATTTGCACGATCAGCAAAAATTCTTTTCGGCAAATCAATCACTTGCGAAACTGCCCAAAAAATAGGCAAGTTTACGAAACTGGCCGAAAACAAGGGAAAATCCGCAGTCCCGAAATCTTCTCCGCAGAGTTATCCCCAGATTCCGTGGACAGCTTTGCTCTTGCCTCCGCCCCGGTTCGGTGGCAGCCCGGACAGAGAATCGACCGACTGTAGACCATGCACGACAAACCCCGCAGCGGATACGAGGTGATCCAGGATTACCTGAAGACGCTCGATGGCTCGCCCGGCGTCTACCGGATGCTGAATGCGGCGTCCGAGGTGCTGTATGTCGGCAAGGCGCGCAACCTGAAGGCGCGGGTGGCGAACTACGCCCGGCCCTCGGGCCATTCGGCGCGGATTGCCCGGATGATCCACGAAACCGCCTCGATGATGTTCCTGACCACGCGGACGGAACTCGAGGCGCTTCTCCTCGAACAGAACCTCATCAAGCAGCTGAAGCCGCGCTACAACGTGCTTCTGCGCGACGACAAGAGCTTCCCCAACATCCTGATCTCGGCCGAGCACCCCTTTCCGCAGATCAAGAAGCACCGCGGCAAGAAGTCCGAGAAGGGCGCCTACTTCGGCCCCTTCGCCAGCGCGGGCGCGGTCAACCGGACGCTGAACCAGTTGCAGAAGGTGTTCCTTCTCCGCAACTGCTCGGACTCTATTTTCGACAGCCGCACCCGCCCCTGCCTGCAATACCAGATCAAGCGCTGCTCGGCCCCCTGCGTCGGCAAGATCAGCGCCGAGGCCTATGCGGCCCTGGTGGACGACGCCAAGCGCTTCCTCGAAGGCAAGACCACCTCCGTCCAGGCCGACCTCGCCCGCGACATGGCCGCCGCCTCGGAAGCGATGGAATTCGAACGCGCCGCCGCGCTCCGCGACCGCATCAAGGCCCTGACCCAGGTCCAGCAATCCCAGGGCATCAACCCGCAGGGCGTGGCAGAGGCCGACGTCGTCGCGCTCCACCTCGAACACGGCCAGGCCTGCGTGCAGGTCTTCTTCATCCGCGCCAACCAGTCCTGGGGCAACCGCGACTTCTACCCCAAGACCGGCGCCGGCGCCGAAGCGCCCGAAATCCTCGAAGCCTTCCTCACCCAGTTCTACGACGACAAGGACCCGCCGCGGCTGATCCTCCTTTCCCACCCGGTGGACAACCCCGACCTCGTGGCCGAGGCCCTCTCTGCCCGCGCCGGCCGCAAGGTGGAACTCGCCGTCCCCCAGCGCGGCGAGAAGGCGGAACTGGTGGAGAATGCGGTGCGAAACGCCCGCGAAAGCCTCGCCCGCCGTATGGCCGAATCCACCACGCAGAACAAGCTCCTCCAGGGCCTGGCCGAAGCCTTCGACCTCGACGCGCCCCCTCGGCGGATCGAGGTTTACGACAACTCCCACATCCAGGGTGCCCATGCCGTCGGCGGCATGATCGTCGCCGGGCCGGAAGGCTTCCTGAAATCGCAATACCGCAAGTTCAACATCCGGTCCGAGGCCGGGGCCAACTCCGACGACTTCGGCATGATGAAGGAAGTCCTGACCCGTCGCTTCGAGCGCCTGCTGAAGGAAGACCCCGAGCGCAAGACCGACATGTGGCCCGACCTCCTGCTGATCGACGGCGGGGCAGGGCAGGTGTCCGCCGTGGCCGAGATCATGTCGGAACTCGGCGTCGAGGACATCCCGATGGTCGGCGTCGCCAAGGGTATCGACCGCGATGCCGGGAAAGAGGAATTCCACCGCCCCGGCGAACGCCCCTTCGCCCTGCAACGGAACGACCCCGTCCTCTACTTCATCCAGCGCCTGCGGGACGAGGCCCACCGCTGGGCCATCGGCGCCCACCGCGCCAAGCGGGCGAAGGCCGTCAGCCTGACCCCCCTCGACGACATCCCCGGCATCGGAGCCACCCGCAAACGCGCCCTGCTCGCACATTTCGGGTCAGCGAAGGCCGTGGCGAGAGCGGGGGTCGAGGACCTGCAGGCCGTGGACGGCATCTCCCAGGCCATGGCCAAGACCATCGCGGATTACTTCTCGGCGAAGGGGTAGGTCACTTCACCACGAACCCATGCGCAAACGGGTCACGGTCATCGATGAAGATCGTGTTGATCCCCGTCTGCCGCGCCCAGCCGGCGATGGAGGGGACAATCGCGTCCCTCCCGGCAACGGTGGCCGCCGCCTCGACCCGCCCCTTGAAGATCGACCCGATGATGCTCTCATGGTGGAACACGTCCCCCACCGACAGCTTCCCCTTCGCCGCCAGCTGCGCCATCCGGGCCGAGGTCCCCGTTCCGCAGGGGCTGCGGTCAATCGCTTTTTCCCCATAAAACACGGCGTTACGCGCATGGGCCCCCGGCACCGTGGGCTTGCCCGTCCACAGGATATGGCTCAGCCCCCGGATCGCCGGATGCTCGGGATGCACGAACTCATACTTCGCATTCAGCGCGGCCCTCAGCTTCGGCGACCACCCCACCAGCTCCCCCGCCGTATGGTCTGCCATGTCGCGGAAGGCCTTCTGCGGCTCGACGATGGCGTAGAAGTTGCCGCCATAGGCCACGTCCACCACGACCTCGCCCAGACCCTCCACCTCGGCCGTAAGTCCCTCAGCATAAAGGAAACCCGGCACATTGGTCAGCCGCACTTCCTCGACGAACCGCCCGTCCTGTATATACGAAACCTCAACGCGTCCCGCCGGAGCATCCACCGCCAGCCGCCCCGGCTCGCGCGGGGTGATGAGCCCGTTCTCCAGCCCCATCGTCACCGTCCCGATCAGCCCATGCCCGCACATCGGCAGGCAGCCCGAGGTCTCGATGAACAGCACCCCCACGTCGCAATCCGCCCGCGTCGGCGGATAGAGGATCGAGCCCGACATCATGTCGTGCCCGCGCGGCTCATACATCAGGCCAGTGCGGATCCAGTCGTAGTCCCGCAGGAAATGCGCCCGGCGTTCCAGCATCGTCGCGCCTTCCAACCGGGGGCCGCCGCCCGAGACCAGCCGGACCGGGTTGCCGCAGGTGTGCCCGTCGAGGCAGGAGAACGTATATACGGCCATTTTGGAACCTCCGCGGGCGCAGGCCCGCTTCTAGAAACGGTGTGGAGAGAACGGGGTCAGGTTGATCGCGGGCGATCTGTCGGTCAACAGGTCGGCCACCAGCCGCGCGGTCCCGGCGCTTTGGGTCAGGCCCAGGTGGCCGTGGCCGAAGGCATGGACGACGTTGGGCGAGGCCCTTGACCGCCCGATGGCCGGCAGACTGTCTGGCAGCGACGGCCGAAAGCCCATCCACTGCACGCCGCCTTCTGTGTTCAGACCCGGCAGAAAGGCCTTCGCCTTCCGCAGCATGGCCTCGGACCGCCTGTAGTTCGGCGGCAGCGACAGCCCGCCCAGTTCCACAGCGCCGCCCACCCGGATACCCGTGGACAGGCGCGAGACGACAAAGCCGTGACCGCCGAAGGTGATCTGGCAGCGCAGATCCAGCGCCTCGGGCGGCAGGGTGGTGTTGTAGCCGCGTTCCGTCTCCAGCGGGATGCGCTCGCCCAGCGTGGCGGCGATCCGGTGCGAGAAGGCCCCGGCGGCAAGGACGACCTTGTCGGCGCTCATCGGCTCGTCCGTGGTCTGTATCGACACGCCCTCACCCTGAGGCGCCAAACCTGTGACCTCGGCCCGCAGGATCGTCCCGCCCTGGGCGCGGAATCGCTCGGCCAGAGCCTGTACATACAGCTTCGGGTCGGCGATGGACCACCAGCCGGGGGTGAAGGTGCCCTTGATGAAACGCGGCGAGAGGCCCGGTTGCAGCGCAGCCATCTCCTCCGGTCCCATGTGCCGGAACTCGATCCCGTGGGCAGTCCGCGCCTCCCAGCCGGGCAGCGAGGCGCGGAACTCCGCCTCGCTCTCGTAGACCTGCAGGTTGCCGTCCTTGCGCAGCATCGGCAAGGTGCCGGTGGACACGAGGAACGGCTCCAGCTCGGCGCGGCTCAGGTCCATCAGCGCGGTCTGGGCAGAGGTCGAGGCCGCGACGGCCCGGGGCGAACAGGCCCGCCAGAAGCGATACAGCCACGGGGCGATCCGCAACGCATAGGCGGGCGGGATGGTCAGTGGGCCGAGGGGATCCAGCAGCCATTTCGGCGCCTTCCGCAGGATGCCGGGCGAGGCCAGCGGCAGGATGTCGGTGAAGGCAAAGGCCCCGGCATTTCCGGCCGAGGCGCCTGCGGCGGGGCCTTCCCGGTCGACGACCGTGACCGCCAGACCCCGCGCCTGCGCCATCAGCGCGGCAGACAGGCCGATGACCCCGGCCCCGATGACGGTGACCTTCATGTCAGGCGGCGTATTTCCGCGCCTCCGGTTGCTTGGCCCAATCGGCATACCAGGCGTCGAACATCTTCAGTTGCGCCTCGATGAAGCCCTTCTGGCTGGCCGACAGTTCATCGCCCTCGTTGAAGTGGTGTAGATACGCCGTCTCGCCGCGCAGGACCATCATGTGCTTGAAGAACAGCACCAGGTCCGGGCCCGCGTCCACCTCGGACAGGACCTGCATCGCCTGATCGAGTTCATAGGCCAGCCGCCGCGCCTCGGCATCGCCCTTCTGGGCGGCGCGGCACAGCGAGACCAGATGCAGCACCTCGCGCGGGAGGACATTGCCGATCCCGGTGATCGCCCCGTCGGCGTTGCAGTTGACATAGCCGTGGTAGACCGCCGTATCGACACCGATCATCAGCTTCAGGTCCGGTGAGGCCCCGGTGATCGCATTGGCGGCATAGGACAGGTCTTCATAGCCGCCGAATTCCTTGAAGCCGACGAGGTTCGGATGCTCGGCCCGGATCTGGAAGAAGAGGTCGGCCTTGGTCGAATAACCGTAATACGGACTGTTGTAGATCACTGCGGGCAGCTCTGGCGCGGCGGACAGCACCGCCTTGAAATGCGCGCGCTGGGCGGCAACCACGGTGCCACGCGACAACAGTCTCGGGATGACCATCAGCCCATGCGCGCCCACCTTCTGGGCATGAGCCGCGATCGCCGCGGCGGTCTGCGTGTTCACCGCGCCGGTGCCGACGACGACCTTGATGCCCGCCCTCACCAGCCGTTCCACCCCCTCCATCCGCTGCTCGGTGGTCAGAAGCGGCCAGTCGCCCATGGAGCCGCAGTAGACGACCGCCGACATGCCGAGGCTGACAAGTTCTTTCGCCTTGGCGACCAGGGTGTCGAAGTCAGGCGTGCGGTCCGCCTTGCAGGGGGTCATCAGGGCCGGGATGGTGCCCGAGAAGATCTCCGAGTTCATGCGCCACTCCTCCGTTTTGCGGATGATTCCCGCCGACGTGACATTCAGCATAGGCTTTGTATTTTATTTGTCGACAAGAATCTCACAGCGGAACATCGCGCCGCAGATCGCGCGCGATCATCGCCTGGATCTGCTGCACGATCTTGTCGGCGTGGTCCTTGGCCAGGCGATCGCATGTATCTACATCGCGGGCGGCAAGGGCGGCGATGATCGCCTCGTGCTCTTGTATATACGGATGCGGCAGGCGCGGCTCGAAGGCCGGATAGTAGTAGAGGCGCAGGATCCGGCGACCTTCATCAAGAAGGCGCACGAAGAGTTGCAGGTAATAGGGATTGCGACCCGCCTCGGCGATGGCGATGTGGAAATCGCGGTTCAGCCGGATCATCCCGGCCGTGTCTCCGGACAGGACCGCCCGCGCAAAGTCGTGCTGCCGCCCGCGAATGGCGGCAAGGTCGGCATCGTCATGGAACTCGGCCGCAAGTCGGGTCGTCATGCGGTACATCAGGGTCAGGGCGTCGAAGAAGTGATGCAGGTTCGGAAAGTCGATCTGCGACACGACCGTCGAGCGGTTGGGCAGAAGCGTCACCAGCCCCTCGGAGGCCAGCCGGACCAGAGCCTCGCGAATGGGCGTGCGCGACATCGACAGCCGCTCGGCCAGTCCGATCTCGTCCACCGGCTCTCCGGGTTGCAGCACGAGATCCAGTATCTCCTCGCGCAGCCTTTCATAGACCAGGCGGGCTCCGGTCCCGCGCTTGCGCTCTTGCAGGTCGTCACTGGTCGTCATCTGGCCCCCTGATCGAGACACGAATACAGCACAGGCCCGGCAGAGCAACGGATTTGTCTGGATAGGCGCACCTTCACCGGAAACTGGCACAGGCGGATGTCAATTGATTGAAATCCATACGCTTACACACAGGGCACGATCTTCGTGCCATCCGGTTACCACAGCAGCCTAGCACAGGGCCCACACAAGGACATCCGTTACCATGACCGGGCGCAAGATTTGTTTTGATATTTCTGGAAATATCGAATTAGGTGCGGTCATGGATACGAACCTTGCCGCCGCGCGTCTTGCAGCCCTGGGCAGCCCGACCCGCCTTCGGCTTTACCGGCTGCTCGTGCGGGCGGGCGAACCCGGGCAGACCATGGGTCAGATCCAGGAGCAGCTCGGCATCCCGGGATCGACCCTGTCGCATCATTGCCGGGCGCTGGTGCAGGTCGGCCTGATCCGGCAACAGCGCGTCGGGACCTCGCTGATCTGTCATGCCAACTACCCTGTCATGCGGGCCCTGATCGAGCACCTGGCCGCCGAATGTTGCGCGGGGGCGTCCGGCGCGGGAGATCGGTCCCCGGAATGAGAGTTTCGCCTGCCCGCAAAGGCTGGATCGTCGCCGCGTTGGGCACGGCGCAGACCATCGGCTGGGCCTCCAGCTATTATGTGCCAGCCGTGCTGGCCGCGCCGATGGCGGCAAGCTTCGCGCTGTCCCCGGTCTGGGTGTTCGGCGCCTTCTCGATGGCGATGGTCGTCTCGGCGACGGTCGGACCCTGGGCCGGGGCGCGGATCGACCGGATCGGGGGGCGGGGCGTTCTGATCCTGTCCAACCTTGTCTTCGCCGCCGGTCTGGCCCTGTTGGCCGTCGCGGGCTCGCCAGGCCTGCTGTTCCTGGGCTGGGCGGTGATCGGGATGGGGATGGGGATGGGGCTATACGAAGCGGCCTTCGCCACCCTGGCCGGCATCTATGGCAAGGAGGCGCGCGGCCCGATCACCGGCATCACCCTGATCGCCGGCTTTGCCAGCACGGTAGGCTGGCCGCTGTCGGGCCTGATGCTGGCGACCTGGGGCTGGCGCGAGGCCTGTCTGGGCTGGGCGCTGATCCATCTGGCGCTCGCCCTGCCGCTGAATGCGCTCTTGCCCAAGGGGACCGAGCGGATCGTGGCAGAGGCACCCGAGGCGGTCGCAGGCCCGCCGCCCTCGCGCCGGGTGCTGTGGCTGCTGGCCTTCGTCTTTGCGGTGACCTGGTTCAACTCGACCGCGATGGCCGCGCATCTGCCGGGGCTTCTGCAGGCGGCGGGGGCGAGCAGCGCCATGGCGATCGCCGCCGGGGCGCTGATCGGCCCGGCGCAGGTGGCCGCGCGGGTGCTGGAGTTCGGGCTTCTTCGGCGGTTCCATCCGCTGATCTCGGCCCGGCTGGCGGCCTCGGCGCATCCTCTGGCCGCCGTCTGCCTGGTGGGCTTCGGGGGACCTGCCGCCTATGCCTTCGCACTCTTGCACGGGGCGGGCAACGGGATCCTGACCATCGCCAAGGGCACCCTTCCCCTGGCGCTGTTCGGCGCGGCCGGCTATGGCGCGCGGCTGGGCTGGCTGAATGCCCCGGCCCGGGTGCTGCAGGCCGCAGCGCCGCTGATCTTCGGGGCGGCGCTGGCGGCCTGGGGGCTGCATGCGATCTGGCTGACCGCGGGGATCGGGGTGCTGGCGACGCTGGCGCTTCTGGCGATCAGGCGCGGCTGAGCCTGCGGGCCGCCAGCCAGCTTGCCAGCGCCATGGCGCCCGCCGTGGCCAGGCACAGCGGCAACCCGCCGACCTGGTAGCTGAGGCCCGACAGAAGCGTCCCGATCAGCCGCCCCGCCGCATTGGCCATGTAGTAGAACCCCACGTCCCGCGTGATGCGCTCGGCCGATCCGAAGGCGAGGATCAGGTAGGAATGGACCGAGGAATTGACCGCGAAGACAAAGCCGAAGAGCAGGAGGCCCGCGATCAGCGTCGCCGTCAGCCAGGGCGCCGGCCCGCCCGCCGCCCAGGCCGCCCCGGCCAGCAGGAACGGGATCGGCACCAGCAGTCCCGCCCAGAGGATCGCCTTGCGCGTCGTCTCGGCCTCGGGCTGGCCCTTGGCACCCAGCAGGCGTGGGGCTGCGGCCTGCACCGCGCCATAGGCGATGATCCAGAGCGCGAGGAACCCGCCGATCAGGAAGAAGGCCGCGCGCCGGCCCTCGGGGGTGCCGTCGGAAAGCACCGCCTGGAAATAGACCGGGATGCCGACGACGAACCAGACGTCGCGGGCGCCGAACAGGAACATGCGTGCCAGGCTCAGCCGGTTCACCCGCGCGTCCTTCGACCGCCAGCCGCCCCAGGCCTCTTCCGATTTCATCCGGCCCGGCAGGCCCGCGGGCAGGAACAGGACGACCGCGACCAGGATCACCGCCAGCACCCCGGCCATCCCCCAGACCGCCGCCGGGAACCCCGCCAGCGCCAGAAGCGCCGCACCGAGGAAGAAGCCCAGGCCCTTCACCGCGTTCTTCGACCCGGTGAGCAGGGCAACCCAGCGGAACAGCCCGCCGTCCTCCTTCGGTGCCAGCAGCTTCACGGCCGATTTCGAAGACATCTTGGCCAGGTCCTTCGCCACGCCCGACACGCCCTGCACCGCCATCACGAAGGCGACCGAGGCCGCGATCGACCAGCCGGGGTCCAGCTGCGCCAGCGCCACCAGGGCTCCGATCTGCAAGGCGAGCCCTCCGTAAAGCGTCGCGGCCAGTCCGAAACGCGCGGCGAGCCAGCCGGCGGCGAGGTTGGTGACGATGCCGGCGACTTCATACAGCAGGAACAGCCAGGCCAGCTGGATCGGGGTGAAGCCGAGGCTGTTGAAGTGCAAGAGCACCAGCATCCGCAGCGCGCCGTCCGACAGCATGAAGGCCCAGTAGGCCGCGGTGACGGCGGCATAGGCTCGGATGGGGTTCGGTTCGGTCATCGGCGGCGCCTGTGACTGGCGGGCGGACCGGGGGTTTTCCACCCCCGGACCCCCGGAGGATATTTGCGGACAGATGAAAGGGTCAGAGGCTGGCTGCGACCATCCGCGCGATGTCGGCCAGTCGGCAGGCATATCCCCATTCGTTGTCGTACCAGGCATAGACCTTCACCTGGGTGCCGCCCGTGACCATGGTCGAGGGGCCGTCGACGATCGAGGACCGCGGGTCGTTGGTGAAATCGCAGGACACGAGCGGGCGGGTTTCGTAGCCGAGGATCCCCTTCAGCGGGCCCTCGGCGGCAGCGGCGAAGAGGGCGTTGACCTCTTCCGCCGTGGTGGGCCGTTCGACCTCGAACACGCAATCGGTCAGCGAGGCGTTCAGCAGCGGCACCCGCACGGCGTGGCCGTTCAGCCGGCCCTTCAGTTCCGGGTAGATCAGCGTGATCGCGGTGGCGCTGCCCGTGGTGGTGGGGATCAGGTTCATCAGCGCCGAGCGCGCCCGGCGCATGTCCTTGGCGGGGCGGTCCACGATGGTCTGGGTGTTGGTCACGTCATGGATCGTGGTGATCGAGCCGTGCCGGATGCCGAGGCTTTCATGGATCACCTTGACCACCGGCGCGAGGCAGTTCGTCGTGCAGGAGGCCGCCGTCACCAGCGCCTGCGACCCGTCGTAGAGGTGGTGGTTGACCCCGTAGACCAGGTTCAAGGCGCCGCCGTCCTTGACCGGGGCGGAGACGACGACCTTCTTTACCCCGGCGGCGTAATATGGCGCGACCTTTGCGCCGGTCTTGAAGACCCCGGTGCAGTCGATCACCAGATCGACGCCCAGTTCGGCCAGCGGCAGGGCCTCGATGGTCTTTTCGTGGGTCAGGCGGATCCTCTGCCCGCCCAGCACCAGTGCGCCGTCTGCCGCCGAAACCGGGGTATGCCAGCGGCCGTGGACAGAGTCGAACTCCATGAGCAGCGCGTGCTGTTCCGCATCGCCGACCGGATCGTTCAGCAGCACGATGTCGCCGCCCGCGCCGGTATCGATCAGGTCGCGGAGGGCAAGTTTTCCGATCCGGCCAAGGCCGTTGAGCGCAATCCGGGGCATCTTTCAGGCCTTCGCTTCGGTATCGGCGCCGATGGCATCCACGCGGGCCTGCAAGGACAGGCGGCTGAGGCTTTCAAAGGGGAGTTCGACGAAGGCCGCGATCCGGCGGCGCAGGGCGGCATAGGTCTGGGCGAAGACCAGCGCCTTTTCCGCATCGGTCCCGGTTGCCTTCACCGGGTCGGGAAGGCCCCAGTGGCCGGTGATCGGCTGGCCCGGCCAGGGCGGACATTCCTCGGCCGCCGCCGTGTCGCAGACCGTGAAGACGAAATCCATCACGATGGAACCGGGCTTCTGGAACTCCGAGATATGCTTGGACCGCAGGCCCGAGATGTCGTGGCCATTGCGCTTGAGGATCTCGATGGCGAAGGGGTTCAGCTCGGTGCCGGGCCTGTAGCCGGCCGAGAAGGCCTGGAACTTGCCCTTGCCCAGATCGCGCAGAAGCGCCTCGGCAAAGATCGACCGGGCCGAGTTGCCCGAGCAGATGAACAGCACGTCGAAATCGGTGTCACGCATGGCAGGGTCCTTTTGCGCGGGGAAAAGGGGGGCGATGAGCTCGGGGCGGGCGCGGCCGACATCCAGCGCGAGGTAGCCGATCAGCGCCTCGGTCGCGTCAAGGTCGGCGGCGTAGAACAGCGACCGGCCGTCGCGGGTGACATGGACAAGCCCCGCCGAGGTCAGATCGGCCAGATGGTGCGACAGGGTGTTCTGTTTCAGGCCCAGCGCCTCGGCGATCTCGGTCGGGCGCACGCCGCGCGGGGCAAAGCGCATCAGCAGCCGAAACACCGCCAGCCGGCCGGGATGGCCAAGCGTCGCAAAGGCATGGACGGCGCGATTCTGTTCCATGTTTCCAGAAATCAGGAAACATCATGCGCTGTCGAGTGAAGTTTTCATGACAGGCCGGGGCCGTCCGGCCCCGGGTCAGGGTTCGATGCCGCCCAGCCGGCAGATGATCCGCCATTCCTCGGGGCGCACGGGCTGCACCGACAGGCGGGTGTTGTTGACCAGAACCATCTGTTCCAGCCCCGGCGTGACCTTGCATTCTTCAAGGCTGATCGGGCGCTGCAAGGGCTTGACCGCCTTGATCCAGACGCAGTCCCAGCGCGGGTCGTCGGTGGTGCTGTCCGGGGCGCTTTCGCGGCAGACCTCGACGATCCCGACGATCTCCTTCCCGATGTTGGAGTGGTAGAAGAAGCCCCGGTCGCCCAGCTTCATCGCCCGCATGTTGTTGCGCGCCTGATAGTTGCGCACGCCATGCCACTCCTCGCCGGCCTCGCCCTTGGCGACCTGATGCTCCCAGCCCCAGACATCGGGTTCGGACTTGAACAGCCAGTAGTTCATCCGACCACCCGCTTCCATTCCTGCACCATCACCGACTGGAACAGGCCCGCCTTGGCATAGGGATCGCCCGCCGCCCAGGCATCGGCCTCGGCCTTGGACCCGACCGACAGGATGATGAGGCTGCCGCACATCTGGCCGGCGGCGTCGATGAAGGGGCCGGCCTGCTCGACCACGCCAGTGGCCTGTATATACTCCAGATGCGCCTGCCGGTTCTCGGTCCGGGTCTGCAGGGCGTTCGGCTTGTCGATACAGATCAGGGCATAGCGCATGGTCATTCCTGTTTCAGCGGCCGGCTCATCAGCCGGGCGACGGCATCATCCAGCGCGATCCGGCCCGAGGCAAGGGCATCGACCATCGCCGTGACCGGCATGTCGATGCCCCGGCCCTCGGCCAGCCGCAGCACGGCGCGGGCGGTGGCGATGCCCTCGACCGTCACCCAGGGATCGAAGCCCTCGCCCCGGCCAAGCGCCTGGCCATAGCGGAAGTTGCGCGATTGCGTGGAGGTGCAGGTCAGGACCAGATCGCCCAGACCCGACAGGCCGGCCAGTGTCTCGGGCCGCGCCCCCAAAGCAGCCGACAACCGCAGCATCTCGGCATAGCCCCGCGTCATCAGCGCGGCCCGGGCGCTGTCGCCCAGACCCGAGCCGATCACCACCCCGGCGGCGATGGCGATCACGTTCTTCAGTGCCCCGCCCAGTTCGGCCCCGACGATGTCGTCCGTCCGGTAGAGCCGCAGCGTCGGGGTGGACAGCAGATCCTGCAACGCCGCGCCCCGGTCGGTCGCAGCCAGCGTCAGGGCGGTCGGCAGGCCTCGGGCGATGTCGGCGGCAAAGCTCGGTCCGGTCAGGATCGCCGCGACGGCCCCCGGCCGCCGGTCCCGGATCAGCGCCACCGGGCCGCGCAGGCTGTTCAGGTCCACGCCCTTGCAGCAGGCGACCAGCGGTTGCGCCTCGCCGATCTCGGGATGGCTGGACAAGAGCGACCCCAGAGCCTGCATCGGCACGGCCAGAAGCAGCGCCTCGCCGCCTGTCGTCTCGCCGATCTCCGCATGAACCGAGACGGCGTCTGGCAGATCGACCCCTGGCAGCGCCAGGTCGTTGCGCCGTGTCCGGCGCATGTCTTCCACCTGCGCGGCATCCCGCGCCCAGAGCCGCACCTCCCGACCGGCCCGGCCGAGCGCCACGGCCAGCGCCGTCCCGAAGGCCCCCGCGCCAAGCACGCCGATCATGCCTTGGCCCCCTTCTTGCCCGAGCCGAGCAAGGCCGGCGCCGTCTGGTCCAGCGGCCAGCGCGGTCGCGCGACGAAATCGGGCGGGTTCTCCAGACCGGCGCGCATCCGTTCGATCCCCGCCCAGGCGATCATCGCCGCGTTGTCCGTGCACAGCCGTAGGGGCGGCGCGAGGAAGGGCAGCCCGGCCTGCTCCGACACGGTCTCCAGCATGGCCCGAATCGTCTTGTTTGCGGCCACCCCCCCGGCAACGGCAAGGGTGGTCGGATGCTCCCCCGCCACCATGGCCAGCGCGCGCGCCGTTTTCGCGGCCAGAACCTCGGCCACCGCCAGCTGGAACCCGGCGCAAAGGTCGCGGCGGTCCTGCACGGTGATGCCGCCCTTCTCGGCCACCAGCGCATCGCGCGCCCTGAGCAGCGCCGTCTTCAGCCCCGAGAAGGACATGTCGCAGCCCTCGCGGTCCAGGAGCGGCCTCGGGAAGCGGAACCGCGCGGGATCGCCCAGCGCCGCCTCGGCCTCGACCGACGGCCCGCCCGGCTGCGGCAGGCCCAGAAGCTTGGCCGTCTTGTCGAAGGCCTCGCCCGGAGCATCGTCGATCGTGCCGCCCAGCCGCCGGAAACTGTCGGCACCCATGACCAGCAGGAACTGGCAATGCCCGCCCGAGACCAGCAGCATGAGGTAGGGAAAGCCGATCCCGTCGGTCAGCCGCGGGGTCAGGGCGTGTCCTGCCAGATGGTTCACCGCCACCAGCGGCAGCCCGCGCGCCGCCGCAAGGCCGCGGGCCAGCATCACCCCAGAAAGGACTCCCCCGATCAACCCCGGCCCTGCCGTCACCGCGATCGCGTCGATTGCGCCCAGCCCGACCCCGGCGCGGGCGAGGGCCGTCTCGACCACCACATCCAGCCGCTCGGCATGCGCGCGCGCGGCGATCTCGGGAACCACGCCGCCATAGGCTTCGTGCAGCGCCGTCTGCCCCAGGACTTCGCTCGACAGGATCTCGGGTCCACCTTGTGCAGGTGCACGGACGACCGCGGCCGCGGTGTCGTCGCAGCTTGTCTCGATCCCCAGAAGTGTCAGCGTCCGGTCCATGGCCTGCCGTTGCGCGAAAGGTCATCGGCAGGTAACACCATGGGCATGGCGAGACAATCCGATGCGTCCCCCGATCTTTCCGGCGACCCGGTCTCGGCTGTGCCTGTGCTGGTCACCCGGCCCAGGTATCAGGCCGAATCCTTCGCGTCCCGTCTGGTCGCCCGGTTCGACAGCCGGGTGCAGCCGGTCATCGCTCCGCTCATGGCGCCGGAATACCTCTCGCCCACGGTGCCAAAGGGCCGCTTTGCCGCCGTCGTCTTCACTTCGGCGCAAGGCGTGGCCGGTGCGGTCAGGCTGGGGGCAAGCTTGCCACGGCTGGCCTGGTGCGTCGGCCGCTCCACCGCAGCCGCCGCGGCCGCAGCCGGGTTCGAGACCCGGTCCGCCGACGGCGATGCAAAGGCCCTGATTGCCGCCATCCTGAAAGATCCGCCGGATGGCAGAATTCTATATCTACACGGCGTAGATACATCAGGAGATGTAGATAACCAATTGCAAAACAACGGATTTTCGACAGTATCTTTACAGGTGTATCTACAGAAGGCCATTCCTCTTGAGGGCGAGGCGACCCAGCTTCTGCGGCGACAGGGCCCGGTGATCCTGCCCTTGTTCTCGCCCCGCAGCGCCCGATTGTTCCGCGCTGCAATGCCCGCCGACACGCGCGCCGACCTGCGGATCGCGGCGATGAGCGCCGCCGTCGCCGAAGCCTGCCTGGATATCCCCAGGTCCCGGCTGGTGATCGCCGCGCGACCGGATGCCGGGGCGATGCTGGATGCGGTCGAAAGCTTGCTTGCCGCACCCCCTCCGCCTTGAACCGACCGGCCGCCAGTGCTTAGGTTGGGACCAGCGAGGATGAAGGGCTGCAAGGGGCTGACGCATGACCAGACGCAAGGATCCCCCGCCCGAGGCAACGGCCGAACCGACCGCGCCCGAGACCATCGAACCAGAGGCAGCGACGGTCGAGGCCGTCGAGTCCACCGTGATCGAACCACCGCCCGCAGCGGTGGCGGACGCTCCTCCGCCCCGGACGCACCCGGAGCAGGCGCCGCGCCGTCCGGGCATCCTCGGCCCGCTCCTCGGCGGGGCCCTGGCAGCCGTCGGCGGCTTTGCGCTGTCGCATTTCAACCTGCTCGGCCTGACTGCGCCCGCCGTTCCGCAAGACCTTGCTGCGATCGAGAGCAGGATCGACGCTCTTGTGGTCGAACAGGCCCGATCGGCCGATGCCGTGACCGCAGAGGTCGCCGCCCTCGCCGCGCGGATTTCGGCCCTGGAGTCTGCGCCCGGCCCCGCCGCTCCCGACCTCTCCCGGCTTGACGGTCTCGAGCAGAGACTGGCCGCAATCGAGGCCGTGCCGGCAGGTGGCACCGGCAGCACTGCCGCCCTCACCGCCAAATTGGCCGAGATCGAACGCAAACTCGCCGCGCTGCCCGCGGGCGGAGCCTCGGCGGAGGTCCAGCAGCAACTGGACGAGGCTCTGGCCCGGCTGGATGCCGCAGAGTCCGAGGCCAAGGCGCGCGCCGCCGAAGCCGAGACCGCGGCGGCAGCCGCCCGCCGGGCTGCGGCGCTGGACGCCCTCAGTGCCGCTGTCAGCGGCGGGCGCCCCTTCGCCGCCGAGCTTCAGGCGCTGGACGACCCAGACCTGTCGGCCGCGCTTGGCGCCGTCGCGGAAACCGGAGTTCCCACGCTGGCCGCGCTGCAGGAAGGCTTCCCCGATGCCGCCCGCGAAGCCCTGCGAATCGCCCGCGCCACTAGTGCCGAGGATGGCTGGACCGACCGGGTCCTCGACTTCCTCGCCGCACAGACCGAGGCGCGCCCCCTGACACCGCAGGCCGGCACCACGCCGGATGCGATCCTGTCCCGGGCCGAATTCGCCTTGTCCGAGGGCCGCGTCGCGGACGCCCTGACCGAGCTTGCCGCGCTTGACCCCGCGGTGAAGGCACCACTGGAGGCCTGGATCGGCGCGGCCACCGCACATGTCGATGCCGCCGCCGCCCTGCGCTCGGCACGGGGGGAATGATGCTCTGGTCGCTGACAAAGGTCGTCCTCTTCGTGGTGCTCGTTGCCGGCCTTGCGCTGGCGGCGGGCCTTCTGGCGGAAAGCGGCGATTCGCTGCGCATCATCGTGGCCGGGTGGGAGTTCACCATCGGTCCGGTGCAGGCGCTGGTCCTGGGCCTGCTTCTGATCCTCGCGGTCTGGCTGCTGCTGAAGGCGCTGGGTCTGCTCGGCGCCATCTTCCGCTTTCTCAACGGCGACGAAACCGCGCTGTCGCGCTATTTCGACCGCAATCGCGAACGCAAGGGCTATCGTGCCCTGTCCGAGGCGATGATGGCGCTGGCCTCGGGCGAGCCGCGCCTTGCGCTCAGCCGCGCGCAGAACGCCGAGCGGCTGCTGGGCAAGCCGGAACTGACCACGCTTCTGGTGGCCCAGGCCGCCGAGGCCGCCGGCGACCGCAAGCGCGCGACCGAGGCCTACAAGACCCTGCTGGCCGACGATGCCACGCGCTTTGTCGGTGTCCGCGGCCTCCTGCAGCAGAAACTGGCCGAGGGCGACCGCGAGGTGGCACTGAAGCTGGCCGAGAAGGCGTTCCAGCTGCGGCCGAAGCACGCGGAGACGCAGGATATCCTCCTGAAGCTGCAATCGGATGCCGGCGACTGGTCCGGCGCGCGCGAGACGCTGGGTGCCAAGCTGAAATCCGGCGGTCTGCCGAAGGATGTCTATCGCCGCCGCGATGCGGTTCTGGCGCTGCAACAGGCCAGGACGGTGTTCGACGATACCGCCAGCATCGAGGCCCGCGAGGCCGCCATCGAGGCGAACCGCCTGTCCCCCGACCTGATTCCCGCCGCCGCCATGGCCGCGCGCGGCTATATCGCCAAGGGCGATCGCAAGAATGCGACCCGGGTGTTGAAGAAGGCCTGGGAGGTCATGCCGCATCCCGACCTCGCAGCCGCCTTCGCGGAGATCGAGCCGGACGAGAGTCCGCAGGACCGCCTCAAGCGGTTCCGGACCCTGACGAACCTGCGCCCGGACAACGACGAGACCCGGATGCTTCTGGCCGAGCTTCTGATTGCCGCCGAGGACTTTCCGGCGGCCCGCCGTGCGCTCGCGGATGTCGCGACCCGGGCGCCGACCCAACGGTCGCTGGCGATCCTGGCCGCCATCGCGCGCGGTGAAGGCGCTGACGATGTGATCGTGCGCGATCTTGTCGCCAAGGCTATTTCCGCTCCGCGCGGTCCGCAATGGGTTTGCGACAAGTGCCATGCGATCCATGACGGCTGGCAACCGGTCTGCGACAACTGCGGCAGCTTCGACACGCTGTCCTGGAAGACGCCGCCGGCCAGTGCCACCACCTCGCCGGCTCTGGCCGAGCTCCTGCCGCTGATGGACGCCCGCCCCGAACCCGAACCCGAACCTGCGCTGCCCGAGCCCGAGGCCCTCGCACCGGACGAGATCGCACGCCGCGCAAATTAGGGCTACACAGTGCCGGACGGCAGTGATAATAGCCGCGCGTCAGCGAAGGATGCCGGTGTAGCTCAGCTGGTAGAGCACGTCATTCGTAATGATGGGGTCGGGGGTTCGAGTCCCTTCACCGGCACCATCCTTCCCTGAAGGCAAAGGCCGCCGGTCCCTCTGGACACGGCGGCCTTGTTGTCTTCCTCGCCGGTCAGCCTAGCGTTTCGGACCCTTCGGCGGCACGAACCGCTTCGAGGTGTCGCGCGGGTCCGGCTGGGGCCTGGCCGGACGCTCCGCGCGTTCGAACGACTTCCTCCCTTGCCCCGCAGCGCCCTTGAACCCGGCCGCCTTGCCTGAACCCTCGCGCTTCACGAAGGGCCGCGACTGGTCACCCTTGGGCGCAAAGGTCCGTTTCGGGCGCTCTCCCTCCTCGCGCGGCTTGGAATCGCCCCTGGGTTTCCAGCCTTCGGCCTTCCCCGCATGGGGCTTCCGAGCCGGGCGCTCGCCGTCCTCGGACCGCTCGCGGGGTTTCCAGCCTTCCGGCTTGTTGGCATACGGCTTCTTCGGCCGATCCCCATCCTCGCGCGGATTGCCCTTGTAGCCGCCCTCGGCCGCATGGCTCTTGTAACCCGCCGCACGGCCCGGACGGTCCGCTGACCCGCCATGGCTCTTGTAGCCCGCCGACCGCGGGGCCGCCTTCTGGTCCGGCGACCAGCGCGGCTTGCGCGGACGCTCGTCCTCTACCTCTTGCCGAGGCGGGCGCTCCTCATACGCCTTCCGCACCGGACGCTCGCCCCGCTCGGGTCGGGCCTCGGATGGCGTCACTCTCGGACGCGGTTCGTATTTCGGCTTCGTCGGGGCTTCCGCAACGGCCTCACCCTCCTCCTCGACCACCCGGGGCGGCTTTGGCGTATAGGCCGGTTTCTCGGCCCGTGCCGGACGCTCAGCCCGTTCCGGTCGCAACGTACGCTCGAATCGTGGCTTGTCAAAGCGCGGACGGTCGAACTCCGGCTCGCCCTCGATCCGCTCCATCAGCAGGCCCTTGTCCAGGTCGATCTGCGACCGGAATTTGTCCGCCACGCCCTCGGCGATCTGGACGAAGGTCTCGTCCTCGCGCACCCGGATCGCGCCGATCGAATCCTTCCCGATCGACCCCGCATCGCAGATCTTCGGCAGCAGCCACCGCGCCTCGGCGCGACCGGCCCGGCCCACGTTGATGCGGAACCAGACCGAAGGCCCGAACTCCCCGCGTTCGCGCGGGGCGGCAGGTGCCGGCATCGGGTTGTCCGTGGACAAGACCTCCGGCGCCGACCGCCCCTCGCGCCACAGCCGCACGAAGGCCGCCGCCAGCGCCTCGGGGCCGAACCGCTCCAGAAGCTCCCCGGCAATCCCGGCCTCTTCGCCCAGGGGCGCCGTCAGCGCCGGATGCTCCAGGATCCGCAGGTCGTCCTTCGCCTGCACGTCATCCGCGCCCGGCGCCGCGCCCCATTCCGCCACGACCTTGGCTCCCGCCAGAAGCCGCTGCGCCTTCTTGAACTCGGCCGGGGTCACGATCAGTGCCGAGACCCCCTTCTTCCCCGCCCGCCCCGTGCGCCCCGACCGGTGCAGCAGCGTCTCGGAATTCGAGGGCAGGTCGGCATGGACCACCAGCTCCAGCCCCGGCAGGTCGATCCCCCGCGCCGCAACGTCCGTCGCGATGCAGACCCGCGCCCGCCCGTCGCGCAGCGCCTGAAGCGCATGGGTCCGCTCCTGCTGGCTCAACTCGCCGGAAAGGGCGACGACCTGGAACCCCCGGTTCCCCATCCGGGCGAGCAGGTGGTTCACGTTCACCCGCGTCTTGCAGAAGACGATGGCCGTCCGCGCCTCGTAGAAGCGCAGCACGTTGAAGATCGCATGCTCCCGGTCCCGCGGTGCCACCGAGAAGGCCTTGTACTCGATGTCCACATGCTGCTTCGCCTCGCCCTGGGCGACGATCCGCAGCGCGTCCTTCTGGAACTCACCCGCCAGCTTCTCGATTTCCTTCGGCACGGTGGCCGAGAACATCAGCGTCCGCCGATCCTCGGGCGCGGCGGCCAGGATGAACTCCAGGTCCTCGGCAAAGCCCAGGTCCAGCATCTCGTCCGCCTCGTCCAGCACCACGGCGCGGATGCCCGACAGGTCCAGCGACCCCCGCTCGATGTGGTCGCGCAGACGCCCCGGAGTGCCGACGACGATATGCGCCCCGCGCTCCAGCGCCCGGCGCTCCGTCCGGTAGTCCATCCCGCCGACGCAGGTCGCAAGTTTGGCCTGCGCGCCCGCATAAAGCCACTCCAGCTCGCGCGCGACCTGCAAGGCCAGCTCCCGCGTGGGGGCAATCGCCAGGGCAATGGGCTTGTCGGCGTAAAGCAGCACGTCCTGACCGCCCAGGATCTCCGGCGCGATGGCAAGGCCAAAGGCAACCGTCTTGCCCGACCCCGTCTGCGCCGAGACCAGCGCATCGCGCCCCGCGACGCCTTCCGCCAGCACGGCCTCCTGCACCGGGGTCAGCGTCTCATAGCCCTTCAGGGCCAAAGCCTGCGCCAGCGGCGCGGCCACGTTCTCAATCGTCATGATGTCTTTCCAAAGGGGGCGAAGCCATGCGCCCATCAAAGCCAAACGGCCTCTGTCCCTTCGGGTCGCGGGCCTCCTCGCCCGCAGTCGCAGGAATCTCGACCGTAGGGCCGCACCTATCCCAGATCGGGCAGCCTGTATAGACCTAACCCCTGAGCAGCGCCAAGGCCTCGGCATGCAGGCGGGAAGGCAGCGCCAGCACCCCCCGCGCCTGCGCAGCGGGGCTGTTGAACCGCAGCGCAGCGCCCGTCCGGTCCGTCACCACCGCCCCCGCCCGCTCTGCGATCAGGGCGCCGGCCGCGATGTCCCATTCCCAGGCGTCGCGCAACGTCAGCATCCCGTCGAACTTCCCCTCTGCCGCCAGGCACATCCGGTAAGCCAATGAGGCGCGGAAGCCGCGGATGATCTCCGGCACCCCGCCGGGCCATTTCTCGGGCGCCATGTTTGCCTTTGTCGTCAGGATGTTGGCCCCTTCCAGCCGGTCCCGCCCGCTGACCCGGATCATCTGACCGTCCTTCATCGGGGCCGAGGTCTCGGACGCCGTGTAGATACAATCCAGCGCCGGCAGATACACCACCCCCGCCGTCACCTTGCCCTTGTGCGCCACGGCCAGCGAATGGGCCCAGGTTTCCTCGCCCGCGATGAAGGCGCGCGTGCCGTCTATCGGGTCCAGGATGAACACCGTATCTACAGCCAGCCGGTCGGCGGAATCCGGCGTCTCCTCGGACAGCCAGCCATAATCCGGCCGTGCGTCCATCAGCCGCGCCTTCAGCATGTCGTTGACCGCTAGGTCCGCCTCGCTGACCGGCCCGTGCTCGCCGCCCTTGTCCCAGACCTTCGGGTCCTTGCGCCAATAGCGCAGCGCGATCCGCCCCGCCTCGCGCGCGGCCTCGGTCAGAAGGGCCAGGTCACGCGCCGGCAAGGGTCATCCCGTCCACAAGGATCGACGGCACCCGCGTCGAAAGATGCGGCCGCGCGTCATTGGCCGGGATGATCCGCAGCAGCATGTCGCGCAGGTTCCCCGCGATGGTGCATTCGTGGACCGGATAGGCGATCTCGCCGTTCTCCACCCAGAACCCGCTCGCCCCGCGCGAATAATCCCCCGTCGTCGGGTTGATCGTGGACCCGATCATCGAAGTCACCAAGAGCCCCGTTCCCATCTGCTTCAAGAGGTCCGCGCGGCTGAAATCCCCTTGCGTCAGATCGATATTCGTCGTCGAGGGCGACGGCGGCGCCGAAGTCCCGCGCGAGGCATTGGCTGTGGACGGCATCCCCAGCTTCCGCCCCGTCGCCAGGTCCAGCACCCAGCCGGTCAGCACCCCGTCGGCCACGATCTCGCGCCGCCGGGTCGCCAGCCCCTCACCGTCGAACGGCCGGGACGACCCGATCCGCACCCGATGCGGGTCCTCGATCAGCGACAGACCATTGGGCAGCACCTGCTTGCCCAAGAGATCCCGCGCCCAGCTTGACCCCCGCGCGATCGAGGTTCCGTTGATCGCCGACAACAGATGCCCGACCAGCGAGGCCGCCACCCGTTCGTCATAGACCACCGGATAGGTCCCGGTCCGCGGCTTCACCGACCCGACCCGCGCCACGGTCCGCTCTGCCGCCAGCCGCCCGATCTCCTCGGCCGAGGGCATGTCGGATGCGTATATACGCCCCTCCCCGGCATAATCGCGCTGCATCTCGGTGCCTTGTCCGGTGAAGGCCACCGCCGACAGGCTGGTCGAGGTCCGCCCATACCCGCCCGAAAACCCGTTCGTCGCCGCCAGGTGCAGCGCCCGCTGGCTGTAGCTCGCCGCCGCCTCGACCTGGGTGATACCCTTCGCCGCCAGCGCCGCCGCTTCGACCGCCCGGGCCTGCGCCTCCAGCACCGCCGCCCCCGGCTCTCCGGCCGGATCGGCCAGGTCCAGCGCGGCCGCGTCCCAGCCCTGCGCCAGTTGACCGGGGTCGGCCAGCCCGACCGTCGCATCCTCCGGCGCTTCCCGCGCCATCGCGACCGCCCGTTCGGCCAGCGCCCGGATCGTCGCCTCCGAGGTGTCGGAGGCCGATACGCAGGCCTGCCGCTGCCCGATCAGCACGCGCAGCCCGATCTCCACATTTTCCGAGCGCTCCGCCTTCTCCAGCGCGCCCTTGCGGATCTCGATCGACACCGCCGTGCCCGCCACGGCCAGCGCGTCGGCGGCATCGGCGCCGGCCTTGCGGGCGGCGTCCAGAAGGGCATGGCTCAGGTCGGCAAGGTTGGGCGTCATTGCGGGGTTCCCTGTGATCTGCGGATCAGGTAGCCCCACCCGCGACCCTTCGCAAGGTCGCGGGAGATTTCGGCACCGCTACTGCAGCCGCTGGCCGTTGGCGAACAGGCCGCCCTCCTTGAACTCGATCTCCGAGGTCAGCTCGTCCGGCCCGGCCCCCGGCCGCGCGAACATCGCCAGCCCCATGCGGAAGCCCATCGCGTCATCCTCGCTCAGGATGCCCAGCGCGATCAGGTTCTCGACCAGCTTGTTCGCCCCCTTGATCCCGATGCTGATCTTGCCATCCGGCCGCGGCATGCCGGCGAAGGTCGTCATGTCGCTGTTGTCGAAGGTCAGCCCGCCGGTCGCCGAAACCTCGGCGCCGGCCGCCTTCGCCAGCACCTGCGTCACGTCCAGGCTGTTCAGCTCGCCCGGAGGCTCGGCCCCGTCCATCTGCACCGCGGGATCCATGATGTCCTGCTTCCACTTGCCGGTGCCCTTCAGGTCCACGATCACCGTCGCCGGTTCGCGCGACAGCGTGGCACCGGGATCGACCATGGCCCAGATGTCCTCGGACACGGTGAAATCGACGAACTTGGTCAGGAAGGCGAAATCCTGCGGGCTGTCCGATTTCGATACCGGCATCAGCAGGTTGAAGCCGCTTTCGGCAAAGGCCAGCTCGACCTGCGGGAAGGGGATCTCGGGTCCCGAGACGGTGAACTTCCCGCCGTTCAGCGAGGTCCCGTAGTTCATCCTGGTCTTGTCCATAACCAGCACGAAGCCGCCACCCGTGGCAGTCGCCCCCACCTTGGTCGGGCCCGCCGCCTCCTCGACATCGACGTTCATCGTCATGGCACCGAAGTTGAACGACGAGTCCATCGTGAAGCCGGAATTCAGCGCGACCGCCATGTTGGCCATCATGTCGGCGCCCAGGAAGGTGCCCTTGGTCGCACCGCTCAGGTCCGCCAGCGTCAGCGCAAGCGTGCCGCGGCCGCCGCCCTCGTCCTCCATGTCCGCGCCCGAAAGGTTGAACTGCATCGAGTCCGCCTGGAAGCTCGAATCCAGGTTGGTCTTGTCGCCGTCCAGCGCCACCAGATAGCGGGCAGTCATCCCGGCCACCGTCAGATCGCCCTTGGTGTCCAGCACCTTGCCGTCCTCGTCGGTGATCTCGTCCAGCGTCACGGTGACACTGGGCGCGGCGAAGTCATAGCTGGTCTCGGTCGCGCTGCCCCCCGCCACGATCTTCATGCCCGGCTGCTTGACGGTCAGCTTCAGCGAGCCCGGACCGTCGCCCTCGGCCGGGAAGGCCATCTGGAGCGGGTAGCTCTCCGGCATCGTCACCGTCACCGTGCCGTCGCCATTGGCCGCGAAGCTCAGCTTGTCGAACGAGACCGAGGCGCTGCCGCCCATCTGGTCCTTGAAGGCCACCACCACCCCGGTCACGTCCACCGTGTTCCCGCTGTCGGCGGTGTTGCCGACCGTCAGCTCCTGCCCGGCAGAGGTCAGCATGGCCTGCCAGCTTGCCCAGACCTCCTGCGGGGTCACATCGGCGCCGGCCGAGGTTGCAAGGAAAACAAGACCGATCGCGGAGGAACAGGTCAGGGCGCGGGTCATGGCTTATGCCTTTCGGGTTGAATTCGCGGGCGCAACCTTTCTATCTCGTCCGGCGTGCGTCAAGGGATTCTCGAAGGCCGGGGCGCATGGGTCAGGAAAGGCGGACGGGGGACGGATGATACGGGTCGAAGACCGGGGCGGCTGCTGCACGATCACGCTCGCCCGCCCCGAAAAGGCGAACGCGCTGACCGAGCCGATGCTGCACGACATCGCCGCCGCCGTCACGCAGAGCACTGCCAGGGTCCTGATCCTGACCGGCGAGGGCAAGGTCTTCTCCGCCGGGGCCGACCTCGACGGGATGAAGGCAGGCCTTGGCCTCTCGCCCGCGTGGGAGGCCGCCTCAGGCGCCATCGCCGCATTTCCGGGCCTCTCCATCGCCGCGCTGAACGGCACGCTCGCCGGGGGCGCCATGGGGGCGGCGCTGGCCTGCGACATCCGCATCGCCGTGCCCGCGGCGACCTTCTTCTACCCCGTCATGCGGCTGGGCTACCGTCCGCAGCCCTCGGACCCCGCACGCCTTGCCGCCCTGATCGGCCCCTCCCGCGCGAAGATGATCCTCCTCGCCGGCCAAAGGATCAACGCCGAGACCGCGCTTGCCTGGGGCCTGATCGACCGGATCTGCGATGCCCACGCCCTGATCGACACCGCCATGTCGCTCGCCGAACATGCGCTTTCGGCCGATCCGGGGCATGTTGCCGCCCTGAAACGCATGACCAACGGGGATACGCCATGACCAACGCCTACGACAAAGGCCGCCTGAACCTGCCCTTCGTCGGCATCTCGACCTTCGGCAAGAACCCCTACCAGCCCGACTGGTCCGCCATCGACGCCGACTTCGCCATTCTCGGCGCGCCCTTCGACTTCGGCACCCAGTTCCGCGCCGGCGCCCGTTTCGGCCCCCGCGCCATCCGCGAGGCCTCGACCCTCTTCTCCTTCGGCCACGCCGGGGCCTACGACCACGAGGACGACGTGACCTACCTCGAAGGTGTCCGCATCCTCGACATCGGCGATGCCGACATCGTCCACACCGACACCGAAACCAGCCACGCCAACATCGAAGCCGGCGTCCGCGCCATCCTCGCCGCTGGCGCCGTCCCCGTGGTGCTGGGCGGCGACCACTCCGTCAACATCCCCTGCATCCGCGCCTTCGCGGGCCGGCCCCTGCACATCGTCCAGATCGACGCCCATCTCGATTTCGTCGATGTCCGCCACGGCGTCCGCCACGGCCACGGCAACCCGATGCGCCGCGCCGCCGAACAGGACCACGTCAAGGGCATCACCGCGCTTGGCATCCGCAACGTCTCTTCCACCGCGAAAGACGGGTATGAGGCCGCCCGCAAGATGGGGGACGATATCCTTTCGGTCCGGCAAGTCCGCAAGCTGGGCGTCGAGGCGACCCTCGCCCGCATCCCGAAGGGCGTCGACTACTACCTGACCCTCGACATCGACGGCTTCGACCCCTCGATCGCGCCCGGCACCGGCACCCCCTCGCACGGCGGGTTCCTGTATTACGAGGTGCTGGAACTGATCGACGGCCTGACGAAACAGGGCAACATCATCGGCATCGACCTGGTCGAGGTCGCCCCCGACTACGACCACACCGGCACAACCGCGATCCTTGCCGCGCAAGTCCTGCTCAACACCATCGGGCGCATCGCCCATAACCGGAGGTAAGCCTTGGACCGGTTGCAACTCTGGCTGCAAGAGGCGGTGGACATCGCGCTCGGCTGGCTCTCTTCGCCGCCCGCGCTGATGCAGTTCGGCCTTCTGATCGCCGCCTACATCCTTGCCACCCTCCTGTCCCGCCGCCTGACGCCCGCCCTCGAGCGCACCCTCACCCCGAAGGCCGAGGCGACGCACCCCATCGCCCGACTCCGCCGCTTTGCGCTGCAATTCCTGCCGCTGCTCCTGCCCCTCCTCGCCTATGCCCTGACCGCCGTGGGCGAGGGGCTGACCCGCGCCACCTTCGGCACGGGCGAGGTCATCGCCTTCGGCAAGCGGGTCTTCCTTTTTCTCGCCGCCCTCGAACTCGTCCGCCGCATCCTGCCCCCCGGCCTCCTGAAATTCATGGGCCGCTACATCCTTTTGCCCGTCATGGCGCTGAACGCGCTGGGCGTGCTGGACGAGGTCACGGCCTGGCTCGACGCCGCGCAGGTGAACCTCGGCGAGATCCGCTTCACCGCGCTTGGCCTGATCCGTGGCGTCATCGCCGGGGCGCTTCTGTTCTGGCTCGGCTCGTGGTCGAACCGGCAAAGCTCGGGCTACATCAAGGCTCAGGCCGACCTGCGCCCCGCCACCCGGGAACTGGCGATCAAGGCCTCCGAGGTCGCCATCTTCGGCGCGGCCTTCCTCCTCCTCATGTCGATCATGGGCATCGACCTGACTGCCGTCGCCGTCCTCAGCGGTGCCCTCGGCGTCGGGATCGGCCTTGGCCTGCAACAGATCGCCGCCAACTTCGTCTCCGGCATCATCCTCCTCCTCGAAGGCCAGACGACCGTGGGCGATTATGTCGAGCTCGACGGGGGCGAGAAGGGCACCATCGTCAAGATGACCGCCCGGGCCTGCGTGCTGGAAACCTTCGACGGCAAGTGGATCGTCGTCCCGAACGAACATTTCATCACCAGCCGCGTCGTCAACTACTCAGACCAGGGCAGCGCCAATCGCTACGAGGCCCTGTTTTCAGTGTCTTACGAGACCGACATCAACATCGTGCCCGATATTATCGAGCGCGCTGTATCGCAGCTTCCCTTCGTCCTGCAACAGCCCGACGGCCCCGACTGCGAGCTGCGCGGCTTCGGCGAATCCTCGGTGGACTTCGCGGTGGAATACTGGGTCTCGGGCATCGACGACGGCAAGAACAAGTATGGCTCGGCCGTCCTCTTCGCGATCTGGAACGCGCTGAAGGAGGCCGGGATCCAGATGCCCTATCCCCACCGCGTCGTCGAACTGCGCAATGCCGCCACTTGATGCCCTCGTCATCGGCGCAGGCCCCGCCGGCCTGATGGCCGCCGAGGAACTTGTGAAGTCCGGCGCACAAGTCGTTGTGATTGAGGCCAAACCCTCCGTCGCCCGCAAGTTCCTGATGGCCGGGAAATCCGGCCTGAACGTCACCAAGGACGAGGATTGGGAGACCTTCGTCTCCCGCTACGACTGCCCCCATCTCCGACCGATCCTGCAGGACTTCGGCCCAAAGGAGGTGCAGGCCTGGTGCCGCGCCCTCGGCCAGGCTGTATATACAGGCTCCTCCGGCCGCGTCTTCCCCGTGGCGATGAAGGCCTCGCCCCTTCTCCGCGCCTGGCTGCAACGCCTGACCTCGCAAGGCGTCGAGATCCGCACCCGCTGGCGCTGGACCGGGTTCGACGGCAGCGCCCTCACCTTCGACACCCCCGCCGGCCAGCAAACCCTTGCCCCCAGGGTCACGATCCTCGCCCTCGGCGGCGCCAGCTGGTCCCGCCTCGGTTCCGACGGCGCCTGGGTCCCCTGGCTGCGCGCGAAAGGCGTGCAGGTCTCCAACTGGCAACCCGCCAACATGGGCTTCCGCGTGGACTGGTCCCCCCACATGACCCCGTTCTTCGGCCAGCCCGTCAAGGGCGTCGCCCTCAGAGTCTGCTCGTCGAGGATTTCATCCACTCCTCGCACCGTCTCTCCGCGAGGAGTGCACGAAGTGCTCGACGAGCAGCGCGGAGAATTCGTCATCTCCGCCAAGGGGTTGGAGGGCGGCGGCATTTACAGTATATACAAGTATCTACGCGACGCATATACACTCGCCATCGACCTCCTCCCCGACCTCAGCCAGGACGAGATCACCCGCCGCCTGTCGAAAATAAAACCTGGCGACAGCGTCACCAACCGCTTGCGCAAGCTCGGCCTCGACCCCACCCGGATCGCCCTGGTGATGGAGTTCTCTCGCGCCGAGCCCTTCGCCCACCTGAAGAACCTGCCCATCCCGCTGCAAGGCCCCCGCCCGCTGGACGAGGCGATCAGCGTGGCGGGTGGCATCGCCTGGGACGCCCTCACCCCCGACCTCGAACTGAAGGCCATCCCGGGGATCTTCGCCGCCGGGGAAATGCTGGACTGGGAGGCCCCGACCGGCGGCTACCTCCTCACCGCCGCCTGGGCCACCGGCCGCTGGGCAGGACGGGCGGCGGCGTCACGGCTCGCCTAGCGGGCGCTTCCGAAAGTCTTGCAGATCGGGAAAATCTCCTTGCCCGTGCGCAAGCAGCCATGGCAGCGCCCGGTCGCGCAGGACCGCCAGCGGAAAGTCCATCGTCGCGGCATCGTGGTCGGCCAAGGCATAGTGGATTGTCCCATCACGGGCAAAGCGGTGCTCGCCCGTCAGCACGAAATTCGGCAGTTGCGTCCAAAGGCGGTCGGCGTGGACATGCGCAGGCCTTCTCTTGGGTACAAACGCCACGACCAGTGTCGCGTTCACTCCCCCGCTGAACCGCTGGATCGCAACCCTGGCCTGACCTGCCGGAAGGTCTCGTTCCCAGTCCGCGCCGTCCCGCACGAATCCCATCGGAAGCATCAGCCTGTCCAGCCGATCGCGCAGCGCCCGGATCACCGCTTCGCGCCGGGTCTTGCGGTCGGGACGGTTCAGAAAGGCCAGGACGACCGCCTTCTCCGCCTCTGTCGGCTCTGGCAGTTGCCAACCGGGCCTGGGTGGCACGCCGCCCGACACGCGACCGGAAGCATTGGACGTCAGCATCCGCCGCAGCCAACGGATCACGTCATGGCCTCGCCATGCAGCGCCTCGAACCAGGGCAGCACCTGCTCGCGCAGGATGTCCACCGCCCGATCCAGGCAGTCCGGCCGCTCCAGCACATCGATGAAGGCCAGCGTCCCGGGATCGTTGTCCGCCCGCTCGAAGAACTCCGCCAGCGCCACATCCTCGCCGCCCGGCCAGTCCGGATGGTCCGGCACCTCGCCATCGGGCGTCACGAACCGCAGCACGATCCGCACGTCCCAGCCATAACGGTCCCGCTGCAGATGCACCGCCGACTTCCCCGCCGCCGTCACCCTGTTCCAGGTCGTCCGCGCCAGCACATAACCCGCCGGCCCCAGCACCCCATCCAGCGCCGCCACGATCCGCCCCCAGGCCTCTTCCCGCCGCGCGGGGAAGGCCGGGTCATTGGCGGCCAGGTGCTTGCGCGCGGAAAGGTCCGGGTCGTCCATTCAGGCCGACAAGCCCCCGGCCAGGTCCGGCACGTCCAGCGCGCTGAACCCGTAATGTCGCAGCCAGCGCAGGTCGGCCTCGAAGAAGGCCCGCAGGTCCGGGATGCCGTATTTCAGCATCGCGATCCGGTCGATCCCCATCCCGAAGGCGAAGCCCTGCCACTGCGAAGGATCAACCCCCGCCGCCTGCAACACCTTGGGATGCACCATGCCCGACCCGAGGATCTCCATCCACTTGTCGCCCTCGCCGATCTTCAGCTGACCGCCGACGTTGGAATAGCGGATGTCCACCTCCGCCGACGGCTCGGTGAACGGGAAATGGCTGGCGCGGAACCGCAGTTCCACCTTGTCCACCTCGAAGAAGGCCCGGCAGAATTCCTCGAGGCACCATTTCAGGTTCGCCATGCTGATGTCGCGGTCGATCGCCAGCCCCTCGACCTGGTGGAACATCGGCGTATGCGTCTGGTCCATGTCCATCCGGTAGACCCGACCGGGAGCGATCACCCGGATCGGCGCGCCGCGCTCCTGCATCGCGCGGATCTGGACCGGCGAGGTATGCGTGCGCAGGACGTGCGGCGGGCGATTGTCGCCCTCGGCCCGGGCCATGAAGAAGGTGTCATGCTCCTGCCGCGCGGGGTGCTCGGGCGGAATGTTCAGGGCGTCGAAGTTGTACCAGTCGCTTTCGACCTGCGGCCCCTCGGCCACCGAAAAGCCCATGTCGGCGAAGATCGCCGTCAGCTCCTCCATCACCTGCGGCACCGGATGCACCGTGCCCCGGGGCCTTGGCCGCCCCGGCAAGGTCACGTCCAGCCATTCCGACTTCAACCGCTCGTCCAAAGCCGCATCCGCCAGCGCCACCTTGCGCGCGCGCAGGGCCGCGTCGATCTCGTCCTTCAATGCGTTGAGGCTCGCCCCCGCCGCCTTGCGCGCCTCGGGGTCCATCTTGCCCAGACCCGCCATCAGCGCGGAAATCTCGCCCTTCTTGCCGAGGGCAGCAACGCGGACCTCTTCCAGCCCGGCCTCATCCGCCGCGCCAGCCACCGCCGCCAGATACCTGGCCTTCAGCGTGTCGATCCCGTCCATCATCCGTCTCCTGAGAACCGACCTTCTGCTAGCGGCGAAGGTCCCGCAATGCAAGGTTCAGAAGATCGACCGCCGACCACGCACTTCGAGGATCTTTCGCGACCGCGTGACCTTCCCGTCCTGCGCCGCGATCGAGACCGGCGGCTCCTTCAACCGCTTCTCGAAGACCACCAGGCTGTCGTGGAACCGGATCGACCCGATCTCGCGCGCCAGCGGATGCAGCGGAAAGCCCGCGTCGTCCTCGGTGTACCAGGAATGCATCCGGTCGATCAGGTCCTTGGCGAATTCGATGAAACTCGCCGGCTCCCGGAACCCGCCGCCGAAGCCCGGCCAATAGCTCGTGTGCACGTCCTCGACGATATACAGGCCGCAGTCGCGCAGCCGGGGCCAGAGGTGGCGGAAACTGGTGATCTGCTGGTGCATCTTGTGCCCGCCGTCATCGACGATCAGGTCGAAAGGCCCGTGGTCCCGGGCGATCCGCTCCAGAAAGACCGGGTCTGCCTGGTCGCCGATCTCCACCACGGTCCCCGGCAGGGCCAGGTCGCGGCAGGCCGGGTCGATGTCGAGGAACACCAGGCGCGAACCCGCCCCGAGGAATCCCTGCCACATCGGCAGCGAGCCTCCCTTGTAGACCCCGATTTCCAGGAACGACACGTCGCGCCCCTGCCAGTCGGACAGAAGCTCGTCATAGACCTCCAGGTAGTGCTCCATTTTCAGAAGCATCCGGTCGCCGCTTCGCGCCGGAAAGTCGCGAAAATAGCGCGTGGTGGTCATGGCAGCCCCCGTTCGGTCCGGACCCGCCACCCAGCTATCCCGTCGGTCGGCCGGGCGGCAAGCCTACATGATCGGCGCGTCCGTCGTCTCGATAACAAGCGCGGGCAAGGCACCCTGTCCCTCTTCGGCGATATGCCGGGTCGCGATCAGCCGCCGAATCCAGATGGTCTTCTGGTTCGACCGGGCAAGCAGCCGCAGTTTCAGATGCGCGCGGTCCTCGCTCCAGGCGCCTTCGATCTGCAGGTCAAGCCCTTCCTGCAAACCGGCCGCCGATGCGCCGAAGCCGGCAGCGCGATCGCGCAGCAGATGTTCGGCTGCCAGCCGGGCAACCGCCTCGGCCAGGTCGCGGGCCACATCGGCCCCGGTCCACGCGGGCAGCGACCCGAGCCTCAGGGTGAATGGCTGGCTGTCCCGGAGCCCCGGCGCGGTCACGTCCTGCGTGCCGATCCGTTCTGCCAGACGCTGCCGTTCGTCGGCCAGCCATGCGCAGAATGCCGGATCGACGATGTCGATGCCTTCCAGGAATTCGCGCCCGTCCGCCAGGGCCAGACGCGCCGCCTCGGGATCGCTGTCGAGGTCGGTCGTGAAGCCGGTCAGCCCCACGCAGTCACGGTCGCTCTTCAGGTGCGAGGCAAGCGGACCCAGGCTCTTGCGCAACTCGGTCAGGGCCTGACGGAGACTTCCCGATGCCTGTTCCTGCCCGCGGTCCGACCAGAGCCGGCTTTCCAGCCAGCGCCGGGGTCGGCAATGGTCTGGCGTTCGGCTCAGCATCGCCAGAATGGCGCGTGCCTTCGCCCCGCGTGGCGTGTGGTCCCGTCCGGTCGCATCCTGCACCTGGAACTGCCCTATCAGCCGGATGAACATCGTCTTGGCCCTGCTTGTGCTCGCATCTCTCGATCGGGGGCCATGTTCGGAAAGCCTGCGTGAAATCTTCGTCAATCGCCGCGGAGCGTCACCGCGGACCGCGAGAAAATCGTGAAATCGCGTGAAATCTGCCCTCTCCTTTGGGGTGTCCAGACGGTCGATTCGCCGGTTCCAGGCCCTCCGGCGGGCCGCGATGTCGCGCCTTCCCGGCGTTTCACGGGGAATTAACGCGCGCTTCTCCCCCTTGATCGCAGGGTGGCACCAGAAGGCGGCAGACGAACCGCGGCCGCAGATCGAACCCGGAACTGGAAGAGGTCACGACATGCCCGGACCCGCACGCTCGGACGAGCTCCCCGGCGCCGATGCACAGGCCGTCCGTCCGCGCGATCTGATCGACGGCGGCCCGCTTCGGGATTTCAGTGCGCACACCGACGCCCGGCGCCGGCCTCGGCTCGATTTCGCCACGCGCGATCCGCTTGGGCTGGGCGGGCTTTCGGTTTCCGAACCCTTCGACCCCTGCCTGCCCGATCCGCATCCCCGTCCCGGGGCCGACCTGGCGACGGTGCAGGACGGTCCGGTCAAGGCTCTGGAACGCCGGATCGCCTCGGAACTCAGGCTTCCGGAGGCGGTGGCCTTCGCCTCGGCAGCGGATGCGATCCGCCTCGTCCTGTCGTCCGTTCTTCGCCCGGGCGATGTCTTGCTTGTCGATGCCGGCGCCGATGCCGCCTTCCTCGAGACGGGTCTTGCCTCCCGTGCCGGACTGTTCCGCTTTCCCTTCGCGTCGCTGGAAGGGGTCGAGCGTCGCCTGCGCAGGTTGGCCGGGCAACCGGATGCGGACCGGGTGTTCATCGTCGTGCCGACGGTTTCCGCCCATGGCTCGCGGGTGGCGGACCTCGCGGACCTCTGCCTGCTTGCCCGAGAGTATGGCGCACGCCTGATCGTCGATCTGGCCCAGGATTTCGGGGTCATGGGCCAGGACGGGTGCGGCGTGATGGAGATCCAGGGCTGCCTCGGCCGCGTCGATCTCGTGCTGGGCTGCTTCGCGGCGGCTTTCGGCGCGACCGGAGGCTTCGCGGCCTGGCGCGATCCTGACCTGACCCCCGCGCCATGGCGTGACAATCCCGGTCCGGCGCGCCTGTCTGCCGATCGCGCCGCGGTCATCCTTGCCGCGGCCGAGGTCGTCTTCAGCCCCGAGGGCCGCCATCGCCGGCGCAGGCTGCATGGCCTTTCGCTGCGGCTGCGCAATCACCTGATGGCCGACGGGCTGCGCGTCCCGGGCAGTTCGGCACCGTTCGTGCCGGTGCTGCTGCCGGCGGACACCGCACTGCCCAGGACCGCCCTTCTGGAAAGCGCCGGACCGAGGGTGGGCCTGCTCATGGCCCCGCAGGTGCCGATTCACGCCCCGCGCTGGCGGATCGAACTTTCCGCCCTGCACGGCCTGGCCGATATCGACGACCTCGCCGACCTGATCCGCGATGTTTCCCGCGCTTTCGACCGTCTGCCGGCGCGACGCACGGTTCCGGCCTAGGGCTTCACCGAGGCGGTGACGTAGTTGCAGCTCAGGTCGCGGTCCGACATGCCCCAGCGCCAGGTCACCGGGTTGAACACCATGCCCTTGCGGTCCACCGGCCGCAGCCCCGCCTTCTCGATCAGCGCGTAAAGCTCGTCCGGCGTGATGAACTTCGCCCAGTCATGCGTGCCCTTGGGCAGCCAGCGCATCACCCATTCCGCGCCGATGATCGCCATCAGGAAGGACTTCGGGTTCCGGTTCAGCGTGGAACAGATCATCAGGCCGCCCGGCTTCAGCAGCTCCTGGCAGGCGGTCAGATAGGCCTGCGGGTCGGCGACATGCTCGACCACTTCCATGTTCAGCACCACGTCGAACCGCTCGCCCGCCGCGGCCAGCGCCTCGGCCGTGGTGTGGCGATAGTCGATCGCCAGCCCCGACTGCTCGGCATGAACCCGCGCCACCGGAATGTTCCTCTCGGCCGCATCCGCGCCCACCACGTCGGCGCCAAGCCGCGCCATCGGCTCGGACAAGAGGCCCCCGCCGCAGCCGATGTCGAGGATCCGCAACCCCTTGAACGGCGCCGGCCCCGCCAGGTCGCGCCCGAACTCGGCGGCGATCTGGCGGGTGATATAGTCCAGCCGGCAGGGGTTCAGCATGTGCAGCGGCTTGAACTTGCCCTCCGGGTCCCACCATTCCGCGGCCATCGCCTCGAACTTGGCCACCTCTGCCGGGTCAACCGTGTCCACCGTCATCGCCGTCTCCCGTCCGTCCACCGATTGCCCTTCGACTCCGGGCCTTCCCATGGCTATATAGGTCGAACATGGATCAGAGATCAGGTCAAAAGCGCGCAGTCGAATACCTTTACCCGCCGATCGATCCCTTCGATCAGCGCGTGATCGACGTGGGCGACGGCCACCGGGTCTATGTCGAGCAATGCGGCAACCCCGAGGGCATCCCCGTCCTCGTCTTCCACGGCGGCCCCGGCGGCGGCTGCTCTCCCGCGATGCGGCGCTATTTCGACCCACGCGCCTTCCGCGTCGTCCTCTTCGACCAGCGCGGCTGCGGCCGGTCGCGTCCCCATGCCAGCGTCACCGCCAACACCACCTGGCACCTCGTCCAGGATGTCGAGACCATCCGCTCTACCCTCGGCATCGACCGCTTCATCGGCTTCGGCGGCAGCTGGGGCGCGACGCTGGCGCTGATCTATGCGATCACGCATCCCGACCGCGTCTCCCACCTGGTCCTGCGCGGCGTGTTCCTCGCCACCCGGGCCGAGCTCACCTGGTTCTACGGCGGCGGCGCCGGGGCCTTCTTCCCCGATCTCTGGTCGCGCTTTGTCGAAGTCATCCCCGAGGCCGAACGAGGCGACCTGATCGCCGCCTATCACCGCCGGCTCTTTTCCGGCAACCTGGTCGAGGAAACCCGCTTCGGCCGGATCTGGGCCAACTGGGAAAACGCCCTTGCCTCGATCCAGAACGAAGGCGCGCTGGGCGAAAGCCCCTCGGACTATGCCCGCGCCTTCGCGCGGCTGGAGAACCACTATTTCCAGAACGCGGGCTTCCTGGAATGCGACGGCTGGATCCTGCGCGAACGCCGCCGGATCGAACACATCCCGACGACCATCGTCCAGGGCCGCTATGACATGATCTGCCCGCCACAGTCGGCCTGGTCCCTGTCGCGGGGTTGGGCGAAATGCGAGCTGAAGATGGTCCCCATGGCCGGCCATGCCCTGTCCGAACCGGGGATCAGCGAGGCGCTGGTGCGGGTGATGGACGGGTTACGTCAATCGTAGGGTGTGCTACAGCGCACCATCCGCAGGTCAGGCTTTCCGCGATTGTCCCCGGGTCGGGCAAAAGGACCGGCGACTCTCCCACAGCGCGGCGGACATCACCCTTCGGGGTCGGCGAAATAGTCCTCGTCCACGCTGCGAATGACATAGGACACCCGGTCGCGCACGCCCACGCCATGCCGGATCATCAGCCGCGCCAGTTCCCGCCCGCCGATCAGCTTGACCCGGTGCTGCACCTTGGACAGGTATCCCTGCGCCTCGGCCGAGAAATCCGAGGTGGTGACGAACACCCCCTTGGTCGCGCCTTCCCCCGTCAGGCTGCCGATGAACTGCTGGATCGCCGGGCGTCCGACCTTGGTCTCGGCCTGATAGCGTTTCGCCTGGATTTAGACCGCATCCAGCCCCAGCGCGTCCTCGTGGATGATCCCGTCGATCCCTCCGTCGCCGCTGGCCTTGGTCATCTCGTGCTTGCCGAACGACCCCGCGCCGTAGCCCATGGCTTTCAGGAGATCGAGGATCAGGCGCTCGAACCGGACGGGATTCATCCGGTAAAGCCGCTGCAACAGGTCTTCGATCAGCCCGGCCTCGGCTTCCTTGGATGCCCGCTCGATCAGGTCTTCCGGGGTCTCGTCTGGCAGGTCGGCAACGTCGCGCGACAGACCGGGGGCTGCCTCTTTCGACGCGTTCCTTTCGGCGGCCTCGGCCATGGCCGCCTGATGAGCCGGGATCGACTTGATGATCCGCCAGTCCAGCGGCTTTCCCGCCGCCAGCCACGCCCGCCCCTCGGCCGAGGCACGATAAACCCCCCGCTCCGGCCGTTCGACCAGCCCCGCCTTCAGCAGATGAAACACTGCCCAGTCGGCCCGATCAAAGACGCGGGTGCGGGTGCCGCTGTTCAGCATCTCGGCCATCTCGTCGTCCGTCAGCCCGAACTCCACCCGAAGCGCAGGCAGACAATCCCGCGTGTTACGCGCATCGGCTGCCAACAGGCGCAGACAGGGCAACAGGAATTCACCCATCGTCGGAATAGGCATCTCACCCCCGGTTCAGCAGCCCTGCAAATCATCGCGGCAAGGGGTTAACACCACCTTAACAGCCGCAAGCCTTTTCAATGTAAATCAACAGTTTGGCGGATTTGTCCACCGTGGACACTCACGCCCTCTTCCCCACCACCGCGACGCCCAGCGCCTCCAGCACCCTGGCCTCGATATGCCCCGCATCCAGCCCCGCGACACGGTACATCGCCTCGGGCGAGGCCTGGTCGATGAAGATGTCCGGCAGGACCAGCGACCGGAACTTCAGCCCCCGGTCGAACACCCCTTCCTCGGCCAGAAGCTGCGCCACATGGGACCCGAAGCCCCCCACCGCGCCCTCTTCCACCGTCACCAGCGCCTCGTGCCCCCGCGCCAGTTGCAGGACCAGGTCCCGGTCCAGCGGCTTCGCAAACCGGGCATCCGCGACCGTCACCGACACGCCGCGCGAGCCCAGGGCCTCCGCCGCCTTCAGGCTTTCCGACAGCCGCGTGCCGAAGGACAGGATCGCCACCCGCGACCCCTCGCGGATCACCCGGCCCTTGCCGATCTCCAGCGGGACGCCCCGCGCGGGCATCTCCACCCCCACGCCCTCGCCCCTCGGATAGCGGAACGCGATCGGTCCCTCATCCCAGGCCGCCGCAGTGGCCACCATGTGGACCAGTTCCGCCTCGTCGGCGGCCGCCATCACCACCATCCCCGGCAGGTTCGCGAGGAAGGCCACGTCGAAGGCCCCCGCATGGGTTGCCCCGTCCGCCCCCACCAGCCCCGCCCGGTCGATCGCAAACCGAACCGGCAGGCGCTGGATCGCCACGTCATGCACGACCTGATCGTAGCCACGCTGGAGGAAGGTCGAATAGATCGCGCAGAACGGCTTCATCCCCCCCGCCGCCAGCCCCGCGCTGAAGGTCACCGCATGCTGCTCGGCGATCCCCACGTCGAAACACCGCTTCGGGAACCGCGCGGCGAAGAGGTCCAGCCCCGTCCCGTCCGGCATCGCCGCCGTCACCGCGACGATCTTCTCGTCCCGCTCCGCCTCGGCCACCAGGCTCTGCGCGAAGACCTTGGTGTAGGACGGAGCATTTGACGCCGCCTTCACCTGCACGCCCGTCAGCACGTCGAACTTGCCCGTCGCGTGCCCCTTGTCCCGTGCCGTTTCGGCCGGGGCATAGCCCTTGCCCTTCTTCGTCAGCACATGCAGCAGCACCGGCCCCGTCGCCCGCGCCTTCAGCGTCCGCAGCACCGGCAGAAGCTGGTCCAGGTCATGCCCGTCGATGGGACCGACATATTCGAACCCCAGGGACTCAAACAGCGTTCCGCCCACCGCCATGCCCTTCAGCATGTCCTTGGCCCGCTTCGCCCCCTCCTGGAACGGCGAGGGCAAAAGCCCCACGATCCCCTTCGCCACCTGCTTCAGGTCCTGCATCGGCGCGGCGGCATAGAGCCCGCTCAGATAGGCCGACAACGCTCCCACCGGCGGGGCAATCGACATCTCGTTGTCGTTCAGGATCACGAACAGCCGCTTGCCCAGATGGCCCGCGTTGTTCATCGCCTCGAAGGCCATGCCGGCGCTCATCGCGCCATCGCCGATCACCGCGATCGCGTCGCCAGGATCGCCGCCCAGATCCGCCGCCATGGCAAACCCCAGCGCCGCCGAGATCGAGGTCGAGCTATGCGCTGCCCCGAACGGGTCATAGGGGCTTTCCGACCGCTTGGTGAAGCCGCTCAGGCCCCCCTCCTGCCGCAGGGTCCTGATCCGGTCCCGCCTCCCGGTCAGGATCTTGTGCGGATAGCACTGATGGCCCACGTCCCAGATCAGCTTGTCGCGCGGCGTGTCGAAGACGGCGTGGATCGCCACCGTCAGCTCGACAACCCCGAGACCGGCCCCCAGGTGCCCGCCGGTCTGGCTGACGGCACTGATCGTCTCGGCCCGCAGCTCGTCGGCCAGTTGCCGCAGCTCGCGGTCGGACAGCGCCTTCAGGTCCGATGGCAGATGCACCCGGTCAAGCAGGGGCGTATGGGGACGGTCTTGCACGCGGAAACCCTCGGGCCGTTTCCGCAGCATCTAGACGGAATCGCCACAAGGGGCAATCGCGCAGCCGCGACCGGCGCAAGTGACGCAGGCCGCGCGGCTTGTCCACAGCCGCAAGCAACTTTGCCCAGTGCCGCCACAACCTTAGCGAATATTGGTCACAATTTCCTGCTTCCTCCGCGGCAACCCAACGGACCGCATCCGCGAGATCCCGTGCAACAGCCCAGAGGAGCCCATGCCGAACCGCACCCCGACACTCCCGCACACCCTGACCGTGGCCACCGCAGGGCGCCGCGTCGCCTGCCTCGCGCTGCTCGCCGGGCTGGCGTTGGCACCCCTGGCCCAGGCAGCTACGCCGGGCCTGGCCTTTCCTCACCCTGCGCCTGCGGATGCAAAGGCCCGGTTGCAGACCGTCAGCAACGACGTGATCGGCGTGATGGCCCAACTGGTCGGCATCCAGGGCAACCTGCTCCTCGGTCATCTGCTGCGGCAGGAAGGCGCAGCAGGCGGCGGCGCCGCCCAGTTCGAGGAAGCCTGGAAGACCGACTTTCCCCAGATCCGCGAGGCCCTGGCCCAGGCCGGCGCCCCGGACCTGGAGCCGCTGCTCGCCGCGCTGGCCCAGGGCCCTACGGATGAGACCTACATCGACGCGCTGACCGGCCTGAAGCGGGCGAAAGAGGCGCTGGCCCCCACCGAACAGGACTTGCTCCACGCCCTGATCCTGAACGCCGAAGAGGCGCTGGCGCAGCTCGATCCCTCGGGCACGACGGCGGTGCCGCAGTATCAGAAGGCGTGGAGCCTGCTGATGGCGGCCAGGGGAGAGCTGGATCTGCTGGTCTTCAGCCGCGATCCGGCGGTCAAGCAGCAGGCCACGAAGATGGCACTGGCCTTCGACGACGTGGTGATGTTCGCCCCCGATCCGGCGGCCCGCGGCCCGGTCGCCTTCGATCCGGCCCTGGTCTCGAACCTGATCGCGACGCTGAAGGGCCAGATCCAGTCGCTGTAAGGGCCTTCGACGACAGGCCGATCAGGCCTGCCGCTCGATGACAAAACGGGCGGCGGCGCGCAAATGCGCCGACCGCTCGCCATAGGGGGCCAGCGCCGCCTCTGCCTCGGCCACCAGGTCGCGCGCCTTGGCTCGCGCCGCCTCCAGCCCGAGAAGCGAGACGAAAGTCGCCTTGCCGGCCTCGGCATCCTTCTGCGCCCGCTTGCCCAGGGTCGCGCTGTCACCGGTCACGTCCAGGATGTCGTCGGCGATCTGGAAGGCGAGGCCCAGCGCCGCCGCATAGGCGCGCAGCGGGGCGCGGTCCGCCCCGGCAAGGATCGCCCCGGCCTCGGCGGCAAAGCCGATCAGCGCGCCGGTCTTGCCCGCCTGCAGCGCGGTGATCTCCTCCAGCGTCAGGCTCCGCCCCGCCGTCTCGGCCGCGATGTCCAGCGCCTGGCCCAGCACCATGCCGTCGATACCCGAGGCGACCGCCAGCCCCCGCACCAGCTCCATCCGCACCTCGGCCGAGCCAAGCGCCGGATCGCACAAGAGCTCGAAGGCCAGCGTCTGCAAGGCATCGCCCGCCAGCACCGCCGTCGCCTCGTCCCATTTCCGGTGCACCGTGGGCTGCCCGCGCCGCAGGTCGTCGTCGTCCATGCAGGGCAGATCATCGTGCACGAGCGAATAGGCATGCAGCGCCTCGATCGCCGCCGCCGCGCTGACCGCCTGCCCCTCGGGAACCCCCAGCATCCGCGCGCCTTCCAGCACCAGGAACCCGCGCAGCCGCTTACCGCCCCGCACCGCATAGCGCATCGCGTCGGTCACCGGCTGGTCCGCACGGCCCTGCAAGGCCGCCAGAAGCCGCGCCTCGCACAGCGCTGCATCCGCCGTCAGCCGCTCCTGAAAGGTCACATCCCCTCCGCCGGAGTCGTGCCCACCGCCCGGCCTTCCTGCGCCCGGATCAGTTCCACCTTCTCCTCGGCCTCGGCCAGCTTCTTCGCGCAATGCGCCTTGAGCTGCGCCCCGCGCTCATACAGCGCGATCGACTGCTCCAGCGGAACCTCGCCGCGCTCCAAAGCCCCCACGACCTGCTCCAGGGCGGCCATCGCCTCCTCGAAGCTCATCGTCTCAACTGCCTTGTCGCTCATCGGCCCCGCTCCTCCAGCACACCCACATGCGCGGCAACGCAGGCCGCCAGCGCATCGAGATCATAGCCACCCTCCAGTGAGGATACCACCCGCCCCCCGGCGAAATCGCACAGGCGCTCGGTCAGCCAGCGATAGTCATCGGCCTGCCACTCCAATCCCGCCAGCGGATCATGGGCATGGGCATCGAAGCCGGCCGATATGAGCAGCAACTCAGGTTTCCAGTCGCGCAGGGCCGGAAACACCGCGCCCTCATAAACCTCGCGCATCGCCCGTCCGCCAGATCCGGGTCGCAGCGGCAAGTTCAGGATCTGCCCCTGCGCCCCCCGCTCATCAGGCTGCCCGGTCCCCGGATAGAGCGGCATCTGGTGGCTGGAGACGAACAGGCACCTCCCCTCGTTCCACAGCAGATCCTGCGTTCCGTTGCCGTGATGCACATCGAAGTCCACGATGGCGACGCGGCCCAGCCCGTGATGATCCAGCGCCCGCTTCACCCCGATGGCCACCGTCCCGAACAGGCAGAAGCCCATCGCCGTCTCGCGCTCGGCATGGTGCCCCGGGGGCCGCCCGGCAACAAAGACGGTCCGGGCCTCGCCCGATACCACCGCATCGACCGCCGCGCAGATCCCCCCGACCGCCCGCAGCGCCGCCTCGTACGATCCCGGGGACAGGAAGGTATCTCCATCCAGCTGCACCCAGCCCTCTGCCGGCACCGCCCCCTTCACCCGCGCCAGATACCCGGCCGGATGGCAGCGCAGCACCTCCGTCTCGTCCCCCGAAGGACACTCCCGCCGCTCGACCGCGCTGCCCCGAAGCCCGCGCTCGACAGCCTCAAGACGCTCCACCCGCTCCGGATGCCCGGGCGGGGTCACATGGCGCGCGCAGTCGGGATGCGTGAAAACCAGCATGCTCTTGCCCTTTTCGAAATACTCCGGGTAGCCAATTGGTTTCGCCATCGGTTCGAGAAACCGAGTGGCTGGGGGCAGCGCCCCGGGGCCGGTCAAGCCTCAATCCGGCTGCAGCATGTAACCCTCGCCCCGCACCGTCTGGAGATAGCGCGGCACTTTCGGGTCGTCCTCGATCTTCCGCCGCAGCCGGGTGATCTGCACGTCCACCGCCCGCTCCTGCGCGGCATCCTCGCCGCCGGTCTCGCTCGCCAGCTTCTCGCGGCTCAAAGGGATTCCGGGATGCGCGGCAAAGACCCGCATCAGCTGCGCCTCGGTCGCCGTCAGGCGCACCGGAACCTCTCCGCGCCACATCTCGCCCCGGTCCTGGTCATAGCGCACCGCGCCCAGGTGCAGGACCGTCCGCGCCGGCTCGGCCGGTTTCACCTGGGGCACCCGCCGCAGGATCGCGTTGATCCGAAGCAGCAACTCCTTCGGCTCGAACGGCTTGACAAGGTAGTCGTCCGCGCCCGCTTCCAGCCCCTCGATCCGGTTCGCCGCCTCGCCCCGCGCGGTCAAGAGCAGGATCGGCGTGGTCATCCTCTTGCGGAGGTCCCGCGTCAGGGTCACCCCGTCCTCGCCGGGCATCATCACGTCAAGCACGATCAGGTCGAACTCCAGCCCGGCCAGGATCCGCCGGGCCTGAGACGCATCGCGCGCGACCGATACCAGGAAGCCGTTGCGGATCAGGAACTTCTGCAGAAGCCCCCGGATGCGCTCGTCATCGTCCACGATCAGCAAATGCGCGTCCGGGACCATCACCCACCCTCCTTCAGGCGGTTGTACTGGCGCCGCATCTCGGGATCCATCATCGCTTCCAGCACCTGCCGGAAGCCAGCCACCGCCTGCGGCCCCGCCGCCCGATAGGCCGCCCGCATCCGCGCCCGCTGCGCGTCCGACAGTTCCCGTTCCAGCATCTGTCCCTTGTCCGTCAAATGCAGATGCCGTTCCCGTGCATCCACCTTGCCCTTCTCGCTGCGAACAAGGCCATCCTCGATCAGGGTGCGCAACACACGATTCAACGACTGCTTTGTAACACCGAGGATCGACAGGAGATTGGAAACCGTCGTTCCGGGAGAGCGGTGGATGAAATGGATCGCCCGGTGATGCGCCCGCCCGTAATTCATCCCCTCCAGAATCCGGTCCGGGTCGGCGGTAAAGCCGCGATAGGCGAAGAACATCGCCTCGATCCCCTTGCGCAACTGCTCATCCGTCAGGAACAGCAGGTTCTCGCCGCCGGGTGCCTCTGCCATCACCACCTCCATTTCGGCGGAATTTACGTCAGCCTTGTTGACTTTCCAAGTATGAACCCGTAACTCTCGGCCGATTTCGCGCAAGAATCTGTCCGGAACGGACCTTTCGGGCGCAACATTCGCAAAACCGGAGGCGGAAATGGCAGGCTACGACGATCGCGACGGGTTCATCTGGATGGATGGCAAGCTGGTGGAATGGCGCTCCGCCAAGGTCCACATCCTGACCCATGCGCTGCATTACGCCTCTTCGGTGTTCGAGGGTGAACGGTGCTACAACGGCAGGATCTTCAAGAGCCACGAACATTCCCTGCGCCTCCTGCGCTCGGGTGAGCTCTTGGACATGCCGATCCCGTGGACGGCGGAACAGATCGACGCCGCCAAGGACGAGGTGCTGAAGGCCAACGGCCTGACCGACGCCTATGTCCGCGCCATCGCCTTCCGCGGCGTGGGGGACGAGATGGGCGTCGCATCCCTCGGCAACCCGGTCCGTCTTGCCATCGCCTGCTGGTCCTGGGGCGCCTATTACGGCGACGCCAAGATGAAGGGCGCCAAGCTCGACATCGCCAGGTGGAAGCGCCCCTCGCCCGAAACCATCCCGTCCGAGGCCAAGGCCGCCGGTCTCTACATGATCTGCACCATGTCCAAGCATGCCGCCATGGCCAAGGGCTGCTCGGACGCGATGATGCTGGACTATCGCGGCTATGTGGCCGAGGCGACCGGCGCCAACATCTTCTTCGTCAAGGACGGAGAGGTGCACACGCCCAAGCCGGACTGCTTCCTGAACGGCATCACCCGCCAGACCGTGATCGGGATGCTGCGCGACATGCAGATCAAGGTGCACGAACGCCACATCCTGCCGGAAGAGCTGGAGGGTTTCGAACAGTGCTGGCTGACCGGCACGGCGGCCGAGGTCACCCCGGTCGGCCAGATCGGCGATTACACGTTCGAAGTGGGCGAAATGACCCGCCGCGTGGCCACCGAATACGAACGCCTCGTCCGCGCCTGAGCGATCCGAGACAAGGAAGGCCGGGCCGCTACGCCTGGCCTTTTCTGTTCGTTCGGGGGTCAGACGATTTCCGTCACCACCTCGATGTTGCCCCTGGTCGCGTGCGAATAGGGGCAGATGAAATGGCCGCGCTCGGCGATCCGCTCCGCCACGGCGCGGTCCACCCCCGGCATCGACACCACCAGCCGCACCTTCAGACCAAAGCCGCCGTCGCTGCGACCGCCGATCCCGACATGGGCGGTGACGGTTGCCGCCTCCGGCACCGTGCCCAGCTTCTCGCTCGCCGCTGCAAACCGCATCGCCCCGAGATAGCAGGCGCTGTAACCCAGCGCGAACAGCTCCTCCGGGTTGTGACCAAGACCGGATCCGCCCAGTTCCTTCGGGCTGGCGTGCGTGATGGTCAGTTGTCCGTTCGCGAGGGTGGCAACCCCGTTGCGCCCGCCGCCAGTTGCCTTTGCTTCAGTCCAGTATTTCGCGTCCACAGTCATTTCAAGTATCCTTCACACACGATTAAATCGTCTACGATTTATAAGTCATGGTGAACTGCCCAAGTCAAGCCCGTTTGCACAAGGTTGCGTCTAGATCGCTTGCGACCTATCATTTCGCCATGACCCTGCCGCCGTCCGACATGCTCTGCTTTGCGCTGCACTCCACTGCCCACGCAGTGCATGCCGCCTACGCCCCGCTGTTGCATCCGCTGGGCCTGACCTACCCGCAATATCTGGCCATCTCGGCGCTCAGCGCCCGGGACGGAATGACCGTCAGCCAACTCGGCGCCGAATTGCGGCTGGAGTCCAACACGCTGACTCCCTTGCTCAAGCGGATGGAAGCTGCCGGCTGGCTGACCCGAAGCCGCGACAGCCGCGACGAGCGGCAGGTGCGCCTGTCCTTGACCGACGCTGGCCGCAACCTTGCCGAACGCGCGTCCGAGGTGCCCCGCGCCTTTGCGCAAAAGACAGGGCTCCAGATGTCCGAGATCGCGGACCTGCGGGACATTCTCGCCGCCCTGCGGGACAAGCTGAAGCCTGCAAAACCCTGACGAAGTGTTAACGCGGACAGGCAAGCCCTTGAAAGGACTTGCCACGGGAACTTGTCCACGCTGGACAGCTCAGACGGTTCGGCCCCGCTCGATCCGCAGGAACTGGACCAGCCGGGCGGCACCCGAAGCCCCCCTGGCGCGCAGCCAGGTGTCACGGGGCGTGCGGGACAGGCGCAGGAAATGCTTGACGCGGGCTCCGGTGGACCGGGCGCGATGGTCGGCAAGATGACGGCTCATGCTCTCCTCCCAGAAGTCTGCAGGACCGACAGCTTGCACCCGAATCGCCCAGTCGCCAACCTTTTCGAAAGGTCCGTCCGCATGATCTTGCCAGTCCACCGTCCGGGCGGCTAGCCTGCGCCCGGCATCCAGTTTTCGACCCGGACAAAGGACACGCAATGAAATTGCTGAGATACGGGCCCAAGGGCAAGGAGAAGCCCGGCCTCCTCGACGCGGCCGGCCGCATCCGCGACCTCTCGGCCCATGTCGCGGATATCGGCGGCGAGGCCCTGTCCCCTGCCAGTCTGCAACGCCTGGCGGCGCTGGATCCGGGCAGCCTCCCCCTCGTCCCGGGCATCCCGCAGAAGGATGTCCGCCTTGGCCCCTGTGTCGGCGGCACGCGGAAATTCGTCTGCATCGGCCTGAACTACGCCGACCACGCCGCCGAGACCGGCGCGGCGATCCCCAAGGAGCCTGTCGTCTTCAACAAGTGGATCACCGCCATGTGCGGCCCTGACGACGATGTCGAGATCCCGCGCGGCTCGGTCAAGACCGACTGGGAGGTCGAACTGGGCGTCGTGATCGGCACCGGAGGCAAGTATATCGACGAGGCCGACGCGCTGGACCATGTCGCCGGTTATTGCGTGGTCAACGATGTGTCCGAACGCGAATACCAGACCGAACGCGGCGGCACCTGGGACAAGGGCAAGGGCTGCGACACCTTCGGTCCGACCGGCCCCTGGCTGGTCACGAAGGACGAGGCCGGCGACATCGGAAATCTCAAGATGTGGCTCGAGGTGGACGGCCATCGCTACCAGAACGGCTCGACCGCGACGATGATCTTCGGCGTGGCCCACATCGTCTCCTATCTCTCGCAGTTCATGTCGCTGGAACCCGGCGACGTGATCTCCACCGGCACCCCGCCCGGCGTCGGCCTGGGGCAGAAACCCCCGGTCTACCTGAAGGGTGGCGAGGTCATGCGGCTGGGGATCGAGGGGCTGGGCGTGCAGACCCAGCGCGTGGTGCGGACCTAGGTCGTGGCGGCCCCGGTCAGGCGCCGCAAGGCCCAAGCCGCGGCATCCGCCACCGCGGGATCGGGGTCCTCCAGTCGTTCCGCGGCAAGGGTAGCCAGACCCGGCAAACGCGAGTTTCCGATCGCATACAGCACGTTCCGCACCAGCCGATCGCGCCCGATCCGCTTGATCGGACTGCCCGCGAACATCGCCCGGAATCCGGCATCGTCCAGCCGCGCAAGACTGGACAGTTCCGGCAATCCTACCCGGGGCTTATACCCCATGTCCCGCGCGGCGACGGCGAACTTGTTCCAGGGACAGACGGCGAGACAGTCGTCGCAGCCATAGATCCGGTTGCCCATCAACCCGCGCAACGCCTCGTCCACCGGCCCGCGATGCTCGATGGTCAGGTAGGAAATGCATCGCCGCGCATCAAGCTGATAGGGTGCGGGGAAGGCTTCCGTCGGGCAGATGTCCAGACAGGCGGTGCAACTGCCGCAATGGCTGACTTCCGCCGCGTCGGGCTCCAGCTCCAGCGTGGTGAAGATCGCGCCCAGGAACACCCAGTTCCCCAGGTCGCGGCCCAGAAGGTTGGTATGCTTGCCCTGCCAACCCAGCCCCGCCGCCTGGGCCAGCGGCTTTTCCATCACCGGTGCCGTATCGACAAAGACCTTGATCTCGCAGTCTGTCTCTTGCCGGGCCGCCTCCTGGATGAGCCAGCGCCCCAGCCGCTTCAACCGGCGCTTCACGAGGTCATGATAATCCTTCCCCTGGGCATAGACCGACACCACCCCCCGGTCGTGCTGGGACAATCCGGACAACGGGTCGGATCCGGGCGTGTACGCCTCGGCCAACATGACGACAGACCGCGCCTCAGGCCACAAAGCCTGCGGAGAGCCGCGCCAGGTCTCCCGATCCGCCATCCAGCCCATCTGCCCATGCCGACCTTCGGCGAGGAACTGGCGCAGCCGCCCGGCCGCCTCGGGGACAGCGTCGGGCCGGCAGACCCCGGCCTTCACGAACCCTTCCTCCAGCGCGCGCGCGATCAGGCGGGCCTTCAAACCCTGCATGGGCTTGCCCTTTTCCGAAATACTCCGGGGGTCCGGGGGCTGGCCCCCGGCCGACGCCAGCCCCTAGAAATCCAGGTCGGCATAATGCGGCGCCGGCGGAAAGCCCGAGATCTGGTCCGCGAGCAAGGGCCGGAACGAGGGCCGCGACTTGATCTTCGCATACCAGTCCTTCAGCACGGCATGCCGGTTCCAGTCGACATCGCTGATGTAGTCCAGACAACTCAGATGCGCCGCCGCGGTGAAATCCGCCAGCGTCATCACATCCCCCGCCAGCCAGCGCCGCTGGTCCAGGAGCCAGGCCATGTAGTCGAGATGATACTTGATCCGGGTCGAGCCCATCTTGACGTTGCGCGAATCCGGGTAGCCCTGCCCGGTGACCTTCTTGTTCACCCGTTCGTACAACAACTTCGAAGTCACCTCTTGGTGGAACTTGTCGTCGAACCAGGCGCAAAGCCGCCGCACCTCATAGCGACCCTCGGGATCCTTGGGCATCAGGGGAACCTGCGGCGCGATTTCCTCCAGGTATTCGCAGATCGCCTGGCTTTCGCTCAGCATACGGTTGCCCATCTTCAGGATCGGCACCTTGCCCGCCGGGTTCCGGCGCAGGAAGTCGGGCGAGGGCTCCCAGTACCGCTCTTCCACCAGTTCGGCCTCGATCTTCTTTTCCGCCAGCGTCAGGCGCACCTTGCGGCAGAACGGCGACAGAGGAACGTGATAAAGGCGGTTCGTGGGGCGGTTCATCGGGCGGAGATCTCCGGTCTTTCCCCTCATTGCCGCGCCGGGGGGCGGAATTCAATCCCCGCGCGGGATCAGCCCTCGAAACAGGCGGATCTGCCGTCTGCGGCGATGGTTTCGGCGCCCGACATGATCGCCCGTGTCCGGCTGCGCACAAAGGTCGACGGCTTGGAGGCGCTGCGTCCTTTCGGGTCCGGCAGGACGGCAGCAAGCCGCGCGGCCTGCAGGGCGGTCAGGTCGCGGGCATCGACACCGAAATAGTGCTGCGCCGCGGCCTGCACGCCGAACACGCCTTCGTCGAACTCGGCAACGTTCAGATAGACCTCCAGGATACGCTGCTTGGACCATGCCAGCTCGACGACGGGCGTCAGGATCGCCTCCAGAGATTTGCGGACCCAGCTGCGCCCATGCCAGAGGAACACGTTCTTCGTCACCTGCTGGCTGATGGTCGAGGCTCCGCGATTGCTGCCGGATTCGATGGCTTGTCGGATGGCCGCCATGTCGAAGCCCCAGTGATTGCAGAAGTTCGCGTCTTCGGCCGCGACCGCCGACCTGCCCATCACCGGGGCGATCTCGTCCCAGCCGACCCAGTCCTTCTCGATCCCGCCCAACCGCCAGGACTCGCCCAGTTGGTACAGATTGATCGGCGGCGGCAGAAAGGCGAACAGCAGGATCAGAACCGCGTAGAAGCCCGCCACGGTGACTCCGGCGCGGGCAAGCCACCGCAGGCCAAGTCGCAACACCGACGGCCGCGCGGGCGGCGCCTCCTTTGCGGCAGCCCTCCGCTTCCGCGCGCTTGCGGGCGGCTTGGCCGCGGTCCTGTCTGCTGATTTGTCGCTCATTCCGCCACAAGGCCGCAGGCACGACGCGCCCGTCAAGCCGTAACTCTGTCAGTCTGCGGGCAGATCGTGGGGCCGGCTCAGCGCAGCCTGCGGAATCTGGCCCATGATGTCGGTCAAGGCCTCTTCGGTCCGCGCATCAAGACGGGTCCAGTAGGTCCGGGGTGACCCTTGCAGGCTGTCCAGTTTCGCCATGACCCTTTCCTTGCCCAGAAGCCGAACGCGCATCCCGACAGCGGCTCCGCCCTTCTTCAGCGACTGCACGACGTCATCCAGAAAAGTCCGGTCCAGGCCGGCAGCCACCAATTGTGCCGCAAGCCCCTGGCTTTCGGGCTTCGGCTTGCGTCCGTCCAGGAACATCAGGCCGATCATCACGCCCCAGCCACCACCGCCCAGGGGTGCGCCGCTGGCAAGGTCGATCGACTGGTTGACGGTGATGCGACCTGCCGCGCTGCGAGATACCACGACGATGTCCTCCGGCTCGGTTCCGGCCGCCTGCTGCAAGGCCGCAAGCTGTTCGCCAGCCGCAAAGGCAGCAGCCTCACTGCGAAACACGGAAATGATCAGATCTGACACCTGGCGCTCTCGGGTTCGGGCCGCTCGGCACTTATCTAGTCGGCGCGGCGGACTCGCGACAAGCGGATTTCGGGTCGGTCTTGCGTCGCTGCCGGCTGATCGGCACGAAACCGAACCGTCCCGGCGAGAGGGGCCTTGACCCCACAGCTGGGCGGGGTTTCCCTCGGACCGATCCCGACCGGAGCGGCCGGGTCGGTGCGGGAAGCCGGCTGCCACATGGGGTCGGGTAGCCTCAGGGAGGGATATGGGATTGATTTCGCGCACGCATTCGGCAAACGGCACCGCGTCCGAGGCGGTCTATTCCGACTGCGGACGGTATCGCTATCTGCTGACGCGGACCTGGGGATCGGGGCCACGAGCGCTTTTCGTCATGCTCAATCCCTCGACCGCGACCGAGATCCAGAACGACCCGACGGTCGAGCGATGCCAGCGCCGCGCCGTGGCGCTGGGTTTCGGGTCCTTCCGGGTGACCAACATCTTCGCCTTCCGCGCCACCGATCCAAGAGAGATGCGCGCCCAGCCCGATCCGGTCGGGCCGGACAATGACTCTGCCATTGTGGACAGCGTTCCCTGGGCCGACCTGGTCCTCTGCGCCTGGGGAAACCACGGCCTTCACCTGGGCCGAGGCGCAGCGGTGAGCGCAATGTTGCGACAGGCCGGGGCGCAACTCTTCCATCTTGGGCTGACCGGTCAGAACCAGCCCCGCCACCCCCTGTATGTCGGGTATGACCAGAGGCCGCTGCCGTGGTAAGCGTCAGGAAGCCATCAGCCTGATGTCCGACACCCCGAACGGCGCTCCACTGACAACGGCAATCTTCGCACCGTCAAGATAGACTGCCTGGCCCTGACCGCCATCGTTCGGGCCAACCGTCACGACCGGATCGGCATGTACCTCGGGATCATAGATGATGACCAGGGTGTCCTCGGCCGGGTCATAATCCATGATCCGGGTGACCGAGGTCTCCGGAAGCCACTTGTCCAGAACGAATTCGTCTGCACCGCTGCCACCTGTGGCGATGTCTCCGGCGCCGAGGATCAGCCGGTCGCTGCCCGCACCGCCGTTGATGTAGTCCAGCTCCTGCCCGCCCGGCCCCGTCTCGACCCCCGAAATCCGGTCGTCACCGCTGCCGCCGTCAAGAATGTCGCTGCCCTGGCCCCCGTCCAGCGCATCGTTGCCAGCACTGCCGACCAGCCAGTCTTCGTCCTCGCCGCCATCAATCCAGTCGTCGCCCTCTCCGCCGATCAGGGTGTCACGACCGGCGCCGCCCTCCACGCTGTCATTGCCCTCGCAACCGGCAAGACTGTCGTGACCCGACCCGCCAATCAGCGCATCGTCCCCCGCTTGCCCCTGAACACTGTCGGTCCCGTCGCCACCGAGGATCGTGTCGGCGCCGTCGCCGGCCCAGACCGCGTCATTTCCGCCGCCGGCGTCGATCCAGTCATCTCCGGCTCGACCGTCGATCACGTCGTCTCCGCCGTCGGCATGAATGGCATCGTCACCAGACCCGCCAGACAGGGCATCGGCATTGTCGGTGCCATCGACCGTCAACGGATCGTCCCCCGCGTCGGGAAGGTCGTCCGACGTAGGGACGCCGGGCTCGAGGATCACGAGGTCCAGAATCTCGCTGTCGCCTTCGGGCACATCATCTTGCGGGGCCCCGTCCTCCGCCGACCCGTCCTCGGCGCCGGCAGCTTCACCACGGCCGAACAGCATGGCATCGGCCGCAAGGCCGGCCGCAAGGACCCCAAACAAACCGAGCAGTGCCAGCAACTTGTCAACTCCCTGTCTGGGCCGGCAGGACCACTTTACATCAGATCCAGCCGTTAACCTTTTGTTAACGAATGGAAAATCACCCTGACCTTACCACAATGCGCGCGGCTGCCCAAGTCTTTCCCGAAGATTCACACCCGGAGTCTGACGTCTTGGTTAAAGGGCGGTTGCCGAACTCACCGCGAAACCCCTTCCCATCGCAGGCGAATCCGCCTATACGCCCGCATCCGCCGCCGTGGCGGAACCTCCAAGGGCCCTGCTGGACGACATCCCGGCTTGCGCCATAACCCCTTTCACAGGAGACCACGATGTCGATCACCGTTGAAGAGAAGGCCCGCGTCATCAAGGAATACGCGACCAGGGAAGGCGACACCGGTTCGCCCGAAGTCCAGGTCGCCATCCTGTCCTCGCGGATCGCCACCCTGACCGAGCATTTCAAGAGCCACAAGAACGACAACCATTCGCGTCGTGGCCTTCTCATGCTCGTCGCCCAGCGCCGCAAGCTGCTGGACTACCTGAAGAGGACGGACGAAGCGCGGTACACCTCGCTGATCACCCGCCTCGGCCTGCGCCGCTGATCCGACCCGGGATTGCAAGGAACGCCCGCGCCCCCACAGCGCGGGCGTTTTCGTTTGACTTGAGCCCGGCGGTCGTCGCCGCCATATAGGGACAAACGGAGGGCGAGATGGCGGACGAAAAGTTCCCGGGCTGGCACGGAACCACGATCCTTGCGGTCCGCCGCGGCGGAGAGGTCGTCGTTGCCGGCGACGGCCAGGTCTCGCTGGGTCAGACCGTAATCAAGGGCACTGCCCGGAAGGTGCGCCGCCTGTCTCCCGGGGGGCACGACGTGGTGGCCGGCTTCGCCGGATCGACCGCGGATGCCTTCACGCTTCTGGAACGGCTGGAAAAGAAGCTCGAGGCCGCCCCCGGTCAGCTGGCCCGTGCCTGCGTCGATCTGGCGAAGGACTGGCGCATGGACAAGTATCTGCGCAACCTCGAGGCCATGCTGATCGTGACCGATGGCAGTGCGCTTTACGTCATCACCGGCGCGGGCGACGTGCTGGAGCCGGAACACGACGTGGCCGCCATCGGTTCGGGCGGGAACTTCGCGCTGGCCGCAGCCCGCGGCCTGATGGCGACCGACCTTTCCGCCGAGGAGATCGCGCGTCGCGCCATGGCCATCGCGGCCGACATCTGCGTCTATACCAACGGCAACCTGACCGTCGAACGGATCGGCCAGCCGGTCAGCCCTGGCCCATCTCCTTCTTGACCTGCATGTAGGCCTGGAGGACGGCGTTCATCCGGGTCTGGTAGCCGGGCCCTTGCGCCTTGAAGAACTCCAGGACCGCCGGATCAACCCGAAGGGAGATCAGCTTCTTGCGCGCCTGTTCGGGAACGACGGTATCGGTCCAGCGGGCGTCGCCCAGGATTTCGTCCGGCCGGTCCTCGACCTGGCTGCCGGTGCCGAGCACCAGGGTGCCGTTCAGCGCTCGCTTCTCGGCGATGCTCAACCGCTTCGGGCCTTCTTCCAACATTCACGCACTCCCACGAACGCCAACTGCAATTCTGTTATTCTTCTTTTTCAGGCTCTTGCAAGCCTGTCTGAAGGTATACACATCGTGTAACTACACTTTTCGGACGTATATACCAGAGGTAGATACCAGAATACCTGACTTGGTTTGGCGCCACAAACCCCTTATCTGTGGCTGCACGGTTTCCTGCCGAAGAGGCCCCGAATGACCCCTGAAGATCTGCGCGCCGCCGTTGCCGCCGGAATTGTCAGCGAAGCGCAGGCCGCCTCGCTTTCCGCTCTGGCCAACGAGCGTGCAGGCAAGCGCGCCACGCTACCCCAGGAAGACGAACCGTTCGAGTTCTTCCGCGGCTTCTCGGAAATCTTCATCTCGGTCGGCCTGGTGATCCTGCTGTCCGGCGTCACTGCCCTGCTCGCAGCCTTCGGAGGCTTTGCCCTCCTGACCCTGGTGCCGCTCGCGACGGCGGCGATCGCGTGGTGGTGGGCAGGCTACTTCACGCTGAAACGCCGGATGACCCTGCCCTCCATGGTCCTTGCCAGCGCGTTCGGCGCCGGAGTCATGCTCTTCGTCTTTTCTGTCCTTCGTCAGGTCGGGCTTGAGGCCCGCGCCCTCGGTATCCTGGGTTTCCTCGCCTCGGCCGTTGCGCTGATGCTGTGGTACCGGCGCTTCCGCCTGCCCTTCGCGGCCTTCCTGACCGGGGCCGCGCTGCTGGGGGCGATCTACTCCCTTACCGCATCGGCCTCCAACCTCATCGGCCTTGCCGGAGCCGAAGGCTATCGCGCCATGTTCGACCTGAGCGAAAGCCCGGCCTTTGCCACCGCAACCCTGGTCTTCGGCATCGGCGCCTTCCTCGTCGGCATGTGGTTCGACACGCGCGATCCGCATCGCCTTGGCCGCCATTCCGCCACCGCCTTCTGGTGCCACCTCCTCGCCGCGCCGGCGCTGGTGAACACTGTCGCCGTGACGCTCTTGAATGGCGGCGGAACCGGGGCACTCGCCGTCGCCCTGGTTCTGATCGCGATCCTGGCCCTCGTCATCGACCGCCGCAGCTTCCTGACCGCAGCCATCGTCTACATCGCCATCGTGATCTCCTGGCTGATGGGCGAAGGCGGCGGCACCAGCTGGATCTTCGTCCTCCTCCTGCTTGGCGCCTTCATTACGGCAATCGGCACCTGGTGGGTCCAGCTGCGCGCCAGGGTCATGCAGATGCTGCCCGATTTCCCCGGCAAATCCCGCCTGCCGCCATACGGATCCACCGAATGACCGACCTCACCCCCCGCGAAATCGTCTCGGAGCTTGACCGCTTCATCATCGGCCAGAGGGAAGCCAAGCGCGCCGTCGCCGTCGCCCTGCGCAACCGCTGGCGCCGCAAGCGCCTGGGCGACGACCTGCGCGACGAGGTCTATCCGAAGAACATCCTGATGATCGGCCCGACCGGCGTCGGCAAGACCGAGATCAGCCGCCGTCTGGCCAAGCTGGCCAAGGCGCCCTTCCTCAAGGTCGAGGCGACCAAGTTCACCGAGGTCGGCTATGTCGGCCGCGATGTCGATTCAATCGTGCGCGATCTTGTGGATGTGGCGATCAACGACACTCGCGTCCGCATGCGCGAAGAGGTGAAGGCCAAGGCACAGCGCGCGGCCGAGGACCGGGTGATCGAGGCCATTGCCGGCAAGGACGCGCGCGAACAGACGCGAGAGACCTTCCGCGGCAAGCTGAAGCGCGGCGAACTCGACGACACGATGATCGAGATCGAGGTCGCCGATGCCGCCCCCGCAATGCCGCTCGGCTTCGGGATGCCCGGCATGGAAACCCAGATGCAGGGCTTGCAGGACCTGTTCAAGGCTTTCGGGGGCCGCTCCAGCCGCAAGCGGATGACCGTCGCGCAAAGCTACGAGGTGCTGATCGGCCAGGAAGCCGACAAGCTGCTCGACGACGAGGCCGTGCGGGCCGCGGCGCTGGAGGCGGTGCAGGAAAACGGCATCGTCTTCCTCGACGAGATCGACAAGATCTGCGCCCGGTCCGACGCCCGCGGCGCCGATGTCAGCCGCGAGGGCGTCCAGCGCGACCTCCTGCCGCTGATCGAGGGCACAACCGTCAGCACCAAGCACGGCCCGGTCAAGACCGACCATATCCTGTTCATCGCCTCGGGCGCTTTCCACATCGCGAAACCCTCGGACCTCCTGCCCGAACTCCAGGGCCGGCTGCCGATCCGGGTCGAACTGGCGCCGCTGACCGAGGACGACTTCGTCCGCATCCTGACCGAGACCGACAATGCCCTGACCCGGCAATACGCCGCGCTGATGGCGACCGAGGACGTGAAGGTTGACTTCACCCCTGATGGCATCGCCGCCCTGGCCCGCATCGCCGCCGAGGTGAACCGCAGCGTGGAAAACATCGGCGCCCGGCGGCTTTACACGGTGATGGAGCGGGTGTTCGAGGAACTGTCCTTCGACGCCCCGGACCGATCCGGCGCCTCGGTCGTGGTCGATGCCGCCTTCGTCGAGACCAACATCGGCGCCCTCGCCCGCTCTGCCGACATCTCGCGCTACGTCCTCTAGCCGCTTGCCCTTTGCCCAAATACTCCCGCCGGAGGCTCCACCCGCAGCCAGATGCTGCGCCCTTTCCCACTTGCAGCGCAAAGGGTAGTCTCAGCGGACCAAGCGGAGAGCAGACGTGACCGACGACGCCGTGACGCCGATGATGGCGCAGTATCTGGAGATAAAGGCCCAGAACCCCGGCGCGTTGCTGTTCTACCGGATGGGCGATTTCTACGAGATGTTCTTCGACGACGCGGTGGCCGCCGCCGCCGCGCTCGACATCGCGCTGACCAAGCGCGGCCTGCACCTGGGCGAGCCGATCCCGATGTGCGGCGTTCCGGTCCATTCGGCCGAGGGCTATCTCCTCACCCTGATCCGCAAGGGCTTTCGCGTCGCCATCGCTGAACAGCTGGAGGACCCGGCCGAAGCGAAGAAACGCGGCTCAAAGGCCGTGGTCCGGCGTGATGTCGTCCGCCTCGTCACCCCCGGCACCCTGACCGAGGATTCGCTTCTCGAAGCCCGCCGCCACAACTTCCTTGCCGCCTTCTCCGAGGTCCGCGACCAGGGGGCGCTGGCCTGGGCCGACATCTCGACCGGCGAGTTCCGGGTCATGCAATCCTCGCTGAGCCGCCTTGGCCCGGACCTCGCGCGCATTGCCCCTCGCGAGCTTCTGCTGAACGAGGCGCGGGAAAGCGACATTGCGCCGGGCCTCGCTGATGCCGGCCTTTCGATCACCCCGCTGTCGCGCGGCAGCTTCGATTCCACCAACGCGGAACGGCGGCTCTGCGATCTCTTCGGCGTCGCCTCGCTGGACGCCTTCGGCACCTTCGAGCGTGCCGAAGTTTCGGCCATGGGCGCACTGGTCGATTACCTGCACCTCACCCAACGCGGGAAGATGCCGCGCCTCTCGCCTCCGGTGCGCGAGACGACGGGCGGGGTCATGCAGATCGACGCCGCGACACGGCGCAACCTGGAACTGACGCAGGCGCTGTCGGGCGGGCGCGAGGGTTCGCTGCTCGCAGCCATCGACCGGACCGTCACCGCCGGCGGCGCGCGCCTCCTTGAACGCCGCCTCTCCTCGCCTTCGCTCGACCTGCAGGTCATCCACGCCCGCCAGGAAGCGCTGGATTTCCTGCTGGAACGACCCGCCCTGCGCGAGCGGCTGCGCGATGCGCTGCGCCGCGTCCCCGACATCGACCGCGCGCTTTCACGCCTTGCGCTCGACCGCGACGGCCCCCGAGACATGGCGGCGATCCGCGCCGGGCTGGAACAGGCGGGGCAGATTGCCACCCTGCTGACTGACGCCCCGCCCCTCCTGGCCGAGGCCGCCCGCGCGCTGGTCGGGCACGATGCGCTGGTGCACCTCCTGACCCGCGCACTGGTGGCCGAGCCGCCCCTTCTGACCCGCGACGGCGGCTACATCGCGCCTGGCTACGACCCCGAACTCGACGAGACGCGCAGCCTGCGCGACGAAGGCCGCGGTGTCATCGCCCGGATGCAGGCCGAATATGTCGAGGCAACCGGCATCGCCAGCCTGAAGATCAAGCACAACAACGTGCTGGGCTACTTCATCGAGACGACGACGACCCACGAAGATCGCATGCGCGCCATGCCGGAGCTGTTCATCCACCGTCAGACCACCGCCGGCCAGGTCCGCTTCACCACGCTTGCCCTGTCCGACCTCGAAACCCGGATCCTGAACTCGGCCAACCACGCGCTTGAGCTTGAGAAGCGGCACTATTCTGCCCTCAAGGTCGAAATCCTCGACCACTCCGCCCCCATAGCGCTGGCCGCCCGAGCGCTGGCCGAGATCGACCTCGCCGCCGCCTTCGCCGACCTCTCCGCCGAGGAAAACTGGTGCGCCCCGGTGGTGGACGACAGCCGTGCGTTCCAGATCGCCGGCGGCCGGCATCCGGTGGTCGAGCGTGCCCTCAGGCGAGAGGGCCAGCCCTTCGTCGCCAACGACTGCGCCCTGACCGACCGGGACACGCCCGCCATCTGGCTGTTGACCGGCCCGAACATGGCCGGGAAATCCACTTTCCTGCGCCAGAACGCCCTCATCGCCCTTCTGGCGCAAGCGGGCTCCCATGTCCCCGCCACGTCAGCCCGGATCGGCCTCGTCTCGCAACTGTTCAGCCGGGTCGGCGCGTCGGACGACCTCGCCCGGCGCCGCTCCACCTTCATGGTCGAGATGGTCGAGACCGCCGCGATCCTGAACCAGGCCGACGACCGCGCGCTGGTGATCCTGGACGAGATCGGCCGCGGCACCGCCACCTACGACGGCCTCTCCATCGCCTGGGCGACGCTGGAACACCTGCACGAGGTCAACCGCTGCCGCGCGCTGTTCGCCACGCATTACCATGAGATGACGGCGCTTGCGGGCAAACTGCCGGGGGTCAGGAACGCGACCGTTGCGGTAAAGGAATGGGAAGGTGAGGTGATCTTCCTGCACGAAGTCCGCGAAGGTGCTGCCGACCGCAGCTATGGCGTGCAGGTCGCGCGGCTGGCGGGCCTGCCGCCCTCCGTCATCGAACGCGCCAAGGTCGTCCTCGATGCCCTGGAAAAGGGCGACCGCGAGGGCGGCAAGCAGGCCACGCTGATCGACGACCTGCCCCTTTTTCGTGCGGCACCGCCTGCACCCCCGCCGCAGAAACAGACGGTTTCCGCAGTGGAGGAGCGGTTGAAGGGCGTCCATCCGGATGAACTCACCCCGATGGACGCCTTGAAACTTATCTATGAACTCAAAGGCTTGTCGTAGGGTGCGCTACAGCGCACCGTCGGAAGGTGCGCTGTAGCGCACCCTACGCCTTACCCAGCCGTGTTCGACGACACCCCAACCTGCGCCGGGCGCAAGAGCCGATCGTGCAGCAGGAAGCCTTCCGTCGCCACCTGGATAATCTGACCGGCCTTCGTCCCCGGCAAGGGCGCTTCGAACATCGCCTGGTGCAGCTGCGGGTCGAACTGGTCCCCGACAGCCGGGGAAATCATCGTGATCCCGTGCTTGGTCATCACATTGGTCAGCTCGCGCAGGGTCAGCTCCACCCCTTCGATCAGCGCCGCCGAGGCCGCACGGCTTTCCTCCGGGATCGCCTGGAGCGCACGGTTCAGGTTGTCATAGACCGGCAGCAGATCGCGCGCGAGCTTCGTCCCGCCATACATCTCGGCCTCTTTCCGGTCGCGCTCGGCCCGCTTGCGGCTGTTCTCGGCATCGGCCAGCGCCCGCATGAACTTGTCGCGCAGCTCGTCGCGCTCGGCCCGGAGGGCCTCCAGCTCATCGACTTCCGGCTCATCGACTTCCGGGGTTTCAAACTGTTCCAGCTCCACCTGCGAAGCGGTGGTTTCTTCCTGCGACATCGTCACGTCCTTCTGTCACGCCTTGCCGCGGTCACTGACCAGGCGGCCCACCAGCTGGGCGGTGTAATCGACGATCGGCACGATGCGGCCATAGTTCAGCCGAGTCGGACCGATGACGCCCACCGCGCCGATGATCTTCCGATCCGCGTTCATATAGGGAGAAACGACCAGACTTGAACCGGAAAGTGAGAAAAGCTTGTTCTCCGACCCGATAAAAATCCGCACGCCCTCGCCCGCTTCGGTCAGGTCCAGGAATTCGGCGATGTCCCGCTTGCGTTCCAGATCGTCGAACAACACGCGAATCCGCTCGATCTCGGCCTGATCCGCCACATTGTCGATCAGGTTCGCCCGGCCCCGCACGATCAGCCGCTCGGAAGGCTCGCCAGCGTTTTCCCAGACGGCCAGCCCGCTTTCCACCAGCTCCCTGGCGAGCGAATCGATCTCCTGCCGGCGCCTGGCGATCTCGGTCACCATGCTGGCCCGCAGTTCCGACAGCGTCCGCCCCTCGGCCAGGGCATTCAGAAAGTTCGCCGCCTCCCGCATCGAGGATGGCGTCTGCCCCGGCGGCGGGACGAAGATGCGGTTTTCCACCTGCCCGTCGGCAAAGACCAGCACCACCAGCGCCCGCTCCGGCCCAAGGCTCACGAACTCGATATGCCGGATCGCCGCTTCCCGCTTGGGCGCCAACACGACGCTCGCCCCCCGGGTGATGACCGACAGCGCCGCCCCAACCTCATCCAGCAGCGTGGTCACGTCCTGATCGTTGACCCCCAGCGTCGCGTCGATCTTCTCCTGATCCTCCGGCGCGACCTGGCCCACCTCCAGCAGGCTGTCCACGAACATCCTGAGACCCAACTGGGTCGGCACCCGTCCGGCCGAGACATGCGGGCTGTCCAGCAATCCCAGGTATTCCAGATCCTGCATCACATTACGAACCGTCGCGGCCGAGACCTTCTCGGACAGCGTTCGGGACAGCGTGCGCGATCCGACAGGCTCGCCGGACGACAGATACCCCTCGACCACGCGCCGAAACACTTCGCGCGTCCGCTCGTTCATGTCGCTGAGCATGGGCTGGCTGGTCATGGTAATCGGGGTTGCATCCCTGGTCACTGGTTGCGTATGTGGCCGCATCCCAGCGAAAGGTCCGGCAATGCGTCCGTCAGGCAGAAACCTAAGCGATCTTCGGACGGTTTCAATCGAAACCAACGTGATGAAACATGCCGAAGGCTCTTGCCTCATCAAGATGGGCGAGACGCATGTGCTGTGTTCCGCCACGATCGAGGACAAGGCGCCTCCCTTCCTGAAGAACACCGGGCAGGGCTGGGTCACCGCCGAATACGGAATGCTGCCGCGCGCGACAAACTCGCGCACGAGGCGTGAGGCGGCGGCGGGCAAACAATTGGGCCGCACGCAAGAGATTCAACGGCTTATCGGTCGATCTTTGCGTGCAGGCGTAGACCGGCAGGCGCTTGGCGAACGCCAGATCGTCGTGGACTGCGACGTGATCCAGGCCGACGGCGGCACCCGCTGCGCCTCGATCACCGGCGGCTGGGTCGCGCTGCGACTGGCGGTGAACAGGCTCCTGACCTCCGGCGTCATCACCTCCGACCCGATCCTCGACCACGTCTCCGCCGTCTCCTGCGGCATCTATGCCGGCCAGCCCGTTCTCGACCTCGACTACGCCGAGGATTCGGCCGCCGGAACCGACGGCAATTTCGTGATGACCGGCGCCGGCAGGCTGATCGAGGTGCAGATGTCCGCCGAAGGTTCCGCCTTCAGCCAGGACGAACTCCTGCAGCTCCTCGACCTCGCCCGCCAGGGCAACGCCGCCCTGGTCGCGGCGCAACGCGCGGCGCTGGGACTGTAATGCTGCGCCGTGGGGATCGCCTTCTCGTCGCCACGCACAACCGTGGCAAGCTGGAAGAGATCGCCGATCTTCTGGCCCCCTACGACGTGACCGTCGTCGGCGCCGGCGACCTCGGCCTGGCCGAGCCCGAGGAGACCGAAACCACCTTCGTCGGCAACGCCCGCCTCAAGGCCCACGCCGCCGCGAAGGCCTCCGGCCTGGTCGCGCTGGCCGATGACTCCGGCCTCGCCGTTGACGCGCTGGGCGGCGCTCCGGGTGTATTTACAGCCGACTGGGCCACCACCGCCAAGGGCCGCGACTTCAAGGTCGGCATGGAGCGGGTCTGGCGCGAGCTGGAGGCGATCCACGCCCCCGAACCGCGCACTGCCCAGTTCTGCTGCACCCTCGTCCTCGCCAGCCCGGACGGCCAGGACCTTGTCTTTGAAGGCAAATCCCCCGGCCGCCTCGTCTGGCCCGGCCGCGGCGAACAGGGTCACGGCTTCGACCCGATCTTCCTGCCCGACGGCTATTCCCAGACTTTCGGCGAGATGGACCGCTGGGAAAAGAACCGCCTGTCCCACCGCGCCGACGCCTTCCGCAAACTCGTTGCCGCCCTGTTCCCCTGATGGAAGACTGGCGCCACGCGGGCTTCGGTCTGTATATACACTGGCCCTTCTGCCAGTCGAAGTGCCCCTACTGCGACTTCAACAGCCACGTCGCCACCCGCATCGACCAGACCCGTTGGCTCCGCGCCTTTGAACTTGAAATCGACCGCATCGGCGCGCTGACCCAGGGCCGCATCCTCAACACCGTCTTCTTCGGCGGCGGCACCCCGTCGCTGATGGAAGCAGCCACGGTCCAGGGCATCCTCGACCGCATCCGCGCTACCTGGACCCTTGCGAACGACGTCGAAATCACCCTGGAAGCCAACCCCGGCAGCGTCGAGGCCGCCCGCTTCGACGGCTACGCCAAGGCCGGCGTCAACCGGGTTTCCCTCGGAATCCAGTCGCTTGACCCGGACGATCTCCGCCGTCTCGGCCGGATGCACACGGTGGACGAGGCCGCAAAGGCCATCGCCATCGCACAGTCCACCTTCGACCGCGTCTCCATCGACCTGATCTACGCCCGGCAGAACCAGACCCTGCCGGCCTGGCGCGACGAGCTTCACCGCGCGCTGGACTTCGGTACATCGCACCTCTCGCTCTACCAGCTGACCATCGAGGACGGCACCGTCTTCGGCCAGATGCACGCGAAGAACCTCCTCAAGGGCCTGCCCGAAGAGGACCTGTCGGCCGACATGTTCGAGCTGACACAGGAAATCACCCGCAGCGCAGGCCTCCCCGCCTACGAGGTCTCGAATCACGCCCGACCCGGCGACGAATCACGCCATAACCTGATCTACTGGCGGATGGGTGACTATGCCGGGATCGGCCCCGGCGCGCATGGGCGACTCACCCTCGATTCGACCCGATTCGCGACCGAAGCCGAACGCCTGCCGACCCCGTGGCTGACCCGAACCCTTGCCACCCCAGGTTCCGCCGAAACCACTGACCGCCTGACCGCCGACGATCGCGCTAGCGAATACCTCATGTTCGCGCTCCGCCTCCGAGAAGGCGCGTCGCTCTCGCGCTTCGCCGCACTTGCCGGTCAACCGCTCTCTCCATCGGCCCTCGCCGGAGTCGAGGCCCTTGGCCTTGTTGCCCGGGACGGCGACCGCATCCGCACCACCGACCGTGGCGTGATGATGCTGAACGGGATCCTCCGCGCGCTGCTGGCTGATCGTCAGTCTGCGGACTGATCAGTCTTCATCTGGTATTTGCGAAAGGATCCGACACAACCTGTCGAGGTCATCCAGCGATCCATAGCGGATCACCAGCTCCCCGCTCTCTCCACCCGGCGAATGTTCGATGCGCACCGGCATCTTCAGGTTCGCCGAAAGATCGCCCTCCAGAGCCCGAGTGTCGGCATCCTTCTCGCTTCCCTTGATGGCCTTGGGTGCAGCCGCCTTGGCGCCGCCCTGTGCCTTCATCAGGCGCTCGACGTCCCGGACCGAAAGCCCCTTGGCCACGATCTGCGCCGCCAGCTCACTGGCTTTCGGGCTTCCGATCAGCGCCCGTGCATGGCCAGCCGAAAGCTTTCCATCGCGCACCAGATCCTGCACATCCTCGGGAAGCGTCAGCAGACGAAGCAGATTCGCCACATGGCTGCGGCTCTTCGACAGCGCTTCGGCCAGCTTCTCCTGCGTATGGCCGAATCGGGTCATCAGCTGCCGGAACCCAAGCGCCTCTTCGATGGCATTCAGGTCGGCACGCTGGATGTTCTCGATGATCGCAACCTCCAGGACCTCGCTGTCGCTAAGGTCGCGCACCACAACGGGAACTTCATGCAGCTGCGCCAGCTGCGCCGCCCGCCACCGACGCTCGCCGGCAACGATCTCATAGCTGTCCCGGCCGGGCTTCCGCCGCACGATCAGCGGCTGGATCACGCCTTTCTGGCGAATCGAATCGGCCAGGCTCTCCAACTCTTCCTGCCGGAAATCCAGCCTCGGTTGCTGCGGATTCGGTTCCAGCTTCTCCACTGGCACCAGCAACTCTGCCTTCCGCGCCGTTGCCATCTGTTCCGGACCTGCGAGGTGGACATCCGCCATCAGGGCCGACAACCCGCGGCCAAGGCCGCGCCTTTCGTTCTTGGACATGCTCAGGCCTCTGAAACTTCTGGGGTTTTCCGGCGGTCAGCAATTTCTCTCGCCAGCGCGCGATAGGCTTCCGCGCCCTTCGAGCCCGGATCGTAGGTCAGAACCGGCAGCGCATAGGACGGCGCCTCGCTGATTCGGACGTTGCGGGGAATCGTGGTTTTCATCACCAGATCGCCCATATTGGCGCGGGCATCGGCCTCCACCTGTGCTGTCAATCTGTTGCGTCGATCATGCATGGTCAACACAACACCTTCGATCCGCAGATCCGGGTTCGCTGACCGCCGGACATCCCGAATCGTCAGCATCAGCTGCGACAGACCCTCCAGCGCAAAGAACTCGCACTGCAGCGGCACCAGTACCGAGTGAGCGGCGACAAGCGCATTGACCGTCAGAAGGCTCAGGGCGGGCGGGCAATCGATCAGCAGATAATCGAAGCCGTAGGTGTCCATTTCCGGTCGGCGCAAGGCGTCGTGCAACAGGAAGCTGCGTTTCTCGCTCGCCACGATATCCAGGTCGGCCGAGGACAGGTCCGCGTTGGCGGGGATGATCATGATGTCGGGAATTCCCGTTTCAAGCACAACATCCTGTAGGTCAGCACCATCTACGATCAAATCGTAGCTTGTCTTCTTCCGCGCATCAGGGCGCACGCCCATACCGGTGGACGAATTGCCCTGAGGGTCGATGTCCACGAGGAGAACCCTCTTCCCAAGCTCGGCAAGGCCGGCGGCGAGATTGATCGCGGTAGTGGTCTTGCCGACGCCGCCCTTCTGATTGGCCAGCGCGAGGATGTAGGGTTTGTCAATCATGGCTGGCACGTTGGATGTTCCTGATCACAAGAATTGCAGCTTCGCCATCAGACAGGCTCGGCCGGGTGTCAACGTCAAAGTCCCAGGCACTCCGAGCTGCCGCCAGTTCTTCTGCAAAGCGGGCACCTTTGGGGAAGATGGCAGTTCCACCGGGCCGCAACAGCCTGGCAGCGTAGCCGACGAGGTCGGCAAGCGGCGCAAGCGCCCGGGCCGACACCACATCAGCATGCAGGTTCGGAAGAGATTCGATTCTCTGGCTGCGAACGTCGACGACAAGCCCGAGCGAATGGGCGGCCTGGCGCAGGAAGGTCGCCTTGCGCAAATCGGACTCGACCAGTGTCACATTCATCTCTGGCGACAATTCGCGCGCCAGAACGGCGACGACAAGGCCAGGGAACCCCCCGCCCGAGCCAAGATCGACCCAGGTCCGGGCGCCCTTCGGGCGGAACGCGAAGATCTGTGCTGAATCGACGACATGGCGGGACCAAAGGTCCGGCAGCGTGGTCTTGCTGACAAGGTTTATTGCAGGATTCCAGCGCCTGACCAGCGCCTCCAGCGCCTGGAGCGCGGCGAATGTTTCACGTGAAACAACGAGTCCGCCGACCGAGTCTTCAGCCACAGTCATCATCCGGCTCGTCGCTCGACAGGTTTTCGCAGGTGTGCCAGCACCAGCAGCAGCGCGGCCGGGGTGACACCCTCTATGCGCGACGCCTCCAGAATCGATTCGGGCTCAGCCCGCGAGAGCTTCTGCCTGAGCTCGTTCGACAGCCCCGAGATCATCCCATAATCAAAGCCACGCGGTATGCGTTGGGCTTCCTGTCGTCGTAGGTCCGCAACCTCCCTGGCCTGGCGTTCCGCATACTGCTCGTATGTCGAATCGATCTGAAGTTGCACAAGCACATCCTTTTCCAACATCTGGTAGGCAGGCAACGCCTGGGGGACAACATCCAGATCCATGCCAGCCAGAGACAGGACTTCATAGGCCGATCGTTTCACGCCGTCCTTGCTCACGGCAACGCCGGCCTCGTTAAGTGCCTTTGGCCCGATCATGATTTCGGAAAGCGCTCTGCGACCAGCCTCAAGCTTGCTCACCTTGCTTTCGAACGCGATTCGGCGCCATTCGCCCACGCAGCCGACGTCAATCCCGACGGGCGTCAGCCGCCGATCCGCATTGTCTGCCCGCACAGTCAGGCGGAACTCCGCCCGCGAGGTGAACATGCGATAGGGCTCGGTCACCCCGCGCGAGACCAGGTCGTCGATCATCACACCGATATAGCTGTCGGCTCGGCTGAACTCGATCGGTTCCCGATCCCTGGATGCGGCGGCCGCGTTGATGCCCGCTACTATACCTTGTGCGCCCGCCTCCTCGTAGCCGGTCGTCCCGTTGATCTGTCCGGCAAAGTACAACCCCTTCACGGCGCGCGTTTCGAGACTTTTGTGCAGGCCGCGCGGATCGAAATAGTCGTATTCGATCGCGTAGCCCGGTTGGAGAACCACTGTCTGCTCCAGACCCGGAATCGTGCGGATATAGGCGTGCTGGACCTCCTCGGGCAGCGAGGTCGACAGGCCGTTCGGATAGACCGTGTGATCGTCCAGCCCCTCCGGCTCCAGGAACACCTGGTGCGAGGCCTTGTCGGCAAAACGCACCACCTTGTCCTCGATCGACGGGCAATACCGCGGGCCGACGCCTTCAATGTGACCACCATACATGGCGGAGCGCCCAAGGTTTTCCCGCACGATCTGGTGTGTCGCCTCGGAGGTATGGGTGATCCCGCAGGACACCTGCCTTGCCTCGGGCGCCCGGCTCAGGAAGGAGAACATCGCGGGATCATCGTCTCCCGGCTGGCTCTCCATCCGGGCCCAGTCGATGGTGCGCCCGTCCAGGCGAGGAGGCGTCCCGGTCTTCAGGCGTCCCGCCGGCAGCGCCAGTTCGGCCAATTGGGCCGCCAGCAGCCTGGATGGCGAATCGCCCATCCGCCCGCCCGACATCCGCCGGTCGCCGATATGGATCACGCCGTTCAGGAAGGTCCCTGCCGTCAGCACCACGCGGCCCGAGGCAAGCTCCACGCCCGAGGCCAGCACAACGCCTGCCACGGCATCCCCAGCCATGCGCAGCCCCGCGACCTCGCCCTCGATCACGTCGAGGCCCGGAGTCGCCAGCAGCTCCGCCCGCATCGCCTCGCGGTACAAGCGCCGGTCGATCTGTGCCCTTGGGCCCTGCACGGCGGGCCCCTTCCGGCGGTTCAGCAGGCGAAACTGGATCCCCGCCCGATCCGCCATCCGACCCATCAGCCCGTCCAGCGCATCGATCTCGCGCACAAGGTGGCCCTTGCCCAATCCGCCGATCGCCGGGTTGCAGGACATCGCACCCAGCGTTTCCACGCGCAACGTGACCAGAGCCGTGGCCACGCCCATCCGGGCCGCCACCGCCGCCGCTTCGGCGCCCGCATGGCCGCCGCCAATCACGATGACATCGTAGTGTTTCACGTGGAACACCCCTTACTTGCCGATGCAGAAGCTGGCGAAGATCTCGCCCAGCAGATCGTCGACATCCACTCGTCCGACCAAGGCATCCAGTGCCCGGACCGCCTGCCGCAGATGCTCCGCCGCCAGCTCGACGCGCGAGTCGGGTCTTACCACTTCCGCCCGTGACTCGGCCAGAGCGGCAATCGCCGTCGTCACGGCAACGCGATGCCGTTCGCGCACCAGGGCACCAGCCGAGCCCACCCGCTGCGCCAGGATTTCGCCGATCCGCGCCATCAGTTCCGGGACGCCTTGCCCGGTCTTACCCGAGACAGCCAAGCCAGAAATCCCAGATCTGGTGTCGGCCTTGCCAATTACCACAATATCATCGCCCACCGGCTCCAGCGGCAAATCCGATCCGTCCGACAGGAACAGCCGCAGGTCGGCCGCCTCGGCCCGGGCAAGCGCCCGCTCGATCCCGGCGCGTTCCAGCCGATCCTCGGTCTCGCGCAGGCCGGCCGTGTCCAGAAAGGTCACGGGAAGCCCGGCAATCTCCATCCGCACCTCGATCACATCTCGGGTCGTCCCGGCTATCTCGCTGGTGATCGCCGCCTCCCGCCCCGCCAGCTGGTTCAGAAGCGTCGATTTGCCGGCGTTCGGCGCGCCGACAATAGCCACCTCGAAGCCGTCGCGGATGCGTTCGGCCGCCGTGACCCCGGCAGCCTCGCGGCCAAGATCGTCCATCAGCCCGTCGATCAGCGCCAGAACCTCGGGCGAGACGTCCACCGGCACGTCCTCGTCCGCAAAGTCGATGGTCGCTTCCAGAAGCGCCCCTGCCCGGATCAGGTCACGTCGCCAGCCCTCGACCTTCTGGCCCACCGCCCCCGACAGCACCCGAACCGCCTGACGCCGCTGCGCCTCGGTCTCGGCGTCGATCAGGTCCGCCAGCCCCTCGACCTGCGCCAGGTCGAGGACGCCATTCTCCAGCGCCCGCCGCGTGAATTCCCCCGGCTCGGCCAACCGCAAGCCTGGCTGCTCCGACAAGGCCCGAAGGACTGCCCCCACCACCGCCGGCCCGCCATGACAGTGCAGTTCCACCACCGACTCGCCGGTGAAACTGGCACCTTCGGCAAAGGTCAGCACCAGCGCCTCGTCCAGGAGCTCTCCGCCCCAGGTCAGCCGCCGCAGCCCCGCAACCCGCGGCGCAGGCAGCGACCCGCAAAGCGCAAGACCGGCCGCCACAGCGTCCGGTCCCGAGATCCGTACCACGGCTAGGCCCGACCGACCCCGCGCCGTGGCGAGGGCATAGATCGTGTCCATCGCCAACCGCCTGTCAGGTGTTCATCGACTCGAAGAATTCCGCGTTCGTCTTCGTCTGCTTCAGCTTCGAGATCAGGAACTCGATAGCATCCGTCGTCCCCATCGGGTTCAGGATGCGGCGCAGGACATAGGTCTTCTGCAGGTCGGTCTTGTCCACCAGCAGGTCCTCTTTCCGGGTGCCGGATTTCAGGATGTCCATCGCCGGGAACACGCGCTTGTCGGCGACCTTGCGGTCCAGCACGATCTCGCAGTTGCCAGTGCCCTTGAACTCCTCGAAGATCACCTCGTCCATCCGGCTGCCGGTGTCGATCAGAGCGGTGGCGATGATGGTCAGCGACCCGCCTTCCTCGATGTTCCGGGCAGCACCGAAGAACCGCTTCGGACGTTGCAGGGCATTGGCATCGACACCACCGGTCAGGACCTTGCCCGAGGACGGCACCACGGTGTTGAAGGCCCGGCCCAGGCGGGTGATGGAATCGAGCAGGATCACCACGTCGCGCTTGTGTTCGACCAGGCGCTTGGCCTTCTCGATCACCATTTCCGCCACGGCGACGTGCCGCGTCGCTGGTTCGTCGAAGGTCGAGGACACGACCTCGCCCTTCACGGACCGCTGCATGTCGGTCACTTCCTCGGGGCGTTCGTCGATCAGCAGGACGATCAGATAGCACTCGGGATGGTTGGTAGCGATCGAATGGGCGATGTTCTGCAACAGCACCGTCTTGCCGGTCCGCGGCGGTGCCACGATCAGCGCGCGCTGACCTTTCCCGATCGGCGAGACGAGGTCGATGATCCGGGCCGAGCGGTCCTTGATCGTCGGATCGTCGATTTCCATCTTCAGCCGCTCGTCGGGGTAAAGCGGCGTGAGGTTGTCGAAATGGACCTTGTGCTTGGCCTTTTCGGGATCGTCGAAGTTGATCTTCGTGGCCTTGACCAGGCTGAAATAGCGTTCGTTCTCCTGCGGGGCCTTGATGACGCCCTCGATGGTGTCGCCGGTACGCAAGCTGAACTGGCGGATCATCTCCGGTGAGACGTAGATGTCATCCGGGCCCGGCAGGTAGTTGGCTTCCGGAGAACGAAGGAACCCGAACCCGTCCTGCAACACTTCCAGAACGCCATCGCCGCCGATCTCCCAGCCTTCCTCGGCATGCTCCTTCAGGATCGAGAACATCATCTCGCCCTTGCGCATGCTGGGGGCGTTCTCGATCTCCCACTCTTCGGCCATGGCCAGAAGATCGGCCGGGGTCTTGGCTTTCAGCTGGGCGAGATTCAAGCGTTCGACGGTCATGTCATACCTTTGTGCGGGTCCCGCACACTGCGGGAAACCTCGACGGATCTGGATCGGGAGACGCGATGGACCGGACGGCCCTGCATGGCGGCACCTAATCGCGCCCCGGCCAAAAGTCAATCAGAAGCGGGTGATGACAGCAAAGACGATGACCAGCATCAGGATGGTCGGAACCTCGTTCATCATCCGATAGGTGCGCCCGCTGCGGGTGTTGGTGCCCATGACGAACTCTTTCCGTCGCAGTCCCAGCCAATGATGGAACCAGGTCATGGTCAGGATGCAGACGACCTTCACCCAGGGCCAGGCGAAGGACCAGTCCACCACGCCCGGCGTAAAGACCAGCGCCAGGCCAAAGACCCAGGTCGCGATCAACGACGGGTTCATGATGCCGCGCAGCAGCCGCCGCTCCATCGTCTGGAACATCTTGTCGGTGGGCGACCCCATCTCGACCTGTTCGACGTGATAGACGAAGAGGCGCGGCAGGTAGAAAATCCCGGCCATCCAGGTGATCACCGACACGACATGCAGCGATTTCGTGACCAGATACCACTCGGCCAGGAAATCCGTGATCGTTGCAAGCATCGTCCCACTCCGTCCGTTCAAGTCAACTTCTTCTATTAAGAATAAAGAAAAGAAGGAATGCTGATGCTGTTGCGGCTGTGGACGACGGGATTTCCCGACTCTCCCCCAGATCGCTCCACAGGGAAGAGGCTGTGGACAAATCCGGGAAAATCCCTGAAAGGGCATGGAGGCATAAGAAAAATCATTATAAAGCAAATACTTGTGTCTGAATCCCTTGACGCGCAATCCACAGGCGAGTGCTGCGCTCTCCCCGGGCATAACCACTTCTCCCGAGCCGCGTGACAAGGCCATGCACAACGGGATATCTCTGGCACAGCCGCCGCGGAACTGGCTGCCTGATCACAGGGCCACCCGCAGAGCCTCAATGGCCCCCATTCCGGACCCAGGAACAAACCGAGGTTATTCACAGCCTTGCCCCCGACCCTGATCCTCGCCTCCACCTCCGCCACCCGCCTGTCGATGCTCCGCGCTGCGGGCCTTGAGCCGATCCCCGTCGCTCCGCGCGTCGATGAGACCAGCGTCCGGGATTCCCTGGTGGCCGAGGGAGCGACCCCCCGCGACATCGCCGACGCCCTGGCCGAGATGAAGGCGCGCAAGGTCGCCGAGAAGCATCCCGACGCGCTTGTCCTCGGCTGCGATCAGGTCCTCGCGCTCGACCGCGATATCTTTGCCAAACCCGAGACCCCCGACGATGCCCGCCAACAGCTGCGGCAGCTTCGGGGCAAGACCCACAAGCTCCTCTCCGCTGCCGTCGTCTATGAAAACGCCGAACCCGTATGGCGCCACGTCGCCGAGGCCCGCCTGACCATGCACCGCTTCTCCGACGCCTACCTCGATGACTACGTCGAGCGGAACTGGGACTCGATCCGCCATTCCGTCGGCTGCTACAAGGTGGAAGAGGAAGGCGTCCGCCTGTTCTCCGCCATCGCCGGCGACCATTTCACCATTCTCGGCCTGCCGCTTCTGCCGCTGTTGGCTTGGCTCGGCAACCGGGGCATGATCGCCACATGACAGATCATCCCCGCATCCCTCTTGCTGCCGTCATCGGTCACCCCGTCGCGCACAGCCGCAGCCCCGCCCTGCACGGCTACTGGCTGAAACGCTACAACATCAAGGGCCATTACATCCCGATCGACATTGCGCCCCTCGATCTGCCCCGCCTGCTGCGCACCTTGCCGGACCTCGGCTTCGTCGGCTGCAACGTCACGATCCCGCTCAAGGAGGCCATCCTCCAGATCGCCGATGTCGTGACCGACCGCGCCGCGTTGATCGGGGCCGCGAACACGCTGATCTTCCGCAAGGACGGCAAGATCCACGCCGACAACACCGACGGTTCCGGCTTCATCGCCAACCTGCGCCAGAACGCACCCGACTGGAAACCGGCCTCCGGCCCGGCTGTCGTGCTTGGGGCAGGCGGCGCCGCCCGCGCCGTGGTCGCCGCGCTGATCGAGGTCGGTGTGCCGGAGATCCGTCTCGCCAACCGCACCCGCGCTCGCGCGGACGCCATCCGCCAGGACTTCGGCGCCAAGATCCACGTTCACGAATGGGTCCAGGCCCCGAACCTTCTCGACGACGCGGTCACGGTCATCAACACGACCTCTCTGGGAATGACCGGCAAGGCCGACTTCAACGTCCCGATGCACCGCCTGAACGCCGGGGCAGTCTGCAACGACCTGGTCTATACGCCGCTCAAGACCCAGTTCCTGATCGAGGCCGAGGAGCGTGGCGGCATCGTCGTTGACGGGCTCGGCATGCTGCTCCACCAGGCGGCCCCCGGCTTCGAACGCTGGTTCGGCGTCCGGCCCGAGGTGGACGAGGCCACCCGCAAGGCCGTTCTTTCGGCATGAAAAGACCTTTCGTCCTTGGCCTCACCGGCTCCATCGGGATGGGCAAGTCCACCACCGCCCGGATGTTCGCCGAAGAGGGTCTTCCCGTCTGGGACGCCGATGCCACTGTGCACCGCCTCTATCAGCCCGGCCAACCCGCCGCCCTGATCGTCTCGCGTCTTTTCCCCGATGCGATGGACCCGGACGGCCGCGTCAACAGGCCCCGCCTGCGCGCCCTCATCAACGAAGATGCCACAGTGCTTGACCGTCTCAACGCCGCCGTCCACCCGCTTGTCGCCGAGGATCGCGCTCGCTTCCTTGCCCATGCGGATGCGCCCATCGTCCTTCTCGACGTGCCCCTTCTCTATGAAATCGGACTCGAAAAGGCCTGCGACGCTGTTGCCGTGGTCTCGGCGCCCCCGGAGGTTCAGCGCGAACGCGTCTTGATGCGCGGCATGACCGAGGCCGAATTCCGGACCATCCTCGACCGCCAGATGCCCGATGAGGAAAAGCGCCGGCGCGCCGATTACATCATCCCCACGACCAGCCTTGAAGGCGCCCGGCAGGCCGTGAAAGATGTGCTGGAAGACATCCGGCGGACCAAAGATGCGTGAAATCGTCCTCGACACCGAAACCACCGGACTGGAACCCGCAGAAGGCCACCGCATCGTCGAAATCGGCGCGGTCGAGCTGTTCAACCATCTGCCGACCGGCAGGACCTGGCACCAGTATATCAACCCCGAACGCAGCATGCCGCTCGGCGCGTTCGAGGTGCACGGCATCGGCCATGACATCCTGGAAAGCCCCGCAAAGCCCGTCCCCGGCGGCGTCACCCTGCGGGACAAGCCGGTTTTTGCCCGGATCGCGCAGGCGTTCCTCGATTTCGTCGGCGATGCCCAGCTGGTGATCCACAACGCCGCCTTCGACATGAAGTTCCTGAACTTCGAACTGGAACGCGCGGGCCTGCCGGTGTTGCCCCTCGCCCGGGCGACGGACACGGTGATGCTTGCCCGGACGAAGTTTCCAGGCTCTCCAGCCTCGCTCGATGCGCTGTGCCGGCGGTTCGGCATCGACAACTCGATGCGCGAAAAGCACGGCGCGCTGCTCGACAGCGAAATCCTGGCCGAGGTCTATCTGGAGCTGATCGGCGGCCGGCAGCCCGATCTGGTTCTCGGCACGGCCAGCCCGCTGCCCGGCCGCACCGTAACGGGCGAGGCTGTCGCCTGGCGCCCGCACCCGCGCCCGCACCCGCTTCCGCCCCGGATCACCGAGGCGGAAGCCGCTGCCCATGCCGAGATGATTGCCCGGATCGGCGCCTCGGCCATCTGGACAAAGGACGCCTAGCCAGAACCCAGGGCTGCGGGCTCAGTTGACCTGCTCGCCCGGCGCCGCCTGCTGTGCCTGGGCTTGCGCCCGCCGCGCCAGTTCCTGACGGTAGAGCGACATGAAGTCCACGGTATCGACGTTCAGCGGCGGGAAGCCACCGTCCCGCGTCACGTCCGAGATGATGCGGCGCACGAAGGGGAACATCAGGCGCGGGCACTCGATCAGCAGGAAGGGGTGCAGCTGTTCCTCCGCGACGCCCTCGATGTGGAAGGTCGCGCCGTATTCCACTTCCAGCAGGAACAGCACGTCGCCGTTGACCTTGTTCTTCGAGGTCACCTTGTATTTGGTGATGACCTCGAACTGGTTCGGGACAGGGCGCTTGCGGGCGTCGAGGCTGACCGCAACCTGGATGTCGGGCTGCACTTCGCCGGCGCTCAGACCTTTCTGCACGACCACGTTCTCGAAAGACAAGTCGCGCACATACTGGGCCAACACCTGCATCTTTATCTGCTGCGGCGCAGCCGTCGCGCCATTCCCTGCCGGGGTTTCGTCTGCCATGTCCGGGTCTCCTCAAGAGTTGGCGCCTTCTATCAGGTCGGGCGCCCGCTCTCAATGCTGCGGTTCATCGAGATGGAAAAGGCCGACCACGGGGGGTCGGCCAAAGGTTAATCTTTCGTATACGCCCACGATCAACATTTTGATTCCATGTCGAAATCAGAAAATGTCCACCGTGGACAGACTGGACCTCAGGTCAGAGAATCTCGCTCATCTTCACGACGCGCCCCTCGGCGACCGACTTCAGCGCGGCCTCGGCCAGGGCCAGGGCCAGAAGCCCGTCCTCGCCCGAAGGCGACGCCTTGGCCTTGCCCGCCATCGCGTCGATGAAGGCCGCGATCTCGGCCGCATAGGCCTCGGTATAGCGGGTCATGAAGAAGTCGTGCAGTGGCGGCCGGGTATAGCCCGCGCCGGTTGCGACCTCGATCGAAACGGGCCGCTGGTTCTCCGCCGCAACCGACCCGCCCGACCCGTGCACCTCGATCCGCTGGTCGTAGCCATAGGTTGCCCGGCGGCTGTTCGAGATGACGGCCATCTTGCCGCTGGCTGTCCGCAGCATCACCTGGACCGAGTCGCTGTCCCCGGCCTTGCCGATCTCGGGGTCCACCAGGACCGAGGCCATGGCCGAGACCTCGGCGACCTCCTCGCCCAAGAGGAACCGGGCCATGTCGAAGTCATGGATCGTCATGTCCCGGAAGATCCCGCCCGACCGCTTGATGTAATCCACAGGCGGCGCGCCGGGGTCGCGGCTGATGATCACCGCCATCTCGACCTTGCCGATGGTGCCCTTGTCGATCTCGGCCCGGACCGCACGGAAATGCGGGTCGAAACGACGGTTGAAGCCGACCATCAACGTCCCCCTGTGGGCGCGGACGACGTCAAGGCACTGTTTCACGCGGGCGAGGCTGAGGTCGATGGGCTTTTCGCAGAACACGGCCTTGCCAGCCTTCACGAACTGCTCGATCAGGTCGGCATGGGTGTCGGTCGGGGTGCAGATCACCACCGCGTCGATATCCTTGGCCGCCGCGATGGCGTCGATGGTCCGCACCTCGCAGCCATACTGATCGGCAATCGCCTGCGCCGCGGCGGGCATCGCGTCCGAAACCGCCACCAGCTTCGCGGCCGGGTTGCCCGTCACCGCCTTCGCATGAACCTTCCCGATGCGCCCCGCACCCAGAAGCCCGAACCTGATCGTCATCTTTCTCCTTACTCCGGGTAGGCCCCGGCGACGTTCTGATCGAAATCCACCAACGCGCCGGTCATCACGCCGGACGCGTCGGAAAGCAAGTAGCTGGCCAGCCCGGCCACATGGACGGGCTTGACCAGCATCCCCATCGGCTGCCGCGCCTCGGCCTCGGCAAGCCAGCCATCCCGCGCGCCATGGAAGCGGCGCTGCGTCTCGTCCTCTCCGGGCGTGTCCATCCAGCCGCAGTTGATCCCGTTCACCCGGATCCGATACTTCCGCAGCGCCTGGGCCGCGTTCTTGGTGATGTTGGCCAGCGCCGCCTTCGAGGCCGAATAGGGCGCGAGGTAAGACTGCCCGCAGTGCACCACCATCGACAGGATGTTCACCGCGCTTGCCGGATGCCCGCCGGCCACCGCCAGCTGCGCGAACCGCTGCAAGGCGAAGAACGGGCCTCGCGTGTTCACCGCGATATGCCTGTCGAAATCCGCGGGCGAGCAGTCGAGGATCGACCCCCTCTCGGTCGTCGCCGCCGCGTTGACCAGCGCCGTCACCCTCCCGAACCGTGCCGCTGCCGCATCGACCAGCGCCACCGCATCCTCGACCACGCCCATGTCGGCGCGCCGGAAATGGGCGTCGGCGCCCAGCCCCCGCAGACGATGCACCGCCGCCTCGCCCTCGGCCAGGCGTCGGCCGGCGACGACGAGACGGGTGCAGCCATCGGCCACCAGCGCCTCGGCAATCGCCAGACCGAGGCCCTGCGTGCCGCCCGCGATGACGGCGACGGTTTCCTTGTGGTCAGGCATAGGCCGCGTCCGATCCGCCCTTGACGCCGGTGATGTAGGACACGATGTCGTTCCCGTCCGTCTCGTCCCGGCGCAGCGAGGCGACGATCCGGCCGCGACGGAAGACGACGATCCGGTCCACCAGATCGAACACCTGCCGCAGGTTATGGCTGATCAGGATCATCGGGATGCCCCGGTCCTTCAGCCCGCGGATGATGTTTTCCACCTGCGCCGTCTCTTGCACCCCCAGCGCCGCCGTCGGCTCGTCCATGATGACCAGCTTGGACGCGAATGCCGCCGTCCGCGCGATGGCAACGCACTGGCGCTGGCCGCCTGACATGTTGCGGATCGGGTTGTCGACATTGGGGATCTTGACGGCCGTGGTCTTCAGCGCCTCCAGCGTCCGATCACGCATCGTCTTGCGGTCCAGCCAGGAAAACGGCCCGAGCCGCCACTTGAAGATCTCGCGTCCGAGAAACAGGTTCGACGGTACGTCCAGATCGTCCGCCAGCGCCAGCGTCTGGAACACCGTCTCGATTCCCGCTTCGCGCGCTTCGAGCGGTCCCGAGAAATGCACCGGCCGGCCGTCGAAGATGATCTCGCCCGCCGTGCGCTGCTCCACCGCCGTCACCTGGCGGACGAAGGTGGACTTGCCCGCGCCGTTGTCGCCGACGACAGCGACGTGTTCGCCCTCGTGCAGGATGAAGTTCGCATCCTCCAGCGCATGGACGCCACCGTAATGCTTTGTCAGGCCACGGGTTTCCAGAATGATCCTCGACATCGGCCTACCCCCTTGCCCGCTTGCGCTGCCGCCACTGGTCAAGCACCACTGCGCCGACGATGATCGCACCCTTGACCATCTCCTGATAGTAGGCGTCCAACTTGACCGAGGTGAAGCCGGAGATGATGACGGAAAAGATCGCCGCGCCGAGCACGGTGCCGATGATCGAGCCACGACCCCCGGCAAGGCTGACCCCGCCGATCACTGCCATGGCGATGGCGTCGAGTTCATACATCACCCCCATGCCCGCCTGGGCCGTGAGATTCTTCGAGGTCAGAAGGACGGCCGCAACCGCCGCCAGCAGCCCTGCAATCGCATAGACCAGCACCTTGTGCCGATCGACGTTGATCCCCGACATCCGGGCCGCGGCCTCGTTCGACCCGATGGCATAGCAGCGCTTGCCGTAGAGCGTGTAGGTCATGACGACGTGGAACAGCACCGCCAGCAGGACAAACACCACGGCGGGGTTCTGGCCCGGCCAGTGGATCAGGCCGAAGGTCAGACTACCCAGGAGGTCCCCGTTCGCAAGCTGGCCGTATTCGGCGGTGGGAAAGCTGACCGGCTGCCCGTTCGACCACCAGCGCGCCACGCCCCTTGCGCTGACCATCATGCCCAGCGTGGCGATAAAGGGCGGGATCTTCGTGTAGGCGACCAGAAGGCCGTTCACCAGACCGGCGACCAGGCCGCAGGCGAGACCCACCGCGATCGGCACGATCACCGGCAGGTCCATCGCCCAGTCGCCGAAGATCGCCTTCGGGTTCGGGTTGCCGTTGACCACGGCGGTCTGCGCGAAGCTCATCACGATCATCGCCGTCGCGCCCACGACGCTGCCCGACGACAGGTCGATCCCGCCGATGATGATGACCTGCGTCACCCCCAGCGCGATGATCCCGACGATCGCGACCTGCAGGATCATGATGTCCAGCCGCTGCTGGTTGAAGATCGCGTCCACATTGTCGCGCATGTTGAAGAGGAACGACCCCCCCTGCATGCGGTTCAGGATCTCGAAGATCAGGACGATCAGGACGAGCGCGCCGAAGACGTTCCATTCGGGCGCGCGCGTGCGCTTTGTCGGATCGTATTTCAGGCCGCCCAGGCCATGCGCTGTTTCTGCCACGTCACCCCTCCCCCAGAATTCAAGTATCTGGCCGATGTGAACCCATCAGCGCCAGAAAACGGGGCGACCGTCGCCGGCCGCCCCGCAGGTGCCCGGAAGGGGCTCAGTTCTTCGCCATGTAGTCGGCCATGTTCGCCGGGGTCACCAGCTCGAACGGGATGTAGACCTTCTGGTCCACCGCCTCGCCCTTGGCCAGCTTGACCGCCGCGTCGAGCGCGCCGCCCCCCTGGGCCGCGGCGTTCTGGAACACGGTGATGTCCAGTTCCCCGGCCTGCATCGAGGCCAGCGCGTCCTGGGTTGCATCGACGCCCGACACGATGACCGAGGCCATGTCGATCCCCGCCGCCTTCATCGCCTGGATCGCGCCCAGAGCCATCTCGTCGTTGTTGGCCAGCACGCCGTCAAAGGCCGTGCCGGTCGAGAGCCAGTTGGTCATCAGGTTCTGGGCCTCGTCGCGGCTCCAGTTCGCGGTCTGCTGGTCGATCACGTTGACCTTCACCGGGCAGAGGCCTTCGTTGATCACGTCGTAATAGTTCTGCGTGCGCTGCACGGCGGCCTGGTTGGAAAGCTGGCCCTGCAGAACGTAGACGCTGACCTCGTCCTTGCCGGCGGCCTTCCACTGGTTGCACTGCTCGATGAAGCCCTGGCGCGAGGACTCGGCTTCGTTCGAGGCGACGAAGGCCTGGTTGTCGGGCAAGCTGTCCACGTTGATCGGCTGGCGGTTCACATAGACCAAAGGCACGCCGGCGGCAGCGGCGGCATCCGACATCGCCTGCGTGGCCGAGGTATCGACCGGGTTCACGATGATCGCGTCCACGCCGCTCGCGATGAAGTTGTTGATCTGGTCCAGTTGCTTTGCGACGTCGTCCTGAGCGTCCTCGATCTGCACCGAAAGCCCGGCGGCATCGGCCTGGGCCTGGATGCCGTTGCGCAGAACGGTCAGGAAGTTGTCGTCGAACTTGGCCATCGACACACCGATCCCTTCCGCCATCGCGGTTGTGCCCATCAGAGCGGCGAAGCCTGCGGCAAGAAGCGTCTTTTTCATCTCTCTCTCCCTTGTTGGATGTCCGGCGGCATCCTGGATCGTGCCGGAAGGACCCGTTTCCTCCGGGGTCCGGAACTCAGGCAGCGCGGGCGGCAATGCCCTGGCGGATGACTTCGAAGGACTTCGCCAGCGCGGCACCGGGATCGGCGAGGGCGTGCACCTCTGGCGAGAACGCCTCGAAGCTGATCGGCCCGCTCCATCCCGCAGCCAGCAGCGCCGCGATCTGCTCCACGTTGCCCAGCCGGTCCTGCGGCGTGACCAGCACCCGGTGCGGGTCGCGCATGTCGGCGATGCCAACCTCCTGGTCCACCACGCCCGAGACATGCACGATCCCGGTATGTTCGGGGAACAGTGGACCGCCATGGGCCAGCGTGTGGTGGAAGGTGTCGTGCACCAGCTTGAAGCGGTCCCTGCCGCCGACCGCCTCGATCCCCTCGACCGCCTCGGACTTGAAGCGCAAGGCGCAGATCTCGAAGCCCAGGGGCTCGACCATGCCGACCAGCCCGTGATCCTCGAGCATCGGTTTCAGCGCCTTAAGCGCGACGCGCAAGGATGCCTGCCGCTCGCCGTTGCCCATGCCCAGGTTGTCGTTGCGCGGGATCAGGCTGACAGACTCGGCCCCGGCGGCGCGGGCGATCTTCATCAGTGCCAGCGCCTCGGCCTCCTTCTCGAAAGACCAGTCGTTGAACCGCTTGACCTCGGCCACCGCCAGCAGCCGAAGCCCGCTATCGCGAAGCAGCGCCCCGCCCTCGGCCGGGTCCATGCCGTCGAACAGCGGTTGCGGCAGGTCGTTCCTGACCTCGACACCGACACAGCCCAGCCGCTTCGCCAGCGCGACAAGATCGCGAAAGGACAGCCGCGCCACTGTCATGTGGTTCAACGCAAACTGCACCATCCCCGGCCTCCCCAACCGCGACGACCTTCCTGGCCGGACCTTCCCCGAGACTCTCCGGCCGCGTCAATCGGCAGAGGAACGATCCCATCATTCCTGACGAAGGTGGCTATAATAGTCTGAAAGTTTTTCGTCAGACGCTTTCAGGAAGGTAAAGGTCGGGAGGCAGGAAATGCTGACCCTGGACGGGCACCATGCCGTCCGTGACGGCTGCGGTTGCCAGCCGGATCAGATCGTCGCAAAGCCTTTGAAGCGGCGTTGCAATCACCATCGTGACGTGCCGCCCGATAAGGGCTGCCCGGCTTTCTGGCGTGAGCTCGTTGACGACCAGCGCCACCTCGCCCGGGGCCCGGGCCTCGCGAACCGCGGCGATGGCTCCCTCCATCCCGCCACCCGCACAGTAGATGCCACGGAGATCGGGGTGGCGGGAAAGCAGGTCCAGCGTCGCCTCGTAGGTCAGTTGCCGGGTTTCCAGGTTGATCAGGGTATCAAGAACCTGGAACTGAGGCGCGTGTTCCCGGAAGTAGCTGCGGACGCCGGTCTCGCGCAGTTCGTGACCGTGCCAGCGATAGCCGCCGACGAAGACCGCGATCTTGCCCGCGTGGTGCGAGGCAGTCGCGATCATGTGCGCCGCAATCCGCCCGACCTTCAAGTTGTTGAGGCCAAGATAGTTTTGCCGGACCCCCTGGCCGAAATCGTTGAGGAGCGCAAAGCAGGGGATGCCCTTGGCATTGAGCCGCATGACGGCTTCGGTCACTTCGGGATGTGTCACAGCGGTTGCGGCGACGGCATCGACGCGACCAACCATGCCCTCCATCAGTTCGGTGAAGTCCTTGGGCGATTGCGAGGCCGCAAAGGCGACCTGGATCGAAGCCCGGACGCCCGTCGCCCGGGTCACGGCCCTTTCGGCCTCGGCCTTGAAGGCCTGGTAGAAGGCCTGCCTTTCCTTGTGCAGCACCAGGCCCAACCGCAGGCGCGGCAGGTCGGCCTGCACCCTTTGTCCGATCAGCGGCGCGGCATGGTAGCCGATCAGGCGGGCGGCCTCGTAGACCTTGCGCGCGGTTTCCTCGCGAACCCTTTCGCGCCCGTTGAGGACGCGGTCCACCGTGGCGCTGGACACGCCCGCCTCGCGGGCGACGTCATGAATGGTGGGGCGATTTGCCATAGGGCTTGACGAAAATCTATCAGGGCTTTGCCGGACTATGATGGATCATGACGAAACCTGCAAGCCAGGCACTTGGCGATCGGACCCGGCCCGACCTATGCACGATGGCAGGAGGCGTTTCCGGCAGGAAGCGCAGGGAGACGGGGGTCACACATGGGCAAGCGCAACTACAGCCTGTTCGGTCCTGACGCCGCGCGCGCCGTGGAAAGCGGGCTGACGGCGGCCGAGTGGTATCACACCGAGGTACCACGCAAGGTGATGAAGGATCTGATGGCACGCAGCGACGCGCCGGCGATCCGCGACACCATCATCCTGTATGGCAGCATGATCCTGCTTGCCGGCATCGGCATCGCGCTCTGGCCGTCGTGGTGGTCGGCGCCGTTCTGGCTCGCTTACGGTGTGCTTTACGGTTCGGCCTCGGATTCGCGCTGGCACGAATGCGGGCACGGCACCGCCTTCCGCACGCCTTGGATGAACAACGTCGTCTACGAGATCGCCAGCTTCATGATCATGCGCAACTCGGCCACCTGGCGCTGGAGCCACGCCCGCCACCATTCCGAGACCTACTTCGTCGGCCGCGATCCCGAGATCGCCGTGATGCGCCCGCCGGAAGTCGCCAAGCTGGTCCTGAACTTCTTCGGCATCCTGGACGTGATCGCCTTCATCCCGCGCATCCTGAGGAACGCCGTTTCCGGCCCGACTCCGGAAGAGCGCACTTATGTGCCGCAAAGCGAATGGGGCAAGGTGCAGCGGGTCGCCATCGTCTACGTCGCAATCTATGCCGCGACGATCGGGCTTGCGGTCTGGATGGGCTCGATCCTGCCGCTTATGGTGATCGGCCTGCCCCGGATGTATGGCGCCTGGCACCACGTCATGACCGGGCTTCTCCAGCACGGCGGCCTGGCTGACAACGTGGTGGATCACCGGCTGAACAGCCGAACGGTCTACATGAACCCGATCAGCCGATTCATCTACTGGAACATGAATTACCATGTCGAACACCACATGTTCCCGATGGTGCCCTACCACGCGCTGCCCCGTCTGCACGAGATCATCAAGGACGACCTGCCGCCGCCCAACCGCTCGATTGCCGAGGCCTTCCGGGAAATGTGGCCGGCGATCCTGCGCCAGGTGCGGAACGAAGACTACTTCCTGAAGCGTGCACTGCCCCCCACGGCCAAGCCCTACCGCGAGGATTTCCATCAGTATGTGCCGGGCATGATGCGTCCGGCCGCCGCAGAATGAGGACGGATCATGCCCTGGATTGACGCCTGTTCGACCGACGACATCGACGCCGAGGACCTGATCCGCTGGGATCACGCCGGCCAGACCTTCGCCATCTATCATTCGCCGGAGGGCGAATTCTTCGCGACGGCCGGTCTTTGCACGCATGAGCAGGTCCATCTCTGCGACGGCCTGGTGATGGGCCATCTGATCGAGTGCCCCAAGCACAACGGCCAGTTCGACTATCGCACCGGAGAGGCTAAACGCGCCCCGGTCTGCGTGAACCTCAGGACCTTCCCGGTGAAGGTCGAGGGTGATCGCGTGTTTGTCGAGGTGGCGTGATGGCCCCGCCCACTGTCAGGGACCTGATGGATGCGCGTGGCACGCATCAGTTCGCCATGCTGCGGGTCGAGACGCTGGAGGAAGCCGAGGCCGCGACCCGGGCCGGGGTCGAGCTCTTGTCCGTGCCGCCTGCCATGGTGATGGACCGCCGTTTCCGCGAGGCTGCCCCGGACGCCTTCGCCTTTCCCGGTGACAACTTCTACGAAATTGGCGGGACGGATGATTTCCTGCGCTGGGCCTTCCCGCTCTACAAGCACGGCGCGGACGGGTTCTACTGCTCTGGTTCACTGGCGACCGTGCGCGCCATGGCCGATCATGGGTTGCCGGTTTGCGGTCATGTCGGCCTGATCCCCTCGAAACGCACCTGGACTGGCGGGTTCAAGGCAGTGGGAAAGACGCTGGAGACGGCGCAACTGGTCTGGGCCCAGTGCAGGGCGCTGGAAGAGGCTGGCGCCTTCGCGGCGGAAATCGAGGTCGTTCCACACTCGATCACGCGGCTCATTGCCGAGAGGAGCAAGCTCTTCCTCATTTCGATGGGCGCGGGGGCGGGCGGGCACGCGCAGTACCTTTTTGCCGACGACGTGCTGGGCCAGAACCGGGGCAAGGTCCCGCGCCACGCCAAGGTCTACGCGGATTTCGCCGCCGAATACGACCGGCTGCAAGCCATGCGGATCGAGGCCATGGGCCGCTTCGTCAGCGATGTCCACGAAGGCGACTACCCGGCCCCGCAGCATCTGGTGGACTGCGACCCGGACGTGGTGTCCGCCTTCGCCGACTGGCTGGATCGGAACGCCTAGGACGCGGCCAGCACCGCATCCGCCAGCCGCTGGGCCGAGGGGGTCATCTGGGCGCCGATCCGGGTCACCAGGCTGAACGGGGCCACGGCCAGGCCAAGGTCGATGGGCAGGGACACGAAGGGCACCGATGGATTGCCCGCGAAACTGTCAACGACCGGTGTTGCCAGGGGCGCAATGGCGTCGGTCTGGTTCAGAAGGGCGAGGGTGAACAGGAAGGAAGAGGTCGAGATCCGACGCTTCGGCAACGGCAGGTCCAGTTCGGTCAGCCGGCTGATCACGGTTTGCGTGAGCAGGGTTTCGTCGTCGCCCATCACCCAGTCGAACCCAAGCAGGTCATGCAGTGACAGGATCGGCCTGACCAGCAGCGGATGGCCGCGCCGGACCACCAGCGACAAGGGCTCTCCCGCCAGCACGCGCGCCTCGAGCTGCGTTTCCCCGGGTGACAGCCGCGCGAGCGCGAAGTCCAGCCGCCCCTCGCGCAGCAGATCGCACAGCGTGACCGAGGTCGCGACCGTCACCTCGGCCCGGAAGTCGGGAAGATCCGACTGCAACGCGATCAGGGTCGGCATGACCAGGCTGAGCGCGGGGCCCGTTACCGCGCCCACCCGGACCACGCCCGCCCTTCCGGTGGCAGCCTCGGCCATGTCGCGCGCGGCGTCGGCCAGTTCGATCTCGATCCGGGCCGCGCGCCGGGCGAGGGCCCGACCGACGGCGGTCAACCGCAACCCGCGCCCCTGACGTTCGTGCAGGGACAGGCCGAGCAGGGCCTCCATGTCGGCCAGCAACCGCGAGGCGGCCGGCTGGGCAATCCCGATCCGTGCGGCCGCCACCCCCAAGGCGCCGGCCTGATCCAGCTCTGCGAGCAGCCGCAATTGCACGGGTTTCAGCCGGCGCAGCTGGATCGAAAGGCCGGCCTCGGTTTGATTCATAACGAAATCATCATGTATCTCTTCATAAACCCTATTTGACAGATATGGGTCGTCCACGCAATCTGCGGCGCGTCCGTGAGCAAGGGCTGCAAAGGCACGCCCAAAGCGGATGCAAACGAAGAATCATCGGGAGGAAACAAGATGATCTTGACCCGCCGCGGCCTCATGGCCCTTGCCGGCACCACGGCCGCCCTGTCGGCGCTGCCTGCCTTCGCCCAGGACAAGGGCACCATCGGCATCGCGATGCCCACGAAATCCTCGTCGCGCTGGATCTCGGACGGCGAGTCGATGGTGAAGGCCTTCCAGGAGGCCGGCTACGCCACCGATCTGCAGTATGCCGAAGACGACATCCCGACGCAGCTGAACCAGATCGAGAACATGATCACCAGCGGAGTGAAGGCGCTGGTGATCGCGGCGATCGACGGCACCACGCTGTCGAACGCACTGGAGAACGCTGCCGCCCAGGGGATCAAGGTCATCGCCTATGACCGCCTGATCCGCGACAGCGCGAACGTTGACTATTACGCGACCTTCGACAACTTCAAGGTCGGTGTGCAGCAGGCCGAAAGCCTGGTGAAGGGCCTGAAGGAGCGTTTCCCGGATGTGAAGCCGTGGAACGTCGAACTGTTCGGCGGCAGCCCGGACGACAACAACGCCTTCTTCTTCTACAACGGCGCGATGTCGATCCTGCAGCCGATGATCGACGCGGGCGAGATCGTCATTCCCTCGGGCCAGATGGGCATGGACGTGGTCGGCACCCTGCGCTGGGATGGCGCCGTCGCCCAGGCGCGGATGGACAACCTTCTGACCTCGAACTACGGCGACAAGCAGCTGCACGGCGTGCTGTCACCCTACGACGGCCTGTCGATCGGCATCCTGTCGTCGGTCAAGGGCGTGGGCTACGGCTCGGGCGACCTGAAGATGCCGATCGTCACCGGCCAGGACGCCGAGATCCCGTCCGTCAAGTCGATGATCGCGGGCGAGCAGTATTCGACCATCTTCAAGGATACCCGCGAACTCGCCAAGGTCACCGTCAAGATGGTGGACGCGGTGCTTGCCGGCGGGGAGCCCGAGATCAACGACACCTCGACCTACGACAACGGCGTGAAGGTCGTGCCGTCCTACCTGCTGGAGCCGGTCTCGGTGGACATCTCGAACTACGAGGAAGTCCTGGTCGGTTCGGGCTACTATACCGCGGACCAGCTGAAGTAGGCTGAGCCGAAGGGCCCGCCTGCGCCGCTCCCGCGCAGGCGGGATCCCCTGGGGGAGGGATCATGACCACACTTCTTGAAATGCGGGAGATCACCAAGGTCTTCCCGGGCGTCAAGGCGCTTGATCGGGTCAGCCTGACGGTCGAGGCCGGGGAAATCCATGCCATCTGCGGCGAGAACGGCGCCGGAAAATCCACGCTGATGAAGGTGCTGTCGGGTGTCTATCCGCACGGTACCTACGAGGGCGAGATCGTCTATGATGGCCAGCCGCTGCATAACCGCGGGATCCGCGACAGCGAGCACAAGGGCATCATCATCATTCACCAGGAACTTGCGCTGATCCCGCTCCTGTCGATCGCCGAGAATCTGTTCCTGGGCAACGAGGTGGCGTCGAAGGGCGTCATCTCCTGGCCGATGGCGTTCAAGAAGACCGAAGACCTGTTGCGCCAGGTTGGCCTCAACGAGCCTCCGGGCGCTGTCGTCGGCAAGCTGGGCGTCGGCAAGCAGCAGCTGATCGAGATCGCCAAGGCCCTGTCGAAGAACGTGCGCCTCCTGATCCTGGACGAACCGACCGCTGCCCTTCAGGAGGCTGACGCCGACCGGCTTCTCGACCTGATGCTGGACCTGAAGGCACGCGGCGTGACCCAGATCATCATCAGCCACAAGCTGAACGAGATTTCCCGCGTGGCTGACCGGATCACCGTGATCCGCGACGGCACTTCGGTTTCCACCCTGACCAAGGACGAGATTTCCGAGGACCGCATCATCAAGGACATGGTCGGCCGCGACATGGCGCACCGCTACCCCGAGCGCGAAAGCCACCCCGGCGAGATGCTGTTCGAGGTCGAGAACTGGTCCTGCTGGCACCCCGAACAGGCGGGACGGCAGATGATCAAGGGCGTCTCTCTGAACGTCCGCAAGGGCGAGATCGTGGGCATTGCGGGGCTCATGGGCACCGGCCGTACCGAACTGGCCATGTCGATATTCGGGCGCAGCTACGGCAAGGGGCACCAGGGCACGGTGAAGATGCACGGAAAGCCCGTGGATGTCTCGACCGTGACCAAGGCGATCGAGGCGGGCATCTCTTACGTCACCGAGGACCGCAAGGCGCTGGGCCTGATCCTGGAAGAGCCGATCCTGAGGAACATCAGCCTGGCCAACCTGGTCGGCATCGCGAAGAACTCCATCCTCGACAAGCGGCGCGAGGCGCAAGTGGCCGAGACCTATCGCAAGCAGCTGGCGATCCGCACTCCCGGCGTGCAGCAGAAGGTGGTGAACCTCTCGGGCGGAAACCAGCAGAAGGTTGTCCTGTCGAAATGGCTATTCACCGACCCCGAGCTCTTGATCCTCGACGAGCCGACCCGAGGCATCGACGTCGGCGCGAAGTTCGAGATCTACACGATCATGAAGGATCTCGCCGACCAGGGCCGCGGCGTGCTGATGATTTCGTCCGAGATGCCCGAGCTTCTGGGCATGTGCGACCGGATCTATGTGATGAACGAGGGCCGGATCGTAGGCGAGCTGACGCGCGACGAGGCCAGTCAGGAAAAGATCATGGCGCTGATCGTGAAAGACAACGGCAAGACCACAGGGAAGGTGGCGTGAATGGCTGAAAAGCAAAGCTCCTTGGGCGGACATTTCCGCGAAAACGGCATGCTCCTGGCGCTGGTCGCCATCGTGGCGCTGTTTTCACTGCTGGTATCCATGCAGGGCAAGCCGATGTTCCTGCAGGCTCCGAACATCACCAACATCTTCCTGCAGAACGGCCACGTCATCATCCTGGCGCTGGGCATGCTACTCATCATCGTCTCGGGCCACATCGACTTGTCGGTGGGCTCGGTCGCGGCCTTTACCGGGGCGGTGGCAGCCTGGCTGACGGTCAAGCAGGGCCTGCCGGTCTGGGCGGTGATCCCGCTGACATTGCTGGTGGGCGGGCTGATCGGGGCGGCGCAGGGCTACTGGGTGGCCTACTGGCGCATCCCCAGCTTCATCGTCACGCTGGCAGGGATGCTGGTGTTCCGCGGCGCAACGCTGTGGCTTCTGGGCGGGCAGAACATCGGTCCGTTCCCGAAAGAGTTCCAGGCCATGTCCTCGGGCTTCATTCCCGACCTGACCGGGGTGATGAAGCCGCACGGGCTGACCCTGATCATCGCGGCGCTGGCCATCGCGATCGTGATCTGGATCGGCCTTCGCGCCCGCAAGCGCGATGCCGAATTCGGCATCACGCCCGAGCCCGGCGGCCTGTTCTGGGGCCGGACCCTGGTGATCGCAGCCGCCATGGCCTTCGTGGGCTGGCAGCTCGCCAGTTTCCGGGGCCTGCCGAACGTTCTGGTCGTGCTGACCGTCCTGATCGTGCTTTATGCCTTCTTCACCGAGAACACGGTTCAGGGCCGCCGCATCTATGCCGTGGGCGGCAACGAAAAGGCGGCCAAGCTGTCCGGAATAAACACCGAACGCCTGGTCTTTGCCTGTTTCGTCAACATGGGCGTGCTGGCGGCCCTGGCCGGCATGATGGTCACCGCGCGCCTGAACTCGGCCACCCCGAAAGCTGGAACAGGGTTCGAATTGGACGCCATCGCCGCCGTGTTCATTGGCGGGGCCTCGATGACCGGCGGATCTGGCAAGATCATCGGGGTGGTGATCGGGGCTCTGATCATGGGCGTGATGAACATGGGCATGTCGATCCTTGGCGTCGGCATCGACTACCAGCAGATGATCAAGGGGCTGGTGCTGCTCGCTGCCGTGATCTTCGACGTCTACAACAAGAACAAGTGAGATCGGTCATGCATCTGTCCACGGTCAAGGGGATCGGCGTGGTCGTCCGGCAGGGCGACGAGGCGCGCGTCCTGCGCAATACCGCCTCGGTCTACGAACTGGCGCAGGCGGCCATCAGGTCCGGGCAGGGGATCGCCGCCGAAATCGGCCGCCGGGGGCTGGGCGAGACAGTGGACCTGACCCGCGCCACCTTCGATCTGCCGGTCAGTCACCCGGACCCGGCGCATCTGCATCTGACCGGGACGGGGCTGACCCACCTTGGCTCGGCCTCCGCCCGGGACGCGATGCATGCCAAGCTGGAAGGCGCCGAGACCCTGACCGACAGCATGAAGATGTTCCGCATGGGACTGGAAGGCGGCCGCCCCGCCCCGGGCGAGGTCGGTGCGCAGCCCGAATGGTTCTACAAGGGCAACGGCTATGCCGCGGTCGCCCCTGGTGCGGCCCTCGAAGCCCCGGGCTTCGCCGAGGACGGTGGCGAGGAACCGGAAATCGCCGGGATCTACCTGATCGGCCCCGACGGCACTCCGCACCGGATCGGCTGGGCGCTGGGCAATGAATTCTCGGACCATGTCACAGAGCGGGTGAACTACCTCTGGCTTGCTCATTCCAAGCTGCGGGTGGCCTCCTTCGGCCCCGAAATCCTGGTGGGCGACCTGCCCCCCGATGTCCGCGGCCATTCCCGCATCCTGCGCGACGGCAAGACCCTCTGGGAGAAGCCTTTTCTGAGCGGCGAGGCCAACATGTCGCACACGTTGGCGAACCTTGAACACCACCACTTCAAGTATTCGATCTTCCGCCAGCCCGGCGACCTGCATGTCCACTACTTCGGCACCGCCACCCTGTCCTTTGCCGACGGCATCAAGACACAGGCCGGCGACATCTTCGAGATCGAGGTTGCCGACTTCGGTCAGCCGCTTCGCAACACCCTGACCTTCGCGCCGAAGTCTTCCGGCGCAACCCGTGTCCAAGCCCTGTAAGGAACCCGAGATGTCCAGCTTCAAACCCGCCCCCTGGCCGCGCAAGCTGCGGTCGCAGGAATGGTTCTCCGGCACCTCGAAGGATGCGATCTACCACCGCTCGTGGATGAAGAACCAGGGTCTCCCCGCCGACCTGTTCGACGGACGTCCGGTCATCGGCATCCTGAACACCTTCAGCGAGGCGAATCCCTGCAACGCGCACCTGAACGACCTGGCCGAGCGGGTGAAGCATGGGGTTTACGAGGCCGGCGGCTTCCCGATCATCGTGCCGGTGTTCTCGGTCTCTGAAAGCGCATTTCGTCCGACCGCGATGATGTTCCGCAACCTCGCCGCAATGGCGGTCGAGGAGACGATCCGTGGTCAGATGATGGACGGCGTCGTCTGCCTTGTCGGCTGCGACAAGACCACGCCGTCGTTGCTGATGGGTGCGGCCTCGGTCGATCTGCCCACCATCATGGTCTCCGGCGGGCCGATGCTGAACGGCTATTTCCGGGGGGAGCGCGTCGGCTCGGGCACGCATCTGTGGAAGTTCTCCGAGGCGGTGAAGGCGGGCGAGATGACCGCCGAGGAATTCGTCGAGGCCGAGGCCTCGATGTCCCGCTCGCCCGGATCGTGTAACACGATGGGCACGGCCTCCACCATGGCCTCCATGGCCGAAGCGCTGGGCATGACGCTGTCCGGCAACGCGGCGATCCCCGCGGTGGACAGCCGCCGTCGGGTCATGGCGCAGCTGACCGGGCGGCGCATCGTGCAGATGGTGAAGGACGACCTCCGGCCATCCCATATCCTGACCCGCGAGGCCTTCCAGAACGCGATCCGCACCAACGCCGCAATCGGCGGCTCGACCAACGCGGTGATCCACCTCCTGGCCATCGCCGGCCGCTGCGGCATCGACCTCACGCTCAACGACTGGGACGACTGGGGCCGCGACGTGCCGACCATCGTCAACCTGATGCCCTCGGGCAAATACCTGATGGAGGAGTTCTTCTATGCCGGCGGTCTGCCGGCGGTCATCAAGCGTCTGGGCGAGGCGGGGTTGCTGAACAAGGACGCATTGACGGTCAGTGGCGGGCCGATCTGGGACGAGGTCAAGGACGCCCGCATCCACAACGACGACGTGATCCTTCCGGCCGAAAAGGCGCTGACCCAGTCGGGCGGGATCGTGGTGGTCAAGGGCAACCTCGCCCCCGACGGCGCGGTCCTGAAGCCCTCGGCCGCCACCCCTGCCCTGATGAAGCACCGAGGCCGCGCGGTCGTCTTCGAGGACATCGACGACTACAAGGCGAAGATCGAGGACGAAAGCCTCGACATCGACGAGACCTGCGTGATGGTGCTGAAGAATTGCGGCCCGCGCGGCTATCCCGGCATGGCCGAGGTCGGCAACATGGGCCTGCCGCCCAAAGTGCTGCGCAAGGGAATAACCGACATGGTCCGCATCTCGGATGCGCGCATGTCCGGCACCGCCTACGGCACGGTCGTGCTGCACACTAGCCCCGAGGCTGCGCGCGGTGGCCCGCTGGCCGTGGTCCGCAACGGCGACATGATCGAACTGGATGTCGAGAACCGCCGCCTGCATCTGGACATTCCCGAGGCGGAGCTGAAGGCCCGTCTTGCCGCCTGGAAGCCGGCGGTGGAGCCTCCTGCCTCGGGCTATGCCAAGCTCTACCACGACCATGTGCAGGGCGCCGACAAGGGCGCCGACATGGACTTCCTGGTCGGGTGCCGCGGCAACGCCGTCGCGCGGGAGAGCCACTGATGGCCCGCTTGAAGGTCGCTCTGGTCGGCATCGGCAAGATCGCTCTGGACCAGCACGTTCCAGCGATCGCGGCCAGCCCCGACTGGAAACTTGCCGCAACCGTCAGCCGCAAGGGCAGCGTTCCCGGGGTGCCGGCCTTCACCGACTTCGCGGCCTTCCTCGCGGAACGCCCGGACGTGCCCGTGGTGTCGTTGTGTCTGCCCCCCGTCCCGCGCTTCGACTATGCCGAGGCCGCGCTTCTGGCCGGGAGGCATGTGATGCTGGAGAAGCCCCCCGGCGCCACCCTGGCCGAGGTGCATGAGCTTCAGGCTCTGGCACGCGACCGGGGCCTGACACTCTATGCCACCTGGCACAGCCGCATGGCCCATGCCGTCGCCCCGGCGAAGGCCTGGCTCGCCGACAAGGCGGTGCACGAGGCCCACATCACCTGGCGCGAGGACGTGCGCAAATGGCACCCCGGCCAGGACTGGGTGTTTGAGCCCGGCGGGATGGGCGTCTTCGACCCCGGCATCAACGCCCTTTCCATCCTGACCGAGATCCTGCCGCAGCCTGTCCACCTGACGAAGGCGCGGCTGGAGTTTCCGGCCAACCGTCAGACACCCATCGCGGCACAGCTGACCTTCACCGGCAATGTCACGGCCGATTTCGACTGGCGGCAAGAGGGTCCGCAGACCTGGGACATCAGCGTCCAGACCGACCGGGGCGAGCTTGCGTTGCGCATGGGCGGCAATGTTCTGGAAATCGACGGCAAACCGATGGCTGGGGAAAACTCGATCATGGGCGAATACCCGGCGCTTTATGCCCGAATGGCGGATCTGGTGCGCCGGGGCGAAAGCGAGGTGGACCTTGCCCCGATGGTCCATGTTGCCGATGCGCTGACCCTTGGCGAGCGGGTAACGACCGCCGCCTTCGACTTCTGAGGGAGGTTCCCATGCTGACAGGAAAGCACCTGATCGCGGGTGAATGGGTGGGTTCCGCCCAGTCGTTCCAGTCGTCGCCGGCCCACGGCCCGGCGCACAGCTTCGCAACCGGAACCCCCGCCCACGTCGAGGCGGCCTGCGAGGCGGCCGAGGCAGCGTTCGCCGACTACTCCGCCGTGTCCCGCGCGGGTCGTGCGGCCTTCCTGAACCGGATCGCCGACGAGATCGAGGCCCGGGGCGCCCAGATCACCGAGATCGGCACTCAGGAGACCGGCTTGCCCGCCGCACGGCTGGAGGGCGAGCGGGGCCGGACCACGATGCAGTTGCGGCTGTTTGCCAGCCATATCCTGAAGGACGACTGGCTGGACCGGCGCCACGATCCGGCGCTGCCCGACCGGCAGCCGCTGCCGCGCCCCGATCTGAAACTGATCCAGCGGCCCATCGGCCCGGTTGCGGTATTCGGGGCCTCGAACTTCCCGCTCGCCTTTTCGGTGGCGGGCGGCGACACGGCCTCGGCGCTGGCGGCCGGCTGCCCGGTGGTGGTAAAGGGCCATTCCGCCCATCCGGGAACCGGAGAGATCGTCGCCCAGGCCATCCTTGCCGCCATTCAGGCCTGTGACATGCCGCGCGGCACCTTCAGCCTGGTGCAGGGTGGCAAGCGCGATGTCGGCGAGGCGCTGGTGCAGCATCCCTTCATCAAGGCGGTCGGCTTCACCGGATCGCTTGCCGGAGGCCGGGCGCTGTTCAACCTGTGCGCCGCGCGGCCGGAGCCGATCCCCTTCTTCGGCGAGTTGGTGTCGGTCAATCCGATGTTCCTGTTGCCCGCTGCCCTTGCCGCGCGCGGCGAGGCGATCGCGAAGGGCTGGGCCGGCTCGCTGACGCTTGGCGCCGGGCAGTTCTGCACCAATCCCGGCATCGCCGTGGTGATCGACGGTGCCGAGGCCGATGCCTTCGTGGCAGCAGCGAAGGAGGCCGTGGGCGCCGTCGGCCCGCAGACCATGCTGACCGATGGCATTGCCGAGGCCTTCCGGGCAGGCCGCGACCGCGTGGCCGCCGGCACCGGGGTGCGTGCCGTGCTGACCACGATGTGCGACCTGCGCAATGCCACACCCTATCTCTTCGAGGTTTCCGGCGCGGACTGGCTGGCCGACCACATGCTGGCCGAAGAGGTCTTCGGGCCGCTCGGACTGATCGTCCGGGTGCGTCATGCCGCCGAGATGCAGGCCGTCGCGCGGAGTCTGCAAGGGCAACTGACCTGCACGCTGCACCTCGACGATGCGGACATGGACCTTGCGCACAGCCTGATGCCGGTGCTCGAGCGGAAGGCCGGACGGATTCTTGCCAATGGCTTTCCGACCGGGGTCGAGGTCGTGGATGCGCAGGTCCACGGTGGCCCCTACCCGGCCAGCACCAATTTCGGCGCGACCTCGGTCGGCACCCTGTCGATCCGGCGCTGGCTGCGGCCCGTCGCCTACCAGAACATGCCGGATGCGCTGTTGCCGCAGGATTGGGCGCACTAGCAATGTCCAGCATCACCAGCGCCGGGCAGATCGACGGCCAGGACGTCCGGCGCATCAGTCTGACGGGCTCCCACGGGCTGAAGGCCGACATCCTGACCTATGGCGCACGCCTCGTGGCGCTTTGGGTGCCGGATCGCAGGGGCGTGCTGGCGGATGTGGTCCTGGGGTTCGATGTCCTGTCGGACTGGCGGGACCGTGGCGGTTATCTCGGGGCGACCTGCGGGAGATACTCGAACCGGATCGCGGGCGGTCGGTTCATCCTGGACGGGCGTCCGGTCCAGTTGGACCGCAACGAGGGCGACCAGCACCTGCACGGCGGTCGTTCGGGACTGGACACGAAGCACTGGCGGATCGAGGACGTTTCCGACAGCCATGCCGTTCTGACCGTGACCTCACCTGCGGGTGAAATGGGCTATCCCGGCGCTCTGGACGCGAAGGTGACCTACCGGGTCGAGGGATTGCATCTGGTCATCACCATGGAGGCCGCGACCGATGCCCCGACCATGGTGAACCTGGTCAATCATGCCTACTTCAACCTGGCCGGTCAGGGTTCCGGCGATGTGCTGGGGCAGGAATTGCAGATCGAGGCCGCGCACTACCTGCCGGTGGATGATCATCTGATCCCTACCGGAGAAGTCCGCGCGGTCGCGGATACTCCGTTCGATTTCCGCCGCCTGCGCAAGGTGGGGGACCGGATGCCCGGACCCGGTGGCTTTGACCACAATTTCTGCCTTTCCGCCGCCACCGATGCGACGGGCCTGCGTCCCTGCCTAAGAGCCCTTGATCCGGTCTCGGGCCGCCAGATGCGGCTGGACACGACCGAACCGGGCCTCCAGCTTTACACGGGAGCGCATTTCGATGGCACGCCCGGCAAGGCTGGCGCGCGCTATCCGCGCTTTGCCGGCTTTGCGGCGGAAACCCAGCGGTTCCCGAATTCGCCCAACATGCCGCAGTTTCCGCCGGCACGGCTGGATCCGGGCCAGACCTATCGTCACATCATGCGGTTCGACTTCACGCCCGCCGCATGAGGCCGGCTCGCCGCCCTGTCAGACCGACCTTGTCAGGCCGCCATCGACGCGCAGCGTCTGACCCGTGACATAGCTGCCGTCATCGGTCAGCAGGAACGCCGCCGCCTTGGCCTGCTCCTGCACGGTCCCGATGCGTTTCAGCGCCGCAAGCTCGCCATACCTTGCCACGTCGAGACTGTCGGTGAAGCCGGGCGCCAGGCAGTTCATCCGGATGTTGGACGGCCCATAGCGGTCGGAGTAGAGCTTGGTGAAGGTCGAGACGGCGGCCCGGTAGGTGCAGGAGGCCGGGAACCACAGCGAAGGTTCGTGACTGGCATAGGTGGTGATGTTGACGATGGATCCGCCCTTCTGCTGCTCCATGACCGGAGTGACCAGACGGGCCATTCGGATGACCGAGGCCAGGATCATGTCATGCGCGAGCATCCAGCCTTCGTCGGGGATGGACAGAAGGTCGCCCTTCGGCGGATGGCCGGTATGATTGAGGACAGAGTCGATCCGTCCATATGTGGACATCGCCAGATCGACCAGCGCCTTCAGATCCTCGGCGCTTTGCGCGACCCCACGCCGGGCCACTCCGCCCAGTTCGGCGGCCAGGGTCTCGCAGGAGTCGGACGGCGACATCAGCACCAGCGCGTATCCGCGCGCATGCATCTCGCGGGCGACAGCGGCGCCAATACCTCGCCCACCTCCGGTGACGATGCAAACCTTGCGGGTCATTGTGCGATCCTCAGTAACGGTTGATCCGGTAGGGATGGAGATCGATCGGAGGCCGCTTCCCCGTGATCAGGTCCCCCATCAGCCGAGCCGTGGTGGCGGCCAGAGTCAGTCCAAGATGCCCGTGTCCGGTGGCGTAGAAAAGGCCCTTCGTGCGGGCACTGGCCGACAGGATCGGAATCGTGTCCGGCAGGGCGGGACGGTGGCCCATCCATTCGCTGAAGTCCTCGCAGCGCAGATTCGGCAATGCCTCCTGCGCACGCCTGACCGTGACCTTTGACCGGCGGTAGTCGGGCGCGGCATCGAGACCGGCCATCTCTACCGTGCCGCCGACACGGATGCCGCCCGATGTGGGTGTCACCATGAAGGCCTTTGCGGGCCAGATGATCGAATGTCGCAGCCCGATGCCGGGCGCCATGATCTGCGTGTGATAGCCACGCTCGGTTTCCATCGGGATCGGCTCGCCCAGAGACTTTGCCAGCCTGCCGGAATGGGCCCCGGCGCAGATGACGACCTCGTCCGCGGGCAGATGGCGCCCGCCCCCCAGCGCCACCTCGCGCATCCGGTCGGACCGGTTGAAACCCACGACGTCGCCCCGTTCGATCCGTCCGCCAAGGCCGACGAACCGACTGGCCAGGGCCAGCACCAGACCGTAGGGATCCTTCATCGACCGGTTCTGCGGAAAGAGGACCGCCATGCCGACCTTGTCCGAAAGCGCCGGCTCCAGCGGGCGGATCGCCTGGCGACCGATGACCTCGTGCGGGAAACCGAACCGTTCAAGCAGTTCGATGTGGTCGCGGTCGGTCCTGAACTCAGCCTCATCAGCGTAAAGCGACAGGCACCCCTCGTCGCTGATCTGGTCGGACAGGCCGGTGTCGCGCAGCAGGTCGAGCGTGTCGTCCAGAGCGCGACCACAGAGCGCGGCGCCCTGTGCTTCCAGCTCGCGCAGCCTGGAGGGACGCGACGCGGCAAGAAAGCGCAGGAACCAGGGCGCAAGCCTTGGCATGTAGGATGGTCGAACCCGGACCGGGCCCTCGGGGTCCAGCATCCAGCCCGGGATCTGTTTCCAGACAGAGGGGCGGGAGGCCGGCATGAACTCGGTCACCGCAATCGAGGCCATGTTGCCGAAAGAGGCGCCCCGTCCCGGTGCGTCGCGGTCGACCAGCACAACCTGCCGACCGCGCCGCTGAAGGTCATGCGCGATGGCGGTGCCGATGATTCCGGCGCCGACAACGACGGTCGCCATGACCTAGGCCCAGGCCAGGATCGGCTGCATGGCGGCGGCGAATTCGGCCTTTTCGGCGTCGGTCAGCGGACCGAACGGCATGCGGCAGTCGCCGACCGGGTTGCCCTGAAGCTCGCAGCCGTATTTCAGCTTCTGCACGAACTTGCCGGATTCCAGCACGTTCATCGCCGGCCAGACCACCTGCATGATCTCCTTGGCGCGCGCATGGTCGCCCCTGCGGAACGCCGCGTCCATTTCGCAGACGGGTCTTGCCATGCAGTTGGCCGGCCCGCAGATCCAGGCATCGGCACCCCACTGCATGAAATCCCAGGCGATGTCGTCCGATCCCGACACCAGCTGGATACGGCCCGCATAGCGCGTCGAGATGCCGATGGCCCGCTGCAGGACGCCCGAGCTTTCCTTGATCGCGATGATCCGGGGATTGTCGGCCAGCGCATCCAGCGCCTCGTAGCCGATCTCGACTCCGTCCTTGCCGGGGTAGGAATACAGAACGATGTCCATGTCGGTGGCCGAGGCCACGGTCTCGAAGTGGTGGATGATCTCGGCCTGGGTCGGCCTGGTGTAGAAGGGCACGGCCAGAAGGACGGCATGATAACCGAGTTCCCTGGCGCGGCGCGTATTGGCGATCACCCCGGCGGTCGAGGGCGCATTGGTGCCGGCGATCAGCAGCTCGCCGGGGCGGGCCTGGTCCCGGACGAAGGTCAGCACGCTGTCGCGTTCGGCATCGGTCAGCAGATTGTACTCGCCCGACGAGCCGCACGGCACCCAACCCGATACGCCGGCCGCGCGCAGGCTGTCGAGGTGCCGCCCAAAGGCAACGAAGTCGATGGCGCCGGTGCGGTCGAATGGCGTCACAAGCGCAGGCAGAACCCCCGAAAGCTTCAGCATGACTTTGTCCTTTCCGACCCCTGGTCGCCCAACGCGGCACTTCCAGCGCCTTTTATGACGACACCATGACGACACGTCAAATCGAAAATGGACTGTGTCGACTTGTTGGCCTGCGATGGTCTAAGCTGCCCCGCGCGTGGGTGCCGGGAGCCAAGACATGCGGAATGAGACGGAACCGAAGCGGGTCAAGGGCAGCGGAGTGCGCTTCGCCTACGAGACGTTGCGGGACGAAATCCTGTCGTTGCACCTGCAGCCGGGCGCGGTGCTGGACGAGACCTCGCTGGCCGAGCGGTTCTCGATGTCGCGCTCGCCTGTCCGCGAGGCGCTGATCCGCCTCGCGGGGGACGAGCTGGTCGTCACCCTGTCGAACCGCTCGACCGTGGTCGCGCCGATCGACGTGCAGAGCTTTCCGAAATATGTCGAGGCGCTGGACGTCGCCCAGCGGATGAACACCCGTCTGGCGGCCGAGCTGCGCACGGATATTGACCTCAAGACCATCGCCCGCCGCCAGAAGGAGTTCGTCGCGACGGTGCAGCGGGGCGATCACCTGGCCATGTCCGAAGCGAACAAGGCTTTCCACATGGCCATCGCCCACGCCGGCCGAAACCCCTATCTCGCGGCCTTCTATGAAAGGCTGCTGAACCAGGGGCGGCGCATGCTGCACCTGCACTTTGCCTATCTGGAGCAGGGCAACGAGGGTGTGCTTCTGACCGACGAGCATGACGAGATGCTGGCCGCGATCCGCGACCGGGATGTCGCCCGCGCCGATGCGCTTGCCCATGCCCATACGCGGCAGTTCCGCGACAACTTCATGAGCTACCTGTCGAAGAACTACCTGCAGAACGCGCCACTGGCATCGCTTGGGCCTGCGGCTTGACCAGGGCCGGGCCCGGTCGGCAACGCAGGCCCCTGCCGGTCAGGGTGTGATCCGGTCGTCGGGCAGAAGTTCGGCGATCTCGCGCCGGAAAGGCAGGGCATCGCCGCGATCCGGCTGGTCGAGGGATTCGGCCCAGGCCCGGCCGGCATAGGTCGCCCAGGCGATCGGACCCGGAGCCGCCGCATCGCCGATGACTTTCAGGCTGCGGATGCCTGCGCCTTGCCAGTCCAGCGCCCGGGTCGCGTGGAAAAGCCCGTCCTCCGGACTGCGCGAGGTCACCAGCACCACGGCTTCGACCGGCAGCGCAGTCTGGCGGCCGGTCCAGGTGCAGCCGAGGATCACCTCGTCCTTGCCGATCGCCTCCGGTGCCTTGCTCAGATGCATCTCGACGCCGATCTCCAGCAGGCGGCGCATGATGCTGCCCTGTTCCAGCGTGTTGTCCGTCCACTCGGCAACCTTCACTGCCGGGGTGACAAAGTGCACGCGATTCCCCTTGGCCACCAGAAGCTCGGCGAGGACGGAGCCCATGTAGAAGTGATCGTCGTCATAGACCGCGACGCTCAGGCCCTCGGGACAGCGGCCCGCCATCAGGTCGTCTGGGGTGAAGATCGGCATGGCCGGATCGGTCGGGATCGGGTGCAGGTGGAAGCGCGCCACCGCGTCCCGCCGCCAGGTGGCGCCGGTGGCGATGGCGACGTGATCCGCACCCATGGCCACGATGTCCTCGGGCGTGAGGGGGCTGTCGCGGTAGATCTCGACGTTCGGCATCACGGCCATCTGGCCAGTGCGGTAGTCAGCGACGCGACCCCAGGCGGAGAGGCCCGGAAGCATTCGTTCCTTCGCCACACGGCCGCCGAGCCTGGTGCCGGCCTCGGCCAGAGTAACCCGGTAGCCCCGCCTGCCGGCCTGCAGGGCGGCCTCGAGTCCGGCCGGCCCCGCCCCGACGACCAGAACGCTTTCGGATGCACCCTTGGGTCGGGCGCGGTCGGGGTGCCAGCCCTTGCGCCATTCCTCCATGAAGGCGGTGTTCTGCGTGCAGCGGCTGATGCCGCCCGTCATGTCGCCCGAGACGCAGATGTTGCAGCCGATGCATTCCCGGATGTCCTCGTAGCGGCCCTCCTCGACCTTGAGGGGCAGGAACGGATCGGCGATCGAGGGTCTGGCCGCGCCGATGAAATCCAGGATCCCCGCCCGGATCTGTCGCACCATCGCATCGGGCGAGGTGAAGCGCCCCACCCCGACGATGGGCTTGGGCGTCAGGACCTTGATCCCCTTGACCAGTTCCTCCTGCGCGCCTTCGGCCTTGAAGCGAGAGGTGCCCGAGCAGGCCTCCCAGGTGCCCTGGGCCAGGTCCCAGAGGTCGGGCAGCTCGGCGTGCATGGCGATGAAGTCGCGGAGTTCGGCATTCGAGAAGCCGTAGGCCCCGGCCTCGTGCAGCGACATGCGCAAGGTGACGGCCAACTCGCCCCTGGTGACCTCACGCAGGTCCTCGACGATTTCGCGCAGGAAGCGGCCACGGTTCTCCAGACTGCCGCCGTATTCGTCCGTCCTGTGGTTGGTCGCCCGCGACAGGAAATGTTGCAGGATCCCGAAGCTATGCGCACCGTAGAGGCAGATCAGGTCGAAGCCCGCCTGCTGGCTGCGACGGAAGGCGTTGCGGAACCAGCGGCGGAGGTCGCGGATATCCTCGCGGTCCATGGTGCGGGCCTGCACCGGATCGGCGGTGAAGGTCAGGATCGGCCCCCCGGTCACCGCCAGCGGCACCTCGCGCGAATAGAGGTTCGGGCCGTTGATCCCGGAATAGGCCAGCTGGATGCCGGCCAGCGCGCCATGGGATTTCATCGCCTCGGCCATACGGGCGAGCGCCGGGATGTCGCGGTCGTCCCAGAGGTGCTGTTCGATGAAGGGCGTGATCTCGGAGGTCGGGTGGATTTCCGTCTGTTCGGTGAAGATCACGCCCCAGCCGCCCTCGGCCTTGGTGCGGCGCATTTCCACGACAGCCGAGGGGTCGCGATAGCCGCCGCCGTTGCAATGCGGGACCTGGTAGAACCGGTTCTTCGCCACCTTAGGGCCGATCTGCATCGGCGTGAACAGGATGTCGTGGGCGGGCAGGCGGGTCATGGGAGAATCCTGAGGTCGGCCGACTGGGTGGACAGCCGGGCCGGATCGCGCGGCGGAATGTCGGCGATCAGCAGCGCGGGATGCCCGCCGGCTTGGGCCAGCACCTCTCCATGCGGACCGGCGATGAGGCTGCCACCGACATAGGTCAGATCGCCCTCCTGGCCGCAGTAGTTGGCATAGACGATGGAGACTCCGTGGTTCGCGGCCATTGCGGGCACGGTGTGGTGCCCGACATGGGTGTAGGGCTGCATGTTGGCCGTTGGTGCCAGGATTACGGTCACGCCCCGGTCGGCCAGCGCCTTCACATGGGGGGCGAACTCCACATCGTAGCAGATCAGGATCGCGGCGGTTGCTTCCCCGAGGCGGAAGGTGACATAGACGTCACCCGGCACGAACAGCGCGCGCTCGCGCGGGCCGTAAAGCTGGATCTTCCGGTAGTTGACGAGAAGCGACCCCTCAGGCCCGAAGCAGGCGGCGGAGTTGAAGGTCCGGCCTCCGTCACGCTCGGCATAGCCCACCACCAGCGCCGTTGCCCGGTTCCTCGCGGCGGCGGCAAGGCGCTGCATGGGATGATCGTCGAGGGTCAGGGCCCGGGTCGGAATGTCGGGCTGATTGTACCCGGGCAGCCAGAGCTCCGGCAGGACAAGGGCGGCCGCGCCCAGGGCTGCGGCCGAGGCGAGGGCGGCTTCGGCCTGTACGCAGGCGAGATCCGGGTCGCCCGAGGGAGAGGGGGCTTGCAGCAGGGCGAGGCGCATGGGGGTAATCCGGTGGGCCGCTCATCGCTGTCCTGCGGACGCTCTTCGCCGGTGTCGCGCGAAGAGGCCCGCAGGGGCCGAGGAGCGGCGGGGTGTCACTTCTTCAGGTTCGTCCAGATCGCGTCGTAGAGGCGCTGGGTCGCCTCGTCGCAGGCCTCGATGAAGAAGCCCTTCTGGCCCTCGGGCGGGTTGTTCTCCGGGCTGCCCGAGATCTCGGGCGCAAGGAACGGCTCCACCCCCTTCACCCCGGCGCTGTAGGCGGCGTAATTGGTGACGGCGGCCGCATTCTCGGGATCGAGGAGGAAGTTCATGAACTTCAGCGCGTTTTCCCGGTTCGGGGCATCCTTCAGCAGGACCACGTTGTCCATCCAGACGACGTAACCCTCTTTGGGAAAGGCGTATTCCACATTCGCGCCCTCGGCCCGGGCCTTGGCAGAAAAGCCGTTGTAGATCATCCCCGCCGCCGCATCGCCCGAGACGAGCACATCCTTGGCGATGTCCGAGCCGAAGCTGGCCCAGTGCGGCTTGGCGGCCAGGAGCATGTCGTTCAGCGCCTTCAGCTGGTCGCGGTCCTGGGTGCATTGCGGGATGCCAAGATAGATCGAGCCCAGCGTCAGCACCTCGCCCTGGCTGTCCAGCACGTTGATCCTGCCGCGCAGCTCTTCCGGCGGGTCGAAGATGATCGACAGGCTGGAGATGTCACCCTTGTAGACATCCCGGTTCACCGAAAAGGCCGTGGATCCCCACTGGTAGGGGATCGAATGCTTGCGGCCCGGATCGAAGGGCACGTCCAGCCACTGCGGCTCGATGTTGCCGAAGTTCGGCAGTTCCTCGGGAGTGAAGCTGTCAAGGATCCCCTCGTTGGCCATGATCTTGACCATGTAGTCGCCCGGCACCGCCACGTCATACTGGCCCAGCTTCCCGGCCTTCAGCGCGGCAAGCATTGCCTCGTTCGAATCGTAGGTGTCGATCGTGACCTTGATCCCGGTCTCGGCCTCGAACTTCTGCACGAGGTCGTCGGGGATGTATTCGAACCAGTGATAGACCTTCAGCTCGCCTTCGGCGAGGGCGGGCGTGGCGAGGAAGGCGGTCAATGCGAGCAGGCGTTTCATCGGTCTCTCCTGTTGAGTTCAGGGCGTCTGGCGGCCCTTGCGGTTGATCAGATAGGCGGCGGTGACAAAAAGCACGCTGACCAGCAGCATCAGCGTGGACAGGGCCATGATGTTCGGCTTGATCCCCTGTTTCACCGACCCGAAGATCGCGGTGGGCAGCGTCTCCATCCCGGCGCCCTTGACGAAATTGGTGATGATGAAGTCGTCGAGGCTGATGATGAAGGCCAGCAGCCAGCCCGAGACTATGCCGGGCATCATCAGCGGCAGAAGGATCAGGCGGAAGGCCTGCGCGCGGGTGGCATAGAGGTCGCGGGCGGCCTGTTCGTAGGTGGCCTCGATCCCCTCCAGCCGTGCGGCGATGGGCAGATAGGCGAAGGGGATGCAGAAGGTGATGTGGGCCAGAAGGATCGTCAGGTAGCCCATGGTCAGCCCGATGGCTGAAAAGAAGATCAGCGTGGCCACGGCGATCACGATTTCCGGCACCATCAGCGGCAGGTTGATCAGCGCGAAACTCGCCTGACGCCCGCGGAAAGCCCCGCCCCGGACCATGGCCAGCGCGGCCGCGGTCGCGATCACCGTTGCGACCGTCGAGGCGATCAGCGCGATCGTGATCGAGTTCCAGGCCGCCTGTCCGAAGCGCGCGGCCTCGCGTCCGGTGAACACCTCGCCATACCAGCGCAGGGAAAAGCCGCCCCAGCTGGTGATCGAGGTCGAGGCGTTGAAGCTGTAGATCGCCACCACGATCAGCGGTGCGTAGAGCACGGCCAGACAGAGGATCGTCAAGGCAAGGAAACCGGGATAATGCCGCACGCCCTTCATCGCGGGGCCCTCCCCTGCGCGCGGGCGTAGATCAGGAGCACGAAAAGGACGAGCGTCATCAGGATCATTGCCGCCGCGGCGCCGAAGGGCCAGTTGCCCTGGCTGCCCCGGAACTGCTCGTCGATCAGGCTGCCGATCATGAAGGTCTTGGCCCCGCCCAACAGGTCTGGCGCAAGGAAAGCGCCGAGCGAGGGGATGAAGACCAGGATGCAGCCGGCGACGATGCCGGGCTTGACCACCGGCAGCACGATCTCGCGCAGGGTGGCCCAGCGGCTGGCGTAGAGATCGGCGGCGGCCTCGGACAGCGCGAAGTTGTAGCGTTCGACCGCGGCATAGATCGGCAGGACCATGAAGGGCAGATAGCTGTAGAACAGTCCGATCTGCACCGCGAGGTTGGTATTGATGATCGGCAAAGGCGCGTCGATCAGGCCCAGCGATTGCAGCGCGCCGTTCATCGGCCCGGTGTCGCGCAACAGGAACCGCAGCGAAACGGTGCGGATCAGCAGGTTCACCCAGTAGGGTATGGTGATCAGGAACAGCCAGATCCCGCGGGTCCGCGCCGGCCGCGTTGCGATGAACCAGGCGGTCGGGAAGCCGATGACCAGGCACATGAGCGTCGCCAGCCCCGCCTGCCAGATGGAACGCCAGAAGATCGTGATGTAGGTCCATTCGATCCGCGGCGGCTCGTCGCCGAACAGGCCGCGGTCGAAGAAGAACTGGTCATAGGCGGCCAGCGTGAACTCCCAGATCACGCCACCGCGGAACTCTCGCGTCAGGAAGGAATAGACCGCCATGAGGGCGACCGGCAGCACCATCAGGATGCCGATCACCAGCCAGCTGGGCAACAGGAGCGGGCGCACGAGCTCGCGGTATGTCGCGTCGCCAGCGGGTGTGGTGCGACCGGGCCCGGCCATCAGTCGGCCAGAAGGCGGGCGCCGCCTTCCTCCAGATGCAGGCCGATGCGTTGGCCGGGTTCAGGAAGGCTTGTGCGGGCGGCATTCTGGAGCCGCAACGTGATCGGCTGGCCGCCATCGAGATGGGCGATCACCTGAAGGTCCGTCCCCAGATAGACCACCCGTTCCACGTTCGCCATCAGCTCGGCCCTGTCCGAAATCGTCAGGCGTTCGGGGCGGATCGACAGGTGATGCCGTCCCCCGGTCATGCTGGAGGACGGACAGGTGATCCGCGCACCGCCGGGCAGGATGACTGTCGCCCGGCCATCCGACACGGAGGCGACCTCGACCTCCAGCAGGTTGGTCTCGCCGATGAAGTCGGCGACGAAACGGTTCACCGGCGCCTCGTAGATTTCGCGCGCCGTGCCGATCTGCTGCACCCGGCCCGCGCTCATCACCGCGATCCGGTCCGACATGGTGAGCGCCTCTTCCTGGTCGTGCGTGACGAAGATGAAGGTGATCCCGGTCTCTTCCTGCAACTGCTTCAACTCGACCCGCATCGCCTGGCGCAGCTTGAGGTCCAGTGCCGACAGCGGCTCGTCCAGCAGCAGGACCTTCGGCTCCGGGGCCAGTGCCCGGGCCAGCGCCACGCGCTGCTGCTGGCCGCCGGAAAGCTGGGCCGGAAGCCGCTCGGCGAAGGCGGAAAGATGCACCATTTCCAGCATCCGGCCCGCCCGTGCCCGGCGGGCGGCAGGGTCCACCCCCTTCATCTTCAGCCCGAAGGCCACGTTATCCAGCACCGACATGTGCGGAAACAGGGCGTAATTCTGGAAGACGGTGTTCACCGGACGCTGGTTCGGCTCCAGCCGGGCGATGTCGTGGCCGAAGAGACGGATTTCGCCTTCCGAAATATCCTCGAAGCCCGCTATCAGGCGCAGAAGCGTGGTCTTACCGCAACCAGACGGTCCGAGAAGCGTGAAGAATTCGTTGTCCGCGATGCTCAGCGTCACCCCGTGCAGCGCGGTGACGGTTCCGTAGCGCTTGACCACACCTCGCAGATCCACCGCATCCGTCATTGACGCATCCATACCCCCACAGCTATCTGAAAAGCATAGCCGGCCCGGTTTCCGGTGGTATATACCCCCAGAGAGGTATGATGCGGGCGCAACCCAATTGTGCCGAGGAGGCTCTTGCCGAGGCCGTGCGGCGCCTGGGCCGTCCGGGGTTCGAAAGCGCACTCTGGGCCTGGTTCCACCGGGCAGTTGCACCCGACAACCTGATCGTCCTGGCCTATCGCGACGGGGTCGCTCCGCAGGTCATGTTTCGTCACTCGGCCCCCGGAAGCCCAGTCTTCGGGCAACTTGACAGCACCTACCTGGGCGGCGCCTATCTGCTTGATCCCTATCATGCGCTGCACCTCGCGCGGGTGCCGCCAGGGCTTTACCGGCTTTCGGATGTCGCCCCCGATGCCTTTCAGCGCAGCCGCTATTTCAATGACTACTACCGCCAGACTACGCTGGTCGATGAACTGACTTTCGTCGCCTATCCGGCGCACGGTGTCACGTTGAACCTGTGTCTCGGCCGGGACGGTCAGTCGCGCCGCCCGTTCGAGGCCCGCGCCTTCGAAACCTGCCAGAGAATCTCGCCTGTCGTCGTGGCACTTGCCGAGGAACACTGGTCCGGACTTGCCGCCGCTGGTTCACCCCCGGAAGCGGTGACCCGGCAGATCCGGGATCGCCTGGCAGAGGCAGACATCCGGCTGACCCCCCGGCAGGTCGAGGTCGCGCTCCTGATCCTGCAAGGCCACTCTACCGCCTCGATCGCCCTGCAGCTCCAGATAAGCCCGCAGACCGTCAAGGTGTTCCGTCGCCAACTTTATGCTCGCTGCGGGCTTTCGAGCCAGGCCGAGCTTTTCGGCCTCCTGATGCCACTTTTGGGGGAACGGAAGGAACCTCAAGCGGCTGAAGCCAGATTTCGCGAGTGACTGCGCGCACGATCATCGATGCTGCGAGACCCGCCCAAGGCGTCGAGGATCGTGTTCAGCACGGGTTCCCGCCAGGCCCAGGTCAGGTTCATGCCGACAATACGGAAGTGGCCCGCCCAGGTGGATCCGATGGCCGGGGCACCCGCTTAAAGGGCCGGCTCAACCTTTCGGGTTTCGCAGTGCGGTCACATCAGTTGCTGCGACTTCGATCCCGCCGCGGAGGACGAGGGTCGTTCCTGCGCTGCCTCCCTTGGCTTCCGTCACCAGGGCGTAGTGCTCGATCGGGCGGGCGTCGATCCGGGTCTCTCCCCTCATGCTTTCGAGAGTGATCGAGTAGATGCCGGTCGGCAGGGGTGCGCCGTCCATGCCGGCACCAAGCCACTGATAGGGCTCGGTGCTTACCGGGATCTCCTCGCGCGATACCAGGTTTCCGGCCTCGTCCCGCACCACGAGCACGGCGCGGTCGGACCCGACTGCCGGATTCGGCGACAACGTGACCGGAGAGCCCTCGTAAAGGACCGGTGCGTCCGACCGCGCCTCCTTGCCCACCCAGCTGGCCATTTCGGCCATGCCCAGCTGCTGGAACCGGCCTTGCAGGTCGGCCAGCAGCTGATTGGTGCGCACCTGCTGCTCGACCCCGGAAAAGGTCGCCAGCTGAACTGCGTAGTCAGCCGAGTCGATCGGCTTCAGCGGGTCCTGATTCTGCATCTGCACCGTGAGCATCCGCAAGAACGTATTGAAATCCGAAGTGATCTTCGATGCCGCTGCGGGTGCCTGCGTTGCGGTCGTCGCGGAACTGACGGATGAGATGTCCATGGTAGCCTTACAATCTGAGATCTAGGGTTTCCCCGGTGACATTGCGGAAAGGAAGCTGCCCGCGCTCCATGTCGCGGGACTCCGGCGCGGCGAGGCTGGGCCGATCATCGCGTCCTGCTTCGCGCCGGTTTCCCTGGCCTTGTTGCCCGAAGTCGATGCTGGACCCCGCGTAGCCCGCGCTTCGGATCGCCTCGGCGAGCTCGGCCGCATGGCGTCGGAAAAGCTCCAGCGTCTCGGGGCGTTCGACGTTGATCAGGATCAGCAATCGGTCTGGATCCCTCGCGTCGGGCTCGATCCGCAGCCGGACGCGGCCAAGTTCGATCGGGGCAAGCGATAGTTCCGCAGCGCCACCGGCAGTCCGGCGAAGGACGGCAGCGACCTGGGTGGCCACCTGCGGAACCGGAAGGAAAACGGGCGATGACGCCGCGGCCTGACTTGCTGGCCCCGAGGACGGTGCCGACACGCCGGATACAGCTATCGCATCCGTTGTGGCCGCTGTTAGGGAACCCGGGTCGGGCCAAGCTTCGACCACGAGCCGCGAAACGAGGTCGGCCTGCGAAACCGCGGCGGTTTGCGTTGCAGGGCCAGCGATTTCGGTCGGATCCGGCGGCCATGTACTGTCTACTTGCGCGGGCGCAATGGACGCAACGGTCTGATCCTTGTCTGCCGCATGAGCCGTAGAAGTTGCGACCGGCAACGGGATGGCCTCGCCGTCCGTAGACGGCTGCTGTGCGCCAGCGGCCTGCGCCTTGGTTGCGTCATGGAAAACCCGTTCCCAGAAACTGCCCGTAACCGAAGGGGATGAGGCGGGTTCATCGGGCTCGGACCTCGCGTCGAAGGACGGCCCGGTTCCCGTTTCCGCCGGGAAACGCGGCAAGGCCACGTCCGGTTCGGACCGACTGCCTCCCGGAGCGGCCGACTGTCCTGCGGCTTGTTTCCCCCAGGGATCAGGCGGCTGGTTCGAAGCGCCAGCAACCGGGTGATGCTCTTCCGCTTCGACCACCGCGAGCCCTGATGTCGGCAGCCTGGCCGCGGCAATCTCTTCGGACCGGCCGGTGTTCATCTGGCGGATCTGGTTGATCGCTCCGGTCTCAGAGCGCTGCAGGGCAACCGGGTCGGTGGCTTGTCCATCCCTTCGTGGCCTGTCGTCAGCGACCATGGGGAGAGACCTTTCTCCATCGGCGGCCTTGTCGCCGGCCGGGGCGATCTCGGCCAGTGCGAGCGTTGACGGCAAACCGTCTGCCCTGTCGAGTGATGCAAACAGCGGAGCCGCAGTCTCGGATGACAGAAGCGCGTGCCCGCGTCCTTCGAGAATCGGGATGGCAGCGTAGAGGTCACCAGGGGGGATCAGACTCTCGCGGATCGGCACTGCACCGGCTGTGGCCCGCAGCAGAACTGGGCTGTTTGCCGCTTCCCCCTCTGGCGCGCCGCTGGCGGCCTCTGTTCCGTGACCCGAAGGCGTTGCCTCCGGATCCGCGCTTCCCCAATCGGGCCCTGTCCGGGCTTCGATGGCCAACAGGGTGCCCGCAAGCGCCGTCGGCGCGGACGGCAGGTCGGCGTCTGACGCAACCCGAGGAGCATCCGTGTGTGGGCGCGTCCAATCCCGCAAGGCCGTGGAAAGCAGGCCGTCATTCCAGAAGAACACCCCGGGGGCGGGCAGGGAATTGTCGGTTTCCGGATCGGTCGGGCCCGGGTGGACAAGAGTTTCGCAAAAGCTGTCCGCAAATGCCTGGCCATCGTGCCGGGTTTGGATGAACCCGGCTTCCGTAAAGGAAACTGCGATCGGCCCGATGATGAGTGCGTTCTGCATGGATTCACGACGTTTGCCGCTGTGCCACCGTTATCCGGTGCAGAAGTTACCCATTCTTTACCCGCTTGCCGGATGCTGGCGAAAATTCGAGCTTTCAGGAGCATGCGATGGACATTCCCCCGATCAGCGGCACGGCGCCTGCGCGCGAAGTCCTTCTCATGACAAAGGCAAAGGAGCTGGAGGCGACATTCCTGTCCGAGATGCTGGGGCATTCGGGCCTCGGCGAACTCGACGGCGCTTTCGGAGGCGGGCAGGGTGAGGCGCAGTTCGCCTCGTTCCTGCGCCAGGAGCAGGCGAGACTGATCGTGCAGGGTGGCGGCCTCGGGCTGGCGGAACTCATCTTCAAGGCGATGACGGAGGCAGAGAATGGAACGGCTTGACAGCCTTCTTGATGCCGTTGCAGCGGCCTTGACCGCAGGCGATTTCGTGACGCTGTCCGAACTTGCGCCGCAGGTCGAGGCCATCAGCCTTGCGGCGGAAGACGCGCGACTGGCAGAGCCGATACTGGCCAAGGCCCGGCGGAATGCCCGGCTGATCGAGGCGGCCGGACGGGGCGTCAGGGCGGCAAGGCTCCGATTGTCCGAAATCACGCAGGGCAGGGAACTGACCACCTACAATGCGCGCGGCCAGAAAGCGCAGATCACCGTGCGAGGTGCCGAGCGGACATACCGCGTCTGAGCAGCTCGCGGCCAACCCTGGCGAGAATGACTTGCGCGGGCGGATGGCCACCGGGTGATCCGCCGGGTTTCAGGCGGGCAGAAGCTCGACAGCCACGCCCTGACCGACCCCGACGCAAAGCGTTGCCAGTGCAGACCTGCCGTTCGATTCCGCCAGACGCCTCGCCGCCGTTGCCACAATGCGCGCGCCGGACATCCCCAGCGGATGCCCCATGCTGATCCCGCCACCATATGCGTTCAGCCGCGGGTCGGAGTCGTCCAGCCCCCAGGCGCGGGTGCAGGCCAGCACCTGGGCGGCAAAGGCCTCGTTGAGTTCGATTGCGTCCTGCTCTGCGGGCGGTCTGGCGCCCGCTGCCACCAGCCGTTCGACCGCCGCAACCGGGCCGACACCCATGATCCTTGGGGCTACGCCGGCGGCGGCAGCGCGACCGATGCGGGCCAGGGGCGTGAGGCCCGTCCTCTGCAACCCCGTAGCCGATGCCAGAAGCACGGCGGCGGCGCCATCATTGACACCGGCGGCATTGCCCGCCGTTACCGTCCCGCCGTCCCGGAACGGGGTTGGCAGTGCCGCGAGGCGGTCCGCAGAGGTGACGCGCGGATGCTCGTCCGCGCTGACGACCGTGTCGCCCGACCGGGTGCGGAGGGTCACCGGCAGGATGTCGGACCGATGCCAGGCCGCGTCATAGCGCAGTTGCGAGCGCAGCGCATAGCCGTCCTGGTCGGCGCGGCTGACCGCAAAGTCCTGCGCCACGTTCTCGGCGGTTTCGGGCATGGACTCGATGCCATATAGCCTTGCGATACGCTGGTTCACGAAACGCCAGCCGATCGTGGTGTCGTGAATCTCCGCCTGCCGGGAAAAGGCGGCTTCGGCCTTCGGCATCACGAAAGGAGCGCGGCTCATGCTTTCGACGCCGCCGGCAATGACGATGTCCGCCCCGTCGCGGATCGCGCGCGCGCCGGCGATCACCGCATCCATGCCCGAGGCACAGAGCCGGTTGACGGTCAGTGCGGGCACGGTTTCCGGCAGGCGGGAAAGGAGCACGGCCATGCGCGCGACATTCCGGTTGTCCTCGCCCGCCTGGTTGGCGCAACCGAAGATCACCTCGTCCACCGGCAGGTCGGGGCAGAGGTCGAGAAGGCCGTCGATCACCAGGGCCGCCATGTCGTCCGGGCGCAGGCTGGCGAGGGCGCCACCATAGCGGCCGATCGGCGTGCGGCGCATGGTGCAGAGGAAGACGTCTCGGGTCATGCGGCATCAAGCTCCGGTGCGGGCAGATAGCGCCCGCGCAGATGCGCAGGGGCCAGGCGCTCGAGGCGTTCCAGTTCCGCGAGGATCGTTGCGGTGCCATGCGCGCGCAGGCATTCGAAGGGTCCGCGCGGCAGGTTCAGCCCAAGCTTCATCGCGGTGTCGATCCCCTCGCGCTGAACGCCACCCTCGGCCAGAAGCCAGCCCGCCTCGTTCGCCAGCGTTGCTTCGATCCGCAGGACGATGGCGGTGGCATCGGACGGCGGGGAGGCCGGCGGATCGGGAAAGACGAAGCCCCTGCCCGTCTTGCGCCCGAGATTGCCGCTGGCGACCTGCGCACGCAACGCCGCAAAGACGTGATAGCGCGGATGCCCGCCCATGGCCCGGTTGAGCCCCTCGGTCGCGGCAAGGTTGATGTCGGCGCCGACCAGGTCGATCAGCGAGAACGGACCCATCCGGTATCCCGCCGTCAGCATCGCCGCATCCACCTCGGTAGCAGTGCGACCCTCCTCCAGCAGGGCCAGCGCCTCGCCGTAGAACGGACGCGCGCAGCGGTTCACGATGAAGCCGGGGCAATCTGGACTGTCGATCAGGGTCTTGCCCGCAGGATGCATCAGGGCCCGGACCTTCTGCAGCGCCGGGTCGGACGTGCCGGAATGCGGGACGAGTTCGACCAGTCTCATCGCAGGGGCCGGGTTGAAGAAATGCAGGCCGAGCAGCCGCTCGGGCCGGACCAGACCCTTCGCAAGCGCGGCAATCGAAAGCGACGAGGTGTTGCTGGCCAGAACGGCATCCGGCGCCATCACCCGTTCAAGTGCCGCGAAGATCGCCTGCTTGGCTGTCAGATCCTCGACCACCGCTTCGATGGCCAACTCGGCCTCCCCCATCTGCCCGGGGTTTTCGACCAGTTGGACCCGTGCAAGCGTCTCGGCGCGCTCCGCCTCGGTCAGCTTGCCGGCCGCGACTCGCGAGGCCAGGGCGGCCGCAATCCGGTCCAGGGCGCTGTCGCGGGCAGGTGCGTGACTGTCGGTCGCCAGCACCCGGTATCCGGCCGCCGCGAAGACCTGCACGATGCCGATCCCCATCGTTCCAAGGCCGACGACACCGACGGTTGCGGGTTCCATGCGTCTCACCTGCCCTGGAAGTCGGGTTTGCGACGCGCGCGGAAGGCATGGATGCCTTCCTGCTTGTCGGCCGAGGACAGAAGCGCCTCGAAACCCGCGCGCTCCTCGGCGAAGGCAAGGTGTGCCTCCGCCCCCGCAACGAGCGCCGCCTTGGCCGCCCGCAAGGCCAGCGGCGCACGTTCGGCCAGCCGTGCTGTCAGGGCCGCGCCTTCGGCCACGGCATCGGCCGTTCGGTGCGAGGCGATGCCCCAGGCATGGGCCGTGTCGGCGTCGATGATCTCTCCGGTCAGCACCATCCGCGCCGCCCGAGCCGGGCCGATCCGGGACAGAAGCCGCTGGCCGCCGCCGGCACCTGGGATCAACCCGAGGCTGGTTTCGGGCAGGCCCAGCCGGGCCGTATCCCCGACCACCATCAGATCCGCCATCAGGGCAAGTTCCAGCCCGCCGCCCAGCGCAAAGCCCTCGATGGCGGCGACAAGTGGCTTCGGGAAGGTGCGAATCGCCGCCCAATGCGCCTTGCGCGGATCGGTCGCGGCATCGGCTGTGGTGCGGGTCTCGATCTCGGCGATGTCGGCCCCGGCCGCGAAATTGCCCTCGGCGCCCTGGATCAGGACCGCCCGGCAATCCGGCACGTCGGCAAGCCGCCGAAGGGCTGCCGCCAGATCGCCCAGCAGGGCGGTGTTCAGCGCATTCCGGGCGGCCGGCCGGTTCAGCACCAGCCGCACCCATGCGCCTTCGTCGATCTCCAGCAGGTGGTCCATGGGCGCAGAATGGAACAAGTCCGGAGATTTTCAAGCATAAAAGTTTTAAGCTTGAAATTGCTGGCCGACCTGCCAAACTTGCGGGCAAACAGGAGCACCGGGTGATGAAGATACTTTGCCTCGGCGGCGGGCCGGCCGGTCTGTATTTCGCGATCTCGATGAAGCTGCGCGATCCGTCCCATGACGTGACCGTGCTGGAACGGAACCGCGCGAATGACACCTTCGGCTGGGGAGTGGTCCTGTCCGAGGACGCCCTGAGCCGGATGCAGAAGAACGACCCTGTCTCGACCGAGGCGATACGGTCGAACTTCGCCTATTGGGACGATATCGCCGTGGTCCACGACGGCGTGCGCACCGTTTCGGGCGGCCATGGCTTTGCCGGGATCGGCCGCAAGGCGATGCTGATCCTGTTGCAGGCCCGCGCGCGCGAGCTGGGCGTGAAGCTTGAATTCGAGACCACCTTCAAGTCGGCCGAGGAGTATCGGCGGGACTATGACATCGTGGTCGGCTGCGACGGGATCAACAGCCTGGTGCGGCAGGAATACAGCGACACCTTCCGCCCCGATATCGACGTGCGCCGCTGCAAGTTCGTCTGGCTGGGCACGCACCAGAAGTTCGACGATGCCTTCACCTTCATTTTCGAAAGGACCGAACATGGTTGGGTCTGGGCCCATGTCTACCAGTTCGACGACAACACCGCGACCTTCATCGTCGAGACCCTGCCCGAGACCTGGGACCGCTTCGGCTTTGCCGGGATGACCAAGGAGGAGACGGTCGAGACTTGCCGCAGGATTTTCGAACGTCACCTCGGCGGGCATGACCTGATGTCGAACGCCGCCCACCTGCGCGGCTCGGCGGTCTGGATCCAGTTCCCGCGGGTGATCTGCGAGAAGTGGTACCACGAGAACGTCGTCCTGATGGGCGACGCGGCGGCGACCGGGCATTTTTCGATCGGTTCGGGCACGCGGCTGGCCTTCGACAGCGCCATCGCGCTGGCCGATTACCTGCACTCCGAGCCCAGCATGGAAGACGCCTTCCGCCGCTATCAGGAGGAACGCCGGCTCGAAGTGCTGCGCCTGCAATCGGCGGCGCGCAACAGCCTGGAATGGTTCGAGCAGGTCGAGCGTTATCTCGACATGCCGCCGATCCAGTTCGCCTATTCGCTGCTGACCCGCTCGCAGCGGATCAGCCACGAGATCCGCGCATGACGGGTGGCATGCTCGATCCGCGCTGCCGGCGCGTCCTGATCACCGGCGGCGGAACCGGGGTCGGGGCCGACCTCGCGCGCGGTTTCGCGGCGGCCGGAGCCGAGGTGGTGATCTGCGGCCGCCGCGAGGCACCGCTGCGCGCCGTGGCCGAGGCGACCGGGGCGCGCGTGCTTCTGGCCGATGTGACGGACGAGATCCAGGTGGAACGGCTGTTTGCCGAGGCGGGGCGCTGCGACGTGGTGATCGCCAATGCCGGGGCGGCGAGCAGCGCACCTTTCGGCAGGACCACGCTTCAGGACTGGAACGCGATGCTGGCGGTCAACCTGACCGGCGTCTTCCTGACCTTCCGCGAGGGTCTTGCCCAGATTGCCGACTGGGGGCGGCTGATTGCCGTCGCCTCGACCGCCGGGTTGAAGGGCTATCCCTATGTCGCGCCTTACGCTGCCGCCAAGCATGGCGTGGTGGGACTGGTGCGGTCGCTCGCGCTGGAAGTGGCGCGCAAGCCCGTCACGGTCAACGCGCTCTGCCCCGGGTTTCTCGACACCGAGATGACGGATCGTTCGGTCGATACCATCATGCAGAAGACCGGCATGAGCGCCGAGGCCGCGCGGCAGACGCTCGCCGCCCACAACCCGCAGCGCCGACTGATCCGGCCGGCCGAGGTGACGTCGGCCGCGCTCTGGCTTTGCAGCGCGGGGGCCGAGGGGATCAACGGGCAGGCCATCGCCATCTCGGGAGGAGAGGCATGAGCGAGGGGACCAAGCGCCGCCTGAAGCTGTGGATCCGGCTTCTCTCCGTCACCCGCTCGGCCGAGGCCGAACTGCGCGAGTTCCTGCGCGTGCGGCATGGCTCCACCCTGCCCCGCTTCGACGTGATGGCCACGCTCTATCGCCGGCGCGAGCCCTGCAGCATGAGCGAGTTGAGCCGGATGCTCCTGGTCTCGAACGGCAACGTGACTGCGGTGGTGGACCGGCTGGAGGCGGACGGTCTGGTCGTCCGGCACCCGTCGGAAAGCGACCGGCGCACCGTGCTCGTATCGCTCACGGCCGAAGGTCTGGCGCATTTCGAGACGCTAGCCCGCGAGCATGAGGCCGAAGTGGCCCGGATCTTCTCCACCCTCAGCGACGCCGATGTGGACGCGCTGACCGAAATCCTGAAAAGGGCGACGAAGCGATGAGTCAGCTGACCCGCACCGAGCTTTCCAATCTGAAGCTCGCGCATTTCCTGTGGCAGGTCCGCGACCGGATCGGCACCATCCGGCTGAACCGCCCGGACCGGAAGAACCCGCTGACCTTCGACAGCTATGCCGAACTGCGCGACCTTTTCCGGGCCCTGCCCTATGCAACAGATGTGGCTGTGGTGGTGCTGGCCTCGAACGGCGGCAACTTCTGTTCCGGCGGCGACGTGCATGACATCATCGGCCCGCTGATCGGGATGGAGATGAAGGACCTGCTGGCCTTCACCCGGATGACCGGGGATCTGGTCAAGGCGATGATCGGCTGCGGCAAACCGGTCATCGCGGCGGTGGACGGAGTGGCGGTGGGGGCTGGGGCGATCCTGGCCATGGCCTCGGACCTGCGGCTGGCAACGCCGGATGCGAAATGCGCCTTCCTGTTCACCCGTGTCGGGCTGGCCGGCTGCGACATGGGCGCCTGCGCCATGCTGCCGCGCATCATCGGGCAGGGACGGGCGGCAGAGCTTCTTTATACCGGGCGCACGATGCGGGCCGAAGAAGGCCATGCCTGGGGCTTCTGGAACGCGCTGCACGCCCCCGAGGCGCTGGAGGAGGCCGCGATGTCCCTGGCCCGGCAACTGGCGGCGGGGCCGACCTTTGCCCATGGCATCACCAAGACCCAGCTGAACCAGGAATGGAACATGGGTCTGGACCAGGCGATCGAGGCCGAAGCACAGGCCCAGGCGATCTGCATGCAGACGAAGGACTTCGAACGGGCCTACCGGGCCTTCGTGGCGAAGGAAAAGCCCGTGTTCGGAGGGGATTGAACCGATGGCCGGATCCGTTGACCGCAGCTTTCTCGACTGGCCCTTCTTCGAGCCGCACCACCGCGATCTGGCCGCCCGGTTGGAGGACTGGTGCGCCACCCATCTGCCCGTGGCGCATGACGATGTGGACGCCGCCTGCAAGGCGCTGGTCGCGCAGCTGGGCGCGGGTGGCTGGCTGCGTCACACCGGGGCGGCGGAGGGCGAGCGGCTGGACGTCCGCACGCTCTGCCTGATCCGCGAGACGTTGGCCCACCACGACGCGCTGGCCGACTTCGCCTTTGCCATGCAGGGTCTGGGCATGGGCGCGGTCTCGCTGTTCGGCACGGCAGACCAGCGTGCCTGGCTGGACCGGACCCGCACGGGCACCGCCATTGCCGCCTTCGCGTTGACCGAGCCGGGGTCAGGGTCCGACGTCGCCGCAACCGCGACGATCGCGGAACGGGTCCAGGGCGGCTGGCGTCTGAACGGGTCCAAGACCTACATCTCGAACGGCGGCATCGCCGACATCCATGTGATCTTCGCCCGTACCGGCGAGGCACCCGGCGCACGCGGCCTGTCTGCCTTCCTGATGCCCGCCGACGTACCGGGCCTCTCCGTGGTCGAGCGGATCGAGGTCATGGCGCCGCATCCGCTTGCCACCCTGCACCTTTCCGACGTGGATCTGCCCGACGAGGCCCTGATCGGCCGCCCGGGCGAGGGCTTCAAGTTGGCCATGTCGGTGCTGGATGTCTTCCGCCCCACGGTCGGGGCCGCCGCGCTGGGCCTTGGCCGGCGCGCGCTGCAAGAGGCCCTGTCCCGCGTGACCTCACGACGGATCCAGGGCGAGGCGCTCTCTGCGCTCCAGATGGTGCAGGGGCATCTTGCCGACATGGCGCTGAAACTGGATGCCGCGGCGCTTCTCGTCTATCGCGCCGCCTGGGCCAAGGATCAGGGTGCCGCCCGGATCAGCCGCGAGGCCGCCATGGCCAAACTGTATGCCACCGAGGCCGCGCAGGAGGTCATCGACATGGCCGTGCAGCTGCATGGCGGTGACGGGGTGCGGCACGGCGTCAAGGTCGAGGAACTCTACCGCGAGATCCGCGCCCTGCGCATCTATGAGGGCGCCAGCGACGTGCAGCGCGTCGTGATCGCCCGCAGCCTTCTGGGAGCGTGACGGCATGACCTATCACCGCAGCATCCGCGTCGAGTTCAACCACTGCGATCCCGCCGGGATCGTCTTTTACCCGCGCTATTTCGAGATGATGAACTCGGTCATCGAGAACTTCTTTCGCGACGTGGCGGGCCGGACCTTCGGGCAGATGATGACGAGCCGGACCGGCGTGCCGACCGCCGCCGTCGAGACCGTGTTCCATGCCCCCTCTCGCCTGGACGACCTTCTCGACTGGCGGCTTTCGGTGACCAGGCTGGGGCGCACGTCCGTCGGCATTGCCCTGCAGGCCCATGGCGATGGACAGCACCGGCTGACCTCCAGCCTGACCCTGGTCCACATCAACGAAAGCGGGCGCCCGCAGCCCTGGCCGCAGGATGTGCGCGGCCGCATCGCAGCCTTCATGGAGACAGCATGAGCATCACCCTCCTGCACCCGCCCGGCTGGAAGCCGGCGAAGGGCTACGCCAACGGGGTCACGGCGCGCGGGCGCATGGTCCTGACCGGCGGGCTGATCGGCTGGAACGCGGACTGCCAGTTCGAGACCGACGATTTCCTCGGCCAGGTCGAACAGACCCTGCGCAATGTCGTCGCCGTCCTTGCCGAGGCCGGCGCCGGGCCCGAGCATCTGGTCCGTCTGACCTGGTACATCACCGACAAGACCGAATACCTCGCCGACCCCAAGGCGCTGGGCCGGATCTACCGCGAGATCATCGGTCGCCACTACCCGGCCATGGCCGTGGTCCAGGTCGTCGCCCTGATCGAGGACCGCGCCAAGGTCGAGATCGAGGCCACCGCGATCGTTCCCGACTGAGATCCTCCCTCCCGGCGCGTCCGGGACCGCCCGAAAGGAGCCCCCATGCTTGGACCGACCGGACATCTCGACAGCTTCACCCGCGACCGGCTGCCGCCGGCAGAGGAATGGCCCCGGATTGATCTGACCGGCTTCGACTACCCGGAGTTCCTGAACGTCGCGGTCGAACTGACCGACCGCATGGTCGAGAAGGGCTTCGGCGATCACGTCGCCCTGATCGGCAATGGCCGCAGCCGCACCTACAAGGAACTGACCGACTGGACCAACCGCATCGCCCATGTCCTGATCGAGGACTACGGGGTCAGGCCCGGCAACCGGGTGCTGATCCGCTCGGCAAACAACCCGGCGATGGTGGCCTGTTGGCTGGCGGCGACCAAGGCCGGGGCGGTGGTGGTGAACACCATGCCGATGCTGCGGGCCGGAGAACTGGCAAAGATCGTGGACAAGGCCGAGATCAGCCACGCCCTCTGCGACACCCGGCTGATGGAGGAGCTGGTCCTCTGTGCCAAGGGCAGCCGGTTCCTGAAGACGGTGATCGGCTTCGACGGCACCGCCAACCATGATGCCGAACTCGACCGCCATGCGCTGAAGAAACCCGTGCGGTTCGAGGCGGTCCGCACCGGCCGCGACGACGTGGCGCTTCTGGGCTTCACCTCGGGCACCACGGGCGAGCCGAAGGCCACTATGCACTTCCACCGCGACCTCCTGATCATTGCCGACGGCTACGCCCGCGAGGTGCTCGGCGTCACGCCCGACGACGTGTTCATCGGCAGCCCGCCGCTCGCCTTCACCTTCGGCCTCGGCGGGCTTGCGGTCTTTCCCCTGCGTTTCGGCGCTTCGGCCGCGCTTCTGGAACAGGCCTCGCCGCCGAACATGGTGGCGATGATCGAGGAGCACCGCGCGACGATCTGTTTCACCGCGCCGACCGCCTACCGCGTGATGCTGAAGGCGATGGACGAAGGCGCCGACCTCTCCTCGCTCCGGGCGGCTGTCTCGGCGGGCGAGACGCTGCCCGCGCCAGTCCATGAAGAATGGCGCGCCAAGACCGGCAAGCCGATGCTGGACGGCATCGGCGCAACCGAAATGCTGCACATCTTCATCAATAACCGCTTCGACGATCACCGCCCCGGCTGCACCGGAAAGCCCGTCACGGGATACGAGGCTCGGATCGTGGATGACGCGATGGTCGAGAAGCCCCGGGGAGAGGTCGGTCGGCTTGCCGTCCGTGGCCCCACCGGATGCCGCTATCTCGCCGACTCGCGCCAGCGCGCCTATGTGCGCGACGGCTGGAACCTGACCGGCGACGCCTTCTGGCAGGACGAGGACGGCTATTTCCACTTTGCCGCCCGCACCGACGACATGATCCTGTCGGCCGGCTACAACATTGCCGGTCCCGAGGTCGAGGCGGCGCTGTTGCAACATCCGGCGGTGCTGGAGTGTGCCGTCGTCGGTGCCCCGGACCCGGAGCGAGGGCAGATTGTCGAGGCACATGTCGTGCTCGCACCGGGTCATCAGGGCGATGCCCTGATGGTCAAGCTCTTGCAGGACCATGTGAAACGGGTCATCGCCCCGTTCAAGTATCCGCGAAGCGTGATCTTCACCCAGGCCCTGCCCAAGACGCAGACCGGCAAGATCCAGCGGTTCCAGTTACGGTCCGAGTCGGCTCCCAAGGCCTGACAGCCATCCCCTCGCGCTGGCTGCTTCCCATCCAATACGGATCAAATGCCGGGCATTTGGCCCGGTCCGATTAGCAATTGATTAGGCGGTTTGCCGCTTGATGGTCCTCGCGCCTCATGAGGGGGCGGCGCTTCCGGTGATCCGGCGGCACGGACAGAACGCCCAAACTGCCACGCCTCGTGGCTTTCCCGGCCGTGAAACCTGCGGCCCTGCGTGAAGGACTGAAACATGTCGTCGATCCTGACCAATACCAGTGCGATGGTCGCCCTGCAGACGATGAAGGGCATCAACGCCAACCTGAACAAGACCCAAGCCGACATCTCGACCGGCAAATCGGTTGCCACCGCCAAGGACAATGCCGCGGTGTGGGCAATCTCCAAGGTGATGGAGTCCGATGTGGAGGGGTTCAAGGGCATTTCGGACAGCCTCTCCGTCGGCTCGGCCACGCTGACCGTCGCCCGTAACGCTTCAGAATCGGTCACGAAGCTTCTGACCGAGATGAAGGGCAAGATCGTCGCCGCCCAGGCTGAAAACGTCGATCGCTCCAAGATCCAGGCCGATATCGATGCCCTGACCGACCAGATCGAGTCGGTCGTGGGCGCCGCTCAATTCAATGGTCTGAACCTTGTAGACGGTTCGCAGACCTCGGTGAACGTCCTGGCCTCGCTTGACCGCAGCCAGTCGGGTGTCACCTCGTCGAACATCACGGTCCAGGCGCAGAACCTCTCCACCAATGCCGGCGCGGCGTTGACCGCGGGCGGTGGAACCTTGTCGGCCGCAAACGTGGTGACCGGATCCCCGGTCACGCTGAACGGCTTCACCCTTCAGGGCGGGGCCGGGGCGCTTGCAGCCGATGCTCCGACCGCAACACCCGGCAACCTCACCGGCATCATCGCCGGGGACAAGATCACGCTGAATATCGGCTCCGTCTCTGGCAGCTACATCGTGCAGCAAGGTGACACTGCCGACTCGCTCGTATCCGGGCTCAAGAACGCGATGACCCAGAACGGCCTGTCCGACAGCGACTTCACCCTGACCCTTGGCACCGGGGCGTTGACGGTTGCCAACAACACCAACCAATCCGTGGCGATCAGCGTCGGGACCACCCGGGGAACCGGCGGCCTTGCCGGCCTGAACACGATCGACGTCGTGAACCAGCCGGCCAACGCGCTCAATGCAATCGAGGGCATGTTGCAGACCTCGATCGACGCGGCTGCCGCCTTCGGCTCGTCGCAGAAGCGCATCGACATCCAGAACGAGTTCGTCAGCAACCTCACCGACTCTCTCAAGACCGGCATCGGCGTCATGGTCGACACCGACATGGAGGAAGCCTCGGCCAGGCTGCAGGCGCTGCAAGTGCAGCAGCAGCTGGCGACCCAGGCCCTCTCGATCGCCAACCAGCAGCCGCAGGGTCTCCTGTCTCTGTTCCGCTAAGCGCAACGGGCCGCGGGGACTGATCCCCGCGGCCTTCCTTCACCCCCGGCTTTCGAACAGATGGACACCCCATGACTTTCCATTCAGCGATCAGCTACGCCCGACCCGAAGCGCCGACCCGGTCGCTTCGCTCGGTAGAGTACGATCTTCTTGCACAGGTCACTCATCGGCTGCGCAGCGCCTGGGCTGCCCGAACCACCGATTTTCCCGCCCTGGTGCGGGCCGTGACCGACAACATCCAACTCTGGGCGACCTTCGCTTCCGACGTCGCTCTGCCCGGAAACACGCTGCCGGCGGCCCTCCGCGCGCGGCTGTTCTACCTGTATGAATTCACCGCACATCACAGCCGGACCGTGCTGGAAGACAAGGCCAGCGTCGAGGTTCTGGTGGACATCAACATGGCCGTCATGCGTGGCTTGCGCGGCGAAGGCGGTGGCAGATGAGCGGTCTTGTCCTCAAACTCGGGCCGCATGAGCGTTTTCTGATCAACGGCGCCGTGATCGAGAACGGCGAGAAGCGGTCGCGCCTCGCCATCATGACGCCAAACGCCAATATCCTGCGCTTGCGAGACGCAATTCATCCGGAGGAAGTCAACACCCCCGTCCGCCGGGTCTGCTACATCGCGCAGCTTGTGCTGACAGGCGACGTTGATGCCGAGGAAGCCAGGCTGCAGCTCTTGCGCGGGATCGAGCAGCTTTCACAGGTCCTGACCGATCATGACAGCCGCACCCAGCTGACCCTCGCCAGCCGTGCCGTGATGGAGGATCATCACTACCAGGCCTTGAAGGCCCTGCGCGCCCTCCTACCGCGGGAGGAGCGGCTCCTCGCCGCTGCACGGGCGTGAGCTTCCAGCCGGTATTGCCGCAATCGGGCTATTCCGGCTGGGTCTTCCTCAAGCGCACGATGGAGCGGCAGCAGGCCGTCCAGAAATCTCTTCCGGTTCAACAGCGGGACGAAGCCTATTTTCGTGACAGGATCGGGAAGGCCGATACCGCCGAAAAGCTGGTCAGCGACAAGCGGCTCCTGCGGATCGCCCTTACGGCGTTCGGCCTTGAGGGCGACGTGAACAGCAAGGCATTCATCCAGAAGGTTCTCGAGGGTGGCACGCTTAAGGAAGGCAGTCTGGCGAACAAGCTTGCCAACAAGCAATACCAGAAATTCGCCGCCGCCTTTGGCTACGGCGACTTCCCGGTTCCTCGAACACGAATCTCGACTTTTCCTGATGAAATCCTCTCGCAATACCACACGAGAAGCTTCGAAAAGGACATCGGCGCACAGAACAACACATATCGCCTGGCTTTGAACGCCGAGCGGGAGATTCCGGATCTGGCCGGGAAGCCCACCAGTGAAAAGGCAAAATGGTACAGTCTACTTGGTAATCCACCCTTGCGAGAGATGATGCAGACCGCCCTTGGCCTGCCGAAAAGCTTCGCCGCGATCGATATCGACCAGCAAGTCTCGACCATCCAGGCCAAGACCGAAGCCGCCTTTGGATCATCAGGCCTGGTGCAGTTCAGGGACCCGGCCAAGCTTGATGCCTTGATCCGGAGGTTCATCCTGAGATCGGAAATGCAGGATCAAGCGGCCGCTCTTTCGCCAGCCGCCGCCGCTCTCTCTCTGCTTCGGCGGTAACGCGTCCGGCTCTGCGACTGTTGCCGGGACGATGGATCGGCCCATAAAACCGAGCGCGAACTGTTGGAATTGAGCCCGGCGCGGCCGCTTCCTGCGAAACAACCTGCCTCGCCGCCAGCCCGTGACGACGATTTGCCTTTGCCACACTGACGGCATTGCCTAACCTGTGCGCCAGTCTGTGTCCCTGAGGGAAACTGAAGAGTGCGCCATCCAGCCACCGCCACATCGGACCGCCACGGGATTTCTATGGAAGCGTCCACCTTGCGAACTCTGAACCAGTTCGCGGTCGACCTCATACAGATCCCAAGTACGGAGGACCTGTTCTGGTACGTTGCGCAGAATGTGGTCGGGAAGCTCAACTTCATCGACTGCGTGGTTTACCAGGCGAACGAGGAACAAACGGCCCTCCGGCAGGTGGTGCTCTGACCCCCGAGAGTCATCCAGCTGAAACCAGAGCCGGCGGGTGACAATTG
>NZ_VMDU01000001.1 GCF_008271465.1 Tabrizicola flagellatus | reverse complement strand
TCTCAGGTTGGGCAGACTCTACATCACAGCGAGGGAACTTCCGGGGGGCAGGTCAAGCCCATCCCGCACAACCCTCGAAAACAACGAGAAAATCCGGCCGCAGCCGGATCGGGAGAACGCTTTCACGAGGGCAAGTGGCGGAGGGGACGGGTCGGGCGTCGGACCTTCTCCACCTCCGTCCCGTCGTCTGCACTTGCGTTGCCCGGCTCACGAGGCGGCCAGGCTGCCGGGCGTGTAGCCGTAGCTGCGGAGGAAATGGCGGTTGAGGTGCGACTGGTCGGCGAAGCCGCAGGCAGCAGCGACCTCGGCCAGCGGCAAGCCCGCACCGATCAGCCGACACGCCATATGCAAGCGGCGCTGGGTCCGGTAGGCATGCGGGGGCAGGCCGGTCGCTGCACGGAAAGTCCGTAGGAAGTGGAAGCGGTTCAGGCCGCAAAGTTCGGCCAGATCGGCGAGACGCCAGTCCGCCGCAGGGTCGTCGTCGATCGCCTGGCGCGCTGCAACGACGGCCGGCAGCACCGGTCGGGTGTGGCTGGCGCAGCGATCCGTCAGGGCGGCGACGGTCTCGGCCAGCAGGCTTTCGACCGCGAGCGGATCGGCGACAGAGGCGGCTGCCGCCGCCTGCAGGGCGACCACGGCGCGCGCCGTCGCCGGATCGTCGAGCACCGGATGTGCCAGTTCCGACCCGGGCGGCAGCCCGACCGACTCGAAGCCTGCGGCAAGCACCGCGGGGCGGAAGAAGAGCATGCGCCAGCGCCGCGGACCGCCCACCGGCAGGCCGTCGTGCACCTCGCCGGGATTGACGGTGATGACCTGGCCGCGCTCGGCCCGCACCTGCCCGCGGCCGCTGGCCGAGTCTTGCGCGCCGGCTAGCAACACGCCGATGCCGAACTCTTCGTGCGTGTGCCGCCCGAAGGCGCGCGAGGAGTCGGCCTCGACCGCCAATACACCGGAAAGCGAGGTGCGAATGGGGCGGATCGCTTCCGCGGACGGTTGAGGATCGGAGTATCGCGGCACGGATGGATCTCCTTCGGCGAGGGTGCCGCGACCCTTGCCCGGCAACTCCCAGCGCAATTTCGTTCAAGACCGACGGCTTTGCAATCCGGCAAGCAGCGGCGGAAAAGGAACCTAGCAATGCCGCAAAGAACTCTCGGTTACATCCTCCTGGCGCTGGCGATGGCGACGGTGGGGACGACTGTGATCGCCTCGAAGCTGATTGTTGACGCGATCCCCCCCTTCACCGCCACCGCGCTTCGTTTCGCGTTGGCGCTGCCGATTCTGATCCTGCTGATAGCCGCACGCGGGGTGCGGCTGCCGCGCCTGCGGCCGGCGACTTGGGCGCTCCTCGCCCTGCAGGCAGGTGCAGGGAGCGCGGGCTACACGGTGCTGCTGATCTCGGGGCTTGCGCTTCTGCCGGCGACGGATGCGGGCGTGGTTATCGGCACGCTGCCGGCGGTGACGGCGCTGTTCGCCGTTCTCGTCCTCGGCGAGCGGCCGCAGCCGCGGACGGTGCTGGCGGTGGCCTGTGCGACCTTCGGCGTCATGGCCGTCGCATGGCAGGGGGGCGGGCCAGGGTCGCTCGCCGGCATCGCGCTGGTGCTCGGGGCGGTGCTCTGCGAAAGCGCCTTCATCCTGATGCAGAAGCGGATGGGCACGCCGCTTTCGCCCCTGCCGCAGGCCACGGTGATGACCGGGCTCGGCCTTGTGCTGACCCTGCCCTTCGCGCTGGCAGAGGCGCCGGGGGCGGGCCTGCCGCCCATCGCGCTCGCCGCCGTCGCCTGGTATGCGCTGGTGCCCACGGTGGGTGGGTTCCTGCTCTGGTATGCCGGGGCGGCGCGGGTGCCGGGGGCCGAGGCGGCGGTCTTCACCGCCGTCGCGCCGGTGACGGCCGTCGCCCTGTCGGTGCTGGTGCTGGGCGAGCCTTTCGGCCCGGCGCAGGGGCTGGGGCTCGCGGCCGTGGCGCTTGCCGTCCTGATCCTCGCGCGGCCGCGGGAGCGGGAGGTGCGGCCGTGACCGCCCGTTTCGCACATGACCCTGCGCTCCTCGCCCGATTCCCCGCGCTGCGGGTAGCGGTGCTGGTCGCGGAGGGGCTCGACCGCCTCGCCCCCGCGGCCCTCGACCCCGCCCCCTTCGCCGACCGCGCCCGCGCCCGCCTGGCCCGCGCCCCCGAGGGCGAATGGCCCGAAATCCGCGCCTGGCGCGCCGCCTATGCCGCGATGGGGCTGAAGCCCACGCAGGTGCGCTGCGCGTCAGAGGCGCTCTTGCGCCGCCTGCGGCTGGAAGGTGCCCTGCCGCGGGTCGGGCCGCTGGTGGATCTCTGCAACGCCGTCTCGGCGGCCTTCGGCCTGCCGCTTGCCGTCTTCGACTTCGACCGCATCGCGGGCGACCTGACGGTGACCTTCGCCGCGGGCGACGAGCCATTCGTGACCTTCGGCGGGGCGGAGGAGCGGCCCGCGCCGGGCGAGGTGATCTTCCGCGACGGGGCGGGGCTTGCCCATGCCCGGCGCTGGGCGCATCGTCAGGGGGCCGTCGCGGCGGTGACGGCCGGCACGCGGCGGGCCTTGCTGGTGGCCGAGGCGCTGCACGACGGGGCCGAGACGGATCTGGCGGCCATGGCGGCGGCGCTGGCGACGGGGTTGACCGCGGCGGGCGGCAGGGTGCGCGAGGCAGCAGTGTGGGAGGCGGGCGGATGAACCGGATAGAGCTTGACATCGCCATCGACGCCCCGCCTTCGCGGGTCTGGGCCTGCCTCACCGATCCGGCGGCGGTGCGGGTCTGGTTCGGGGCGCACATGGCGCTCGACGCCCGGCCGGGCGGCGGCTTCCGCGAGGTCTGGCGGGATGGCGCGCGCGAGGTCGTCACCGCGGGGCGGGTGCTGGACTTCGATCCGCCGTCGCGGCTGGTGCTCTCCTGGGCCGATGCGGACTGGCCGGCGGAGACGCGGGTGACGCTGGTGCTGAACCCGGAGGGCACGGGCACGCGGCTGCGCCTGACGCATGAGGGGTGGGCGGCGCTGGGGGACGGGGCGAAGGGCCTTGCCGCGGCGCACCGCGCGGGATGGCAGGCGCATCTGGCGGCGCTGGCTGCCCATGCCGCGGCACCGGCCGCCGGGGCGATCGCCCTGCGCGCGGGCCGGGCCGGGGAGGCCGGGGCGCTGCACGCGCTGGCCATCCGGTCCAAGGCGCATTGGGGCTACGACGCGGCCTTCATGGCACAGGCTGCGCCCAAGCTTGCCCTCGCCGCCGACCTGTTCGCCGCCGGGCGCGTGGCGGTGGCCGATCTGGACGGGCGCCCGGCCGGCGTGGCGGCGCTGCGCGCGCCCGATGCCGGGGGCGTGGCCGAGCTGAAACATCTCTTCGTCGATCCGCCCTGCATGGGCCGGGGCGTGGGCCGCGCGCTGCTGGACTGGGCGGCCGGGCGCGCCCGGGCCGAGGGCGCGCGCGCCCTGCGCGTGCTCTCCGACCCGCAGGCTGCGGGCTTCTACGCGGCGCAGGGGTTCCGCCACGCGGGCGACGCCCCGTCCGACGCCATTGCAGGCCGGATGCTGCCGGTGCTGGTCCGCGCGCTGTAAACGGCGACCGGCGGCCCAGGCCTCGCCGGGAAACGTCAGCGCAGAAGGTGCGCGTGGCGGTCGGCCGTGAAGGTCATCGCGCCCAGCACCTCGGCGCGCAGCCGCCCGCTGCGCACGCCCGGGTCTTCGGCCAGAAGCGCCTCGGCCGCCTCCGTCGTGGCCAGCGTCAGCAGGCCGAAGCCCAGCACGCCCGTTCCGGCCGGAAAGGCCGTGACATGCGCCAGAAGCCCGCGCTTCATCAGCGTGAACATGTTGCGCGCATGCTCCCATTGCAGATGCGCAAGCGCCGGATCGTCGAAGCCCGGACCCCGGTGCAAAAGGAAGCCGATGCCCGGTTGCGTGCCGGCCAGGAGCGCCCGCATCACGCTGTCGGTCACCTGATCGTCGCCCACCGCCCCGAGCGGGGATTGCAGGCCCACCAGGTTGCCCTCGGGGTCGAGGAACAGCGAGACCTCGCCGGCCTCGTCGGACAGGACGGTGGGCGGCATCACCTCCTGGGCGCCGGCAGCCAGCGCGGCGGCATGCATCGCGGCGATCCGGCCCCTGGCGTCGAGGTAGAGCCGCACGCCGTCGGCAGTGGGCACGCGCCCCGGCCCGGCCACCAGCGCCCCGGTGTTGAAGGGGTCGGCGGCGGGGAACATGGCATAGGTCTCGGGGCCGAAACCGGTCTCGGGCAGGTCCGCGCCCAGCAGTGCGCCCCAGAAGGCGCGGGCGCGGGCCATGTCGCGCACGGGGATCTCGGTCCAGTTGGAAAGGCGTCGCATCGTCCGGTCTCCTCTTGCTTGATCGACAGGGCGCAGTCTGGCGCGCGGCGCGGCGGCGGTCTTGCACGATCGGGAACCCGATCAATCGCGATAGAAGAGCTGTCCGAATGCGTTGCCCCGCGCGGCAAAGCGCGCCGGGGGAAGGCCGGTCATCGCCCGGAACACCCGGGTGAAATGCGGCTGGTCGTGGAAACGGTCGAGCGCCGCATCGACCATCGCGCGGGCGACCCCGTGGCGGGCGAAGTCGCGGTAGAGCGCCTCGAAGGCGAGGATGGTCTGCAACCGCGCCGGCGACAGGCCCACGTCGCGCTGGAACCGGGCCGAGAGATACCGGCGGGAATAGCCGGTGCGCTGCTCAAGCCAGCCCAGGTCGGAACCGAGACCCGCGCCGCGCATCAGCCGGATCGTCGCCTCGGCCAGCGTCTCGCCGCCCGGATCGCGGGCAAGAAGCCGCTTCAGGAGCCCCTGCTGCAACAGCATGGCGGCCTCGCGCGGGGTCTCGGCCGAGGCGATCCGTGCCAGCGGGACCGCGCCCGGGTCCGGCATCAGGTCGTCCAGGGCATGGATGCCGCGGGCCAGCCGCATCTGCGGCTCGGGGCAGAGCAGCGCGAGTCCCGTCGCGGTGAATTCGACCCCCAGCGTCACCAGCGGTTCGGCAGGTGCCGAAAGGACGGCGGGCATGTCCCACTGGCCCACCAGGCCCGCCCGGCCCGCGCCGAGCGTCCAGGTCCTGCCCTGGCCTGCGGCCGTCAGGTCGCCGCGCAAGGGCAGGATCAGCCGGGTGCGCCCGTTCGGCACGACCGTGCGCAGGTCGCCCGGCGGCAGGCCGGAGGCGCTTTCGAAGATCCACATCTGGTGGACGACGCGCCGCAGGGGCTGCGGCAGGGGCAGGCGGGTCAGGCGCATCTTGGGTCCGTGGGAGCGCGAAGCTGATGGCGAAAGTATATGCGAGGTGAGTCCTTGCGTCAAACAGGCCGGCGTCTGGCCTGTCGGACCAGCCATCGGGTTCTGCAGAGAGGCACCCCGTCGGGCATCCGACCTTGCGAAACCGCGCCATATCGCAGGACAGGGGGGCCGTCGCCGCCCGGCCTCAGCCCCGCCGCAGGCCGAACAGCGCCAGCGTGGCCAGCGCCCCCAGCCCCGCCGTCACCCAGAGCGCGCCGAGGCCCCAGGCCGCGAGTGCGGCGCCGAAGATCAGCGGGGCCGCGGCCTGCAGCACGCGCGCCGGCGCGTTGAGCCAGCCCAGACGCGCGCCATAGCCCGCCGCCCCGAACAGCGCGAGCGGCAGCGTGCCCTTGGCGATGGTCAGGATGCCGTTGCCCGCCCCGTGCATCAGCGCGAAGCCGTGCGCCGCCGGGGCGCCGAGCGCGGCGAGCCCCAGCGCGGCCAGCGGATGCGCCGCGGCGGCGAGCCGCGCCGAGACCAGCGGATGCAGCCGGCGCAGGAGCCCGAACTCGAGCAGCCGGGCGGCCACCTGCGCCGGGCCGATCAGCGCCCCCGCGGCGAGCGCAGCGGCGGGGCTGGCACCTGCCGCCTGCAACAGGCCCGGCAGATGCGCGGCCATGGCGGTGGAGGTGAACCAGGTCGCGGCGAAGACGAAGGCCAGGAGCGCCATCGCCAGCCGCGGCGGCGGGGAGGCGGCGGCGGTGCCTGCGGCCTCGGGTGCCGCTTCGGGCGGGGGCGTCCCGGCGGGGCGCGGCAAGAGCGCGTTCAAGGGCAGCGCGACCAGAAGGTGGATCAGCGCCCAGCCGAGGCAGGCCTCGCGCCAGCCCCAGGCGGCCAGCATCAGGCCCGAGAGCGGCCAGCCCACCGTGCTCGCGAAACCCGCGATCAGGGTGATGCCGGTGATCGGCCCGCGCGCCGCGCGCCCGTAGAGCCCGGCGAGCGTGGCGAAGGCCGCCTCGTAAAGTCCGATTCCCATGCCGATGCCCATGACCGCCCAGCCCGCAAACAGCACGGCCGGCGCGGGTGCCACGGCCATCAGCCCGAGCCCCACGGCGAAGACGAGGTTCGACGCCATCAGCACGCCGCGCCCGCCGAAGCCGTCGATCCGCGCCCCGGCCCAGGGGCCGATGACGGCCGAAACCGCCATCGCCGCCGAGAAGGCGCCGAAGACCCAGACCGGCGACAGGCCGAAGGCCGCGGCCATCGGCGCGGCCAGCACCGCGGGGATGTAATAGCTCGAGGCCCAGGCGATGGTCTGTGCGGTGCCGAGTGCTGCGACCACGGCGCCGCGGCGGGCGGGCGGCAGGCTCAGCAGCATGCGGCGGCCGCGGCGGGCACGGTCTCGGTCGGCGCGGCCGGGGCCGCATCGCAGCCGCAGCCGGCCTTGCCTTCGTCCTTCGCCGCCGCGTCCCGCGCGCAGCAGGCATCGGCCCGCGTCGCCGCAGGGCCGCCGCAACAGCCCGACGCGGCGGCGGCGGCCCTGGCCGGCTGCGGGGCGGGGCCGTTGCAGACGCCGGTCTCGGGCAGCGCCAGCTCCACCCGCGCCGCCGCCGCCGCATCCCCGGCCAGCGCGGCAACGATCGAGCGCACCTGCTCGTGCCCCGTGGCCAGAAGGAAGGTCGGTGCCCGGCCGTAGGACTTCATCCCGGCGATGAAGAATCCGGGCTCGGGATGGGCGAGTTCCGCCGCCCCGTGCGGGCGCACCGTGCCGCAGGAATGCAGGTTCGGGTCGATGAGGGGCGCGAGCGCCGGCGGGCATTCCAGCGCGGGGTCGAGCGCCACGCGCACTTCGCGCAGGGGGGCAAGGTCGGGGCGGAAGCCGGTGGCGATCACCAGCTCGTCCAGGTCGAGGCTGCGCCCGTCCTCGGCCTGCACGCGGATCGGCCCCGAGCCCGCGATGGCGGCCAGGCGGAAGCCGGTTTCCACGCGCACACGGCCCTCGGCGATCAGCCGCGCCATGTCGAGCCCCAGGGCCCCGCGCGCGGCCAGCCGGTCGGCCGCGCCGCCGCCCATCGCCCGGGCGGTGGTGGCCGCGCGGCAGAGCCAGACGGCACTGGTGCCCGGCAGGTCCGCCAGCGCGATCAGCGTGCCGATGGCCGAATGCCCGCCGCCCAGCACGCCGACCCGCCGCCCGGCATAACGGGCCCGCGCCGCCCCCGCCACATCCGGCATCCCGTAGCTGACGGCCGGGTTGCCCGCCTCGCCCGGCACCGGCCGCCCCGCGCCGCCCGGATTGGGCTGGAACCAGGTGCCGGTGGCGTCGATCACCGCCTCGGACCGGTACCGTTCGGGGCCTGCGGGCCCCTCGGTCTCGATCACGAAGGCCGCCGCGCCGCGCCCGGCGTCCCGCACCTTGTCGATCCCCTCGCGCGAAACGGCGACGACGCGCCGCCCGGGCCGGATCCAGGGCGAAAGCGACCGGCCGAGCGGCTCGAGATAGTCGCGCAGGAGTTCCCCGCCGGTCGGATGCGCCGCGGGGTCCGGCTGCTGCCAGCCCTCGGCCGCCAGCCGCCGCGCCGCCGCCGCGTCGATGTCGAAGCGCCAGGGCGAGAACATCGGCACATGCGCCCAGGCGCGGACGGCATGGCCCACGGCCGCGCCCTGCTCCAGCACCAGCGGGGACAGCCCGCGCTCCAGCGCATGGGCGGCGGCGGCCAGCCCCACCGGCCCGGCCCCCAGGATCGCCACGGTCTTGCTCATCGCTTCACTCCTTCATATTTTCTGGAAACATGGAAATTACAGGCACGCAAAAGCGCGGCCCCGGTTCAGGTCTGCGCTTCGGCGGCGGCGGGTTCGGCAGCGGGGGCGGCATCGGCGCAGCATTCCGCTGCCAGATCGCCGATCAGGCCGCGCATGGCGGCATAGTTCGTGCGGCAGATCAGCGAGGTGCCCGCGCGCTCCTGCCGGATCAGGCCGACCTGCACCAGCGCGCGGCAATGGTGCGACAGCGTCGAGGCCGGGATGCCCAGCCTCTCCTGCACCTGCCCCATCGTGAGCCCGTTGTCGCCCGCCCGCACCAGGGCGCGGTAGAGCCGCAGGCGGGTGGCATTGCCGAGCGCGGCCAGGCGGGCGGCGGTTAAATCGATGTCCATGGCGCGATTCCTTTTTCGGTATTTCTAGATTCATAGAACAACCTCGTCAAGCCCCGGCGTACGGCCTGTCAGACCGCACGTCCGGGCCGTCAGACACGGGCGCCTGCGGCCGGAACCCCCGCCAGAAGCCCCGCGGGCCACCGCATCGGGTGGCGACGGACATGAGGACAGGATCATGCGACTTCTCTTTCTTCTCGGCGCGGCCCTGCCGCTGGCGGCCTGCATGGCCGCGGGCGGCGGCACCGGCGCCGTCACCTCGCCCCATGGCCGGCCCGCGGGCCCGGCGCGGGTCGAGTTCACCACGAACGGCGGGGCGACCGCCGAGATGACCGTGACGCTGCCCGATGGCGAGGCGTTCCGCGGCCCCGCCGTGTCGGGCCGGCGCCAGGCCGGTCCGGGCCTGGGCTTCGGGCCCGGCAAGGGCGACGTCTTCATCACCGCGCCCGGCCGCGCATGGACGGGCGAGATCACCGCCGCCCTGCGCTCGGCCGCGGGGCGGACGATGGACTGCCGCCTGACCGAGAAGCGCACCGGTCTTGGCCTCGAAGGCGGGGCGGCGGGCCACTGCACCGTCTCGGACGGGCGGCGCGTGCAGATCGACATCCTGTGAGGCTGCCCGTGATGATGCGACTTTCCGTCAGCGCGCTCGCGCTTCTTGCCGCCCTGCCGGCCGCCGCCGACACCTTCGTCTTCGGCGACAGTTCGGTGGAGCAGGGCAACCTCTACGCCCGGCCCGGCTTCGACCGCACCGGCAGCCCCTACTACGAGAAGGACGGCTTCAGCCGGGAATCGAACGGCCCGGTCTGGATCGAGCATCTGGTGCCCGGCATCGCGCCCTCGGCCGGCGCCGGGGCGGGCGCCCGCGACATCAACTTCGCCTATTCGGGCGCGACCTCGGGGGAGGACAACATCGCCGGGCCGGTGGCGGGCACCGGCCTCGATGCCCAGATCGACGACTTCGCCGCCCGCGGCCTGCGCGGCACGGCGGACGACCTGTTCGTGGTCGCCATCGGCACCAACGACTTCATCCGCGATCTCGGCACCCGCGAGCGGACGGAAACCTTGCTGGAGATCCTGCTCGAGGTCGGCTTCAATTCCAAATCCGTGTTCAACGCCGCCTTCAAGCGCGAGACCGGGCTGACGCCGTCCGAATTCCGCCGCCGCGCGCTGGCCACCGACCGGGCGGACACGGGCCGATGAAGCGCCTCATGCTTGCGGCCCTTGCACTTCTCTGGGCCGCGTTCCCGCTGGGGGCAGAGGCCCCGGTGGCCCCGGACCCGCAGGCCATCGCCGCCCATGTCCGGCAGGCGCTGGACCGCGACCGGGTGCCGGGAGCTGCCGTTGCGGTGATCTGGCAGGGCGAAGTCATCCTTCTGGAAGGCTTCGGCACAGACGGCGCGGGCTGGCCGGTCACCCCTCGCACCGGCTTTCGACTGGGGTCGATGAGCAAGGCTTTCACTGCCCTTGCCGTGATGCGGGCGGTCGAGGCGGGGCAGCTTTCGCTCGATGCGCCGGTGCAGTCGGTCCTGCTCGATTTCGCGCTGTCTGATCCGCAGGCGGCGGCGCCCATCACTCTGCGCCAACTTCTGGCTCAGACAAGCGGGCTGCCGCGCACTGCCCCGCGCGCCGCGCTCGACGCGCCGCTGGCCGACCACGTAGCTGCGCTCGCCAAAGCTGAGCCCGCTGCGGAACCGGGCGAAAAGCACATCTATTCCAGCCCGAACTACCTTGTCGCGGCCCGGATGCTGGAGGTCGCGACGGGCGCCCCCTTCGCAAGCGTGCTGTCCGAGACGGTCCTCGGGCCCCTCGGCCTGTCCGACACGCTGGTGACGGCGGCCGATGACAGGGAGGGCCGCTTTGCCCCCGGCCATCGCTACTGGTTCGGGTTCCCCTTTGCCGCGCCCTTGCCCGAGGAGCCGGGGCGCCTGGCCACGGCGGGCGTCATCTCGACCGCCGCCGACATGGCGCGCTTCCTGCGCTTCCAGCTGGGCGACGGCGCCTGGGCAGGCGGAAGGCTGCTCAGCCCCGATCACATGGCCGAAATGCAGCGCGGCACCGCTGAAGGCGACGGGTTCCGCTATGCGATGGGCTGGCGTGAAAGTCAGATCGAGGCGTTCCGCGCCCTGCACCACGGGGGCATCCTGCCCGACTTCCGTGGCAAGATGGTGCTTCTGTGTAGATGAGCGTCGCCTCGTTCGGCGGACGATAATAGATCGTCCCGCGGCGCCCGTCGTTCCGGTGGTCATGGACGCTTGACAGCGGCCCGCCATGGCGAACTATCAGCATGATCGACGCGGGATGCGCGGGTGTGGCTGGCAGATCGAGCGCCTTGACTGTGCAGGCCGTCTTGAGCTGAAGAACCTTCGTGATCTTCCCGGCGAGAGCGATCTCGTCGATTGCCCCCGAGTTGAGGTTGACCGCCTTTTCGAGTTCCACTTCGAAGGCATCGTACAACTTGCCGTAGTCTCTGAACTTCCTAGCGAAATGGAAACTCTCGGCATCCTCGAATGTCTGGCGGGCGTTCAGGAAGGCCCAGATGCTCTTGCAGAGCGGATCGGGTTGCCGATCGAATTTGAGCGCTTGCTCGTCGGTGAGTTGCTGTTCCGTGATGGCCGTGAGGGAGTCGATGCCCTTGCCTTCTGCCAACGCAAGGACGCGACGGGATCGCTGCTCTGCGGGCCGCAACTCGTCCGGGTCGTACTCCGACAAGGTCTGAAGCAGGCCTTGCCGAAACTCATTCACCGCCTCTTCATCTGCCAGGTCGGGAAGCTCGGCAGGAAGGCCGAAATCGGGCTCGTTCTCGCCCTCCCTTACCGCGAGGACCGCTCTCGCAAGATCAACGCGGGCATCCTCGATCAGGCAGTGAACATGCGGACCGATCGGGGATGCTTTGCGCGCCATGAACTTACCTCGATGAACTACTGCTCTTAATTGATTCAACCTGCGATAATCATGGACAAATCCGTGATCGGCAAGTCATGATGTTCTCGCCCCGTTCGCATTTCTACATTTCGTTCCTCTGAGATGTCCCGTCCTCGACGGCCTAGTGGCTTTTGATCGGTAAGCACCACCGATCACGGCTACCAAGACATGAAACGCCCTAATCCTCTCCCGCCGGACCAGATGACGCCCGCAGAACGCCGCGCCGAGTTGTGCGGCCTGCTGGCGCTCGGGCTGGTTCGGTTGCGGATGCGGGATGGGCGGGAAGTATCTGACGATACTGGAGAACGTTGCCTACACTATCCGGCCGACCAATGCCGTCATGCAACCCCGAACCCAACGGAGACCGCATGACGACGCACGACCCCATCCCCGCGCGCCTGGCCGCGCTGAAGACGACCCCGACACCAGACCTGAAGAAGCAGTGGCGCGACCTGTTCGACAGCGAACCGCCGCCGTTCAACCGGCGCTACCTTGAATCCCGCCTAGCCTACCGCATTCAGGAACTCGCGTATGGCGGGCTGAAGCCCGAGACGATCCGGCGGCTGGAACGACTCGGCGAGGAACTGGACGGCGGCGACAGGAAGAAGCGCGGAATGCGCGCCGATCGTGACCGCCCGATCACCGGCACGCGGCTGCTGCGAGAATGGCAGGGCGTCGAGCAGATCGTCACCGTCACCACCGACGGGTTCGAATGGCAGGGGCGGCCCTACAAGTCGCTGTCTGCCATCGCCCGCGCCATCACCGGCACGCGCTGGAACGGGTGGGTCTTCTTCGGCCTTAAGAACCACAGGGGGCGGAGATGACGAAGCCACCCGAAAAATCGAAGGTCGTCCCCAAGCTGCGCTGCGTGGTGTACACCCGCAAATCCTCCGAGGAGGGGCTGGAGCAGGAATTCAACAGCCTCCACGCCCAGCGGGAGGCATGCGAGGCCTACATCGCCAGCCAGCGCTCCGAGGGCTGGGTGCTGGTCCGCGATCAGTACGACGACGGCGGCATCTCCGGCGGCACGCTGGAACGCCCCGGCCTCAAGCGTCTGATGGCCGACATTGAGGACGGGCTAGTCGATGTGGTCGTGGTCTACAAGATCGACCGTCTCAGCCGCTCGCTCGCCGACTTCGCCAAGCTGGTGGAGGTGTTCGACCGCAACGACGTGACCTTTGTCTCGGTCACGCAGTCGTTCAACACGACCACGTCGATGGGGCGGCTGACGCTGAACATCCTGCTGTCCTTCGCCCAGTTCGAGCGCGAGGTGACGGCCGAGCGCATCCGCGACAAGGTCGCCGCCAGCCGGAAGAAGGGTATGTGGATGGGGGGCGTGCCGCCCTACGGCTACCGGGTGGAAAACCGCAAACTGCTGGTGGACGAGGAAGCCGCCGCGCACGTCCGCTGGATCTTCGCCCACTTCCTCGAGATCGGGTCGGGCACGGAGCTGGCGAGAGAGATCGCGAAACGCGGCATTCAGACGCCGCGCGGCAACCGGATCGACAAGAAATACATCTACCGGATGCTGAGCAACCGCGCCTACATCGGCGAGGCGGTGCACAAGGGCGACAGCTACCCCGGCGAGCACGACGCCATCATCGACCGCGAGACGTGGGACAGCGTCCACGCCATCCTGCAGGAGAGCCCGCGCAAGCGTGCCGCGCGCACCCGCGCTGAGACGCCCGCACTGCTGAAGGGGCTGCTGTTCGGCCCGGGTGGCGCGGCCTTCTCGCCGACGCATACGCGCAAGGGTGGGCGGTTGTACCGCTACTATGTCAGCCAGACAGTGCTGAAGCATGGCGCTGGATCCTGCCCCATCGGCCGCGTGCCAGCGGGGGAGATCGAGGCCGCGGTCATTGACCAGCTGCGCGCCGTGTTCCGCCAGCCGGAGATCGTGGCCGGGACGTGGAAGGCGGCGCGCGCCCATGCCGCCGGAATGACCGAAACAGACGCCCATTCGGCCCTCCAGCAGCTGGATCCACTGTGGGACGAACTGTTCCCCGCCGAGCAGGCACGAATCGTGGCGCTGCTGGTCGAGCGGGTGGACATCGGCACGGATGGGCTCAACGTTAGGCTCCGCGTCGACGGACTCAGTAGCCTCGCTCGCGAGATGCTGGCCGGCGGGATCGGAGTAGCCGCATGACCTGCCCCGCAGCCGAAACCATGACGCTCCATGTCCCGTTCCGCATCGTCCGGCGCGGCGGGCGGAAGGTAATCGCCCTCCCCGACGGCGCGCAGGCCCCGCGGCGGCCCGACGACGCCCTCGTCAAGGCCCTTGCGCGCGCCTTCCGCTGGAAGCGTATGCTGGAAGCCGGCGACTTCGCCACCATCGCCGAGCTTGCCGAGCGAGAGGGCATCGCGCCCTCCTACCTCACACGCGTCATGCGCCTGACGCTGCTCGCACCCGACATGGTGGCGGCGATCCTCGACAGCAGGCAGGGACCGGGGGTGACCTTGGCCCGGCTGATGAACGGGTTCCCGGAGGAGTGGGAGAGCCAGCGGAAGTCTTTCTGACATTTTCGGCACTTCCAGTCCAATGCTCGTCTTGATCCCGAAATCATCGCGTGATTGCTTGGGCTTGATCCAGTTCTTCTGGAGATTGCCAGCGTTACAGTCGGGAGGGCATTGTGCCGGGGCCTCAGGTTGATGGATTGGTTGAACGAATTCGCCAGGCGCTGCCTCGGCATGGCAATCTCGAAAGCGCGGTTGCTGCCGTTCGCGCAGAACTCGACCTCCTCTCCCCCGGGCTTGCGGCTCATCTGTGTGCTGAAATCGACGAAGCGGCCGCCATCGTTGCCCGCGAGTTCGAACAGATCGAGATTCTCCACAGCCACTCGGTGATCAGGAAACGGCCGGAATGGTACTTAGGCCCGAGACCGACGGACCTGCACTGGCCTGCCGTGAAGTCCTTCCTTCTCAACGAGAAGAAGTGGCACGAGGACGACGTGGGCGGCATTGATGACGCCTCGAACGAGGTGGTCTCACTTCTCGAGAACCCGCGGGATCCGGCGAGGGGCCAGTTCTCCTGCCGCGGACTGGTCGTCGGCCACGTCCAGTCGGGCAAGACTGCGAACATGACGGCCGTCATCGCCAAGGCACTAGATTCAGGCTACGACACCGTGATCGTCCTCGCCGGTCTGACGAACAAGCTGCGCCATCAGACCCAGCTCAGATTGTATTCCGACCTCGTTCGGCGCAATCCGCTTAACTGGCAGGTGCTCACGTCGAACGAGGTGGACAGGGATTTCCGGGCACCGCCTCAGGGCGGTTTCCTCTCCCATTCCGACAAGGCGCAGCTGGCCGTCATCAAGAAGAACGTTTCGCCCCTGGGGGAATTGCGCAAGGCCATCCGGGAGACATTGCCGGCCGTGTTGCAGCAGCTCCGGGTTCTGGTGATCGACGACGAATGCGACCAGGCAAGCGTGAACTCGGCGCGGGGCGAGCTCGACATGACGGCCATCAACCATCGCATCCGGGAACTTCTCGGCCTTCTCCCGGCCGTCACCTACGTCGGCTACACTGCCACGCCCTTCGCGAATGTGCTGATCAACCCCTATCGTGTCGACGGCCAGGAGCTCGACGACCTCTATCCACGGGACTTCATCACGGCACTGCCGAAACCAGATCGGTACTTCGGCACCGAGCGTCTGTTCGGGAAGACGCCGGTCGACCCGGAGGACGTGCGGCCCGACGAGGAAGGGCTCGACATGATCCGCGACGTGCCGGATGAGGACGAGGCGGGGCTGCAGCCGCGCAGCAGGCAAGAGCGCGACGCCTTCCAGCCTGCCATGACGCCGAGTCTCGAGGCCGCAATCCTCTACTTCCTGGCGTGCTGCGCCGCTCGGCGCGCCCGCGGACATGGGGACCAGCACATGACGATGCTTGTGCACACATCCGCCTACGTTCGTGCGCACGAGCGGGTTGCGGCGCTGATCGAGGGCTGGGTCGACGTGCACAGCAAGGATCTTGTCGATCCGGCATCGGACATCGGATCCCGGCTCGGTCGGGTCTGGGACGAAGAACAGGGACGCGTGCCGGACGACCTAACTGATGCCAGGCCGGTCACACTGGAAGATGTCTTCCAGTATCTGCCGGAAGTGCTCGAAGGCATCGAGTTCCCGGTCGAGAACGGCGCAAGCGACGACAGGATCGATTATTCCGGCGGGCCGAAGACCTACATCGTGGTCGGCGGCTCCATCCTCGCTCGGGGCCTGACCCTCGAAGGCCTGATGGTCAGCTATTTCCTGCGGACGGCAAACCAGTACGACACGCTCCTCCAGATGGGACGCTGGTTCGGCTATCGGCCCGGCTACGAGGATCTTCCGCGGATCTGGATGCCGCGCGGCCTGAAGCTGAGGTTCAGGGCACTTGCCTCCGTCGAGCAGGAAATCAGGGAGGACATCGAGCAGTATCGGCTCCGCGACCTCACGCCGATGGACCTGGCGGTCCGGATCAGGGCAATTCCCGGCATGGCGATCACGGCGGCAAACAAGATGCGCGGCGCGAGGCGCTGTGCTGTCAGCTATTGGGGAACCCATCGCCAGACGTTCCGTTTCGCTCACACTGACGCTGGACTGCTCGAAAGAAACTGGGCAGCAGGCAGCGAACTTGTCAGCCGTATCGAGGCGCTTGGCCTGCGTGATCGGGACGCAGGGGAGCGCAAGCTCTGGCGCAACGTGCCGAGGTCGTCCGTCCGCAGATTCCTCGAGGCCTATTCCGTCGAGTCCTCCCAAGCGGACCTGCTGCCGGCCATGCTGGTACCGTTCATCGACGGGCCGGATCCGCGCCTTTCATCATGGAACATCGGTATCGTCGAGTCCGGCCGCGGTCGCGAATCCGATGCTCCTCTCGGCACGATCGGTTCCGTCAGGACGGTCAACCGCGCAAGGTTGAATGACACGAACGGAATCGCGGACATCAAGGCGCTCATGTCGAGACGCGATGTGGTTTTCGACTGTGCCGGCGATGTCGGAGGCAACGGAAGCTGGGAGGAACTCAAGGCGGCGAGGTTGGACGCGGTGGGACAGGTTCCGCTTCTCCTGCTCTATCCCATCGCGCGGGACTCGCGCCCCGAGCGCGAGAGCAAGGCGAGAGTGCCGCTCGATGCCGTGCATGACGTGCTCGGCATCGGGATCGTCTTCCCCGGATCGGTCACGGAGGGCGGGAACTTCGTCTCGGTGGAGCTGCAGCCGCTGTCGGCCGAGGAAGTCGCTGCGATCGAGGAGGAGGAGGCCGCGCAGACGGAGGCAGCAGGTGTCTAGACCCAAGCAGGAGAGCCCGGCGCAGGGACGCTGGAATGTCCTTCGGGCAGGGCACATCGACGGAGAAGGTCTCGGCATCCCCTCGTTGCCTCTTCGCGCAACGACGAAGGCGGGGCCTGTCCGGCTGGCCGTCGGTTCCGGCGGGGAGGCGCGGCTGCTGGTGCCGCTTGCGGCGGGCGAGACGATCAGTGCTCTCGAGACGGGCAGTGCCTTGAAGATCGGCTTAACGACTCTCACGAATGGGCAACGCGCGATCCGGTTTCTCGATGTCATCTGCACGTCGCCGGATCTCGAAGCCGTGTTCGGCGAGGTCGTGGATGACATCGTCCGCCGTCTAGCCGACCGGAAGGACGGGGTCGCGGCTGTGGCTGGTGCGCTCGATGACTTCCGCGAACTTCTCGTCCCGCCAGCAGGGAGAGAGATCGACAGACCGCGGGTTGTCGGCCTCGTGGCCGAGCTGGTCGTGTTGAACCGGCTCCTCGACATTTCGCCTTCGGCCTGGCGCTGCTGGCGCGGACCGGCGGGAGACCGGCACGACTTCCGGGCCAGAGACGTCTCGCTGGAGGTCAAGGCATCGCTCGGCGCTGGGGCCAACGAAGTCACCATCAACGGCATCGATCAGCTGGAACCGCCTGCGGGCGGATCTCTGCACCTTGCGCATCTGGTCCTCGAGGCGGTCGAGGGCGGCCTTCTCACCGTGGCTTCTCTCGGAGACAGGGCCTTGCTGCGCGCCGACGACCCTGCGGGACTGCGGGCGCTGCTCGCGGCCGTCGGCTGCACGGATGTGCATGACGCCGCATGGAACCGTTTCGCATTCAGGGCGGAGGCAGAACGCCTCTATCGTGTCGGCCCAGGTCTTCCCCGGATCGTGCCTTCGAGCTTTGTCGGCGGAAGGATCCCTGCAGGTATTGTTGATGCGACCTACAGGATCGATCTCGGGCATGCTACCGACGCAGAATGCCCGCCGGCGGAATTCGCCTCACTCCTTCAGGAATTGTCCGGATGACCTTGAGCCCGCTCGAGCTCCATTCCGAACCTTACGGTTCGACCGGAAACATCGGCGAGAACTTCCGCCGTCTGCTCGGTGCACCAACGCTCGATCCGTTGCAGACGGTCATCCGGGAATCTGTCCAGAACATTGCCGACGCCGCGCGACCGGGCGTCGGGCCCGAGATCCTGATCAGGCTGCGGACTCTCTCGGACACCCAGCGCGAAATCCTTCGGAGCATCGTCCTTGCCGAGATTCCGGAGGAACCGCGTTCGTCCGCCACGATCTCAGGCCTCCTCGAGGCCGAAAGTGCGGTCGTACTCGAGATCTGCGACTTCGGCACCGTGGGGCTTGGCGGCCCAACGCGGTCGGACCGGATCCCGGTAGGAACCGAACAGACCAACTTCATCGACTTCCTTCGCAACATCGGCACAGCTCGGGACACCGAGCAGGGGGGCGGCACCTACGGCTTCGGCAAGGTCGCCCTGTATCGTGCCAGCGCGTGCAGCACGATCATCGTCGACACGCTGCCCGACGGAGCCGGTCCGGAGGGGCGGCGCCTGATGGCATGCCATGTCGGCCGCTCCTTCGAAAAGCCGGAGAACGGGATGAGGAGGCGCTTCACAGGCCGTCACTGGTGGGGCGTCAGGGATCCGGCGGACGGGATCGCCGATCCGGCAACGGGTGATACCGCCTCGGCGCTGGCCGGTCAACTCGGTCTGCCGGAACGCGGCCCGGGCAGATCGGGGACCACGATCATGATCCTCGGCTTCCAGACCGACGAGGACGATCTGACGGCAACCGGAAACCGGATCGTCGAGACGCTGCTCTGGAATTTCTGGCCGCGGATGATGCGCGACGCCCCGGCGAAGCACCGCTTTGCCTGCAGTGTGATGGTCGAGGATCGGGAACTGCTCGTTCCGGCGCCAGAGGAATTCGCCCCATTCGATCTGTTGTGCAAGGCAATGACCGCGGCGCGGGCCCGCATGGGAAACAATGTTCGGCGGATCGAGTCCCAGAGGCCACAGAAGATCCTCGGCACGCTCGCCATCGAGAAGGGCCTGCGGTCGCCGAGACGCTACCTGACTGCGGACGAGGACGTCCGGCTTGTCCCCGAGCAGATGCACCACATTGCGCTGATGCGGCCCGTTGAGCTCGTCGTGAAGTATCTCGAGGGCAATCCGCTCCCCGACGCGCGGCTGGAATGGGCAGGCGTGTTCATCGCCAGCGACGAGGATGAGGTAGAGCAGGCCTTTGCGGATTCCGAACCGCCTGCCCATGATGACTGGGTTCCCGACAACCTGCCGAAAGGCAACGAAAAGCGCTACGTCAACATAGCGCTGAAGCGCCTGAAGGAAATCGCCTCCGAGATGGGCATGGAGCCGATCTCGCGAAGGCCGGGGGACGGATCCGGTCCACCGCTTGCGCGCCTTGCCGGGCGCCTTGGGGCTGTGCTCGAAAACGTCGGGGGCGACGGCGCAGGGCGGCGTCGCAGTTCGGGTGGTTCAGGAGGCGGGCGACCCTCGAGGGCGCGGGCAAGTCGTCCCGTGTTCGAGCGCCTCGAGGCTGGCGATGCCGTGCGTATTGCCGTCTTCCTCACGGAGGTGACGCAGGACGCGCGGCGAAGTGGCGCGAAGCTGATTGCTTCAGCCTCCGTGGCAGTGGAAGGCGCGACGCTTGGACCAGTCGACGACACCGTCGGCAGGCCTGAAGTTCTTTCCGTCAGGTGGCTGGACGGAAAGGCAGAAACCGCTGGCGACACCATTGACCTTGGCGGCCGGGAAGGACGGTTCGAGATCCGTGTCCGTGTGCCGGATGATTGCGCGGTGACGGCCGATGCGGATGTCATTCCGGAGGTCGGAACATGAATCGTCGGGTTGCATTCCCGTTCCTCACGCTGACCGAGGCGGCCGTGGAAGCCTCGGCGTGGGAGATTTCCCTTGACGGCGTCGAATGGTCCGCCGCGGGCGAGTTCCTTCCCCACTGGGACAGCGCGAGCGACATCCGAATTCGAAGGACGTTGCACCTGGATCCCGAACGTGCAGCGTCCGATCTCGGGATCCCGGTCCATCAGCTCGTTGTGGCGGCCTCGGTGAGGATAGGGACGGGTCAGGGCAGGCTACCCCGCCAGGTCCTTTCCCGCACGCGTCGGGAGCTTCGTTCGGGAGAGACCTCATGGGAGTTCGAGCAGACCATCGAGGGCCGCCGGCTTTCGATGATCCTCGACCTGCAGACGGAATTCCATTTGGCGAATGCCCCCGCAGAGACCTCGGCGCTGTCACCCGTCCATCCCGGTGACCGGCTCTGGTCGGAGACTATTCGGGTCAGGCTCGAGGGTGAGGAGCCCCGCTTCCCCATAGAGACGGTAGACCTCGCGCAGATGCTCGGTGGTGGAATTGCGGGTGCTGCGCCGTGGCACCTGCACTGGTCGCCGGGGGACTGGACGCGCGATTTCCACGGAGCGGTACGTCTTTACCTCAATGCGAAGTCCGGCGAGACCCTTCAGCGGATCGAGGACGAGGACCCGGTCACGATCCAGTTCCTGCTTGGCGACGTCATGAGTCAGATCTGCGAGCGGTTTCTTGCCGACCCCGAAGCCGAGACGATGATGGATGCGTCGGAGCCGAGGTCGCTCGGCGCCCAAGCCGCAACGTGGCTGCGCAAGGCGTGGCCTGGCAAGGACGCTTCCTTCATCCGCTCTGTCCTCGAAAGCCGTCCCGGCGTCTTCCGCTCAACCATGCTTGCGCTCGCGGAGCCGGGAGTTCCGGAATGACGTTTCTGCTTCCAAGACTGCCCGGTCCGGCCTGCGACGTCATCGTTCGCAGGTTTCTCGAGCATGGCCCGTCCGCTTGGGCGGGCTTTCGCCCCGATGATCTTCCTGATCAGGTACGCTTTGCCGCAACCGGCGGCGCACCCGTCCCTGCGGCGTACCTTGCATCCGTGCGGCAGGACCTCGTCGCAATTGCCCGGAAACATGGGTTTGGACAGCAAGACGCCCGGCAGTCCCATGCCGGCTTCGATGCCGATGCCGCCGCCTGGCTTGCTCGATCCGACCTCTTCACTACCGGCGAGGCCCTCCGGGATGATGTCTGGGCGTTCGTTGCCGCTGTCATGGCCCCGGACATCACCTACTGGCGCTTCGGCAGCTCGACAGAGCGCTACGCCGGGGGTGTGCGCAATACCTTCCAGAGGCTCTGGATGCGTGGTCGTGCACTCGACCGGGGGCCGGGGCATCCCGAGCGCTGGGGATTGCTGGAGGCGCTGACCGAGGATGCCCTCGTGCAGATTACCGAGCGACCGAGCATCGGGGGCGATCACGTTCTTGCCCTTGCCGTAGCAGAGGCATGGCTCCGCGCTGCGCGCCATCATGGCAAGGGGGCCATGGAGGACATCATGCGTCGCGCGATCCTCCGCATCCGGGTCCGCAACGAGATCAGGTCCCTTGCGGACCTGCCGCGGGGCGATCTCGCCAGTTTCCTCGACGGGGTTTTCGGCGTGCCCGATCAGTCCGCCCCCACTCGAGGCGGAACGTCGGGGATCCTGGACAGCCCCGACGCCGCACCTGGCAGGCGATCGGAAGACGGCAAACAGGTTGAGGTACTTGAGGCCGAGCTCTCGATGTCGGGGTCGAGCATGGCGGATGCTGCCCGGAAAGTGAGGCAGGAATCCGGGAAGCGCGGTTGGCTTTCACCGAAGTCGCAATCCGCGCTCGAAACCCTTCAGGAAGGCCACGCTACTCTTGACCGGGGAGAACGTAACGCTCTCGACTATCTCCTCGGCAAGCTCTCGGACGCGGGCGTCCTGGCCGAAGAAATCTCGCGTCTGCGAGCAGCCATTTCGGAGGCTTCGGTCCCTGGCGGTTCGCAAGACGGCGGTCCGGAAAGGCCGCGCAAGAGAAGCTGGGCGATCTGGCGGGCGAGGTAGGGCGGCACTGCATTGCCAACCTGCACGTACTGCTGCGTCCGGTTCCCGAGGAACAGGTAGTCGTCCGGGAAGGTCTGCAGGCGCGCCGCCTCGCGCACGGTCAGGCTGCGGCACTGCATGGGATCGGGGTGGATGAAGTAGTGGCCGTCCTTCGATATGTGGCTCGTGACCGTGGTCGATGGCTCGCCGGCGAGCTGGACCCGGAAGCGGTCGTTGAAGACGCCGCTGTGCCAGTTGCGGTGGTCGGGGCTGAGCGACAGCGGGAAATCGGCGGCCTTGGGGCTGTAACCGCGTACCGCGCTGAAGACGGCTGCGAACAGATAGCGCCCGAGGTCCGAGGGCATGTGCCCGCGTGTCTCGTGCTGGGCGAAACCGCGCAACGCAGGGCGCTCCAGCCAGGCGAGGAGTTCGTCGTTCGACGTGCCGTAGCCCTCGGGGCGCCATGCCGATAGACGGGGTGCCAGCTGTCCATCCTTCAGGCCCGTCGCAACGGCGAAAAAGGCGTCGCGCAGCGGCCCGTCTTCCTTGCCCCGGTGGATGCCTGCCAGCAACCGGGCGGCCTCGACGACCTCTCGCCGCCAGCTCGCCGGGTCATCGCGACCTCGGCTCAGGCCGCTGCGCAGGTCCGGCATCATGCCGATGGCGTCATCGACAGTCCGTGTCACCCCGGAAACCGGTACACTCGTCCCGGTGGCCCTGTCCGCCAGATCTGAGCGGATGCCGACGATGATCACCCGGTGACGCCGCTGCGGCACCCCCCATTCCTCGGCGCGGACGATGAAATCCGAAGACTGTGCGGCCTCCTGCAGACTGGCCCTGCCGTCCGCCACCCGGATCGCCCGCATCTCGTAGTGATGCCCCCGCCCGGTGCCGAGCGAGGCGAGGTCTTCCATCAGCATCTCGAAGACGAGGCGGCTTTCGACCGTCGAGGACAGCATGCCCTTGACGTTTTCCATGACGAAGGCGACGGGGCGCAGGCGGTCGAGCACGCGGATGTACTCGCGGAAGAGATAGTGCCTCTCGTCCTCCTCGGGGACGTATCCGACCTTCCCCTTCGCCCGAGCGCGCCCGACAAGCGAATAGGCCTGGCAGGGCGGGCCGCCGATCAGGATGGTGTCGTCGAAATCCCGGCGCAGCGCACCGATGGCATGATCGATGGCGGCGGCAGCCGGCTCCGTCCCGAGTTCGAGGCATTGCGCCTCCGCCGTCGCATGCTGCCACGCCGCCGCATCCACCTCGCTCCAGTCGGGCTCCGGGATCAGTCCGGCGTGGAAGTCGATGAAGGCCTTCGGCAACGCCCCGAGACGCGCCTGATACGCCCGCAGAAAGGCGCGCAACGTCAGCGTACGATGCGCCGAGGCCTCCTTCTCGACCGAGATGCCGATCCGGAACGGCGCGTGGCCGCCGACATCGAGGGACGAAAAGCCCTCGCCCAGCCCGCCAGGGCCGGCAAACAGATCGACGATGCCGAAAGTGGCTGGCAAATCAGGGGCCTCTCGAATTCGGATTACAAGCTGTATACCAGGTCCGGACGCAGAGGCCAGGAGGCAAATGGCGGACATCGTCGACAGACAGACCCGCTCGCGGATGATGTCCGGGATACGGGGCAAGGATACGAAGCCGGAAATGGTGCTGAGGCGCGCCTTGCACGCGCGCGGCTTCCGGTATCGGCTGCATGGAAAGGGTGTCCCCGGTCGGCCGGATATGATCCTCGCGAAGCACCGGGCCGTCATCTTCGTGCATGGCTGCTTCTGGCACCGTCACGAAGGCTGCCGTTACGCGACCACGCCCGCGACCCGCCCCGAGTTCTGGGCAGAGAAGTTCGCCGCGAATGTCAGGCGCGATCGTGCGGCATGCGAGGCGCTGATTGCAGATGGGTGGCGCGTGGCGACAGTATGGGAATGCGCGTTGCGAAAGCCGAACCAGGTCACTGCGACCTGCTCTGCGCTGGTCTCATGGCTGGCAACTGGCGCGCCCAGTATCGAGATCGGCGAAGGCGACATTCGCCACACGGAATGACTGGAGTAGTGCTGAAAGCAACCCGGGCTGATCTTCCGAACGCCTCGCCTCATTGGCGAAGGTTCGATATTCGTTCCATCTCGACAGGTAGCCCCTGTCGTCGAAGTCAACAGCTTTTCATCGACCGAAACCATTCGATTTCAACAGGTTGCGTGAACTGAACCTTTGCGCGTCCAGTCAACAGGTGTGGAGAATATCGGCCCTGAGAGACGGCTTCCGGGCCTCCTGGCGCAGGGGCCAGTGCTCAGCCAGTCCTGCATAACCCTCGAAAACAACGAGAAAATCCGGCCGCGGCCGGATCGGGAGAACGCTTTCGCTAGGGCAAGTGGCGGAGGGGATGGGCCTGACGTCGAACCTTCTCTTGTGGATGCCGCTCTCATTTGCAAGGAATTTCTGAACCTTAGACACGTGATCGAGTGCGGACTCTTGTCAGGCCTGTTAGCGCGGCCTGATAGATGCCGCTGGCCGGGATGGTGATGCGCGGACCGGGGCCAAATCTCCAACAGCGAGCTCGAGGCTCTGAGAAGGTTTCTGGATTGCCCAACCCGGATCATGTCGATCATTTGCCCATTCGGTTCATGCCTTCCTCACAACTCTGCGGTCCGGTTTTCGCGTTTTGCTGCCGGATCAGGCAGCGCTGGCGATCACCGGATCGCGATAGTCCTCGCCGCGCGTGAGCATCGCCCAGATCCTGCGCGCCATCTTGTTGGCCAGTGCGAAGGCCGCGACCATCGGCGGCTTGCGTTCCAGCATGCGCTCAAGCCAAGGATTTTGCGGTGCGCCACGGCGCAGGGCCCAGCGGACCACCGCCATCGCGCCGGTGACAAGCAGTCGCCGGATGTCCCGCTGCCCCATCTTCGATGTTTTCCCCAGCCTCTGTTTTCCGCCAGAAGAATGTTGCCGCGGTACCAACCCGAGCCAGGCGGCGAAATCGCGCCCGCGCCGGAACTGCTCCATCGGCGGCGCGAAGGTTTCGACCGCGAGCGCGGTGATCGGACCGACACCCGGCATGGTCTGTAACTGCCGGGGCATGGCGGCCGCCCTGGACGCGGCGGCGAGCTTTGACGAAACTGCGGTGAGGCGGGACGTCAACAGGTCGATCTGTTCCAGAACCATGCGGCAGATGTCTCGCGCCAGGTCAGGCAGGCCCGAACCCGGATCATCGACCACCTTCGCCAGCCGCGGGATATATCCCACCCCTTCCGGCGCGACGTGCCCGAATTCATAGCGGTGCGCGCGCAGGGCATTGATCGCCTCGGTCCGCTGCTTCACGATCTGCTCGCGGGCGCGAAACGCCACCGCCCGGGCCTGCTGGTCTTCGGTCTTGGGTTCGACGAACCGCATGGTCGGACGCGTGGCCGCCTCCGCAATTGCTTCCGCGTCGGCGGCGTCGTTTTTCTGACGCTTGATGAACGGCTTGACGTAATGCGGCGCAATCAGCCGGACGCTGTGCCCGTAGGCGGACAATTCCCGCGCCCAATAGTGCGCGCTGGGACACGCCTCCATCGCCACCTCGCAGGCAGGATGATCCGCCATGAACCGTGCAAACTGAAGGCGCGACAGCTTCTTGCGGAACACGATCGCCCCGTCCGCCGCCGCCCCGTGCAGCTGGAACACGTTCTTTGCCAGATCGACCCCGATGATGCTAACTTCTTCCATGGATGCCCTCTCCTTCAGCTTGTGCTTCGACACCACGAGTATGGCACATCGCGATGCCGTCAGGGTGAGAGCGGCATCCACCCCATCTCCGCAAAATCAGGGTCTCCACAAGTACCGCGCCAGTGACGTAAGCGGCTTTGTCCAATGGACAGCAAGAACTGCCGGGCTGCCCACGGAAACCCCTTCAATGAAGAGCCAAGTTGAGCAAGACGAGCATAGTGCGCGGCACGCTATTCTCGGGTGGGAAGGAATCATGGAGGCGCAGTTTGTTGGCGCGATTTGAAAGGGTAATGGCGCGAATTCTCGCCGACTTGTCCGGAGATCACTCTCTTGACGAGCTTGCAACGACAGCGTGCATGTCACGCTTTCATTTCCACCGTATGTGGACTGCGCATTTCGGGGAATCCCCCACGGGTACAGTCAAGCGGCTTCGATTGAACGCCGCTGCTCCATTAGTCGCTCTGACAGACCGCAGATTGCCGGAAATCGCTGCGATGGCCGGATATCGGGATGTCGACGCTTTCTCCCGTTCCTTCCGAGTGGCTTTCGGACAACCACCCGAGTTCTGGAGGACTCTCAGAATTGTTCCAAAGCCTATGCTGCCACACAAGAAAGGAATGGACGATATGCACGACGTACAAATCAAAGAGATCGGACAAGTCAGCGCCGCGGCCCTGCTTCACCTCGGACCATATGCCAGATTGCCCGAGACCTTCTCCAAGCTGCGACAGCTTCTTGAGAAGTCGGGGGCGATGGCGGGGGCGCAAGGCGAGATTTGCGTGTACTACGACAGCCCCGGCTCAGTGCCGGAAGCACAACAGCGGGCGCATGCTGCAATAGCACTCGGCCCTGAGGCAACAATTCCGCGAGGAGCCGACACGCTTCGTCTTCCGGCAGGCCGCTACGCTGTGCTGCGGCATGTGGGCGCCTACAGCGGAATTTCCAGTGCATGGGATTGGCTTTACGGACACTGGCTGCCGGAGAGTGGTGAAGATCCAGAACCGCAGCCAGCATACGAAATCTACCTTACTCCCCCGAGTTCTGGTGTCCCGGTCGCGCAGCAGGTCATGGAGATAAGGCTTCCGCTGCGCCGTTACGGGTAACTGCGAAAACCGTTCCGGCCGCCAGCGTGGTCCCGTTCGTTCCGGACTTGCCCTGCCGGCAATCCCTCATTGGCAGGGCAAACTCTCCGAGCCGTAAAGGCTTGGTTTCTGCGGTTTGCATCACGAAACCCAGAACCGTCGTCAGTCATGGCGTCCACGATCGACGGGAACTGCGAGGGCCAGGAATTCCGCGAGGCTGCGAACCAGCGTGGCGGACAGCCGACCGCTCTTCCTGTCCGTCAGATCGTGCCCGACTCCGGGGATGACGAGCACCTCGATCAGCGGATTGTCCACCTCGCGGATGCGCTGCACGGACGCGGCGACAGGCAGATTGTCGTGCTCATCCTCGGCCCCCCACACGATCAGCGCCGGTATCCGCAGACCCGCCCAGTGTGGTCCCGGATCGAAATCGGCAATCCGAGACCAGAGTTCCGGCTGGACAAGTGTCCGGATCCGCCAGGCGGTGAGTGGGGCAAGCAACCTTGCCAACGGGCGCGGCAGGCCGAGACCGGCCAGCGTGTTCACCTCCTCGAACGTCAGTTGCTCGGATGGGGTGACGGCCGCCCCTGACAGGTTGATCACATAGGCCAGATCGGACGCCCTCATCGCAGCGAGGGGAGCGATCCAGCCGCCCTGGGAAACGCCGATCAGTCCGACAGGCGCTCCCGGAACCTCGAAGCGCGCGGCTTCGATGGCGGCGAGGGCGTCCTGAGCCAGGTCCTCGAAGGACGCGTTGCGCCAGTTGCCGTCCGAGCTCTCGGACCCGCGCTTGTCGGGCAGCAGAACCGCATGCCCTGCGTCGAGCAGAAACGCTGTCAATGCAAGATACCAAGGGCTCTGTCGGTCGCTGGCCCCGCTGCCGTGGATGATGACGGCCACCGACCGCGTGCCCGCTTCGGGGAGAAACAGCATTCCAGCGAGGCGCAGATCCCCCGAGCTGAAGCGGATTTCGCGGGGCGCCAGGGACGTGAGCGACGGCGACACTATGCGCAAGGGCGGATGCGGATCCGGGTCAAGGGCGATACCCGCAGCGATCCAGGCGGCGAGGCCGGCGATGCCCGCCAAGAGAAGCCGGATGACCCACTTCACGGGCCACTCTCCAATGCTACGGGCGCCACGGTCACCGTGCCATAGGTCAGGTAGACGTCCGCGTCGGCTGCCGCGCAGAACGCCCCGTCCTGACCGTGAACCCGTCGCGCGATCGCTGTATGGTCCCAGGCTCGGGCCGGTGTGCAGGCGACCTTGCGGGATTGACAATCCGTCAGTGCCCAAGTTTCGCCATGGCGTCGACAAGTCTCGGCAGCAGCGCGCAAGCGAACGGGCACCGATGGATGATCCCAGCCCCACAACCAGGTGCCGTCCCCGGGGTTCAGGGAGCCAACGATCTGGATCGCCGCGCTTGCCGGTGGAAAGCCCTCCGCAGAAAAGTGAATCCGCCCGGCCTGCAGGTCGGTGGACCGGTCTGCCCGGTCGAGGCCAAAGAGCCGTGAATGGGCCTGCGTAACGTGGCCCAGTTCCGAGCGGGCCCGCGCAAGCATCACGTCCGGAGACTCTTCCATCGCGCCCGTCATGGCGACACCTTCCACACCAGGACCGGAAGCATCCGACCCGGGATAGCCTCGGACGCCTCTTCACGCAGGAAACGGGCGCCCAGCCGTTCGTAGAAGGGCCGAGCGCCGGGGTCGGAGACAACGCTCACCTGCCGTGCACCCTCGGCCCTTGCGCGGGCGAGCGCATGCGCGACCATCGCTCGGCCTATTCCTTGTGCCATCCACGGCGGATCGACGAACAGATGCGCGAGTTCGGCCCTGCCGTCCGCATCGGGCGGAAGGATCACACCGACCCCTGCCAACCGACCGTCGATCCGCGCGACGAAAACGCGCCCTGAGGCATACCACTCGGGTCTGAGGGTCAGGTGTGGCGCTGCCAGCGCAATGAATTCGGCGTCGTAGCCCCAATGCGCCTTGGACCTTAGGGACAGAGCATGGAGGGCAGCCTCCATGGCGTGGTCCGCCAAGACGATCTCAATGCGGGTCAACGCGCCCATCGTGTCACTCCTCGATTTCCACTACGAGCAATTGCGGTTCTACTGACGGTATGTCGCTGTGGATCCGGCCGTCGGGCGTCCAGACCGCCGATCGGCCGCAGCCGATCCATGCATCGGCAGGACCGACGTGGTTAGAAAGCGCGACCCAGAGCCGCGTGCGCCGGGCTAGAGTAGGTAGGATCGTGGCGATTTCCTGCTGGCCCTGACCCGTTCCGAACAGGCCGCCGACGACGTAGAGTCGGACACCGAGATGCGCGCAAGCATAAGCATGCTCGGGAACGCCGGTGTCGGCGCAGATGGCGAGCCCGACCCGCATTCCGCCGATCTCGAGAACGCAGGGTTCGGTCCCGGCGACAAAGACGGCGCGCTCGGGCGGGTGAAGGTGCATCTTGCGGTAGATTGCGGCGATGGCACCGTCGCGGATCACCAGCGTGGCGATGGCCGGCCCCCCGCTCTCGGCAAGTGTCGCGCCGACCAGCGCCACGGGCCCGCCTGCTGCGGTTGCCTCCAGCAGTGGCGCGAGACGCGGATCTCCCGGGGCGATAGCCCGCGACCGCCATCCGGCGACGCTATAACCGCCAAGGAAAAGCTCCGGGAAAAGCACCGCCTCGCAGCCCCGAACGGCGGCCATCGCAATCCAGCCCGCCGCTGCCGCCGCATCGGCCGCCACTTCGGCAGGGGTGGAGGTGGACTGGACAATTCCAAGTCGCATTGCGAACTCCTCACTAACCGGTCAGCAGAATCTTCCCGCGACGACCCGGCTGACCCACTACCGTGAGTGCGCTTCGCCACTCGGTAAGCGCAAAGCACGCGGCAGCGAAGGAGCGGGAAAGCCCTGTCCGCAGATCATCCCAGACAGGCGACATAAGCCTCGACAGATGGTGCCCAGATTGATTTTCCAGCGCCGAGCGGAGGTGGAAAAGCCGAAAGGAGACCCCTTGCGGCGGTCTTGTTCGGATCGGTTGTCCAGACAGGAGGCCGAAATGGACGAAGACCCCACCCGGAACTACTTTGCTTAGCAACTGCTCACCCGCAGTCCCCCCGACGCAGTCGAGTGCCACGTCCACTACAGGGATTGATGAGGGATCCCTCCAGCAGGCGATACCTCCCACGTCAGGATCGCAGTTCGTTTCTCGGGTTATGCATAGCGGATGACCTCCGCGCGAAACCACGTGCCTCACGAGCATCCGACCGATCGCACTGGACGCCGCGGAAATGGCCACTGCCTTGCCCGCCATAGGACCGATGTGCTCCATGAGGCAACGAACCGTGAGCGGATTGACGACGGCCATCGCCGCAGATTCGTCGTCGATGTCGTCGGGAACTGCCACGCAGCGGTTTGCGTCAGCGCGGCGCCGGGTCGCCCAGGCCCCCGGCCCGGCACAAGCAACAACACGCTGGCCGATTTTGAGGCCACTCACGCCGGCGGCCGCCGACTCGACGCGCCAGACCCCCTCGTGGCCGGGAACGTGGGGAAATCTTGTCCGATGTGGATAGGCACCGGCAACTGGCAGCAGATCGGACGGATTGATTGGCGAAGCGACCAGCCTGAGCAGAGCATCGTTCGGCGCCAGAGCAATGTCCCGCGCCTCGCGCAGCCGGATCATTTCAAGCGGCTCTCCCGGTCTGTCGGCGACAAGTTCGATCATGGCACCCTGCCGACAACAGCTGGACCCATGACGGGGCGGTCGCCGCTCCGGCCCGACAGGAACCGGACCGAGACGCGCCGCCGCCCAAGGTCGTAGATGGCGCTCCAGATCGTCCCGCCGATCGGCCTGCCTTCAGGATCGAAGACGAGAACCTGTGCGGCGGCGGCGGCTTCCTCCGGGTCGGCATCCTGTCCGATCATACAGAGGGCGCGCAGACGCTGGATCGACGACTCGATGTCGTTTGTCGTCGCTCCAGCATCGGCAAGGTCCTGAGAGCCATCCTCCGGGTCGTGGTTCGTCGCAACGAGGAAGCCCGATGCATCCCGAACGATGCGCGGCGTGGCGCCGACCGTTTGCGACCAGACGAAACCCTTCCCGCGCGCGTCGGCGACAAGGTAGCGGCAGGGCAACCACGCCGTCCGCCGGGGCAAGGCTGCAAGCGCGGCCTCGGCCTCTCCAGTCGTGGTGCAGGTTTCCAGGATGATCCGAACCACCTCAACCTCGTTGAAGGACCCGGGCGGACCGTCCAGACGCGCCCCACCGAGATGCTGGAGCAGGGCGACCCCAAGACCTACATCGTTCATCCCGCAGGTCAGTGCGCCGAACAGGTCAAAGACCGAGATGCCGCAGGTCGCCCGGCCGCCATCCTGCGGCGCAAGGGACAGAAGATGGGGGGCGGCGACCATCGGCACCCCATCTGCGGGTCCACCCGACAGCGCCGCTGCGGACAGGAAGCCGAAGTCGAAGTTCCGCACCAGCCACGGTCCACTGCCCCCGCGCGCCGGAAGCAATGCCACCGAGCAGGCAGCAGGCGGGCGGTCAGGCGCGCCTGTCATCAGGAAGGGAAGGCTGAAGGGATCGCAGCCCGGAAACCGCGCCTGAACGCCCTCGGAGCGCACGCGTAAATGGGGTGCCACCTTCCCCAGAATAGCGGCTCGCGCGATCGTCTCGTCGCCCTCGGGATCGGGCGTCGTGCCGAAACACCGTGCCGCGTGGTCGGCGAGCGCTGCACCGATGTCGCGGTTCAGGCCGGAAAGGTGAAGGCGCTCCGGCCGGATCGCGGGAATGTCGCTCATCCCGCAACCCCATGCCCGAAGAAAACCGCCTCGCCGCGATGAAGTCCCTTCTCGGCACAGTCGAGCGCCATGCGCGCGACCTCGAGCGGTGTCACGCGCGCCAGCCGTGTGCCAGAGCGGACCTCCGTCAGCACGTGGAAGGGTTCCCGCCCCGGCGAGGACTTGAAGGGGGCCGGGCGCAGGATCGTCCAGTCTGTGTCGCTGGCGCGGATCAGATCCTCCTGGCGGTCCTTGTCGGCATAGATGGCTTGCGTGAAGAACGGAAAGATGAGGTGTTCGTAAAGGAAACCACCGTGTCCCTTGGTCTCTCCGGCGCCGACCCCAGTGATGGCGACAAGTCGCCGAACACCCGTGGCCTGCATCGCCGCCAGCAGGCGGCAAGTCGTTTCCGAGAAGAAGCGGACCGGCGCGCGACCGCGGAATCCAAGCGCGTAGATCACAGCGTCCTGCCCGCGAAGGTGAGGACAGCAGAGGTCAGGCGTGCTGGCCGGGTCGAAGACGGCGGGCATCACGCCTGCGGGAAAGCCGGGCTGGCCCTGGCGGGTCTGGGCGGTGACGGCGTGTCCGCGTTCCAGCGCGCCTTGCACGAGTTCGCGGCCAATGGTGCCGGTCGCGCCGAGGATGAGAAGCTTCATGGCCGGCACCCTCATGCGATGCGCCAGGCTGGGGGCTGACCGTGGCGGGTCCAGTGTTCGGTCAGGTGCGTGATGCGCCCGGCGCGAGCCTCGGCGAAGCTGGCGACTGACCATGCATCCGGTGGCAGATCAACCCGCACTTCGGCGACGGCGCGCGCCTCGGACAAGGCTGAAACTCGCGCCGGCCCGATCCGCCAGTCTCCGGGGTAGTCACGGTTGAGCGTGACGAAGGCCGCGGCGCCCGTGATCCGTTCACCGGAGTGTGGCCAGTCCACGGTGAGATCGTCCTCGAGACATGCCGCCACGCTATCCCAGTCGCGCACCGCCAGCGCAGCCCAGAGGCGTGTGAGGCAGCCCGCCGCCTCGGCACTGGCGGCGCGGTCGAGGTCGGCCAGCTTGTCCGTCCAACCCTTCGCGTGGATTTCGGAAACCGTTGCATTGGGCTGACCATCATGGACGACCCGGACCTCGGTGCCATGAGACTGCGGGTCGAAGGTCGCCTCGACGGTCGTGTCCATCGCCGGAGCGTCCTCGCCCGCCCAGGACCAGGTGAACAAGAGCCTGCGGCCAGGGTCCGCCGCCAGCACCCGGCCAGTCACCCGCTCCACCGGCCCCTCGGCCCCGCGCGGGCGCATGGCGTAGGCGATGCGCCCGCCGGTCCAGGGTTCGGTAAGGCATTCGAAGAGGTCTCCACCTTCCGAGACGCCCCACCAGTTGCGCTTCAGCGAGGGCGTGACCCAGAGCGCCCAGAGGCGGTCTGCCGGCGCATGGATCTGCCGGTTCGCGGTGACTGTTCTTGGGTATTCATTTGTCATGTGAATCTCATCCTTCGGGATAAGGCGCAGCCCGAACGGCAATGGACGTCACGCGCGGCCGTCGGGCTGGCCTAAGTGGCCTCAAACAGCGCCCGGCGCGGCCTGCAGGATCTGCGTTCGCCCATGGCTGTGACGCGCGATGCTGCCGCCCGCTTCGAGGTCAAAGCCCGCAGCCGTCACCCACCAGCGCAGACCTCCCCCTTGCAGAGCTTCGGGCACACGCTCGCGGACGCGGTCGGCGAGATCGGCAGGGAAAAGGCCGCCCGGCGCTTCGGCCAGCGCTTCCATGACGGCTGCGCGGAAAATGCCGAGCTTGTCCGGATCAAGTGCGAGGGTTCCAGGACCGGGATCCCCCTCGCCTCCCGGCGCAACGCCCCCCCGCCTTTCGGCCCCAGCCGCCGGGGTTGCCTCGTCGCGTCGGCTGGCCGGCAGGGGTTCGGCAAAGCGCAGGCGGTTGCCGAAGGGATCGGTCACTTCCATGACGCGCATGCCAACCCGGGCCTCACCCATATCGTCAGACCCGAGATCCCAGGTGTCGATCCCGGGCTTCGCATAGGCATACCCGCGCCCGGTGATCTCGGCGTGAAAGGCGTCGAGGCCCTGCATCCAGACGAAGGCATTTCCCCCTGGACTTGCGTCGCCGTGGTGTTCCGTCAGGTGCAGGATCAGCCCGGCCCGGCTGACCTGCAGGTAGGCCGGAAAGTCTGGCCCGAAGCGGTGCTCCCAGTCCTCGCTCAGGCCGAGGAAGCCCGTGTAGAACTCCCGCGCCTTGGCGAGATCGAAGATCCGCAGGATGGGAATGGCGCCCTGGAAGGCGGCGCCGCTGCCGGAGGCGCCCCCTGCCTCCCCGATCCGGGCGGCAAGAACGTTCCAGTCCGGCAGGCCGAACTGCGCCGCAACGATCTCAAGTGCCCGAGAATGTGAAACATCGATGCCCGCCTGTGCGAGCTCCGCGCGCAGGGCGCGCGCCATAAGCTTTGCGTCACGAAAAGTGCGCATGTCGAACCCTCATGGTCGAGCGAACGGGTCTTACCGGTGCTTGCCTTGCCGATCCGTTCGCCGGACAACGAGGATCAGGCTCACGAGGAGGACACATTCACCATACCCGGAGGGCGCAAGCGGCAGGCTGTGTCGGCCGACTCGAAAGATAGGAAGACCAACGATTCCAGTCAAGTGATCGCTGACAGCGATTTCCGCTGGAGATCAGGTGGGGCTATCCGCTTGCCCGCTCGATCAGCACTTCGGACGCGACCGGTCGGAACCCGGCGGCGAGAAATGCCCGGAGTGACCGTGCATTCCCCGGCGAGACGGCGGCAAAGAGGGGCTGCCCTTCAGGCCATGCGGCTAGGACATCCCGCAGCAGGCTGCGCCCACCGCCTTTCCCGAAGTTCACGTCACTGACCTCGATGCTGATCTCGTCCCGACCGGCCAAACCCTTCGCAAGGGTGATCAGACCGCGCTCATCCCCATGCACGCGGACATCGCGGCGCAGACTTCGGGCATAGGCGACCCTCGGGTGCAGCGAGTCCCCCAAGTCTGGCGGCAGGGCGCATGGGTCATGCCCTTCACCGAGGGCAGCCAACGTGACATCGATCTCGTGAACCTTGCCGAGTGGGCCAGCCAGATGCATGAGCAGCTGCGGCTGTAACGCCCCGCCGAACCCGTTGCAGCCGAGCTGTACAAGCAGGTCGAAAGACTCGCTCGAGCAGACGTAGGCGCACCCCGTGAAGCAGACGACTGCGTGGCGCCCGTCAGGCAGGGGCGGAACCAGATGGAAGGTCCCATCATCCTTCGGGAAAATCCCTCTTGCCGAGGCATCGAGTATTGTCAGGAGCGGATGGTCCATGGTCGAACGGTGCTGAGGCTCGGTGGCTTTGTCGGCAAGCTGCCACACAGTTCACCTTATTCCGATCAGTAATCCGTCTCCAGATAGACCCCGGCACAGTCGTAGGCGACGGCGGCGGCCGTCGCGCCGGTGTTCATGAACAGCCGTGGCGACAGGAACTGCGTCGCGGCGGGCAGGTCGGCGCTGACCTCCTGCTCGAACACCGCGCCCGAGACCTCGTCCACCACACGGACCCAGACGGATGATCCGTTCGGCGGGGCGGCGATGAACAGGGTCAGCACACCGCCGGTGGCGATGGCGAAGCTCGCCCCCATGTCGGTCAGCGTCGGCGCACCGGTGCCGTCGTTGCGGGCCAGCTGCCAGTTGGCGTGGGTGCCGCGCTGGAAGCCGATCCCGATGCAGTTCACCACGGCGGCGAGCGTCAGGGTGGTCGCCAGCGCGGCGGTCGATCCATAGAGACCGAAGAACCCCATGCCGGTCGCCTGCAGGGTCGTCAGCGAAATCCGCGTCACGAAGGTCCAGCCGCCGAGGCCCGCCGCGTTGCCGCGCCAGCAGGCCCAGCCTGCGGAGCGCTGATCGGCCACCGAGTCCACGACGGCCGCCGAGGTCAGACGCCAGCGGCGCATGCTGGCCGCGAGGTTCGTGGCGGCCAGCGTCGGGTGCGACACGGTGCCGACCGAGGTGATCGGCAGGCCTTCGCCGGTGATCGTCGTGCCGGTCGAGGGCGCCCAGTTCGCGATCCGGTTGACGCCGAAGTGCGGCTGCAGAGGGAAATCCCGCCCCGAGGGGCGCATCACATCGATCCACGGAGCGCCTGCGCGGTTGCGGGCATAGAGGGTGGCCTTGCCCGCGGGCGGCGGGGTCGGCGCTGCGGTCAGACCCGGCAGGACTGTCGGCTGCGGAAGTTCGATTTGGCCGCTGGTGCGGTCGATCCGGATCGCATCGAAGAAGGCCGACCCGTCCGGGCTGACCTTGAAGCTGAAGTCGTCATTGCCGAGGAGACCGATCAGCGCCCGAGCCGAAAACCCGGTCTTGAAGGCGAAGGCCGCGTCATTGGCAGGAACGGCCTTGTTGACGGTCGCCTCGATGCCAGCGCCTGCGTTGTTCAGTAGGACCGCAGGCGTGTTGACCGACAGACGGTTGTAGCTGTCAGCCGTCGCCCCGCCGAGGCCGAGCAGTTGCGCGGTCAGGTTCGCCTGCGGCATGCCGACCTGCGTGACGGTATTGGCGAAGGTGACGGTGGGCGTGTTCACCACCGTGGTGCCGCCCGCCCCGGCGGTGGCCGAGCCGATGTTGACGACCGTGGTCGATCCGGACGCGCCGCCGGTGCCGAGGTTCACGGTCTTGGTGACGCCGGTGGTCGTGGCACCTGTCCCCATGCCGTAGGTCGCGGTCCCGGTGGACGTGCCGATGGTCGCCGTGGCCCCGGATGTCGTCACCGTCCCGGAAGCGGTCAACGTGCCCGAGAAGGTCTTGTTGCCGGTGAAGGTCTGGGTCCCTGCGAGGATCGCCAGTTCCGACGAGGTATTCGGCAACGTGAAGCTGCGCGTGGTGCCCGTTGTGATCCCCGCCAGCGAGAAGGTGGCCTTCTTCGTCGGATCGGCGTCGTTGACTAGGCTGAACACGGCGTCCGAGACGTCGCGCGGCTCGCCCACCACCGCCCAGGCGCTGCCGGTCCAGACGAGAAACAACCCCTCGGCCGCGACCCACACGAGCCAGCCGGTGCGCGGCACCAGCCGGATCCACGCGCCGTCGATCCAGAAGGCGATGTTCAGGTCCCACCCGGCCCAGAGGCCGGTCGCGCCCGAGGCCACCAGGTGCCGGTTCCCATCGGCGGGGCTCGCGGGCGGGGCAGTCCGCGTGCGGTCGAGGACCGACAGCTGCACCATGGCATCGAGCAGGCGCAGCGCCTCGTTGTGGGTAACATGCCTCTGCGCCTGCGCCGCCAGAAGATAGGGCAGGCCCAGATGGGTCGTGGTGTCGGACATGGGAAATCCCGTCAGAACTGGAGGGTCACGGTCGCAGGCGTGCCGCGGCCGAGGCGGTTCGAGAGCTGGAAGATGCGGATCGCCAGCGTCTGGCCGGGCCCGAGCGGTGCGCCCCAATCGGCGGCTTGCTGGGCGGCGGTGTAGAGGACGGCGGTCGTGCTGCTGGTCAGAGTGCGCTTGACGGTCGTCCCGTCGAGGATCTGCACGTCGTAGCTTTCCAGGTCCTCGGCCAGCGGCACCTCGACCTGTTCCCAGGCATCGGCAACCAGAGCCCGGGATCGCCGTGTCCAGCGGATGGTCAGATCGCCCGGGCTGCGCGCCGTCCGCCACGGCTGCTCGACATGGGTCGGGGCGAACGGGACAAGGCCGCGTCCTGTCGGGGTGAACCCCAGCGCGGCGTAGCTGTCATCGGTGACGGCGCGCGCAGCGGAGCCCACCCGCCAGTTCCATGGCAGGCCAAGGTCGGCCTCGGCGATGGGCAGCGGGGCCAGGGTTGCATCCAGCGCCACGACCCGCGAGCCAGCCGGGGCCGGGTTGCCGATGGCATGCTCCGTTCCACGCTGGCCACGCAGGAGACGGGTCAGGCGGTAGCGGCCAGGCGCGATCAGTTCGGCCGCGCCCGCCTGGACGATCTCCCAGACGCCGGGCGCACTCTCGACGGCCAGCGCGTTGGCCCGGCCGAACAGTGCGACGTCGGTCACGCTTTCCAGCGTTCCGGACAGGAGATCGACCACCAGCGCGTTGCCCAGATCGAAGCGGGAGGTTGGCCCGGGAAAGAAGTCGAAGGCCAGCGTGCCGATCCGGGCCCGACCGCCGAACGTGGTCAGCAGATTGAAGCCGTCCGTCGAGGCGCTGCGGAACACCGCGATCTCGCCGGGCCAGGGGCTGGCATGCGCGGCGATCAGAGGGCGATGGGCGGGCTGATCCTCGCTGATCTGCGGCAGGTCCAGCATCACCACCTCCGGCGTGCCGAAGACGACGGGGCTGGCAAGGCTTGCGGGCCGCGGATCGCCGGGCGGCAGATCGTAGGCGGCGCGGTCCTGCCGCACCGCCTCGATGGCTCGCGCCTCGGCATCGGCGACCGAGACGAGCCGGAACTCGACCTCCCGGCCATCATGCGCGAGGCGGATTACATCGGCTGGGTCCAGCGCCAACCGCGAGGGCGGCAGGCGGAAGGTCGCGCTCTCGCGGCCGATCCAGGCCTCCATCAGCGCGCGGCGGCAGCGGCGTTCGGCTTCCTCGGGAGGGATCGCCATCGGGAAGGACTCGGAGGCGATGCGCGTCGTGTCGACCGTGACGCGCCGTGCCTCGACCAACGCGGCGTCATAGTCCTCGTCCGCCCGCGCAACCTGCCACTTCAGCGCCTGCGGCAGTTCGGTCTCCTGGCCGCGCGTCAGTTCGAAAGCCTCGCCCTCGCGGGTGGAGACCAGATCATCCACCGTGAGGGTCAGGCTGGATGCCCGCCCGCGCATGACGAAGCGGATCACGCCTTCGGTCTCGATGGCATCGAAGCCGAAATGCCGTGCCAAGGTGGAAATCGATGCGCGGGGGCTTTCCAACGCGCCGATCACATAACCCTCGACCGCGCCCCAGAGACCGGAAACGTCGATGAGGTCTTCCGCCAGTCCCGCGCGCAGGCATAGGTGGCGCACGAGGGCGGCCAGCGAGACCGCACCCAGCCGTCCGGTCAGCCAGTGCCCCAGCCGCCAGTTCGCGCCGTCCGTCCAGACGTCGGTCAGCGCGGGAAAGAACGGATAGGGCCGCGCGTCCCATGTCCAGGCGGCGCATTCGGGCACATGCACCATCCGGCCGCCATAGACGGATGAGGTCGGGTTGTTCGTGCCCTGACCCCACCAGAGGTAGCTGGCCTCGAGATAGGCGCGCTGGATCGCATCGTCGCGCCATCCCCGCGAGAAATGCGGCGTGAAGCTCTCCGACGACTTCGGGTCGAAGAAGACGTTCGGCTGGTTGGTGCCCCGGTCGATGGCCGGGCAGCCGAGCTCGGTGAACCAGATCGGCTTGGACTGCGGCGCCCACGCCGTCGGCGTCGCGCTCTCCACCCCACCGGGGCGGTCATAGTGCGGGTTCGACCACCAGGCGCGCAGATCCTTGTAGCGGAAGACCCACGGCTTGGCCGCAGCACCGTCGGTGATCGCGGTCCGCACCTGCCCGGTGCGATCGGCCGCGCTGGCATAGAACCAGTCGAAGCCTTCACCGCCCGCGATGTTGCCCTGCAGGTAGGCGCGGTCGTAGATCGCGGGCCAGCCCTCGGCCGCATCCGCATGCTCGAACCCGTCGCGCCAGTCGGAGAGCGGCATGTAGTTGTCGATGCCGACGAAATCGATCTCCGGATCGGCCCAGAGCGGGTCGAGATGGAAGAACACGTCCCCCGAACCGTCGCCCGGCTGGTGCCCGAAATACTCCGACCAGTCGGCCGCATAGCCGATCATGGTGCCGGACCCGAGGATAGAGCGCACATCCGCAAGCAGGCCCCGATAGGCCTGCACGGCCGGATAGGTGGCCGCGCCCGAGCGGATGGTGGTCAGCCCCGGCATCTCGGTGCCGATCAGGAAGGCGTCTACCCCGCCCGCGGCCGCGCAGAGATGGGCGTAGTGCAGCACCATGCGCCGCAAGCCCCAGTCGCCCGCGACGCCTGTCCAGGAGACGGTCTCGCCGGAGACGCTGAAACTCGCGGGGGTGGCCGTGCCGAACAGCGCGGCGACCTGCGCCATCGCCGTACCGGTCTTATCCACGCTGCCGGCATAGCCTGCCGCAGGCGAACAGGTGATCCGGCCACGCCAGGGGAACGCGGGCTGACCCGCCTCCGCGGCGTTATCGGAATACGGGTTCGGCAGGCTGTTGCCGGGCGGCACGTCCATCAGGATGAAGGGATAGAACGTCACCCGCAGCCCGCGGCCCTTTATCTCGCGGATCGCCTGCACCACTGCGAAATCCGCGGGCGTGCCGCCAAAGACCGGCCGGTCCTCGGCATCGCGGCTGACCAGATGCGCATTGGCCCGTGCCACGCCATTCACGGACCAGACCTTCAGGCTGGTGACCTTGGTCGAAACCTCCACGCCCGGCTTGATCGTGCAATTGCCTGCATGCAGGTCGTTGCCGAACCAGGCGACGACGAGGCTGACGCTCTCGACGGCCGAGGCCATGGCCTGCAGCCGATCGAGGGCCACGACGATGTCGGCCTCGTCGGGCAGCGCGTTCAGGTTCTCGGCCGAGGTCGTGCCGCCGAATGCGCCCGCGCTCTTGCGGATCGTCTCCGTCGCATACCAGCGCCAGGTGTTGCCGGTCATGTCGAGCGGCTTGCCATCGGCCCAGATGCGCCCGATCCCGGTGATCGCGCCTTCGCAGAGCGCCACGGCGAAGGAGGCGTAGTACAGATACTCGGTCGTCTTGACCTTGCCACCGCCGCCGCCCTTGCCGCCGCCCTGCGTGGTGGTCTTCGTCTCCTCGCGGAAATCCGTCGCCCAGACGATGTTGCCGCCCATGCGCATCCGGCCGTAGAGGCGAGGAATGACCGCGCCCTCAGTGGCCGAGGTGATGCGCAGCGTGTCGAGCCGCGCGCCCTCGATGCGCTGGGTCGGCGCCAGCGACGAGATGATCCAGCTGTCGACGACCGAGCCGATGGTGGAGCCGATGAAGCCGCCGATGGTCGCGGCGCTCACGCCAAGGATCGCGCCGCCGATGCTGCCGCCAATGGCGGCGCCGGCCGCGCCGAGAACGAGAGTGGCCATGTCGAGACTTCAGCGTTGCGGGAAGAGAAAGGCGAAGGCGATGCGCCGTCGCCAGGATCGGGTGAGCGGTTCCTCGATCACGCCGAGCCGCTCGTAGGCGTGGAGGAAGCTGTCGGGCCCGGTGAGGATCCCGACATGCTTGGCGATGGCGCGGGGCTTCATGCGGAAGAGCACCAGCGCGCCGGGACCGGCCGCTCCCGGTGTCAATTCGATCATCATGGCGCGCGCGCCCTCGGCCAGCACCTCGCGCGGGCCCGTCTCGCCCCAGTCGCGGCTGTAGGGCGGGACCGGGAATGGCTCGGGGCCGACGACCTCGCGCCAGACGCCCCGCGCGAGGCCGAGGCAATCGCAGCCGACGCCGCGCAGGCTGGCCTGGTCGTGGTAGGGCGTGCCGAGCCAGGAGCGCGCAACGGCAATGATGCGTGTGGGATCGGCGGAGGTCACAGCACGCCTCCCTCGTGGCCGCCATCCTTGGTGGCGTAGCGCAGCCCGTTCGGCGGGCAGACAGTCCCCCGGACTGTCTGCCTGTCCGCCTCACCCTGACCCGGAATGTGCGTCACAACACAGCTCCTTCATGGCCACCATCCATGGTGGCGTAGCGAAGGACTGCGTCTTGCCCTGGGATATTTGGAAAGCCGCGGAAGTTGGCGATGTTGGCGAACTTCGCGCTGCAGGTCGCGATCCGCTTGTCGCAGCCCGCCCGGATGGTAAAGGCATCGTTCTCGGCGATCGCGCGCACCGGCGCTTCGAGCAGGGTCAGCAATGCGATGCCGTCCGTGACGTCATGGCCGAGCACCTCGGTGCGCCGCCCGGCATTCGCGCCGCTCGTCCAGTCCAGCGTGCCGAAGGTGAACCAGCCGGCCTCAAAACTGCCGAGCCCGGAGGAGGTGAAGGTGCGGTCACGCAGCAGATCGATGACGGCGCCCGTGCCCTTGTAGGCCGGGTCCTCGAGATCGACGCCGCAGCGCGCATCGCCGAGCGCGGCGTCGCAGGTCGCCTGGAAGGTCCGCCCGACCGTCTGGCCGAGGACGTGGGCGAGCGAGCGGACCTCGGCGACGAACGCGAGCCGCCCGCGCCGGATCTGACCGATGGCCCCGCGCCGCATCAGCACGCGCTGACCCGTGTCCGCCCAATTCACGCGCCAGACTTCGACCTCGGCATTGTCCCAGCGGCCGTCGAGGATGCGACACCTCGCGCGTGGCGATCACGCTGGCCAAGCAGCGGCTGATGACGGCGAGCTTCGACTACTACGCGCTCCGCTATCCCCATGAAGGGCTGAAGGGCGGCTTCGACCATGAAACCGTGCCGCACATCACGCTGAAAAGCATCGCCAACAACCCCGACATCGACACGATCTACGACCAGGATCACCCGAAGATCGCGGCGGCGCTGGCCGAGCTCAACGCAGCGCTCAAGGGCGCGCCCGTCCGCCACCTCTCGCCCCAAGGCGGGCGCAAGGGGCAGTGGATCGACTTCGCCGCCCCCGACAGTGCCACCGTCACCCTGCCCGCCGGGCAGACGGTGCCGGTCAACGCGCTTCTGGAATGGGAGGTGCCCTTCGACTGGCCCGAGGATTGGCCCGAGGCCGCCCGAGCGCCCTTCGACGCCTTCCACGCCGCCCGGCAGGCGATGCAGCGCCGCATGGACCAGTCCATCGCCGACCATGCCGAGCAGGAGACGCTCTACGACAAGCCGCGCATCGACCGCACCAAGCTGCGCATCTGCGGGCCCTTCTCGGTCGAGGCGGTGCCGGCGCCGACCGTCCTGTCGCTGGACGAGACCATGCCCCCGAAGGAGGCTGACGAGACCGTCGCCCGCTCCGGCGAGACATCCCGCCAGGCGCTCTGGCGCGACGAACTCCTGAAGACCGGCGTGCGCGGCAAGGGCGGCGCGATGCTCCGCTTCGCCGAGTTCGAGACGCTGCCGGGGCTACGCTACCTTCACGCCAGCGGGGCGCTTGCCGAGACGGGCGAGCGCGTGGTCGTCAGCTTCGGCCCCGAGCACGCGGCGCTGGAACAGCGGCAGGTGGAACTGGCGTTGGACGAGGCGCAGACCCTGCGCCCCTCGCCGAAATTCGTCCTGTTCTGCGCCTTCACCTTCGACCCGGAGGCCGCGAAGGACATCGACGAGGTGAACTGGCCGGGCGTGACCCTGCTGAAGGCGCAGATGAACACCGACCTGCTGACCGAGGATCTGAAGAAGAAGCGCGCCTCGAACCAGTCCTTCTGGCTGATGGGCCAGCCCGACGTGGAGCTGCGCAAGCGCAAGGACGGATTGTGGGAAGTCGAGGTCAACGGCTTCGACTATTTCGATCCGCGCAAGGGCGATCTGGTCTCGGGCGGCAAGAAGCAGATCGCGATGTGGTCGCTGGACACCGACTACGACAACCGGTCCCTGATGCCGCACCAGGTGTTCTTCCCCATGGCGGATGCCAAGGGCGGCTGGAACCGACTGCGCAAGACGGTCCGGGCGGAGCTGGACGAGGACCTGCTGGAGCAGTTCCACGGTACCATATCGCTGCCCTTCGAGGCGGGCGAGAACCGGCGCATCGCGGTCAAGATCGTGGACGACCGCGGGATCGAGTCGCTCAAGATCATGCCGCTGGAGGGATAAGCCCATGTCCCTCATCATCAATTCGCCCTTCGTCTGCCCGGCGCAGCATTGGGTCGAGGGCAAGGACGGCAAGCTGGAGATCAAGCCCGAGCGCCGGCCGGCGAGCTACGAGGTCTTCGACGCGCGCAACAACACCAAGCGCACCGAGGTGCTGGACCTCGTGAACACGATCCGCGCCCGCGTGGATCAGTGGCGCGCGGACGGCTGGCCCGGCGTGACCATCGTCACCCGCAAGCTCCTGGAGCACTGGCACGACCGCGAGGCGCGGCAGCATCCCTTCTACTTCTGCCAGCTCGAGGCCATCGAGACGCTGATCTGGTGGGTCGAAGGCGCCGAGGCCTACAAGCAGGGCATCGCGATCCCCGGCGACGGCGGTGACTGGGAGCGGCTCTGCAACAAGATGGCGACGGGGGCGGGCAAGACCACGGTGATGGCGATGATCATCACCTGGCAGGTGCTGAATGCGCTGACCTATCCGAAGCGAAACAAGGATTTCAGCCGCGCCGTGTTCATCGTGGCGCCGGGCCTGACTGTGAAGGAGCGGCTGCAGGTTCTGCTGCCCAGCGAGGGCAGCTACTATGACGAGTTCAACCTGTGCCCGTCCGAGGCGCTACGCCAGAAGCTGAACCAGGCCGAGGTGCTGATCGAGAACTGGCACACGCTGATGCCGCTGAAGGAAGCGGACCGTTCGGTGGTCAAGAAGGGGCGCGAGTCCGACGAGGCTTTCACGCGGCGCGTGCTGGGCAAGCTGGCGTCGCACAGGGACATCATTGTCATCAACGACGAGGCGCACCACGCCTATCGCAAGCCGCCCGAGGTGAAGATCAGCAAGAAGGCGGCAGCCGAGCAGGGCATCGACCTCGATGAGGCCACACGCTGGATCGAGGGGCTGGACCGCATCCACAAGACCCGGCGCATCCAGCGCTGTTTCGACCTCTCGGCCACGCCCTTCGCCCCGACAGGGAAGAAGAGCACCGACACGGCGCTGTTCGACTGGATCGTCTCGGATTTCGGGCTGAACGACGCGATCGAGGCCGGGCTGGTGAAGACGCCGCGGGTCGTGGTCCGCGACGATGCCATCCCGGACGCCAAGACGCTCCGGTCGAAGCTCTACCACATCTACCGCGATCCATCCGTCTCCGAAGACCTGAACCGGGCGAATGCCAAGCCGCATGAGGCGCTGCCGAAGCTGGTTCAGGACGCCTACACGCTGCTCGGCGCCGACTGGCGCGAAACGCGCGCGCGCTGGCAGGAGGCCGGGCATCACTCACCGCCCGTCATGCTCACCGTCTGCAACCGCACCGAGACCGCGGCCCGCATAGAGAACTACTTCAACAAGGGCGATGCACACTGGCCCGAGCTGCACGCGCCACAGCGGACGCTCCGGGTCGATTCGAAGGTTCTCGAGAAAGCCGAAATCGGGGAGGCCGCAGCATCCGACAAAGACTACGAGGCGCGTCTGAAGGCCATCATCGACGCGGCAGACCTTCCCGAAACCCGCCGCCAGCAGTTCCTCTCCCTGAAGAAGGAGGAACTTCTGCGCGAGATCGTGGACAACGTCGGGAAAAGGGGTGCCGCCGGTCAGGACCTTCAGAACGTCATATCGGTGGCGATGCTGTCGGAGGGATGGGACGCAAAGAATGTGACACACATCATGGGGCTCCGCGCCTTCACGTCCCAGCTGCTCTGCGAACAAGTTGTCGGGCGCGGGTTGCGCCGCGTGTCTTATGACACTGACGAGAACGGCCTGTTTCTGCCCGAATACGTCAACGTATTCGGCGTACCACTCTCCATTTCGGAGACCGGCGAAGGTGGTGAGGCACCGCCGCCGCCGAAGCCCACCACGCAGATCGAAGTGGTGCCCGACCGTGGGCATCTGGAAATTCGCTGGCCGAACGTGCTGCGCGTGGAGACAGTCGTCAAACCGGAGCTCGCCATCGCCTGGAACAAGGTCCAGCCGCTCGTGCTCGATCCCGCCAGCACACCGATCAGCGCCGAACTCGCCCCGGCGCTCGGAGGCGCGACGGACATGGGCAAGGTCACCGCGATCGACCTCGAGAAGCTGCCGGATGGCTTCCGCCTGCAGCGCCTCGTATTCCAGGCTGCGCGGAAGGCGTTTGCAGAGCTGAGCCATGGGTTCACCGGCACCCACGAGTATCTGGCGGCGCAACTCGTCAGGATCGTCGAGGCGTTCCTCAACTCGGACCGCCTCGACATCCCGTCGCTCTTTCACTCCGATCCGCTTAGGCGGCGCATACTCATCGCGCTCAACATCGATCTCGTGGTCCAGCATGTGCTGAGCAACGTGACCGAGCAGAACACGGAACGTCTGACCCCGGTGTTCGACGAGGAAAGCCCGATCGGTGCAACGGGGCTGATGCGCACCTGGTACACGACCAAGCCGTGCTTCCCGACGACCAAGTCGCACATCAGCCATCTGGTGGGAGATTCTGCCTGGGAAGGCCACGCGGCCAATGTCTTCGAGAAGAGCGATGATGTTCTATCATACGCAAAGAACGATCACTTGGGCTTTCAGATCTACTACATGTGGGCGGGCTCCCGACGGCGATACGTCCCGGATTTCCTGCTCCGTCTCGCTGGCGGCACGATCCTCGCACTCGAGATCAAGGGCACCGACAGTCCTCAGAACAAGGCCAAGCGAGACGCGCTGAACGAGTGGGTGAAGGCGATCAACGCAGCAGGCGGTTTCGGACGCTGGGCTTGGGATGTTGCGTTCAAGCCTGGTGAGGTGCAGGACATCATCACGAGGCACGCTGCCGTCGCCGAGCCTGCAGAATAGAGCTCGTGTTCCGGCCAGAGCGCGACCGAGTTGTTCGATCCCGGTTCCATCCCGATAGCGCCACTGGCATCGAAGTGTTCAGGTCAGCCTTCGATTTGTTCTCTTATTTTCTGAGGCTTACAGGCTCTACACTAAAATCGGGCAGTCGAGAGCTACGGAGAATATCGGCCCGGAGAGACCGCTTTCGGGTAGCCTGGCGCCGGGGCCAGTGCGCAGCCCAACCCACATAACCCACGAAAACAACGGAAAAATCCGGCCGTAGCCGGATGGGGAGAACGCTTTCGCGAAGGCAAGTGGCGGAAGCGGTGGGATTCGAACCCACGGTGGGGTTCCCCCCACGCTGGTTTTCAAGACCAGAGCCTTAAACCACTCGGCCACACTTCCTTGCGCCCCGCGGATGGCCCGGGCCGTGGTGCCGGCATATCCGTCGCGGCTCGATTCTGAAAGGCCGACAGGAGCCCGGTCCAGCGGCGAATTCCGCTGATCGTGAGGGCAGCAGATCGCCTCCGCCCTTCCCACCGCTTGCGCAAGGCAGTATGCTGACCACAAATTGCAGGCGGACCTTGTGAAAACCGGCGACAAAAGCCTCGGGCAAAAGCGCCCGGACACGGGGAAACTTCATCGGTAAAGCGCGGCGCGCAGACCGCGCGCACTTGAGGGCGGAAGATGGCAAGAGCGGGGCTTCGGTTCACGATCATCGGACTGGCGGCAGCGGGTCTGCTCACAGGCTGCGTCGAAGGTGGCGCAGATGCCGGCGGAGGGGGCGGGGCGACCTTCGCCGCGGCTCCCGGCGGCAAGAAGGCCGCAACCCGCGACGTCGAGGCGCCCGAGGTCTTTCAGGCGACCGAAAAGGCGCTGTGGGACGGGCGGCCCTCGCTGGGCGGCATCTGGGTCGCGGCACCCGAGGTGACGAACCCGGAACGTGCCCTCATCATCAACCAGGCGACCGGGCAATCGGTCACCGGGGCGCTGTTCCGGCGCGAGCGGGAGAATCCCGGTCCGCGGCTGCAGCTGTCCTCCGATGCGGCCGAGGCGCTGGGGATCCTCGCCGGCCAGCCGACCGAGATCCGGGTGGTCGCATTGCGCAAGGAAGAGGTCAAGGCCGTGGCTGCGCCGGCACCTGCCACGGTCGCGCCGCCGACCGCAGATGCGAAGCCGGGCGACGCCAAGCCGGCCGAGGCCGCTGCCATCGCTTCCGCCGCGCTTGCGGCTGTCGATGCCGGTAAATCGGCTGGCGCGGCTCCGGCCGCAGCGAAGCCGGGCGCTGCGCCGCCTGCCGCGGGCGAGGTCGCGGCGGATGCCACAGTCGCCGGCGCTGCCGCGGCCGGTGCCGCCGTGGCTGCGGTGGACGAGCCGCCGAAGCGCAAGACCTGGAAAGAGCGCCGGGCCGAGGCCAAGGCCGCGCGCGAGGCCAAGAGGCGCGCCGCGGCCGAGGCCAAGGCCGCAGCCTCCGCCGCCGAGGCCGATGTCGCGACGGCAGCCGGTGGCCAGACGGCGGCCGGCACCGCGCCGGCGGCCACCGCCGCGACGGCGGCCGTGGCCCCGATCGAAGCCGCGCCGCTCGACGCCCGCAAGCCCGAGGTCGTGGCCGGCAAGCCAGAAGCGGCCGGCACGCGCAAGGTCGTCGGCGAAGCCCCGGCCCCCGCGGCCAAGCCCTCGGCCCCCGCCGATGCGGCGACCGCTCCCGTGGTCGCCGGCGGCCCGGTCCGGCCGATCCAGGTTGCCTCGTTCTCGAAGGAGGACAACGCCAGGCGTGCGGCCGAGGCTCTGGCCAAGATCGGCCTGACCGCGACGCCGCAAAAATCCGAAATGGGCGGTCAGGCGGTCTGGGGTGTGGTCGTCCAGGGTGACGAGGCCGTGCTGAAGAAGATCAAGGCCGCCGGTTTCGCCGACGCCTATTTCCTTAAGTGAGCAGGGACCGCCCGCCATGCTGAACCGTCTGCGCCTTGTCCTGACCCTGATTGCCCTTGCGCTTGCCGCCTTGCCGGCGCGCGCCTTCGAGACCGCGGCGACCGCCGCCTGGGTCTATGACATGACGACGGGCACGGTGCTGATGGACAAGAACGCCGACCAGCCCGTGCCGCCGGCCTCGATGTCCAAGCTGATGACCATCAACATGCTGTTCGAGGCGCTGAAGGACGGGCGCGTCACGATGGACACGCCCTTCGCGGTCTCGTCGCGCGCCAAGGCCATGGGCGGCTCCACCATGTTCCTGCAGGAAACCGACCGCCCGACCGTCAACGAGCTGATCCACGGCATGATCGTGAACTCGGGCAACGATGCCTGTGTGGTGGTGGCCGAAGGGCTTGCCGGCACCGAAGAGGCCTTCGCCCGGCAGATGACCGAACGCGCCAGAGCGCTGGGGATGACCGCATCGACCTTCGCCAATTCCAGCGGCTGGCCAGACCCGAACCACCGCATGTCGATGCGCGACCTCGGCATCCTGGCCCGGCGGCTGATCGAGGATTTCCCCGAATATTATCCGATTTTCGCCGAGACCGAGTTCAACTACAAGAACCGCGCGCCCGCCAATGCCCGCAACCGGAACCCCCTGCTGGAACTTGGCGTCGGCGCCGACGGGCTGAAGACCGGGCACACGCAGGAGGCCGGCTACGGTCTGGTCGGATCGGCAAAGCAGGGCGAACGGCGCATCATCTTCGCCATCACCGGCCTGCCCAGCGAGAAGGCACGCGCCGAAGAGGCCGAACGTATCGTCAGCTGGGCCTTCCGGCAATTCTCGGAAAAGACCATCGTGAAGTCCGGCGTCCGCGTTGCCGAGGCCGAGGTTCACATGGGCGCGGCCCCGACTGTCGGCCTCGTTCCGGCCGAGGACATCCGCCTTCTGGTGCCGGCTCTGGTGCAGGAAAGCCTGACCGCCGAGGTCGTCTACAACGGCCCGTTGATCGCCCCGATCGCCAAAGGGACGCCGGTCGCGGAACTGATCGTCCATGCCCCGGATCTTCCCGACCGCAAGGTGCCGCTGGTGGCCGAGGCCGATGTCGGCAGGGCCGGGTTCCTCGGGCGGCTGACCACGGCGGCCAGCACGCTCTACGCCCGCTATCTCGGGGCGCCGGCCAGCTGAATGGCGGGGCTCTTCCTTTCTCTGGAAGGCATCGACGGCTCGGGCAAGTCCACCCAGGGGCGGCTTCTGGCCGAGACCCTCCGCCAGCGCGGACACAGGGTCACTCTGACGCGCGAACCCGGCGGCAGCCCTGGCGCCGAGGAGATCCGCCGTCTGGTCCTCGAAGGCGCCACCGACCGCTGGTCGCCGGAAACCGAGATCCTGCTCTTCACCGCCGCGCGGCGCGACCATCTGGAAAAGACGATCCGTCCCGCACTGGCGCGGGGCGAGATCGTCATCACCGACCGCTTCGCCGATTCCACCCGGATCTTCCAGGGCATCACCCGGGGCGACCTGGCCCGGGTGGTCGACCGCCTGCACGCGCTGATGATCGGGGTCGAGCCTGACCTCACGCTCCTGTTCGACATCGACCCCGCCCTGGGCCTCGCGCGTGCCCAGGCCCGCGCCGGCGCCGAATTGCGCTTCGAGGACATGGGGCTTGCCTTCCAGCAGAAGGCTCGTGCCGGGTTCCTGGCCCTGGCTGACCGCCATGCGCGATTCCGTGTGATCGATGCAAGCGGCGACCCCGAGACCGTCGCCGCCCGTGTCGAGGCGGCCGTGGCCCCGCATCTGCCCCGGCCCTGACCACCGGAACCTGCCGGAATCCCGTGGATCATGTGCACAAAACTTGTGCAACTGGTGATGCTGCGGGCGCTATCCTTCCGGTAATGCTTTTCCCCTCGCGCGGCCTCTGCTCTAGTCGGGGCAAGACGTGCAGGGGGACGTGGTGGGCCAGTTCAACGAGATGTACCAGGGCACCGAGGTCAGGGCACCCTATGCGCGGTTGCAGGACTGGGTGGCGACGATGCCCGAAGAACTCCGCAGCCTGAAGCAGGCCGAGGCCGAGGCCCTGTTCCGCCGTATCGGCATTACCTTCGCGGTCTATGGCGAGGGCGGCGACCCGGACCGTCTGATCCCCTTCGACATGTTCCCGCGCGTCTTTTCCGGCACCGAATGGGCGCGGCTGGAGCGCGGGATCAAGCAGCGGGCCCGGGCGCTGAACGCCTTCCTCGTCGATGTCTATGGTCGCGGCGAGATCATCCGCGCCGGCCGCATCCCCGCCCACCTCGTCTATCGCAACGAGGCCTACGAGAAGGCCGTCGTCGGCTTCGTGCCACCCAAGGGCGTCTATTCCCACATCGTCGGCGTCGATATCGTCCGCACCGGCCCCGACCAGTTCTACGTGCTTGAGGACAACTGCCGCACGCCCTCGGGGGTCAGCTACATGCTGGAAAGCCGCGAGATCATGATGCGGATGTTCCCGGACCTGTTCCGCGAGAACCGTATCGAGCCGGTGGATACCTATTCCGAAAAGCTGCGCCGCACCCTGGCCAGCGTCGCACCGGCCAAGTGCAAGGGCGAGCCGACGGTGGTGATCCTCACCCCCGGCCATTTCAACAGTGCCTATTACGAACATTCGCTCCTGGCCGACCTGATGGGGGTGGAACTGGTCGAGGGGCAGGACCTGTTCGTGGAAGGCGAATACGTCTGGATGCGCACGACCGAAGGCCCGCAGCGGGTGGACGTGATCTATCGCCGCATCGACGACGCCTTCCTCGACCCGCTGTGCTTCCGCCCCGACTCGATGCTCGGGATTCCCGGCCTGATGGATGTCTACCGCTCTGGCGGCGTCTCGATCTGCTCGGCGCCGGGGGCAGGGGTGGCGGATGACAAGGCGGTTTATACCTATGTGCCCGACATGGTGCGCTTCTACCTCGGCGAAGAGCCGATCCTGCAGAACGTGCCGACCTGGCAATGCGGCCGGGAAGAGGATCTGAAACACGTCCTCGCCAACTTGCCCGACCTCGTGGTGAAGGAGGTTCACGGTTCGGGCGGCTATGGCATGCTCGTCGGACCCAAGGCGTCGAAGGACGAGATCGAACGCTTCCGGGCGAAACTGGTCGAGGATCCCGCGAACTACATCGCCCAGCCGACGCTGGCGCTGTCCACCGTGCCCACCTTCGTCGAAGAGGGCGTGGCCCCGCGCCATGTCGATCTGCGCCCCTATTGCCTCGTGGGCGAACGCATCGAACTGGTGCCCGGCGGCTTGACGCGGGTGGCGCTCAAGGAAGGGTCGCTCGTGGTGAACTCCAGCCAGGGCGGCGGGGTCAAGGATACCTGGGTGCTGGCGGAATGACCGGACCACGTGACCACAGCGCAAAATTCTTCGCCGAAGAATTTTGCGGCACCACAGACAAGGACCAGGATCTTTCGACGAAAGATCCTGGGGAACAGGCCTGACATGCTGAGCCGGACCGCAGACAACCTCTACTGGATCGCCCGCTACATGGAACGCGCCGACACGGTCGCGCGGCTTCTGGAGGTGGGCAGCCGGATCAGCCTTCTGCCCTCGGCACAGGGCTACCGCAGCGAATGGGACAGCCTGTTGCAGGCCACCGGCATGGCCCATGCCTTCGCGGCCAAATACGGCGATCCGGTCCAGCGCAACATCGAAAGCTTCCTGTTCTTCGACCGCGACAATCCCTCGTCCGTGGCCAGCTGCATCACCGCCGCGCGCGAGAACGGCCGCATCGTCCGCACCGCGCTCACGACCCAGGTCTGGGACGCGCTGAACACCGCCTTCCAGGAGCTGCGCCAGCTGGAACGGGCCGAACGCTCGACGCTGGAACTGTCGCGGCTGACCGACTGGACCATGCGCCACGCCGCCATGCTGCGCGGGGCCATCGACGCCACGCTCCTGCGCGACGACGGGTTCAACTTCCTCAACATCGGCTATTATCTCGAACGCGGCGACAACACCGCGCGGCTGATGGATGTCAAGTACTACGTCCTTCTGCCGCGCGTCGATTTCGTGGGGTCCGGCCTCGACAACTACCAGTGGTCCACGCTTCTGCGCGCGATGGGCGCGCAGCGCGCCTTCCACTGGGCCTATGGCGGCGAGGTGACTTCGGCCAAGATCGCCGACTTCCTGATCCGCAACCCGCAGTCGCCCCGCTCGCTGGCCACCTGCACCGCGGGGCTCGTCAACCACCTCGGCCGCATAGCCAAGGCCTATGGCCGCGAAACCCGGGCCCAGGACTGCGCCCGCGCCCTTCTGGCCGGGATCGAGGGCACCACCGTCGACATGATCTTCGAGGAAGGCCTGCACGAGTTCCTGACCCGCTACATCACCGAATCCGCCACGCTGGCCACGGCGATTCATGACAGCTACCTCAGCGGAGAGATGCGCTGATGCGCCTGACCGTCGATCACCTGACCAGCTATCGTTACGATGTCCCCGTGCGTTCGGTCGTTCAAAGCCACCGCCTGACCCCGTCCGCCTTCGCCGGACAGAAGGTCATCGACTGGGAGGTGACGGTGACTGGCGGGGTGCGGGGGGCAAGCCACCGGGACGGGGCAGGGGACGTGGTGCAGGGCTGGACCATCGCCGGGCCGGTCGAAGAGGTGGCCGTCCAGGTCCGCGGAACGGTCGAGACCGAGGACCTGGCCGGCGTCCTGCGCGGCCACCGCGAGAGCGTGGCCCCGGACTGCTACCTGCGCGAGACCGCTCCTACCCGGATCGACGTGGCCCTCGCCGCCCTTGCGGCCTCGGCCTCCGGGTCCGACTGCCTGGCGCTTGCGCACGCGCTGTCGCTGGCCGTATCCGACGCCATCGCCTATCGCCCAGGCGTCACCCATGCGCATACCACCGCCGCCGAGGCTCTGGCCCTCGGCGAAGGCGTCTGCCAGGACCATGCCCATGCGCTGATCGCCCTTGCCCGCGCCCGCGGGGTCCCGGCGCGCTATGTCTCGGGCTATCTCTTCGCCACCGAGGACGGCACCCCGCACGAGGCCGCTCATGCCTGGGCGGAGCTGCACATCCCTGGACTCGGCTGGGTGGGTTTCGACCCCGCCAACCGCTGCTGCCCTGACGACCGATACATCCGGTTGGGTTCCGGCTTCGACGCGCAGGACGCGGCGCCGATCCGCGGTGTTGCCCGTGGGGCGGCGGTAGAGGAGATGGATGTGAGGGTTGCGGTTCTCCAATCGGCCCAATAGGCTCGGCGCGGACGGGGAGAACGGACCAGAATGACCTATTGCGTGGGGCTGCTACTGAACGACGGCATGGTGCTGTTGTCGGACACCCGCACCAATGCCGGGCTCGACAACATCTCGACCTACCGCAAGATGTTCACCTTCGAGGACCCGGGCGAGCGGGTCATCGTCATCATGACCGCAGGCAGCCTGTCGGTGACGCAGACGACAATCGCCCAGCTGCGCGAGGCGGTCGAGGATCCCGAGGCCACGCCCGAAACCTCGATCATGCTGGCGCCCACGCTGCTGAAGGTGGCCGAGATCGTCGGCGACCGGCTGGCGCGGGTGCGGGCGGATGTCGATCAGAAACTCTCGGCCATGCAGGGCGCTTCGGCCTCGATGATCGTCGCCGGCCAGCGCCGGGGCGGGGCGATGCGGCTGTTCCTCATCTATCCCGAGGGCAATTTCATCGAGGCGACCGAGGACACGCCCTTCCTCCAGATCGGCGAGCACAAGTACGGCAAGCCGATCCTCGACCGCGTGGTGCGCCCGACGACCAGCCTGTCCGACGCGACCAAGGCGGTGCTCCTGTCGATGGATTCGACCCTGCGCTCGAACCTCTCGGTCGGCATGCCGCTGGATCTTGCGGTGATCGAGCGCGATGCCTGCCGGGTGACGCATTCCCGCCGGATCGAGGCCGGCGACCCTGCCTTCCGCGCCATGTCCGAGGCCTGGTCCAATGCGCTGCGTGACGGCTTCGCCAGGATCACGATCTGAGGGCTAAAGCGCCTGTCCCGCGGCCCAGCCGCTCGACCAGGCCCACTGGAAGTTGTAGCCGCCCAGCCAGCCGGTGACATCCACCACCTCGCCGATGAAGAAGAGGCCCGGCACCCCCTTCGCCTCCATCGTGCGCCCGTCCAGCGCCCGGGTGTCCACCCCGCCCAGCGTGACCTCGGCCGTGCGATAGCCCTCCGATCCGACCGGCACCAGCCGCCAGCCGTTCACCTGCGCCGCGATCCGGTCGAGCGTGGCGCCGGGCAGTTCCGCCATCGGCCCGGAGATACCCGCCGCCTCTTCCAGATGCCGGGCCAGCCGTTCCGGCAGCCAGCGGCCCAGCACCGTGCGCAACGCCGCCTTGCCCTGCGCCGCCTTCGCCGCGCGCAAGGCCCCCGCCATGTCCTGCCCCGGCGCCAGGTCCACCAGGATCGGGTCGCCCTCGCGCCAGTAGGACGAGGCCTGCAGGATCGCCGGTCCCGACAGGCCGCGATGGGTGAACAGCACCGCCTCGTCGAACCGCGCCCGTCCCGCCGCGACCCGTGCCGCGACCGATACCCCGGCCAGGGGCCGCATCCAGGCCAGCTCCTGTTCGGCGAAGGTCAGCGGCACCAGCGCCGGCCGCGTCTCGACCACCGGCAGGCCGAACTGTCCGGCGATCTGGTAGCCCAGGCCCGTCGCCCCCATCTTCGGGATCGACTTGCCGCCCGTGGCCACGACCAGCGCCCGCGCTCGCTGCGTCCCGCGCGGGGTTTCCAGCGCAAATCCCTTGTCGTCCTGCCGGATGGCGCCCGGCGCGCAGTCCAGCCACAGCGTGACGCCCGCACGCTCCATGTCGCGCAGCAGCATGGCGACGACCTGAGTCGCCGGCCCGTCGCAGAAGAGCTGCCCCAGGGTCTTTTCGTGCCAGGCAATCCCGGCCGCGTCGATCCGGGCGATGAAATCCCATTGCGTGAACCGCTTCAGCGCCGACACGGCAAAGCGAGGGTTCTGCGACAGGAACCGTTCGGGCGCGATGCCGAGGTTGGTGAAGTTGCAGCGCCCCCCGCCCGAGATGCGGATCTTCTCGCCCGCGGCCCGTGCGTGGTCGATGACCAGCACCTTGCGGCCGCGCCGCCCGGCCTCGATCGCCGCCATCATGCCGGCCGCCCCGGCGCCCAGGATGATCGCGTCCCATGCCATGCCCCGTCCTAGCCGCGCGCCGCGTCGCGAGCAAGCCGTGAGGGCGGGCGGAAAAATTCGATGCGGGGCCTTGCACGCCCCAAGACCCTTCGCTAAACACCGCGGCACGGTTGGGGCGTCGCCAAGCGGTAAGGCAGCGGTTTTTGGTACCGCCATACCTAGGTTCGAATCCTAGCGCCCCAGCCAGCCTTCCCTGTTGCACCGGAAGTTGCGCGCGCACCGCCAGCTCCCTGCCGTCCGGTCCGTGCTCCAGTCGCAGTGCCGCACGCGGCGTCTGGGCGCTTCCGGCGACGATGTGCAAGCCAGGGACCCGGCTATGGCATGCGGCTTTACGGCTACCCGATCGCGCCGGTGGTGGTGGGGCTGATCCTGGGGCCGATGGCCGAACAGCAGCTGCGCCGGGCGCTGGCGATCGCACAGGGCGACTGGTCGACCCTCGTCTCCACCCCCCTGTCGGCGACGCTTCTCGGCATCTCGGCGGTGTTCCTCGTCGTGCCGGCGCTGATGCGGCTGCGGGGCAGGGGGCGGGTGCTTTCCCAGATCGCGGGCGATGCGGATTGACGGGGCGCCAACCGCGCGGGGATCTCCGCGCTGCTCTTGTCCGGTGGAGGATGCGGCCGTGGCGGGGGCCGCCGGACTCAGACCCGCAGCGGGTCCGACTTGGCCAGCCGGTCGAAGGCCATCAGGCTTTCGACCAGCGCCGGCATCTGGTGCAGCGGGATCATGTTCGGACCGTCCGACGGCGCGCGGTCGGGCGCCTCGTGCGTCTCGATGAAGACGCCGGCGATGCCCAGCGACACGGCGGCGCGCGCCATGACCGGGGCGAATTCGCGCTGCCCGCCCGATGACGTGCCCTGGCCGCCCGGCTGCTGCACCGAATGGGTGGCGTCCATGACGACCGGCCAGCCGGTCCGCGCCATGATCGGCAGGGACCGCATGTCGGCCACCAGCGTGTTGTAGCCGAAGCTCACCCCGCGCTCGGTCAGCAGGATGCGCGCGTTGCCGGTCGAGGCGACCTTCGCGGCCACGTTCGCCATGTCCCAGGGCGCCAGGAACTGGCCCTTCTTGATGTTGACCACGGCTCCGGTTTCGCCGGCAGCCAGCAGGAGGTCGGTCTGGCGGCAGAGAAAGGCCGGGATCTGGATTACGTCCACAACCCCCGCCGCCTCGCGCGCCTGGCCCGCGTCATGCACGTCGGTCAGGACCGGCATCCCCATGGCGCGCACCGCGGCCAGGATCTTCAGCCCCGCCTCCATGCCCAGCCCGCGCTTGCCCGACAGCGAGGTGCGGTTCGCCTTGTCATAGCTGGCCTTGAACACATACTGCGCGCCCGCGGCCCGGCAGGCCTCGGCCATCCGGCCCGCGATCATCTGCGCATGGTCCAGGCTTTCCAGCTGGCAGGGCCCCGCGATCACCAGAAGCGGGCGGTCGTTGCCGACGGTCAGCCCGCCGATCGTCACATCCTTCATGCGCTGTCCCTACGACGAGACCTGTTCCCGCAGGATCGCGGCGGTCATCGAGACCATGAGGTAAATCCCCAGAAGGATCAACATGGTGACCAGCGTGTTCTCGAAGGCGCGCGGATAGGCGGGTTCGTCCGGCGGGATCGGGCTGACCGACAGCGACAGATAGCGCACCTGGCGGTTGGCCTCGATCCGCGCGGTCTCCATCGACTGCAGCGCCTGGGCCAGCAGCATCTGCCGGGTCTGCATGTCGGCCTGCGCCACGAGCAGTTCGCCCTGAACCTCGGCCAGGCTGGTCGCGCCGCCGGTGTTCTCGGTCAGCCTCGCGCGCAGCGCGGCGACCTCGCTTTCCAGCGTGGCGATCCGGCGCTTGACCGGTTCCATCCGCGCCTGGTTCGGATTGGGGTTGGCTTCCATCTGTGCCAGCGACAGACGCTCCTGCGTGAGCTGGCTTTCCAGCCCGCTGATCTGACCGACGATCAGCCCGACCTCGGAGTCGGTGGAGAGGATCTTGAACTTCTCCTGCAACTCGATCAGCCGCTTCTGCGAGGCGACCAGGGCCTCCTGCGCCGCATCATAGCCAGCCTGGGCGTCGCGCATCTGGTCCTCGCGCAACCGTTGCGTCAGGTGATCGACCTGACCTTCGGCGTAACTGACAAGCTGGCGCGACCAATCGGCCGCGATCTGCGGATCGGCCGCCATCACGTCCATCCGGATCACGCCCTCGGTCGTGTCGAACGAGATCTTCAGGAACTTGCGATAGACCTTGTAGGCCGCCTCCAGCGAGGCATCCGGTGCCAGCCGCTGCAAGGGGTCGAAACGCGCGTCCTGGAAATGCGCGCGGAAGCCGAGATCCGCATCCAGCCTGGTCATCGCCTCGCGCGATTGCAGATAACCCTGCACGGCGATCGAATCCTGCGAGGTCGCGAAGGCGGTGCCCGAAAACAGCCCGCCCAGAGAGCCACCGGACGAAGTCGGACCGGCCTGCTGGATCACGAACTCGGTGCGCACCGAATAGATCGGCGTTGCGATCACATAGAAATACCAGCCGGCAAGGAAGGTCGGCAGCAGCACGAAGGCGAACAGCCGCGCCCCGAGCAGCGCCAGCCGGCGGCGGCGGCGGCGGGCAATGTCCTGCTGCATCCGCAGGATCTCGGCGGCCTGGTTGATCTCGGCGCGCTGCTCGGTGGAGGGAACCGAGATCGGCTTGACCTTCTTCGGCAGCTGCACCTGGTCGCCCGGAAGCCGGGTCAGCGCCCGGCTGTCCGGGCCGGGCGGGCGGGCGCCGCCGCCGGCCGCTTCGCCGTTGGAACTGACGACGCGCAAGAGCGAGGCCCGCGAGAAGGGATCGATCCCGGCCTCGCGCAGCTGGCGGACCGCGTCGAACTCCGAGGTCGGCTTCATGCCGTGCTTCTCGGCGATCGCCAGCGCGCGCCGCAACTGGCGGCCGGTCAGCCCCTCGGCCGCGATTGCCGCCAGGGCGGCCTCGATCTCTTCCGGTGTCTCGGCGCGCGGGACAGACTGCTGCGTCCCGGCGGCCAGCGGCTCCGCGGGGCCGGGCGCGGCGCCGGCTTCCTGCGATGCGGGCGCCGGACGATCGGCGTCGCGACGGAAGTCCAGGTTGCCAAATCCGTCGTCATGGTTGTCGAACACGCCTGCGTCGCCGGTGCCCGCATCGGATGGCACGGGCCGCTCGACCCTGCGGATGTGATAGCGCGAGGCCTTAGGATTGGTAGTCATAGAGCCGTTTCGCTTCTTCAAGGGTCTCGAACTGGTACAGCTTGCCGTCCTTCAGCACCGCCGCCGAACGGCAGAACCGTTCCAGCGTCCTGGCCGAGTGCGACACGATCACCACCGTGGAGTTCTTCAGCCTTTCCTGGAGGATGTTGCCAGCCTTGCGGTTGAACTCGACATCCGAAGTTGCGGGCATGCCCTCGTCGATCAGGTAGATGTCGAACTCGATCGCCAAGAGCAGCGAAAAGGAAAAGCGCGAGCGCATGCCCGAGGAATAGGTGGACAGCGGCATCTCGAAATATTCGCCCAGACCGCAGACCCAGCGGCAGAAGCTTTCGACGTAATCGGGGTCGAGGCCGTAGAGCCGCGCGATGTAGCGGCAGTTTTCCTTGGCCGAGTGCTTGCCGTTCACCCCGCCCATGAAGCCCAGCGGAAAGGACACGCGCGAGGTCTTGCGGATCGTGCCCTCGTCGGGTTTTTCCAGGCCCGCCATCATGTTGATGATCGTGGTCTTGCCGGTGCCGTTCGCGGCCAGGATGCCAAGCGAGTTGCCGAGTTCGACCCGGAACGAAGCGCGGTCAAGGATCACCTTGCGCTGCGTTCCCGTCCAGAAGGATTTCGAAACGTTTTGGAACTCGATCATCACGGCCTCGGCGCCCGTGGGTCGGACGTCTTCGCTCTTGCCTACGGCCATATCGTTAACATCGCGTTTGTGGCCTTAAAAGGGCCGCGGCCGGGCCAGAGGCGCTTGCCGGCGGGGAATGGCGCCCGGTTCACGCATCCGTGCGCCGACCCGGCCGCCTGCCTGCCGGCAGCAGGAGGGCCAGCGCGCCGGCCAGAAGGCTGATGGCCAGCCCGAGCCGTGCCGCCTCCTGCATCGCTCCCCCCGGCAGCGCGCTGTCCAGGGCCAGGACCGGAACAGTGAAGCCAGGCGCAAGAACCACGACGACGCGCAGGATGTCGCGCAGGCTGATGCCGGGCGGCAGCTTCAGGCCCAGCACCGCGATGGTTCCGAGGCCGAGCACCAGCATGCCCAGGGGCTTGCCGATCCACAGGGCCGCCAGCGTCGTCACCGTGGTCGGCGCGAAGGCTGCAAGATCGACGCCGCCGCGCGTCAGGCCGAACAGGAAAAGGGTTGCGGTCAGCGGCCAGGACAGGGCATGGGCCAGCCGGTTCAGCGGGTCGTGCAGCAGTTCCTCGGCCTCGGCGAAGGGGCCGAAGCTGCGGTCGGCATGGGCGATCGCCGGGATCACCGGCAAGAGGCCCAGCACCGGCGGCAGGCCGGCGGCGGCCACGCCGATCCAGGACAGGACCCCGGCCAGGACATAGGGCCAAAGGCGGCCGCGGGCCTGGCGCAGCCGTTCGGGTGCCTCCGCCGGCAGCGCGCGCCCGTAAACCCCCCAGACCGCCAGCGCGGCAAGGGCCGGCAGGGCCAGCCACACCAGCCTCAGCGAGACGAGGGGCTGCGACAGGCCGAGGACCAGCAGCGCCAGGATGTCGGTCGCGACAGCCAGAAGCAGCAGCAGGTGCAGCGCCGGGTGCCCCTGGCCGAAGACAGCGCGCCCGACCAGGTAGCACAGCACCACATCCGACCCCAGCGGCACCTGCCAGCCGGTGGCAAAGCCCGCTTCCTCGGCGGTCTCGATCAGGCTTGCGCTCAGGATCCAGACCAGGGCCGCGCCGGCCAGGCCACCCAGCACCATGCCCGCAGGCAGGGCCGCCTGCCGGCCGCGCAGCGACCCGTGCTCGGCCACCAGCGCCTCCCACAGCTCCTTGCCGACGATGAACAGGAACAGGGCCATCAGCCCGTCCGAGACCAGCGTCATCGGCGTCAGGCTGATCGGCAGCGGGGCCATCCAGCGCGGCAGGTCCAGATCGAGAAGCCGCCATTCGATCGCGTCGTAATAGCTTGCCGGCGCCAGATTGACCCAGAGCGTCGCAAGGATGACGCCGGCCAGTAGCGCAAGCGCGAAACGGGGCAGGACGGAGGAGACACGATACATCAGACAGGGTCCGGCTGGAGGGTCGGACCATTTGACCCGGAATGGTCCTGCCCGCAATGGCCCGGGCGACGGATCGGCGGGGATTGCCGGGCAGGGCGCCTTCCGGTGGGGCAGGGGACCCGCAGCCTTGTATCTCGCGCGCCGGACGCACAGGTTGCCCTCATGACCCTTTCTGCCGAGATCCTGGCTTGCCGCCGCTGTGCCGACCGCTTCGCCGTGACCGCGACCGCCCATGCGCCGCGCCCGGTGGTCTGGTTCCGCCCCGGCGCGCGGATCCTGATCGCCGGTCAGGCGCCCGGCGCGCGGGTGCATGCCAGCGGACGGCCCTTCACCGACCCCTCGGGCGACCGCTTGCGGCAGTGGCTGGCGCTGACCGAGGACGAGTTCTACGACCGGTCCCGCATCGCCATCGTCCCGATGGCCTTCTGCTTTCCCGGCTACGACGGCAAGGGGGCGGACCTGCCGCCGCCGCCGCTCTGTGCCGCCACCTGGCGGCAGCGGGTCCTGGGCGAACTCGGTCCGCCACGCCTGACGCTTCTGGTCGGAGGGGCGGCGATCCGCTGGCATCTCGGCCCGCGCCCGGTGACGGCCGCCGTTGCGGATTGGCGCGGGCCGGCCGCGCAGGGCGTCTTTCCCTTGCCGCATCCCTCCTGGCGGAATACGGGGTGGCTGAAGCGCAATCCCTGGTTCGAGGCCGACCTCCTGCCGGTCCTGCGCGCCGGGGTGCGGGAGGTGATGGATGACTGAGCTTGTGACGCTGCTGGATGCCGCCCATGCCGCCGTCTCGGCCGAGCCCGAGAACGAGGCCTTGCGCCTGCGCTTCTTCGAAAGGCTGGCAGACGGCGAGCTGGTCGTGCTGCTGGCGAGAGAGGCCGAGGGCGAGACGCTGGAGCCGCAGGTCTTCGACCTCGAGGACGGGCCGGTCGTGCTGGTCTTCGACCGGGAAGAGCGGCTCGCGGCCTTCACCGGCGGCATCGCGCCTTACGCGGCGCTGCCGGGACGGGTGATCGCGGGGCTTCTGAAGGGGCAGGGGATCGGCATGGGGGTGAACCTTGGCGTCGCGCCCTCGTCGATGCTTCTGCCTGCCGAGGCGATGGACTGGCTGGCCGAGACGCTGGAAGACGCGCCCGAGGAGGTCGAGGCGCTGCCCGAAGAATTCCACGCCCCCGCAGTTCCCGAGACGGTGATCGCGGCGCTGGATGCCAAGCTGGCGCGGGCCGGAGGGCTTGCGGTCGCGGCGCTGCTGGCCGGTGTGACCTACCGCGATGGCCGGCGCGGGCATCTTCTTGCGCTGATCGATGCGGCTACCGGGGCAGAGGGGGCGCTGGCGCGGGCGATGAACGAGGCGCTGGTCTTTTCGGGCGTCGAGGCGGGCGAGCTGGACGTGGTGTTCCTCCCTGCCGCCTCGCCCGCGGCGACGGCGATGGCGAAGGTCGGCCTGCGCTTCGACCTGCCGGAGCCCCAGGTGCAGAACCTGTCACCGGCCGCCCCGGGGATGGATCCGTCGCGCCCGCCGAAGTTGCGCTAGCCGGATCGCGCGCCTGCGGCGCAAGACCGAATCTCGCCTCTGGCCGTTCCGGCCAACCGGCTCGCGATGCCTTCGGCGAGAGTATTTCGGAAAGGGGCAAGTCCTTGCGGATTGGGGTAATATGATACCTTTGTTTTAAGTGATTGTTATCATGCGGAAAAAAGTCACATATGGTGCTTGACGCTGCAATCCGGTTCGGCGATAAGCCCGCATCCGAGATCCCGGGGGCAGTGGTGCCCCCTTCTTCATTGGGAATAACGATGAAAACCTTCACCGCTACCCCGGCGGACATCGAGAAGAAGTGGATCCTGATCGACGCCGAGGGCGTCGTTCTGGGCCGCCTTGCCACGATCGTCGCCAACATCCTGCGCGGCAAGAACAAGCCGACCTTCACCCCCCACATGGACATGGGTGACAACGTCATCGTCATCAACGCCGACAAGGTGCAGATGACCGGCAACAAGCGCAACGACAAGGTCTATTACTGGCACACCGGCCATCCGGGCGGCATCAAGCAGCGGACCGCGCGCCAGGTGCTGGAAGGCGCCCATCCCGAGCGCGTCGTGATCAAGGCGGTCGAACGCATGATCACCCGCAACCGCCTCGGCCGTCAGCAGATGACCAACCTGCGCGTCTATGCCGGCCCCTCGCACCCGCACGAGGCGCAGCAGCCGACCGTTCTGGACGTCAAGTCCATGAACCCGAAGAACACCCGGAGCGCGTGATCATGGCCGACATCAAATCTCTCGATGACCTGAAATCGGCCGTGGGGTCCGCACCCGCCGCCGTCGAAGCCGCGCCGCGCCAGCCCGTCCGCGACAAGCTGGGCCGGTCCTATGCCACCGGCAAGCGCAAGGACGCCGTCGCCCGCGTCTGGGTCAAGCCCGGTTCGGGCAAGGTTGTGGTCAACGGCAAGGAAATGGCGGTCTACTTCGCCCGTCCGGTGTTGCAGATGATCCTGAAGCAGCCCTTCACCGTGGCAAACGTGGAGGGCCAGTTCGACGTCTACGCGACCGTCGCCGGTGGCGGGCTTTCGGGCCAGGCCGGCGCAGTCAAGCACGGCATCTCGAAGGCGCTGCAGCTTTACGAACCCAGCCTGCGCGCACCGCTGAAGGCCGCGGGCTTCCTGACCCGCGACAGCCGCGTCGTCGAACGGAAGAAGTACGGCAAGCCGAAGGCCCGCCGTTCCTTCCAGTTCTCCAAGCGCTGATCCCTCGACTTTCCGGTTCGAAAGGCCCGCCCCGGTGGCGGGCCTTTTGCTTTGCGGTCAGGCCCTTGCGGCCAGAAGTTCGGCGGTGCGCTTGGTGTTGTGGTAGATGCCGAGGAAGAGATACAGCAGCCCGCCCATGAGAATAACGTATAGACCCCCCATGACCAGGATCATCAGACCTTGCAGGAAGCCACCCTTTGGGCTTCCCATGGCCATGACGGCGAAAATCAGGACGGCAATCATCATCAGCACGACGATGACGGCAATGAGCTTCTCCAGAGCCAGGATGAAAAAGTCACGCATGAACGCGGTTCCCTTGTCGTTATGGTTGAGTCCTTCTTGGACGCGTGCAACCTGACGCAAGGCGGAACTTCACGCAAGCGTGAGCATTCCGACATGAAAAAAGGGCCGGGAAGACCCGGCCCAGTTCAGGGGTAAGAGCGTCGGGACGCTCGGGGAACTGACACTCAGGGCTGCCAGAAGGGTTTCGCGATCTCGCGGCGGACGTCCTGCGCGTCAAGACCGATATCGCGCAAGAGATGCGCGTCGAGGTGGGACAGGCGCTGGCGGTCGCGGCGGCGGGCGGTTGCGGCGGAAAATGCGGTCAGGATGCGCGCGAAAAGGCCCCGCGGGGCGCGCAGCGGAAGGGTCTGGATCCGGGTCTGGGGCATTGCTGCCTCCTCCGATTTGTATTGATACAAAAGCCTCAACGAGGTAAGAACAATCTACGCTTGCCCCGCAATGAGTCGCCAGAGGATTATTGTGACTGATACAACTTGGGCGCCAGATCTGAGTCAATTTCCCGGTCCGAAGTATCTGGCCCTGTCCCGCGCCCTGCGGGATGCAATCCGCAGCGGTGCCTTGCCGGCCAATTCGCAGCTGCCGACGGTGCGCGATCTGGCCTGGCGGCTGCACCTGACGCCGGGAACCGTGGCGCGGGCCTACCAGCTTGCGACGCAGGAGGGGCTGCTGGCGGCCACGGTCGGGCGCGGCACCTTTGTTGCGGCACAATCGCCGCGGCTGGGGCCGACCCAGCCGCTCTACACCGAGCGGATCACCGGAGGGGCGACCGGGCTGGTCGATCTCCGCCCGCCCCAGGTGCCCGAGGTCGGCCAGGCCGAGGCGTTCCGGCGGGCGCTCCTCGACATGGCGGGGACGACGGGTCAGGGCTGGCTCGACTATACCAGCCAGATGGGCGAGGCCGCCCTGCGCGCCGAGGTCGTCGGCTGGATGGGCGACCGCATCCTCGGCCCGATCGGACCCGAGGATGTGGCGCTGACCCATGGCGGGCAGAACGCGATTTCCCTGATCTTCGACTGCTGCCTGCGCGGCGAGCGGCCCGTGGTGCTGATCGAGGAACTGGCCTATCCGGGCTTCCGCTATGCCGCCCGCGCCTCGCGCGCCGAGGTCGTCCCGGTCGAGATCGACGACGAGGGCATCGTCCCGGCGGCGCTCGAGGCGGCCTGTCGCCGCCATGGTGCCCAGGTCCTCTGCCTGACGACCGAGGCGCAGAACCCCACCACCGGCCGCATGCCCGTGAAACGCAGGCAGGAAATCGCCGAGATCGCGCGGCGTTACGACCTCCAGATCCTCGAGGACGACTGCTATTCGGTCGCGGTCTCGGACATACCCTCCTTGCGCGCGCTGGCGCCCGAACGGGTCTGGCTGGTGGGCTCGGTGTCCAAGACCATCTCCGCCGCCTTGCGCTTCGGCTATGTCATATGCCCCGCAGGCATGGGCGAGGCGGGGCGCCTGACCGCGCAGCACGGTTTCTTTGCGCTGTCGCGCCCGGTGGCGGAGCTGATGCTGCACCTCTTCCGGTCCGGCGACGCGCAGCGCATCCGCGAGGCGGTCCAGGCCGAATTCGCCGCCCGTCAACAGATCCTGGTCAATCACCTCGGGGCCTTCGACCTCGGCTGGCAGCCGGGCGTGCCTTTCGTCTGGCTGCGTCTGCCGCAGGGCTGGCGCGCCTCGACCTTCCTGCGCACCGCCGAGGCGCGCGGCGTGCTGGTCCGCTCGGCCGATGAATATGCCCTCGTCCACGGGCGCGCCCCGAACGCGGTGCGCATCGCCATCGCCGCCGGTGTCCCGCGCGAGGCCTTCGAGACCGCGATGCGCACGCTGGCCGACCTCCTCGCCCGTCCGCCCTCGGACCTCCTGGTCTGAAAATCCCGACCTGTTGCAAAAGGGACTCGCTCACGCGGATTTGCCCGGATGCCCGATTGACCGGTCGGCCGTCCTTGCCGCACCCTCCGCGCACGAGCAGATAAAAAGCGAGCCCGAACAATGGGACTTCAACATACCTTCCACGCGCCGCATGGCGGCGCGGATTTCCTTGGTTTGCGCAAGAACCGGCACGGCAGCACCGAGATCGTCTATGACGACGGTGTCGCGCGGCGCATGATCTGGCGCGTGGCCTCCGACGACCCCTCCGAAGCGCGCATCAGTGATGCCCTCCGCGTCGCGGTCGGCTCGATCCGGGTGGTGCCCACGCTTTACGACGAGCTGAAGAAACGGGCGATCGCGATCGAGCGGGTCGCCTCCTGAGGCGCGGCCGGGCGTCCTGCGGCCCGGCCGGTCCCGCCCCTCGTGAGGGGTTGACCTCGGCGCCGGATAGGGTTGATTTCAGCGCGAAATGATGGCCCTCTTGCCTAGACGCGGTCATCCGGTCTAGGTTTGATCAAATCACAAGGCCACCGAAGCGTGGCCGGACAGGGGGAAGCATGGCCACAACGCCGCGTTCCGAGGCCCGGGCGGGCCTCAAGCTGATCAGTCCGACGGCGATCTATGTGATCCTGCTCCTCGCCCTGCCGCTGGCGACGGTGCTGATCTACTCGGTGATGACCGGCGGGCGCGGCAACGTCTCCTTGCCCCTGACCTTCGACAACTATGCCGAGCTCTGGTCCAAGCCGGTCTATGGCTACATCCTGCTGAAGTCGCTTCTCGTCGCGCTCACCGTCACCTTCATCACGGTGGTGCTGGCCTATCCGGTGGCCTATTTCGTCAGCTTCCACGTCAAGCCAGACCGCAAGAGCCTCTGGCTGTTCCTGATCACCATCCCGTTCTGGACCAGCTACATCATCCGCGTCAGCCTCTGGTTCGTGATCCTCGGCTATGACGGGCTTCTCGACAAGACGCTGATGTCGCTGGGCATCATGGACAGCCAGCTCAACTTCTCCAGCTACGGCATCCCGGCGATCATCTTCGTCCTGGCCCATGCTTATGCGCCCTTCGCGGTGCTGCCGATCTTCGTCAGCCTGGAAAAGGTGGACCGCTCGCTGCTCGAAGCCGGGCAGGACCTCGGCGAAAGCCGCTGGGTCACCTTCCTGCGCGTCACGCTGCCCCTGTCGATGCCCGGCGTGATCGCCGCGGCGCTGATCGTCTTCATCCCCACGGTGGGCGACTATGTCACCCCGAAACTCGTCGGCGACGGGCGCGAACCGATGATCGCCAACTTCATCGAGACGGCACTCCTGAAACTGCGCAACTACCCGCAGGGTTCGGCCTTCGCCGTGGTCTCGATGCTGATGGTCGGTATCGTCAGCGTGGTCTTCGTGCTGCTGAACCGCCGCTTCATCGGAGGCTCGAAATGAAGGCTCCCTGGCTGCGCGGCTTCACCTTCCTTTACCTGCTGTTCCTCTACAGCCCGATCCTCCTGTTGCCGATCTTCGCCTTCAACGCCTCGAAGGTGGTGTCCTTCCCGCTCTCGGGCTTCACCACCGACTGGTTCGTCGAGATGTGGAACGACCAGAACCTGCGGATCGCGGCCAAGAACAGCCTCATCATCGCGCTGTCGGTGGCGACGCTCTCGACCATCCTCGGCATCTTCGCCGCCCGCGCCTCGGTGCGCTACCGCTTCCCCGGCAAGGCGCCGATCATGGGCCTGATCATGCTGCCGCTCGTCCTGCCCGAGATGATCGTGGCCATGTCGCTCCTCGTCGTGCTGCTGTCGATCGGCGTCAATCTGTCGCTGCTGACCGTCATCATGGGCCAGGTGCTGATCTGCACGCCCTTCGCCGTGGCGATCCTGACCTCGGCCTTCCAGTCGCTCGACCGCTCGCTGGAAGAGGCGGCGATGGACCTGGGCGAGACCCAGTGGTCCACCTTCCGCCTCATCATCCTGCCGCTGGTGATGCCGGGGATCCTGGCCAGCTTCCTCATCTGCTTCACCATCTCGTTCGACGAATTCATCATCGCGAACTTCCTCGGCTCGGGTCAGCCGATCCTGTCGGTCTACATCTTCGGCCAGTTCCGCTTCCCCGCCAAGGTGCCCTCGATGCTGGCGCTGGGGACGGTGCTCGTCTGTTTCTCGATCATCCTGCTCGGCTTTGCCGAGTACATGCGCCGCCGCGGCATCGCCAAGGCGGGCGGCAAAGATACCGGAGGCTTCCTGTGACCTTTTCCGACGACCGCCCGACGATGATCGAGTTCAAGGACGTCCACAAGTATTACGGCGACTACCACGCGCTGCGGGGCATCAACGGCACGATCAAGGCCGGAGAGTTCTTCTCGCTGCTCGGTCCCTCGGGCTGCGGCAAGACCACGCTCCTGCGCACCATCGCCGGGTTCGAGGACATCTCCTCGGGCGTCATCATGATCGACGGCAAGGACATGGCCGGGGTGGCCGCCAACGTGCGCCCGACGAACATGGTGTTCCAGTCCTACGCGATCTTCCCGCACATGTCGGTGGCCGAGAACGTGGGCTTCGGCCTGCGCAAGGATCCGCGGTCGAAGGAAGAGAAGGCAAAGGCCGTGGCCGAGGCGCTCGAGATGGTGGGCCTCAAGGGCTATGGCAACCGCGCCGCGCATGCTCTGTCGGGCGGCCAGCGGCAACGGGTGGCGCTGGCCCGCGCGCTGATCCTGAAGCCCAAGGTGCTCCTGCTGGACGAACCTCTGTCCGCGCTCGACAAGAAGATGCGCGAACACATGCAGGTCGAACTCATCAAGCTGCAGCGCCAGGTGGGGATCACCTTCATCCTGGTGACGCATGACCAGGAAGAGGCGCTGGTCATGTCCGACCGCATCGCCGTGATGTTCGAAGGCGAGATCGCCCAGCTGGCCGATCCCGAGACGCTGTATCGCCGGCCGAACTCCAAGAAGGTGGCGGATTTCATTGGCACGATGAACTTCATCCCCACGACCGTGCTCTCGGAAAGCAACGGGTCGGTCGAGATCGAGGCCAAGGGGCTGGGCCGGGCGACGCTCGATGCCTCGATGGCGCCACCGGCGAAGGGGGAAAGCCCGGTGGTGGGCCTGCGCCCCGAGACGCTGACGCTGCTCTACGACGACCAGAAGGCGACCGAGCGCGAGACGGACGGGGTGATCGACGAGGTGATCTACTTCGGCGACATGACCTATTACGATGTCTATCTCGGCGGCACGGATGTCGAGGTGCGACTGTCGATGCGCAACGTGCCCGGCCGCCCGGTGCTCGAGGTCGGCGACAAGGTCCGCGTCGCCTGGAGCCCCTCGGCCCTGGTTCTGTTCCGCTAGCAGAAACTCCTCGTTCGACTGCGTCTCCTCGTCGTGCGACCCCGCAGCGAGGAGCGACGAAGTCGAACGACGAGCGGTGGTCAGGGCCTTCGGACAGGGGTTAAGAAACCCCTGACGTCCGCGAGCAAAATATTGATATTAAACGATAATCGGCGATTGTCCACCGTGGACACATCGGCTCAGCGATCCGGTGACAAGAGCCCGAGGCCCCGCAGGTAGATGCCGATCCCGGTCTCCAGGAGGTCTTCGGGAGGCCAGGGCTGAGGGCCGCCATTCCCGCGCAGGAACAGCTCCACCACCCCGTGGCTGACCGCCCAGACATGGGCCGAGACCATGCTCGCCGGCGGCCTGCGGGCCTCGGGCAAGCCCCGGACCAGCCCCTCGGCCGCCCGGTCCATCGTCGCCCGCGCCTTGGCCGCGACCTGGGCCAGGTCCGGATGCTGCCCCGGCTGCAGCCCGCTCTCGAACATCGCCTGGTAGTGGCCGGGATATTTCCGCGCGAAGGCCAGGTAAGCCCGCCCCGTCGCCTCGAAGGCGGCAAGGGGCGTGGGCCGCCCGCCGTCGTAGGCGTATTCCAAGAGCGCCGCGAAGATGTCGAACCCCTGCCGCGCGACCTCGGCCAGCAGGTCGTCCCGCCCCGCGAAGTGCCGATAGACCGCCGCCGGCGTCACGTCCGCCGCCTTCGCCGCCTCGGACAGGGTAAAGCCCTGCGGACCCTTCTCGGCGATCAGCGCCAGCGCCGCCTCGACCAGCGCCTGCCGCAGGTTGCCGTGGTGATACCCGCGCTTCATTCCCGAAGCTTCGGCCCGCCGCAGATCTTCCCGTCGATCTCGCCGATCGCATCCGTGTCCTTCCCGGCATAGTCCACCGAGGAAAGGATGGTCTGGATCGCCGCGATCCGCGCGCGCTTCTTGTCGTCGGACAGGATCACCGTCCAGGGCGCATGCTTGAAATGGGACCGCTCCATCGTCTCGTCGATGGCCTTGCAATAATCGTCCCACTTCGCCAGCCCGTCCACATCGATCTGGGACAGCTTCCACTGCTTCAGAAGATCCCCCTCGCGGTCGAGGAACCGCTTCAGCTGCTCGGCCCGCCCGACCTCCAGCCAGATCTTGCGCAGGATGATGCCCTCCTCGACGATCATCTGCTCGAACTCGGGCAGCTGGCGGAAGAACTTCTCGCGCTGCTCGGGGGTGCAGAAGCCGAAGACATGCTCGATCATGGCCCGGTTGTACCAGCTGCGGTCATAAAGCGCGATCTCGCCCCGGGCAGGGAACCAGTCCACATAGCGCTGGAAATACCATTGCTGGCTTTCGCGTTCCGTGGGCTTGGACAGCGCCACGACATAGGCCTGGCGGGGATTGAGATTCTCGGTCGTGACCTTGATCGTGCCGCCCTTGCCGGCCGCGTCGCGGCCCTCGAAGACCACGATCAGCCGTTGCCCGGACGCCTTGATCCCGGCCTGCATCTTCGCCAGCTCGATCTGGAGCGCGCCCATGTGCCGGTCGTAGTCCTTGCCCTTGATCTCCTCCCGGTAGGGGTAGGAGGGCGTCAGGATGTCGTCCTTCCCCGACGCCTCGATGGCCTTGCGCACCTCTTTCGGCGCGCCTTCGCGGAAATAGCGGCTGATCGCGCCGTCGAAGGGAAGCTTGGTCATGGGTCGGTCCTCCTGCCCGGCAGAGTAGAGGGATTGCCGGGCAGAAGGAAGCGGTCCCGATCAGCCGGGGGACGTGACCATGCCGATGCCATGCCGGGCCATGGCGGCGGCAATGGCGGGGAAGTCGGGCATTTCGCCCGGGGCAAGCGGGGTGTCGCGGCCGATGTCGCGGAAGAAGGCGATCATGCTGTCGTCCAGCATCACGAGGAAGCGGACCGGCGCATCGCCCTCGTTGGCGTAGTTGTGCGGCTCCATGCTGCTGACGGCCGCACTCTCGCCGGGGTTCAGGCGGACCGTCGTCACACCCTGGGGCCCGAAGCTGCGCAGCGTCAGCGTACCCTCGACCACGGCGAAAAGCTCGGGTGAGGCATGGGTGTGCGGCGGGGTGCCCGAACCGGGAGGTGCCTCGACCTCGATCAGGTGGTTCGCGGTGCCGGGCAGCTGGCCCAGGAAGCGCAGATGGTCGGAGACCACCCAATGGGTCTCGATCCGCTCGCGCGGGGTAATCGTGATCGTCATGGTCATGTCCTTCAGGTGGTGATCAGTCCGCGTCACTGGCGGGGCTGGCGGCAGCGGACAGAAGCCGTTCCAGCGCCCAGGCGGCGGTCTGGCCGGCTTCCGCGCCGGTCAGACCGCCATAGTCCTTCAGCACCTCCCAGGCGGCGGCGCTGTAGAGAAGATGGGCCAGAGCCTCGATCCGAGCCTTTTCGGCCGGGGACAGGTTGGCCGTCACCGGCGCCAGGCTGGCCGAGAAGGCCGCGCGACGACGGGGAAGCTGCGACAGGCGCATGTCGCGGCCCGCCCGGCTGTGCAGGCCGGCCCGGACCGCGCCTTCCAGGCTGTCCATCCGGGCAAAGCCTTCGCGGATCGCCTGGGCCAGCGCCGCCGGGTCGCCGGGCGCGATGGTGACGCCCAGCCGGTCATTCAGCCACTGGAAGGCTTCGGCCAGCAGCGCCTCGCGGGTTTCGAAGTGGCGAAAGACGGTGCGGCGTTCCACCCCGGCTGCCCTTGCGATGGCGTCCATCGAGGCGTCTTCCTCGGCCTGCATGAGTTCGATGGTCGCCGCCAGGATCCGCTCGCGCGTCGCCTTGGCCTGCTCTTCGCGCAGCGCGGATCTGTAGGGTCGGGGGGAACCGGACATCGTCGCCTCTCATTCGATGGCACCATGTGTGACATCAAATTGGCGGCCTGTCAATTAGTGTAACTTATAGTGTCACCAATTTTCGCTGGCGCGGTCGATGGCCTCGATCACCCTGTCGGGGTGGGAATGGTGCGGCATGTGCCCGGCACCCTCGATCACCGTCAGGCGCGCGTTGGGCAAGAGGTCCGAGACCGGGCCGGAGTGGATGGAGAGCGGCACGATGGTGTCGGCGGTGCCGTGCACCAGTTCCACCGGCAGGGTAAGCGCGGGATAGCGGGGCTCCATCGTCACCAGCTCGGCGCGCAGCGCGTTGACCTGTGCGGTGTTGGCGGCCAGCGTCTCGCGCCGCAGGGTCAGCGCCGCGCCCAGCCAGGCGTCATAGCCGGGCGGCACCGGGTCCGGGGCAAAGACCGCGGCGGTCGCCTGCCGCACATAGCTGTCCGGTACCCAGGCCGAGGCCAGCGGCACCGCCAGCGCCCGGCCGATCGCCGTCGAGGTCACCCGGTACCAGGGGTCGAGCTTGCCCGGCCAGGGCATCGAGGGGCTGGCGACCAGCACCAGCGCCCGCGGCCCGCCCTCGAGCGCCCAGGCGAGCGCGACGGACCCGCCGTAGCTCTGGCCCAGCACCACCGGATCGACGATCCCCAGTTGCGCGAGGCCCGCCTTGATGTGTCGCGCCTGCGCGCGCAGGCTGGTCTCGGGCAGGGGGTCGGAATGGCCCAGGCCGGGCCGGTCCACCACGGTGACCCGGTAGCGGCCGGTCAGCCGGTCGCGCAGGGCGAAGGTCAGGTCGCGCAAGGACCCCGAGGCGCCGTGGATCAGCACCAGATCGGGGCCGCTGCCGGCCGTCTCGTAGTGCAGCCGCAGGCCATCCACGGTCACGAACTGTCCGCTGGGCGGAAAGGCGGCCTCGGCGGCAGCCTCGCGCGCCGCGGCCCGCCAGTGGGTGACACCGGCGAGGCCCAGGGCAGCGATGAGGAAACTAGCGGCCAATCGCTTCGATATCATATGGCGTGGACTGGTAGATCTCGTTGATCCAGTTGCCATATAGAAGATGCGCGTGGCTTCTCCACCGGTTCAGCGGCGGGCGCGACGGGTCGTCATCGGGATAGTAGTTGACCGGCACGTTGATCGGCGTGCCATTGGCCACGTCGCGGTCGTATTCCTGTTTCAGCGTATCGCTGTCGTATTCGAAGTGGTTGAAGATGTAGAGCGCCCGGTGCCCTGCATCCTCGACCAGGCAGGGGCCGACCTCGTCGCTGCCAAGCAGGGTCTTCAGGCCGGGGGCGGCGTCGATCTCGGCCTGCTTCATCTCGGTCCAGCGGCTGACGGGGATGACGAAATCGTCCGAGAACCCGCGCAGGTAGGGGGAAGTCGGCGCAAGATTCTGGTGGCGGAAGCATCCGAAGGCCTTGGCCGGCAGCATGTGCTTTTGCACGCCGTGGAAATGGTAGATCATCGCCATGCCGCCCCAGCAGACACCGAAGGTGGACTGCACGTTGGTCTGGGTCCAGTCCATCACTTCGCACAGCTCGTCCCAGTAGGTGACTTCCTCGAAGGGCAGGTGCTCGATCGGCGCGCCGGTGATGATGAGTCCATCGAACTTTTCGCCCTTCACCGCCTGGAAGGGGCGGTAGAAGGTTGCCATGTGCTCGGCCGCGGTGTTCCGCGTCTCGTGGCTGGTCATGCGGATCAGGTGCAGGTCGATCTGCAGGGGCGTGGCGCCGATCAGCCGGGCGAACTGGTTCTCGGTCTGGATCTTCTTCGGCATCAGGTTCAGGAGGCCGATCTTCAGGGGGCGGATATCCTGATGCGCCGCGCGGTCGGGGGTCATGACCATGACGCCCTCGGACCGCAGCACGTCGAAGGCGGGCAGGGTTTCGGGCAGGGTGATGGGCATGGTCTGGTTCCGGTGAAGAAGGCAGGAAGCTAGAGGCGCTCGGCGGCGAGTTCAAGGGCCCGCCCGGTCGATGGCCTTGGCCATGAGCCGGTCGAAATCGGCGGCGCTTTGCACTTCGCCCACCTCTTCGGCCGTCACCGTCACCCCCCAGCGCGCCATGGCGGCATAGCGCGGCTGGCGGTGGGCGAGGGCGCGGGCATAGGTCCAGCGCACGAAATGGTCGGGATCGCAGCTTTCCTCGGAAACCGAATGGGTTGCGCGGTATTCTTCCCGCGCCGCATGAAGGAAGTGCGGCTGGTAATACATCGGTTTCGGCGCGCGGTCGAACCGGCGGACAAGCTCTGCGGTATGCGCGTCCGACCCCTTGATCCAGACCATCAGCAGCGTCTCGGCCAGCTGGCGCATCACCGGGTCGTCGGGGTTGTCCGGCTCCACCACCTCGCAGATCGAGCCCGAGGTGTCGCAGACGAAATGCGGATAGCCGTAGATGTCCTCGGCGCGCTCCATGAACCGGGCGGTGTCCAGCGTCGCTGCGATCTCGGCCTGGCGGTGCTGATCCTGCCGCTTCATGTATTCGGCGAAGGGCAGGCCGCCCCGGGCCGGATCGCCGGGCTTGCCGAGGTAGGTGGACAGGGGCGCGAGGTTGTCGAAGGTGATGTTCGAGGCGATGTAGACGCTGTCGGTCATCAGAAGCTCGCGCAGGAGCGGCACCTTCATCGCTTCGCGCTTGAAGTTGTCGGCGATGTATTCGCCCATGTAGCGGGTGCCGATCCGGTAATCGACCGAGTAGTGGAACCAGTCGCCGTGGTCGCGCAAGAGGTTGGAAAGCCGGGTCTTTCCCAGCCCCGACATGCCGAACAAGAGGATCCGCTTGCGCGGAGCCGCCAGATAGTCCTGTCCCGAACGGTAGATCATCGCGTCACCCCCGGCGCCGGTCTTACCGCCCGTGCGGCGGCTTCACAATGCAAAACCCCGCCCGGAAGGGGCGGGGTTCGCGCATGGCTTGGGCTGGCTCAGAAGGACCAGCCGACCTTGATCCCGACGCCGACGACCGAGTTCCCGGTCATCGAGGCGCGGGCGGTGTCGGGCGTGCCGGTCTCGGGACGGGCGTCGCCCAGCTTGGTATAGTTGATCCCGGCGGTGATCTTCATGTTGTCCATGGTGTAGACCGCGCCGATCGTGGCGCCGATCCGCCCGTTCGTCGGCGCGAGCGGCGAGACCAGGTCGTCGGTGCCCTTGCCCTCGTAGTTCAGCGAGAAGGATCCGGCCCAGTTCTCGTTGAACCGCCGCGCCACGCCGAGGGTGTAGGTCACGGTATCCTCAAGCTCCACCAGGCCGTTCCCGGGGAAGTTCACCGGGTCGATCAGGAAGTTCGACCAGTCGGCCCACCGGATCTGGCCGAAGACCAGCGTGTCCTTGGCGACACCCGTCTGGAAGTCGAGGTTGACCGTCTGCGGCGTCTCGACCTCGGTCACGGTCCCGGTGGCCGGCGGGATGATGGTCTGGGTGGTGGCCATCTCGTGCTTGATCGCCGAATTGTAGGTCAGCGCGATGCGCAGGGCGATCTCGGGCTTCTCGTAGGCGACGCCGATCAGGTAGCCCGGTGCCCAGTCGCCGGCGAGCTGCACGTCGTAGCCCGACAACGCGCCATAGGCCAAACCCTGAAGCCGGATGTTGCCCTTGGCGTGCTGCATGCGCAGGCCGCCATGGACCGAGAAGGCCTCGTTGAACTTGTAGCGCATGATGCCCGTGACGGCATAGGTCTCGGCCTGGGCAGTGGTTCCGCCCAGCAGCGGCGAGGTCAGCGCATACTGGATGTCGGCACCGAAGGGCTGGTCGATGTTCAGCGCCATCGAAAGCCGGTCGTTGATGTCGTACTTGTAGCTGAAGCCGAGCTGCGTGTAGGTGCCCCCCACATCCCCGGTCGGCGCCGTGGCCACGTCCCGGCCTTCGATGGTCGGCGAGGCCAGGCCAAAGGACAGTTCCAGGTAGCGGCCCTTCTCGAACAGCGCGCCAAGGCCCTGGCCCGACCGGTCGATCCCCCCGGCCATCGCGCCCGATGCTGCGGCAAACACGGCGACCGACGCCATGAGAATTCGTTTCATTGTTCTCTTCCCTCGAACTGATGTCCCGCGACGGGACGCTCCCCGACAAAAGGCTATGCGGCCGGGGAGAACGGGTCAATCAATGACGCCACGTCACGGTTTTGTGACCGTCTGCCCCTGTGGCCCGGAGGCCCCACCCGCCCCGTTGCGCTTCAAGGTCAGCCAGATGCCCGCGAAGATCAGCCCGGCGCCAAGAAACAGTGTCGGCTCGATCGGTTCGGCGTAGAACAAGGCGCCCACCGCCGCGATGATCGGCAAGCGCGCGAAATCGACCGGCACGACGACGCTGGCGGGCGCCAGGCTCAATGCGGTCGTCAGACAAAGATGCGCGCTGATCCCTGCCACCGCGATCAGCCCCAGCCAGGGCAGCGTCGCCGCGGTCGGAAGCGCCACCGGCCCCATCAGCACCATCGCCACTGTGCCCAGCACCGCCTGCATCAGCGTCAGCCAGAACAGGATCGAGATGATCGCCTCGCCCCGGGTCAGCGCCTTGGTCATCATCGTGGTCGCCGCGAAGAACACGGCCGCCGCCGCCGCCGCCAGCACCCCGGGCTCCAGGGTACCGAACCCGGGACGCGCGACGATCAGCACGCCGGCGAACCCCAGCGCCGCGGCGGCAAGCTTTCGCCGGGTCAGGCGCTCTCCCAGAAAGAGCGGCGACAAGAGGATTACCCAGATCGGCGAGGTGAACTCCAGCGCGAAGACCTGGGCCAGCGGGATCAGAGTGATTGCCCAGAACCACAGCGACTGGCCGGTGAAGTGAAAGAGATTGCGCAGCACATGGCTGCCCAGCCGGTCGGTGCGGATCCTGCCTGTCTGGCCAAGCATCAGGCCGACTGCGACGACGATCACCCAGCCGATCATCGACCGGAAGGCCAGGATCTCGAACGTATCATGTGCGCCCTTGATCTGCCGTGTGGCGATGGCCATGGCGGTGAATGCGGCGATGGCCCCGGTCATCCAGGTTGCGGCGGCAAGCGGGCGGTAGGTGCTGGTCATCGCGGCACAGTCGCCGCGGCTTCGGCAATTGTCCAGCCCGAGCGGGAGGAACCGGGGCAGCTGTGCAGCGAGGCACAGATGCAGGCAATGGAGGGCGGTTGTCCGTCATGTGGGCGCGCCCTATTTGCAAGCGCATGCCACAGGAGAATTCGACGATGAGCCTCGATGCGATCCATGCCCGCCAGCCCGACCACCCGGTCGCGGCGCAGTTTACCGACCGCTGGTCGCCGCGGTCCTTTACCGGCCGGGCGCTGTCCGAGGCCGAGGTGATGTCGCTCCTCGAAGCCGCCCGCTGGGCGCCCTCGGCCTCGAACCACCAGCCCTGGCGCTTCGTCTGGGCCAGAGCCGGAGAGCCCGCCTTCGCCGCGATCCACCAGGCGCTGACGGGGAACAACCTCGTATGGACGGCGCGCGCGGGCGCGCTGATCGTGGTGGCCTCGAAGGACGCCGTCACCAACCGCGAGGGAGCGGAGGTGGCGAACCGAACCACCGGCTTCGACACCGGGGCGGCCTGGATGAGCCTCGCCTTGCAGGCCCATGCGATGGGACTTGTCGCCCATGCGATGGGCGGGTTCGACAGGGACAGGCTGGCCCAGGCGGTCGGCTTGCCTGCGGGCCACACGCTGCACTGTGTTGTGGCGGTGGGCGAACAGGGCGCGGCCGAGGCTCTGTCTGAAGACCTGCAAGCCCGCGAAAAGCCGAGTTCACGCAGGCCCGTGGCAGAGATCAGCCGCCACGGGCGGTTCTAGCGCCCGCTCCTCGTGCGACTTCGTCTTCTCGTCGCGGCACCGCCCGGCCGACGACAGACGAAGTCATCGAGGAGGCATCATTCCAGCTCGATCGTCCCCGGCGGCTTCGAGGTGCAGTCGTAGAAGACCCGGTTGATCCCCTTGACCTCGTTGATGATCCGCGTGGCGGTCTCGCCCAGGAACTCGTGGGTGAAGGGGTAATAGTCGGCGGTCATGCCATCGACGCTCGTCACGGCCCGCAGGGCAAGTGCGTAGTCGTAGGTCCGCCCGTCGCCCATCACGCCCACGGTTCGCATCGGCAGGATCGCGGCGAAGGCCTGCCAGATCTCGTCGTAAAGCCCGTGCTTGCGGATCTGGTCGATATAGACCGCATCCGCCCGGCGCAGGATGTCCAGCTTCTCGCGGGTGATCTCGCCCGGGCAGCGAATGGCAAGGCCGGGGCCGGGGAAGGGGTGACGGCCGATGAACGACTGCGGCAGGCCAAGCTCGCGACCAAGCGCGCGGACCTCGTCCTTGAAAAGCTCGCGCAGGGGTTCGACGAGTTTCAGGCCCATCTTCTCCGGCAGGCCGCCGACGTTGTGGTGGCTCTTGATCGTGACCGAAGGCCCGCCGCTGAACGAGACGCTTTCGATCACGTCGGGGTAGAGCGTCCCCTGCGCCAGGAACTCCGCGCCGCCCACCGCCTTCGCGTGCTTCTGGAACACGTCGATGAAAAGCTTGCCGATGGTCTTGCGCTTGACCTCTGGGTCCGAAACCCCCTCCAGCGCGCCGAGGAACAGCTCGCTCTCGTCGGCATGGATCAAGGGCATGTTGTAGTGGTCGCGGAACATGCTGACGACCTGTTCCGCCTCGCCCAGCCGCAGAAGCCCATGATCGACGAAGACGCAGGTCAGCTGGTCGCCGATCGCTTCGTGGATCAGGACCGCCGCGACCGAGGAATCGACCCCGCCCGACAGCCCGCAGATCACCTTGGCGTCGCCCACCTGTTCGCGGATCCTGCGGATCGCCTCCTCGCGGTAGGCGCCCATGGTCCAGTCGCCCTTGAAGCCGGCCAGCCTGACGAAATTCTCGAAAAGCTTGCCGCCCTTCGGGGTATGGTGCACCTCGGGGTGGAACTGGACGGCGTAGAAATGCCGCTCGGGGTCGGCGGTGATGGCGAAGGGCGCGTTGGGCGAGGTGCCGAGGACCTGGAAGCCGGGCGCGAGTTTCGAGACATGGTCGCCGTGGCTCATCCAGACCTGCTCGCGCGCCTGGGAGCCGTCCTCGGGCGGGAACCAGCCGGCCAGGATCGGATGCGTGAGGTCGGTGGGCGTCACGAAGGCGCGGCCGAATTCCGCCGTGCCGTGGCCGCCTTCGACATGCCCACCCAGGCAATGCATCATCACCTGCTGGCCATAGCAGATCCCCAGGATCGGCACGCCCATCTCGAAGACGCCCTTCGGCGGCATCGGCGCGTTCTCCCAGTAGACCGAAGCCGGGCCGCCGGAGAAGATCACCGCCTTCGGCGCGAAGGCCTTCAGGAAGGCGTCGTCGATGCGGTTGTAGGGGTGGATTTCGCAATAGACGTTCAACTCGCGCAGGCGCCGCGCGATCAGTTGCGTCACCTGGGACCCGAAGTCGATGATGAGAAGGCGGTCGTGTGTCTGGCTCATGCGCCCGCGTAGCCTCTGGGCCGCGGAATCGCAAGGGCAGGGCAGGCCGGCCAAAATTTTTCGCCGAAAAATTTTGGCCTCCGCCACGTCGCAGACGGGCAATGGGGATGTCGGTTTTGGAAAGGATTGGCCGGTTTCGGGGAGAGGTGCCGCCGCGATTGGCGGCATAAGGGCGGCAAACATCCCCCGGAGGTGGACCATGAACGAAGTTGCAGGGCGCCGGTCGCGCAGTGGAGGCGGCGCAAGCCGTCGGGCGGAACGCACCGCGATCAGCTTCGAGACCGCGCGCTTCATCCAGCGCAACATCCCGAACTTCGAGATCCTGAACGAGGAAGCGCTCCAGATCATCGAGCACAATGCCGAGACGGTGCTGGAAGAGATCGGCGTCAACTTTGTGGAAAACCCGGCGGCGTTGCAGCGCTGGCGCGATGCGGGCGCGGATGTGCAGGGCGAACGTGTCCACATCCCCCGCGGACTTGCCCGCAAGCTGATTTCCACCGCGCCCAAGACCTACACCCAGCACGCCCGCAACCCGGAACGCAACGTCGAGGTGGGCGGCCGCAACCTCGTCCTCGCCCCGGTCTATGGCCCGCCCTTCGTCCGCGACATGGAAGGCGGCCGCCGCTATGCGACGCTGGAGGATTTCCGCAACTTCGTGAAGCTTGGCTACATGTCGAAGTGGCTGCACCATTCCGGCGGGACTGTCTGCGAGCCGACCGACATTCCGGTGAACAAGCGCCATCTCGACATGCTCTTGGCCCACATGACGCTGTCGGACAAGCCCTTCATGGGCTCGGTCACCGAACCCAGCCGCGCGCAGGATTCGGTGGACATGGCCTCGATCCTGTTCGGCAAGGACTTCGTCCAAGAGAACACGGTGATGACCAGCCTCATCAACATCAACTCGCCGATGGTCTTCGACGGGATCATGATGGGCGCGCTCGAGGTTTATGCCGCGAACAACCAGGCTTCGATCGTCTCGCCCTTCATCGTCGGCGGCGCCATGGCGCCGGTGACGGTGGCGGGGACGCTGACTCAGGTGCTGGCCGAGATCCTCGCGGGCGTCAGCTACAGCCAGCTTGTCCGCCCCGGCTCGCCCGTCATCGCGGGGGCCTTCGTCACCTCGATCGACATGAACTCGGGCGCCCCTACCTTCGGCACGCCCGAGGCCGCGCACATCACCTATGGCGCGGGCCAGCTGGTGCGGCGGCTGGGGCTGCCCTACCGCTCGGGCGGGTCGTTCTGCGGCTCCAAGCTGCCGGATGCGCAGGCCGCCTACGAGACCGCGAACAGCCTGAACATGGCGCTTCTGGCCGGCGTGAACTTCATGCTGCACGCCTGCGGCTGGCTGGAAGGGGGCCTCGTGTCCTCCTACGAGAAATTCGTCATGGACGCCGATCAGCTGGGCACGCTGCACCACCTGGCGCAGGGCATCCAGATGGACACCAACGGCCAGGCCATGGACGCGATCCGCGAGGTCGGTCCGGGCGGCCATTACCTCGGCTGCGCCCATACCCAGGCGAACTTCAAGTCGGCCTTCTGGCGGTCGGACCTGTTCGACTACAAGCCCTTCGAGACCTGGGCCGAGGAAGGCAGCCGCGACACGCAGACGCTGGCCAACGAACGGGTGAAGAAGCTTCTGGCCGACTACCAGGCCCCGGAGATCGACCCCGGCATCCGCGAGGCGCTGGAGGCCTTCGTCGCCCGCCGCAAGTCCGAGATGCCGGACGCCTTCATCTGACCGGGCAACGGCCCGAAACCGGAAAGGGCGGCCATTGGCCGCCCTTTGCATGTGCGCGGGCGGATCAGGCCGTCTCGCCCCGGCGCAGGAACTGGGCTTCGGCCAGAAGGGCGATCAGCACCTCGATGTGACGGGCCACCGAATAGCCGGCGTCACCCGCCTGCCGCGTGGCCTCCAGCCGCGCCTCGACCGACATCAGCGAGGTGACCGTCTCTTCCGGCGAGGCCGCGTGGTCGACATATCGGCGCAGGTCACGCTCGCGCCGGTAGTCGCCCAGGCCGAAACGCGCGGCGCGCATCAAGAGCCGGGGACGGCGAAGGGTGGCAAGCAGAGAGCGGCAATCGGTCATCGGAATCCTCCTTTGCAGGTCAGACGATCTGGATGGGGCCATCCTGGCGGAATACAACCTGGCGTTGCGCGATCCCGCTGATCAGCGCGCGGAGGTTACCGAATAGTTTAAACATTCCATCGAATTGTCGTGACCAGTCAGAAGTTTAACTAACAGGTAACCAATTCCACCCAAGGTTGTGCACGTCCAAGGCTGGACGTATTGCAGCCCGGGTGTGGACAGATACGGGACGACCGAATTGCCAGAATTGACTGCTGCCAGCCTGCCGGACTGGCTTCCTGCTGCCGTGCGTCACTACCTCGACCATACCGAAGACGGCACATCGCTCAGGGAGCTTGCGCGGCGAGAAGGCCTGCATGCCTCGACCATCCTGCGTCAGGTGCGACGGTTCGAGAACCGCCGCGAGGACCCGCTCATGGACGAGGCGCTGACGGCGATCTCCCGTCTCGTCTCCCGCCAGTCCGATGTCTCAGCCGAAAAGGATGCTCCCCCGATGTCCGTTCACATGCGCCCCGACCGGTCCGCCCAGCCGCCCGAGGTTTTCGACGAACAGGCGCTTGTGCGCGAGGGGATCCGCGTCCTGCGCCGGCTGGCCGAACCCGGCGCGGTCATGGCGATTGCCCCCGATCTCGACAAGGCGGTCGTGCTGCGCGACCTGCCCGACGGGCGCAGCCTGCGCACGGCGGTGCTGGAACGTTCGGTCGCGCATGCCTTCGCGCTGAAGGACTGGGTGACCTGCCGCAAGCCGGGTCGGGTCGCCACCTACGAGATCACCTCGGCAGGCCGCGCGGCGCTGAAACGCATGGTGGAGGAGGAGGATCGCCGCCGTCAGGGCATGGCCGAGGCCGCCACGCCCTTCGGCGAGCAGCATCGCGTCTGGGGCGAGCGCGAGGTTATGGACGACGCCGGCCCGCGCCGGGTGCGCTACAACCTGGCGGAAAGCCCGGTGGCGCTTCTGGGCCGGCGCCGGGACCGGGACGGCAAGCCCTTCCTCGAACCCGAACTTGTGGCCGCCGCCGAACGCCTGCGCGAGGATTTCGAACTGGCCCAGATGGGGCCGCGCGTGGCGCAGAACTGGGACCGGTTCCTCACCGGCGGCGACCGCGGCGCCTTCCAGCCCGACAGCGGTCTGGCCGAGGGCCCGTCCTCGGCGCGCGAGCGGGTGGCGGCGGCGCTGCGCGACCTCGGGCCGGGGCTCGGCGACGTTGCGCTGCGCTGCTGTTGTTTCCTCGAAGGGCTGGAAGTGGCCGAAAAGCGCATGGGCTGGGCGGCGCGCTCGGGCAAGATCGTGCTGCGGATCGCGCTGATGCGCCTGCGCCGGCACTACGAGGAAACCTACGGCAAGTCCGGTCCGCTGATCGGCTAGGCTGCGACCCCGCGCGCGATCAGCACCAGCGAGATCGCCGCCAGCCAGACCGAGGCCAGCCGCCGCAGCACGAACAGCGCCCGCGGCTGGCCGCTCCCCCGGCGCAGGACGGCGCCAAGGCCTGCCCAGAGCATCGCCACCAGAACCACCAGCCCCGCAAACAGCGCCAGGTTAGCCCCCAGCCGGTCGGGCGAGGGCAGGAGGACCAGTCCGAAGAGGAGTGCCTTGGGGTTCAGCGCGGTCGTCACGAACAGCGCGCGCGCGCTCACGGCCTGACCGGCCGCCACCGTCTCGGGCAGCCGCCACAGCCGGACCGCCAGCACCGCAACCCAGGTGCCCGCCGCCAGCGTCACCAGGCTGCGCAGGGTCTCGGCCCCGTCCAGAAGCGCCGCGCACGCCAGGGCCAGCGGCAGTACGGTCAAAAAATAGCCCGCAAGCTCGGCCGGGATCAGCCGCAAGGCCCCGCCCCAGCCCCGTTCCGCCCCGGCGAGCAGCATCAGCGAATTGGTCGGCCCCGGCGTGAGCAGCAGGAGCAGGACGGCCAGCGCAAGTTCGGTGACGGACATCATGACCCCCTGTTTCTGGGGCCTTCCTGCCCGTTCGGCAAGGGGCCGGCATTGATCCGCATCAAGCCGGAAGGGGGGCGTCAGAATGGACGCCCCCCTTCCTCCGGGGTTCCCCGTCCCCGGATCGCGCGGCCAGCCTGCCTGTCAGGCGGCGCGCGTAACTCCCGCCCGGTGCAGGATCCCGGCCAGCGCGCCTCCGGCAAGCGGCGCGGCGATGAAGACCCAGAGATCGGCCATCGCCTTGCCGCCGACGAACAGCGCCGGGCCGAAGGACCGCGCCGGGTTCACCGAAACGCCGGTGACGTTGATTCCGACCAGATGGATCGCCGCCAGCGTCAGGCCGATCGCCAGCCCGGCCAATTCGGCCGGCGCACCCTCCTGCGTGGCGCCCAGGATCACGGTGACGAAGAGGAAGGTCATGACTGCCTCGAAGATCAGCGCCGAGCCGAGGCCGTATTCACCAAGATAACCCGCGCCGTAACCGTTCTGCCCCAGACCGTTGACCGCGATGTCATAGCCCGCCTTGCCCGAGGCGATCGCATAAAGGATCGCCGCGCCCAGAACCGCACCGACCAGCTGCGCCACCACATAGCTTGCCAGCGCCGCGCCGGACATGCGCCCGGCAAGGAAGGCCCCGAGGCTCACCGCCGGATTCAGATGCGCGCCCGAGATCGGGCCGATCCCGTAGGCCGCCGCCACGATGGCCAGCCCGAAGGCCAGCGCGATCCCGGTCATGCCGATCTCGGCCCCCATCAGCACCGCGGCGCCGCAGCCGAACAGGACCAGGATTGCCGTGCCGATCATCTCGGCGATGAAGGTCTTGGACATCACGCACTCCACACTGACTTGCACCCGCTGCATGGGCGGAGGGCGCCAGACGGGGCCTTGACCGCGTTGCCTTGGGTCGGAAACGGGCTTATCTGGAAAGGAACCATGCGGTCAGGGGGAAATTTCCGTGCGCGACCTCAAGATTCCCGAAGGACGTCACCCCGAAAAGGCGCATCGGCCCGACAATGCCCAGCCGAAGAAACCCGCCTGGATCCGCGTCAAGGCCCCGACCTCGGAAGGCTACAAGCAGACCCGCGACATCCTGCGCGAAAAGAAGCTGGTCACCGTCTGCGAGGAGGCCGGCTGCCCCAATGTCGGCGAATGCTGGTCCCAGGGCCACGCCACCATGATGATCATGGGCGAGATCTGCACCCGCGGCTGCACCTTCTGCAACGTGGCGACCGGCAAGCCCCAGGCGCTCGATATGTTCGAACCGGGCCGCGTCGCCCATGCGGTGGCCGAACTGGGACTGAGCCATGTGGTGATCACCAGCGTGGACCGCGATGATCTGGAGGACGGCGGGGCGGAACATTTCGCCCAGACGATCCGCGCGATCCGGCATCGCTCGCCCGGCACCACCATCGAGGTGCTGACCCCCGACTTCCTGAAATGCCCGCCCTCGGCGCTGGAAAAGGTGGTCGAGGCGCGCCCCGATGTCTTCAACCACAACCTCGAAACGGTGCCCGGCCTCTATCACGAGGTCCGCCCCGGCGCGCGCTACTTCCACTCGCTGCGGCTTCTCCAGCGGGTCAAGGAACTGGACCCGATGATGTTCACCAAGTCCGGCATCATGGTCGGCCTCGGCGAGACGCGGCAGGCCGTGTTGCAGGTGATGGACGACATGCGCTCGGCCGATGTCGATTTCCTGACCATCGGCCAGTACTTGCAACCGACGCCCAAGCACCACCGGGTCGACCGGTTCGTCACGCCCGAGGAATTCAAGGCCTACGAGACCGCGGCCTGGGGCAAGGGGTTCCTGATGGTCTCGGCTACGCCCCTGACCCGGTCATCCTATCACGCGGGCGACGATTTCGCCCGGATGCGGGCCGCGCGGCAGGCGGGGCGGGGCTGAAACGAAAAGGCCGCCCGAAGGCGGCCCTGGCGTTTCCTGCGCGAGCGTCAGAACTTAAACCCGACGCCGATGTCATAGATCTCGGGTCCGTCCTGGATCTTTATGCCGCCGCCTTCGACGAAGATACCGTTCGCCATCTCGTAGCGCGCGGACAGCGAGTAGAGATCGAAAGAGTCCTCCACCATCAGCACGTCGCCGGTGATCGACAGCGAGTCGATCACGTCCACGCTGCCGTAAAGCCTGAGGGTGTGGCGGGTATCCGGGATCCGCAACTGCGACAGCGCCGCTCCAATGTCGAACCGGTCGGCATCGTGCAGCGCACCGATCCGCATTAGCGTGTAGCTGCCATCCGACCCGTCCACGAACTCTCCGTTGATGAAATAGGTCGTGCCGGCCGCCGCGTAGGTCATCGCGCCTTCAATAACGTCGATGGACTCGAACTCGTCGCTGATCTGGTGATAGCCCCCACCGTAGGTCAGATTGCCCGAGGTGCCGACATAGGTCAGGCCGGGGGTCATGCCATTGTCGAAGCCGCTCGCCAGGGCCGTGTAATTCGAGGTCAGGATGCCGATATCCAGATCCAGAACCGACGAAGAGGAGAAGTCGGGCATGACATTGAACCGGTCCACCACCGGGCGCGGCGCACCGACGGCGAATTCACCGATGTCGGTGGACAGGACCAGCGCCGCCCAGACATTGGTCAATTCCGAGCCGTCCTCGAGATAGGTCGTATCCAGCGCCGCATCGAAGCCCAGAAGCCCGCCCGACCGCCAGGACGCGCTCAGGTCGCCATCGAAGGCCCACAGATGGGTGGTGTCGGCATCCAGATATTCCAGCTCGACCTTTCCGCCGAAGGTCAGGCCGGTTTCGGCGGTCTGCGCCAGCGCCGGAAGCGAGGTCGTTGCGACGAGGGAAGCGAGGAGTAAGCTGCGCATGTCACGTTCCGTTCAGATCAGATGCCCCGAGTATCGCGCAACCGGAGGCAGAGGAAAAGTCGTCGGGCGCGACATTCCCCGGCATGCGTGTGGGAAAGCCACAGTGCCCGCTCATTCGACGTTCGGCACCGCCAGCAGGTATTCCGCCACCGCCACCCGGTCGCTTTCCGGCAGGCGTGCCATGTTCTCCACCACATGCGCCATGTGGCCGCCCACGCTGTCATAGTCCGGCGTGAAGCCCGTGGTCAGGTATTGCACGATGTCGCCCGCGCTCCAGCCCAGCTTGCCCGGCGTGATGTTCGGGATCCGTCCCTGGCCCGAGGGGTTCGGCGCCCCGCCCAGCCAGCGCGCGGTGTCGAGCCCGCCCACAAGGTTGCGCGGCGTATGGCACTCGCCGCAATGGGCCAGCGCCTCGGCGATGTAGCGGCCGCGCGCGGCGGTGGGGGTCAGGTTCCCCGGCAGCGCCCAATCCTCGGACAGGAACATCAGCTTCCAGACCCCGACCGTCTCGCGCAGCGAGAAGGGAAAGGCCAGCTCGTGCGGCTGGCTCGGCGTGGGATCGGCCGGCAGGGTCTTGAGAAAGGCGTAAAGGTCGGCCACGTCCTGCATCTGCATCTTCGCATAGGACGCATAGGGCAGGGCAGGGTAGTAATGCTCGCCCTCCGGGCTGACCCCGCGCTTCAGCGCATTGGCGAGGTCAAGGAGAGACCAGGCGCCGATCCCGTGTTCGGGGTCCTGACTGATGTTCGGCGCGACGAAGGTGCCGAAGTCCGAGGGGAACCGCTGCCCGCCCGACAGGACGAGCTGCGCCTCGCCCTTCGCGCCCTCGGCCATGTGGCACGAGGCGCAGCCGGCGGCCCAGAACACGAGTTCGCCCTTCGCCGCATCGCCGGTCAGGTTCGCCACCGCCGTCGCCGCCAGCGGCTGCGGCCGGGCCATGACATAGACCCCGCCCGCCGCGATCAGCCCCAGGACCACCAGCCAGCGCAAGATCCGCATCCCGTTCTCCGTCTGCAACCCGGACGCGAGCCTATCCGACCCGTGCCCCGCGTCCAATCACGGATTGCGGCACAGGCTGTCCACCGCCAGCCAGTCGGGCCAGCCGAAGATGCGTTCCAGCACGACCACGGCGAGGCAAGCCGCGACGACGCCCAGCACCAGCTTCACACGGGCCGCCGAGGGCGGGTTCTGCACCCAGCGCTTCGCGCGCAGAAGCCACAGAAGCTGGTTCATGCCTCCTCCGTGAACCGCACCTTGCCGATATAGGGCAGGTTCCGGTTCCTTTGCGCGAAGTCGATCCCGTAGCCCACGACGAATTCGTCGGGAATCTCGAACCCCGTCCAGTCGGCCCTGACCGGGACTTCCCGCCGCGAGGGCTTGTCCAGAAGCGCGCAGGTCTTCAGCCGCGCCGGGCCGCGCGCCTGCAACAGGTGCAGCACATGCGAGAGCGTGAAGCCCGTGTCGATGATGTCCTCGACCACCAGCACGTCGCGGCCCGCGATCTCGCCGCGCAGATCCTTCAGGATGCGCACCTCGCGGCTGGAATGCATCGCATCGCCGTAGGAGGAGGCTTCCAGGAAATCCACCTCCACCGGCAGGTCGATCTCGCGCACGAGGTCGGCGATGAACACGAAGGACCCTCGCAGAAGCCCCACCACCACCAGCTTGTCGGTGCCCTCGAAATAGCGCGTGATCTCGCGTGCCAGCGCCTCGACCCGCGCGGCAATGGACTTCGCGCTGATCATCCGGTCGATGACATAGGGGCGTTCGGGCATGGCTCTGTCCTGACTGCTCGCCCCTTCCTAGCGCCAAGGGCCGCCCTTGCCTAGGCCGTGACAGGACGCCCGCTTGATCTTGGCCGCGTCTCGGGCCACATCACGGGCAAGAGAGACGTCGATGCCGACCCATTCCGAGACCAAGCGCCTGCCCTATACCGCCCAGCAGATGTATGATCTGGTGGCCGATGTCGCGTCCTACCCGAAGTTCCTGCCCTGGAACTCGGCCGCCCGCATCCGCTCGCGCCGGCCGATCCCCGGCGGGGGAGAGGTGATGGAGGCCGATCTCGTCATCAGCTTCAAGGTGTTCCGCGAACGCTTCGGCAGCCGGGTGACGCTCTGGCCTGACCAGAAGCGGATCGACACCGAATACATCGACGGACCCTTCCGTTACATGCGCTCGAACTGGGCCTTCCGCGATGCGCCGGGCGGCTGCGAGGTGGATTTCCACGTCGATTTCGAATTCCGCAACGCGATCCTGCAAGGCATCATCGGCGTGGTGTTCAACGATGCCATGCAGCGGGTGGTCCGCGCCTTCGAACGGCGCGCGGCAGAGCTTTACGGGCCGGGCGCGGCCTGACGCGACGGAAATCCCTCACGCCGGCGTGATTGCCTCACATTCCAACGGAGGTATCCCGTGCGACGCTTTGCCCTTCTCCTTGCCCTGCTTCTCCTTCCCATCGCCGCTGCCGCCGAGACGGTCCGGCTCGGCGAGCGCTGGTATGAAATCTATCTGCCCGCCCGCGCCTCGGGGGCGCCCCTGATCCTGGCCCTGCACGGCGGGGGCGGGGATCCCGACCAGTTCGCCAGTGCGTCGGGCCTGGCCCGGGCGGCGAACCGACAAGGTTTTGCCGTGGCCTTCCCCGCGGGCACCGGGCGGCGGGGCGAACGGCTTCTGACCTGGAACGGCGGCTACTGCTGCGGCTATGCCGCGCGGCAGGGCATCGACGACATCGGCTTTCTCGAACAGGTGATCGCCGACGCCGCAAAGCGTTTCGGCGTTGACGGCTCGCGGGTCTTCCTGACCGGCATGTCCAATGGCTCGATCATGGCCGAGACCTTCGCCGCGCGGAACCCCGCGCGGGTGCGGGCCGTGGCCGGGGTCGCCGGCACCATGGACACCTCGCGCAACCGGGTGCAGGGCAGGGTGCCGGCGCTTGTCATCCACGGCACCGCCGATCCCATGGTGCCCTACGAGGGCGGGCAGGGCGACTCGAGCCTGACACGGACCGACTTTTCCTCGGTCGCCTCGGTGGTCCGGGCCTTCAAGGCGCCCTGGGGGGCGCTGAGCGAGTCCAGCCGCCGCATCGACCGCAGGGATGACGGCACGGCGGTCGTCGTGACCGACTACAGCAAGGCCGGGCGCGTCGTGGTGCGGCTGATGACCGTCGAGGGCGGGGCGCATCACTGGCCCGGCGGGCGCAAGGCGCGGCTGACCGAGGGCAAGACGCAGGAGATCGACGCCAACACCGAAATCCTGCGCTTCTTCGCGCTGCAACCTTAGGGCAGGGGGCCAAATCCTTTCGAAAGGATCTGGCCCTACTCCAAGGCCCCGGCCAGCAGGTCCAGCGCGTGCCTTGTCGCAGCCGCCCGCACCTTCGCCCGGCCAGGCGCGCCAAATTCCACCGTCTCGACCCGCGTCTCGCGGCCACGCTGGGCAAGGCCGAAGCAGACCCGGCCCTCGGGCTTGAACTCCGACCCGCCGGGGCCGGCGATGCCGGTGATGGCCACGGCCAGCTCGGCCCTGGAATGGGCCAGTGCGCCCTCGGCCATCTCGCGCGCCACCTCCTCGGACACCGCGCCATGCGCGGCCAGCGTCTCGGGGCGGACGCCCAGAAGCTCGATCTTCGCCGCGTTGGAATAGGTGACGAAGCCGCGCTCGAACACGTCGGACGACCCGGCGATGTCGGTCAGCGCCGCGGCGACCATGCCGCCGGTGCAGCTTTCCGCCGTGGCGATGCGGATGCCCCAGTAGCGCGCCCGCACCAGGATCTCGGCCACACCTACCCCAGCCATGGCTCCACCACCCCATGATAGAGGCCCGCCAGACCCATCGCGGCGACCCCCGCGAACAGCCCCGCCCAGAGGTCGTCCAGCATCACGCCCGTCGCATCGCCCCTCCGGTCGGCCCGGCCTACCAGCCAGGGCTTCCAGATGTCGAACAGCCGGAACAAGAGGAACGGCGCCACCCAGCCCGGCCAGGCGGCCAGGAGGTCCACGCCGTGCCGCCAGAGCGGGATGATCGTGAAGCACAGCGCCAGCAGCTGCCCCGCCACCTCGTCGATCACCACTTCGGACGGATCCTCTCCGCCCGCCCGCGCCAGATAGCGCGGCACCGCCCAGAAGCCTGCCAGCGTCGCCAGGACAAAGCCCGCCGGCACCGCCAGCGCCCAGCCCGCCTGATAGGCCGCAACCGCCAGCGCCACGGTGATCGCGCTGGCCCAGGTGCCGCTTGCCGGCCGCAGGTGCCCCGCGCCGAAGAAGGTGGCGACGAGCCCGCTCATGCCCGCACCAGCGTCGCGGTTGCCAGCGCCGCGATCCCCTCTTCCCGGCCGGTGAAACCCAGACGCTCGGACGTGGTGGCCTTGACCGAGACGCGGTCCGCCCCGACCCCCATGATGCGCGCCAGTTCCGCTTGCATTTCAAGGGCATGCGGGCCGATCTTCGGGCGCTCGCAGACCAGCGTCACGTCGCAGTTGCCCAGCTCATAGCCTCGCGACCGGGCAAGACCGATGGCATGGGCCAGGAAGATGTGGCTCGCCGCGCCCTTCCATTGCGGGTCCGAGGGCGGGAAGTGCCGGCCGATGTCGCCCTCGGCCAGCGCGCCATAGATCGCGTCGGTCAGCGCATGCATCCCCACATCGGCATCCGAATGGCCCAGAAGGCCACGTGCATGCGGCACCTTCACCCCGCACAGCCAGACGTGATCGCCCTCGCAGAAGGCATGCACGTCATAGCCGTTGCCCAGCCGCACATCCATCTCGCGCCCCTTCAGGATCGCCTCGGCCCGGGCGAAATCGCCGGGGAAGGTCAGCTTCAGATTGGTTTCCTCGCCTTCGACGATGGCCACGTCAAGCCCCGCGTCGCGGGCGACCTCCACATCGTCGAGCGCCCCGCCCGGATGGGCGCGATGTGCCGCGAGAATCGCCGGAAAGCGGAAGGCCTGCGGGGTCTGCGCGCGGTAAAGCCCGGCCCGGTCCTGCGTCCCCGCGACCAGCCCCGCCGCGCCGCGCCACAGGGCATCCGTCACCGCCAGCGCCGGCGCCGCGCCCGCGTGATGCTCCAGCGCCGCGACCAACCTGCCGATCAGCGCCCGGCTGACCAGCGGCCGCGCGCCGTCATGGATCAGCACCGCCTCGACCCCCGTCCCCTCCAGCGCCTCCAGCCCCGCCCTGACCGAGGCATCCCGCGTCGCCCCGCCGGTGACGAAGGGCACCCCCAGCGCCTCGGCCCGGGCGCGGTCGTCGGGGTGGACGACCAGCAGCAACTGCATGCCCGCAAAGGCCGCCAGCGTGTGCGCCAGCACCGGCTTGCCTGCAAGCCCCTGCCATTGCTTGGGAACTTCGCCGCCCATCCGGCTTCCGCGACCGGCGGCAACGATGATGACGGCTGTGCGCATGCGGACTCCTCTGCCTCTGCCTAATCCAGCCCGACCTGCATGACAATCTGGCGCTTGCACCAGCGCATTGCACAAAATTTGTGCATCGCATCTTTTTCAGTCATGATCCCCGATGCGCCGGCTTGGTCGGCATCCCATCCCGGACTAACACCAGATCAGTTGCACAAGGAACAGGCTGTTGCCCCTCGCCCTCGGCCCGCTCACGCTCGATCCCCCCGTGTTTCTGGCTCCGCTGGCCGGAATCACCGACCTGCCGTTCCGCCGGCTGGTGGCGCGCTTTGGTGCAGGGCTTGTCGTCAGCGAGATGGTGGCCTCCGCCGAGGTCGTCCGCGCCCATCCCGAAGCCCGTGCCCGGGCGGAACTGGGACTCACAGAACAGGCAACCTCGGTGCAACTCGCAGGCCGCGATCCCTACTGGATGGCCGAAGGCGCGCGTTTCGTCGAAGCGCAGGGCGCGCGGATCATCGACATCAACATGGGCTGCCCGTCCAAGCGGGTGACGACCGGCCTCTGCGGCTCGGCGCTCCTGCGCGACCTCGACCTTGCGCTGAAGCTCATCGAGGCCGTGGTGAAGGCGGTCAATGTGCCGGTGACGCTCAAGACCCGCCTCGGCTGGGACGACACGCTCCACAATGCCCCCGACCTTGCCCGCCGCGCGGAAGAGGCGGGCGTGCGGATGATCACCATCCACGGCCGCACCCGTTGCCAGTTCTACAAGGGCAGGGCCAACTGGGCTGCGATCCGCGCGGTGAAGGAGGCCGTGTCGATCCCCGTCATCGCCAACGGCGACATCACCGACACCGCCACCGCCCGCGAGGCGCTGCGGCTGTCCGGCGCCGACGGCATCATGATCGGCCGCGGCGCGCAAGGGGCGCCCTGGCGGCTGGCACAGGTCGCGCATGACCTCTACGGCGCGCCAGCGCCGCAGATCCCCGAGGGCGGGCGGCTCGGCCGGATGATCCTCGACCATTATGACGACATGCTCACCTTCTACGGCACCGAACTGGGCCTGCGCATGGCGCGGAAACACCTCGGCTGGTATCTGGAGGAAGCCGGCCTTCCCCATGCGCGCGAACCGATCCTGACCTCGACCGACCCGGCCGAGGTGATCCGGCTGGTCGAACTGGCCTTCGCCGACCTGGAACTGGCCGCATGACTCCCTACCGCGCCCCCTATCCGGTTCCCGGCGTCATCTGGGCCTCGCTGCCCTTCCCGACGCTCCTGATCGACCAGGGCGGCACGATCCTCGAGGCCAACCCCGCGGCCGAGACCTTCCTCAACACCTCGCAGAAGGCGCTGCGCGGCCAGCCGGTGTTCGACCGCCTCGCGATCGACGCCCCGATGGACGAGGCGCTGGCGCGGGTCCGCGCCAACCAGTCGCCCCTGAACATCAACGATGTGGACGTGACCTCGGGCGAACGCCCGCCGGTGCAATGCACCGTCCACCTTGCGCCGATGCACGACAACCCCGGCATTGTCATGCTTATCCTCAGCCCGCGCGAGCTTGCCGACCGCATGGGCCGCTCGCTCGGCGCCAAGACCGCCGCCCGCTCGGCCATCGGCATGGCCGAGATGCTGGCGCACGAGATCAAGAACCCACTCGCCGGCATCTCGGGTGCGGCGCAGCTACTGTCGATGAACCTGGCGCCCGAGGATCAGGAACTGACCGACCTGATCGTCGAGGAGACCCGCCGCATCGTGAAGCTGCTCGAACAGGTCGAACAGTTCGGCAACCTGCGCCCGCCCGACCGCAAGGCGGTGAACATCCACGATGCGCTGGACCGCGCGCGCCGCTCGGCGCTCGTCGGCTTTGCCGCGCACATGACCATCGTCGAGGACTACGATCCCTCGCTTCCCCCGACCCTGGCCGACAGCGACCAGCTGATGCAGGTGTTCCTGAACCTCATCAAGAACGCGGCCGAGGCCTGCAAGACCGGCGGCACGATCCGGCTGCACACCTTCTACGACCTCTCGCTGCGCCTGCGCCGCAAGGACGGCCCCTCGGCCGCGCTGCCATTGAACGTCGAGATCATCGACGACGGCCCCGGCATCCCGCCCGAGATCGCCTCGAACATCTTCGAGCCCTTCGTCTCGGGCCGCGAGAACGGCACCGGCCTCGGCCTTGCGCTGGTGTCCAAGATCATCACCGACCACGAGGGCTGGATCACCGTCGATTCGACCCCCGGTCGCACCGTGTTCCGCGTGTCGCTGCCCATGGCGCCACGCGACTTGCAGAAGGAGTCCCCCTGATGGACGGCACGATCCTTGTCGCAGACGACGACCGCACGATCCGCACCGTGCTGACCCAGGCCCTCACCCGCGCGGGCTGCAAGGTGCATGCGACCTCCTCGCTGATGACGCTGATGCGCTGGGTCGAGGAAGGCAAGGGCGACCTCGTGATCTCGGATGTCATCATGCCCGACGGCAACGGCCTCGACGCGCTGCCCCGCATTTCCAAGATGCGCCCCGGTCTGCCGGTCATCGTGATCTCGGCGCAGAACACGATCATGACCGCGATCCAGGCCGCCGAGGCCGAGGCCTTCGACTACCTGCCGAAACCCTTCGACCTGCCCGACCTGATGAAACGCTCGGCCAAGGCGCTGGAGCAGAAGCGCCACGCCGCTCGCGTCGTGGTGCCGCCGCGCGATCCGGGCGACGATCTGCCACTGGTTGGCAGGACACCGGCGATGCAGGCGCTCTACCGACTGGTCGCCCGCGTGATGAACACCGAACTTGCCGTGCTGATCACCGGCGAATCCGGCACCGGCAAGTCGCTGATCGCCCGTGCGATCCACGACTTCTCCGACCGCCGCACGCTGCCCTTCGTCGTGGCCCAGGCCGCAGACCTGGCCGGGATCGAAGGCCCCTCGACGCTGCTTGCCCGGGCGCGGGGCGGCTCCATCGTCTTCGACGAGGTGGCCGATTACGACGCCGACACCCAGGCCCGCGTGGTCCGCATGCTGGACATGCTGGGCGACAAGGCCCCGCGCGTGATGGCCACCAGCCAGACCGACCTCGCCGCGCGGATGGAGGCGGGCAAGTTCCGTCAGGATCTCTTCTACCGACTCGGCGGGGTCACCCTGCATGTGCCCGCCCTGCGCGAACGGGTCGAGGACATTCCCCTTCTGGCCGACCATTTCCTCGCGCGCGGCGAACGCGACCTCGGCGCGGTGCGCCGCCTGTCGCAACCGGCCGCCGACCTGATCCGCGCCTATTCCTGGCCCGGCAACGTGCGGCAGCTGGAAAACACCATCCGCCGCCTCCTGGTCACCGCCTCGGAAACCGAGATCGCCCGCTCCGAGGTGGAACAGGTCCTCGGCCAGCAGCCCAGCCCCGAACCCCTGGCCGGAGTGGGCGAGGGCGACAAGCTCTCGGCCTCCGTCGCGCGGCACCTCAAGCGCTATTTCGACCTGCACGGCGGCCAGCTGCCGCCCCCCGGCGTCTATCAGCGCATCCTGCGCGAGGTCGAACTGCCGCTGATCGAGATCGCGCTGGATGCCACCGCCGGCAACCAGGCGAAATGCGCCGACCTCCTGGGAATCAACCGCAACACGCTCCGCAAGAAGATCACGGACCTCGACATCCGTGTGACCCGTCGTCGAAAGTTGATGTAGCGGCGCAACGCCTGTCTGTGTCTTTTCGGTTTCACCCGGTGCGACGGCTAGATATAGTGGTGCCTGGTGGGTGAACCACCGGCTGACGGGCAGGGCAGGGTGCAAGGGGCGGTTCACAGGGATGTCTGGATGCGCTTGTCGCGCCTGCGCCGGCAGCGACGGGTGCAGACGGCGGTTACGCTGGGCCTCGTCTTCCTGGGTCCGGTTCTGGCGGTGGCGACCTTCCTCGCGCTCGGTTCGATCAACACCAGCGCCGCCTCGCCCGTCCTGCGGCTGATCCTGCTTGCGGACCTGATCTATGTCCTGGTCATCGCAGCCCTGGTCCTCGCCCGCGTCGCCCGGCTGATCGCCGAACGCCGCTCGCGGTCCGCCGGATCGCGGCTGCACATGCGCCTGTCCGGCGTCTTCATGCTGATCGCGCTGATCCCGACCGTGCTGGTCGCGGTCTTCGCCGTCCTGTCGATCAACATCGGCCTTGAAGGCTGGTTCTCCGACCGCGTGCGCTCGGTCGTCGGCTCCTCGCTCTCGGCCGCCCAGGCCTACGAGGCGGTCCAGCGCGACGATCTGGCCGCCGATGTCGTCACCCTTGCCGGCTATCTCAACGAGGCCAAGCGCAAGACCACCTTCCTGCGCGACGACCAGCTGCGCCCGCTCCTGTCCCAGGCCCAGGCCGTCGTGCAGCGCGGGCTGAAGGAGGCCTACCTGGTGGATGGCACCGGCAAGCTGATGACACGGGGCGAAAGGTCCTACCTCTTCGACTTCGAACCCCTGACCCCCCAGCAGCTGCGCCTGGCCAGCGAGGGCAACACCGTCCTGATCCCGGACTGGTCGAACAACGAATTCCGCGCCCTGATCCGACTGGACGCCTATGCCGACCGCTATCTCTACGTCACGCGCACGGTGGACGGTTCGATCCTGTCGCTGCTCGACGAGACGCAGGAGACGGTCCAGCTCTACAACCAGCTCGAGGCCGAACGCGGGCGGCTCCTGTTCAACTTCGGCCTGATCTACCTCGGCTTTGCGCTCATCCTGATCCTTGCCGCGATCTGGCTTGGCCTGTGGTTCGCCGAACGGCTTTCGCGGCCCGTCGGCCGGCTGGCCGGGGCGGCGGAACGGGTGGGCGGCGGCGATCTCGACGTGCAGGTGACCGAGGAAGAGGGCGATGACGAGATCGCCTCGCTCGGCCGGCTGTTCAACCAGATGACCCGGCAGTTGAAAGGTCAGCGCGAGGCTCTGGTGCAAAGCCATGCCCAGACCGAGACGCGCCGCCGCCTCTTCGACTCGGTGCTGTCGAACGTCACCGCCGGGGTGATCGGCCTGGATCCCGACGGCGACATCGACTTCGTGAACCGCGCCGCCGAACGCCTGCTCGATCTCACGGGCCGCCAGGTTGACACGCCCCTCGCCGCCGCAGTGCCGGAATTCGCCGCGCTCTTTGATCGGCTGCGGGAAGGCACCGGAAACGCGGTGCAGGAAGAGGTCCGGCTGACCCGCCGCGGCAAGCTCGAAAGCCTGCTGGTCCGCATGTCCGTCCGGCGCAGCGAGACCGGCGCGCTGGAGGGCTATGTCGTGGCCTTCGACGACGTGACCGATCTGGTCAGCGCGCAGCGCATGGCCGCCTGGGGCGACGTGGCCCGCCGCATCGCGCACGAGATCAAGAACCCGCTCACCCCCATCCAGCTCTCGGCCGAACGGATCAAGCGCAAGTTCGCCACCCAGGTCCGCGATTCCGAAGATCTGGAACAATATACCGACGTCATCGTGCGGCAGACCAACGACCTCCGCCGGATCGTGGACGAGTTCTCGAAATTCGCCCGCATGCCCGAACCCGACCGCCGCGACTGCGATCTGGTGGAGCTTCTGAACGGCGCGGTGCTCCTGCAGGAGAACGGTCAACCCGGCGTCCGCTTCGTCAAGGATATCCCGGAAGAGCCGATCATGATGGAACTTGACGCCACCATGATCGGCCAGGCCCTGACGAACCTGATGAAGAACGCCGGAGAAGCGATTGAAAGCTTTCAGGAAAAGGCCGCGACTCCTGGCTTTGTTCCCGAGATCCGCGTGAGCTTGACCGCCGACGATGCCGAAGTGACGGTCCGCATCGCCGACAATGGCACCGGCCTTCCGCCGGACCGCGCGCGGCTGTTCGAGCCCTATGTCACCACGCGCGAGAAGGGCACCGGCCTTGGCCTGCCCATCGTCAAGAAGATCATCGAGGAACACGGCGGAACGCTCGCGCTTCTCGATGCGCCCCTGTTCCCGGGCAACGACCATCCGGGCGCCATGGCCGAGATCCGGTTGCCCCGAACCCTCCGCAAACGACCGCGAACGCATATTCCGCTCGGCGCAGCGCCGGGCGCAAAGGAGACCCAGGCATGAGCATTCTGATCGTTGACGACGAACAGGATATCCGCGAACTGATCGGCGACATCCTGCGGGACGAGGGCTACGCCACCCGCCTTGCCGCCAATTCCGACGAATGCATGGCCGAGATCAACTCCGATCCTCCGGCGCTCATGATCCTCGACATCTGGCTCAAGGACAGCCGGATGGACGGAATCGACATCCTGAAGACCGTCAAGCGCGACAACCCGGATATCCCCGTGGTCATCATCTCCGGCCACGGCAACATCGAGATCGCGGTGGCCGCGATCAAGCAGGGCGCCTACGACTTCATCGAAAAGCCCTTCAACATCGACCAGCTGATGGTCGTCGTCGCCCGGGCGATGGAAACATCGCGCCTGCGCCGCGAAAACCAGGAGCTGCGCCGCCGCGACATGACCTCGGCGGAAATGGTCGGCTCCTCGCTCGCCTTCAAGACGCTGAAGGCCAACCTCGACAAGGTCACCAAGTCGAACGCCCGGGTCATGCTGACCGGAGAACCGGGAACCGGCAAGGAAATGGCGGCGCGCTACATCCACATGCATTCCAGCCGTGCGTCGGCCCCCTTCGTCACCGTTTCCTGCGCCTCGATCGAACCCGAGCGGATGGAAGAGGTGCTTTTCGGCCGCGAGTCCGCCGAACGCGGTGTCGAGCCTGGGCTTCTGGAGCAGGCCCACGGCGGGATCGTCTATCTGGACGAGGTGGCCGACATGCCGCTCGGCACGCAAGGCAAGATCCTGCGGGTGCTGACCGAACAGCAGTTCACGCGCGTCGGCGGTAACGACAAGGTGCGGGTGGACCTGCGCGTGATCTCCTCGACCTGCCGCGATCTGAGGGCCGAGATCGGCTCGGGTCGTTTCCGGCAGGAACTCTACGACCGCCTGAACGTGGTGCCGATCGCCGTGCCGTCGCTTGCCGCGCGCCGCGAGGATGTGCCGGATCTGGCACGGCATTTCATCGACTGGTTCCACCGCAGCCAGGGCTTGCCGCAGCGCAGCCTGACCGAAGAGGCGGAAACCGTGCTTCAGACGCTGCCCTGGCCCGGCAACATCCGCCAGCTGCGCAACGTGATCGAGCGGATCCTGATCCTCGGCGACGGGGCGGGACCGATCGAAGCCTCCGAGATCCCCGGCACCGAGCCGAAGGTCGAGGCCGAGAGCCCGCTGTCTTTGTCCGGTACCATCGCCACGCTGCCCTTGCGCGAAGCACGCGAGCTGTTCGAAAGGGAGTATCTGCTGACCCAGATCAACCGCTTTGGCGGAAACATCAGCCGGACCGCCAGTTTCGTCGGCATGGAACGCTCGGCGCTGCACCGCAAGCTCAAGTCGCTGGGCGTGGTCGGCGCGACGCGCGGCGGCAGGGGCGGCGAGTTCGACGATTGACACGAACCCTGCCTGGCCCGCCGGATTGACCCCCCTGCGCCGATCTGACATTCAGGGGGCCTGCGTAGGATCGCGGGGGGTCCGATGAAGGTCATCATCTGCGGGGCGGGTCAGGTCGGCTGGCAGATCGCCCGGCACCTGTCCGGTGAAAGGAACGACGTCACCCTTGTGGACATGAACGCCGATCTCGTCCGGCGCGCGACCGACACGCTGGACGTGCAGGGCGTGGTCGGCTTTGCCAGCCATCCCGACGTGCTGGAAAAGGCCGGCGCACGCGACGCCGACATGCTGATCGCGGCCACCCATTCCGACGAGGTCAACATGGTCACCTGCCAGGTGGCCCATACCGTGTTCGACATCACCCGCAAGATCGCCCGGATCCGGGCGCAGAACTACCTCGATCCGCTCTACGGCAATCTGACCAACCAGGATGGTCTGGCGATCGACGTGGTGATCTCGCCCGAACGCGAGGTGGCCGAAGCCGCGCTGCAACGGCTGGCCGCGCCCGCGACCTTCGACACCGAAAGCTTCATGAACGGCCGCGCGCAGCTTCTTGGCATCCAATTGACCGAGGACTGCCCGGTCCTGAACACGCCGCTCCGCCAGTTGAACGAGCTGTTTCACACCCTCCGCGCCATCGTCGTGGGGATCCGCCGCGAGGACCGGCTCTTCGCGCCCGATCCCGGCGACCAGCTTTATTCCGAGGATCAGATCTACGTCTTCACCCATATCGAGGACGTGAACCGCGCGCTGGAAATCTTTGGAAAGAAGACGAAAAAGCAGGAACGGGTTGTGATCGTCGGCGGCGGCAACGTGGGCCTCGCCGTGGCCCGCGCGCTCGAGGCGCGGACTGACCGCATCCGCGCCAAGATCATCGAGAAGAACCGCGCCACCGCCGAAATCGCCGCCGATGCGCTGGAACGCACCATCGTGCTGCACGGCGACGGCATGGACGCGGACCTGCTGGCCGAGGCCTCGGTCGACCGCGCCGACGCGATCCTGGCCGTGACCGACGACGACAAGACCAATCTGCTCGTCTCGGTCCGCGCCAAGCAGGCGGGCTGCCCGATGACCATCGCCCTGGTCAATGACCCGACGCTGGCACCGCTGATGGCGCCCCTCGACATCGACGCCTACATCAACCCGCGCGCGACCACCGTCTCCTCGATCCTGCGCCACATCCGCCATGGCCGGGTGCGCGCTGTCTATTCCATCGGCGATGCCGAGGCCGAGATGATCGAGGCGCAGGTCCTGTCCACCTCGCCGCTCGCCGGCCGCCTGATCCGCGACATCGAGTTTCCCGAGGGCGTCCTGGTCGGTGCGGTGATGAAGGGCGACAGGGTGCTGAAGCCGACCGGAGACCTGCGGATCGAGGCGGGCGACGTGATCGCGCTCTTTGCCATGGCCAAGGACGTGCCGGAGGTCGAGCGCCTCCTGCAGGTTTCGATCGACTTCTTCTGATGCTGACCCGGCTGGCCGAACTGCCGCTTCTGGTGGTGCTTCTGGGCCTGTGCGGCCTGGCCACCGTCGTGCCCGCGCTCTACGGGCTGGGGGCGGGCGACTACAGGCACGCCCGCGACTTCCTCTACTCCGGTCTGTTCCTCCTGGTCATCACCGTGATGCTGGGGATCGCCACCGCAGCCTATGGCCCGCGCGACCTGGCCCGCAGCCATCTTGCCGCGCTGGTGCTGGCCTATGCCGTGCTGCCCTTCGCCCTTGCGCTGCCGCTTGCCGAAGCTCTGCCGGACACGACCCTGGTCAATGCCTGGTTCGAGATGACCTCGGCCTTCACCACCACCGGGGCCACGGTCTATGCCCCCGACCGCCTCGCCAATACCGTGCATCTCTGGCGGGCGACCGTGGGCTGGTTCGGCGGGTTCCTGACGCTCCTGGCCGCCTATGCGATCCTCGCGCCCCTGAACCTCGGCGGGAACGAGGTCATCTCGGGCCACGCCCCGGGCCGGGGGGCGGTCGGCACCGCGCAGGTCACCCGAACCGCGGACCCGACGCAACGGCTGACCCGCTTTGCCCTGACGCTTTTCCCCGTCTACGCTGCGCTGACCGTGCTGCTGTGGTGCGCCCTGATGATCCTCGGTGAATCCGGCATCACGGCGCTGATCCATGCGATGGGCACGCTGTCCACCTCCGGCATCACCGGCCAGACCGCCTTCCAGGCCTCGGGCGGCGGGATCCCGGGCGAGCTGGCGGTTTTCGCCTGCTTCCTCTTCGCCGTCACCCGTCGTGCCCTGCCGGGCGTCCACCTGTCCGAGAACCGCCGCCCTCTGCTGAAGGACCCCGAGTTGCGGCTCGCGGCGCTTCTTCTGGCGATCGTGACGCTTCTGCTTTTCCTGAGGCACTGGTTCGTTGCCAACTGGACGGGTTCGCCCGACGGCGCCGATGCGCCGCATGCCCTCTGGGGCGTCCTGTTCACCGCGGCCTCCTTCCTGACCACCACGGGCTACATCTCTTCGGACTGGCAGACGGCGACGCAATGGTCCGGCATCGGCACACCCGGCCTGGTGCTTCTGGGCCTCGCCATTATCGGAGGAGGCACGGCCACCACGGCGGGTGGGGTCAAGCTTCTGCGCGTCCATGCGCTGCTGCGCCATGGCGAGCGCGAACTGGAGCGGATCATCCACCCCAATTCGATCGGTCGTGGCGGGGCGGAGGCGCGGCGGCTGCGGCGCGAGGGGGCGCAGCTGGCCTGGGTGTTCTTCATGCTCTTCGCCGTGTCGATCGCCGTTGTCATGGCCCTGCTGCTGCTGGCAGGCATCAAGTTCGAAACCGCCATGGTGCTGGCCATCGCCGGCCTCACCACGACCGGACAGCTGGCCGAGATCGGCGCGGCCCAGCCGATCCCCTATGCGACCCTCTCCGACCCGGTGAAACTTGTCCTTGGCCTTGCAATGGTTGTCGGCCGTCTCGAAACGCTGGCCCTTCTGGCGCTGATCCTGCCGGGCGCGGGTCGCCGCTAGCTTTCGCGCCCGCCGGGGACAAGACGATTAACAGCCTGATTTTTGCGCTGGAAACTCCCGGACGGGCGCGACATACTCAACCTGCCGTTACGGGCGACACCGACAGGGCAACAAGAACGACCACGCCGCGACAGTGAAGCGATAGAAAAACAAGGCACAACAAAGATGGCCGCTGACAAGCAAAACCTGCAAGACGCCTTCCTCAACCATGTCCGCAAAGCCAAGGTTCCGGTCACGATCTTCCTGATCAACGGCGTCAAGCTGCAGGGCGTGATCACCTGGTTCGACAACTTCTGCGTTCTGTTGCGCCGCGACGGCCAATCGCAGCTTGTCTACAAGCATGCGATCTCGACCATCATGCCCGGCGCACCGATCAGCCTCTACGAAGGGGAAGACTGATCGCACACGACCCGCAGGACGAAACCGATCTCCTGTCCGAAAGGGCGGGCAATCGGTTGCGGGACACCGCCGTTGCTGCCACCCGCACCTGGGTGCTGCATCCGGCGCTGAAATCGGCCAATGCGCGGCGCCTGCCCGAACACGGCCTGGCCGAGGCCGTGGCGCTTGCGGCAGCCTTGCCAGAGCTTCAGGTCTGCGGCTCCGAGGTCGTCCGTCTGGCGCGCACCCATCCCGGCACGCTTTTCGGATCCGGCAAGCTGGCCGAACTGAAGGCGCGCTTCAAGGCAGACGCCATCGACCTCGTCATCGTCGATGGCCCGGTGTCCCCGGTCCAGCAGCGCAACCTCGAAAAGGAATGGGGGGTAAAGCTGCTCGACCGGACCTCGCTGATCCTGGAAATCTTCGCCGACCGCGCGCGGACGCGCGAGGGCGTGTTGCAGGTCGAACTCGCTGCGCTCAGCTACCAGCGCACGCGCCTTGTCCGCGCCTGGACCCACCTTGAACGCCAGCGGGGCGGCTTCGGCTTCGTCGGCGGCCCGGGCGAGACGCAGATCGAATCCGACCGTCGCGCCATCGACGACCAGGTGGTGCGGCTGCGCCGCCAGCTCGACCAGGTGGTCAAGACGCGGGAACTGCACCGAGCCGCCCGCGCCAAGGTGCCGTTTCCTGTCGTGGCGCTGGTGGGCTACACCAACGCCGGCAAGTCCACTCTCTTCAACCGGATCACCGGGGCCGAGGTCATGGCCAAGGACATGCTCTTCGCCACGCTCGACCCCACGATGCGCGGCGTCGTGCTGCCCTCCGGGGCGAAGGTCATCCTGTCCGACACCGTGGGCTTCATCTCGGACCTGCCGACGCAGCTTGTCGCCGCCTTCCGCGCCACGCTGGAAGAGGTGCTTTCGGCCGACCTGATCCTCCACGTCCGCGACATCAGCCATCCCGAAACGGTCGAACAGGCCGCCGACGTGACCGACATCCTCGCGAGCCTCGGGGTCAAGGAGGAGACGCCGATCATCGAGGTCTGGAACAAGCTCGACCTTGTCGATCCCTCCCAGCGCGAGGCGCTGACCGCGCAGGCGGCGCAGCGGCCCATGGTACTTCCGGTCTCGGCGCTGACGGGCGAGGGGGTTGGAGAGCTTCTGTCGCTGGTGTCGCGCACGCTGGACGAGGACCGTAGCGAGGCCCACCTGAGCATTCCCTTCGACCAGGGCCGCAAGCGCGCCTGGCTGCATGACCAGAACATCGTCCTGACCGAGACCGAGGCCGAAGACGGCTGGCACCTCACCGTGCGCTGGACCGCCAGGCAGCAGAACCGATGGGAACGTCTATGACCAGATGCAGTCCCGCGACCCGCGCAGGGCAGGGGGCGCCGTGATCCTTCGCTTCGCCGCCCTTTGGCTCACTGCGGCAGCAGCGCTCTGGCTTCACGCGCTGTTAGGCATTCCCGGAGACTACCTTGGCCGGGGCTTTCCGCTGTATCCGGGCATCCAGGTCACGCGCACCGAACTCGCTGTGACTGCCCTTGCCGCTACACTGCCGATCCCGCTATTCGCCGCGCTTGCCCGACGCTTCCACCTCCGCCGGCTCGTTCTGCCGCCCATCGTCCTCTTCTGGCTCTGGGCCGCTTCGGTCATGATCCACCCCTTCGTGATTGACTTCGGCACCACCTGGTCAGGAACCGAGCCGCTGCGCGCGCTTTTCCTGCACCCGCTTCACACGCCCCTCGCGCTCCTGGCACTGCTTGCCGCAACGGCCTTGACGCTCGGCCCCGCGAGACGGAAATGATCATTTCATGGCCCCGCGCATGTCCGCCGGAGGCGGGAGCGGGCTTGCGCCACTGGTTCGAGCAGACCCGTCTGTGTCCGAGCGCCTCTGCGCCCGTCACGGGAAGGGGTGGTACGCAAGGCATGCGCCGCATGCCGCTCGAATAGAAAGCCGCCCCGACCCGCGCGAACCGCTCACGCCTGACGCGGCCGCACCAGATGAACGCTGTCGCACCATTCGTCCTTCCAGAGCAATGTCCGCTCCACCCGGTGCGTCTCTTGAAACCCGAGCTTCGCCAAGAGCCGCAGGCAGGCCACGTTGCGCGGATCGGCTTCGGCCGTCAGGGCGGGCAGGTCGGGCCATTCCGCCTCCAGATGGGCGATGACCGCTGCCATCGCCTCATGCGCAAGCCCTTCGCCCCAGTGATCCGGATGCAGGATGAACCCCACCTCCGGCACCTTCCAGGCCCCGGCCTTGCCGATCACTTCGCCATTCCGCTCGACCAGCCAGTCCCGGCTGTCCTCGGCCTGATCGACCAGGAACCCCAGCCACTGGCGAGTCTCCTCCACCGTCGCGTGTTCGGGCCGGGACCAGTAGCGCATCGCCCGCGGGTCCGACATCACGCGATGCACCGAGTCCAGATCGTCCCACCGTGCCTGCCGCAGCACCAGCCGCGCCGTGCGCAGCGTCGGGACCCCGGTCACTGCGGCTCCGGGGTCAGCACCATGACCCCCACCGCCGCCGCCCGGGCGAGCTCGGGGTCGAGAGACATCGGAATGTATTCTCCCCGCCGCCACAGCTCGCCGAGATCATCGTAGTGCCGGCTGAGCGGGTGGCCCGACTGCCCCGTCGCGGTGATGAAGACCGAACTGTCCGGGTCGGCGAAGTCATAGACCCCGCGATAGCCGGCGGAATGCACGTTCTGATAGGGCTCCGGCCCCTCGCCGCGCGTCACCCCGCGCATCAGGGTGTCGTCCCCGCCGCTTGTGGACTGCCGGATCGTGACGAAATGGCGCAGGAACGGCACCTCGCCCAGGACCGGATGCTCGTGCACCGCCTGGTGCGCATCCCCCCAGCGCCAGCTTTCCAGGTTCGGCCCGTAACGCTCGGTCAGGTCCAAGAGCGCATCGTCCAGCGCGATCCGCGCGATGTCGGTGCAGCTTTCCACCGCCGCCGACTGGATCACGTCGCACCATACCGACGCCCCGCCAACATTGCGGTAGACCCGCTCGATGAAGACCGGAGAGATGTGGGTGAAGGTGTCGGCCATGGCCCCGAGTTCGTCCTGGATCAGCCGCTTCTGCAAGGCGCGCAGCCAGGCTTCGGCGATCAGCGGCTCGGGCAGATGCTCGTTCATCTCGCCGTTCCATTCCGCCAGCAGGATCAGCGCCCGCTGCCGGAGCCGTTCGGGCGTCCCGTCCGGCGCCGCCTCGCCGGTGAACCACAGATCCGCCCCGATCAGCGGCAAGAGCGCCCGCGCCGTCGGGTTCACCGTGTCGAGTTGCGCCTCGATGAAGCTTTCCCGCGTGTGCACCTCGCGCGCCTTCATCAGCGCCAGCCAGCGCTGGATGCGCTGGGTGTCGCCCCAGTCGAAGCTGACGTGGTTCGGGAAGGGCCGGTCCACCGTCTTGTTGTTGGTGTTGCCCAGAAGGCCCGAGGCCGGATCGCGGAACCGCGGATTGTCCTCGTAGGGCAGGACGCCCTTGAACCCCACCGCCGGGTCCGACCCCAGCGCCGGCAGCCGCCCCTTGGACGGATGCGCCGGATCGCGGGCCGGGATCGCCCCCATCACCTGCATCGCGATGCCGTCCCCGTCCGCCAGCATCACGTTCTGCGCCGGCGCGATCACCTTGCGCCCCGCCTCCAGCGCCTCGGGGATCGATCGCGACTTCATCAGCGCCATCGCCCCGCTGATCGAGGTGTCGGCCCCCGACAGCGCCGTCCAGCTGATCGCCGCGACATGCCCCTCCGGCGTGATCGAGCCCAGGTCGTAATGCGTTCCCGGCAGGATCGGCCCGTTGCGTGACCAGCGCAGGGTCAGCGTCACCGGCTCGGCATCCTTGACACGGATGATCGACTGGCGGCTTTCGAACCGGGTCCAGCCATCGGGCGTGCGGTATTCCTCGGGGTTGTCGGGGTTCAGCTCCTCGATCACCACGTCCTGGTCATCGACATAGGCCGTGGTCAGCCCCCATCCCATCGCATCCGACCGCCCGACCAGAACCACCGGCGTGCCGGGGATGGTCCCGCCGATCACGCCGCCCGACTGCAATTCCAGCCGCGCCAGGTACCAGATCGTCGGCGCGGTCAGTCCCAGGTGCGGGTCGTTGGCCAGAAGGCTGCCCCCCGCCGCCGACCGCCCCGGCATCGCGGCCCAGGCGTTCGACGCGCCCGCCATCCCCGGATCCGCCACGGGCGAGAACGGCCCGCCGGCAAGGTCCATCGGCGCCGCCAGCGGCGCCACTCCGGGCACCAGGCTGGCATAATCGGGCAGGGCGGCGACCCCCTGTCCGGGATCGTCGGGCAGGATGTCGGCCAGCCGCTGCGGCGACAGCAGCAGCGAGACGCGCGCCCGCAGCACCTCGGATTGCAGCGCACCTGACAACTGCAAGGCCATCAGCTTCAGGATAGCGATCGAATCCGCCGGCGCCCAGGCCGAGATTTCCGGCTCGAACAGGAAGAATTCCGGCGCGCCCCGGCCCCGGGCCCCCTTGTTCACCTCGGTGATCCAGGCATTCACCCCGGCCGAATAGGCCTCGAGCGCCCGGCGGGTCGGCTCGTCCTGCGCCTCGACCGATTGCAGCGCCAGATTATAAAGGTCATAGCGGCGCATCAGCTCGTCCACCTGCACCGTGGCCGGGCCGAACAGCTCCGACAGCCGCCCCTGCACCGTGCGCCGCAGCATGGTCATCTGCCACAGCCGGTCCTGCGCATGGGCGAAACCAAGCGCGAAAAAGACATCCTCGTCCGTCTTGCCGAAGATATGCGGAACGCTGTCGTTGTTGCGCACGATCTCGACCGGGGCCGTGATGCCGGCGAGGGTGAAATCCTCGTCGTAGTCGATCAGCGACCGCGACAGGATGTAATAGGCCAGGAGTACCGCCGCCACGCCCAGCACGGTCAGGCCGGCGGCGATCCGGATCAGCCAGCGAAACACGGTCAGCATCGGGGCCTGTCCTTGACGAAAGACTGCGGATCGGTCCTAGTCCAAGCGCTGGTGAAGGGCAATGCGCAGGGGGGCGTCGATGGCGAAAGTGTCATTTCTGGGTCTGGGGGTGATGGGCTTCCCGATGGCGGGGCACCTGGCCGCGAAGGGCCACGAGGTGACCGTCTACAACCGCTCGCCCGCCAGGGCCGAGGCCTGGGTCGCGCGCCATCCCGGCCGGTCCGCGCCCACCCCGCGCGCGGCGGCCGAGGGCGCCGAATTCGTCATGGCCTGCGTCGGCAACGACGACGATCTGGCGCAGGTCTGCCTCGGACCGGACGGCGCCTTCGCGGGCATGGGGAAGGGCGCGATCTTCGTCGATCACACCACGGTCTCGGCGCGGATCACCCGCCGGCTTTCGGAAGAGGCCGCGACCCTCGGCCTGGGCTTCGTCGATGCCCCGGTTTCGGGCGGGCAGGCGGGGGCCGAGAACGGCCAGCTCTCCATCATGTGCGGCGGCCGACCCGAGGATTACGCCCGCGCCGAGCCGGTGATGGCCTCCTATGCCCGCATCTGCCGGAGGCTTGGCGACAGCGGGGCGGGGCAGCTGGCCAAGATGATGAACCAGATCTGCATCGCCGGCCTGATGCAGGGCCTGTCCGAGGCGCTGGCCTTCGGCGAGAAGGCGGGTCTCGACGGCGAGGCGGTGGTCGAGGTGATCTCGCAGGGCGCGGCGGGATCTTGGCAGATGGTCAACCGCCACAAGACCATGCTGAAGGGCGAGTTCGACTTCGGCTTCGCGGTGGACTGGATGCGCAAGGATCTGGCGATCTGCCTCGATACGGCCGACGAGATCGGCGCGCGCCTGCCCGTCACCGCGCTGGTGGACCAGTTCTACAAGGACGTGCAGCTGATGGGCGGCGGCCGCAACGACACCTCCAGCCTGATCCGCCGCCTGCGCTGATCCCCGGTTCGGGCCGCCGTGCCGCACCCCGGCCCGCCGCGCGCCGGCCGATCGCCCGCGGACGCCGCTCGCACTGCCATGTGTCTTGCCCTTTTCCCAAATACTCCCGCCGGAGGCCTCCGACAGCCGCACCGGGCGCGCCGGCAACAGGACGCGCAAGGCGCGGAACCTTGGTTGACAAAACCTTAACGTCCGCGCCTAAGTCGCTGTATAGGATCAGAAATCCGGAAATGTCCACCGTGGACAGGCTCAGGGGATGATGCGGGTGTACTTGACGCCGGCCAGCGACGCTCCGGCGATCAGGCCCTGCTGGCCGAAGACGAGCGCGATCACGTCGTTCAGCTCGGTCGATTCCTTCCCGATCGAGGCGCCCTCCTCGGGGCTGGCATATCGGATGTCGCCGCTGACCGCCCAGCCGGAAGAGCGGCGGAACTTCTCCAGCGCCTCGGGCGTCATGAAGAAGAGGGCATGGGCATACTGCTGTGCCCCGATCTGAAGGCCGAAGGATCCCTTGGCGGCGGAATAGTAGTCCACCGTGACGCCCTGGATCCGCAGGGCCCCGCGTCCGAAGGCCCCGCCGAAGCCCGCGCCGACTTCGGTCATCAGGGGCATGTAAAGGACGCCGGCCGCCCGGCTGGCCAGGTCGCGCGTCCCCGGATATTGCGAGAACAGGAAGCTCTCGGTCGCCGAGACGCGCGCCTCGATCTGGTTTGCCCCGTTCGAGCCGACCCCGTTGTTGCAGGCCCCCAGCGCGCCCGTCGCGGCAAGGGCGCCCGCCCCCAGCACCAGCCTGCGCCGCGTCATGCAGATTTCGGTCATGTTTTCCGCCCTCTCATGCCTCTTGGGGTCTCAAGGCCCCTTGCACCGCACCCTAGCCGCTTTCCGCCGCCCTGTCATGCCTGTTGCAGCAGGCCGGCGGGCGCATGCCTAGCCGGTCAGGCTGGCATAAAGGGCGAAATCCTCGGCGGCGACCTCGCGCAGCAGCGCCGCCGTTGCCGGGGTCAACTCGGTCGTCCCCGCTGGCGAAACGTTCAGGCGTGGCAGGGTGATCTCGCAATCCAGCCGGTCTTCCAGGAACCGGACGAACCCGTCGATCTCTTCATACCGGAACAGTCGGTCCACCCCAACGCCCTGACGCGGCCGCAGGAACTTTGCCTGGCTCCCCACATCGGCGAAATCCGGTCGCGGGTCGCTGCACCAGGCGCGGACGAATTCGTCGAAGCTCATGCCCCGCGTCGATTTTCCCGCATCCGCCTCGTCGCGCTGGCGGAACCGGTACCACGATCCCAGCCAGTCGGTCGGTTCGCGCATCAGGGCGACCACCGTGAAACTGTCCTTCGACGCCGCTTCGAGAAAGGGTCCGACAAAGCGGCGAAAGCGATGAACGGTGGTGTGCTTCAGCACCGGGGGGCGCTGGATCGATACGGCCGCAAGCGATTCGAGTGCCGCCGCGATGGCGGTTGATCCGGTCTTTGGCGTGGCTAGGAAGGCAAGCCTCTGCTCCCAGAAAACCAGCATACCAGACACTCCCGCCCGCAGTTTTCCTGCAAACCGCCCGGAAGCGGGCAGTTCGATCAACACTCCCTTAACCAAAGCCGCCGCAAACTTCCATTGCGAGATTTGGGTTGAATCGTTCCGCTTTTGTGCTCATAAGCATGGGAACACTTGGGGAACACGGGCAAGGATTGCCGCCAGGATGCGGCTATGAAATAAGGAGAACGACATGGCGGTGGCCAACCTTCTCGACCTCGGGAGCAAGCGGGACATGGACAAGGCAAAGGCGCTGGAATCGGCGCTTGCACAGATCGAACGGCAGTTCGGCAAGGGCTCGATCATGAAGCTTGGTGCCGACAGCCCGGCGATGGAAATCGAGTCCACCTCGACCGGCTCGCTGGGTCTCGACATCGCGCTTGGAATCGGGGGCCTGCCCAAGGGTCGCATCATCGAGATCTACGGGCCGGAATCCTCGGGCAAGACCACGCTGACCCTGCATGTCGTGGCCGAGGAACAGAAGAAGGGTGGCGTCTGCGCCTTCGTCGATGCGGAACATGCGCTCGACCCGCAGTATGCCAAGAAACTGGGCGTCAACCTCGACGAGCTGCTGATCTCGCAGCCTGACACCGGCGAACAGGCGCTGGAGATCGTGGACACTCTGGTGCGATCGGGGGCGGTGAGCCTGGTCGTCGTCGACTCTGTCGCGGCTCTGGTGCCGAAGTCGGAAATCGAAGGCGACATGGGCGACATGCAGATGGGCAGCCAGGCGCGCCTGATGTCCCAGGCGATGCGCAAGCTGACGGCCTCCATCGGCCGGTCGAACTGCATGGTAATCTTCATCAACCAGATCCGCCAGAAGATCGGCGTGATGTTCGGCAACCCCGAAACCACCACAGGCGGCAACGCGCTGAAGTTCTATGCCTCGGTGCGCCTCGACATCCGCCGCATCGGCGCGATCAAGGATCGGGAAGAGGTCGTGGGCAATACCACCCGGGTCAAGGTGGTGAAGAACAAGGTTGCACCGCCCTTCAAGCAGGTCGAGTTCGACATCATGTACGGCGAGGGCATCTCGAAGACCGGCGAACTGATCGACATCGGCGTCAAGGCCGGGGTCGTGGAAAAGTCGGGCGCCTGGTACTCCTTCAAGGACGAACGCATCGGCCAGGGGCGTGAGAACGCCAAGGCCTTCCTGAAGCAGAACCCCTCGGTCGCGCTGGAAATCGAGGACAAGATCCGCGCTGCCAACGGGCTCGATTTCACCATGGCCGGCGACGAGTCCGCCGACGTGCTGGACGAGTGAGCGATCACGTCACCCATGACGAGCTGATGGCCGCGCTGCCGGGGGTGCTGTCCGCACCCAAGACCGGCAGCGCGGTCGAGCTTTTGTGCCTGCGTCCCGATTTCGGCCAGCGTCGTTTCGTTAACGAGATCACTGTCACGAAGGCGCAGGGCATCCCTGGCGAACGCTGGGGCAGAACGCCGTGGCTCAAGCTGCCCGACGGGAGCGGCCATCCGGGCATCCAGGTCTCGATCCTGCCGCGTCGGGTGCTGGACCTTGTCTGGCGTGACCGCGAGAACGTCGTCCATCCCGGTGACACGTTCGTGTGCGATCTGGACATGACCGAGGCGAACCTTCCCACCGGGACCCTGCTTGCGGTGGGCACGGCGGTCCTGCAAGTCTCCGAGGTCTGGAACGACGCCTGTGCCAAGTGGAAGGTGCGGCACGGCGAGGCGGCCTTCGACTGGGTGCGTGCGCACCCGGAGCTGCGGCTGCGTGGCGTCCTCTGCTCGGTCGAACGGGACGGCGTGATCCGCAACGGCGATGCCCTCGAAGTCCTGCGCTGAGCGTCCTTTTTTCCCGCCCGGAAAGCGTGACCCGTGGACAGGCCCCATGCAGGGGGCTACATGGGGGACCGAATTTCCGTTTCCGCCCGAAGGACCGCCGCCCATGGCCTCGCTGAACGACATCCGCTCGACCTTCCTCGACTTCTTCCGCCGCAACGATCACCGTGTGGTGGAAAGCTCGCCCCTGGTGCCGCGGAACGACCCGACGCTGATGTTCACCAACTCGGGCATGGTGCAGTTCAAGAACCTCTTCACCGGGGTCGAGACGCGGGACTACAAGCGCGCGACGACCGCGCAGAAATGCGTGCGGGCAGGGGGCAAGCACAACGACCTCGACAACGTCGGCTATACGGCGCGGCACCATACCTTCTTTGAAATGCTGGGGAATTTCAGCTTCGGCGACTATTTCAAGGAACAGGCCATCGCCTATGCCTGGGAGCTTCTGACCAGGGACTTTGGCCTGCCGAAGGACAAGCTTCTGGTCACGGTCTATCACACAGACGACGAGGCGGCGGGGTACTGGAAGAAGATCTCGGGTCTTTCGGACGACCGGATCATCCGCATCGCCTCGGACGACAACTTCTGGCGCATGGGCCCCACCGGCCCCTGCGGCCCCTGCACGGAAATCTTCTACGACCATGGCCCCCACATCTGGGGCGGGCCTCCGGGGTCGGCCGAAGAGGACGGTGACCGGTTCATCGAGATCTGGAACAACGTCTTCATGCAGAACGAACAGTTCGCCGACGGGCGGCTGGTGCCTCTGGAGATGCAGTCGATCGACACCGGCATGGGGCTGGAGCGGATCGGGGCGCTTCTGCAAGGCAAGCACGACAACTACGACACCGACCTGATGCGCTCGCTGATCGAAGCCAGCGCGAATGTCACCAGCCAGGACCCTGACGGGCCAGGGAAGATCCACCATCGGGTCATCGCCGACCACCTGCGGTCAACGTCCTTCCTGATCGCCGACGGCGTCATGCCCTCGAACGAGGGCCGTGGCTATGTCCTGCGCCGCATCATGCGCCGCGCCATGCGTCATGCTCACATGCTCGGTGCGCAGGATCCGGTCATGCACCGCCTGGTCCCGGCGCTGGTGCGGCAGATGGGCGGCGCCTATCCCGAACTGTCGCGGGCGCAAGCGTTGATCGAAGAGACGCTGCGCACTGAAGAGACCAAGTTCAAGCAGACCCTCGACCGCGGCTTGCGCCTGCTGGACGAAGAGCTTTCCGGCCTTCCCGAAGGCGCGGCGCTTCCGGGCGCGGCGGCCTTCAAGCTGTACGATACTTACGGCTTCCCGCTGGACCTCACACAGGACGCGCTGCGCGAGAAGGGGCGGGAGGTCGATGTCCATGGCTTTGAGGCGGCGATGGCCGAGCAGCGGGCCAAGGCCCGCGCTGCCTGGTCCGGGACCGGGGCTGCGGGCGATGCGAAGATCTGGTTTGACCTGGCGGAAGAGCACGGTGTCACCGAGTTCCTCGGGTATGAGACCGAAACCGCCGAGGGCGTGATCACTGCGCTGGTCCGCGACGGGATTGTCATCGGTCAGGCTGCAACAGGCGAGACCGTGCAGATCGTGGCCAACCAGACGCCATTCTATGCCGAAAGCGGTGGGCAGGTGGGCGACGCCGGTCTGATCCGCACCCAGACCGGCACCGCAGAAGTGACCGATGTCAAGAAGGCCGCCGGCATCTTCATCCACATTGCGACGGTGACGGAAGGCACGATCATCAAGGGACAGCCGGCCAAGCTGGAGGTGGCGCATGCGCGCCGCGCCGCGATCCGCGCGAACCACTCGGCCACCCACCTGCTCCACGAGGCGTTGCGCCGGACCCTGGGCGACCATGTCGCCCAGCGCGGTTCGCTCAATGCCGCAGACCGCCTTCGGTTCGACTTCAGCCATTCCGCGGCGATCCCGGCCTCGGACCTCGCCGCCATCGAGGCCGAGGTCAACGCCTTCATCCGCCAGAATTCCCCCGTCGAGACCCGGATCATGACTCCCGACGACGCCCGCGCCATCGGGGCGCAGGCCCTGTTCGGGGAGAAGTACGGCGAGGAGGTTCGCGTGGTCTCGATGGGCATCCTGGAGGGGTCCGGCAAAGGCAGCGACGGCAAGACCTACAGCCTGGAGCTCTGCGGAGGCACGCATGTGCAGCGCACGGGTGACATCGGCTCGATGGTGATCCTGTCGGAAAGCGCCTCCTCGGCCGGCGTGCGCCGGATCGAGGCCTTGACGGGGCAGGCGGCGCTGGACCACCTGCGCCAGCAGGATGCGCGGCTGAATGATATCGCTGCCATCATCAAGGCCCCGCCGACCGAGCTTGCAGACCGGATCCGTGCGCTGTTCGAGGAGCGCAAGGCGCTGGCGAACGAAGTTGCACAACTGCGCCGCGAGCTGGCGATGGGGGGTAAGGCAGCCGACCCGGACGCCAAGGAAATCAACGGCGTGAAGTTCGTTGCTCAAGTGCTGTCGGGCGTGTCCGGCAAGGATCTTCCGGCGCTGATCGACGAGGTGAAGGCCAGGATCGGCTCGGGTGCCGTGCTGCTTATCGCAGACACGGGCGCCAAGCCGGCGGTCGCCGCGGGCGTGACCCAGGACCTGACCGGAAGACTTTCCGCCGTCACCCTTGTGAAGGCCGCGGCCGAGGCCCTTGGCGGCAAGGGCGGGGGCGGCCGTCCCGATCTGGCCCAGGCGGGCGGCGCCGACATCGGTCAGGCCCAGGCTGCGATCAAGGCGGCCGAAGCCGCAATCGGAGGATGACCATGCCCACCGCTCTGTGGATTGCCCATGTTCATGTCACGGATGCCGAAGCCTATGGCCGCTATGCCCGGGAAGCCGGTCCTGCCATCGCGGCCCATGGCGGTGTCTTTCTCGCCCGGGGCGGGCGCTATGTGCAACTGGAAGGCAACGACCGCGCCCGCAACGTCGTCGCCCGGTTTCCGAGCCTGGAAAAGGCGGTAGAGTGCTACAATTCCCCCGCCTATCAGGCTGCCCTCGCCCATGCGAAGGGCGCCAGCGTACGGGATCTGATGGTTGTCGAGGAAATCGAGTAAGGTTTTCCGCAAATTCAATGCAGTATCTTTTCGGGTCCGGATGATTTCTGCTAGATTCGCAGAAAAGGACGAGGTCGGGTTGATGATCCTGTTTTGCGAGGGCGCGCTCTGATGTGCCGCTGGGCGGCCTACACCGGCGAGCCGATCTTCCTTGAGGAGATCATTAGTCGCCCTGGTCACTCGCTGATCCACCAAAGCCACTGCGCTACCCAGTGTCACACGGCGATCAACGCCGATGGGTTCGGCATTGCCTGGTATGGCGCCAAGCCGGAGCCGGGGCTGTTCCGCGATGTGCTTCCGGCGTGGTCGGACCCGAACCTGAAAAGTCTGACGGCACAGGTCCAGTCGCACCTCTTCCTTGCGCATGTGCGGGCCAGCACCGGAACGGCCACCAGCCGCAACAACTGCCACCCGTTCACCCATGGCCGGTGGAGCTTCATGCACAATGGTCAGGTCGGCGGCTATGAAAGCTTCCGTCGCGATGCCGACATGATGATCCCCGAGGCACTGTATCCCCACCGCAAGGGCGCCACCGACAGCGAGGCGCTTTTCCTCGTGGCACTGGCCGAGGGGCTGGATGACGACCCCCGGGGCGCGCTGGAACGGGCGGCGGCGCGGTTCATCCGGCTGGCCCGAGAAAAGGGTGCGGCTCCGCATCTGCGGATGACGGCGGCACTGTCGGACGGAAAAAGGCTGTATGCCGTGCGCTACGCGACGGACGCTGCGGCCCCATCGCTCTACCATCGCTGGTCCGACAGCCGGAAGGGCAGGGCCGTGGTGTCCGAGCCGCTTGAAGCCGAAGAAGTTGGCTGGGAGGAGGTGCCCGCCTACAGTTTCTGCACCTTCGACGGCGAGACCGCCATGGTCGAGGATTTCATGCCCTGTCGGCTTGCGGCCGTCGCCTGAGCCTTCCGATCCCGGAGCAGCGGCCCTGTGCGGACCCCGCACCGGATCGCGATATTCCGATGCTGCTGTGCCCGAAAGCCGGGCAAAACCTTCTGCTTTTGCCGGTATGCGGCAGCATGCCGATAGAACCATGGATTTCCACGAAAAATCTGGATAAGCGCAAGGCGAGCCAATCCGTTCCGGATCACTGATGATGCCGATTTCCGACCACCCGCTGCGCTATGCCACGGTCAACGAGCTGCATGCGCGGCCTTTCCCTTCGCTGGAGGTGCCCTCAACGGCCGTCTATGTGGCGATCAAGGAGCCTGTTCAGGCGCAGAACCGCGATCGCGACCGCGACCGGGCGCATCTGATTGCGCTTCTGGATCGCAACGGCTCGGCGCATCCCCAGCCGGGGGCCACGCATTTCCAGGGACCGATCGGCCGGGCGGAACTGAAATGGGAAAGCCATACCGAGTTCGTCACCTACACCGCGTTCAGCCGGGGCCTATCGGCGCGTCCCTTTGATCCGGCCGAGGCGGAGGTGCTGCCCGAAGACTGGCTGGCCGACGCGCCCGGAAAGCGCCTGACATCGGTTCTGATCCGGGTCGAGCCGATGCCGGCCAACGACGCAGAACTGCTGCGGCGGTTGGACGAGTGGTTCGTGCCCGAGAGCCTGGCGGTCAGCCGCGTCGTTGACGGCGCTGCAGTGGTGGCCGGAGACTTCCGGATCGACCCGGCCGGGCACATGCGGTTTGCCGTCTTCGTCGCGCCCGGAACGGGCCCGAGGCGCGTGGGGCGGATCGTGCAGCGCCTGTGCGAGATCGAGACCTACCGGGCGATGTCGATGCTGGGGCTGATGCGCTCGCGGGATCTGTCGGCGCGGCTGAATGCGCTTGACCCCAGTCTCTCGGCGCTGGTCTCCGGCCTGGACAACGCGGAACCCGCGCCGGAAGCCGCACTGCACGACCTTCTGACCATTTCGGCAGAGCTGGAAAGTCTTGCGGTGCAGTTCTCCTTCCGCTTCGGGGCAACGGCGGCCTACGAGGCGATCGTCAACCAGAGGATCGAAGTGCTGCGCGAACAGCGTATCGAGGGGCGGCAGACCTTCGCAGAGTTCATGATGCGCCGCTATGACCCGGCGATGCGGACGGTGAAGTCCGCGGAGAACCGCCTGGCCGCGATGGCAGAGCGGGCGGAACGGGCGGCAGAACTCTTGCGGACAAGGGTGGATGTCGAACGGTCAGCGCAGAACCAGAAGCTTCTGGAAAGCATGGACAAGCGCGCTGACCTGCAGCTGCGGCTGCAGCGCACGGTCGAGGGCCTTTCGACGGTCGCGATCAGCTACTATGCCGTGAACCTGGCGGCCTATCTGCTGGAACCGGCAGCGCATGCACTGCACATTAGCCATGGGGCGCTCTTGGCTGGGCTGGTGCCCGTGGTGGTACTGGCGGTCTGGCTCATGGTTCGGCGCATCCGCAAGGCGCTGCACTAGGCCGATGCTCCTCGTGCGCCTTCGGCTGCTCGTCGCGCGCTACGCGAGGAGCACCGAAGGTGACGACGAGCCGCAGCATCACCGACCACGGATGCGAGGGTCGAGCGCGTCACGCAATCCGTCGCCGATGTAGTTCACCGACAGCACGGTCAGCGAGATGGCCAGTCCGGGCCAGACCACGCGCTCGGGATAGACCTGCATGTATTGCAGACCATCGAACAACAGGCGCCCCCAGGTCGGGAAGTCGGGCGGGAAGCCGAGGCCGAGGAAGCTGAGCACGCTTTCCGTAATGATCGCCTCGGCCACGCCGAGCGTCGCCGCGACCATGACCGGCGAGACCACGTTCGGCAGGATGTGCCGCAGGATAATCCGGTTCGGCTTCGCCCCGATCGAGCGGGCGGCGAGCACATATTCGCGCTCTTTCAGCGTCAGTACCTCGCCGCGCACGATGCGCGCCGTGGCCATCCAGGACGTGATACCGATGGCAAACACGATGAGGGTGAAGGCGCCGAGCTCGGGGCCGATCATCCCGGCGATGCGGTCGCGGAACAGCATCACCATGACCAGCAGGAGCGGGATCAGCGGCAAGGCCAGGAACATGTCGGTCAGCCGCATCAACGGCCCGTCGAGTCGGCGGAAATAGCCAGCCAGGATGCCGATGAAGGTGCCGAAAACGATGGCGATCACCATGGCGACCAGGCCCACCGCCAGCGAGACCCGACCCGCCAGCAGCATCCGGGACAGCATGTCGCGTCCCAGCTGGTCGGTGCCGAGCGGAAAGCGCAGGGACGGCCCCTGGTTCTTCAGCTTGATCGCCTCGGCCACCGTCAGTTTTTCCGGCACCCAGAGATAGGGGCCGATCAGCACCGCAAGGATCAGGATTCCCAGGGTGATCAGCCCGAACAGGGCGCCCTTGTGCGTGCGGAACTGGTTCCAGATGTCGCGCAGCTGGCTCGACGGATTCGGCTGGGTGGCGCTGGCGTCAGTCATAGCGGATCCGCGGATCGAGGAGGCCGTAGAGGATGTCGGCGATCAGGTTGAAGAGCACGATCAGGACCGCGAAGATGAAGGCGAGCGTCTGCACCATCGGCAGGTCGTTGGCGTGGATCGCGCCGATCAGGGCCGCACCGATGCCGTTCACGCCGAACAGGTTTTCGGTGATGATCGCCCCGCCGAAGATCGCCGGGATACCGAGCGCGATCACCGTCACCACCGGGATCAGCGAGTTGCGCAGGACATGCTTCAGCACGACGGTGCGTTCGGACATGCCCTTGGCACGAGCTGTGCGGACATAGTCCATCCCCATGTTGTCCAGCATCGAGGACCGCATGTAGCGGCTGATCGCGGCGGCGTTGGCGAGGCCCAGGGTCATGACCGGCATGGCCATCTGCTTGATCTGCTTGACGAAACTCGCCCAGTCATTGACGACCAGCTGGGTGTCGTACTTGGTCGGGAACCAGCCCAGCCACACCGCGAAGACGATGATGAGCAGTGTGCCGGAAAAGAAGGTGGGCACCGAGAAGCCGATCATCGCGAACAGGGTCCCGGCCTGGTCGAACCAGGAATACTGCCGGTAGGCCGAATAGATACCGATCGGCACGGCAATCAGGATGCCGACCAGATAGGCGGTGCCGATCACGGTCAGTGTCTGGGGCAGGCGCTGGCCGATGATGGTGAAGACGGGGCTGCGCGACTGCCAGGACAGGATGCGCTGTTCACCTTCCGCAAGCGTCGTGCCGAACCAGCCGTCGATCAGGCTGGCAGGCTCGACCCAGAAGAACTGCCGCAGCCACAGGAAATAGCGCACGAAGACCGGCTGATCGGCCCCCAGCGCCTCGATCATCTTCTGCCGCACATCCGGCGGTACGGTCAGCGGGATCTCGGCCATGGGCGAGCCCGGGGCCAGATCGACCAGCAGGAAGATCACCAGGCTGATGACCAGCAGGGTCGGAATGGCCAACAGAAGCCTGCGAAGCGTGAAGGTGAGCATGCAGCTCTCGCATGACGGGAAGGAAGGAAGATGCGGGGCCGGATTGCTCCGGCCCCACCCGGGTCAAGTCACTTGACGCGGAACCAGTCCGCGACGTTCCACATCTCCGAGTCCCAGGCGTTGATCTGAACGCCGCCCAGGGTGTTGGAATGGGCCGACAGGGTGCCGCGGTGGACCAGCGGGATCACGATCATGGAGTCCTTCGTCACCATGTCGTTCAGCTTCTTGGCGATCTCCTGACGGGCCGCGAGGTCGGTCGTGGTCGCCATGGTTGCGTATAGCGCGTCGTATTCCGGGTTGCAGAAGCGGTTGATGTTCTCGCCCTGCCACTGGGTTTCCGGGGTCGGCGCATTCTTGCACTGGTACTGGCCCAGATAGCTTTCCGGGTCAGGGCTTTCCGAGTTGTTGGCATACATCTCGATGTCTGCGTAGAACTTCTGGAAGGTGTCCGGCGAGCCCGGATCGCCGCCGAAGAACACGCCCGGGTCGATGGCCTTCAGTTCCACCTCGACCCCCAGTTCCGTCCACCAGTCCTTGATCAGCGCCTGGAAGTCCTGGCGGATCGGGTTGACGGTGGTCTGGTACAGAAGCTTCAGCTTCTTGCCGTCCTTGTCCCGCACGCCGTCGCCGTCGCTGTCCTTCCAGCCGGCTTCGTCCAGCAGAGCCTTTGCACCTTCCATGTCCTGGGCGATGCAGCCGTCATTGTCCGAGGCCCAGCCTTCCGGCCCGGGGATCACGTTGCAGGTCGGCTTGCCGCCGGCTCCATAGCCGACTTCGACCAGGATCGAGCGGTCGATGGCCTTGGACAGCGCCGTGCGCACGCGGATGTCCGACAGGATCGGGTGCGGGTGCTTCGCGGTGGAACGCTCGCCTTCCGGCAGAGCCGGGTCGGGGTCGGTGGTGTTGGTTTCCAGCCGCTCGACCAGCGTGCCGAAGGCGACCACGAACTGGCCCTTGCCGGCGGCCAGCATCGAGGCCTGGGTGTCCGGCGGGATCTGGGTGTTCCAGGCATAGTCGAACTCGCCCGTCTCCATCACGGCGCGGGCCGAGCCCTCAGCATCGCCGCCGCCCTTGATGACGGCGGTCGCGAAAGCCGGCTTGGCCGGATCACGGTAGTTCTCGTTCGCAGCCAAGGTCACCGTGTCATTCACCGTGAAGCCGGTGACCTTGAACGGCCCGGTGCCGATCGGCATGTTGTTGGCGTCGGTGCAGGTGGGGGCAGCGGCGCCGAGGCAGGCCTCGAACTGCTTTTTCTGCAGGATGGGCGACAGCGCGCTGACGAAGGCGGTGTAGGGGTTCGCCTTCGGGCCGTTGAAGGTGACCTTGATGGTCTGGGGATCGACGGCCTCCACCGAGGCGACGCCCTCGTATTTCGTGGCCTGGCTGCAACCGCCTTCCGGATGGGTGCAATATTGCCAGGTGAACACGGCGTCATCTGCCGTCACCGGGGTGCCATCCGACCATTTCAGGTCGGGCAGGAGCTTCCAGGTTATCGAGGTCCGGTCCTCGGAAATGCCGCCATTTTCCAGCGTCGGGATTTCCGTGACCAGTTTCGGGATCAGAACGCCGTTGGGGTCCAGACCGGCCAGCGGCTCCAGCACCATCGAGGAGGCATAGATGTCCTTGGTCCCGCCCGACAGGTAGGGGTTCATGATCGACACGGCCTGCGGGAAGGTGAGTTTCACCTCGCCGTCGGTGCCGCGTTCGGCAAAGGCCGCGGGGGCAATGCCCAGCACGGCAACGGCGCCCATAAGGGCGGCTCTCAGTTTCATCGCGTCTCTCCTTGTTGGTTACGCTCGTTTGCCTCGGGCGCGCCGGTTGATCCGGCGGCAGATGTATAGAGATGGCAGGCGACCATGCGGCCCGGCTCGACCTCGGCAAGGTCGGGCTTCACGGTCTTGCAGATGTCCATGACCTTCGGGCAGCGGGTGCAGAAGTTGCAGCCCTTCGGCGGGTTCGCCGGCGAGGGCACGTCGCCCTTCAGGATGATGCGCTTTCGGCGGGCGGCGAGCTCGGGGTCCGGCTCGTTCACGGCAGACAGAAGCGCCTCGGCGTAGGGATGCAGGGGTCGGGCGTAGAGATCTTTCGAGGGAGACAACTCTGCGATCCGGCCCAGATACATCACTGCGACCCGCTGCGCGAGGTGGCGGACCATCGAAAGGTCGTGGCTGATGAACAGGTAGGTCAGCCCCAGTTTTTCCTGCAGGTCTTCCAGCAGGTTGACCACCTGGGCCTGGATCGAGACATCGAGCGCGGCGATGGGTTCGTCGCAGACGATGAAACGGGGCTTCAGGGCCAGCGCCCGCGCGATGCCGATCCGCTGACGCTGCCCTCCAGAAAACTCGTGCGGGAAGCGGTTCACGAAGCGGCGGTTCAGGCCGACCTGATCCATCAGCTCGTAAACCCGTTCCAGCTTCTGCGCCCGCGACCAGTCGGTGTGTTCGTCCAGGGGTTCGCTGACGATCTCGGCCAGGGTCATGCGGGGATTGAGGCTGGCCTGCGGGTCCTGGAAGACCATCTGCATGGTCGGCCGCTTCTTCCGCAGGGCTTCGGGTGGCAGGCTGGCGACATCGTCGCCATCGATGATGACCTGGCCCGCAGTCGGCTCGTAGAGCCGCAGCATGGCCCGGCCGACGGTGGATTTGCCGCAGCCGGATTCCCCGACCAACCCGAGCGTCTGCCCCGGAAGGATCTGGAAGGACACGCCATCGACCGCCTTCACGTCCCCGACATGCCTGCGGAAGATCCCGGCGTAGATCGGGAAATGCATCTTCAGGTCGCGGACCTGAACCAGGGGCGCCGGTCCTGCATCAAGCATCGGCTGCCTCCCGTCCTGCGGGCGCATGCCAGTGGCAGGCGACATCGTGGCCCCGTCCGATCGGAAGCCCGTCCACGGCCCGACGCGACGGGTTCACCGCGTCGCAGGCGTCGTGCCGGAACTCGCAGCGGGCACGGAACGGGCAGGCCGTCAGCGGCGCGGTCAGGATCGGCGGCTGGCCCTCGATCACCTTCAGCCGCGCCTCGCGGTCCCCCGTAATGCGGGGAATGGTCTGCAACAGGGCCCGGGTGTAGGGGTGCTGCGGGTTTGCGAACAGTTCGCGCACCGGTGCCTGCTCGACGATCTGGCCGCCATACATCACCATGACCCGGTCGGCGATACCGGCAATGACGCCAAGGTCATGCGTGATCCAGACGATCGCCATCCCCAGCTTCTGTCTCAGCTCGCGCACCAGTTCCAGGATCTGCGCCTGGATCGTCACGTCCAGCGCCGTGGTGGGTTCGTCGGCGATCAGCACGTCGGGGTCGCAGGCCAGCGCGATGGCAATCATCACCCGCTGGCGCATGCCGCCGGAAAACTGGTGCGGATACTGGTACAGCCGGTTGCGCGCATCCGGGATGCCGACCAGTTCAAGAAGCTCGACGGCCCGCGCCTCGGCCTGGGGCTTCGTCATCTTCATGTGCTTGATCAGCGGCTCCATGATCTGGTTGCCCAGCGTGAAGACCGGATTGAGGCTGGTCATCGGATCCTGGAACACGAAGCCGACCTTCGCCCCCCGAACCGTGCGCAACTCGTCGTCGCTCATCGCCAGGAGGTCGCGCCCGTTCAGCATCGCCTGACCGCCGCGGATCTCGGCCGGGGGCATCGGCAGAAGCCGCAGGAGCGACATCATCGTCACGGACTTGCCCGAGCCGCTTTCGCCCACGACACCCAGCAGCTCTCCCCGGCGCAGGTGAAAGCTGACGTCGTTCACGGCATGAATCTCGCCACCGCGGGTGCGGAAAACGGTCTTTAGGCCCCTGACTTCAAGGACGGACGCGGCCGGTTCGGCCATTCAATACTCCCCGCGACGTTCTTAGGTCTTGTTATTGTTGACTGTTTCTTCAGCCTTGCAGCTTATGGTTGTCGTCGTGCCGTCAACTCTTTCCGATTCTCGGCCTTCTATCAATCCCGTTTCGATGCGCGATTCCAGACCGTTCGTCTGGCAGAATGACTGAACCTTGCGTCACTTCGCCAGATATTGACTTGGCCCAAACCCACCGACAGGCTGGCCACCAGATCTAGTCGAGGCAAGGAAAATCGCGATGACCAAGCTGACGCCGCGTCAGATTCTGGATCAGTTGGTCAGTTTTCCGACCGTCAGCCGCGATTCGAACCTTGCGCTGGTCGAGTGGCTGGAAAGCTACCTCGCCGGCCACGGGGTCCGCTGCTTTCGGCACTGGAACGAGGATCGCACGAAAGCGGCGCTGATCGCCCATTCCGGCCCCTGGGTTCCGGGGGCGGTGGTGCTGTCCGGCCATTCCGACGTCGTGCCCGTGGACGGGCAGGACTGGACCTCGGATCCCTGGACGGTGGTCGAGCGTGATGGGCGGCTTTATGGACGCGGGACCTGCGACATGAAGGGCTTCGTGGCGCTGGCGGTCTGGGCGGTAGTCGAGGCGCAGGCGCGGGGCGTGGCGCGGCCCCTGCAACTGGCGCTGTCCTATGACGAGGAAGTGGGCTGCACCGGCGCCCCGCCGATGATCGAGACGATGCAGCAGGTCGTGCCGAAGGGCGACATCGCGCTGATCGGCGAGCCGTCCGGGATGAAGGTCATCACCGGACACAAGGGCGGCACGGGCTATGCGGTGCATGTGAAGGGCTACGAGGTCCATTCCTCGCTGCTGCCCGAGGGGGTTTCGGCGGTGATGGAGGCCGCACGGCTGATCCAGTGGGTGAACGACCGCAATGACGCGATCCAGGCGCGGACGCCGGGGGCGGTGGGCGCGCGGTTCCATCCGCCCTTCACCACTTTGCATGTCGGTCGCATCCAGGGAGGAACGGCGGACAACATCACGGCGGCAGACTGCCGCTTTGCCGTGGAAATGCGCTGCGTGCCGGATGACGACATCGCGGCCCACGCCGGCGCGTTCCGTGACGCTGCGATGGAACTGGACCGGGCGCTGAAGGCGAGGCGCCCCGAGGCGGGCGTGCGCCTCGACAAGTTCTTCGACGTCTCGCCCCTGCGGCCCGAGGCGGACGGAGCGGCCGAGGCCCTCGCCCGTGTCCTGACCGGGGACAATGCGACGGGGGTCGTGTCCTATGGGACGGAAGCCGGGCAGTTCCAGGATGCGGGCTATTCGGCGGTGGTGATCGGCCCGGGCGACATCGCCCAGGCGCATCAGGCCGACGAATACCTGGAGGTCAGCCAGTTCGAGGCGGGCCAGCGGTTCATGGAGCGGCTTCTGGAGCGCTGCGCATGAGCTTTCCGATCTCCGAAGCCTCGCCGGTCCGGTTCAACGCGCCCTTGCACGCGCGGGCCGATGTGGTGGTGGTGGGCGGCGGCGTCATCGGGGTGATGACGGCCTGGCACCTCGCCGAACGGGGCCTGTCGGTCGTGGTCTGCGAGAAGGGCCGGATCGCCGGGGAGCAGTCGGGACGCAACTGGGGATGGGTCCGCCAGCAGGGCAGGGACCCGGGCGAGTTGCCGATCATGGTGGAAAGCCTGTCGATCTGGAAACGGCTTGCGGCGGAGATGGGCGACGGGCTCGGGTTCCGGCAGACCGGTGTCCTGTATCTGGCGAAGACCGAGCGTGAGATCGCAGGCTTCGAGGCCTGGACCGAACATTCCCGCGCACATCAGCTGGACACGCGCCTTCTGACCGCCGCCGAGACGATGGCGATGCTGAAGGGCGCGGTCGCGCCGTGGAAGGGCGCGCTGTGGACGGCCTCGGACGCGCGGGCCGAGCCATGGGTCGCGGTCCCGGCGCTGGCGGTGGTGGCCGAGGAGAAGGGCGTTTTGATCCGCGAGGCTTGCGCGGTCAGGGGGCTGGACCTGGCGGCCGGACGCGTGGCGGGCGTGGTGACGGAAGTGGGCCGGATCGCCTGCGACCATGTGGTCGTGGCCGCCGGTGCCTGGTCGCGGCTGTTCCTCGGTCAGCATGGGATCACGATTCCCCAGCTGTCGGTGCTGGCCTCGGTCGCGGCGACCGAACCGATGCCGGAGATCTTTCCGGGCAATGCGGCGGACGACGACTTTGCCTTCCGCCGACGCGCGGACGGGGGCTATTCGATCGCCCCGGGCGCGCGACACGATTTCTTCATCGGCAAGGACGCCTTCCGCAGCTTCGGCGTCTATCTGCCTGTACTGAAAAAGGATTTCCGGTCCACGAACTTCCGGCTGGCCGCCCCGAAGGGCTTCCCCGACGCCTGGGGCACGCCGCGCCGCTGGGCGATGGACGCGCCCAGCCCCTTCGAGCGGCAGCGCGTGCTGAACCCCGCGCCGAACGTGGGCACCTTGGCCGAGGTGCAGGACAGTTTCGCCAGGGCCTTCCCCTCGCTCGGACGGCCGAAACTGAAGGTGGCCTGGGCAGGAATGATCGACAGCCTGCCGGACGTGGTGCCCATCGTGGACCACGCGCCGATCCCGGGCCTGACCATCGCCACGGGGATGAGCGGGCACGGCTTCGGCATCGGGCCGGGCATGGGGCGCGTGGTGGCGGACCTGGTGACGGGGCGGCCCGTGGGCCATGACTTGAAGCGCTTCCGCCTGTCGCGCTTCAGCGACGGCAGCCGGATCGTGCCGGGTCCGAGCCTCTAGGCGACGGTCGCCGGATAGCCCGCCGCCTCCAGCGCCCTGAGCAGCTCGGAGGTCAGCGCCGGGCCGGAGACATCGACCTTGCGGGCGGCAAGATCGACCTTGACCTCGCCCGCCTGCGGGACTGCGGCAAGGGCGGTCTCGATGGCAGCCTTGCAATGGCCGCAGCTCATGTCGGGAACGAAGAATGTGGTCATGGTCAGATCCTCTCTGCCCTGCATAGGGGGGCAGCCCGCCCGCCGCGTCAAGGGCTTGCATCGCAGCTGCGACATCCCGGCCGATCTGCCGCAAAATTCGTCGAATCAGATTTCCAAACCGCTTTCAATCACCTAAATTGACCTGATGTTTGCGGTAACAGAGTGTTTCGACCCGCCGTCCCCGAATGCCCGCTTGACCGCCGTCCCGCGGCGCTTAGGCTTCTCAGGGAGAAGACCTTGCTGGATAGACCCGTGACCGACCTGAGCGTGACCCCGAACCTTCTGCAGGCCGACATCCTGCGCCACCTGACCTTTACGGTGGGCAAGGATGCGCCGCATGCCAGCGTGCATGACTGGCGCCTGGCGCTGAGCCACGCGATCCGCGACCGGATTGTCGAACCCTGGTTCGCCTCGACCCGCCGCACCTGGGCCGAGGACCGCAAGCGCGTCTACTACCTGTCGATGGAATTCCTGATCGGGCGCCTGCTGGAGGACGCGACGATCAACCTTGGCCTTTACGATGCGGCGAACGAGGCGATGGCGGCGGTGGGCGTGGACCTGCGCGCGGTGATCGACGACGAGCCCGACGCGGCGCTGGGGAACGGGGGCCTCGGGCGGCTGGCGGCCTGTTTCATGGAGTCGATGGCGACGCTGGGTTGCCCGGCCTATGGCTATGGCATCCGTTACGAACACGGCCTCTTCCGCCAGCACTTCGACCATGGTCGCCAGATCGAGACGCCGGAGAATTGGCTCGCGCAGGCCCACCCCTGGGAATTCGCGCGGCCCGAAAGCGCCTACACGATCGGATTCAAGGGCCATGTCGAAAGCCGCGACGGCCGCGAGATCTGGTATCCGCACGAAACCGTGACGGCCGAGGCCTTCGATACCCCGGTCATCGGCTGGCAGGGCAAATGGGCCAACACGCTGCGGCTCTGGGGCGCGAAGGGGACGACCAACTTCGACCTCGAACGCTTCAACCGGGGCGACTATACGGCGGCGGCCGAACCCGAGACGCTGGCGCGGACCCTGTCCCGGGTGCTTTACCCTGACGACACCACCTATCAGGGCAAGGAGTTGCGGCTGAAGCAGGAATTCTTCCTGACCTCGGCCGCGCTGCAGGACATCCTGCGCCGCTATCTCTCCAACCATTCCGACCTGCGCGCGCTGCCGAGGCATGTGGCGATCCAGATGAACGACACCCACCCGGCCATTGCCGGGCCGGAGCTGATCCGGCTTCTGTCGGACGACCACGGGCTGCCCTTCGACGAGGCGCTGACCATCGCGCGGGCCTGCCTGGGCTACACCAACCATACCCTGCTGCCCGAGGCTCTGGAACGCTGGGCGACCTACACCTTCGGCACCGTCCTGCCGCGCCACATGCAGATCGTGGAGCGGATCGACAGCTGGCACCGCCGCGCCTATCCGAACCGCCCGCATTATGTGGGCATCGTCAAGCACCAGGAAGTGCGGATGGGCGAGCTGGCCTTCATCATGAGCCACAAGGTCAACGGCGTCTCGGCGCTGCACACCGACCTGGTGAAGAAGACCCTGTTCCCGGAACTGAACGGCCTGCATCCCGGTCGGATCGTCAACCAGACGAACGGCGTCACGCCGCGCCGCTGGCTGCGGATGGCGAACCGGCCCCTGTCGGCGCTGATTACCGACACGATCGGCGCGGGCTGGGAGGCGGACCTCGACCGCCTGCGCGAACTGGAGCCGCATGTCGCAGACAAGGGCTTCCGCGACCGGTTCGCCGCTGCCAAGCGCCAGAACAAGGTGGCTCTGTCGAACTGGATCGGCCGCGAGATGGGGGTTCAGGTCTCGCCCGATGCGCTGTTCGACGTGCAGGTCAAGCGCATCCACGAATACAAGCGCCAGCTTCTGAACATCCTACAGACCATTGCGCACTGGCACCGGCTGCGCTCGGACCCGAAGGGACCTTGGGTGCCGCGGGTGAAGATCTTCGGCGGCAAGGCCGCGCCCGGCTATGTGGTGGCAAAGGAAATAATCCGCCTTATCAATGACGTGGCCGAGGTTGTTAACAATGACCCGGTGACCGGCGATCTGCTGAAGATCGTCTATCCGCCGAACTACAACGTGACGATGGCCGAACGGGTGATCCCGGCCGCCGACCTGTCCGAGCAGATCTCGACCGCCGGCAAGGAGGCCTCGGGCACCGGCAACATGAAGTTCATGATGAACGGCGCCCCGACCATCGGCACGCTGGACGGGGCGAACGTGGAAATCCTGCAGGAAGTGGGGGCCGAGAACTTCTTCCTCTTCGGGCTGACGGCCGAGGAGGTCCAGAAGCGGCGCGAAGACCCCGAGCATGCGAAGAAGGCGATCGAGGCCAGCCAGCCCCTGATGGATGTCCTCCAGATGATCGCCGAGGGCCGTTTCTCGCCCGACGAACCGGGGCGCTATCACGGCCTGGTCCATGGCATGTGGCATTCGGACTACTTCCTCGTCGCCTCGGATTTCGCGGCCTATCACGCGGCCCAGGGCGAGGTGGACAAGGCCTATCTGGATCCGGACCGCTGGTGGCGGATGGCGGCGATGAATACGGCGCGGAGCGGGTTCTTCTCCTCGGACCGGACCATCCGCGGCTACATGGACGAGATTTGGCAGGCAACATCGGCGCTGTAAGGCGCCGTCCGGCAGGCTTTCGGGGAGGAGAGCATGGCTGAGACGACACTCGACAGGGGCGCGGCCGAGGCGATTGCCGGGGGCTGGCATGGCGATCCCTTCGCAGTCCTCGGGCCGCACAAGGTGGCGAAGGGCTGGGAGATACGAGCCTTCGTGCCGGGGGCGGACCGGCTTTGGGTCGTCAGCGGAAAGACGGTGGCCGAGGCGGTGCCCTATCCGGGACTGCCGGGGCTGTTCACGCACCAGATGGCGCGGAAGACCAACTACAGGTTCCGCGCGGAAGGCCATGGCAACACATGGGAATTCGAGGACCCCTATCGCTTTGGCCCGGTCCTGGGCGAGATGGACGAATACCTTCTTGGCGAGGGCTCCCACCGCCGCCTGTGGCAGGCGCTTGGCGCTCATGTGATGACGCATGAAGGTGTGGAGGGCGTGCATTTCGCGGTATGGGCGCCCAACGCGGAACGAGTCTCGGTTGTGGGCGACTTCAACGTCTGGGACGGGCGCCGGAACCCGATGCGGCGGCGCGGCGGCACCGGGGTCTGGGAGATCTTCATGCCCGGCCTGACCGAGGGCACGGCCTACAAGTACGAGATCAAGGGGCCGGGCGGCGCGGTGATGCCGCTGAAGGCCGATCCGGTGGGATTCGGGTCTGAACATCCACCGGCAAATGCCTCTGTCGTCAGGACGATTCGCGGCGACTGGCATGACGGAGCCTGGATGGAGACCCGGGCGGCACGGCACACAATCGATGCGCCGATCAGCATTTACGAGGTGCATCTGGGCTCCTGGCGCCGCGCGCCCGGCGACCGGATGCTGAGCTACCTCGAACTTGCCGAGCAGCTGGTGGACTATGCCGCCGACATGGGCTTCACCCACATCGAATGCCTCCCGGTCAGCGAATACCCCTTCGACGGGTCCTGGGGCTATCAGCCGGTGGGCCTTTTCGCGCCGACGATCCGGCACGGCACACCGTCCGAGTTTCGCGCCTTCGTCGATGCGGCGCACCGCAAGGGGCTGGGGGTCATTCTCGACTGGGTGCCCGGTCATTTCCCGACCGATGCGCATGGCCTTGGCCGCTTCGACGGCACCGCGCTTTACGAACACCAGGACCCGCGCGAGGGGTTCCACCAGGACTGGAACACGCTGATCTACAACTACGGCCGGGTCGAGGTGAAGAACTACCTTGTCTCCAACGCCCTCTATTGGCTCGAGGAATACCACGCCGACGGGCTGCGCGTGGATGCGGTGGCCTCGATGCTCTACCGCGACTATTCGCGCAAGCACGGCGAGTGGATCCCGAACAAGGACGGTGGTCGCGAGAATTACGAGGCGATCGACGTCCTGCGCAGCATGAACATCACCGCCTACGGGGAATGCCCCGGCATCATGACGGTGGCCGAGGAATCGACGGCCTTTCCCGGCGTGTCACGGCCGGCGAACTGGGGCGGCCTGGGGTTCGGCTTCAAGTGGAACATGGGCTGGATGAACGACACCCTCAGCTACATGCAGAAGGACCCGATCTACCGGAAATACCACCACCACCAGATGACCTTCGGCCTGGTCTATGCCTGGTCGGAAAACTACATCCTGCCGATCTCCCACGACGAGGTGGTGCACGGCAAGGGCAGCATGCTGGCCAAGATGCCGGGCAATGGCTGGGAAAAGTTCGCCAACCTTCGGGCCTATTACGGCTTCATGTGGGCGCATCCGGGCAAGAAGCTTCTGTTCATGGGGCAGGAGTTCGCGCAAGGCGCCGAGTGGAACCACAACCAGAGCCTCGACTGGCATCAGCTTGATATCGCTGAACATCGCGGCATGCAGCGGCTGGTGCGCGACCTGAACCGCGTCTACCGCGAGACGCGCGCGCTGCATGTGAACGACACGCGGCCAGAGGGGTTCGCCTGGATCGAATCGAATGATGCCGAGGCCAGCGTCTATGCCTGGATCCGCAAGGGCAACGCCGGCGACAAGCCGGTCGTGGCGGTGGTGAACATGACCCCGCTGGAACGGCAGTACCGGCTTGGCCTGCCCGCAGCGGGCAAATGGAACGAGATCCTGAACACCGATGCGGAAATCTACGGCGGGGGCAACCGCGGTAACCTGGGAGGGGTGACCACGGAAAAGACACCATGGCATGGCCAGACGCAGTCGGCGCTTGTCACGCTGCCGCCCTTGTCGGCAGTCTATCTGCAACAGGACTGAAACTCAGGCGGCAATGTCCGCCCATCCGGGGAGGGATGCGATGAAACCGAGACCGAACCAGCGGCTGTCCTCACAGGCCATGGCCTTCGTCCTGGCGGGGGGGCGCGGCAGCCGGTTGAAGGAACTGACCGACCGGCGCGCAAAGCCTGCGGTCTATTTCGGTGGCAAGACCCGGATCATCGACTTCGCGCTGTCGAATGCGTTGAACTCGGGCATCCGCAAGATGGCGATTGCCACGCAATACAAGGCGCACAGTCTGATCCGGCATTGCCAGCGCGGCTGGAACTTCTTCCGGGCCGAGCGCAACGAATATCTGGACATCCTTCCCGCAAGCCAGCGGATGGACGAGGTGAACTGGTATCGCGGCACGGCGGACGCCATCGCGCAGAACATCGACATCATCGACAGCTACGGCGTGAAGTATGTAATCGTCCTGGCCGGCGACCACATCTACAAGATGGATTACGAGGTGATGCTGCGCCAACACGTCGAGGCAGGGGCGGACGTGACAATCGGCTGTCTGACCGTGCCGCGCAAGGAGGCCTCGGCCTTCGGGGTGATGCATGTGGACAAGACCATGCGGATCACCGATTTCCTGGAAAAGCCGAAGGACCCTCCTGCCATCCCGGGCGACCCCGATCACGCTCTTGCCAGCATGGGGATCTACGTCTTCGACTGGGCCTTCCTGCGCGACCTCCTGATCCGCGACATGCAGGACGACAATTCGACACATGACTTCGGCTTCGACCTGATCCCGAACATCGTCAAGAACGGCAAGGCGGTCGCGCACAGGTTCGCGGACAGCTGCGTGACCTCGGGCCTCGAGACGGAGCCCTACTGGCGCGACGTGGGAACGATCGATGCCTTCTGGCAGGCAAACATCGACCTGACCGATTTCGTCCCGAAGCTGGACCTTTACGACAACGCCTGGCCGATCTGGACCTATGCCGAGATCGTGCCGCCAGCCAAGTTCATCCATGACGAAGACGGCAGGCGTGGCAGCGCGGTGTCCTCGCTGGTCTCGGGCGATTGCATCGTGTCCGGCTCGGCGGTGTCGAACAGCCTCTTGTTCACCGGCTGCCGGACGCACAGCTATTCGACGCTGGAATATGTCGTGGCCCTGCCGCAGGTGGTGGTCAACCGGAAGGCCCAGCTGAAGAACTGCGTGATCGACCGCGGCGTCGTCATTCCCGAGGGCCTGGTGGTCGGCGAGGATCCCGAGGAGGATGCGAAGTGGTTCCGCCGGTCCGAGGGCGGGATCGTGCTGATTACCCAGGACATGCTGGACGCCCGAGCCAGGGCGCTTGGCTGAAGGCTGGACGCGGCGCACAAGCCCGGTTAACTTCGGTCGGGAAGCTCTTGAAAGGCAAGGGAAATGGGCGGACGTGTCCTGTCGGTGGCCTCGGAATGTGTCCCGCTGGTGAAAACCGGCGGGCTGGCGGACGTGGTGGGTGCCTTGCCGTCCGCCCTTGCCGCGACCGGCTGGGAGATGCGGGTGCTGCTGCCCGCTTACCGCGCGCTCCGCGCGAGGGCCGCGGATTGGTCCGTGGTCTGGCAGGAGCCGGATCTCTGGGGCGGCCCCGGTCGTGTCCTGGCCGGAGAGGTGGCGGGCGTGCCGCTGCTGCTTCTCGACGCGCCGCACCTCTATGACCGCGAGGGCGGGCCATACACCGGCCCGACCGGCGACCATCCGGACAACGCGGTGCGCTTTGCGGCTTTGTCCTGGGTCGGCGCCCGCATCGCGCGCGAGGGGCTGGCGGACTGGAAGCCCGACATCCTGCACGCGCACGACTGGCAGGCAGGTCTCGCGCCGGCCTATCTGGCCTATCACGGCACGGGCGGGGTCAAGTCCGTGATGACCGTGCACAACATCGCCTTCCAGGGCTGGGCACCGGCGCACATGCTGGGTGTCCTCCGCCTGCCGGGTCATGCCTTCCACGCCGAGGCGCTGGAATACTACGGCGGCATCTCCAGCCTGAAGGCCGGGCTGGTGACGGCGGACTGGATCACCACCGTCTCGCCGACCTATGCGGCCGAGCTGATGCGGCCCGAATTCGGCATGGGCCTGCAAGGCGTCATCGCGGCGCGGGGGCCGGTGGTCTCGGGCATCCTGAACGGGGTCGATACAGCCCTATGGGATCCCGGCTCCGAGGATCCGCCCTTCGGGCCGAAGGCGATGGCCGGCAAGGCCGCGGCGCGCCAAAGGATCTGCGCCGAGTTCGGGCTGGAGGTGCCGGGTCCCCTGGCGATCGTGGTCAGCCGGCTGACCGACCAGAAGGGCATCGACCTGCTGCCCGAGGTCGTGCCGGATTTCGTGCTGGGCGGCGGCGGGCTGATCGTGCTCGGATCGGGCGACCCGGCGCTGGAAGGGGCGATGCGCCATCTGGCCGACCGCTTCCCAGGCCGGGTAGCCACGCGGATCGGCTATGACGAGGCGCTGAGCCATCGTCTGTTCGCGGGGGCGGATGCCGTTCTGGTGCCCTCGCGCTTCGAGCCCTGCGGCCTGACCCAGATGTACGGGCTGCGCTATGGCACGCTGCCGGTCGTCTCGCTGGTCGGCGGGCTGGCCGATACCGTGATCGGCGCCAGCCCGGCCGCGCTGGCCAAGCCGGTTGCCACCGGGATCACCTTTCATCCCGTCGATGCGCTGGCCTTCGGCCGGGCGCTGGCGCAGCTTCTGGATCTTTACCGCCAGCCGAAGCTCTGGGCGAAGCTGAGGGCCAATGCCATGGCGCAGCCGGTGGGCTGGGAAGCCTCGGCCCGCGACTATGCCGGGCTTTACGAAAGGCTTGCGCAGTGACAGCGCAGACCGTCTCGCCGCCCGCGCGGCTTCAGGGCCATGCCGTCGCGCCCGGCCGGCCCTGGCCGATGGGCGCAAGCCTGACCGGCGACGGGGTGAACTTCGCGGTCTTTTCTGCCCATGCGGAGCGGATCGAGCTGTGTCTCTTCACCCCCGACGGCCGCAAGGAACTGGCGCGGCTACCGATCACCGAACGCGACGGTGACATCTGGCATATCGAGGTCTGCGGGCTGACGGTCGGCGCGGTCTATGGTTTTCGCGCCTACGGACCCTATGCGCCAGAGCAGGGCCACCGCTTCAACCCCCACAAGCTGCTGCTGGACCCCTATGCCCGCGCGCTGGAGGGGCGGTTGAAGTGGTCCGACGCGCTGATGGGCTACAGGATCGGCTCGCCGCGCGGCGACCTCAGCTTCGATACCCGCGACAGCGCCTTTGCCGTGCCCAAGGCCGTGGTGACCGATCCCTCCTTCACCTGGGGCAACGACCAGCCGCCGCGCACGCCGCGCTGCGAGACGCTGATCTACGAGGCGCATGTCAAGTCGATGACCGCGCTGCATCCTGGGGTGGACAAGGGCCTGCGTGGCACCTACTTGGGCCTGTCGTGCGACCCGGTGATCGACCATCTCCAGAAGCTCGGCGTCACCGCGATCGAGCTTCTGCCGGTGCAGTCCTTCATCGACGACCGCTTCCTGGTCTCCCGCGGCCTGCGCAACCACTGGGGCTACAACACCCTGTGCTTCTTCGCTCCCGAGCCCCGCTACATGAGCCAGGGCGCGCTGTGGGAAGTGCAGACCATGGTGCGCCGCTTCCACGCGGCAGGGATCGAGGTGATCCTCGACGTGGTCTACAACCATACGGCGGAAGGCGACGAATGGGGCCCGACGCTCAGCTACCGGGGGCTCGACAATGCCAGCTATTATCGCCTGGCCGGTGGCGGTCGGCACTATGTCAACGACGCGGGCACGGGCAACACGCTGAACCTGACCCATCCGATGGTGCTGCGGATGGTGATGGACAGCTTGCGCTACTGGGTCGAAGCCGTGCACGTCGATGGCTTCCGCTTCGACCTTGCCACCACGCTGGGGCGCGAGGCGCATGGTTTCGACCCGAACGGCGGCTTCTTCGACGCGATCCGCCAGGATCCGGTCCTTTCCCGCGTCAAGCTGATCGCCGAACCCTGGGACCTCGGCCCGGGCGGCTATCAGCTCGGGGCCTATCCGCACCCGTTCCACGAGTGGAACGACCGTTTCCGCGATGGGGTGCGGCGGTTCTGGAAGGGGGATGCGGGGCTGACCCGCGACCTTGCCGCGCGGCTTCTGGGCAGCGCCGAACGCTTCGACCACTCTGGGCGCGCGGCCACATCCTCGATCAACTATGTCACCAGCCATGACGGTTTCACGCTGGAGGATCTGGTCAGCTACACCGTCAAGCGCAACTTCGCCAATGGCGAGGACAACCGCGACGGCCACCACGAGAACCATTCCGACAACCTGGGAGTCGAGGGCCCGACGAAAGACGCCACGGTCCTGGCCGCCCGCGCCCTGCGCAAACGCAACCTTCTGGCCACGCTTTTCCTGTCGCAGGGTGTGCCGATGCTGCTGGCCGGCGACGAGATCGGACACAGCCAGGGCGGCAACAACAATGCCTATGCCCAGGACAACGAGATCTCCTGGCTGGACTGGACGAAAGCCGATGCCGACCTTCTGACCTTCGTCCGGCGGCTTTCCGCCCTGCGTCGGGCGCTTCCGGTCCTGCGCCAGCGCCGCTTCCTGCACGCGCGCCCGCGCCTGTCGGACGGGCTGCCGGACGTGATCTGGCGCCGGGCGAACGGCACCGTGCCGCAGTCCGAGGAATGGCATGACCCGGCCTTCCGGTGCCTATGCGTCGAACTGCGGATGCAGGCCGAGGGCGGCGACCCGAACCCCGAGGCGGTCTTTGCCGTGTTCAACACCGGCGCCGCCACCCCCCTGCATCTGCCGGAAACCGCGCCCGCCTGGCACCTCCTGCTCGACACCACCCGCCCCGACCTGCCCGAAGAGGGTATTCCGGCCGCCGATTTTGCCGAGGCGCCGGCCCAGTCCGTGCTGCTCTTCCGCTCTGTCACCCAGCCTGCCAAGGGATGATCGCCATGACCCAGATCGCAACCGTCGCCACTCAGCCGATCCCGGGGCAGAAGCCCGGCACCAGCGGATTGCGCAAGAAGACCCCGGTCTTCATGGGCCGGCACTACCTGGAGAATTTCGTCCAGTCGATTTTCGACGTGGTGGGGGCGGCCGGAAAGACCTTCGTCCTGGGCGGCGACGGGCGCTATTTCAACGACCGTGCGGCCCAGGTGATCCTGCGGATGGCGGCGGCCAATGGCGCGGCGCGGGTGCTCGTGGGGCAGGGGGCGATCCTGTCCACGCCGGCGGCCAGCCACCTGATCCGGCTGAACAAGACGGATGGCGGGATAATCATGTCGGCCAGCCACAACCCCGGCGGGCCGAACGAGGATTTCGGGGTGAAGTTCAACATGCCGAACGGCGGGCCCGCCCCCGAGGGCGTGACCGAGGCGATGTACAAGCGGACCACCGAGATCACCGAATACAAGGTGCTGGAGGCACAGGACGTCGATCTTTCCCGGGTCGGGCGGCACCGGCTGGGCGAGATGATCGTCGATGTGGTCGATCCCGTGGCCGACTACGCCGCGCTGATGGAGACGCTGTTCGACTTCCCCGCGATCCGCGCCATGTTCGCCGGTGGCTTCCGGATGCGGATGGACTCGATGTGCGCCGTCACGGGCCCCTATGCCGTCGAGATTCTGGAAAACCGCCTCGGCGCGCCGAAGGGGACCTGCGTGAACGCCGCGCCTCTGCCGGATTTCGGCGGCTTGCATCCCGACCCGAACCCGACCTGGGCCAAGGCGCTGATGGACGAGATGTTCGGCCCCTCGGCGCCCGATTTCGGCGCCGCCTCGGACGGCGACGGCGACCGCAACATGGTCGTGGGACGGGGAATATATGTCTCTCCCTCGGACAGCCTCGCGGTGCTGGCGGCGAACGCCCATCTGGCGCCGGGCTACGCCAAGGGCCTGAAGGGCGTGGCGCGGTCGATGCCGACCTCGGCCGCCGCCGACCGGGTGGCCGATGCCCTGGGGATCGGGAAATACGAAACGCCGACGGGGTGGAAGTTCTTCGGCAACCTGCTGGACGCCGGGCGCGCGACGATCTGCGGCGAGGAGAGCTTCGGCACCGGCTCCGACCATGTGCGCGAGAAGGACGGGCTCTGGGCGATCCTTCTGTGGCTGAACATCCTGGCCGTCCGCAGGCAGTCGGTGGCCGAGATCCTCGGCGAGCACTGGGCGAAGTACGGCCGCAACTACTACAGCCGCCACGATTTCGAGGCGATCGAAACCGCCAAGGCCGACGCGATGATGGCCGCGCTGCGCGGGTCGCTGGCCGGTCTTCCTGGGCGGCAGGTCGAAGGGATGACCATCCGCACCGCAGACGACTTTGCCTATACCGATCCGGTCGATGGCTCGGTCAGCCAGAAGCAGGGCGTCCGGGTCCTGTTCGAGGATGGCAGCCGGATCGTGTACCGGCTGTCGGGAACGGGCACCGAGGGCGCGACGTTGCGGGTCTATCTTGAACGCTATGCGCCCGGTCCCGATGGCCTCGACCATGATGCGCAAGCGGCGCTTGCCCCGGTGATCCGCGCCGCGCACCGGATCGCGGCGATTGCCGAGCACACCGGCCGCAGCGCGCCCGATGTCGTGACCTGAGACCGATCCGGCGTTTCCTGACCATCAGGGGTCGCGATCTGACCAGACCCGGTGACGGATCGCGACAAACCTGACACAACTGTCGAGTTTCGCGGGAGAGGGTGGCTATGGGTGAGGTCAGGGTCAGGTCGGGAAGGCAGGCGCGTCAGGCGGAGCGGGCGCACAAGGGGCAGGGGGTGGGCCGGCCCTATATCGTCCGCAACATCCCGACCTATGACGTGCTGTCGGAAGAGAACCTGGTCCGCATCGAGCGTGCCGCCGACCGGGTACTGGCCGAAACGGGGATCGAGTTCCGCGACGACCCGGTGGCGCTGGACCACTGGCGGCGGGCCGGGGCGAAGGTCGAGGGCCTGCTGGTGAAGTTCGAGCCCGGCATGCTGCGCGAGATCCTGAAATCCGCCCCGGCCGAGTTCACCCAGCACGCGCGGAACCCGGCCAATTCGGTGCGGATCGGGGGGCGGAACGTGGTGTTCTCGCCCGCCTATGGCAGCCCCTTCGTGATGGACCTCGACCGCGGCCGCCGCTTCGGCACCATCGAGGACTTCCGCAACTTCATCAAGCTGGCCCAGTCCAGCCCCAACTTCCACCATTCCGGCGGGACGATCTGTGAACCGACCGACGTGGCGGTGAACAAGCGGCATCTCGACATGGTGCTGGCCCATATCGTGCTGTCGGATCGGCCCTTCATGGGGTCCGTCACCGCCGAGGAGCGGTCGGAGGACAGCATCGAGATGTGCCGGATCCTGTTCGGCGCCGATTTCGTCGATCGGAACTGCGTGATCCTGGGCAACGTCAACGTGAACTCGCCGCTGGTCTGGGACGGCACGATGACGAAATCGCTGCGCGCCTATGCGCGGGCCAACCAGGCTGCGGTGGTGGTGCCGTTCATCCTGGGCGGGGCGATGGGGCCGGTGACGAACGCGGGCGGAATCGTGCAGTCGCTGGCCGAGACGATGGCCGGCTGCGCGTTGACCCAGCTGGAGCGGAAGGGCGCGCCGGTGATCTTCGGGAACTTCCTGTCGTCGATGTCGCTGCGGTCGGGCTCGCCCACGTTCGGGACGCCCGAACCGGCGATCGGGAGCCAGGTGATCGGCCAGCTCGCCCGCCGGCTGAACCTGCCGCTGCGCTGTTCGGGGAACTTCACCACTTCCAAGCTGCCGGACGGGCAGGCGATGATGGAAGGGACGATGTCGATGCTGGCGGCGGTCCACTGCGGGGCCAACTTCATCCTGCATTCGGCCGGGTTCCTCGACGGTCTCCTCAGCATGTCCTACGAGAAGTTCATGCTGGATGCCGACCTTTGCGGCGCGCTGCATGCCTATCTGGACGGGGTGAAGATCGACGACGACCAGCTGGCGGTCGAGGCCTTTGCCGAGGTCGGGCCGGGGAACCATTTCTTCGGCTGCTCGCACACGATGCGGCACTATGAGACGGCGTTCTGGGACAGCGAGTTGTCGGACAACGAACCCTTCGAGAAATGGGAGGCGGCGGGGTCCACCGACGCCGCGACCCGGGCGAACCGGCTGTGGAAGAAGCGGCTGGCGGAGTATGAGGCGCCACCCTTGGACGCGGGGGTCCGCGACGCCCTGCACGACTTCGTCGCCCGCAAGAAGGCCGCCGTGGCCGATGCCTGGTATTGATGTCCACGGTGGACATTTCCGGATACCACTGCAAATCCAATCGGTTGCCCGCGGACGTTTACGCTTTGTCAACCTCGTTCCATACCCCGTCCAGGCGCCGGTAGGTCCGGGCGGGGCCGGGCTCGAATCCGCGTGCTCCGGGCGGGGAGAGCCAGCTTTCCACCCTCACCACCCCCGGCGAAAGGCTGAGGAGCGCCAGATCGTTGCTGCCGGTCTTCAGCCGGGTGGACAGGGCGGTCCCGACCTGGAGGAACAGCACCCCGGCCGCCGTGTCGGCAAGGCCCATGTGCGGCATGTGGGTATGGCCGGACAGCACGATCTCGGCCCCGGCGCGGGCGAGGGCGGCGAGCGTCCCGGCGGGATCGGCGATATCGGCGGGCGTGCCGTCGGCGGCCGGGACCGGGGCATGGTGCATCACCGCCACCCGCCAGTGCCCCGTCGGCGCCTCGGAAAAGGTCCGCTCCAGTCGCCGGATCGAGGCGCGCCGCAGGCGACCGGATTTCCAGACCAGCGGATTTGCGGTGTTCAGCCCCTGCACCACGGCGTCGGGGAGGGTCGCCTGCGGCTCGGTCAGCGGCCCGAAGGCGCGCCGGTAGCGCGCCAGCGGCGCCAGAAGCCGCAGGGGCAGGTTGTGAAGCGGCATGTCGTGATTGCCGGGCACCAGCAGCACAGGGGCCGGCAGGCGGTCGAGAAAGGCGCGCGCCGCGCGGAACTGGTCGGCCCGCGCGCGCTGGGTCAGATCGCCCGAGACCACGCAGAGATCCGGCTTCAGCCGATGCGCCAGATCGACAAGCGGATCGACCAGCCGCGCATCGACCGTGCCGAAATGCAGGTCGGAAAGGTGCAGGATCCGGCTCATCCGGCCAGCTTGTCCGGCGGCAGGATGACCTGCAACAGGTGATCGTTCAGCCGGATCCGCAGCGGCAGGCGCATCTTCAGCTTCTCGCCGTCGAGCGCCACGGCGATGCGCCGCCGCCCGCGCACCGCAATCGCGATCCGTCGCGGGGTGGAGACGATCACGTCGCGCCCATGGTCCACCCGCCGCCGCACCAGCCGCCAGGCGAGGCGCAGGAATCCGAGCCGCGTCTGCTGATGCGCGAGGAACAGCACGAAACGGTCGTCCGAGATCGCCTCGGCCCCTTGCAGCCCGAACTGGTCGAGCTGATAGGCCGAGCGGGCGACGAAAACCATGGGCGTGCGGATGCTGTGCCGGGTGTCGTCCTGGTAGATCTCCATCCGGTAGGGTTTCTGAAAGCGCAGGATCGTGCGCAGCGAGGCCAGATGCGCCAAAAGGCGATAGCGCCCGAAGCGGGCATAGACGGCCTCGCGTTCCTCGAGGATCGCGGGGTAGAGGCCGATGGCGACGTTGTTCAGGAAGACGCGGCTGTTCAGCGTGCCCACCCGGATGTCATGCGGGGCGCCGTCCAGGATGGCACGGGCAGCGGCCTCGGGGGCTTCGGGCATCTTCAGGCCGCGGGCGAAGTAGTTGAAGGTGCCCAAGGGCAGGACGGCCAGCGCGACCCCGGTTCCGGCCAGAGCATGGGCAACGCCCGCCACCGTGCCGTCGCCGCCGGCCGCGACCACGATGCGGAAGCCGTCCTGCACCGCGCGCGCGGCCTCGTCCGCCGGATCGCCGGAAAAGGGCCGCAGCTCTGCCCGGGCGCCGAACACGGCCATGGCGCGTTCGACCGCGCCGGGGTTGCGTTGCGAGGTGCCCGATCGCGGGTTCGACAGGACGCAGATATCGGGTCGGTTCTCGGCCATGCGCCCCCCTGCCTGACCGGAGACAGCTAGGTGCGCAGACCCGTTTCGTAAAGGAGGCCCAGGCGCTTGGCCTCGTAATAATAGCCCTTGGCATACCACATGACCGCACGGTCCTCGGACCCGCGCGAGACCAGCCAGGCGCCGCGGAGATACTTGCCGGCATAGGTCAGGTTGGTTTCGGCATCCAGCAGGCCTTCGGGCGGGCCGTTGTAGCCCATGGTCCGCGCGGTCTGCGGATGGATCTGCATCAGCCCGTAATAGGGCCCGTTGCGGGCGGCCGGATTGTAGCCGCTTTCGCGCCGGACGACCCGGTGCATCAGGCTGCGCGGGATTTCGTGGAAATCGGCGTAGCGGTCCACCAGCGCCAGCATCTCGGGCGTGGCGCCGGGCGCCATCGGCGCACGGGTCACGGGCGGCTGTGGTGCGCGGCCGCAGGCGGCGAGGGCGGCGGCGGCAGAGAGCAGCATCAGGCGGCGGGTAAGGGGCATCGGTGGCTCCGCTGTGGATCGCCGTCTGATACCGGCGCGCGGCCGGCAGGCGCAACCCCGACCCGCGCGGATGGGGCCGGATTGCGCGGCAACCGGCCGGCCGAAGGGCGCGGGTCAGGGCCGCGAATGTCACCGTGATGTTACCCGGATCGGGCAGAAGGCCTGTGGAAAACCCGCAGCGACACTCTGGCGCTTGGGGGTTGCCATGGCGGAAACGCCAGATATAGTTTCGGCTGACGGGGCGGGACTCCCCGCCCTGCTGGCCGAACGGTCGACGGGCGAAGCGCGGAGTCTTTGACGGAATGGACGGCGATTTCAGAACCCAGTTCGTGCGCGATCCGGCGGCGCTGAAGCATTATCCGGCGCTGGTGCTGAATGCCGACTATCGCCCGCTCAGCTACTACCCGCTCAGCCTGTGGCCCTGGCAGGAGGCGATCAAGGCGGCCGTCCTGGACCGGGTGCAGATCGTCGCCGAATACGACCATGTCGTCCGAAGCCAGCGGCAGGAGTTCAGGATACCCTCGGTGGTCGTCCTGAAGGATTACGTCAAACCCCAGAAGCGCGTGGCCTTCACGCGCTTCAATCTTTTTCTGCGGGACGAATTCTGCTGCCAGTATTGCGGCGCGAAGGGCGATCTGACCTTTGACCATGTGGTGCCGAGGTCGCGCGGCGGGATCACCAGCTGGGAGAACGTGGTTGCGGCTTGCAGCCCCTGCAACCTGCGCAAGGGTTCGAAGACGCTGAAACAGTCGGGCCTCTCCCTGCGCCGCCCGCCGCGCGCGCCGACGGCCGAGGAGATGCAGGCGCACGGCCGCCGGTTTCCGCCGAACCACCTGCACGACAGCTGGATGGATTACCTCTACTGGGATGCCGAGCTGGAGGCGTGACGACGCCGCCGGTTGGCCCGGCCCGTGCTGACTGCTAGACATGGGGTCGGGCAGGCTGTAGAAGGCGCCCGTTAGCGCTAACAGCCTTCCGAGGAGAAAGCCATGGTCTCGCGCGTCATTCCGGTGGATGTCTTCGATCTGGTGATCTTCGGCGGCACGGGCGATCTGGCGCGCCGCAAGATCCTGCCGGGCCTCTATCGGCGGTTCGTGGCCGGGCAGATGCCGGCGGAGAGCCGGATCATCGGGGCGGCCCGGGCCGATCTGACCGATGAGGGCTTCCGCGACCAGGTGCGCGAGGCGCTGGCCGAGTTCGTGCCCAAGGCGCGGCAGGACAAGTCGGCGATCGAGGCGTTCATCGGCCGTCTGCACTATGTTGCGATCGACGCCACCGGCACGAACGGCTGGGCGGCGCTGAAGAAGCTGATGCGCGAGAACGTGGTCCGGGCCTTCTATTTCTCGGTCGCGCCCAGCCTCTTCGGCGACATCGCGCAGCGGCTGTCGGAACATGGCATCGCCGATGCCTGGAGCCGGATCGTGGTGGAAAAGCCCTTCGGCCGCGACCTGGCGAGCGCCAAGGCGCTGAACGCGGTGCTGGCCAGGCATTTCAACGAGACGCAGATCTACCGGATCGACCATTACCTGGGCAAGGAAACCGTCCAGAACCTGATGGCGGTGCGCTTTGCCAACATCCTGTTCGAGCCCTTGTGGAAGGCCGAATACATCGACCACGTCCAGATCACGGTGGCGGAAACCGTGGGCGTGGACGGCCGCGGCGCCTATTACGACAAGTCGGGCGCCATGCGGGACATGGTGCAGAACCACCTGATGCAGCTTCTCTGCCTGATCGCGATGGAACCGCCCTATCACTTCGACCCCGATGCCGTGCGCGATGAGAAGCTGAAGGTGATCCGCGCGCTGAAGCCGGTCCCGCCCGAGGACATCGTGCGCGGGCAATACGGGGCAGGGCAGGGCGAGAAGTCCTATCTCGCACATGCCGAGAATCCGCAGTCGAGGACCGAAAGCTACATCGCGCTGAAGGTCGCGATCTCGAACTGGCGCTGGCAGGGGGTGCCCTTCTACCTGCGCACGGGCAAGAGGCTGCGGGCGCGGGCCAGCGAGATCGCCATCACCTTCAAGCAGCCGCCGCATGCGATCTTCGATGACGCGGCCGGCTGGCACGAGAACGTGCTTGTCATCCGGTTGCAGCCGAACGAGGGCATGAACCTGATGGTGATGATCAAGGAACCAGGACCCGGGGGGATGCGGCTGATGCAGGTGCCCTTGGACATGTCCTTCGCCGATGCGCTGGGGGCCGAGGCCGAGGATGTGCCGGACGCCTACGAGCGGCTCATCATGGACGTGATCCGGGGCAACCAGACGCTGTTCATGCGCGGCGACGAGGTCGAGGCGGCCTGGGCCTGGACCGACCCGATCATCGAGGGCTGGGAGGCGCGGGGCGACAAGCCGCAGACCTACGACCCCGGATCCTCGGGCCCGGAAGATGCGTTGATGCTGATGCACCGCGACGGGCGGCGCTGGCGGGAGATACGCGAATGAACCTGGAAACCTACCCCGACCGGGATCTGATGATGCTGCGGCTGGCCGACCTGATCGCCGGCCAGCTGGGCGATTTCCTGCGCCGAGAGGGCAGCGCGACCTTCTCGGTGCCGGGCGGGACCACGCCGGGGCCGATCTTCGACACGCTGTCGGGGGTGGATCTGGACTGGGCGAATGTGGCGGTGATCCTGAACGACGAACGCTGGGTGCCCGAGTCGTCGGACCGGTCGAACACCCGGCTGGTGCGGGAGCGGCTTCTGCGGGGCCGGGCGGCGCCGGCGCGGCTGGTGCCGCTTTATGCGCCCGCCGAGACGCCCGAGGAGATGCTGGAGGCGTTGGCCGACGGGATCCGGCCGCATCTGCCGATCTCGGTCCTCCTGCTGGGCATGGGGGCGGACATGCACACCGCAAGCCTGTTTCCCGGCGCCGACCGGCTGGAGGAGGCGCTGGCGCCCGACGCGCCGATCCTGATGGCGTTGCGTGCCGAGGCGGCGGGCGAGCCGCGCGTCACCCTGACCGCGCCGGTGCTGCGCGAGGCATTCAACATCCACATCCTGATCACCGGGACGGAAAAGCGCGCGGCGCTGGAGCGCGCGATGACCCTGAGCCCGCAGGAGGCGCCCGTCCGGGCCGTCCTCGACAGCGCAACCGTGCATTGGGCGGAATGACATGAGCAAATGGGCTGAATTGCAGCGGCTTCACGACGTGAACAAGGGCCGCCATATCCTTGATCTGTTTGACGAAGGCCGGGCGGGCGATTTCTCGGTGACTGCCGACGGGATGCTGTTCGACTATTCCAAGACCAACATCGACAGCGCTACCCGTGCCGCCCTGGTGCGACTGGCCGAGGTCTCGGGCGTGGCGGAAAAGCGCGCGGCGATGTTTTCCGGGGAGAAGATCAACGATACCGAAGGCCGCGCCGTGCTGCATGTGGCGCTGCGGGCCGGAGACGAGGCGGTGATCCGCGTCGATGGGCAGGACGTGCTGCCCGAGGTGCGCCGGATCCGCGCCGCCTGCGCGGCCTTCGCGCGCGACGTGCGCTCGGGGGCGTTCCAGGGACAGGGCGGGCGGATCACCGATGTGGTGAACATCGGGATCGGCGGATCCGACCTTGGCCCGGCCATGGCAACGCTGGCGCTGGCGCCCTACCATGACGGGCCGCGCTGCCATTTCGTCTCGAACGTCGATGGGGCGCATATTCACGACGTGTTGCAAGGCCTTGATCCGACGACGACTCTGGTGATCGTCGCCTCGAAGACCTTCACCACGATCGAGACGATGACCAATGCCGACACGGCGAAGCGCTGGATGGCGGCGAAGGTGGCCGATCCGGCGGCCCAGTTCGCCGCCGTTTCGACCGCGCGCGACAGGACTTCCGCCTATGGTATTGATCCGGCGAGGGTTTTCGGCTTCGAGGACTGGGTGGGCGGCCGCTATTCCATGTGGGGGCCGATCGGCCTGGCGCTGATGATCGCCGTGGGGCCGGAGCGGTTCGAGGAGTTCCTCGCCGGCGGCCGGGCGATGGATGAACATTTCCTGACAGCGCCCTTCGCGGCCAACATGCCGGTGATGCTGGCGCTGGTCGGCATCTGGCACAACCAGATCTGCGGCCATGCCACGCGGGCGGTTCTGCCCTATGATCAAAGGCTTGCGCGGCTGCCTGCCTATCTGCAGCAGCTGGAGATGGAATCGAACGGCAAGCGCGTCGCCATCGACGGGTCGGACCTGGAGACGCACTCGGGCCCCGTGGTCTGGGGCGAGCCGGGCACGAACGGCCAGCATGCCTTCTACCAGCTGATCCATCAGGGCACTCGGGTCGTGCCCTGCGAGTTCCTCGTGGCGCGGCGCGGGCATGAGCCGGACCTGGTGCATCAGCACCTGCTTCTGGTCGCCAATTGCCTGGCGCAGGCCGAGGCGCTCTTGCGGGGCCGCAGCCTAGATGAGGCGCGGGCGATCATGGCGCGGAAGGGGCTGACCGGGGCGGAACTGGAACGGCAGGCGCGGCATCGGGTGTTCCCGGGCAACCGGCCCTCGACGGTGCTGGCCTACGACCGGCTGACACCCTTCACCCTGGGCCAGATCATCGCACTGTATGAACACCGGGTGTTCGTCGAGGGGGTGATCCTGGGGATCAATTCCTACGACCAGTGGGGGGTGGAACTGGGCAAGGAACTGGCGCTGGCGCTGCAACCGGTGCTGGAAGGCAAGGCGGGCACCGAGGGCAAGGACGGCTCCACGGCGGCTTTGGTCGAATTTCTGCGTTAGGCGGTGCCCAAGAATTTTCGTCGAAAATTCTTGGGCTTGGCGGGCGAAGTTACTTCAGCGCGGCGGTGACGATGATCTCGACCTTGTAGTCGGGGGTGGCAAGTTTCGCCTCGCCGGTGGCGCGGGCGGGCGTGTGGCCCTGCGGGACCCACTTGTCCCAGACCGAGTTCATCTCGGCGAAGGTCGCCATGTCGGCGAGCCAGATCTGGACCGAGAGGATCCGGGTCTTGTCGGTGCCGGCCTCGGCCAGGATCCGGTCCACCTCGGCCAGGGCCTGGGCGGTCTGCTCCGCGACCGAGCCGCGCGGTTCGCCGAGCTGTCCCGCGACCCAGAGGATGCCGTTGTAGGCCACGGCCTCGGACATGCGGGGGCCGGTGCCGTAGCGGGTGATGTCGGTGTTCATGTCTGTCTCCCTGTTGGCGTCGGCCGGCTGGTTAGCCGGTTCCGGCGCGGAACGGAAGCACCTAGAGCCGGCGGCAGTTGAACTGGTCGCCGGTCGCGCCCGAGATCCAGGTCAGGCCGGTGTCGGTGACTGCGGCAAGGATGATCATGTAGCCGTCGGCGAAGCGCAGCGTGTAGGTGCGGTCCTGCCGGCTGACCGACTGGATCGGGTAGGTCCGGCTGCCGTTGTTGTAGGTGGTGTTGGTGAAGGTGAAGGTCTGCACCCCGCAATCCCAGCGGCCGACGAAGGGATAGGGCTCGGAGGGGCCGCTGTCCTCGACGCAGGCGGCGAGGGCGAGGCAGAGGGGCAGGGCGAGAAGAGGGCGCGGCATGACAGGCTCCGGTGGCTGTGACGCGAAGGTCAACCGGCGCGGATCGCCTGTCAATCGCCGCAGAGAGGTGATGGAGCGGGTGAAGGGAATCGAACCCTCGTCGTAAGCTTGGGAAGCTTCTGCTCTACCATTGAGCTACACCCGCACAGCGCTCATTTAGCCAGTCCGCGCGGCAAGCGCAAGGCAGCAGATCATGCCGCCCTGCGGGCAGATGCTGGGTTAGCTTGCGATCCTGGCGCGGCAGAAGGTGTCGCGCAGTGCGGTGACGATCCTGGCCACCTCTTCCTGCGCCAGGCTGTAGATGACGCTTTTCCCCTCGCGCCGGGTCTGCACGATCCCTTCGGCCCGCAGCCGCATCAGCTGCTGCGAGACCGTGACGGGGCTGGCGCGCAGGGCCTCGGCCAGCTGGGTGACGTTCATCTCGCCATCGACAAGCAGGCAGAGGATCTGCAACCGACCCTCGTGCGACAGCGACTTCAGAAGCGCCACGGCGCGGCTGGCCTGTTCGGCGGTGCCGCCGAAGCCTTCCAGGATCTCTGCCATCATCTTCTCCTATTCGAAGGCGCAGCCCTTCTTGACCCCGAGCTTGCGGAACACCGCAGCGGCCGGACAGAAGCCGGTGAAGGACGACTGGATCAGGTTCAGCCCGATGAACACGGTGAACCAGACGAAGAGCGGCGAGACATAGACGGTCAGCAGGACGCTGAGCAGCACCATCACGCCGGCAAAGCGCAGAACGGCAGCATCGAGGGTCATGGACTTATCCTTTCGTGGTTTCCTTGAGTTTGTCGATCCCCAGCACTTTCAGTGCGAGGCTTTCGTAGAAGGGTTCAGAGGTGCCTTTCCGCAGCTTGCGGATGAAGTATTTCTCGAAACCGGCCTTGGCCAGATGGACCCATTTGCCCGACGACGACCAGTTGACGTTGCGCGGCGGGATCTGGGGTTGGGCCACGAAGGCGATGCCCCCGTCGCCGAAATCGGCCAGGCAGACGGCGTTCCAGGTGCCGACCGAGTCGGGCTCCTTGCCGCGCACGAGGTTGCCGATGTTGTGGGCGGTCGCGGTGACCATCGATTCGATCATGAAGCCGGTCTTCGGCACGCCGCAGGGCACGGGGGTCGGGCCCATCGGCGGGATCGCAACGCAGACACCCACCGCGAAGATGTTCCTGTATTTCGGGTTCTGCTGGTGCTTGTCCACGATGGTGAAGCCGCGCGGGTTCGAGAGGCCCTCGATCCCCGAGACGGCCTTGATCCCGCGGAAGGCGGGCAGCATCATCGAGAAGGCGAAGGGAAGGTCGCGTTCGGCCTTCACCGTGCCATCGTCGTTGATTTCCTCGACGAACATGTGGCCTTCCTCGACCTTCTTGATCCGGGTGTTGGTCATCCACTTGATGTGCTTCTCGCGCATCTGGCTTTCGAGAAGGCCCTTGGTGTCGCCCACCCCGTCGAGGCCGAGGTGCCCGATGTAGGGCTCGGGCGTGACGAAGGTCATCGGCACGCGGTCGCGCACCTTGGCGCGGCGGAGCGCGGTTTCCAGGATGAACAGGAACTCGTAGGCCGGGCCGAAGCAGCTCGCGCCCTGCGCCGCGCCGATGATGACCGGGCCGGGGTTGGCCACCAGCTTCTCGAACACCGATTTCGCCGCCTCGGCATGGTCGATGTGGCAGACCGACTGGGTATAGCCGCCATGCGGGCCGAAGCCCGGTATCTCGTCGAAGGCCAGTTCCGGCCCGGTGGCGATGACGAGGTAGTCGTAGCTGACGGACTTTCCGTCCACCAGCTCGATCCGGTTCTCCTCGGGGTGGAGCTTCTCGGCCGCGACGGGGATGAAGTCGATCCCCTTCTTCTTCATCGTCGGGGCGAGGTCCACCGTGATGTCCTCGCGGTCGCGCCAGCCCACGGCGATCCAGGGGTTCGAGGGCACGAAGTGATAGTGCGGATCCTTGGTGACGACCGTCACCTTGTCCTCGGGACGCAGCTGGTCCTTCAGCTCGTAGGCCATGATGGCGCCGCCAAGTCCGGCGCCCAGTACGACGACATGTGCCATTTCAGTCTCCTCTTCTGATCAGGCAGTGGTGGCGGGCGCCGTGCTGCCGGATGCCGTCCGGAAGACGCGGTAGATCGCCGGGATGACAAGCACGGTCAGCAGCGTGGAGCTGAGCAGACCGAACAAGAGCGAGATGGCGAGGCCCTGGAAGATCGGGTCGGCCAGGATCACCACCGCACCGATCATGGCGGCGATGGCGGTCAGGAGGATCGGCTTGAAGCGGATCGCGCCGGCCTCGATCAGGGTGGCGACGCTGGGCAACTGGCCCTCTGGCGTGGCGTGGCGGATGAAATCGACCAGCAGGATCGAGTTCCGCACGATGATGCCCGCGAGCGCGATGAAACCGATCATCGATGTGGCGCTGAACGGTGCCCCGAACAGCCAGTGGCCGAAGATGATCCCCAGGAAGGTCAGCGGGATCGGTGTGAGGATGACGAGCGGCAGCTTGAACGAACCGAACTGGGCCACGACCAGGATGTAGATGCCCAGGAGCGCCACCCCGAAGGCCGCCCCCATGTCGCGGAAGGTGACGAAGGTCACTTCCCATTCGCCGTCCCACAGAAGCGTGACCTTGCTTTCGTCCTCGGGCTGGCCGTGCAGCGCGATCGTGGGCTTGGTGCCTTCGGGCCAGTCCATCTTCTCGATCTGGTCGGCAACGGCGAGCATGCCGTAGAGCGGCGCTTCGAAATCGCCGGCCAGTTCGGCCGTCACCATCTCGGCATCGCGGCCGTTGTGGCGGAAGATCGGATAGCTCGCCTGATCCTCGGAGACGCGGATCACGTCGCCGAGTTCCACCACCCCGCGCGCGCCGGGCAGGGCGTTGGCCGGAATGGGCGTGGTCAGGAAGCGTTCGTCCATGACCCGGTCGGACTTGTCGCGCCCCACGACCAGCGGGATCGGCAGGCGCCCCTCGCCGCGGTGCGAGTAGCCCACCGTCTGGCCGCCGTTCAGAAGCGCGAGCGTGTCGAACACGTCCTGTTCCTGCACGCCGTAGAAGTCGAGATCGTCGGTCGAGATCGTGGCGCGCAGGCGGCGGGCCTGGGTGCCGAAGCTGTCGTCCACATCGACGATGAAGGGCACGGACTCGAAGGCCTGGCGGATCATCCGGGCGGCTTCGCGCCGGGTTTCGGCATCGGGACCATAGACTTCGGCCAGCAGGGTCGAGATCACCGGCGGCCCCGGCGGGGGTTCGACGACCTTCAGGCTGGTGCCTTCCGGCACCGGCAGGTCGGCCAGACGCTGGCGGATGTCGAGCGCGATGTCGTGGCTGGCCCGGTCGCGGTCGGTCTTGGGCGTCAGGTTGATCGCCACCTCGCCGAGCTGCGGTTCCTTGCGCAAGTAGTAGTGGCGCACCAGCCCGTTGAAGTTGAACGGCGCGGGCGTGCCGGCATGGGTCTGGACCGAGGTCACTTCGGGCAGCTGCATCACGACATCGGCCACGTCGCGGGCAACGCGGTCGGTCGCCTCGACCGAGGAGCCCTCGGGCAGGTCGATCACCACCGACAGTTCCGACTTGTTGTCGAAGGGCAGGAGCTTCACTGTCACGTCGCGGGTGTAGAGCGCCGCGAGCGAGCCGAAGGACAGGACGGCGGTGACCAGAAGGAAGGCCAGGCTGCGCCCCTTGGTCTTCAGCACCGGCCGCGCGACGGCGGAGTAGGCCTTTTCCAGCCAGCCGCCGTGATGGCCGCCGTGGATGTCGTCATGGGCATGTTCCCGCATGTCGGCGCGGCCGGCGATCTTGACCATCAGCCAGGGGGTGATGATGACCGCGACGAAGAAGGAAAAGATCATCGCGGCGCTGGCATTGGCCGGGATGGGCGACATGTAGGGACCCATCAGGCCGGAGACGAACAGCATCGGCAGAAGCGCCGCGACCACGGTCAGCGTGGCGACGATGGTGGGGTTGCCGACCTCGGCCACCGCCTCGATGGCGGCCTGCAGGCGCGGCTTGCGGCGGTCCATGCCCCAGTGGCGGTCGATGTTCTCGATCACCACGATCGCGTCATCGACGAGGATCCCGATCGAGAAGATCAGTGCGAAGAGCGACACCCGGTTCAGCGTGTAGCCCATGATCCAGGCGGCAAAGAGCGTCAGCAGGATCGTCACCGGGATCACGATGGCCACCACGAGCGACTCGCGCCAGCCGATGGCAAACAGGACCAGAGCGATGATCGAGACGGTGGCGAGGCCGAGGTGGAACAGCAGTTCGTTCGCCTTTTCGTTCGCCGTCTCGCCATAGTCGCGCGTGATGGTGATGTCCACGCCGTCCGGGATCAGCTTCGGTTCCAGTTCATGGACGCGGTGCAGCACCTCTTCGGCCACGACCACCGCGTTCGCACCGGCACGCTTGGCGATGGCCAGCGTCACCGCCGGACCCGAGACGACCTTGCCGTCCCCGGTCTTGGCCATGTGCGAGACGATGGTGTCGCTGGTGTTTTCGACGTAAGCCACGGTGGCCACGTCCGAGACATAGACCGGACGCCCGTCGCGGGTGGTGAGCAGGAGGTTCGCCACCTCGGCCGGCGCGGTCAGCGTCTCGCCGGCGACGAGGTCCACCATCTGGCCCTGATCGCGCAGCTTGCCCGTGTTCAGCGTGCGGTTGGCCTGGGCGACCTTGCCGGCAAGCTGTTGCAGCGTCACGCCGTACAGCGCCAGGCGGTCGGGGTCGGGTTCGATGCGGATCGCGTCCTGCGCGTCGCCGACGAGGTAGGTCAGGCCCACGTTCTCGGTCTTGGCGACCTCGGTCTGCAGCGTGCGGGCGATGCGGGTCAGGTCGTTCGCGGTGGCGGTTTCCGAGGACAGGGTCAGGGTCAGGATCGCCACGTCGTCGATGCCGCGGCCCACGATCAGCGGTTCGGGGATGCCGACCGGGATCACGTCCATGTTGGCGCGGATCTTGTCGTGGACGCGCAGGATCGCATCCTCCGACCGCGTGCCGACGACGAACCGTGCCGTCACCATCGCCGCATCGTCGCGGGTCGAGGAATAGACGTGTTCGACATCATTGATGCCCTTGACCAGCACCTCGAGCGGTTCGGTCACGAGCTTCGTCGCATCCACCGCCTTGAGGCCCTGGGCCTGGACATGGATGTCCACCAGCGGCACCGAGATCTGCGGCTCTTCCTCGCGCGGGAGCGAGACCAGCGCCACGAGGCCGGCAGCGAGGGCGGCGAGGATGAAGAGGGGGGTCAGGGCCGAGTTGATGAAGGCCTTGGTCAGCCCGCCCGCGATCCCCAGCGGGTGCTTGGTCCTCGGCTCACTCATGGCCCACCTCGGCGGCATGGGTCGCCTCGGAAGCAGGCAGCACGACATCGCCCGCCGCAAGGCCGGTGACGACCTCGACCATCGGGATGCCGTCGATCACATGGGTCTCGCCCGGCACGATGCTGCGCAGGGCCACGCCTTCAGGCGTCTTGAGGCCGACGAAATCGAGCCCGGCGCGGGTGACGAGCGTGGTTTCGGGCACCAGAAGGGCCTCGCGTTCGGCGACGGGCAGGCTGATCAGCATGCGCTTGCCGACGAAGCTGTCGGGCAGACCGTCGATCTCGACATCGGCGGTAACGCGGCCGCCCTCGATCAGCGGATAGACGCGGGCAAGCGTGCCCTCGCGGTCCTCGCCGCCTTCGGTGATGCGGATCTTGTCGCCGGCATCAAGCGCGGTGGCATGGCGTTCGGGCACGGCCAGACGCAGATAGGTGCCGCCGCCGCCGACCACGGCCACGATTTCGCCCGGCATCAGGACCGCGCCCTTGGTGACCGGCACGTCCAGCACCCGGCCCGCGACGGGCGCCAGCACGACACCCTCCTTCGCCTGCTGGGTGACGACGTCGGCCTGGGCGACCAGCGCGGCGATCTGGCCCTTCAGCACATCGACCTGGGTGCGAAGGGCATCCACCCGCTGCGTCGTGGTCACGCCGTTCTTCAGAAGGTCCTCGCCACGTTTCAGGTCGACCTCGGCATTGGCAAGCTGGGCCGACAGAGCCTCGCGCTGCGCGGCGATCGCGGCAAGCTGGAAGTCCAGCTTGTCATCGACGATCCGGGCGATCTCCTGACCGGCGGTCACCAGGTCGCCTTCGTTCACCGACAGTTCGACCAGCGTTCCGCCGATGCGCGAGCGGGCCGGGATCCGGTCGCGCGCCTCGACGCTGCCGTAGACGGATTTCCAGACCGTGACGGGTTTTGCTGTGACGGTGAACGGCTCGGCCAGGAGCGAACCGGCGGAGATAACGGCAACAGCCAGCAGGCTAGACAGGAGAAGGGGTCGGGACATCGGATTCGCGCTCGCGTTTGTCTGATGGGGTTCATATAGTAAATTTCAAAGCTATGACAATACAAAAATGATGCGGCGGAAGAGTTGGTCCCGGCAAGGTCGGGATCGGGCCGGAAAACAGCAGATCTGTCGGACCAGTCTGGACGGGTGGTTCGGTCGCATCAACCGCAAAACTTTCGGTGCGGCCGGATCCGAGGCCAAGGGTGCATCCGGGATGGCGCGCGTGGCCGGGGCAGACTGCGGCGGCGGACGTCGGCGAGGCGCGTCTCCTGTCCTCTCTGCCAGCGAAGGAGCGCATGACATGGACAAAACCGGGCGGAGGGAGACGTCGCCCGTTCAATATCCAATTAGATCAGGATTTTTTGGCTCCGGCGGTAGGGATCGAACCTACGACCAATTGATTAACAGTCAACTGCTCTACCGCTGAGCTACGCCGGAACACGGGGCGGTCTATAGCAAGGCCGCTTGGGGGCGGCAAGGGGCAAATCCGGGGAAAATGCGCCGGCGGTCAGGCAAGGCGGAACTCGGCGTCTGGGGCCAGGGAGGGGCGAGCGGTCACGAGCTTTCTGCTTGCCAGATCAACGAGATGCGCAAGGACATTGCGCGCGGCCGCAGGGAGGAGATGTGACGGGGTGCCGGCATATATGCGCGCGGTGAGTTCAGCTATGCGGGCAGGACCTTCGGAGAGCATCGCAAGGATCTGCGTCTCGCGCCCCTGACGATGCGCGATCAGCTCGGCCAGGCGCCGTGCCGGATCCGCGACCGGATCGCCGTGGCCGGGCAGGAAGCGGGACCAGCGCGCCTGGGCCAGCCGGTGCAGCGACGCCATGTAGTCGGTCATGTCGCCATCCGGCGGCGAGACGATCGAGGTGGACCAGCCCATGACATGATCGCCGGAAAACAGGGTGTCGCCGAGAGCGAGGCAAAGGTGCCCGCCCAGGTGCCCCGGCGTGTGCAGCGCGCGCAGGTCCCAGTCCGGGCCGGTCAGCAGATCGGCATCCGCCAGCCGCCGGTCGGGCGCGAAGCGAAGGTCGAGGCCCTCGCCCCGGACCGCGAGGCTGTCGGCCAGGCCCTGCATCACGCGACTGCGACCGTCAGTGGCACCGCCGAAGGCATGGACCGGGGCTCCGGTCCGGGCGGCAAGGCGCGGCGCGAGGGCGGAGTGGTCGAGATGGGCATGGGTGACCACGATCAGGTCGATCCGTTGCCCCGGGCCGACCGCGCCCAGGATCGCCGCCAGATGCGCGGGATCATCGGGTCCCGGGTCGATGACGACGAGGCCGCTGCCGCCAACGATCCAGGTGTTGGTTCCGGCCCCGGTCAGCGGAGACGGGTTCGGCGCCACCAGGCAGCGCACCGGCGGGTCGGAGGTCCGGGCGCCGGTCACGGTCTGCCGGCTTTCCAAGCCGCATGCGCGCGGTTAGGGTCGGGGTGATGTCGATCTTGCAACGTCTTCTTCCCAGAGGGCTCTACGGCCGGGCGGCGCTGATCCTGATCGTGCCGATCCTGGCGATTCAACTGGTGTTCTCGACCGAGTTCATCCAGCGCTTCTATGAAGGCGTAACCGCACAGATGACGCAAGGTGTGGCGATCGACTTGGGGTTCCTGATGGACCGGATCGAGTCGAGCGCCACGCTGGAGGAGGCCCGCGCCGAGGTCACGCCGCTGGCCGAGGCGCTGGAGATCAGGCTGTCGATTCCGGCCGGGCCGGAGGCCCCGGTCGCGGACCGGATGGCGTTCATCGACCTGTCCGGCAACACGATCATGACGACGCTGCGGTCGCGGCTGCCGGGACTGCGTGCGATCGACCTGACCGATCCGGCACGGAGGGTGTTCCTCCGCTTCGACAGCCGTTTCGGGCCGGTCGGGGCCGAGGTCAGCCGGCGGCGGATGTCGGCGACCAACCCGCATCAGCTGATCGTGCTGATGCTGTTCACATCGGTCCTTTTGACGGTGATCGCCTACTATTTCCTGCGCCGGCAGCTTCGGCCGATCACCAAGCTGGCCGAGGCGGCCGAGGCCTTCGGCAAGGGGCAGAGCGTGCGCTACAAGCCGCGCGGAGCGCTCGAGGTTCGGGCGGCGGGCCGCGCCTTCCTGGACATGCGCGCCCGGATCGAGCGCCAGATCGAGCAGCGCACGCTGATGCTGTCCGGCGTCAGTCACGACCTGCGCACGCCGCTGACGCGGATGCGGCTGGCCCTGTCGCTGATGCCGGAGGACCCGGAAGTGGCGGCGTTGCAGGAGGACGTCGCGCAGATGGAACGCATGGTGGACGAGTTCCTGGCCTTCGTGCGCAGCGACGCGACGGAACAGTCCGAGCCGGTGGATGCGGTCGCCCTGGTGACGGATGTGGTCGAGAAGGCGGGGGCAAGGGTGCGGCTTGCGGGTGTCGAGGGGCGGGCCGAGCCGGTGGAGATGCGACCGACGGCCATCCGCCGTGCCATCGAGAATCTGGTCGGCAATGCCCTGCGCTATGGCCGAAAGGTGGAACTGCGGTTGGTCTTCCAGGACCGCAGCCTGCGCATAGCGGTCGAGGACGACGGCCCCGGCATCCCCGAGGACCGCCGCGACGAGGCCCTGCGACCCTTCGCGCGGCTGGATGCCTCGCGCGATCCGAACCAGGGCGGAGGGGTCGGGCTGGGGCTGGCGATCGCCTCGGACATCGCGCGCAGCCACGGCGGTGACCTGCGCCTGTCGCAAGGCGAGGCGCTAGGGGGGCTGAAGGCGGAACTGGTGATCGCGCGCTAGGCTATTTCGAGGCGCCGACCACGATGATCCAGTGCAGCTTGTTGTCGGGCGCGGGGCTGAGGGCGATGCCGACCCCGACTTCGCGCGCCTTGCGCAACAGGATGTTGTCCTTGTGCTTGGGCGAGTTCATCCACCACTGCACCGCCCGCGCACCGCTGGCGAAGCCGCGGCCGGTGTTCTCGGCGGCAGTGCGGAAGGCATAGCCCGCGCGGCGCAGGCGCGTCTTGAGCGTGCCGCCATCCGAGGAGGTGTGGCTGATCGACCTGCGGCTTGCATTGTCGCAGGCATGGCCCTGGGCGGCCTTGTCGAGCTTGGCCGAGAGCGTCAGCGGCGACAGGCCGCGCGCCTTGCGTTCGGCGTTCAGGTGCGCCAGCAGCTCTGCCTGCATGGCCTGGGCATTGGCGGGAATCGAGCAGGACTGAGCGGCAGTTCCGAGGCAAAGCACGGCCGAGGCGGCAACCGCCGCCAGCTGCAGGCGCATCATCATGGCAACTCCCCGTAGAATGGCAGTCTTGTTGATCGTCGACCAGTTGGGCCGGAATCGGGCAGAAAGTGGCGTTATTGGTGAAATAGTCGAAAAACGCAGACCTGCGCACGCAACTTTGGCGTGCGCCAGCGGTCCGGCCGATGCCTTGGGCGGAAATCCGCGGAAAGTTGACTTCCCTGCCGTCCGGCTAGCGAGGATCATGCGGACGAATCGGGAGTGGGCCATGCTGGACGGCTTGATGCGCGGGGTGATCGACGCTCCCCTGAACGAGGGTGGCCGCTGGCTGGCGGCGCGCGGGGCCACGGCCAACGCAGTTACGCTGGCGGGCCTCGTGCTGGGGCTTGCAGCGGCTGGGCTGATCTCTGCCGGCGGGGCAGGGGCCGGGGTGGCGCTGGTGCTCATGGCCAGCCGGTTGGCCGATGGCCTTGACGGCGCGGTTGCCCGGGCGCGCGGCAAGAGCGATTTCGGCGGCTTTCTCGACATCGTGGCCGATTTCGCCTTCTACGGCGCGATCCCGCTGGCCTTCGTCCTGCGCGACCCGGCCGCGAACGGGGTCGCGGGGGCCTTCCTTCTGTTCAGCTTCTATGTCAACGCGGCGACCTTTCTGGGTTTTGCGGTGCTGGCCGAGCGGCAGGGCATGCAGACCCGCAGCCGGGGCGAGAAGTCGCTCTATTTCACCGCCGGCCTGATGGAAGGAACCGAGACGATCCTCTGTTTCCTGATCCTCGCGCTCTGGCCAGGCCTGTTCGTGCCTCTGGCGTGGACCTTCGGGGTCTTGTGCGTCGTCACCGCCGGGGCGCGGGTGGCGCTGGCGGCCCGGACCTTCCGCTAGCCCATCACCGCCTCGCGAAAGCGGAAGAACCCGTGCGTGGCCAGCGGCCAGGCGTGCCGGTCGTGATCGCGCAGGACACGGGTCAGGCCGATGCCCCGCCGTCCCGCCAGAGACGCGAGATCGGACAGGGCCGAGGCCACCGGGCCGGTCGGGGCATAGGGCGTGACGATCTGCGCTGCGCCCGCGCGCTCTGCCAGATCGACCAGCGCGGGGAGGGTCCGGCGGCCGAACCGGGGCGCGCCGGGATGGCCGAGACGGCCGAGGCTGTCGGCGATCGCCGCCTCGGTGAAGCGGTGGACGGGGTCGGCGACGGCCAGAGGCGACCGACCGGCAACGTCGCCGAGCGCCGCAACGGCCACGGGGCGCAGTCCGAGGTTCAGCAGGAACTCGGGACACAGGTCCTCTTCGGTTGCCAGGAGGAGCGAGGGCGCCGAGGCATCGAAGTGATCGCCCTGCGGGGCGGGACGGGGCGGCGGCAGGGGCGACATAGGCAGGGGCGGGGCCTCGGGGGCCAGGCCTTCGGGGCGGAAGCGGCCGTTCGTGTTGCGCCGGATGTTGTCGGCTGTGGCGAGATAGGTCTTGCCGGGCGTGTGCAGGCCCGCCACCCAGCGCCAGGACAGGGTGTTCGAGGCCGGGTCGCCGTCCAGGAGGTGGCGCAGGAAGAAATCGGCCCCCAGTTCCCAGGGCAGCCGCAGGGTGAAGATCCAGATCGAGGCGAACCACATCCGGGCGTGATTGTGCAGATAGCCGGTAGCCACCAGCTCGCGCGCCCAGTGGTCGAAGCAGTCGATGCCGGTGTCGCCCGTCATTGCCGCCTCTGCCCGCGCCGCGAGACCCGGTTCTGCCGCCAGCCGGTTCAGGCCCGCCGCCAGGCCCTGCCGGTAGGCCGTCCAGAGCCCCGGCCGCAGCTCCAGCCAGCCCTTCCAGTAGGTGCGCCACCAGATCTCGGCCAGGAACTTCTCGGCCCCCTGCGGATGCGCGCGCAGGGTGGCGTCGATGACTTCCTCCTCGGTCACGAGGCGATGGCGCAGCCAGGGCGAGAGGGTGGAGACATGCGGATGACCGGGCAGATCGAGGTTGCGCAGCGCCGCATAGTCGCGGCCCGCCCGGGGCAGGAAGTCGGCCAGGCGCGCCAGGCCCGCGGCTCGTGTCGGCGTGAACATGCACCGGGTCTAGGCCGCCGCGCGCGGCTTTCAAGGCGCGGAACCCCTGCGGCAAAAGCGCAGGACGTGCCCTTGCAGCCCCCGTGTCACCCCACTAAGACTCTGGCAATACATTCGACGATATTCCTCGAGCGACTGAAAGAGGCAGGCCCCGATGCGCGATCCCGTTGAGCACTACATGAACACGCTGGTCCCCATGGTCGTCGAACAGACGAGCCGGGGCGAACGCGCCTACGACATCTTCAGCCGCCTGTTGAAGGAACGGATCATCTTCCTCGGCGGCCCGGTGCATGACGGCATGTCCAGCCTGATCTGCGCCCAGCTTCTGTTCCTGGAATCGGAAAACCCCTCCAAGGAAATCAGCATGTACATCAACAGCCCAGGCGGCGTGGTGACCGCGGGCCTGTCGATCTACGACACGATGCAGTACATCCGGCCGAAGGTTTCCACGCTGGTGATCGGGCAGGCGGCCTCGATGGGCTCGCTGCTGCTGACGGCCGGGGAAAAGGGCATGCGCTTCAGCCTGCCGAACAGCCGGATCATGGTGCACCAGCCCTCGGGCGGCTACCAGGGCCAGGCGACCGACATCATGATCCATGCGCAGGAAACGCTGAAACTGAAGCGCCGGTTGAACGAAATCTACGTCAAGCACACCGGCAACGACTACGACACCGTCGAGGCGGCGCTGGAGCGCGACAACTTCATGTCGGCCGAGGATGCGAAGGCCTGGGGCCTGATCGACCAGATCCTCGAAAGCCGCGGAAAGGCCGACGATACGTCGAAATGACGCCCACATTCCCGCCGAGTTTCCCGGCGGGTTTTTCGGATTGTGGAGCCTGGGGGAAGGCCCTAAACTTCCCCCGAGGCACCGGCCCGGCGAAGCGGGTCAAAGCTCAGAGGACTGCGGATGGCGAACAACACCGGCGGCGACAGCAAGAACACCCTCTACTGCTCGTTCTGCGGCAAGAGCCAGCATGAGGTGCGCAAGCTGATCGCGGGTCCCACGGTCTTCATCTGCGACGAATGCGTCGAGCTGTGCATGGACATCATCCGCGAGGAGACCAAGACCACGGGTCTGAAATCCTCGGACGGCGTGCCCACCCCGCGCGAGATCTGCAAGGTGCTGGACGACTACGTGATCGGCCAGGTCCACGCCAAGCGCGTGCTGTCGGTGGCAGTGCACAACCACTACAAGCGGCTGAACCATTCCTCGAAGAACGACATCGAACTGTCGAAGTCGAACATCCTGTTGATCGGCCCCACCGGCTGCGGCAAGACGCTGCTCGCGCAGACGCTGGCGCGCATCCTGGACGTGCCCTTCACCATGGCGGACGCCACGACGCTGACCGAGGCCGGCTATGTCGGCGAGGATGTGGAGAACATCATCCTCAAGCTCTTGCAGGCCAGCGAATACAATGTCGAACGCGCGCAACGCGGGATCGTCTACATCGACGAGGTGGACAAGATCACCCGCAAGTCCGACAACCCCTCGATCACCCGCGACGTGTCCGGGGAGGGCGTGCAGCAGGCGCTTCTGAAGATCATGGAAGGCACCGTGGCCTCCGTCCCGCCGCAGGGCGGGCGCAAGCATCCGCAGCAGGAATTCCTGCAGGTGGACACGACGAACATCCTCTTCATCTGCGGCGGCGCCTTCGCGGGCCTGGAAAAGATCATCGCCCAGCGCAACAAGGGGTCGGGCATCGGCTTCGGCGCCGAGGTCAAGAGCCCGGACGAACGCAGCGTCGGCGACCTGTTCAAGGAACTGGAACCCGAGGATCTGCTCAAGTTCGGCCTGATCCCGGAATTCGTCGGCCGCCTGCCGGTCATCGCCACGCTGACCGACCTCGACGAGGCCGCGCTGGTGACCATCCTGACCGAGCCGAAGAACGCTCTGGTCAAGCAGTATCAGCGCCTGTTCGAGATCGAGGGGGTCAAGCTGACCTTCACCCCCGACGCCCTGACGGCCATCGCCAAGCGCGCGATCAAGCGCAAGACCGGGGCGCGTGGCCTGCGCTCGATCATGGAGGACATCCTTCTCGACACCATGTTCGAGCTTCCCGGCATGGACGGGGTCGAGGAAGTGGTGGTGAAGGAAGAGGCGGTGAACGCCGGCGCCAAGCCGATGCTGGTGTACACCGAGACGAAGAAGAAGGAACCGGTCAAGGCCTGATCCGGCTCTTGCGATGCGGAAGGCGGGCCTCATGCCCGCCTTTTTTCATGGCTCGACCGGCAGCGAAGCACCCGTGGTGCGGGACCTGCCGCTTGACCCTAGACCTCGCCCCGGCTTTCCGCCATATGGGGGGAAACGAAGACGGAGTCCGCCCATGTACTTCCTCAAGCGCCTGCTGACCTGGTGGAACAGCCAGACCATCGGCACCCAGCTTTTCACCAGCCGCAAGGGCGTGAAGGTGGGCGAGGACGAGGCGGGGAATGTCTTCTACCAGACCCGTGACGGCAAGCGGCGCTGGGTGATCTACAATGGCGAGATGGAGGCAAGCCGCATCTCGCCCGACTGGCACGGCTGGCTGCACCACACCTGGGACGAGCCGCCGACCAAGGCACCCCTGCGCCACAAGCCCTGGGAAAAGCCGCATCAGGAGAACCTGACCGGCACCGAGGCTGCCTATGTGCCGCCTGGCTCGATCCGTCGTGCCGAGCCGGTCGCAAGGGCCGACTACGAGGCGTGGCAGCCCGAGTGATGGCCTACGAACGCGCCGAGATCCTGGCCGGAGCCGCCGTGCTTGCGGTTGCCTTGGGGTTTGCCGTCTATGCCGCGCGGGGTGCGGGGGTCGGTGCCGCGCCTGACAGCTATCCGCTGACGGCCAGTTTCCGGTCGGCCGAAGGCGTGCGCGTCGGCACCGACGTGCGGCTGGCCGGCGTCAAGGTCGGGACGGTGACCGACCTGCGGCTCAACCCCGAGACCTATTTCGCCGATGCCACCATCTCGATGCGCAAGGACGTGGCGGTTCCGGTCGATTCGACGATCCTGGTCGCCTCCGAAGGCCTCCTTGGCGGCACCTTCGTCGAAGTCCAGCCCGGCGGCGCGCTGGAGATGCTGGAACCCGGCGGCGAGATCGAGGATACCCAGGGCGCGGTCAGCCTGATCACGCTCCTGATGAAGTTCGCCTCCGGGGGCGGCAGCGGGGACGAGGCCCCGGCAGACGAGGCTCCTGCACCATGAGGGCGCTGCTTGCGGCACTCGTTCTTGTCCTGGCGTTGCCGGTCGTGGCGCAGGAAACTGGACAACCCGCAGGCCCGGAGTTCACCGAGTCCGAAGGGGCGTCGCTGCGCTTTCTGGACAAGCTGACCAGTTCGACAGGCGACGTCACCTTGTCGCGTGGCCAGACGGCCAAGTTCGGCCGGCTGATCGTCCGGCTGGACAGCTGCCGCTATCCGACCGGCAACCCGGCCTCGGAAGCCGAGGCGCACCTGACGATCCTGGAAGAGACGACCGAGACGCCGCTCTTCACCGGCTGGATGCTGGCCTCGTCCCCGGCGCTGTCGGCGCTGGACCATCCGCGCTATGACGTCTGGGTGCTGGGCTGCATCCTGCCTGGAGGCTCGGTGCCCGAGATCGCGCCCGAGGCGGATGCAACCTCGGACGGCGAGGGCGAATAGCCCTCGGGCGCGAACACGGCGCGTTGCGCAAGGGCGTCGCTCAGCCGGCGATGATAGTCGGCGCGCGTGATCTCGACCGCGCCGAGGCTTGCCAGGTGCGGTGTCAGGAACTGGGTGTCGAAGAGCCGGAAGCCGCCGGCCCGCAGCCGGTGCACCGCATGGGCCAGCGCCACCTTCGAGGCATCGGTCACGTGCGAGAACATGCTTTCGCCGAAGAAGGCCGCCCCCAGCGTCACGCCATAGACCCCGCCGACCAGCGCCGTGCCCTCGCGCACCTCGATGCTGTGGGCAAAGCCCAGCCGGTGCAGGTCGAGGTACAGGGCCTGGATGCGACGGCTGATCCAGGTTTCGCCTCGCGCGGCGCAGGCCTCGACCACCGCGTCGAAATCCTCGTCCACCGTCACCCGGAACCGGCCAGAGCGGATGCGTTTGGCCAGCGAGCGCGATATATGGAAGCCCTCCAGCGGGATCACACCCCGAAGCCGGGGATCGACCCAGTGGATCTCGGGGTCGTCGCGACCGTCGGACATCGGGAAGATGCCCATCGCATAGGCGCGCAGGAGGATGTCCGGGGTGATCTCGTCGGCGGGCACGGACATCGCAAAATCCTTCGGAGGATTTTGCAAAAGTTTACGGAAACTTTTGCGGTGAGGCGCCCGTTGCCGGGGCGCCCCGTTCAGATCAAGAGAACTGCTTTTCCAGCCACTTTTCCAGCCAGTGGATGTTGTAGTCGCCGTTCTGGATGTCGGGCTCGGCCAGAAGCATGTGGAACAGCGGGATCGAGGTGTCGATGCCGTCGATGATCAGCTCTCCCAGCGCGCGGCGGAGGCGGGCCAGCGCCTCGGGCCGGTCGCGGCCATGCACGATCAGCTTGCCGATCAGGCTGTCGTAATAGGGCGGGATCCGGTAGCCGTCGTAGATCGCCGAATCCATCCGCACGCCCAGACCGCCCGGGGCATGGAACTGGGTGATCCGGCCGGGGCAGGGGGAAAAGCCGGGGATCTTCTCGGCATTGATCCGCACCTCGATCGCGTGGCCGTTGATCTCGAGCTCCTCCTGCGAGAAGGACAGGCCGAGGCCCGAGGCGACGCGGATCTGTTCGCGCACGAGGTCCACGCCGAAGATCGCCTCGGTCACCGGATGTTCGACCTGAAGCCGGGTGTTCATCTCGATGAAGTAGAACTTGCCGTCTTCGTACAGGAACTCGATCGTGCCCGCGCCGATGTATTTCAGCTTCTTCATCGCATTGGCGCAGATCGTGCCGATCTCCGACCGCAGCTTCGGCGTGATGACGGGGCCGGGGGCCTCTTCGAACACCTTCTGGTGGCGGCGTTGCAGCGAACAGTCGCGTTCGCCCAGATGCACCGCGCCGCCCTTGCCGTCCCCGAAGACCTGGATCTCGATGTGACGCGGGCGCTGGAGGTATTTCTCCATGTAGACTTCGTCGTTGCCGAAGGCGGCCTTGGCCTCGGACCGCGCGGTGCGGAAGGCGATCTCCAGCTCGGAGGCGTCCTTCGCGACCTTCATGCCGCGCCCGCCGCCGCCGGCGGTGGCCTTGATGATGACCGGATAGCCGATCTCGGCAGCGACCTTCTTCGCCGTCTCGAAATCCGGCACGCCGCCGTCCGATCCGGGCACCACGGGGATGCCCAACTCCTTCGCGGTTTCCTTGGCGGTGATCTTGTCGCCCATGATGCGGATATGTTCCGCGTTCGGGCCGATGAAGGTGATGCCGTGATCCTCCAGCGCCTGGGCGAAGCTGGCGTTTTCCGAAAGGAACCCGTAGCCCGGATGCACCGCCTGCGCGCCGGTGATCTCGCAGGCCGAGATGATCGCGGCCTTGTTCAGGTAGCTGGCCGAGGACGGCGCCGGCCCGATGCAGACGCTTTCGTCGGCCATGCGGACGTGCATCGCGTCGGTGTCGGCGGTGGAATGGACGGCCACCGACTTGATCCCCATTTCGCGGGCGGCCCGGATCACGCGCAGCGCGATCTCCCCCCGGTTGGCGATCAGGATCTTGTCAAACATCGGCCCGCCCTTATTCGATGATCATCAGGGGGGCGCCGTATTCGACCGGGTGGCCATCCTCGACCAGGATGCGCTTCACCGTGCCCGCGCGCGGGGCGGGGATGTGGTTCATCGTCTTCATCGCCTCGATGATGAGGACGGTCTGGCCTTCGGCCACCTGGGCGCCGACGGTCACGAAGGGGGCGGCGCCGGGTTCGGGGGCGAGATAGACCGTGCCGACCATGGGCGAGGTCACGGCGCCCGGATGCTGGGCCGGATCCTCGTTGGCCGGGGCCGCCGCGGGGGCGGTCGGAGCCGCTGCCGTCGCGGCAGGCGCGGGCGCGGCATGGACCACCGGGGCCGGAGCGGCGGCAACCGTCACCACGTTGGCCTGCTTGACGACGCGCACTTCCAGGCTGTCGTCCTCGCCATACTCCCGCTTCACCGACAGTTCGGTCAGGTCGTTCTTGTTCAGAAGCTCGGCCAGGGCCGAGATGAATGCGACGTCGGAGTCGGTGTTCTGCTTGCTCATCGGGTCCTCTGTTCTTCTCTGCCCTGGGCGCGTGCGGCTTGGGCCCGCAGCCCGCCGCAGTCTGGTATTCGGCGCTTATACGCGAGCCCATGGGGGCTGAAAAGCCGCGAAAGCGCCCAAGAGACAGGCAATGCCGATCCGACCGGTGTCATCGTGTCGAAAATCGTTCATTCCGGAAAATTTACCGTTTGATAAAAAAATCGACCTGTGCCAGCCTGAGACCAATCATAAGCCAGGGAGGCCCCCAGCCCATGTCGAACAGCCCGCTGACGCCCGGCATCGTTCCGGGTCGCCTGCCAGCCGAAGCCTACGCCCGCAACTTCGCCGACCACGAGCCTGCGCTCGACCGGCACGAGGCGCGTGTGGCGGCGGACCGCTGCTACTTCTGCCATGATGCGCCCTGCATCACGGCCTGCCCGACCTCGATCGACATTCCGCTCTTCATCCGCCAGATCGCGACCGGCACGCCCGAGGCGGCGGCGACGACGATCTGGAGCCAGAACATCCTGGGCGGCATCTGCGCCCGGGTCTGCCCGACCGAGACGCTTTGCGAAGAGGCCTGCGTCCGTGAGGCGGCCGAGGGCAAGCCGGTGGAGATCGGCCGGCTGCAACGCTATGCGACCGATGTGGCGATGGCCAAAGGTCTGCATCCCTTCACGCGCGGCACGCCGACCGGCAAGCGGGTGGCGGTGGTGGGTGCGGGGCCGGCGGGTCTGGCCTGCGCGCACCGGCTGGCGATGCATGGTCATGACGTGGTGATCTATGAACGCCGCCCCAAGGCGGGGGGCCTGAACGAATACGGCATCGCCAGCTACAAGGCGACGAATGGTTTCGCGCAGAAGGAGGTGGACTGGCTACTGTCCATCGGCGGAATCGAGCTGCGCTGCGGAGTGGAACTCGGCCGCGACGTGACGCTGGCCGAGCTGGAGGCCGGGTATGACGCGGTGTTCCTCGGCATCGGTCTGGCCGGGGTGAACGCGCTCCGCGCCGCTGGCGAGGACAAGGCCGGTGTGCGCGACGCGGTGGATTTCATCGCCGAATTGCGCCAGACCGCCGATCTGTCCACCCTGCCCATCGGCCGCGACGTGGTGGTGATCGGCGGCGGCATGACGGCGGTCGATGCGGCGGTGCAGTCCAAGCTTCTGGGCGCCGAGACCGTGACCATCGTCTATCGCCGCGGGCAGGAGAAGATGTCCGCCTCGGCCTACGAACAGGAACATGCCACCAGCGCCGGCGTGCGGATCATCTGCAACGCGATGCCGGTGGCGATCCACGGCAACGGCGCGGTGCGCGAGGTGGAATTCGCCTATACGCAGGAGACGCCCGAGGGCCTGAAATCCACTGGCGAGACCTTCCGGCTGAAGGCCGACCAGGTGTTCAAGGCCATCGGCCAGACGCTGGCCGGCGCGCCCGAGGGGCTGGCGGTGCAGGGCGGCAAGCTTGCCGGGCACCAGGGCAAGGTCTGGGCGGGCGGTGACTGTGCCGCGGGTGGCGAAGACCTGACGGTGACCGCCGTCGCCGAGGGGCGCGATGCCGCCGAGGCGATCCACAAGCACCTGATGGCCTGACCGATGGCAGGCGGTTGCACATTCGCTCTGGCCCGGCTAGGCGGATGGCCTGGCCGGGATGTGGGTGGCGAACGTGGACGGATGGATCGAGGCGACGCTCGCCTTCGTACGGGAGAACCGGGACTGGGCCTTCTGGATCGCCCTGGTCTTCGCCTTCGGCGAGAACCTCGCCTTCCTGTCCATCGCCATTCCCTCGACGGCGATCCTGCTGGGGGTCGGCGCCTTCGTGGCCAGCGGAGAGCTGTCGCTGTTCCCGATCTGGGCCGGCGCCTCGATCGGGGCGCTGATCGGCTCGATTGCCTCCTACGCGATCGGTTGGTATTTCGGCGGGCCGATCCTGTCGCTCTGGCCGTTCCGCAACCATCCCGACGCCGTGGAGAAGGGCAATGCCGCCTTCCGGCGCTGGGGGATCTGGGCGGTCATGATCGGGCATTTCTTCGGCCCCTTGCGCGCGGTCGTCTTCGTGATGGCCGGGATCGCGCGGATGTCGGTGCCGTGCTTCATGGTGGTCAACTTCATCGGCTGTCTCGCCTGGGCCTATGTCACGCCGCTGTTCGGCGAGGTGGCGGGCCACGCCATCGGCTGGATCTGGTCGCTGTTCACCGGCGCCTGAGCCGGACCTTCACAACAACAATCCTCGGCATCGCCCGCCCCATGGCGGCGGCTGCCGCATGTCAGGGAGAGGTGCATCATGGCTAACCTGTCGTCCGAATTCGTCGGCATCAAGTCTCCGAACCCGTTCTGGCTGGCCTCGGCGCCGCCGACGGACAAGCAATACAATGTCGAGCGCGCCTTCGAGGCCGGCTGGGGCGGCGTCGTGTGGAAGACGCTCGGCGCCGAGGGGCCTCCGGTCGTGAACGTCAACGGGCCGCGCTATGGCGCGATCTGGGGCGCGGACCGGCGGCTTCTCGGGCTCAACAACATCGAGCTGATCACCGACCGGCCGCTGGAGGTGAACCTGCGCGAGATCAAGGCGGTCAAGCGCAAATGGCGCGACCGCGCGCTGGTCATCAGCCTGATGGTGCCCTGCGACGAGGAGTCCTGGAAGGACATCCTGCACCGGATCGAGGACACCGAGGCCGACGGGGTTGAGTTGAACTTCGGCTGCCCGCACGGGATGGCCGAACGCGGCATGGGCTCGGCCGTGGGGCAGGTGCCGGAATACATCGAGATGGTGACGCGCTGGGTCAAGCAACACAGCCGCATGCCCTGCATCGTCAAGCTGACGCCGAACATCACCGACATCCGCAAGCCGGCTGAGGCGGCCAAGCGCGGCGGGGCGGATGCCGTCAGTCTCATCAACACGATCAACTCGATCACATCGGTCAACCTGGACAACTTCAGCCCCGAGCCCTCGATCGACGGCAAGGGCACGCACGGCGGATACTGCGGCCCGGCCGTCAAGCCCATCGCGCTGAACATGGTGGCCGAGATCGCCCGCAACCCGGAAACCCGCGGCCTGCCGATCAGCGGCATCGGCGGCGTCACCACCTGGCGCGACGCGGCCGAGTTCCTGGCCCTGGGCGCGGGCAACGTGCAGGTCTGCACCGCGGCGATGACCTATGGCTTCAAGATCGTGCAGGAGATGATCTCGGGCCTGTCGCAGTATCTGGACGACAAGCAGATCGGCCTCAGCGACCTGGTCGGCCGCGCGGTGCCGAATGTCACCGACTGGCAGTATCTGAACCTGAACTACGTCACCAAGGCCCATATCGACCAGGATGCCTGCATCAAGTGCGGCCGCTGCTATGCCGCCTGCGAGGACACCAGCCACCAGGCCATCGCCATGTCTGCGGACCGGACCTTCACCGTGAAGGACGAGGAATGCGTGGCCTGCAATCTCTGCGTCAACGTCTGCCCGGTGGACAACTGCATCACCATGGTGCCGCTGGCCAAGGGGGCGGTCGATCCGCGGACGGGCGTGAAGGTCGGCGATTACGCGAACTGGACCACGCACCCGAACAACCCGAGCGTGCAGGCCGCCGAATAGGTCCTGGACGACCCAAGAATTTTCGTCGAAAATTCTTGGGTTCCCTGCGGCTCAGCAGAGGATCCGGATCTGACCCTGGTTGCAGATCACGATGTACTGGCCGCCGCATTCCACCAGATGGAAGCCGCGACGGCGGACTTCCGCAACAAAGCGCGCGCGGCCGACTTCGCGCTCCACGTCCCGGATCGACCGGCGGACGACCCCGCCGGTCGCCGCCGCCTTGGCAGAGAAGACGTGATCGAGCCAGGGCAGGGTGGCAGCGGGAGAGGAGGCTTGCAACATGGCCCGAGCTTCGACCCACAAGGTTAAGGCGAAGTGAACGGCCCATCGTGGCGCAAGAATTTTCGGCGAAAATTCTTGCGGTCCGGCCGGTCGGCTCAGGGCAGGGGCAGGGGGCTGATACCGGCAGCGATGCTCGCCTTTATGTAGGCGTCCCGCGCGGCCTCTGCGGCGGCGGCAGCAGTGGCTTCGGCCGAAGCCCGGCTCAGCAGAAGCTGCGGGTCTGTCCCCCGTTCGGCCGGAGCCTGGGTCACGGACCCGACCCTCTGGGGCGGTGCGACCGCAGCCGTCCCGTCAACGGGTGCCGACCGGTCGGCGCGCGTCGGGGCGGGGGGATGAAGGGGCGCCTCTGCCACTGGAAGCGGCGCACGGATGCTGGTGATCATGGCCATCGCTCGCCCTCCTTTCGGTCAAAAGAGCAAGCGGATCTTAACCCGAAATCAACACCTGCTCAGCCGGATTGTCCTTAAGACTTTAGGGATCGGGCTTGAGCAGACGGGTGAAGAGCGTGTCGAGGAACCCGCCCGCCTCCGCGAAGGGATCGTGGCCGGGGCCGAGGACGGCGCGCACCTGCACGTCGAAATCGGCATAGTGCTGGGTCAGGGCCCAGACCGAGAAGATCAGATGCACCGGATCGACCCGGGCGATGCGGCCTTCCTCCATCCAGCGGGTCAGCACGGCGGCCTTGTCGGTGACCAGCGCCCTCAGGTCGCCCTCGATGGCCTCGCGCATGCGCGGGGCGCCTTGCAGGATCTCGCCCGCGAAAAGCCGGCTTTCGCGCGGGTAGTCGCGCGCGAGGTCAAGCTTGCGGCGGACATAGGCGAGGATTTCCGCCAGCGGGTCGCCGGCCGGATCCATGGCGCGCAACGGATCCAGCCAGGTGTCCAGCAGCCCGGTCAGCAGCGCCTTGTGCACCGCCTCCTTCGAGGGGAAGTAGTAGAGCAGATTGGGCTTCGACAGACCGGCGACTTCGGCGATCTGGTCGAGCGTCGCCCCCCGGAACCCGTGCGCCGAGAACACCTCCAGCGCGGCGTCGAGGATGACCTCGCGGTTCCTCTGCTGGATGCGGGAGCGGGGGCGTGCGGTGGCAGACATGGGAACCGGAACAAGGGGATGGACACATCGGGAATAGCGCAGCCCGAGGCGAGAGGTCAAACCGGCTGCAACAGGGGGGTCAGCCCGTGCCCGCGCCGTCGAGCATCGCGCGCAGGCCGCGGACGACCAGCCGGTGATCCTCGACCTGCGGCAGGCCCGAGACGGTGGCCACCGCCACCACGCCGACCCCGGCCACCCGGATCGGCACCGCGCCGCCCGCCTCGGCATGATCCTCGGCCGAAAGCCCGTGCCGGGCCAGCGTCTCGTCCCTGGCCGCCAGCCGGCGCCCGACCAGAAGCGAGGGCAGCTGGAACTTCAGCGCCGTGTTCGACTTGCGCCGCGCCCAGAGGTCGTTCAGCGGCGCCGAGCCCGGCAGGGCGGCATGGAAGAGTGTCCGGTCCCCGGTGCGGATGTCGATGACCACCGGCAGATCCTCGGCCAGGGCCAGATCCACGAGGATCTGTCCCAGCCGCAGCGCCGACAACTCGTCGAAGGCGGGCAGGGCGAGCGTGGCATATTCGGCCTCGAGTTCGGTCAGGTCCATCTCCGCCCCCCTCAGATCGCCCCGATCCCGCGCAGGACCATGTCCTTCACGCTGGCTTTGGCCTCTTTCCACTGCGCCTCGCTCAGCGGCCGGCCCCCGTTCAGCGTCTGGATCTGGTGCCCGAAATCCGCGTAGTGCTGGGTCGTGGCCCAGAGCAGGTAAAGAAGATGCCGCGGGTTTACCGGACGCATCTTGCCTTCGTCGATCCAGCGCTGGATGACCGCGATCCGGCCCTCGGTCCAGTCGCGCAGCGTCGTTTCCAGATAGTCCTGGATCACCGGCGCGCCGTGCATCACTTCGCTCGCCCAGACCTTCGACCCATGCGGATGGCGGCGCGAGATGTCCATCTTGGCGTCGATATAGGCGCCGATCCCTTCAACCGGGCCGGGCGCGTCGTCGAAGCTGGCGGCAGCATCGAGCCAGATCTCGAAGATCTGCTGCACCACGCGGCGATAAAGGTCCTCCTTGGTGGCGAAGTAGTAGTGCAGGTTCGCCTTGGGCAGCCCCGCCATGTCGGCGATCAGCTGCATGGTGGCCCCCCCGAAACCGGCTTCGGCAAAGACCTTCTCGGCCGCCTCCAGGATCGCGCGTTCGTTCTCGCGCCGGATATCCGTGCGACGTCCCGGTTTGAGGCGTGAAATCTGGGCGTCGCCGCTCATCGCTCTCCGGTTTCTTGTTGACCGAATGGTCAGGTTGTGGTCGCCTTCACCTTGACCATACGGTCAGGAAATGAGTCGCGGCAAGGGGCAGGATGGCCCCGCGCGAACAGGGAGCGTCAGATGCCAGCAACCGGGGACAACCTGCGGATCAATTCCGAACGGCTGTGGGACAGCCTGATGGAGATGGCCAAGATCGGCCCGGGCGTCGCGGGCGGCAACAACCGCCAGACCCTGACCGATGCCGACAGCGAGGGGCGCCACCTGTTCGCGTCCTGGTGCAAGGCCGCGGGCATGACGATGGGCGTCGATACCATGGGCAACATGTTCGCGACGCGGGCGGGGACGGACCCGGATGCACTGCCGGTCTACATGGGCTCGCACCTCGACACCCAGCCCACGGGGGGCAAGTATGACGGCGTGCTCGGGGTTCTCGGCGCGCTGGAAGTCGTGCGCACGCTGAACGACATGGGGGTCAAGACCCGCCGTCCGATCGTGGTGACGAACTGGACCAACGAGGAAGGCACGCGGTTCGCGCCCGCCATGCTGGCCTCGGGCGTCTTTGCGGGGATGCACACGCAGGACTATGCCTATGCGCGCCGCGATGCCGAGGGGAAGGCCTTCGGCGACGAGTTGAAGCGCATCGGCTGGGTCGGCGACGAACCCGTGGGCGCGCGGAAGATGCATGCGATGCTGGAGCTGCACATCGAACAGGGCCCGATCCTCGAGGCCGAGGGCAAGGATATCGGCGTCGTGACCCATGGGCAGGGCCTGTGGTGGTTGCAGATCACGCTGACGGGGCGCGAGGCGCATACCGGATCGACTCCGATGCACATGCGGGTCAACGCCGGGCTGGGGATGGCGCGGATCACCGAGCGCGTCCACCAGATCGCCATGAGCCACCAGCCGAACGCGGTGGGGGCGGTGGGCCAGTGCAACGTCTACCCGAACTCGCGCAACGTGATCCCGGGGAAATGCGTGTTCACCGTGGATATCCGGTCGCCCGAACAAGCGAAGCTGGATGCGATGAAGGCCGAAGTCATCCGCGCCGCCCATGCGGTGGCGAAAGAACTGGGCCTCGGCTGCGAGATCGAGGACGTGGGCCATTTCGACCCGGTCACCTTTGATCCGGGCCTCGTGAAGATCGTCCGGCAATCCGCTGAGAAACTTGGCTATTCCCACATGGACATCGTCTCTGGCGCCGGCCACGACGCCTGCTGGATCAACCGCGTCGCCCCCACGGTGATGGTGATGTGCCCCTGCGTGGACGGGCTTTCCCACAACGAGGCCGAGGAGATCAGCCCGGAATGGGCCGCGGCGGGGACGGATGTGCTCCTCCACGCCTGCCTCGAGGTGGCGGAGGTCGTCTCCTGATGGCAGGCCCCGGGGCGCTGCCCCGGACCCCGGGATATTTTTGGACAGATGAAATCTGGGAGAGGTTCGATGGCTTCGACGGTGATCAAGGGGGGAACGGTCGTAACGGCGGACCTGACCTATCTGGCTGACGTCAAGGTTGAAGGCGGCGTGATCGTCGAGATCGGGCAGGGTCTGAAAGGTGACAGGGTGCTGGACGCGACCGGCTGTTATGTCATGCCCGGCGGCATCGACCCGCATACGCATCTGGAGATGCCCTTCATGGGCACCTACTCGGCGGATGATTTCGAGAGCGGCACCCGGGCGGCGCTGTCGGGCGGGACGACGATGGTCGTTGACTTCATCCTGCCGGGCCAGGGCCAGGACCTGATGGATGCGGCCAAGGTCTGGTCGAACAAGTCCACCCGCGCGACCTGCGACTACTCCTATCACATGGCCGTCACCTGGTGGGGCGAGAAGGTCTGGCAGGGGATCGAGGACTCGGCCAAGGCGGGCATCACCAGCTTCAAGCACTTCATGGCCTACAAGGGCGCCTTGATGGTGAACGACGACGAGTTGTTCAACAGCTTCCGCCGGGTGGGGGATGTGGGCGGCCTGGCGATGGTCCATGCCGAGAACGGCGATGTGGTGGCCGAACTGACGGCGAAGCTGCTGAAAGAGGGCAACACCGGCCCCGAGGGCCACGCCTATTCCCGCCCGCCGCAGGTGGAGGGTGAGGCCACCAACCGCGCCATCATGATCGCCGACATGGCCGGGGTGCCGCTGTATGTGGTTCACGTATCTTGCGAGGACGCGCATGAGGCGATCCGGCGCGCGCGGGCGGCGGGCAAGCGCGTCTGGGGGGAGCCGCTGATCCAGCACCTGACCCTTGATGAGTCCGAATACTTCCACCCGGATTGGGACCACGCCGCCCGGCGGGTGATGAGCCCGCCCTTCCGCAACAAGCAGCATCAGGACAGCCTCTGGGCGGGCCTCATGTCCGGCAGCCTGTCGGTAGTGGCGACCGACCATTGCAGCTTTACCACGGAACAGAAACGCTATGGCCTCGGTGACTTCTCCAAGATCCCGAACGGGACGGGGGGGCTGGAGGACCGGATGCCGATGCTCTGGACCCACGGGGTGAACACCGGGCGGCTGACGCCGAATGAATTTGTCGCCGTAACCTCAACCAATATCGCGAAAATCCTGAACTGCTACCCGAAGAAGGGCGCGGTTCTGGTGGGGGCGGACGCGGACCTGGTGGTCTGGGACCCGGAGAAGACGAAGACCATTACCGCGGGCAAGCAGCAGTCGAAGATCGACTACAACGTCTTCGAGGGCCACATCGTGAAGGGCCTGCCGCGCTTTACCCTGACCCGCGGCCATATCGCGATCCACGATGGCGAGGTGCGCACCCAGGAAGGCCACGGCAAGTTCGTCGCCCGCGAGCCGCGCCCGGCGATCAACCGTGCGCTGACCCAGTGGAAGGACCTGACCGCGCCCCGGCCCGTGGAGCGGACGGGCATCCCGGCGACGGGAGTGTAGGCAAGATCAGATCAATGGAAGAACAGTGGAAGATATCAGATGATGGTTAAACTTCGCGCCGGCGTCCTGTCTGTCGTTGTCGCAGGTCTGGCAGGATGCTCCATGACGCTTCCGGTCAAAGGACAGATGGCATCCGGGGGCGAGACCTTTACCGGAACTGCGACTGGATACTCTGACGGAGGCGGGACACTTACCATCGTATCCAACAGGGGGAGGACCTGTTCCGGGAACTTTGTCTATGTTACCAGCCGCAACGGGGAAGGTGTGTTTCAGTGCAGTGACGGTCAGTCCGGGCCGTTCACCTTTGTATCGACAGGCGTTCGTGGCACTGGCACGGGTGAAATCGGAGGCAGGCTATTTACGTTCACCTTCGGTTGATCCGAAGGTGAACATGCCTTGGACTATGGCTCCCCTTGTTCGCTTTCCTCCTCGTCACCAGGCGACGGAGTGAAGGCGATCACCGGGGAGTCGAAATAGACCTCCTCCAGGTCCTCGGGCTCGGGCGCGAAGGCGAGGGTCGTCTGCGGGGTGGTGAAAAGCATGGCGGTCCTCCTTTCGACCCCAAGATGGGGACCGGAGCGCAGGGTCGCACCGCGAGGCAACGGGAATGTGAAGGCCCGGGAGCGGATTCGCGGCCGATGAGGGAAGGGATGAGGGCGTGAAGGATACTGTCAGCCAACCGGTGATCGAGGCCAAGGGGCTGAACCTTGTCTTCCAGACGGCGGACGGGCCGGTCCAGGCGCTGAAGGATGTCAACCTGACGATCAACCAGGGCGATTTCGTCAGCTTCATCGGGCCGTCGGGTTGCGGCAAGACCACCTTCCTGCGCTGCATCGCGGCGCTGGAACATCCCACGGGCGGCACGCTGATCGTGAACGGGATGACGCCCGACGAGGCACGGCAGAAGCGCGCCTATGGCTATGTCTTCCAGGCGGCGGGGCTTTATCCCTGGCGGACAATCGCCGGCAACATCCGTCTGCCGCTGGAGATCATGGGCTTTCCGAAGGCCGAGCAGGACCAGCGGATCGAACGGGTGCTGGAACTGGTGGAGCTGAAGGGCTTCGGCAAGAAGTTCCCCTGGCAGTTGTCGGGGGGTATGCAGCAGCGCGCCTCGATCGCGCGGGCGCTGGCTTTCGATGCTGACATCCTCTTGATGGACGAACCCTTCGGCGCGCTGGATGAAATCGTCCGCGACCGGCTGAACGAGGAAGTGCTGAAGCTCTGGGCGCGCACCGGCAAGACCATCGGCTTCGTCACCCATTCGATCCCCGAGGCGGTCTATCTTTCCACCAAGATCGTGGTCATGTCGCCGCGTCCGGGCCGGATCACCGATGTCATCGACTCGCCCTTGCCGAAGGAGCGTCCGCTCGACATCCGCGACAGTCGCGAGTTCATCGAGATCGCCCACCGCGTGCGCGAGGGGCTGCGGGCGGGGCATCATGATGACTAGGGGCTCGGGCACAGGTCTGGGGCCGGTCCCTTCGGAGGCTCGGAAAGGCATTCCGGCGGGGACACAGGGGTGAACATGCATGTCACGATCCCCGTCCTCAAGACCGTCCCAGCCTGCGATACTGCCTCCGCCGGGGCGGGGCGCGGCATGGGCGCAGTTCCTGAAATGGGCGGTCGGCGTGCCGGTGGTGGTCGCCGGGGCGCTTGGTGCGATCTGGCTGGCCTTCTGGGCTGCGGGCAGTGCCGGCCTGATGCTGCGCACCGAGCTGAAGATCGGCGAGATCCTGATGTGGCTGGGCCTCATCGCGCTGCTCTATCCGGTCGCGCTTGTGGTCCTGGTCTGGGATCTGATCGACGGGCTGCGGGCTGCCCGCGCCTGGGAGGCCTTGCCGCCGGAGGCGCAGGCGCAGGCCATGGCTGCCGCCGATGCGGAGATCGCTGCGGCCGCGGAAAAGCCCCGGCGGTCGCGCAGGAAAGGAAAGGTGCAATGAGCAGAGGCTGGCACGATCCGCTGCCTCGGGGTCTGGCGGGACATGGCAGGTGGCAGGAGGGCCGGCCATGAGCCGTGCGCTTCCCGTCGTGACCGTCCTCGCCGGTATCGTGGCGATCTGGTATGCGGCCGCCGTCTGGATGAACGCGACCTGGGCCTTCGACCAGGCAGAGCGGGCCGGGCAGACCGTGACGTGGGCCGAGGTGATCCCGCAGACCATGGACCAGGCCCGGCCGCTCCTGCCGCCACCACACCAGGTCGGGGCCGAGCTCTGGAAGGGGCTGTTCGGCCAGGCAGTGACCTCGAAGCGCAGCCTCGTCTACCACGCTTTCGTGACGTTCAAGGGCACGATGACGGGCTTCGGCCTGGGGATCGTCGTGGGCGTCCTCCTCGCCGTTGCCATCGTCCGGTTCCGGGTGATGGACATGTCGGTCATGCCCTGGGCGATCATCAGCCAGACCATTCCCATCGTGGCCCTTGCCCCCATGATCATCACGCTGTCGAGCCAGCTGGGCCTGACCGGACGCGACATTCCCAAGGCGGTGATCGCGGCCTACCTGTCCTTCTTCCCGGTCCTCGTCAGCATGGTGAAGGGGTTGCGCAGTCCCGACCAGATGCAGCTCGACCTCCTCAGGACCTATGGCGCCAGCGATGCGCAGACCTTCCTGAAGCTGCGGCTGCCGGCCTCGATGCCCTACTTCTTCGCTTCGCTGAAGGTGGCCGTCGCGGCCTCGCTCGTGGGGACGATCGTGGGGGAGCTGCCGACCGGGGCCATCGAGGGCCTGGGCGCGCGCATGCTGATCGGGTCGCAGTTCGGCGAGCCGCTGATCATGTGGGCGAGCCTTTTCGCGGCAGCGATCCTGGCGGGGATCCTGATCCTGGTGGTGGGCCTGATCGAACGGATTGCCGGGAGGCGCATGGGGGTGCGGGCATGACGGCGCTGTGGCTGGCAATTACGGTGTGGCTCGCCGCTTGGGCGCTGAACGTCCGGCTGGCGGGAAGCGGGATCGCGCAGACCCGCCTGGGCAGGATCCTGGTGCCGCTGATCTTCGGTGTCACGGTCCTGGTGCTCTGGGAGGGGTTGGTGCGCGGCCTGAACGTCGCCCCGGTGATCCTGCCCGCCCCCAGCGCCATCGCCGCGAAGATCGCGACCTCGCTGCCGGTCCTGTGGCAGGACTTCGCGCAGACGATCCTAAAGGGGGCGATCCCGGGCTTCCTGATCGGCGCCGGCGCGGCCTTCCTGACCGCCATCGCCGTCGATCGCAGCCCCTTCCTGCAGCGCGGCCTGCTGCCGATCGGCAATTTCGTCGCCGCGCTGCCCATCGTCGGCCTCGCGCCGATCCTGGTGATGTGGTTCGGCTTCGACTGGCAGTCGAAGGCGGCGGTCGTGGTGGTGATGGTGTTCTTCCCGCTTCTGGTGAACATCGTTGCGGGCCTTCAGGCCTCGGACCGCATGCAGCGCGACCTGATGGCGACCTGGGGCGCCTCCTACTGGCAGAGCCTTCTCAAGCTGCGCCTGCCCGCGGCGATGCCCTTCGTCTTCAACGGGCTGAAAATTGCATCGACTCTGGCGCTGATCGGGGCCATCGTTGCCGAGTTTTTCGGCAGCCCGGTCTATGGCATGGGGTTCCGCATCTCGACCGAGGTGGGCCGGCTTGGCCTCGACATGGTCTGGGCCGAGATTGCGGTGGCGGCATTGGCGGGGTCGGTTCTGTATGGGCTGATTTCGCTGATCGAACGGTGGGTGACCTTCTGGCATCCGTCGCAACGGCATTAACAAGGCCCGGAAGGGGCCCAACATGGGAGTACGATGATGAAGAAGCTACTGATGGCGGCAGCCATGGCAGCGATGGCCTCGGGGGCCAGCGCCGAGGATGTGAAGCTGCAACTCAAATGGGTCACGCAGGCCCAGTTCGCGGGTTACTATGTGGCCAAGGACAAGGGGTTCTACGAGGAAGAGGGTCTTAACGTCACCATCCTGCCGGGCGGCCCGGACATCGCGCCGACGCAGGTCATCGCCGGGGGCGGGGCCGATGTGGTGGTGGAATGGATGCCGGCGGCGCTTGCCGCGCGGGAAAAGGGCCTGCCGCTGGTGAACATCGCCCAGCCCTTCAAGTCCTCGGGCATGATGCTGACCTGCCTGAAGGAAACCGGGATCAAGGAGCCCAAGGATTTCGCAGACAAGACGCTGGGCGTCTGGTTCTTCGGCAACGAATACCCCTTCCTGTCGTGGATGAGCCAGCTCGGCTTCAAGACCGACGGCAGCCCCGGCGGCGTTACGGTGCTGAAGCAGGGTTTCAACGTGGACCCCTTGCTGCAGAAGCAGGCCGCGTGCATCTCGACCATGACCTACAACGAATACTGGCAGGTGATCGACGCCGGGATCAGCCCGGACGACCTGATCACCTTCAAGTATGAGGATCAGGGCGTCGCCACGCTCGAGGACGGTCTCTATGCGCTCGAGGACCGCCTGGCCGATCCGGCCTTCGCCGAAACCATGGTCAAGTTCGTCCGGGCCAGCATGAAGGGCTGGAAATATGCCGAGGAGAACCCGGACGAAGCCGCGATGATCGTGCTGGAGAACGACCAGACCGGCGCCCAGACCGAGGCCCACCAGAAGCGCATGATGGGCGAGGTGGCCAAGCTGACCGCCGGCTCGAACGGCGCGCTCGATCCGGCCGACTATGAACGCACGGTGGCCACGCTGTTGGCCGGCGGGTCCGACCCGGTGATCTCGAAGGCGCCGGAAGGGGCCTGGACCCATGCGATCACCGACAAGGCGCTGGCGAACTGATCCAGCGCGCAGCAACGTGAACCATGGCGCCGTCCTTCGGGGCGGCGCCTTTCCGTCTTGCGGGCTTGTAAAGCTTCACTGCGCTTGTAAACCTTCGGCCGGGGGAGGGTCCGATGCCACTGTCTGCCCTGACCGGCACCAAGCTGCGCGACCTGCGTCTGGCCCAGGGGATGCGCCAGGCCGAGGTGGCCCAGCGGGCCGGAATCTCGGCCAGCTACCTCAACCTCATCGAACACAACCGCCGCAAGATCACGCCCGAGGTGATGGAGCGGCTGGCCGATGCCTTGCAGATCGACCGCGCGGCGCTGGCCGAGGGACGCAACGCGGCGCTGGTCGAAGACCTGCGCTCCGCCGCCGCCCGCAGCGGGACGATGGCCGAGGTCGAGCGGGTGGAGGAGTTCGTGGACCGTTTTCCGGGCTGGGCCGGTCTTCTGGCGACGCTCGATGCAAGGACCCTGGCGCTGGAGCGCGCGGTCGAGGCGCTGAACGACCGGATGAGCCACGACCCGCACCTTTCGGCCTCGCTGCACGAGCTGCTCTCCTCGCTGTCGGCGGTCCGGGCCACGGCCGCGATCCTGGCCGAGACGCCGGACCTCGACGCCGACTGGGCCGCCCGGTTCCACCGCAACCTGCATCAGGACAGTGAGCGTCTTGCGGCGGGCGCAGAGGCGCTGGTTGGGTTCCTCGACGCGCGGCAGGGAATCGAGGAACAGGGTATCGCCGCCCCGCAGGAAGAGGTGGAGGACTGGCTGCGCAGCCGTGGCTGGCGCATTGCCGACGCCGAACTTGCCGCGGGGCTTGAGGCCGAGGTGGCCGGGCTCGCCTCTTCGGCCGCGCGCAGTCTGGCCGGCGGGTTCCTCGCGCGCGCGCGTTCGGACGCCGAGGTCCTGCCCGAATCCGCGCTTGCTGCGGGCCTGGCGGCGCTCGGCCCCGATCCGCTCCTGCTGTCTGACCGGCTTGGCGTCTCGCCCCTCGTGGTGATGCGCCGGCTGGCCGGTATGGCGGACCTGCAAGCCGGCCTCGTCACCTGCGACGGCTCGGGCACGCTGACCTTTCGCAAGCCGACGACCGGGTTCCCCTTGCCGCGCTTCGGCGCCGCCTGTCCGCTCTGGCCGCTCTACGCGGCGCTTGGCCGGCCCGGGCAGCCCTTCGAGGCGCGGGTGCAGATGGCCGGGCAGGGCGAGCGGCGCCATCGCGTCGTCGCCTGGGCCGAGACGCGGCATCCGAGGGGCCTGCGCGGTCCCGAACTGCGCGAGGCGGCGATGCTGATCCTGCCCGACGAGGGTGAGGGGCCGGTGCTGCCCATCGGGTCGAGCTGCCGGGTCTGCGTGCGCGGCGACTGCCCGGCCCGGCGCGAGCCCTCGATCCTTCCGGTCGAGGGCCTGGCCTGACCCGCTCCACCTGCGGCGCCTGACGGGTGGTCGGGCTGCGAGGAGTGCCGCAGGCATCGACGAGCGTCGCCCTCAGGCTTTGACACGGGCCGCGGTTTGCGCCGATAGTGGGGTAGGGCGGCAGAAGACCGACCGGGGGGAACCATTGGCCGCGCATGTCCTTCTGATCGAGGACGAACCGAACATCGCCGAGGCGATCCGCTTCCTGCTGACCCGCGACGGGTTGCGCGTCAGCCATGCCGGCGAGGGCGCCGCGGCGCTGGTGCTGGCCCGGCAGGACCCGCCGGATCTGGTGATCCTCGACCACATGCTGCCCGGCATGTCGGGGCTCGAGGTGCTGGCCAGCCTCCGCGCCGATCCGGCCAGCAGGACGACCCCGGTGATCATGCTCACCGCCCGCGGCCGCGACCGCGAGGTGGCCGAACAGGCGGGCGCCGACCGCTTCATGACCAAGCCCTTCTCGAACGCCGAGATCCTGGCCGAGGTTCGCGCGATGCTGGCCCAGTCCGGGCGCACCCCGTGACGCGCCGCCCGAAGCAGCCCCTGTTCCTCGCGCGGGCGCCCTACCGCCGCCGCCGCCTGCGCGATGCCGCGCGGCTTCTGCCCGTCCTCGGCCTGTTCCTGCTCCTCTTGCCGCTCCTCTGGGCCCCGGACTCCCGCATGGCGCTGGAATCCGGCGACGTGATCTATTTCTTCGTGGTCTGGCTGGGCCTTGTCCTCCTGGCCGCGGCCTTCGCGCCGGGGCTGCGCGGTGGCGAGGGGGCAGAGGAGGACGAGGACTGAGATGCCCTTCAATCTTCTCGTCCTGTCCTGCCTCCTTTACGTCGTCTTACTTTTTGCCGTCGCCTTTCTTGTCGAGCGCAGGGCCGCGCGCGGGCGGCTCGGCTGGCTGCGCTCGCCGCTGGTCTATACGCTCTCGCTGTCGATCTACTGCACGGCCTGGACCTTCTACGGCGCGGTCGGTTATGCCGCGCGCTCGGGGCTGGAGTTCCTGACGATCTACTTCGGCCCGACGCTCGTGTTCATCGGCTGGTGGTGGCTCCTGCGCAAGCTGGTGCGGATCGGACGGCAGCACCATGTCACCTCGATCGCCGACCTGATCTCGTCGCGCTACGGCAAGTCGAACGGGCTCGGGGTGATCGTCACGGTCATCATGGTCGTGGCGGCCACGCCTTACATCGCGCTGCAACTGCAGTCGGTGGTCCTGGCCTTCGGCGTCTTTGCCGCCACCGAGCCCGGCGGCTCGCGCCCGCTCGACCCCGGGCAGATCGCGGTCTGGGTGGCGGTGGGGCTGGCGCTCTTCACCATCCTCTTCGGCACCCGCAACCTCGATGCGCGCGAACAGCACCACGGCATCGTCACCGCGATTGCGGTCGAGGCGGTGGTCAAGCTCGTGGCGCTGCTTGCGGTGGGCAGTTTCGTGGTCTGGGGCATCGCGGGCGGGATTGCGGACGTGATCGCCCGGATCGACGCCGCCGACCTGGCCGCCTGGCAGGTCCAGCCGGGGCGCTGGACGGGCCTGATCTTCCTCTCGGCCGCCGCCGTGATCTGCCTCCCGCGCATGTTCCAGGTCATGGTGGTGGAGAACGAGGACGAGGGCCACCTCGCCCGCGCCAGCTGGGCCTTCCCTCTGTATCTTATGGCTATGAGCCTGTTCATCGTGCCCATCGCGGTGGTCGGCCTCGAACGCCTGCCCGAGGGCGCGAACCCCGACATGTTCGTCCTGACCCTGCCCCTGGCCGAAGGGCAGGGCGCCCTGGCGATGTTCGCCTTTCTTGGCGGCTTTTCCTCGGCCACCTCGATGGTGATCGTGGAATCGATCGCGCTGGCCACGATGATCTCGAACCACGTCATGATCCCGCTCTGGCTGCGGCTGCGCCCCAAGGCGGGGGCGGGGGACGACCTGCGCCAGGTGGTGCTGATGGCGCGGCGGATCGCCATCGGGGCGGTGCTGGCGCTCGGCTATGCCTATTACCACGTCTCGGGCGGTTCGGCCGCGCTTGCCGCCATCGGGCTGATCGCCTTCCTGGGCGTGGCGCAGGTGCTGCCGGCAATGATCGGCGGCATCTTCTGGCGCGGGGCCACCCGCACCGGGGCCATCCTCGGCCTCGTCACCGGTTTCGTGGTCTGGGCCTATACCTCCTTCCTGCCCTCCTTCGGACCGGGCGCCGCCCTCTCGGCCCAGGTCTTTGCCGAAGGCGCTTTCGGCCTCTCCTGGCTGCGCCCGCATGCGCTGTTCGGGACCGAGGCGATGGACCCGATGATCCACGCGCTCTTCTGGTCGCTGACGCTGAACACCATCGCCTTCTGCATCGGTTCGCTTCTCACCTTCCCCGGGCCGGTAGAGCGGTTGCAGGGCGCTGCCTTCGTCAACGTCTTCGAGGGATCGGTCGGCCCGCAACGCTGGGCGCGCGGGCAGGTGGAACCCGAGGCGCTCCTGACCATGGCCCAGCGCATCCTGGGCGAGGACGCCGCCCTGGCGCTGTTCCAGGAGGCGGCGCGGGCACAGGGCAAGGATGGCTTCCTGCCGGACCCGACGCCCGCTTTCCTCGATGGCCTGGAATCGCGGCTGTCCGGCTCGGTCGGTGCGGCGACGGCGCATGCGATGATCAGCCAGCTGGTCGGCCGCGCCACGGTGACGGTCGAGGACCTGATGGCGGTGGCCTCGGAATCCGCCCAGCTTCTGGAATATTCCGCCCGGCTCGAGGCGCGCGAGGCGGAACTCACCCGCACCGCCGGCGCCCTGCGCGAGGCGAACGAGAAGCTGACCCAGCTGTCCCTGCAGAAGGACGCCTTCCTCAGCCAGATCAGCCATGAGCTGCGCACGCCGATGACCTCGATCCGCGCCTTCTCCGAGATCCTGACCGAGGGCGACCTGCCGCCGGAAACCGTGGTGCGCTACGGCCAGATCATCCATGACGAGGCCAAGCGGCTGACGCGGCTGCTGGACGATCTTCTGGACCTGTCGGTGCTGGAGAATGGCACCGTGCAGCTGAATGTCGGACTGGCAAGCCTGCAGGGCATGATCGATACCGCGCTGACCGCGGCGCGGGCAACGCGGCCGGAGCGCGAGTTCCTGGTGATCCGCGACCTGCCGTCCGAGGCGATCTACCTCAAGACCGACGCCGACCGGCTGACCCAGGTCTTCATCAACCTGATCTCCAACGCCCGGAAATACTGCGACGCGCCCCGGCCGGAACTGCGCATCGTCGTCCGGCAACGGGGCGGCCGGGTCACGGTGGATTTCATCGACAACGGCAAGGGAATCCCCAAGGACGCCCAGCGGCTGATCTTCGAGAAATTCGCCCGGCTGACCGACGCGAACCGCGCCGGCGGGGCGGGCCTTGGCCTTGCGATCTGCCGCGAGATCATGACCAATCTCGGCGGATCGGTCGCCTATCTGCCGGGGCAGGGCGGGGCGGCCTTCCGTGTGACGGTGCCGCTCCGGCTGGAAGCCCAGGCCGCTTAACCTTTCTGCAAGGATGCCCGGTCTAGGCTCTGGCCTCACGAGGGACAGGCCGCCATGACCGATGTGATCCGCCGCAAGATCGACCGTGCCCGCCCGGCGGTGGCGGAAGGCGCCCCGGGGGCGGACCGGGGCTGGCGGCTGGCCCTTGCCCGCGCCACGCGCGACGCCATGGGGCTGGACCTCGACATCCGCGCGCTGACCATTTCACGCTTCAGCCTGGCCGAAATCCTGGAAACCGTGCCGGATCGCGCGCTTCTGGCGCTTCTGGATGGGCCGCAGGGCGGGCTTGGGGTCATCATGCTCTCGCCGATGGTGACCGCATCCCTGATCGAGATGCAGACGCTTGGCCGCCTCTCGTCGCAGGCGCCGGCCCCGCGACGTCCCAGCCGGATCGATGCTGCAATGGTCGCCGGCGTGATCGACCGGGCGCTCGCCGGGCTGGACGACACTTTGGCCGAGGAAGCGGACCTGTCCTGGGCCGGGGGGTTCCGCTATGCCTCCTGGCTGGAGGATGCGCGCCCGCTCGCCCTGATGCTGGAGGAGGAAACCTACCGTGTCCTGACCGCCGAGGTCGCGATGGGCCCTCTGGGTCGGCAGGGGCAGGTGATCCTGGTCCTGCCTGACCTGGGTCGGGGTCATCGGCCCGTCCAGCCGGCCGACGACAGGGAAGCAGCGGCGCCCCAGTTCACCCAGGAGCTGGCGACACAGGTGCTTCAGGCGGATTGCCGACTGGATGCCGTGTTAGGCCGTTTGCGGCTGCCCCTGCACCGGATCATGGCGCTGGCGGTCGGGGAAACCCTGGTATTGCCCTCGGCGGCACTGGATGCCGTCTCGCTCGAAACCCTGGAAGGGCGGCGCGTCGCCGGGGCGCGGCTTGGCCAGCATCGCGGCATGCGGGCGCTGAAGCTGAACGAGACCCAAGCCGTGCCCCAAGTGCCGCGGCCTGCACCGGCACCCGCCGCAAGTCCGGTGGCGTCCGCGGATTCGGCCGCGCCGGGGCAGCCGGCTGCCGGCCCCGAACTGCGGGCGGCGGGCTGATGCGGGCGCCGGCCCCGGCGCGATCACCCCCTGGAAAGCGCCTCGATCTGCGGCCGCAGGTGATCCAGCTGATAGCCAAAGCGCGCAGGCAGGCCCACCAGTTCGTCCACCGGGCGCTTGCCGGCATTGGCCAGCGCCCAGACGATCGAGGACCGGTTTCCGCTGGCGCAATAGGCAAAGACCGGCCCCGGCGAGGCGGCGATCGCCGCAGCCTGGGCCTTGACGTTGTCCATCGTCAGCGCCCCGCCGATCACCGGGTTGGCCACGAAGACCAGCCCCAGCGCCTCGGCGGCGCGGCGCATCTCGGCGGTATGGAGGTGCGGCGGGATCTCGCCGTCCGGGCGGTTGTCGATGACCGTGACATAGCCCGCCGCCTTGATCGCCGGCAGGTCCGCAGGCTCGATCTGGGGCGAGACGGCATAGTCGGGGGTGATCGCGCGGATGTCCATGGCTCTCTCCACTCCTGGGGCTGGCAGGCGCCCCGACCATAGCCAGCCCCGGCGCAAAGCGAAAGCGCCGTTGACCTGGGTCAAGGACATCCGGGCCGGGACCGCCTATCCTTCATCCTGCAAGAAGGAGGATGCGATGCAGGCTCAGGCCCCGAAACCGATTTCCGTCCGCAAGGCCGCGCTCAGGCAACGGCTGGTCGAACTTGGCGCCCGGCTCGAGGCGATCGAGGAAGAGCTCGATTCGCATCACAACCCCGACTGGGAGGATCTGGCCACCGAACGCGAGGGCGACGAGGTGCTGGAAGCCACCGGCCAGGCAGGACTTGCCGAAATCTCGCAGATCCGTGCCGCGCTTCGCCGGATCGAGGACGGGAGCTACGGGTTCTGCGTCCGCTGTGGCGAACCCATCGCCGAGGCGCGGCTCGACGCCCTTCCGTGGACCCCCCTTTGCAGGAGTTGTGCCCAATGACCGCCCGCAAACCCGCCGACCTGATCCGCGAAGAAGCCGAGCTCGTGGCCGCTGGGATCGCTGTCCAGCAGCAGGGGCTCGAACTTCTCCTGGCCGAAATGCGTGCCCTGGCCGCCCTGATGCCGGGCGAAGATTCGCGCCTGCCCACCGACGCCGAGATCGAGGCCGGCTTCGACAACATGCCGGTCTGAGGCCGGGTCCGGTCACCCCGGCGACCGCGGCTCCGGGGGTGCGCCTCAGCCCAGCAGGATCCCGGCGATCACCGCCGCAAGCCCCAGCGCCGACACGCCGACCGCCGCCAGGTTCAGCGTGACCACCCGCTGCAAGGCAGCGCGCATCGCCGCGTCGTCCAGCCCCGCCCGGCGCGCCCTGGTCGCGGCCAGGATACAATAGCCCAGCCCCGCGACCCCCAGAAGTGTCAGCGCCGCCCCTGCCCAGATCAGACCCTGCATGCCTGTCCCCTTCCTTGTATCCGCGCTAGCTAGCCGCATCCCGCCGGTCGCGCAAGCAAGGCGCGCGCCGGCGCCGATCGCGCCTTGAACCCCGGGGCCGGGGCAGGGTAGGAACGCCCGACCCATCCCGACCCGGAGAGACCCATGGCCGACGCGACCGATCCCTATGCCGTCACCGCCGACGAGCTGCGCCAGTTCATCGAACGCTACGAGCAGCTGGAAGCCGAAAAGAAGGACGTGACCGAGCAGCAGAAGGAGCTGATGGCCGAGGCCAAGGGGCGTGGCTACGACACCAAGGTAATGCGCAAGCTGATCGCGCTGCGCAAGCGCAAGCCTGACGAACTGGCCGAGGAAGAAGCCGTGCTGGAGGTCTACAAGTCCGCCCTTGGCATGGCGTGATCAGGCCTCCAGAAGCCGCACCCCCGGCATCTGGGCGATGCGTTCGACATCGGCCAGATAGGCCTGGGTCAGCTCTTCGACCAGTTCTCCGGTCCAGCCCGGGATCTCGATCGGCATTTCGATCTGCTCGGGCCGGCCGAACTTTTCGAGGAAGGCCGTGACGATCCGGCGGCGCTGCGAAACGGACTGCGGCGGATGCTCGCGGCAGTAGGCGTGAAAGCGCGCCAGACCGATGTCGGTCAGCAAGAGGCCCAGAAGCTCGTCGGCATCCTCCAGCACCGTGCCGGTCGCGTGCCCCGAGACCACCGCCAGCACCTCGGGCCAGATCAGCGGCGTGTCCTCGTCGCACCAGACCGTCAGCGGCACGCCGGGGTTGTGATCCAGGATCCCGCGCACCGCCCGTGACCAGCGCAGGGTCAGCGGATCGACGCCATCCAGAATGTCCTCGTGCCCCTTCTGCCGGGCGCGCGCGCGCAGGTCGGGCAGGAAGGTCGCGGGGTTGCGGATCGCCAGGCAGAACTCTGCCTCGATGTCCGGGAAGATCCGGGTGAAGGCGCGCAGCCTCTCGCCGCCCTGGGCGTACAGGCCGCCCGACAAGGCATAGGCAGGAAAGCTGAGGAAGCTGCTCCAGGACAGGATCAGCCGGTCGGCGGCGGGCTCGTCCATGATCTGGTCGAGGATCATCGCCTCGGTCTCCTCCGAGGCGGCCGCACCCCGAAGCTGTGTCGCCGTGTCCCGCAAAAGCTTGCGATACCGGGTGGGGGCGGGCACCACGATTCCCTGTTCGGCCAACCTGGCCCGGTTCTTCAGAAGGCAGCGGACCAGCCGGTCGTCATCGGTGCAATGGGCACCAAGGTGGTAGACAATGCGCATCGGTCCTGACTTTGCGGCGCGGGCAACCCTCGCCCGACGGCGCGACTATACGGGCTTTTCTGGACAGTTAAACCGCTTTCCTGTAACCGCCACATCAGGATGTCCGACCGTTTCGCTCAACTTGACTTTCGCCGCTTCCGGCTGGTCCCGGACCGCTGGACGCTGGGCGCGCTTGCCATTGCGGCGATCGTGCTGGCGCCGATCCTCTCGATCCTGTGGCTGGCGCTGACGGCCACCGGCAACATCTGGCCGCATCTGATGGCGACGGTGCTCCCGCGCTATCTGGGCACGACGCTGGTGCTGATGGCCGGCGTCGCCGTCCTGACCGCTGCGATGGGGACCGGCGCGGCCTGGCTGGTCAGCCAGTACCGCTTTCCGGGCCGCGACTGGCTTGCGCATGCGCTGCTGTTTCCCCTGGCCATCCCGGCCTTCGTGGCGGCCTATGCGCTGGTGGACCTGACGGACTATGCCGGCCCGGTCCAGTCGGCCCTGCGCGCGACCTTCGGCTGGACCTCGGCACGCGACTACTGGTTTCCGCAGATGCGCTCGCTGCCCGGCGCGATCCTGGTCCTGTCCTTTGCGTTGTATCCCTATGTCTACCTTCTCGCCCGCGCGGCCTACCGCGAACAGTCGGGCCGCGCCTACGAGGTTGCGCGCTCGCTGGGCTGCGGGCCCTGGGGGCTGTTCCTGCGGCTCGGCTGGCCGCTGGCCCGCCCGGCGATCGCGGCCGGGGTGGCGCTGGCGCTGATGGAGACGGTGGCCGACTACGGCACTGTCCTGCATTTCGGCGTGCAGACCCTGACCACGGGGGTGTTCTCGACCTGGCTCAACGGCGGCAATGCCGGGGGGGCAGCGCAGATCGCTCTGGTGATTCTGGCCTTGATCCTGCTTCTGGTCGGACTCGAGCGGGCAGGGCGCGGTGGCGCCCGGTTCCACCGGCTTGGCCGGGCAGCCCAGAGCGTCGAACCCCATCCGATCGCCGGTCGCAAGCGCTGGTACGCGACGATCCTGTGCCTGATCCCGTTCGCCGGAGGCTTCGTGCTGCCCGTCACGGTTATGCTGGTCCATGCCGCAGCCGCGCCCGCGGGCTGGCTGGCGCCGGGCCTGTTCGAGGCGCTGCGGAACACGCTGGTCGTTGCCGGCCTCGCGGCGCTGGCCACGGTGTCGGCGGCGGTGTTCCTCGTCTATGCGCTGCGCATGAAGGGCTCGCGCGGGGCGCAATGGCTCTTGCCCCTGACCTTGATCGGCTATGCCGCGCCGGGGGCGGTGCTGGCGCTGGGACTGCTTCTGCCGCTGGCGGCACTGGACCACCGGCTGGCCGACGGGATCCTGGCACTGACCGGCTGGGACCCGGGGCTGATGATCACCGGTACCGCCTTTGCCCTTGGCCTGGCCTACATGGTGCGTTTCTTCGGCATCGCGCAGGGTGCGGTCGATGCGGCCTTCGGGCGCGTCTCGCCAAGCCTGGCCATGGCCGCCCGTTCGCTGGGCCGCTCGGCTGCCGGGACGCTGGGTGCGGTCTATCTGCCGCTGATCCGGGGGTCGGTCCTGACGGCGCTCCTGGTCGTCTTCGTCGATTGCGTGAAGGAACTGCCTGCGACACTCCTCTTGCGGCCGTTCAACTACAACACGCTTTCGACCCGCGTCTTCGAGCTTGCCAGCCTGGAACGCCTGTCCGAGGCAGCCCCGGCCGCGCTGTTGGTGATGGCGGTGGGGCTTGTCGCCGTCGCGATCCTGGCCCGGGACCAGCGGGACTGAACCCTTGCACCGCCCCGTCGTCGCCTGTATCTGAAGGGCGTGGCCCCTATAGCTCAGCTGGTAGAGCATCTGATTTGTAATCAGAGGGTCGGGGGTTCGAGTCCCTCTGGGGGCACCACGCCGTCAGTCAAGCCATTGAATAGCCTCAGCCTTATCGAAGGATGGAGCTGGCGCAGAACATGGCGGAGAAAAAGGCTGCACCGCACTTATTTGTGAAGGACGGCATCTACTACTTCTGCAGGCGCGTCCCGAATGACCTGCGGCACCACCTTGAACCGACCCGGGTTTGCCGGAGACTTAACTCTTTAAGTCGCGCGGCCATGGGTTCAGTTTCCAGAGTGACGCCGACGCTGGCCTCGACCTCTGCCGGCGGGATGTTCCCGATGGGCTCGAGGAGCCGTCGGTTGCTGAACCAGTCGACCCATTCCAGCGTTGCATAATCGACAACCTCGAGGCTGCGTCATGGGCCATGGCGGTGGATGACCTCTGCCTTGAACAGTCCATTGATCGTCTCGGCCAAGGCATTGTCATAACTGTCGCCGACGCTGCCGACCGAGGGTTCGATACCTGCGTCTGCGAGGCGTTCCGTGTAACGGATGGACAGATACTGGCTGCCCCTGTCGCTATGGTGAACCAGTCCCATGCCCTTTCCAGGGCGGCGATCATGCACCGCCTGTTCCAAGGCATCGAGGACGAAACCCGCATGGGCCGAAGTGCTGACCCGCCAGCCCACGATGTGTCGGGCATAGGCGTCGATGACGAAGCCTCTCCAGGTGGCGACATAGGTGAAGTCGCTGACCCACAGCCTGTTCGGCGCAGGCACCCGGAACTGGCGGTTCACCTTGTCCAGCGGGTACGGTGCCTTGTTGTCCGGGATCGTCCTCCGGTGCGGCTTTCCCCGGATAACACCCTGAATCCCCATGCTCTTCATCAGCCGCGCCACCCTGCATCGCGCGACATCGAAGCCCTCGCGGCAAAGCTGCCGCCAGATCTTCCGGACGCCATAGACCCGCCAGTTCTCTTCGAAGACCCGAAGGATCTCGGGGCGCAGGGCCTCGTCCCGGCGCGCATGATCCGACAGCCGCGCCGGATCGGCCCTCTTGGCCAGATGTTCATGATAGGTGGACGGGGCGATCGGCAGCACGCCGCAGATCGGCCTTCGCCATCGGGCTCGAACCGGTGGCGCCGCGATGGGTCAGACCCGTGCGCATCGCGATGCGCGTCGATGAAACCCACCATCACTTCGACCGGCGGTCGAGCTCCGCCATCGCAAAAAAATACGCTGAAGCCTTGCGAAGGATCTCGTTGGCCTGGCGCAACTCGTGGTTCTCCCGCTCGAGCGCCTTCATCCTCTCGGCCATCTCGGTCGGAATGCCCGCTCGCTTGCCACTATCCACCTCCGCCTTCTTCACCCACTCGTTCAGCGTCTGGGCAGAACAGCCGATCTTCGCGGAAATCGACACGATTGCCTGCCAGCGCGACCCATGCTGACCCACGCTATCGAACACCAGCCGCACTGCACGTTCACGCACTTCAGGGGTAAAACTCGTTCGTGGTATTGCTCATGATGCTCCATCCTGCTCAAGAGCCGGAGCCTCCGGCAAACCCGGAGCGGTTCATTACCACCCCTACCAGTTGTGTGGCTTGCCGGGCACATTCGGCAGATTTCGTGCGGAAATCCGAAGCGATCCGAGTTGTCCAGATGAAATAATCTTGATCGGCGCGTGACCTGTAATCCAAATGCGGGAAAAAATGGGGCTTCGGACATACTGCCCCTCAGCCGCAGTCCATGTGTCCTTTCCCTGCGAGGGCAACGTGTGTCCTGATGCACTGGGGGCGGCAAGCGGTCGGGAACCCATCACAACAAGGACGAGCCGAGGCGCGCTGAGAAGCGCCGTAGCCGCGAGTGTGGAGCGTGTTATGATTTCGAGTGACGGTGCAGTAGGCGAGCGCTTCAATCGGACGGATGCATCTCTCAGGTCCTGCAAGCCGCAGCGGCGTCTCGGAGCAGTGGTCGCCTTTCTGGCCATGCTGCTTGTGGCGAGTCTGGGCGCAAGCCAGGCAACTGCACAGGATCTGCTGGTTAACATCACGGACGCAGGGTCCGATCCGACGCCGGCAGGTGGCACCATCAGCTACACGGTGGCGGTGTCGAACAACGATTTCGTCACGTCTTCGCCCGCAACGACTCTGACGCTGACGGTCAATGCCGGAACGACGCTGACGAGTGCGACCGGAACGATCACGGGCTGAACGCCGGTTCCGGCTGCCGGCCCTGCGACGGTGACCTGTGCCGTGCCTCCCCTGGCGGCAGGCGCGTCGGCATCGCTGGTGGCGCTGGTACGGACAATGGCTTCGGGCCTCTACGACTTCGGCGCTTCCGTGCCGGTGCTTCCTGGAGATACCGACCCGGCAAACAACAGCTTGACAGAGTCAACCACGGTCACGGCCGGAGCGGACATGTCGTTGAGCCTCAGCGGGCCGATGACAGCTGCAGCGGGGTCTGTGATCTCCTACACTTTCGCGGCCACCAACAACGGCCCTGATCCGGTGTCGAATGTGGTGGTGCAGTTCCCTGTGCCGACCGGGATCATCAATGTCGTGCCGCCCGCCGGATGCGTTCTGAGCGGCAGCGTCTACAACTGCACCGTAGCTGGTCCCGTCGCCGTCGGAGCGAGCGTCCCCCTGATCTTCGAGGGGCAGATCTCGGCTGGGTCAGGGTCGACCATATCGGCTGTCGGGTCGGTTGGCGGCGGAACGCCTGTCGATCCGATTTCGACCAATAACAGTGCAACACTCAGCACGGCCGTGACTGCGGGCAGCGATCTGAGGATCACGAAGGCACGCAGCCCGTCGGGTTCCCTTCTGGTCGGAAATTCCGTGACCTTCACGCTGACCCCGACCTACACCGGGGACTCGCCCAGCGGCATCGTCGTGCGCGATACGATCCCGGCGAATTATTCCTTCACGCTTGCCAATGTCACGGCACCGGGCTGGACCTGCACGGTCACGGGCCAGGTACTCGAATGCACCCGGCCGAGCGGCAGCGGATCGGGTGCGAACGTGCCGCTCGGACCGATCACCATCGCCACGACCGTCGCCTCGTCGGGCAGCCCGACGAACACCGCCGAAATTTCGGCTGCCGGTCCGGTGGATCCGAATCCCGGCAACAATATCGCGACCGACGGCGGCGCGACCATTCTCGACCCGACCATCGACCTGCGGGCGAACAAGAGCGGGCCGGTTCCGCCGCTGGCCGTGGTTGGAAATACCTACAGCTTCTCGATCAGCACCTCGAACATCGGCAATGCCGCCTTCTTCGGCACGGTCGTGATGACCGACACCCTGCCCGCCGGCCTGGAGGTCACATCCTACGGCCTGAACGGATGGAGCTGTTCTCCCGCAGCGCCTGTCGTCGGGCCGGCATCCATCACCTGTACGCGCGACTACACGGCAGCGGCTCCATTGGCTGCCGGGGCGACGACGCCAGCGGTCGTCCTGACGACGCGGGTGACTGCGGCCGGGTCGATCGTGAACGGACTGGAAGTCGGTTCGCCGAACCCGAACCTGCCGGACCTGAACCTGCCGAACAACGTGATCACCTATGGTGTCACGGGCAGCGACCCGACCGACTCGGCCGATATCTCGGTGTCGAAATCGGCCAGCCTCGCGACGGTCCCTGCGGGCGAGGTGCAGACGTTTACCCTCGAGGTCAGGAATGCCGGACCGACGACATCAACCAATGTGACCCTGACCGACAACCTTCTGAGCCTCATCAACAGCGGTGTCGGGCCGACCGGATCGGGTCTGGTCAGCGTGGTTGCCACTCCGAACTCCGCGACCGGGCTCAGCTGTTCCTCGGCACCGTCGAGCGGGACCAGCCGGCTCCTGACCTGCACGATCGACAGCCTTCCGGTCTGCACGCCGGGCAGCACTTGCCCGGTGATCACGGTCCAGGTCCGCCCGGGTGGCGAGGCAGGAACGCGGAGCAATACGGCTTCGGCCATCTCTGGATCGACCGCCGATCCGAACCTGACCAACAACTCCGGCACCATTACCTACGGCGTCGAGGCGCGGGCGGATGTCACGGTCACCAAGGCCGACAGCGCCGATCCGGTCGCGGCGGGTCAGAACCTGACCTATGTCATCACTGCCCGGAACCCGGCCAATGGCCTGTCCTCGGCGGCGGGTGTGACGATCAGCGATACGTTGCCGTCTGATGTCACCTTCCTTTCGGCCAGTCCATCTTCGGGTAGCTGCACGACGGCACCTACGGCGGGAAGCACGACCGGTCCGGGCAACAACAGCCTCGTCTGCAACCTCGGCACCATCGCGAACGGCGCGCAGCAGACCGTGACCGTCGTCGTCCGGCCAAATCTCGCCACCCGCGGCACGACCTTGACGAACAGCGTCACCGTCTCGACCACGACCACCGAGACCGACACGACCAACAACAGCGCAACCCAGACCACGGCTGTCGGCAACCCGGCCATCGATCTTCTGATCAACAAGGACGACTCGGTCGATCCTCTGACGGTCGGAGACGACACGGTCTATTCGGTCACGGTGACGAACCTCGGCCCTTCGGCGGCGGAAAACGTTGTTGTCACGGACGACATGCCGCCGAGCCGGATCACCTACCGGTCGCATGTCGTGCCTGCGGACGGCTCCTGTGGCACCGTGCCGGCGGTGGATTCGCTCGGGCAGCAGCTGATCTGCAGCTTCCCCGTCATCCCGGCGGGCGATAGCCGGGTGATCCTGATCACCGGTCGCGGCGTCGCCAAGGGCAGCGCGCTCAACAGCGCACGCGTGGCTTCGGATGAAACCGCCCTGGGCTTCGAGACGAACACCGGGAACAACCTGGCGACCGAGACGACTTCGGTCCGCACCCGGGTCGATCTGGAAGTCGCCAGCAAGGTTGCGACGCCGGCCACCGTCAACCTGCGCGAGCCCTTCACCTTCCTTGTCACCGTGCGCAACAACACCGGACCGGGACGGGCGGAGGCGGATGACACCGTCGTTTCCGACAGCCTGCCGGCTGGTATGGAACTGACCGGGACGCCCACGGTCGCGGTGACTTCGGGCACGACGACGGCGTCGAGCTGCACCGGAGCCGCGGGCGCGACCTCGTTCACCTGCAGCCTCGGGACATTCAGCCTCGGCGGCGTGGTCGAGATCACGGTCCCCGTTCGCGTCGTGTCGGTCACCGCTGCGGGACAGGTCTTCACCAACACCGCGAGCGTCTCGACCAGTTCCTTCGACGAGGTTCCGGCCAACAACTCGAACTCGGGACCGGTGACGGTCAACTCCTCCTCGATTGCGGGCACGGTTTTCCGCGATTTCGCTGATGACGGGGCTCTGACCGCTGGCGACACCGGCATTTCCGGCGTCACGATGACGCTGACCGGAACCGCCTTCGATGGCACTCCGATCACGCGCACGGTCACGACCGGGCCGGGGGGAACCTACAGCTTCAGCCTGCTCCCCGCGGGCACCTACACGATCACGCAAGGCAGCATTTCCGAGGCCTACCTCACCGATGGACAGACGGCTGCGGGCAGCGTGGGCGGAACGGTTGCACCGACGGTGATTTCTGCCATCTCGCTGCCGGGTAACACGGCCGCCACCGGGTATCTGTTCCCGAAGATTCCCCAGGCCCGGGTTGCCATTGCCAAGACCGTGCAGGCAGGACCGACCATCAACGCCGATGGCAGTTTCTCGGTCACCTTCCGGCTGAACGTGCAGAATTTCAGCCTGGAGGCGCTGACCGCTGTCGAGGTGACCGATGCGCTTCAGGGGGCTGCGCCGCTGTTCGGCACCCATGTCGGCAGCACGCCGACCGCGCCGGGCACCTACACGATGGCCGCAGCCCCGACCGGAAGCTGCGGCGGCCTGAACGCCGCCTACAATGGCGCCGCGGACCAGGTTGTCGCCTCCGGCTTCGGCATGGCCGCGACCAGCACCTGCTTCATCGACCTGCAGCTGCGGGTGATGCCCAGCAATCCGCTGCCGCCCCTGCTGACCGGTGGTGCGCGTTATCTGAACCAGGCCGAGGTCGAAGCCACCGGTGCGATCTCCGGCCAGACCTCTGCCACGAACCCGCAACTGACCGATCTGTCGGACAACGGCACCAGCCCGGACCCCAATGGCAACGGACGGGGCAACGAGGCCGGTGAGAACGACCCGACGCCTGTGCCGCTGGACCTGACCGCGGGCATCCGGCTGGTGAGGTCGCTGTCGGCTCTGGCAGACACCAACGGCAGCGGTCGGGTCGATCCGGGTGACACAGCCACCTACAGTTTCGCAGTGACGAATACCGGGCAGCTTCTTCTGGCGAATGTCACGGTGACCGATCCGCTGGTCACCGTCTCGGGCGGGCCGATCACCCTCGCCGTTGGAGAAACGAACAGCACAGCCCTCACCGCAAGCTATGTGCTGACCCAGGCTGACATCGACCGGGGCTATGTCGAGAATACGGCCCTTGCGACGGGCGACGCGGTGGCCGCCGACGGCAGCCCGATCCTTGACGATCTCGGCAACCCGGTGACGGTCAGCGATGTCTCGGACAGCGGCACCGATGCCACGGGCGGGCCTGTGGTCAGCCCGGAAACCACGGAAACCCCGGATGGAACCGGCGGCACGGACGGAGATCCGACGAACGACCCGACCGTGATCGTCCTGTCGCAGACGCCGGGCATCGTGCTGGAAAAGCGGCTCGTTTCGCTGACCGACACGACGGGCGACGGCCTGATCGGGGCAGGGGATACCGCCGCCTATGCCTTCACGGTGACCAACACCGGTCTCGTGCGCCTGATCGACGTTACCGTGACGGACCCGCTGGTGACGATGTCCGGCGGCCCGATCAGCCTGGCCGTCGGGGCCAGCGACAGCACCAGCTTCACCGCGACCTATGTGATCACGCAGGCCGATGTGGACCGTGGCTTTGTCGACAATTCGGCCACGGTAACCGGGACTGCCGCGACCAGCGCGGGCGATCCGATCCTGGGACCCGGCGGCACGCCGATCACCGTGAGCGATGTGTCCGACACGGGTACCGCGCCGGACGGCAGCGCAGTGACCGACCCGGCGACGACCGAGACGCCTTCGGCCGGCGGTGTGACCGATGGCGATCCGACGAACGATCCGACCTCGTTCCCGCTGTCGCCGCAGGCGCGTATCCAGCTGGTCAAGCGGATTACCGGCACGACCGATGTCAATGGCAACGGCATCGTCGATCTGGGCGATATCGTGAACTACGTCTTCGAGGTGACTAACACCGGCAACGTCACTCTGGCCGGGATCACCGTGACCGACCCTATCGTGACTGTGACGGGCGGGCCGATCACGCTTGCACCCGGCGCATCTGATGGCACCACCTTCGCGGCAAGCTACACGATTGTCGCGGACGACATCACCCGGACCTATGTCCAGAACACGGCGACGGTAACCGGCAATGCCGTGACACTCGTCGGCGATCCGATCCTCGGGCCGGGAGGTAGCCCGCTGACGGCTACCGACATCTCGGACACCGGCACCGCCCCGGACGGCAGCACCGTGACCGATCCCGGCACGACGGAGACACCGGATGCGCTTGGCGGCACGGATGGCGATCCGACCAATGACCCCACGGTGATCCGCGTCGGCATTCCCGAGATCGAACTCGATATCGAGATTGCCGATATCCTTGACACCAACGGCAATGGCATCATCGATGCGGGCGACACGATCGTCTACACCTTCACGGTGACGAACACCGGCACAGTGCCGCTGACCGATGTCAACATGGACCCGGCATCGCTGAGCCTGCCGCTCGACCTTGTCTGCACGCCGATCTCCCTGGCGGTGGGCGAGACCCAGACCCTTGTCTGCACGGGCAACACCTATGTGATCACTGACGCGGATCAGGCGGCGGGAACCGTTACGCTCAGTGGGACCGCAACCGGGGACTCGCCGTCCGGTGTCGTGGTCTCGGATGATGACAGTGTGGTTTCGCCCGTCTTGGGCCTTGGCGGACTGGCGATCACCAAGACCGTCGATCGCAGCCGGGTCAATCCGGGCGAACTCGTGACCTACACGATCACGGTCAGCAACACCTCGGATACCTTGACGACCGTCACGAACATCGTCGATGTCCTCCCGTCCGGTTTCATCTACCAGGCCGGAACAGGTGCTCTGGACGGGGCAGCCGTCGAACCGGCAGTGTCGGGCCGTACTTTGACTTGGTCCGGGGTCAGCCTGCCGCCGGGCGGCAGTGCGGTGGTCACGCTTCAGGTCCTGGTCAGTGCGAGCGCCGGATCGGGTGATCACGACAACATCGCGCGCGCGATCAGCCCCACCACGGGGATTGCCGTGACAGCGGATGCCCGTGCGACGGTGCGCGTCATTGCCGACCCGGTCTTCGGTTGCTCGACCGTCATCGGGCGGGTCTTCGACGACCTCAATCAGGACGGCTACTACAACTACAACCCCGCCCCGGTCGAGGAAGGCGCTGCGATCACCGATCAGACCTACTACGCCGACAAGTACGAGACGCCGGCGGAGGACCAGGGCGGCCCGGATGCTGCAGAAGATGGTCCTGGCCCGGAACGCGGCATTCCCGGCGTCCGTCTGGTGGCTCCGAACGGACTTTCGGTGACAACCGACGCATTCGGCCGCTACAGCCTGCCCTGCGCGGCGCTGCCCGCTGCCGATATCGGGTCGAACTTCATGTTGAAGCTGGACACGCGGACGCTGCCCTCAGGCTACCGGCTGACGACCGAAAACCCGCGTGTGGTGCGTGTCACGCCCGGCATGATGACGAAGATGAACTTCGGGGCCACGATCAGCCGCGTGGTGCGGATCGACTTGTCGGATCGTGCCTTCGGCTCGGGTGACCAGGGCAGGGCGCCGCGTGCCGAGCTTGTCGACGGGCTCAAGGCCATGGTGGCCGAGATTGCCAGCACGCCGGCGATGCTGCGGATCAGCTATCAGCTGGCCGAGGGCGAAAGCGAGCGGCTTGCCAGGCAGCGTATGCGCGAAGTGGAGCGTTTGCTGCGGAAGTTGTGGCCAGCGAACGGTCGGTATCAGTTGAACGTGGAGACGGTGATCCAACGCCGTGCCACCAGGTCAGTGAACGAGTGAGGGCGCGGTGATGGAACTCAGGAACAGGTTCAAGGGCTTCGGTATCGCGCATCTTGCAGGCAGCACCGCACTGGCGATTGTTCTGGCGGGCGCGGCCATGGCGGAAGACCGGGTTCAGGGCTGCGTGCTGGTGGACGGTCGGATCCCTGCGGGCTGCTATCAGGCAAATGAAGGCCAGTTGGTTGTGCGGGAAACCGGCGCCAATACCGAGGCGGATGGAAGCTCGCCCGTCGGCGATCTGGGCTTTTCGATCTCCATCGATCCGGTCAGCCCCGGCGGGCCGCGGCAGAACATTGCCGGGGATCCCGTGGCCGTGGGCGATACCCGCGAGGTCGACCGCACGCTCGACGATCTGGGCATACAGCTGACCTACGATGGACTGGGGGCCAGGCCCAGACTGAACATCTCGACCGAGGACATGCGTCGCAGCTATGTCGCCGGCGATACCGTCACCTTCCGCGCCTCTTCCAACTATCCGGCCTGGATTGCACGGGCCGAGGTCCGGATCCGCGACCGTCAGGGCAAGGTGACGACCGTGCCGATCCAGCCGAACGGGACGGCAGAGTGGGTCATGCCCGCTGAGGGCGATGCGGATCTCGACTATGTCCTGCGGGTCTATGACGCACAGGGCCGCTATGACGAGACGGCTGCACTGCCCCTGAGACGGACGGAAACCCGGATGGACGACCCCGACCTTGACGGCCCGATCGTGGCCGCGGGCGAAGGCGAGGATCGGACCGCCCGGCGCCGGATTCCGGTGCGGGGCGGGGCCGTCACCATCTCGGGTCTCGACGTCCCGGCCGGCACCGAGATCAACGTGATGGGTGAGCCGGTCATTCTCGACGTCCGGCGCGGGTTCGTCATCCAGCGCATCCTGCCGCCGGGCACGCATGGGGTCCAGATCGGCGCCGGTGCCCGCAGCGAGACGCGCGACGTCACCATACCGGAGCGCGAGGTCTTCGCCACCGGGATCATCGACGTCACGATCGGCCGCGACCTCGTCAGTGACGAGACGTGGAACCGCGGGCGCATCTCGGGCTTCGTGGACGGAGTCACCGGGAACAGGACCCGGTTCACCGCCTCTGTCGATACCCGCGAGGACGAACTGAAGGATCTCTTCCGCGACTTCGGCCGCAAGCATCCCGACCAGATGCTGCGGGGCATCGAAGCCGACGAGGTCTGGGTCACCACCGGCGACGATTCCGTGGTCGAGGATCTGGCTCCGACCTCGGGCAAGTTCTTCGCCCGGATCGAACGGGACGGCAGCTATCTGCAGTGGGGCGATTTCAAGCCGGTCGGGGATCTTGACCGGATCGTCAGGTCGGACCGGACGCTCTATGGCCTGATTGGCGAATGGCAATCCGGCGAAACCATGCCGAACGGCGAACAGCGGCTGCGCTTCACCGGCTATGCTGCCCAGCCTGACAGTCTCGTCCAGCGCGACGTCTTCCGGGGCACCGGCGGCAGCGCATACTTCCTGTCGCGCCGCGACATCCAGGTCGGCAGCGAGACGCTGATCGTCGAGCTGCGCGACCCGGTCAGCAGCCGGGTCATCAGCGCGCGGCGCCTTGTCGAGGGGCGGGATTACCGCATCGATCACGTCCAGGGCGTGGTGATCCTGACCGCGCCCCTGATGCCCTCGTCCGGTGGCAGCGGGCTGATCACCGACCGTCCGCTGGGCGACTATGACGTCAACCTGGTGGTCCAGTATGAATACGTCCCGACCACCGGAGACGTCGACGGTCTTTCGGCCGGTGGCCGGGCCGAGGGCTGGGTGACGGACCAACTGCGCGTCGGCCTCTCTGCTGTGCGCGAAACGACCGGCATCGCCGATACCACGCTGATCGGAGCGGATGTCCTGTTCCGCTACAGTGAAGGCACGCATCTCGGCTTCGAAGTGGCCCGGAGCGAGGGCCCCGGCTTCGGGACGACCCTGTCGCTCAATGGCGGGCTCGAGATCGACCCGACCACGCCAAGCGCTGGCGTCGTTGGTGCCCCCGCCATGGGATACCGTTTCGAGGCGCGAGCCGATCTTGCCGATTTCGGCGGCAGGGGCTTCGTCTCGGCCTATTTCGACGACCGCGAGGCGGGGTTCTCCTCTCCCGACCTCGATATCGCCACGGCACAGACCACCTGGGGCTTTGACGGCGAGGTCGGTGTGGGTGAGCGGTTGGCGCTGACCTTCGGCGGTGACCGCTTCGAGAACGCTGCGGCGAAGGAACGGACAGACTTCCGGCTGGGCGTCGTCTACGACATGAACGAGCGTCTGACCCTGGAAGTGGAAGGCGAGGAAACCGACCGCACCAGCCCGGGCAGCACGCTGGCCGAAGACAACGGCAGTCGCACGGTCCTTGGCGCGAAGCTGACCTGGAAGCGGGATGACGACCTGTCGCTCTGGGTATTCGGGCAAGGCACCCTGCGCAGCGGTGGCGGTCTTGGCAACAATGACAGGTTGGGCGTCGGCGTCGAAACCCGCCTTTCCGACGCGCTGACATTCGCGGCCGAGGCATCGGATGGCACACTTGGGGCCGGTGGACGGGCCGAACTTGCCTGGGCTCCGAATGCAGATTCGACATACACGCTCGGCTACCGGCTTGATCCTCTCCGCATCCGGGAAAGCAGCACGGTGACCGGCACCGACAAGGGGACGCTGGTCTTCGGCGCACAGTCCCGGATCAATGACACCTGGTTCCACACGGCCGAACACAGCTATAGCGCCTTCGGGTCGGAACCGGCGCTGACGACGACCTATGGCGTGGCCTATACGCCATCGGAAACCTGGCGCTATGACCTTGGCCTTCTATCTGGCGAAAACACCGAAGCCGACGGCACGACGATCACCCGCCGCGGCCTCTCGCTCGGTGCCCGCTACTCTGGCGGCGAAGGTTACTCGGCCGGGCTCCGTGGCGAGTTCCGGGTCGAGGACAGCGACAATCCCGCCAGGGTCCAGGATCGCGACACTCTGCTCCTGTCAGGGTATTTCGAGCGCAAGACCAGCGATGACTGGCGCCTGATCGGCAACCTTGACGCGGTCCTTTCCGATGCCGACACCGACAACATCCGTGACGGTCGCTATGTCGAGCTCAAGCTTGGATATGCCTATCGTCCGGTCCGGAATGACCGGCTGAATGCGCTGTTCAGCTATACCTACCTCTACGACCTGCCGGGCGCGGATCAGGTGAATGTGGACGGCGATGCAAACGGGCCGAAGCAGCGCAGCCATATCCTGAACATGGCGCTGAGCTACGATCTGAACCAGCAGTTCACCCTGGGCGCCAAATACGGCTTCCGGTTCCGCGAGGAAGCGCCGCGCGGCTCGGATACTTTCGTCAGTTCGACCGCACATCTCGGCATCCTGCGGCTGGACTATCACATCGTGCACAACTGGGACATCATGGCCGAAGGCCGCGCCATCCTTTACCCCAAGGCCGACACGACCGATTTCGGCGCGCTTCTGGGCGTTTATCGCGATTTCGGTGACAGCCTCAGGCTTGGTGCGGGTTATGCCTGGGGGGGCGTCTCAGACGACCTGCGCAGTCTGGAAAAGGATCGCGAAGGCGTGTTCGTCAATCTCATCGGCAAGTTCTGACAAAGTCTGAACTGTCGACAGCCGGGGTTCTGCGCGCAACCTGAATCGCTGGCGCAGGGGCCCGGTCGTGGTCAGGCTCCGAAAGGACTGGCTCGACGGGTGGTCGAGCCGACCCGCCTGCGATCTGCCTTGGCGGCGGCCTATGCCGCGCGATGCGAAGGACAGGGCACGACGGTCCGGTTCCGGCCCGGTTGATCTTGGTCATTGTCCTGTTCCGCGCTGGCGTTACTCTGTTCCGGTCAATGCCGGAAGGGGCACCATGGACCGTTTCCCCGATGCCGTCCTGCTTACCCGGGGCCTGACCAAGGTCTACCGTTCCGGCGAGCAGACGGTGAACGCGCTGCGTGGCATCGACTTCCGGGCGCGGCGCGGCGAGTTCGTCGTGATCCTCGGGCCATCCGGGTCCGGGAAATCGACCTTCCTCAACATCATCGGCGGACTCGACACCGCAACGGCGGGCGAGGTCTGGTTCGAAGACCACCAGCTGACCGCCCTAAGCGAACGCGCGCTCACCCGGTATCGCCGCGACCATGTGGGCTTCGTGTTCCAGTTCTACAACCTGGTGCCCAGCCTGACCGCACGCGAGAACGTGCAACTTGTCACCGAGATCGCCCGCCGGCCGATGCCCGTGGACGAGGCGCTGGACCTCGTGGGCCTGGCTGACCGGGCCGACCATTTCCCGGCACAACTGTCCGGCGGCGAGCAGCAGCGGGTCGCCATCGCGCGTGCCATCGCCAAGACCCCCGAGCTGCTGCTCTGCGACGAGCCGACCGGCGCGCTGGACAGTGCGACCGGCATCAGGGTGCTGGAGGCCCTGACCCGGGTGAACCGGACCGTGGGGGCGACCACCCTTGTCATCACCCACAACGCCGCGATCCGCGACATTGCCGACCGCGTGATCCGTTTTGCCGACGGGCGGATCGTGGAAGAAACCGTCAACGCGGTGAAGAAGGCACCCTCGGAGGTCGCATGGTGATCTCGCCGCTGCGCCGCAAGGTCCTGCGCGATCTGCGCCGGCTCTGGGCCCAGGTTCTTGCCATCGCTCTGGTGCTGGCCGCGGGCGTCGCGACGCTGATCCTCGGCAACGGTGCCTATGCCTCGCTGCACGAGACGCGGGCGCGGTATTACGAGGAGAACCGTTTCGCCGATGTCTTTGCCGACCTCGTGCGCGCGCCCCTCGCCCTGATGGGCGAGATCGAGGCGATCGAAGGGGTGCTTGCCGCCGAGGCGCGGATCGTCAAGCTGGGGCTTCTGGACCTGGACACGATGACCGAGCCGGGCTCGGTGCTCTTCGTCTCGCTTCCGGGCGGCAACGGGGCCGGGTTGAACCGGCTCTACCTGCGGCAGGGCCGGTTGCCCGATCCGCAATCCGCGCAGGAAATCGTGGTCTCGGAAGGGTTTGCTGCGGCGCACCGGCTGGGCCCTGGAAGTCGGCTTCCGGTCCTGATGAACGGCAAGCGGCGCGAGCTGCTGATCACCGGCGTGGCGCTCTCGCCCGAGTTCATCTACGCGCTCGCCCCCGGCCAGATGATGCCGGACCCGCGCCGCTTCGGCATCGTCTGGGCCCCGCGCGCCAGCCTCGAGGCCGCCTTCGACCTGGCGGGTGCGTTTTCCAACGTGGTGCTGAAGCTTGCGCCCGGAACCGATGCGGACCGGGTGATCGAGGCGCTGGACCGGCTGACCGCGCGCTACGGCGGCATCGGCGCGACGGCACGGGCGGATCAGGTCTCGCACGCGTTTCTGGATGCCGAGCTGAAGCAGCTCTCCGCCATGGTCAAGGTGCTGCCGCCAATCTTCCTTCTGGTCGCGGCGATGCTGGTGAACATGACGCTGTCGCGGCTGATCGTGCTGGAACGCGAACAGATCGGGCTGCTCAAGGCCATCGGCTATCCGTCGCGCGCGGTGGCGCAGCATTATGTCGAGTTCGTGCTGATGATCGCCGGGGTCGGCATCCTGATCGGCTTTGCCGCAGGGGCATGGCTTGGGGCTGGGCTAGCGCAGATGTATGCGCGGTTCTTCTCGTTTCCCTACCTTGTCTTCGCCCGGGATCCGCAACTTTACGGTCTTGCCGCCGTCATCACACTGACGGCGGCCCTTGGGGGCGCGCTGTATGCGGTGCGATCGGTCGTGACCCTGCCACCCGCCGTCGCCATGGCGCCCCCGGCCCCTGTCGCCTACCGGCAGCGCATGGGGTGGCTGCGTGGGGTCCTTGCCCTGCGCCAGACCGGGGTGATGGTGGCCCGTCACCTGTTGCGCTGGCCCTTCCGCACCCTGTCGTCGATGCTGGGCGTCGCGATGGCCGTGGCGATCCTCGTGGCGTCGCTCTGGTCGTTCGGCTCGATCAACCACATGATCGACATCACCTTCTTCCGCTCCGAACGCCACGACGCGCAGATCGTGTTCGGGTCCCCCGAGCCGATCGGCGCCGTCCATGCCGCGCGCGCGCTGCCCGGCGTCATGGTGGCCGAGCCGTTCCGGTCGGTCAGCGCCCGGATCAGCCACCGCAACATGTCGAAGAAGCTGGGGATTATCGGCCGCCCTGCCGAACCGCAGCTTTCCCGCGTGCTCGCCCCCGACCTGCGTCCCATGGCGATGCCCGAGGCGGGCATCCTGTTGTCCGAGGCGCTCGCCTCGGCCCTTCAGGTCAGGACCGGAGACCGCGTGACCGTCGAGGTCCTGGAAGGCGCGCGTCCGACGGTCACGCTGCCGGTCAGCGGGATCTCGCTGGGCTATGTCGGCCTTGGCGCCGCGATGGAGATCGGGGCCCTGAACCGGTTGATGGGTGAAGGCGCGATGGTGTCGGGTGTCAGCCTGCAACTCGACCGGTCGCTGGACACGGAATTCTACGGCGCCGCCAAGGCGGCGCCCAAGACCGACCTGGTCAGCGTGACGACCCTGATGCTGGCGCGGTTCCGCGACACGCTGGCCGAGAACATCACCGTCATGGTCACGGTCTATGTCGTCCTTGCGGGCATCATCGCGGTCGGCGTCGTCTACAATTTCTCTCGCATCGCCCTGTCGGAACAGGGGCGCGAACTCGCTAGCCTGCGCGTCCTTGGATTCACCAACCGCGAGGTCTCGGGCGTCCTCTTCGGCGAGCTCGGCATCGTCGTCCTGCTGGCGCAGCCCCTGGGCTGGATCATCGGCTACGGCATCGCGGTGGCCATGGTCGCGGCCTTTTCCTCCGACCTCTACCGCGTGCCGCTTGTGGTGGGGCGCGAGGTTTTCGCGACCGCCAGCCTGATCGTCTGCCTCGCCGCCCTGGTCTCGGCCATCGCCATCCGGGGCCGGATCAACAATCTCGACATGATCGAAGTCCTCAAGACACGGGAGTGACCCATGCGCCGCCTTGTCCCCGTCCTTGCCGCCGTCGCCGGCATCGCCCTCGTGATCTGGGCCTTCCTGCCGCGCCCGGTTGCGGTGGAACTGGCGACGGTCGAGCCGCGCGTGCTGGAGGTGACGATCGAGGAACAGGGCGAGGCGCGGATCCGCGAGGTATTCACCATTTCGGCGACGACCTCCGGCAGGCTGGAACGGATCAACCTGCACGCGGGCGATCAGGTGACGAAGGGCGAGACGGTCGTCGCCTCCATCGGCCCGGCCGCCCCGGTCCTTCTGGACAGCCGCTCGCGCGCCGTTGCCGAAGCCACCGCCGCTGCGGCGCAGGCTGCCGTGGACCTGGCCCGCGCCCAGCTCGAACAGGCCGAGGCAACGCTGGACTTCAGGACCACCGAGGCCAACCGCATGATCGCGCTGCTTCAGCGCGGGGCGGTGTCGCAGCGGGCGCATGACACGGCTCTTCTCGAACAGAAGACGGCAAGGGCGGCGGTTTCCAGCGCGCTTGCCAATCTTGCGGTGCGTGAAAAGGAACTGGAAAGCGCGCTGGCGGTGCTGCGGGCGGACCGCAACGGCGACGAGGCCCGCTGCTGCGTCGAGATCGTCGCCCCGGTCTCGGGCCGGGTGCTGCGGGTGCTGACCGAAAGCGCGCAGGTGGTCCAGGCCGGCATGCCGCTGATGGAGATCGGCGACCCCGGCAATCTGGAGATCGTGGTGGACCTCCTGTCCCGCGACGTGGTGCGGGTGCGGGAAGGCGCCGATGCGACCGTCACCGGCTGGGGCGGGCCAGAGATCCCCGCTCGCGTGGAACGGATCGAGCCTTCGGCCGTCACCCGGACCTCGGCGCTTGGGATCGACGAACAGCGGGTCAAGGTGATCCTCGGCCTGGCGGGCTCGCCTGCCGACTGGCAGGGGCTGGGCCACGGCTTCCGGGTGATTGCCCGCATTGCGCTCTGGCGGGCGGAGGATGTGCTGACGATCCCGGTGGGGGCGCTGTTCCGGGATGGGTCGGACTGGGCGACCTATGTGGTGCGCGACGGCCGCGCCCGGATACAGCGCCTTGCGCTGGGGGAAAGGAACGAGGCCCTCGCACAGGTTCTGGACGGGCTTCAGGCCGGGGACCGGGTGATCCTGCACCCCGGAGACACGATTGCCGACGGCGTGTCGGTGGTAGCTGACGCGGCGCCCTAGATCGATGCAGGGCGGCTCCAGCCTCCCCCCGCAAGTGCAGGCGCCGCCGGGCCTCGGCCGACCGGTGGCGTCATGCGGTCTCTCGACCTTCCGAAGCGATCTCGGGAAACTCGGTCCGTTCTTCCTCGGCCGCGCCGCACAGCAGCGCCACCGCACGGTCTGCCGCGTCCTGGAACGGCTCCAGAACCAGATCGGCGCCCGCACTGGCCAGAACCGCCGCATCGGCCGCCCCATGGGCCGCAGCGGCAATGCGACCGGTGAAACCTGCGGCGCCCGCCAGCTGGATCAGGGTGCGGCGCATGTCCTCGTGGCTGAGCCCGGTCGGGTGGATGGGCACGGTGGATACCAGCCAGTCCAGCCCCCGCAAGGGCAGGCCGGCGACGAACTCGGGGTCGCCCGCATCGCCGAATTCGGCCTCCAGCCCCAGTTCACGCCAGCGCCGCACCGCCTGCGGGTTGAAGTCCACCCCAAGAACCCGGATGCCCCGCCTCTTCAGCCGCAGCCCGATCGCGGTGCCAAAGCGTCCGAGCCCGAACAGGATCACATCGTAGCCGCCCGTGTCGTGTGCCCCGGCCTCGGACGGCTCGCGCGGGGTGCCCTTGCGCTCGAAGACGCCCAGCACGGGCTCGACCAGTGCATAAAGCTGGTGCGACCAGGTTATCATGTAGGTCGAGGCGGCGATGGTCACCAGACCGACCATGGTCACCAGCCCCAGCGCGTCCTCGGAGACATGGCCGAGCGACACGCCCATGGCGACGAAGATCAGCGAGAATTCGCTGATCTGCGCCACCGTCAGCCCTGCCAGGAACCCGGTGCGCTTGCGGTAGCCCATCGCCCCCATGATTGCCAGAACGATCAACGGGTTGCCGATCAGCACGAACAGCGAGAAGACCATGGCGCCGACGAGGTGGGCCCCCAGAAGCGACAGGTCCAGCGTCGCACCCAGTGCGATGAAGAAGAACAGGAGCAGGAAATCCCGCAGCGGAGCCAGGCGCGCCGCGATCGTCTCGCGGTAGGGGGTCGAGGCCAGCGCCACCCCGGCCATCAGCCCGCCGACCTCCTTGCCAAGACCGACAGCATCGCCGATCGCGGCGAACATCGCCGCCAGCGCGATGGCGAAGATCACCAGCAGCTCGGGCGCGCGGGCAAGCCGCTCGGTCAGGGGATCGGCCGCATGGCGCACGAACAGCACCACCGCCGCGATCAGCGCGAGGCCCGAAGCCAGCACCGTCAGCACTGACCCGCCCGCCTGCCCGCCATGGCCCGGGGCGCCGATGCCGATGGCCGACAGGACGATCATCGCCAGCACCACCACCAGGTCCTGCACGATCAGGAAGCCCAGCGCGATCTGGCCGTGCAGGGCGTCGATCTCGCGCTTGTCGGACAACAGCTTGACGATGATGATGGTCGAGGAGAACGTCAGCGCCACCGCGACATACAGGCTGGTGACAGGGTCGAGCCCCAGCGCGAGCCCGATGATATAGCCGAAGACCGCGGTAAAACCGACCTGACCCAGCCCGGTCAGCACCGAGACCACGCCCAGCGACCGGATCAGCTTCACATCCAGCTTGATGCCGACCAGGAACAGCAGCACCGCGATCCCAAGCTCGGACAAGAGGGCGATCTGCGCATCCGACCGCACCAGATCCAGCGCAGACGGTCCGGCGATCAGTCCCACCGCGATGAAGCTGACGATCAGCGGCTGCCGTGCCAGCGTGCCGATCAGCCCGACACCGGCCGCCATCACCAGCAGCAGCGCAACCTCGGCAAAGGGAGTCGTCAGCGGCATCCCGTCGCCCCGGGACCGGACGCCGCGCCCGTGCCGCTCCCGTGCCGTCGCGGCGCGGTCTCATGGGCCCGCAGGAAATCCTCCAGGTCGGCATCCGCAATCCGCCAGCCCTTGCCGACGTCGATCGCGCGCAGGTGGCCGTTCCGGATCCAGTGCCGGACCGTCGCCTCGGCGACCTTGAGGCGGTCGGCGATGTCCTTCACGGTCTGATACTGATCCTTGGGCATCGTGCAGCGCCGGTGTTGATGGTTTGGTGAAGAATAGCGAAGAATGGTCATGTTCGTTTGACCTCAATCAAACGATCTCCCGTCAGGACATGATCCTGTTGCCTCATGACCCGGGGAACCCGGAGTGCCTGCCCGACGCCGCAAAAGGAGACGCCGCCATGCCGGACCGTACCGCCTACATTCCCCTGAATACCTACCCCGAGCCGGCCTCGGATGCCGCGATCCTTGCCGCCGTCGATCTGGCGGCCAGCCTCTGCCACGGCATGCAGGTCGCGACCTTCGCGGTGGACATCCCGCCCGTCGCCTCGCCCATCGGGGGCTTTCTTGTCAACGTCGATGGCATGGCGCGTGCCGCCGAGGACCGCAGCCGGGCGGAATGCGACCGGCTGCGCGCCCTGATCTCGGCGCGCCCGGGTGGAGCCGACAGGATCCGGTTCGTCCAGCACCGGCCGCTCCTCGGCGGTGCACTTGGCATGGCCACTGCGGCGGCGCGCTATTTCGATCTGGCGCTGGTGCCGTGGTCGCCCGACACGCAGGCCGCGCAGGACATGGCCGAGGCGTTGGTCTTCGGCTCGGGTGTCCCGGTCATCCTCGTGCCGCCCTCCGCCCGGGGGGATCGCGTCGATCACATCGCCATCGCCTGGGACGAAAGCCGGGTGGCTGCCCGCGCGCTTGGCGATGCGCTGCGGCTGCTGCCAGAGGGCGGGCGGGTGACGGTGCTGACGGTGCAGGACGAGAAGGCGCTCAGCGGGACCGGCATCGCCGACCGTCTCGCCGCCTCGCTGACCGAGCGCGGCTACCAGGCGGGCGCGGCAAGTCTGGCGCTGGAGGGCAGGGGGATCGCCGCGGCGCTGCAGGATGCGGCACTGGCCGCGGGCGCGCAGATGCTGGCGATGGGCGGTTTCGGCCATTCCCGTCTGCGCGAGTTCGTGCTTGGCGGGGCGACGAAGGGGGTCATGTCCGACCTGCGCCTGCCGGTGCTCCTCGCGCATTGAGGCGGTCGGTCAGCCGCGCTCGACTACGCCCAGGAAACTGAGCATCTGCTCGACATCCGCGCGCAGCTTGGCGTCCGACCGATTGAACCCTGCGCAGAGCGCATCAAAGCGTTTGCGCAGGGCCTTTTTCTCATTGCCCTTGCAGTCGTTCCAGGGCCGGCCCTGCAACCCCATAACCAGCACATAGTAGCCGATGAAATGCGGCCGCGTGCCGCTGTCCAGCAGCCGGCGATAGGCCGCGTCGGCGCCCAGTTCGCGCAGCTGCTCGGCCGTGGTGATGCCGGCACGGGCAAAGGCCGCCTCCGAGGCGGGGCCGAGGTTCGGGATGGAAGAGACGGGGGCGGACATCGCGGGACGCAGGACGAGAACAAACCACGCACAACGTCGCGGCTGGCCCGGGGTTTGTCAAGCCGCGATCCGGGGCAGGCTCAGATCGACGCCCAGTCGCGGAAGATCGGCTGCCCGGCCTGCTGGGTGGATCCGCCAGCCTGCTGGCCCTGCTGCTGCGGGCTGGGGCTCGCGGCGCAGCCTTGCTGCGGCTGGGTCGGGGTCTTGGCCATCTGACTGCTCCGTTCTCAGGCTCTTTCTCCCATATTGCGCGGGTCTCGGGCCGCAACAAGCCGGGTTCATGACGTTTTTGCGACGCTTTGTCGGAAATGTGCGGCATTCGCAACAGGTCTTCGATCACATTCCGGTTTTCCCCACCTATCCGGCGGGGCTTGCCGTTTCCGGGCAACGGGTTCACCCTGCCCGAGAAGGAGACCATACATGCCCGTCAAGAACCGTTTCGCCGAACTTCTGCCCGAAATCACCGCCTGGCGCCGTGACTTCCACGCTCATCCCGAGCTTCTGTTCGACGTCCACCGCACCGCCGCCAAGGTGGCCGAGCTCTGCCGGTCCTTCGGCTGCGACGAGGTGGTGGAAGGCATCGGCCGCACCGGCGTCGTCGCCGTGATCCGTGGGCGCACCGACACGAAGGGCCGCGTCGTGGGCCTGCGCGCCGACATGGACGCGCTGCCGATCACCGAACAGACCGGGGTGCCCTATGCCTCGACCGTGCCCGGCAAGATGCATGCCTGCGGCCATGACGGGCATACCGCGATGCTGCTGGGCGCGACGAAATATCTCGCCGAGACGCGGAATTTCGATGGCACCGTGGTCTGCATCTTCCAGCCCGCCGAAGAGGGCGGCGGCGGCGGGCGCGAGATGGTCAAGGACGGGATGCTCGACCGCTGGAAGGTGCAGGAGGTTTACGGGATGCACAACATGCCCGGCATCCCCGTCGGCCATTTCGCCATCCGACCCGGCGCGATGATGGCCGCGGCCGACCAGTTCGAGATCGTGGTCACGGGCAAGGGCGGCCATGCCGCCAAGCCGCACGACTGCGTCGACACGACCGTGGTCAGCGCGCATATCATCGTGGCGCTCCAGACCATCGCCAGCCGCAACGTGGACCCGCTGAAACAGGTCGTCGTCTCCGTCTGCACGGTGGAAACCGACTCCACCGCGCACAACGTCATTCCCCAGGTCGTGAAGATGAAGGGCACGGTCCGCACCATGGACCCCAAGGTGCAGGACCAGGTCGAAGCGCGCATCGCCCAGATCGTCGAGGGCACCGCTCTCGCGCTCGGCGCCCGGGCCGAGGTCCATTACCAGCGCGGCTATCCGGTCACGATCAACACGCCCGAGAACACCGCCTTCGCCGCCGAGGTGGCGCGGAAGGTCTCGGGCCATGTCGATACCGACACCGCGCCGCTGATGGGGGCCGAGGATTTCAGCTTCATGCTGAACGAACGCCCCGGCGCCTACATCTTCCTCGGCAATGGCGATACCGCGATGGTCCACCATCCGGCCTACAACTTCGACGATGCCGCCATCCCCTTCGGCTCCTCCTGGTATGCCGAGATGGCCGAGACCCGGATGCCCGCCGCATGATCGCAACCGCCCTCGTCGCCCTGGTGGCCGTGATCCATCTCGCCATCATGGCGATGGAGATGGTCCTGTGGGAGACGAGGCCGGTCCGCGCCCTGTTCGGCATCTCGCCCGATTTTGCCGCCAACACCCGGGCGATGGCGGCGAACCAGGGGCTCTACAACGGCTTTCTCGCCGCCGGTCTGCTGCTGGCGCTCTGGCGCGGCCTGCCGGGACCGGGGGCCGAGCTGGCGAATTTCATCCTCGCCTGCGTCATCGTCGCGGGGCTTTACGGTGCGGCCACCGCCTCGCGGCGCATCCTCTTCGTCCAGGCCGTGCCGGCGCTCCTGGCCCTCCTCGCGGTCCTGACCGGGATCTAGGCGGCAAGGTTCCGCTGGCCGCGCCCCGGGGGCGATAGCGGAATCGGGGCGCCTCGTGGCAGGCTCGTTCCGCGGAGGGCACGCCCATGCTGACACGGCGCATGTTCCATACCCGGCTCGTCGCGGCCCTGGCCGCCGGCACGCTGCCCTTTGCCACGGGGGCGCGGGCCGCGGCACCTGCCACCGACGACCTATGGCTGAATCGTCTGACATTCGGCGCCTCGCCCGCCGCGCGGGCCGAGATCGCCGAACTCGGGCGCGAGGCCTGGCTGGAGCAGCAACTGACCCTGCGCCCCGAGGACGACACCGCCCTGGCCGACCGGCTGGCCAGGGCGCGTCTCCGAATTGCCTATGACGCCGGCGAGGACGACATCGGACGCTGGGAGGCGCGGGACGAGCTGCGCCCGCTTTCCTTCCTGTCCGCCGAACCCGAGGCGATCGTGCCGCTTCTGGAATGGCAGCCCGGCCGCGCGATGGAATATTCCGAACGCATGCGCCCCGCGCAGGAGGTCATCGCCGCCGCGCTGATCCGCGCCGTCCATGCCGAGGCGCAACTGCGCGAGATGGTCACCCAGTTCTGGCACGACCATTTCAACGTGAATTCCGAGAAGGACCATACGACTGCTGCCCCCTTCGCGCTTTACGACCGCAGCCTGCGCGCCCATGCGCTGGGGAACTTCCGCAGCCTTCTGGGCGAAGTAGCGGCGGCCCCGGCCATGCTCTACTACCTCAACAACGCCGACAGCCGCGCCTCGCCCGCCAACGAGAATTTCGCGCGCGAGCTTCTGGAACTCCACACGCTCGGCGCCGGCAACTACCTGAACGACCGCTTCTCCGACTGGCGCGAGGTGCCCGGCGCGACCGAGGGGCTGGCGGCGGGCTATCTCGACCTCGATGTTTACGAGGTGGCACGCGCCTTCACCGGCTGGTCGGTCGGCGACGGGCGCTGGCTGGCCGAGGGCGAGGAGGCCCCGCGCACCGGACGGCTGCATTATGTCGCGCGCTGGCACGACCCCTATCAGAAGCGCGTGCTCGGGCGCGAGTTCCCGCCCAATCGCGGCCCGCTCGCCGATGGCGAGGAGGTGCTCGACATCCTCGCCCGCCACCCCGGCACCGCGCGCTTCGTCTGCGAGAAGCTGGCCCGCCGCTTTCTCTCCGACGATCCGCCCGCCGGCCTTGTGCAGCGGATGGCCGAAACCTTCCTCGCCCAGACCGAGGCGCCCGATCAGATCGCCCGGGTGATCCGCGTCCTGGTCCTGTCGCCGGAGTTCGCCGCTCCGCCATCCAAGTTGCGTCGGCCCTTCGAGTTTCTTGCGGCCATCTACCGTGCAACAGACGCCGAAGTGACAGCCAGTGAAAACGGTTTTCATTGGCAGCTTGGTCGGGCCGGATGGCGTCAGCACAGTTATGGCCCGCCGACCGGACATCCCGACCGGATCGGGGCGTGGACTGGCGCCAGCACGCTCAACCGCATGGTCGATCTGGCGATTTCGGGCTTCGAGGACTGGTTCGGAGCTGCCGCCGCCGACCTTGCGCGACCCGTCGGCGATGCGGCGACGGTCGGAGACTTCGCTGCGCAGCATGCCGATACGCTGGCGCCGGGGCAGGGGGAGGGCATCGCCGCCGACCTTGCGCGCGCCTTCGGGATCGACCCTTCCGCGCCGCTCGACGCGATTTCGCCCGAGGATCGCCGGGGCCTCGGCCAGTCGGCCGTGGCCTTCGCTGCGCTGACCCCCGAATTCCTCTTGCGATAGGTGCGCCCATGGCCCGCGATCCGATCCTGGTGGTGGTCTTCCTGCGCGGCGGGGCGGACGGGCTGGCGCTGGTCTCGCCAGCCTCGGACCCGGATTTCATCGCCGCCCGCCCCGAGGACCTGCGCGTCCTGCGCAAGGGCGACGGCGCGGGGCGGACCATCGCGCAGGACATCGCCGATGTGGATTTCCGCTTCCACCCGGCGGCCGCGGCCCTTGCCGACCTCTACGACGCAGGCGATCTGTCGCTGATCCATGCCGCCGGGCTTCCCGAGGCCACCCGCAGCCATTTCGACGCCGAGGCGCGGATCGAGCGCGGCATATTCGGCGCAGAGGCCTCGCTCAACGATGCCTCCGGCTGGCTCGGCCGCTGGCTGCGCGCCGTGGCACCGGGCGGCCCGATGCCGGCGCTGGCGGTCGGGGCGGTGCGCCCGGCCAGCCTGATCGGTGTGGATGCCGCGGTGGCCGAGACGCTGGCCGATCTGGTGCTGGCGCAGGGGCACTGGCTGTCCGACCTCCTCCAGCGGCGGCTCGCGACGGGTTTCGGCGCGCATGGCGCCCTGCAACGGCCGATTGCCGATCTGATCGGGCTGTCCGATCTGGTGCGGGGCAGGTTCTGGTCCACCGAGGATCAGGCGCTGCGGACCTATGCCGCAAGTGTCGAATACCCCGAGGGCAATCCCCTGTCCGGCCCGCTGATGACCGTGGCGCGGACGATCAAGGAGGATCTGGGCCTGCGCATCGCCACGGTGGATTTCCCCGGCTGGGACACGCATGTGAACCAGGCCGCCGATTTCCCCGCCCAGGTCGGCGCCCTGTCGCAGGCGCTCATGGCCTTCTGGCGCGATCTGGGGCCGTGGCAGCAGGATGTCTCGGTCGTGGTGATGAGCGAGTTCGGCCGCCGAATGGTCTCGAATTCCAGCGGGGGCACCGATCACGGGCGGGGCAACGTGATGCTGGTGCTTGGCCCGCAGGCGAAGGGCGGGCGGATGATCGGGCGCTGGCCGGGCCTGGCCAACGCGGATCTGGACGAAGGCGCCGATCTTGCAGTGGTGACGGATTACCGGGACGTGCTGTCCGAGCTGCTGACCGGACACCTGCGCCTTGCCGATCCGGGTCTCGTCTTTCCCGGCCATGCGCTGACCCCGCTCGGTCTCTGGGGCTGACATGGCCTCTGGTCGAGCAGGCTTGCGGGGCCTCAACTTCTGGCGGATAGTCGACGGGCTGGGATTGAGGACGCATGCACCATTCTGGGCAGCCTGAGGCCGTGACCGCCGAACCCGCGCGGCTGGAATTCCGCGCGGTCGAGCTGATGAACCGGCTGCTCGACGTCAGTGCCGACACCATGGACCGCGAGATCGACGCGGTGCTGGCCGAGATCGGCGCAGCCTTCGGCTTCGACCGCACCTTCCTGTTCCGCCATGACGATCGCAGCGGTTACAGCAACACCCACGAATGGGTTGCAGACGGTGTGCCGGCGCTGAAACCCTTCCTGCAGGGAAAGCCGGCCGACTGGAACCCGGACTGGCACCGCCAGTTCGTCGCCGGCCGCACCGTGATGGTGAGCGACCGCGACCAGTTGCCGGAAGGCTCGGCCGAGAGGGACTTCCTGATCGGCATCGGGGTGCGATCCACGCTCATGGTGCCCATGATGGACGGCTCGCGCCTTATCGGGGTAATCGGCTTCGACAGCGCCGAGCCAGACCGCGCGATGACCCGGGACGCGGTGTTGCTGCTGCGCTCGATCAGCCGGGCGGTATCCTCGGTTCTGATGCGCAGCGAAGCGGCTCGGGCCGAGGTCAACAGCCGCATCCACCTTGCCGCCACCCTGAACGCGCTGCCTGATCTGGTGATCGAGTTCGCCCCCAGCGGCGAGATTGTCGCCTGCCACAGCGACAAGCTGCCCTGGCTGTCCAGCCTCGTCCGTGCCGGCATTGGCTGCCCGGTGCACGAGATCCTGCCCGAGCCCCTGGCGAAGGTGCTGAAATCCGAGATTTTCCAGCCCCTGCCTGAGGACAGCGTCGTGACCCGCCGGGTGGGAATGACAACTCTGGTCACCCCGCACCGATACGAGGTCTCGATCGTGCGGATGCAAAGCGCCAGCAGCGACGGGCGGCCGGGCAACCTGCTGGCTGTGATCCGCGACATCTCGGCGGCCGACCGCTCCAGCGAGATGCTGTCGTTCCGCGAGGGCCAGTTCACCGCCTTCTTCGAGATGAGCCCGCATGCGATCCTGGTCAACGATTTCGACACCGCGCTGGTTCTGGACGGAAACCGCGCCTTCCGCGAGATCTTCGGGCTGGATCCGCAGGCCGGCGGTGATGTCGATGTGCGACGGATCCTGCCGCAGGAAAGTGCCTGGGTTATCGAACAGTCGGTGGCCTCGCTCAAGGCGACCAGCAGCTACGGTCCAGTCGAAGCACGGTTCCGCCGCGCCGATGGAACGGCCTTCCCTGCCATCGTACGCTGCTTTCTCAGCGTCGATCCAGACGGGCGGCGGCTGGTCTGGTCGCTGATCGAGGACGTGACCGAGGTGCGCGCAAAGGAGGCCGCGCTGCAGGCCGAAAGTCAGGCCCTTGCCGCGACGAAGGCGCGGCTCCTCGCTGCGATCGAGGCGCTCGACGACGGCTTTGCCATCTTCGATGCGGATGACCGGCTGGTCCTGTGGAACACGCCCTATGTCCGGGTGTTCAGCCGCATCGCCGACCTGATCTGCGAAGGCGCGCTGTATGACGACCTGCTGCGCGCTGCCATCGAGCGCGGCGTCTTCGGCGCGCCGGGCGAGCGCGACGACGAGAATCTCCAGCGACGTCTGAACCGGCCGCTGACCGAGGTCTGGGACAACGAGGATGCCTTCGCCGACGGCCGTCTGATCTGGGTGCGCGAGCGCGCGACGCCTGCGCGCGAGACGGTGGGGCTCTACGAGGACGTGACCGCGCGCCGCCTGTCCGACCGGCGCCTGCAGCAGGTGGTCGATGGCGGCGAGATCGCGGTCTGGGACTGGGACGCGGGGCAGGGCTTCAGCGCCATCAACGACCGCTGGGGCGCGATGCTGGGGCTGGACCAGACCGTGGGTCTCGACGCCCTCATCGAACTGATCCATCCCGAGGACCGTCAGGCCGTGGTGACGGTGCAGCGGCAGGTCTTCCTGGAGGGGCACGACGACTTTTCCCTGCGCTGCCGGATGCGGCACGCGAACGGAGGCTGGCTCTGGCTGCTGACGCGGGGCCATGTCGCGCTTCGCTGGGCCGATGGCAGCCCGCGCCGGATCTCGGGGATCACGCTGGATGTCTCGACCCAGGCCGAGGCCGAACTGAAGCTCAGCCAGGTGATCGACGGCACCCAGGTCGGCACCTGGGAACACGATCTGCGCACCGGCGTCACCCTGGTCAGCGACCGCTGGGCCGAGATCCTCGGCTATGAGGCGGTGGAGCTGAACCCGCTGCCGCTGGAAGGCTGGCTCGGCATGCTGCACCCCGATGATGCCAGGGATCTCATCGCCCACGAGCGGGACAGTTTCGATGCGGGCCAGTGGCAGGTCGAGCACGAGGTGCGCCTGCGGCACCGCTTCGGGCACTGGGTCTGGGTGCTGACCCGGACGCAGGTGTCCGAATGGGACGACGAGGGCCGGCCGGTCCGCACCAGCGGCATCAACCTCGACATCTCGCCGGCCAAGGCGCTGGAGGCGGCGCTGGCCCGCGAACGCGACACCCTGGCGCGCGTGATGGAGGCCTCGGTTTCGGGCATCGTGGTGGTGGACGGAACGGGCTGCGTGCTCTTCACCAATGCTGCTGCGGCCCGGGTCCTGGGGCGCACGGTCAATGCCGGAGACAGCCTGCTTGCGCTGCTCGACTCCGCCTCGGTCTGCGGCCTGGCGGGCGAACCTCTCGACCGTGCCGATCTTCCCGTGGTGCGCGCGCTGGCCGGACAGCCGGGCATGCACGAGCTGCGTCATCGCCTGATCTGGCCTTCGGGCGAAACCCGTTGCGTAGCGGTCACCTCGGCCCGGCTCTCCGCGGCGGATACCGATCTGGCCGTGGTCTGCACATTCACCGACATCACCGACGAGATGGAGGCCGAGGCCCGCCTGCGCGCCGCGATGACCGCCGCCGAAACCGCGAACCGCGCCAAGTCCGATTTCCTGGCCGCGATGAGCCACGAGATCCGCACGCCCCTGAACGGCGTGCTCGGCATGGCGGCGGTGCTGGCCGGCCGGCTGACCGATCCGACCGAACAGGCCATGGTCCGGGTCATCAGCGATTCCGGCGAGCATCTTCTGGGTGTCATCAACGACATTCTCGACCTCGCCAAGATCGAGGCGGGGCGCATGGTGCTGGACCCGCGGCCGATCCGACTGGCCGAGGTGCTGTTCCGTGTCACCGCCCTGCACCAGGTCGCCGCCGACGAAAGAGGTATCCGGCTCCAGGCGCGCTGCATCGGGGGATCGGCCGAGGAGATCCGGCTCGGCGACGAGAAGCGGCTGATCCAGATCCTGCACAACCTGATCGGCAATGCGCTGAAGTTCACTGACCGGGGCGAGGTCAGGGTCGAGATCGACTGCGCGGATCGCGACGCGATCGTCATCCGGGTCAGCGACACCGGAATCGGCATGTCGCAGGCCGAGATCGCCAGGGCCTTCGATGAATTCTCGCAGGGCATGGGTGGATCGCGTCGCAGCCATGTCGGAACCGGTCTCGGCCTGCCCATCGTGCGGCGGCTGGCGCGGCTGATGGGCGGGGACGTGGCACTGACCTCGGTTCAGGGGCAGGGCGTGACGGCCCGCGTCTGGCTGAAGGTCCCGGTCCTCGACCGCGCCGCAGAGCGCAGCGACGACAACGGCTCGCTGCGCCTTCCCGGAATCCGGGTGCTGGCGGCCGAGGACAATGCCACCAATCGCATCATCCTTCACAGCATGCTGCAGGCGCTGGGGGTGGAGGCCGTGATCGTGGAACACGGCTCCGAGGCGCTCGAACGCTTCCGGGGCGAGGATTTCGATGCCGTGCTGCTCGATATCGCGATGCCTGTCATGGATGGGATAGAGACCCTGCATGCGCTGAACGATCTTGCGCGCGCGCTTGGAAAACCCCTGCCACGCGCGGTTGCGGTGACGGCGAACGTGATGACTCATCAGGTCGAGGATTACCTCGGCCGCGGGTTCTCTGCAGTCGTTGCCAAGCCGATCCGGCTGGAAATGCTGGGCGCGGCGCTGGATCTCGGCCTTGCGGGGGGGGCGGCGCCGGGATCCGGCTAGGCCAATGGCCGCTCAATCCTCGGCCACCGCCCGCGCCAGGGCGCAGAATCCCTCAAGCCCGATTTCCTCGGCCCGAGCGGTCGGCGGGATGCCAACGCTGTCCAGAAGCGTCCCGATCTCGGGGTGCAGGCCTTTCAGGCTGGCGCGCAGCATCTTGCGGCGCTGGTTGAAGGCCATGGCGGTGATCCGTTGCAGCACCCCGAAATCGCAAGGGTATAGCGGCTGGGGCAGGGCGGTCAGCTGCACGACGGCGGAATGGACCTTGGGCGCGGGGGTAAAGGCCTCGGGCGGCAGGGTCATCACGATCCGCGCCTCGCAGCGATACTGGGCCAGAAGCGCCAGCCGCCCGTAATGCTCGGTCCGGGGCCTTGCGACGATGCGCTCGGCCACCTCCTTCTGGAACATCAGCGTCAGGCTGGACCACAGGGGCGGCCAGGTCTCGGGCGTCAGCCAGCGGATCAGGAGTTCCGTGCCCACGTTGTAGGGCAGGTTGGCGACGATCTTGACCGGGGGCGTCAGGTGTTGCGCCAGGTCCAGTTCCAGCGCGTCGCCATGCAGCACCGTCAGCCGCCCCGGACAGGCCGCCGCGATCTCGGCCAGGGCGGGCAGGGCGCGGGCGTCCTTCTCCACCGCCACCACGTGCCGTGCGCCCTCGGCCAGAAGCCCCCGCGTCAGGCCGCCGGGGCCGGGGCCGACCTCCAGCACGTCGCAGCCCGTCAGGTCGCCCGCCGCCCGCGCGATCTTGGCGGTCAGGTTCAGGTCCAGCAGGAAATTCTGCCCCAACTGCTTCTTCGCCACCAGGTCATGCGCCCGGATCACCTCGCGCAACGGCGGCAGCCCGTCGATCGTTCCCAAATCCAGCCCCCCGCAGCGGTCGCCCCGCCGTCCTACAGCCTGGGCCGGGCTTTGCCAATGTTACCCGAGCCAGCGCGCCTCGTTCGCCTCGATGGCGGCGATGCGCTCCTCGGTCCTGGGGTGGCTGAGGAGCCAGGCCGGGATGCCCTCGGCCCGGTTCTGCGTCAGCGCCTCGAGCTTGCGGAACAGGCTTTTCTGCGGCCCGGTGCCGATGCCCGACTTGATCAGAAGCGCACTGGCCCAGGCATCCGCCTCGAACTCGTCACGCCGCGACAGCCGCGCCATCAGTGCGGTCGAGATCAGGTTGGCGATCCATATGCCGATGAAGGGCAGGAAGCGGTTCAGAATCGCCGACAGCATCACGAAGACCGCGTTCTGCCCGGTGAAGTCGATCATCCGTCGCCGCATGTGGCCCTGCGCCACATGGCCCATCTCGTGCGCGATGACCGAGGCCAGTTCCTCGGGCGTCACCTCGCCCCGCGCCTTGCGGTTCAGGAACCCGCGCGTGAGGTAGATCCTCCCGTCCGGCGAGGCCAGGCCATTCACCGCGTCCACCTCGAAGACGTTGACCTCGATCCCGGGGATGCCCAGCGCCGCGGCCATCCGGTCGGCAAGCCGCGTTATCGAGGGGTCGGTCAGCGGCCGCGAGTTCTCTTCCAGCATCTTCCGCGTGCGCCAGACCGAAAAGCGCATCATCAGAAGCGCGTAGCCGACGACCAGGACCAGGGGGAGGAGGAGCTTGCTCATCGCCGCAATATAGTCAGCCGTTCCGGTCGCGCAAAGCCGCCTGTCCTGTGGCGGACCCGAAGAGCCAGTAGCCCAGCGCCACGACCGCGCCCGCGCCGCCGATCATGCCCAGCGCCGAGCCGATCGCCTGGTTCGCCGCTGCTATGTTTCCGGCGAAACCATAGCCCGTGCCGACGTAAAGGCCCGCCCAGACCGCCTCGCCCGCTACCCCCGCGAGGGAGAAGCGCATCCAGCCATAGCGCGCGGTGCCGGCGACCAGGTTGACGTAAGGCCCCAGAGGGCTGAGCAGCCATCGCGTCAGGAACACCGCGACCAGCCCCCTGCGGTCCATCATCGCATCGGCCCTGGCCAGCAGCCGGTCGCGCGCCGGATCTGCGCGCAGCCGCGACAGGACCGCCGCCCCGAGGCCCCGGCCTGCCCAATAGCCCAGCTGATCCCCCGCGATCCCCCCCGCCGCCGCCGCCGCGAAGGCCTGCCACAGCACCAGGTCGCCCGCCGCCGCGAAGCCCCCCGCCGTCAGCATCAGGATCGAGGCCGGAATCGGCAGCGCGAGGCAGGACAGGAAGGTCGTCGCCGCCAGCAGCCACAGCCCGTATTGTGGCACCAGGCCCAGCAGCCAGTCGGTCATTCCGTCGCCTCTTGCGCCTTCAGCCGGGCAATGGCCGCCTCGACCTCGGCGATCACCTCGGTCACCGGCACGCCGCGCGCCTTGGCGATCTCGGCCAGGGGCTGCGGGTGCCCCTTGACCTCGGGCGGGGGCAGGCCGGCCTCGGCGTCCAGCGCGCGCGGGTCCAGGCCCCAGGACCGCGCGACATAGCCCACGGTCATCCAGCCCTGCACCGGCACCTCGCGATGGGTGGCCCAATAGACGGTGAAAACCGTCAGTCGCCCGGCGAAGAACAGCGTCACCGCGCAGGCCATAAGGAAGGCCGAGCCCAGCACCGGCCGCGCGCGCCACAGGTCCAGAAACCGTTTCATCGCAACTCCCTGATCCCGCGCGCCAGCCCGTCCAGCGTCATCGGCACCATCCGTCCCTCGAAGATCTCTCGGATCAGTGCGGTGGACCGTGTATGGCCCCAGGCCCGCTCCTCGACCGGGTTGATCCACAGGTGATGCGGCCACTGTGCGCGCAGCCGGCGCAGCCAGACCTCGCCCGCCTCGCGGTTCCAGTGTTCATTCGCGCCGCCGGGATGGGTGATCTCGTAGGGCGACATGGCCGCGTCGCCGACGAGGATCAGCCGCCAGTCCGCGCCATAGGTGCGGATCACCTCCCAGGTCGGGGTCTGGTGGTCCCAGCGGCGGCGGTTGTCGCGCCAGAGCCCTTCATAGACGCAGTTGTGGAAGTAGAAGACCTCCAGATGCCGGAACTCGGCCTTCGCGGCGGTGAACAGCTCCTCCATCACCCGAACATGGGGGTCCATCGACCCGCCGATGTCGAGGAACAGGAGCACCTTCACCGCGTTCCGTCGTTCCGGCCGGGTCTGCACGTCCAGCCAGCCCTGTGCCGCCGTTGCGCGGATCGTGCCGTCGAGGTCCAGCTCCTCGGCCGCCCCCTCGCGCGCCCAGCGGCGCAGACGACGCAGGGCGAGCTTCATCGTGCGGGTGCCGATCTCGGCGTCGCCGTCGAGGTTGCGGAACTCGCGCCGGTCCCAGACCTTGACCGCGCGGCGGTGCCGGCTTTCCTCCTGCCCGATGCGCACGCCTTCGGGGTTGTAGCCCCAGGCGCCGAAGGGCGAGGTCCCGGCGGTGCCGATCCATTTCGAGCCGCCCTGGTGCCGGCCCTTCTGTTCGGCCAGACGCTGGCGCAGCGTCTCCATAAGCTTGTCGAACCCGCCCAGCGCCTTGATCGCCGCCCGTTCCTCGGCGCTCATATGCCGCTCGGCCAGCTTCTCCAGCCAGTCCGGCGGCAGGTCCAGCGCCGCCAGGACCTGTTCGGCCGTCACCGCCTCGAGCCCCGCGAAGGCGCGGGCGAAGGCCCGATCGAAACGGTCGATGTGGCGTTCGTCCTTGACCAGGGTCAGCCGGGCCAGGTGGTAGAAGCCCTCGGGGTCGTAGATCACCAGCCCCGCCGCCATGGCCTCGAGAAAGGACAGGAACTCGCGCAGCGAGACCGGCACCGCCTCTTCCCTGAGGGTCTGGAAGAACGGGAGGAACACCGCTCAGCCCCCGGTGCCTGCCAGGTCATCCGGCCGGGCCCTTTCCGGGCGCCTCGGTATTGGCCTTCGGACTGCCGCACCCCGCGCCGGCATCAGACCCGCAACATCCGGTCGAGGTAGATGGTCAGGAACAGGCCGATGATCGCGAAGATCAGCCCGTGGACGAAAGCGTATTGCAGGATGTCCGCCGGCTTTCCGCCCCGCGCCCTGGCCCGAAGACCGCCGCCGATTGCGCCAACAAGGAATCCGCCGATCACGAACATGCCGCCCCATTTCCAGGGCGCATGCCGTGTCGCGCCCTCTCAGCCCCGTTCGGCGCTTTCTGCCGCCGCTGCAACTTTGCGCATCCGGCTTTGCACCATGCCTTCCGAACCGAAGCCATAGCGCGCGTAGGGCGCGCTGTCCATGCGCAGCGCCGCCGCAGCGGCCGGGTTGCCGAGCGCCTCCAACGCCTCGGCCTTGACCAGCATCAGCGACGCGAGCAGCGCCGGATTGTCATGCCGCCGCACCACCGGAATTGCCCGGTCGGCAAGCCGCACGGCCTCTTCGGGCAGGCCGCCGGCAAGTGCCAGCACGGCAATCTGCATGTCGACATGGGCAAGGTGCAGCTCCGCGCCCGGCAGGCGGGAGTAGATACCGGCAGCGCGGCGGAAGGCGTCCTGCGCCCGCGCCGGATCGCTTGCGGCCATCAGGCGACCTAGCGCAAAGTGGCTGAAGGCCAGCCGGTTGTCCTGCCAGCCTGCCGCCTCGGCCAGCGCCAGCGCCCTGATGACGGCCGCCTTGCGCGCTGCGGGCGATCCGGTCCTACCCAGCGCCGTCTCGATCTCGCGGATCCAGTCCGGCGACGTTCCCGACCGCGCGACCGGCGCCGTGCCAAGTCGTGCTGCGACCTCGGCAAGGCTCATCCCGCTGGCGATCTGCGGCGAATAGGTCAGCCGCAGGATCGCCATGTCATAGCCGGTCAGGACCGAGTGGAAGTTGTCGTCGTTGAACACGCTGTCCGTCAGCCGGTAGAGGTCGTTCAGCGGGCCCAGCGCCTGGGCCAGTTCCTCGTGCAGGCAATCGCGGATCTCCTGCGGGCTGGTGTCGGCAGGAATGAAGATCGCCGCCCTCTCGCGCCGGGTGACCAGCGCCCAATCCACCGCGTCCGTGCCGCGCTTGCGGCGGAACTCGGCCAGCGAGCCGACGTTGGGCACGACGAAGCAGGCCGCCGTCGGCGCCAGCCGTCGCAGTTCGGAACGGCCGGTGAATTCTACGGTGATCGCGGCCGGGCCGGAAGTCTGGGCGATGTCGATCCCCGCCTCGGAGCGCAGCCTGCCAAGCAGGGCCGCCAGATCGCGGGACGCGGTTGCGGGAACGGACCCGGTCATGGCCACGGTCACCGGCCCCTCGAAGCGGCTGAAGGTCTGCAGCGACCGACCGCTTTCCATCGCAAAGGTCAGGTCCATGAAGTCGCGGGTCAGCGAACTGCCGGTGTCCGCCACCGGTGCCAGCCGATAGCCGCCCGGCGCACCGAAGCCGACGCCCATCTCCTCGGTCGGGCCACCTTTCGAGACCTGGGCGGGTTCGCCACAGGCTGCTACCGCGCAGAGCGCGGCAAGAAGAAGGGGCAGGCGCATCGGCAGGACCTGTCTGGCAGCACCCCGGGGCAGCTTCGGGGCACGTCAAGTGTCCGGTCGCGGACGGCTCGGAGTCAATTCGGCAAAAACCGATGATTTTCCGCCTACTACCCATCGCGGTTGAAGTTGTGCGAGCCGCAGGATTTATCCTTATCGCTCACGCATTGTTACAGGCATCACCGCCGCGGTGGGCCGGCGGCACAGAGATTTCCGCCGAGGAGGTGATTCGGCTTGCGCCGGATCGTCCAAAGTATTACCAAATAGAAATATAACCAATGGGAGATGGAATGAGCGATCCCCTGTCACGCACCTTCCTGGCGCTGGCCGATCCCACCCGTCGTGCCATCCTGTCCCAGATCGCCGAGGGTGCGCAGTCGGTGACGGCGCTGGTCGCCGCGAACCGGCTGTCGCAACCCGGGATTTCCAAGCACCTGAAGGTGCTGGAAGAGGCCGGCCTGATCCGGCGGGAGCGGGTGTCGCGGACCCGCCCGGTGCATCTGGATCCGCGGGGGCTGCAACTGGCCGGCGCCTGGATCGACCACTACCGCAAGTACTGGGAGGGCGCCTTCGACCGGATGGATGCGCTCATTGCCCGGCTGAACGAGGAGGCTGCGAAGAATGGACGACAATAGCGAAAATGCCCTGCGCCTGAGGCGCAGCTTCGCCGGCCCCCCTGGCCTGGTCTGGGCGATCTGGACCCGGCCCGAGCTGATCCGGCACTGGTTCGGCTCTTCCTTCGGGTTTCGCGCCCATGATGTCGCCGTCGATCTCCGTCCGGGCGGCAACTGGTCGCTGCGCAACGTCAATGGCGCGATCACCGAACATGTCTGCGGCACCTATCACGAGGTCCAACCGGCCCGCCGGCTGGTCTATTCCTACCACTTCCGCGGGACCGACTTCTTCTCGGTGATCTCGGTCGAACTCAGCCCCGAAGGCGAGGGCACGCGGGTCGATTTCCTGCAGACCGGCTTTCCCGACGCCCAGGCCCGCAGCGACCACGCCCGCGGCTGGCCGAACGCGCTCAAGGTCATGGGCGAGGCGCTGCTGGCGATGCACGGCGTCGGGACGATCTGGCCCAAGCTGCCGGAAAAGACCCACCTCGACGGTGTCGCCCGCGATCTTCAGGCCGCCCGCGCCCGCCTGTTCGAGGAGCCCGCCGAATGACCCACCCGAACCTTCTGGCGCTGGACCGCCATCTGGACGCCACCCCCGCATTCGCCTTCGCGCTCTGGTCCGACCCGCGCCTCGTCTCGGCCTGGTGGGGGCCGGAAGGCCACCACCTTGCCACCTGCGAGATCGACTTCCGCCCGGGCGGCACCTGGCGCTTCAACATGGAGAAGGACGGCCAGCCGCACTGGATCCACGGCACCTATCACGAGATCCTGCCGGACCACCGGCTCGTGCTTTCCTACCTCTTCCCGCAGTTCGGCGTGCAATCCGTCATTTCGCTGCGCTTCACGCCCGAAGGGCAGGGCACGCGCATGCAGTTTCTCCAGACCGGCTTCCCGGACGAGGAAAACTGGCGCGGCCACCAGGGCGGCTGGCTCTCCAGCTTCGCGATCCTTGAAGACCTGCTCCTGCGCCTGCATGGCATCGGCTCGGTCTATCCGACCCTGCCGCCCGCCCGGATCTCGGACGTCGCGCAAGACCTTGCCGAGGCCCGCCGCCGCCATGATGCCGATGCGCCGCGCGAGGCTGCGCCATGATGCCCGTCCGCGACCTCAGGGGCCGGATCACGCTGCCCCGCGTGGCCGCCTTTGCCGCCCAGCCGGTCCTTCTGCGCCGGGCCGACCTGACCATGGCCACCCTCGACAGCGAGGGCGCCGCGATCCTGGGCGAGGTGCTCCACAGCCTCACCCGCCACGGAATCGCCGAGACCGGCCCGGCCTTCTTCCGCTATGACGTGATCGACATGGAGGGCACCATGCGCATGTCCTTCGGGGCGCAGGTCGCCCCCGGCACGCCCGTCCCGCCGGGGCTCGAGGCCGACACCCTGCCCGCCGGGCGCTACATCACGCTGACCCACCAGGGCCACCCGGACGAGCTTTACGATGTCATGGTCATGCTGAACCTCTGGGCCCCGGTCCGCGGCCATGTCTGGGACATGGAGCCGATCCCCGAAGGCGACCGTTTCGCCGCGCGGCTGGAATTCTACCACGACGGGCCGGATACGCCCCCCGACGCCTGGACCACCGAGGTCCGGGTCCGCCTGAAGGACTAGCGCTGCCCCCGCGCCATGAAGGCCAGCCGCTCGAACAGCTGCACGTCCTGCTCGTTCTTCAGCAGCGCGCCATGCAGCCGGGGCAGGGCGCCTTTCGCATCCTTCCGCAGATCCTCCGGTGCCAGGTCCTCGGCCAGCAGGAGCCGAAGCCAGTCCAGCACCTCGGATGTCGAGGGTTTCTTCTTCAGCCCCGGCACCTCGCGGATCTCGTAGAACTGCGTCAGCGCCGCGGTCAGCAGCCGGTCCTTGATGTCGGGGAAATGCACCCGGACGATGGCCGCCAGCGTCTCGGGATCGGGAAAGCGGATGTAGTGGAAGAAGCAGCGCCGCAGGAAGGCATCCGGCAGCTCCTTCTCGTTGTTCGAGGTGATGATGACCACCGGCCGGGCCTTGGCGCGGATGGTCTCGCCCGTCTCGTAGACGTGGAACTCCATCCGGTCCAGTTCCTGCAACAGGTCGTTCGGGAACTCGATGTCGGCCTTGTCGATCTCGTCGATCAGAAGGACCACGCGGCCCTCGGCCTCGAAGGCCTGCCAGAGCTTGCCCTTGCGGATGTAGTTCCGGACGTCGTGCACGCGCGCCTCGCCCAGCTGGCTGTCGCGCAGCCGGCTGACCGCGTCGTATTCGTAAAGCCCCTGCTGCGCCTTGGTCGTGGACTTCACATGCCATTCGATCAGCGGCAGTCCCAGCGCCCCCGCCACCTGCCGCGCAAGCTCGGTCTTGCCCGTCCCCGGCTCGCCCTTGACCAGAAGCGGCCGCTCCAGCCTGACCGCCGCATTCACCGCCAGCGCCAGGTCGTCCGAGGCGACATAGCTTTCCGTCGAGGCAAATTTCATCGCGCTTTCAACATCCTGTTTCCGTGCCACCGGCAAACCCTACCCACGCCCAGAAAATGTCGCAACCGCTAGTGACAATCGTCCGGGCTTGCGATACATGCCCGCGCAACAGGAGCGCGTCCATGACAGAAGCCCACCTGTCGGAGCGATCCGGCACGAAGGAGAGAGTTTCGATGAAGGCCGAGGTTTTCCTGCCCGACGACTATCGTCCCGCCGAGGACGAGCCGTTCATGAACGAGCGTCAGCTGGAATATTTCCGCCGCAAGCTGCTGACCTGGAAGCAGGAACTTCTGGAACAGTCGGCCGAGACCATCGACAGCCTGCAGGAGTCGGCCCGCAACGTGCCCGACATCGCCGACCGCGCATCGGAAGAGACCGATCGCGCGCTGGAACTGCGCACCCGCGACCGCCAGCGCAAGCTGGTCGCCAAGATCGACGCCGCGCTGCGCCGGATCGAGAACGGCGAGTTCGGCTATTGCGAGGTGACCGGGGAACCGATCAGCCTCAAGCGGCTCGATGCGCGCCCGATCGCCACGATGACGCTGGAAGCCCAGGAAAAGCATGAACGGCGCGAGAAGGTCCATCGCGACGACTGATGCATCGCGACGTTTGCGCACTTGACGCCGGGCCCATGGTCCGGCGTTGTCATGTCGGGGGTGAACGATGTCCTTGATCGGCCAATCCGCAACCGTTGTCGGGGCCGGCGTTGCCGGGCTGGCCGTGGCGCGGGCGCTGGCGCTGCACGGGGCGCAGGTGACCGTCCTCGAACAGGCTGACGCGATCCGCGAGGTGGGGGCGGGTCTCCAGGTCTCGCCGAACGGCGCTTGCGTCCTGCGCGCCCTTGGCCTCCAGGCCGAACTCGACGCACATTCGATCCGCGCCGAGGCGGTTCAACTGATCGACGGGCCCACGGGCGAGCCCGTCACCCGTCTTGACCTTGCGCGCCTGCGGCCCGGACAGGGCTACCACTTCCTGCATCGCGCCGACCTGATCGCCCTGCTTCTGGCCGCCGCGCAGGAGGCGGGCGTCACCCTGCGGCTGCTGTCCCGGATCGAGGCGGTCGAGCTGTCCGCCGCCCGGCCGGTCGTGGTGCTGGAAGGGGGCGAGCGGATCGAGACGCCGCTGCTGATCGGGGCCGATGGCCTGCACTCGCGGATCCGCGCGGCGCTGAACGGTCCCGAGACGCCCTTCTTCACCCGCCAGGTCGCCTGGCGCGCCGTGATCCCCGGCGACCCAGGCGCCGCGCCTGTGGCCGAGGTTCACATGGGGCCGGGCCGGCACCTCGTCAGCTATCCGCTGCGCGGCGGTGCCCTGCGCAACATCGTCGCCGTGGAAGAACGCGCGAAATGGGCCGAGGAAAGCTGGACCCTGCGCGACGATCCGATGGACCTGCGGCTTGCCTTCGCCGGCTTTTCTCCGCGGGTCCGCGCCTGGCTCGACCGGGTGGAGGACCCCTGGCTCTGGGGCCTCTTCCGCCATGAGGTCGCCGCAACCTGGGTCAGGCCGATGGGGCAGGGCGGGGTAGCGATCCTCGGCGATGCCGCGCATCCGACGCTGCCCTTCCTCGCGCAGGGGGCCAGCATGGGGCTCGAGGATGCCTGGGTTCTCGCCGACAGCCTCGCCCGCCACGACACCCCCGCCGCCGCGCTGGCCGCCTACCAGGCCGCGCGCAAGCCCCGCACCAGCCGCATCGTCGCCGCCGCCAACGCCAATGCCCGCGCCTATCACCTGTCGGGCCTGCCCCGGTTGATCGGCCACGCCGGCCTCAGGCTCTTCGGGCGGGTCTCCCCCGGCGCGATGCTCGCCCGGTTCGACTGGCTTTACGGCCACGACGTGACGCAAAGCACCGCTTAGGCCCGGGTTCGCCTCTACTTCCCCCCATCCCGGCCCTCAACGCTCCCTCTTGCCCCTTCAAAAATACTCTCGGGGTGCCGGGGGCGAAGCACCCACGCGGCCCGAGCCGGTTGGCGTTCGCGCCAGAGGCGAGACAAAAGCATTGCGCCGAAGGCGTTCAGTTCGACACGGGCCCGCCACCCGAACAGCGGACCGGAAACCTTTCCAATTCCCTGACGTCCGCAACCAAGGCATTGATAACAGGCGTGCAACGGGCTCTGTCCACCGTGGACACGCTCCGCTCAGGCTGCGATCTCCACCCAGACCGGCACATGGTCGCTCGGCTTGTCCCTCCCCCGCACCGCCCTGTCGATGCCCGCCCCCTCCAGCCGGTCCGCCGCCTGCGGAGAGCACATCACGTGGTCGATCCGGATGCCGTTGTTCCGCTCCCATGCGCCGGCCTGGTAGTCCCAGAAGGTGTAGAGCCCCGGCGCTGCATCGCGCACCCGCACGGCATCCGTCAGCCCCAGATGCGCGATCCGGCGGAACGCCGCCCGGCTGTCCGGCAGGAACAGCGCGTCCGTCTCCCAGGCTTCCGGCTTCGCCGCATCCACCGCCTGCGGGATCACGTTGTAGTCCCCGAGGCAGACGAACGGCTCTTCCGCCGCCAGCAGCTCGCGCACCCGCGCCTCCATCCGCGCCATCCAGGCCAGCTTGTAGTCGAACTTCGGCCCCGGTGCCGGGTTCCCGTTCGGCAGGTAGAGCCCGCAGACCCTGAGCGGTCGCCCGACCTCCACCACCGCCTCGATCCAGCGCGCCTGCTCGTCGCTCTCGTCCCCAGGCAAGCCCCGCCGCACGTCCGACAGCGGCAGCTTCGACAGGATCGCCACCCCGTTGAACGACTTCTGCCCGTGCGTCTCGACCCGGTAGCCCAGACCCTCGAACAGATCGCGCGGGAAGGCTTCGTCCACCGACTTGATCTCCTGCAGGCAGACGACATCCGGCGCGGCTTCATCCAGCCAGAGCTGCAAGGCCTCGATCCGCGCCTTGATCCCGTTGATGTTGAACGTCGCCAGCTTCATGCCCGGATCCTCCGACTCCTGCGACCCTAGGCTCCCTCTGCGCCCGGCTCAAGCCGTCCGGCGCAGCGGCACCGCGGCTGCTTGCAGCCACAGCGCATCCAGCCGGTCCAGTTCGGCCACGTCGAACCGTTCCTCCTCCTCCCAGTAGCGCCCCGAGGCCACCAGGTAGCCCAGCTCCGCCTCGCGCCGCAACGCCGCCTCCACTATCGGCTCATCGCCTTGCATCGGTCGCGCATCAGGCAACCTGGCCCGGTTGAGGCGGGGAAACACCAGCCGCGCTGGCCCGGTGGACAGGTTGACCATCGCGCACCCTTGCCGCGCCGCCAGCAGCATCAGCCGAGCCGCCTTCGCCTCCAGGCAGCGCAGCGTCACATCCTGCCGCAACGGGTCGGGCGTCCCCGAGCCATAGAAATGCGTCGGCCCCGAGGCCGGGTACTGCATGTCGCAGCCGAATACCGCGATGACCTCCGGCTTCAGCGCGTGCAATGCCCAGTAAGCGGCTGTGAACGCCATTGTTGCGCCAGCGTAAACAAAACCGCCGTATTCATTCTGCGCCGGCACGAACTCGGCTTCGGTCACGATGCGCTGGCCCGGTCCCGCAACCGCCTGCCGCTCTGCCGGAAAGTCATACGGATGGATCGCCACGTCCCAGTCCGACCGGATCCGCCAGGCATTGTTGATCGCCAGCACCAGGTCGAACGGCTCGCGCGGCCAGCGCGCCGCCTCTGCCGCCATGGGCGCCGAGCCCAGCATCAGTACTCGCATGATCGTCCCTCGCGCCGTGAGAGCGCTGAACCTAGCGCGATGCGGCAGCGCGGCGAGGGGCGCTAAAGCGAAAAACTGGTTCCGCAGCCGCAGCTGGACTTGGCGTTGGGGTTTTCCACGACGAAGCGCGCACCGATCAGTTCGTCGGTGAAGTCGATCACGGCATTCGCAAGGAAGGGCAGGCTGACCTGGTCCACCAGCACGCGCTGGCCGTCCTTTTCCAGGACAAGGTCGTCGGCCGCGGGATCGTCCAGGGTGATCGAATACTGGAACCCCGAACATCCGCCGCCGTCCACCGCTACCCGCAGGGGGCGCGCCTCGCCCGTGGCCGCGGCAATCTCGGCCAACCGGGCGAAGGCCCGGTCGGTCACCCTGGGAGGAAGCGTGAGTTCCATGGCTGTTCCCGTATCCATCGGCATCCGCTCCGAATATATGGAACCTGACCGTGCCTCACAAGGACAGCCCATGCTCGCCCCCTTCGCCTGCCAGCCCGATCAAAGCCGTGGGCGTCAGTGGCCCGAGCGGCTCTCTTCCTTCCGGTCGCCCTATCAGCGGGACCGCGACCGGATCATCCATTCCTCGGCCTTCCGGCGGCTGAAACACAAGACCCAGGTCTTCGTCGAACACGAAGGCGACTACTACCGCACCCGTCTGACCCATACGATCGAGGTGGCGCAGGTCGCGCGCACCATCGCCGGGGTCCTCGGCCTGAACACGGATCTCGCCGAGGCGATCGCGCTGGCACATGACCTTGGCCATACGCCCTTCGGCCATACCGGAGAGGACGCCATGGAACGGCTCATGGCGCCCTATGGCGGCTTCGACCACAACGCCCAGGCACTGCGCATCGTGACCCGGCTGGAACGGCACTACGCCGATTTCGACGGGTTGAACCTCAGCTGGGAAACCCTTGAAGGCATTGCAAAACACAACGGGCCCGTCACTGGCCCCAATGCCGACCGCAAGCATGACGGACCGCTGCCCTATGCGCTGGCCGAGGTGAACGCCCAGTGGGATCTCGAACTTGACACCCATGCCAGCGCCGAGGCGCAGGTCGCCGCCATCGCCGACGACGTGGCCTATTCGCACCACGACCTGCACGACGGCCTGCGTTCGGGCCTCTTCACCGAGGCAGACCTGGTGGAGCTTCCCGTCACCGGCCCCGCCTTCGAGGAGGTGGACCGCCTCTATCCGGGGCTCGAGAAGATGCGCCGCCGGCACGAGGCGCTGCGCCGCGTCTTCGGGCGCATGGTCGAGGATGTGATCGCCGTGGCCCAGAACCGGCTGGCCAGTGCGCAGCCCAGGTCGGTGGACGAGATCCGCCACATGGGCACGACGGTGATCCGCTTCTCCAAACCCCTCTACCAGGACCTCAAGGCGGTGCGCAGCTTCCTGTTCCACCGCATGTATCGCGCGCCTTCCGTCATGCAGGAACGCGCGCGGGTCACCCGGATGATCGACGATCTCTTCCCGCTGTTCCTGCGCCAGCCCGGGCTCCTGCCGCCCGAATGGCAGGCCGATGTCGCCGCCGCGACCGACGAAACCCGGCTGGCCCGCGTGGTCGCCGACTATGTCGCCGGCATGACCGACCGTTTCGCGATCCAGGAACACGCCCGACTCTGTGCCGGGCCGGCCGCGTCGGACTAGATCAGGATCGCCGCAGAACCCCCTCTGCGGCTTGCCCTTTTCCAAATACTCTCGGGGGGTGCGGGGGGCGAAGCGCCCCCGCTTCCGGCCTCAGCCCCGGCGTGCCGCCAGGATCCATGTCGCAGCAAGGCCCAGCGACAGGATAACGTTCCATCCCGCCATCGAGATGCCGAACAGCGACCAGGCGATCTCGTCGCAGCGCACCACCGCCGCAACATCCTTGCTGGGATCCAGAAGGTCGGCGGTCGGGATGCCGGTGATCGACCCCGCGGTGCAGGTTGCCAGCCCATCCCACCATAACTGTTCCACGCCGACGTGAAACACCCCGATCGCCGCCGTCGCCAGCGCCGCCAGCGCGCCGGCCCAGGCCAGGCTTCGCCAGCCCGTCGCCAAGGCCGCGATCCCGATCAGGATCGCCGCCGCATGCGGCCAGCGCTGGTAAAGGCACAGCTGGCAGGGGGCGAGCCCGCCGATGTACTGGAACGCGAAGGCGCCGCCAAGCATGGCCGCAGAGCCGAGGGTGGCGATCAGGATCAGGGTCGGACGGGTCAGGGTCATGCGTCTGCTCTTCACGGATGCGCCGCGACCATAGGTGCGGGGCGCAGAAAGGGAAAGGGGCTTGCCTCCCGTCGCACGCAAGCGTGCATTCGCGCTTCCGAACCGACGGAGCTGCGGATAGGATTTGTGCCGGGGTCCCGGGGAACCTGGTTGAGGAATCATGAACGGCCGCGGGCAACCTGCTGATTCTTATTGGGTAAGCCGGATGGTCCACTGTGGACACATCGGCTGCGGGAAGGGGTGACGACATGGAATGGCGCGGGCGCAGGGGCAGCAGCAACATCGAGGACCGGCGCCGGATGGGCGGCGGCAGGGCTGGCCAGGTTGCCGGGATCGGCGGAGGCGGGGCCATCATCGTCTTTCTCATCGCCATGTTCCTAGGGGTCGATCCCAGTCAGCTCCTGGGCACGGGTGACCCGTCCTCCGCAGGCGGCGCCCCGGTCGAGATGACTGCAGAGGACCAGGCCGAGGGCGAGTTCGTGTCGGTCGTGCTCGGCGACACCGAGGAAATCTGGACCCGCCTCTTCAAGGAACAGCTCGGCCGGACCTACCAGCCCGCGACGCTGGTCCTGTTCAAGGAGGCGACCCGTTCGGCCTGCGGCGGCGCCTCCGAGGCGACGGGGCCGTTCTACTGCCCGGCCGACAGGAAGGTCTACCTGGACACCGCCTTCTTCACGACCCTGCACCAGCGGCTTGGCGCCGGTGGCGACTTCGCGGCAGCCTATGTCGTCGCCCACGAAATCGGGCACCATGTCCAGAACGAGCTCGGCATCCTCGGCAAGGCCAACCAGATCCGCCAGCAGGGCAGCCAGGCGGAATCGAACGAGATCTCGGTCCGGATCGAGTTGCAGGCCGACTGCCTGTCCGGCATCTGGGCACGCGAGGCGGCGCAGACCCTGGGCGTGGTCGAGCGCGGCGACCTGGAAGAGGCGGTCAATGCGGCGCGCCAGATCGGGGACGACACGTTGCAGCGGAACGCCGGCCAGCGTCCGATGCCGCACACCTTCACCCACGGCACCTCGGAACAGCGGTCGCGCTGGTTCATGATCGGGCTGCAATCGGGCCAGATGGCTGATTGCGACACGTTCCAGACCGACAACCTGTGACGCGTTGACGGCGGCGGGCCGAGGCGATAGACCCGCATGCGGTGGCCCGAGTGGCGGAATGGTAGACGCAGGGGATTCAAAATCCTCCGCCGCAAGGTTTGCGAGTTCGAGTCTCGCCTCGGGCACCACAAGGAGCCACGTCCGGGATCTGCACCGATTCGATGGCGTTTTGCGCGGCTTGCTCCATTCTGCCTGGATCTGCTTTTTTGCGCGCCAAACTGGAAACACCGCATCGCGGGGGGATCGCTTGTCATCCTTCGATCCGGCATTCAACTGCCGATCAACAGACGGTTGAGCGGCACGATCTAGCGAACCCGGGGAGAGGGGGTCTTTCATACACGCCCAGATTGAAAGATGCGTGCCTATGGGGCTTTGCGACGTCTCGTTCAGGGTGCCATTCCGGACTTTCGATACCGCTTGCCGCCCTTCGCAGCGGCCAAGACGGATGGACCACACGCTTGGGTTGAATTCCGCCTGTGTTGCCCTTGTTTAACAACAATTTTCTGCTTTTCTCGTACCGGGGCCGGACAGTATGCAGGATGGACCGGCCCGCGGTCTACGCGGGTATCGTGTGACGGGAGCAGAGGGTCATGAAATCGGATGACGCTTTCCAGCCAGAGATCGATGTCCTGAGCGGGGAGCGAGCGCCACGTGCCACGCCGTGCTTCACCCCGGGCACGCTGATCACCACGCAGCGCGGCGAGGTCCCGGTGGAACTGATCTCGGTCGGAGATCGTGTCGTCACCCGCGACAACGGCATCCAGACCGTCCGCTGGGTCGGCAAGACCCAGATGTTCCTGCACGATTTCCAGGCCGATCCGCATCTGCTGCCGGTGTTCATCCAGCAGGGCTCGCTGGGCAAGGGCCTGCCGGAACGGGACATGATGGTGTCGCCGAACCACCGTGTCCTTGTCACCAACAGCCGGGTTTCCGTCCGCTACAGCGAGCGCGAGGTTCTCGTGGCGGCCAAGCATCTGGCCGCGCAAGGGGTGCATACCGTGCAGTCCAGCGGCACGACCTACATCCACTTCATGTGCGACCGGCACGAGGTGGTGCTGAGCAACGGCGTCTGGACTGAAACCTTCCATCCCGATGACACGTCGCTGAAAGGCATCGGCAATGCGCAGCGGCTGGAGATCCTGGAATTGTTTCCCGAGCTCAAAACCGCTGCAGGGCGAGCGGCATATGGCCAATCACGCCGCATCGTGACTGAGTCCGACCTTGTTGGGCTGGCTACATAATCGAAGATGCGATAAAGGAGCCGATAGTCGTTGTTGGTAAATCAAGCAACGATAGCCACGATTTCTCGAAACTTGCCCGGTCCTAGCAAAGTGCCGGCATGGTTTTGACAGAAAGCGGTCAAAAAAGATGGCTAGGGTGCTGTGCTGAGGCAGGGGGACGCAGCGTATGTCGACCATCTATGGGGGCGGTGGCGGTGAAAGCATCGTCGGCGACAACGATGGCAATTTCAACGATCTGTTCTATGGGAATGATGGCAGCGACACGCTTCGTGGCCTGACAGCGAACGACACGCTTTACGGCGGCAACGGAACGGATCTGCTGTACGGCAATGACGGTCTGGATGTCCTGTCGGGCGATGCCTTGTCCGATACCTTGTATGGTGGCAACGATGCCGATCTCCTGTACGGAGGCACCGGGGACGACACACTGTACGGCGATGCGGGCAACGACAGGGTTTTCGGAGACGATGGCGCCGACCGTTTGTTTGGCAACGACGGTCTGGACACCCTCTACGGAGGCGTCGGAGTCGATACGCTGTACGGGGGCAACGACGCCGATCTCCTGTATGGCGGCAACGACGGCGACACCCTCTACGGCGATGCCGGAAACGACACGGTCTATGGTGACGACGGCGCCGACAGGCTGTTCGGCAACGACGGCCTCGACACCCTCTATGGCGGCGTCGGCGTCGATACGCTGTATGGCGGCAATGACGCCGACCTGATTTCCGGTGGTAACGATGGCGATACGCTTTACGGCGATGCCGGAAGTGACACGATCTATGGTGACGACGGTGCTGACCGGCTGTTCGGCAACGACGGTCTGGACAGCCTCTTCGGGGGCATCGGTGTCGATACGCTGTATGGCGGCAATGACGCCGACCTGATTTTCGGCGGCAACGACTCCGACTCGCTCTTCGGTGATGCGGGCGCTGATACGCTTTACGGCGATGCCGGTGCGGACCAGCTGGAAGGCGGTGACGGGAACGATCGGCTGTTCGGCGGCGACGGGGTCGACACGCTGTACGGCGGGACGGGCAACGACACGCTGCAAGGCGGTGCGATCGCCGACCTGTTCTATGGCGGTCAGGGTCTCGATTACGTTGACTACTCCGACTCCGGGGTCGGAGTTAACGTCAGCCTGATCGGCGGTGCCCTGATCGGCGCCAACGGGACCGCTGCCGGCGACACCGGTTTTGGCGTCGACGGGATCATCGGCTCGGGTTTCGACGACACCCTCGTGGGCTTCGACAGCTTCAGCTTCGATCCGAACGACGCCTACACCAACATCATCTATGGTGGCGCCGGCAACGACTTCATCTCGGGCCAGGATGGACCCGACAGTCTGTATGGCGGGGCCGACAACGACACCATCTACGGCGACGAGAACAACGACTTCCTGTCGGGTGATGCGGGCCGCGACCTCCTGTATGGTGGCAGCGGCGCAGACACGCTTTATGGCGGCAATGACGCCGATACGCTTCACGGCGAGGATGGCGATGACGTGCAGGCCGGGAATGACGGCACCGATCTCCTGTACGGCGGCACCGGCAATGACACGCTCTTCGGTGGCAATGACGCCGATACGCTTTACGGCGATGCCGGCAACGACCAACTGACGGGCGACGGCGGCAATGACCTGCTCTACGGCGGGGACGGCAACGACACCCTGAGCGGCGGAACCGGTCGCGACGTGCTGTATGGCGGCATTGGCCGCGACGTCATGTATGGCGAGGATGACGAGGACCAGTTCTTCGTCGGCTTCAACACCGCCTACACCGGCAACCCCGCTCGCAACGATGTCGCGCTGAACGAAGCCGTCTTCGGCGGCAGTGGCGGTACCGACAATGACACGCTTACCGTCGACATCACCGGCTTCGGCTGGGCCCGGATCGAACTGACCTACGATCCGTTCAACCAGGAGAACGGGACGATCACCTTCTTCGGGCCCGACGGCGTGACCGTCGTCGGCACGCTGACCTTCACCGATATCGAGAACGTGGTGATCGTCTGCTTTACCGCCGGAACCCGGATCATGACCGAGCGGGGGCCGGTGGCGGTAGAGGATCTGCGCGTCGGCGATCTGGTCGTCACCCGGGACAACGGCTTGCAGCCGCTGCGATGGATCGGCCGGCGCAGCCTGTCCCGTGCGGAGTTGCAGGCGCTTCCCCACTTGCAGCCCGTGCGCATCGCGGCCGGGGCGCTTGGTGCTGCCGAGCCTGACCGGTCGATGCTGCTCTCGCCGCAGCACCGCCTGCTGATCGAAGGGGCGCGGGCCGAGATGTATTTCGGCGAGGCCGAGGTGCTGGTGCCGGCCAAGCATCTGGTCGGGTTGGCCGAGGTCAGCCGCGCGCTGCCGGCCGAAGGGGTAACTTACGTGCACATCCTGTTCGACCGGCACGAGATTGTGCTGTCCGACGGTATCTGGACGGAAAGCTTCCAGCCGGCCGAGCGCACCCTGTCCGCCCTCGACGCGGCGGCGCGGGAGGAAGTCCTGGATCTGTTCCCGGAACTCGCCGCGGGCGAGGATGTATTCCCGGCCGCGCGCCTGTCGCTGAAGGCGCACGAGGCGAAGGTCCTCCTGTCGCGCTGATCAGACCGGGCGGCCGAGATAGGCTGCCCAGTCCTCTGGCGTATCCAGATCGCGAAGGGCCATGACGCCAGGCAGGGGCAGCAGGCTGAGCCGGTCCCGGTGGGCGAGAAGGACCGACCGTCCCCCTTCGTCGCCCGTCACCTTCGCAAGCTCGGGCCAGAGATCGCGGGGAAAGATCGTCGGATGCCCCGGCTGACCCTCGGGCGTGCTTCCGCGCCAGATCTGCTGCGGTGCGGACCGAAACGCATGGATCAGCCCATCCAGCGCCTCGGTTGTGAAATCCGGCATGTCGGCCGGCAGGATCATCAGTCCGGCCGTGATCGCAGGCTCTTCGGCCATGATCGCCCCCAGGCCCCGCACCAGCGATCGGGACATGCCAAGCTGTGCATCCGGCACCGGCACGATGCGAACCGCCAGTCCGTCCAGCGCCGCCTGCCGCGTCCCGGCGTCGGAGGGCAGGGTGACCCAGACCGGCATCCCGGTCTTCAGTGCGGTCTCGGCGATCCGCCGCAGGATAGGCCGGTCGCCGATCGGCTGCATCAGCTTGTCCCGACCACGCATCCGGGTCGAGGCCCCGGCGGCTAGGATCAGAATGGCGACGGTGGGGTCCATGCCTGCATGCTTGGCACGGGCGCCCGGCATGTCAATGCGACCTCAGCCGCGCATCCGGCCGCCGTCGTCCCACAGCGGCGCGAGATGCACCCGCGCGGGGCGGCGTTCGCCGAGGATCTCGATCTCCAGCGCCAGCCCGTCCTGCACCCGGTCGGCCGGGATGAAGCCCTGCGCCACCGACTTGCCGGTCCAGTGACTGAAGCCCCCCGAGGTGCACCAGCCCACCACCGCCCCATCCAGCCAAATCGGCTCCCAGGCGACGACATCGGCGTCAGTGGCATCGACCACGATCGGCACCAGCCTGCGCTTCGGGCCTTCCGCCTTTTCCTTCAGCGCGGCGGCCTTGCCGATCCAGTCCACGGGCTTGTTCCAGGCGATGAAGCGGTCAAGGCCGGTCTCGGCGGGCGTGTAGTCGGGGCTGAACTCGCGCCCCCAGGAGCCGAACCACTTGTCCAGCCGCAGGGACATCATCGCCCGCATCCCGAAGGGGCGCAGACCCAGGTCCTTGCCGGCCGCCGTCAGCACGTCCCACAGGTGGCGGACCGACATGTGGTCGGTGAAGATTTCATAGCCCAGATCGGCGGTATAGCTCACGCGCTGCACGATGCAGTTGGCCATGCCCACGGTCATGCGCTTCACGTCCATGAACCGGAAGGCTTCGGCGCTGACATCCGACCGGGTGACGCGGGACAGAAGCTCGCGAGACTTGGGCCCCGCGATCTGGAATCCGGACCGGGAATCCGAGATATTCTCGACCGTTACGCCAGGTTCTGCATGTTGATCGAACCAGCGCATATGCCAGCCCTGCGCGCCGTAGCTGGCGGTCAGCTGGAATTCGGCCTCGCTGAGGCAGGACACGGTGAAATCGCCGATGATCTTGCCGCTTTCCGCCAGCATCGGCGTCAGCGACAGCCGCCCCGGCTGCGGGATGCGGCCCGCCATGATCCGGTCGAGCCAGGCCCGCGCGCCCGCGCCCGTGACCCGATACTTTCCGAAGTTCTGCACCTCGTTGATGCCGACGCCCTCGCGCACCGCCATCACCTCCTGCCGCGTCGCCTCCCAGGCGTTCGAGCGTTTGAAGGTCGGCGTCTCATAGCGCGGCTCGCCCGGGAGCGCGTGGTAGTTGACCACCTCCAGCCCGTATTGCTGGCCCCAGACCGCGTTCATGCCATCGAAGACCTGATACATCGGCGTGGTGCGGAACGGGCGGGCGGCGGGGCGTTCCTCGTTCGGGTAAGAGACGCTGAAGCGCATCTGGTAGTTCTCGATGACCTTCGGCACCGTGTAGCCGGGCGAGGTCCAGTTCCCGAAGCGCGCCACGTCGAAACCGCGCGGGTCGCGTTCGACCTCGCCGTGGATCATCCATTGCGCCAGCGCGAGGCCCATGCCGCCGCCCTGGCTGAAGCCCGCCATCACCGCGCAGGCCGACCAGTAGTTGCGCAGTCCCGGAACCGGCCCGATCAGCGGGTTGCCGTCCGGGGCAAAGGTGAAGGGCCCGTGGATCACCCGCTTCACGCCGGACCGTTCCAGCACCGGGAAGCGGCGGTAGGCGAAGTTGACCGAGTCCTCGATCTTGTCGAACTGCTCGTTCAGAAGCTCATGCCCGAAGTCCCAGGGCGTGCCGTCCACCGACCAGGGCTCGCAGGGTTTCTCGTAGAAGCCGATGCAGAGGCCGCGGCCTTCCTGCCGCAGATAGCTTTCCCCGCCCGGATCCATCACATGCGGGAACTCGCGGCCCGACTTCAGGATCTCCATGATCTCGGGGATGTCGTCCGTCACCAGGTATTGGTGCGCCATCGGCAACAAAGGCAAGTAAACCCCCGCCATTGCCCCGATTTCCCGTGCCCAGAGGCCGCCGGCATTCACCAGATGCTCGCAGGTGACGGTGCCCTTCTCGGTGACGACCTCCCAGCCCTCCCTGGTCGGGTTGGTCTCCAGCACCCGGTTGTGCAGCACGATCTCGGCCCCGCCCATCCGCGCGGCCTTGGCATAGGCATGAGTCGTCCCCGACGGGTCGAGGTGGCCGTCGAGCGGGTCGTACAGTCCGCCGAGGATGCCATCGACATTCACGAGCCCATCAGTCAGCTTGCGGATCTCCTCGGGTCCGAGGATTTCGGTATCAAGGCCCATGTAGCGATGCTTGGCGCGTTCGGCCTTCAGCATCTCGAACCGCGCCTCGTTGTCGGCGAGCGTCACGCCACCGACATGATGCAGGCCGCAGGACATGCCGGTGATGGCCTCCAGCTCCTTGTAGAGCCGGATGGTATAGCCCTGCAGGGCGGCCATGTTGGTGTCGCCGTTTATCGTGTGGAACCCGCCCGCCGCGTGCCAGGTCGATCCGCTGGTCAATTCGGACCGCTCGATCAGCATGACGTCGGACCAGCCCAGCTTGGTCAGGTGATACAGCACCGAGCAGCCGACAACGCCGCCGCCGATCACCACCACGCGCGCATGGGTTTTCATAGCTTGCCTCCCCGCATCCGGTTTTGCGCACCATGGCGGGGCGAGGCCCGGAAGGCATGAGGATTTGCGACAGGAAATGTCGCAGCCGGATCGTGGCCCGGCTGCGCTTGTGTCACTTCTCGGGGATCAGGCCCTTCGGCGCAAAGCGCAGGACCACCAGCAGCACGACGCCCAGCGTAAGAAGCCGCATATGCGACGCAGTGTCCTGAAGGTGGGTCTTCAGCGGCCCGGCCGGCAGTCCCGAGGTCAGGACCGCCATCACCTGCGGCCCAAGGAATTCGACTGCCAGATAAAGCCAGCCGATAAGCAGACCGCCGAGGATCGCGCCCCAGTTGTTGCCGGACCCGCCGACGATGACCATCACCCAGATCAGGAAGGTAAAGCGCAGGGGCAGGTAGGAGGGCGGGGTCAGCTGGCCCTCCATCGAAGTCATCATGGCCCCCGCCAACCCGACCACGGCCGAACCGATGATGAAGATCTGCAGATGGCGGAACTTCACGTCCTTGCCCATGGCCGCCGCGGAAACCTCGTTGTCGCGGATCGCGCGCACCATGCGGCCCCAGGGGCTGTTCAGGGCGCGCTCGCACCCCCAGACCAGCAGCGCCAGGACGATGCCGAACATGGTGGCGTAAAGCAGCTTGACGAAGATGGTGGATGCAGTGACCGGATCGAGGTTCATCGCTGCCACCGGCTCGAGGAACACTGGATTGAGCTGCAGGTCCACCTCTTTCGGCACCGGCCAGGGGCGGGGCAGGTCGATCAGGTTCTTCACCCCCCGGGCCAGCCAGTCCTCGTTGCGCAGCACGGTGACGATGATCTCGGCGATGCCCAGTGTCGCGATGGCCAGGTAATCCTCGCGCAGGCCAAGAGCGATCTTGCCGATCACCCAGGCGGCAGCGGCGGCCATCAGCGCGCCCACCGGCCAGGCGATGAGCGAGTTCAGCCCGAGCCCGCCGATGTTACCGGCCTGCGCGGGGTTGTTCGCCTCGACCGCGGTCACGGCCGGGTCCAGGATCATCCGGTAGATGAAGAAGGCGACCACCAGATACAGCGCCAGGCCCAGCGTGCGGCCGGTGCCGGGGGGCAGCTTCCGGTACATCCAGGTAGCCAGGCCGATGGCCAGTGCTGCAAAGGCCAGCGCCTCGACGATCTGCGGCCCGCCGGCCGCCCAGCCCTCCGGCACGGGCTTGGACGAGACCAGAACCACCGCCAGCCCCCCCAGCGCGACCGACCCGACGATGCCGGTCGAGAACAGGCCGGCATAGCCCCACTGGATGTTCACGCCGATTGCCATGATGCAGGACAACAGCGCGAGGTTCAGGATGTTCAGTGACAGGTTCCAGCTTTGCAGCATGCCCGTGAGGATGAACAGCATGGCCACGCCGGCGAACATCAGGACGTTGCGATAGCGCGCCATGTCACTTGCCTCCGAAGATGCCCTGCGGGCGGAACAGGAGCACGATGATCAGGATGCCGAACGAGACCGCGACCTTGTAGTCGGTTGACAGCGCCTGATAGAGCCCGTCTCCCAGCCAGTCCGGTGGTACCAGATAGCTGAAGATCTTGCGCCAGGCATTGGTGACGATCAGTTCCGAGAAGGCGACGATGAAGCTGCCGACAACGGCGCCGAGCGGGCTGCCGAGCCCGCCGACGATCGCCGCGGCGAACATCGGCATCAGCAGGCTGAAATAGACGACGCCGCGGTATGACTTGTCGAGGCCATAGAGCGTGCCCGCGATGCAGGCGAGCGCCCCCGCGACGATCCAGGTGATGGTCACCACGCGCTCGGGGTTGATGCCGGACAACAGCGCCAGGTCCTCGTTGTCGGCATAGGCGCGCATCGACTTGCCGGTGCGGGTGCGTTGCAGGAACCAGAAGAGCGCGACGCAGCAGATTGCCGCCGCCGCGACCGAGATCGCCTGCGTCGTCTTGATCGCCAGGGGTTCGGCCAGTCCGGTTGCGGCCCGGAAATCCTGCGGGTTCAGGAGCATGCGCGCCCCGTCGCTGAAATTCTGCTCCGAGGTTCCGATGATCATGCGGACAAGACCGTGCATGACGAACATCACCCCGGTCGAGACGATGACGACGATGATCGGCTTCGCCCGCTGCTTGCGGTAAAAGCGATAGACCACCCGGTCGGTCGCCAGGACCATCGCGATCGTGATCAGGATCCCCAGCGGCAGGGCCAGGAGCGCGGTCGGCAGAGGCCCTGCGGTGATGCCCATCGACTGGAACCACCAGGTGAAGAGGATCACGAAGGCGGTCCCGAAGGCCATCGTGTCGCCATGGGCGAAGTTCGAGAAGCGCAGCACGCTGAAGATCAGGGTGATGCCAAGCGCCCCCAGGGCCAACTGGCTGCCGTAGGCGAGGCCCGGCACCACGATGAAGTTGAGAAAGGCCGTAAGGGCGTTCAGAAGGTCCATCGGGTCACGCGGCAATCAGTGGAATTCTTGGTCATCGTTCAGCCGCCATCCGCCATGCAGGTGCCCGAGCCGGTGATGGCCACCGCGCTGTCGCCCATGGCATGGGCGGTGAACAGGATCTCGCCGTTGGAAAAGATCGACACCAGGCCCGACACGCCGTTCTGCGGCGGGATCACGATCGAGACCTCGCCGCCCGCGTCGATCGTGGAGGTCTGGTAGCCTTCCCAGGCCTGGCCCTGCCAGGAAATCCGCCAGACATCGCCGGCCTCCTGGATCAGGAACGGATCGCCGGCGAACGGCTCGCAGGTGCCGCCGCCGCATTGGCGGTCGATATTGCATTCGAACCCGGCAAGGGAAACGGACGGGATCAGGGCCAGCATGGCCGAAAGCGCAAGGCGGGTCATCGTCAGCCTCCCAGGAAGGACTTGCGAACGTCGGGGTCGGCCAGCAGGGCCTTGCCGGTATCGGTATAGCGGTTGGTGCCCTGCACGAGCACATAGCCCTTGTCCGCGATCTCCAGCGCCTGACGGGCATTCTGTTCCACCATGAGGATGGAAATCCCGGTGCGGGCGATCTCGATGATGCGGTCGAACAGTTCGTCCATCACGATGGGGGAAACCCCGGCGGTCGGTTCGTCCAGCATCAGGACCTTCGGCTGGGTCATCAGGGCACGGCCCACGGCGACCTGCTGGCGCTGGCCGCCCGACAGCTCTCCGGCTTTCTGATAACGCTTTTCACGCAGGATCGGGAACAGCCCGTAGATCTGCTCCATCGTGTCGCGGATCGTGTCGTCCTCGCGGATGAAGGCGCCCATCTCGAGGTTTTCCTCCACCGTCATGCCGGTGAAGATGTTGTGGGTCTGCGGGACGAAACCCATGCCCTTGCGCACCCGAGCCTGCGGCGTCAGCGTGGTGATGTCCTCTCCCATCAGCCTGACGCTGCCCTGGCGCAGTTTCAGCATCCCGAACACCGCCTTCATCGCGGTGGACTTGCCCGCGCCGTTCGGACCCACGATCACCGCGATCTCGCCGGGCTCTACCGCCAGGGTGCAGGAATGCAGGATATCGACCGCACCATAGCCGCCGGTCATGTTCTCGCCGATCAGGAAGGGTTCAGCCATGCGCGGCCTCCTCCTTCAGCTTGTTCTTAAGGCCCCGGCCCAGATAGGCCTCGATCACCCGTTCGTCGTTCTTGACCTCGTCCACCGTGCCCTCGGCCAGGACCTTGCCCTCGGCCATGCAGATCACCGGATCGCAGAGCCGCGCGATGAAATCCATGTCGTGCTCGATCACGCAGAAGGTATAACCGCGCTCCTTGTTCAGGCGCACGATGGCATCGCCGATCGTGTTCAGCAGCGTCCGGTTCACGCCGGCGCCGACCTCGTCCAGGAAGACGATCTTGGCATCCACCATCATCGTGCGGCCCAGCTCCACCAGCTTCTTCTGACCGCCCGAGATCATTCCGGCCTTCTGATCGGCGATGTGGCTGATGGTCAGGAACTCCAGCACCTCGTCGGCCTTCTGACGGATGCGCTCTTCCTCCTCGGCGACCGCCCCGCGCGAGAAGATCGCGTTCCAAAGCTTCTCTCCCGTCTGGCGCGGCGGGACCATCATCAGGTTCTCGCGCACGGTCATGCTGCCGAATTCGTGCGCGATCTGGAACGTGCGCAGAAGGCCCTTGTGGAACAACTCGTGCGGCGGCAGGCCGGTGATGTCCTCGCCGTCCATGAAGACGTGGCCGGAGGTCGGCTGGTAGCGACCGGCGATCACGTTGAACAGCGTCGTCTTGCCGGCGCCGTTCGGGCCGATCAGGCCGGTGATCGTGCCGGTCTTGATTTCCAGCGATGCGCCGTCAACGGCGTGAAAGCCGCCGAAATGCTTGTGCAGCTTCTCGACCCGGATCATGTCCTTCCCCTGTCGCGGCTCGTCTCGCCCATGGCGGCGGCCTTCTCTTGGGCAACGGCCCGGGGGTTTCCCGGGCCGCGCCGTTTCATCCGATCCGCGGACGGATCAACGGAACTTGACGGTCTCGTACTTGCCGTCCTTGACCACGAACTCCTTGTAGCGTCCGGCGGATTCGCCAGGACCGATCAGCGTCACGCCCGAGGCCCCGTCATAGTCGATGGCGGTGCCAGCCGCGATCAGCTCCAGCGCCTTGCCCAGCTCGCCCGGAAGGATCTTGGTGCCCGAACCGTCGGCCGGCCCGTTGGCGATCTCCATGATCTTTTCCTTGTAGACGTTCGGATCGGTAGAGCCCGAAGCCTCCATCGCCAGCATGATCAGCGCGGCCGCGTCGTAGCTTTCCATCGTGTAGGGCGAAGTGGCGTCATAGGCAGGGTTGTTGGCCTTGCCCATCTCGGCAAGGATCGCGGCGCCGGGGCTGTCCGACTGGGCGACCTGACCGTAGGATCCGTCCAGTGCCGGGCCGATGGCTGCGGGCAGGCTGTCGCCCACCATGCCGCCCGGCAGGCCGAAGGTCGAGAAGGCGCCGGTATCCAGCGAAGCCTGGATGATGCCCTTGCCGCCCTGGTCCAGATAGCCCGCCACGACCAGCAGGTCGCCGCCGGCTGCTGCCAGAGCCGCGACTTCGGCCGAGTAGTCCGCCTTGCCATCGTCATGTGCGGCGTTGATCGTGACGACGCCGCCCTTGGCGGTGAAGGCATTGGCGATGGCTTCGGCCAGGCCCTTGCCGTAGTCCGAGTTGGAATAGGTCAGCGCGATGGACTTCACGCCCTTTTCCACCAGGATGTCGGCCATGACTTCGCCTTCGCGCGCGTCCGACGGCGCGGTGCGGAAGAACAGACCGTTGTCCGGGTCGGCGGTCAGCGCCGGCGAGGTGGCCGAGGGCGAGACCATCACGATGCCGTTCGGCATGGCGACGTTGGTCAGCACAGCGCGGGTGACGCCCGAGCAGTCGCCGCCGATGATGCCCTTGACGCCTTCGGCGGTAATCATCCGCTCGGCAGCGGCGGTCGCTGCGGCGGCATCGGTGCAGGTCGAGTCACCGCGGACCGAGGCATAGGTGTTCTTGGCCTTGCCCGAGGCGTTCACTTCGGCCATCGCGGCTTCGGCAGCATTGGCCATGTGGCCGGTCAGCGATTCGATGGGCCCGGTGAAACCGATCAGGATGCCGATCTTCACGTCCTCGGCAGCGGCGGCACCAGCCATCAGCGCGCAGGCCGAAGCGGCCAGCAGAAGTTTCTTCATTGGTTGTGTCTCCCATGTTGGATCGAAATCCTGGCGCAGAGCGTAGAGAGGCGCCATGCAAAAGGGAAGCCCCTTTTTGTCGACACGGAGTCGGCAAGATAGCGCCGCCAAACCGGGAGTTAAGGCGGATGGCCAACCGGTAGGCGCAGGCTCTTCGGACTTCAAGCCATAAGTCACATCCTCGTGGCAGGGGCGGTCCGACCCGCGACTACGATGCTATATCTCCTGCGAGATCACCCAGTAGTTGCGCCACGGAGGTTTGGATTGTTTGCAACCCGGAAACTTCTTCTCCTCGTCATGGCGCTGGTCGCGCCATCTGTCCACGCATCGACCGTCGATACCTCGGCGGGTGGCCTGTCGATCACCAGTGTGATCGGAGGTCTTGAAGAGCCTTGGGCCATCGCCTTCCTGCCGGACGGGACGGCACTGGTCAGCGAACGCGGGGGGCGGCTGCTCAGGGTTGCGGACGGCGCAGGACAGCCCATTGCCGGAGTGCCCGAGGTGATGGCGGAAGGGCAGGGTGGATTGCTGGACGTGATGGTGCCGGCGGATTTCGACCGGACCCGGGAGGTCTGGCTCAGCTTCGCTGCGCCTGCTGGTGGCGGCGGGGCCACGGCAGCAGGTGTCGGGCGGCTCTCGCCGGACGGGCGGCGGCTGGAGGATTTCCGCGTGGTCTTTTTCGGCGAGCCCTATCGCGGCGGGCGGCACTTCGGGTCGCGGCTGGTCGAGATGCCGGATGGGTCGGTTGCGTTGACCACAGGCGACCGGGGAACCGGGCCGCAGGGGATGCAGGCGCAGGATCCGAAACTGTCGGCGGGAAAGGTGATCCTTCTGCGACGCGACGGCAAGCCGGCGGTCGCCGTCGAGGGCTGGACGCCCGGCATCCTCTCGATTGGCCACCGCAATATCCAGGGTGCGGCACTGGATCTGGAGGGCCGGCTCCTGACCGTCGAACATGGCGCCAGGGGAGGCGACGAACTGAACGCTCCGGATGCGGGCAGGAACTACGGCTGGCCGGTGATCTCCTTCGGCGTGAACTACGACGGCACCCGGATCGGCGAGGGCACGGAGAAACCGGGAATGGAGCAGCCGCTGCATTACTGGGACCCGTCGATCGCGCCTTCTGGACTGATGGTCTATTCGGGCAAGCTGATCCCGGAGTGGAAGGGGGACATCTTCTTCGGCTCGCTCAACAGCGATTTCCTCGGCCGGCTGGACCCGGACACCCCCGCCGAAACGGGCTATGCCGAGGAACGGATCAGTGCCCCGGAAACCGGCCGGGTACGAGACGTGGTCGAGGCGCCGGACGGGTCGATCTGGTTCCTGTCGGTGCTGGACGGGGCGGCCTACCGGATCGCACCGGCGGAGTAGTGTCCACGGTGGTAAAAATCAGAAAAACGCATCCCAACAATAACTTGTCGATTTGCGTTAACCTGGTCTTAACTTCTTCCCACGGTGCCTAGATCGACAGCCTGACCGGAACGGCGCCGGGAATGCCTTGCGTGCCGCGTTCACGGTAGGGCGTGGTGCTGTAGTGGCTTCGGTAGCACTTGGAGAAGTGCGACGGGCTGGCAAAGCCGCAGGCCAGCGCCACGTTGATAACGCTCATGTCGGTCTGCATCAGCAGGTTCCGCGCCTTTTGCAACCGCAGTTCCATGTAATACCGCTTGGGGCTGCGGTTCAGATAGCGGCGGAACAGACGCTCCAGCTGGCGGGTGGACATGCCCACCTCCTCGGCCAGATCGGCGGGCGACATCGGATCCTCGATGTTGCCCTCCATCATCTGGATGACCTGGCTGAGCTTGGGATGCCGCACGCCGATCCGCGTCGGGATTGACAGGCGCTGCGTGTCCTGGTCGGTGCGGATGGTGGAATAGATAAGCTGGTCGGCCACGGTATTGGCCAGATCCTCGCCATGGTCGGCGGCGATGATCTTGAGCATCAGGTCGATCGAGGAGATGCCCCCCGCCGTCGTCCAGCGGTTGCCGTCCATGACATAGACCGACTTGGTCAGCTTCACGTCCTCGAATTCCTCGGCGAAGCCATCCTGGTTTTCCCAGTGGATCGTAGCCTTCTTCCCGTCGAGAAGCCCTGCCTTGGCCAGCGCGTGCCCTCCGGTGCAGATGCCGCCGATGGTCACGCCGCGCCGCGCCTCGCGCCGCAGCCAGTTCACCACCCCCCGCGTCGTGGTGCGCTGGATGTCGATCCCGCCGCAGACCAGGATCACATCCTCGCGGTCCAACTCCTCCAGTCCCATGTCGAGGCGGAACACCGCACCGTTGGAGCAGGCCTTCTCGCTGCCTTCGCCCGCCAGCACCCAGGTGTAGAGCGTCTCGCCCGCGACGCGGTTGGCCAGGCGCAGGGGTTCGATCGCGCCGGCGAAGGAGATCATGGTGAACTTGTCGAGCAGCACGAAGACGAACCTGCGGGCGGCGGTCTGTTTCTGCGTCGGGGTTGCCTTGAGCGGCGCAAGCGTCATTTCTGCGACCTGTTCGTGTCGTTTGCGGGCCATCGAACCGCAATTTCCGCCCCTCCGCAAGGGCCGAAAGCCGCGGTTTTCGCCCAATCGCCCTTTGCAAAGGCGGAAACGGGGGCGTATATCGCAGGCCGACTGGATGACCGACCGGAGAAGCAGGATGACCAAGGGATGGACGAAATCGGCCTGGCGCGCGAAGCCGCGGATCCAGATGCCGGATTATCCCGACCAGGCGGCGCTGAACGCGGTCGAGGCGCAGCTTGCCAAGTATCCGCCGCTGGTCTTTGCCGGCGAGGCGCGGCGGCTGAAGAAGGCGCTGGCCCAGGCGGCCGAGGGCAAGGCCTTCCTGCTCCAGGGCGGCGACTGCGCCGAGAGTTTCGCCGAATTCAGTGCCGACAACATCCGCGACACCTTCCGGGTGATGCTGCAGATGGCGGTGGTGCTGACCTATGCCGCCAAGGTTCCGGTCATCAAGGTGGGCCGGATGGCCGGCCAGTTCGCCAAGCCGCGCTCTGCCCCGACCGAGGTCATCAACGGGGTGGAACTGCCCAGCTACAAGGGCGACATCATCAACGGCTTCGAGGCGACGCCCGAGGCGCGGATCCCCGATCCGAACCGGATGCTGCAGGCCTATACCCAGGCGGCGGCCAGCCTGAACCTGCTCCGCGCATTCTCGACCGGCGGTTTCGCCGATATCCACCGGGTGCACAGCTGGACGCTGGGCTTTGCCGAGCATGACAAGGCCGAACGCTACCGCGAGATGGCGAACCGCATTTCCGACGCGCTCGACTTCATGAACGCGGCCGGGGTGAACAGCGACACCGCGAACGAGCTGTCGCGGGTGGACTTCTACACCAGCCACGAGGCGCTGCTTCTGGAATACGAAGAGGCGCTGTGCCGGGTGGATTCGATCACCGGGCAGCCGGTGGCCGGATCGGGCCACATGATCTGGATCGGCGACCGCACCCGCCAGCCGGACGGCGCGCATGTGGAATTCTGCCGGGGCGTGCTGAACCCGATCGGGCTTAAATGCGGGCCCACGACCACGGCCGAGGATCTGAAGGTGCTGATGGCCAAGCTGAACCCCGAGAACGAACCCGGCCGGCTGACGCTGATTGCGCGGTTCGGCGCGGGCAAGGTGGGCGACCACCTGCCGCGGCTGATCAGGACCGTGCGCGAGGAAGGGGCGAATGTCGTCTGGTCCTGCGACCCGATGCATGGCAACACGATCAAGGCGGCCTCGGGCTACAAGACCCGGCCCTTTGACAGCGTGCTGCGCGAGGTGCGCGAGTTCTTCGCCATCCACAAGGCGGAAGGCACCGTGCCGGGCGGGGTGCATTTCGAGATGACGGGCCAGGACGTGACCGAATGCACCGGCGGCCTGCGCGCCGTGTCGGACGAGAACCTGGCCGACCGCTACCACACCGCCTGCGATCCGCGGCTCAATGCCTCGCAATCGCTGGAACTGGCCTTCCTGGTGGCCGAGGAACTGTCGTCGCACCGCGAGGCCGCTCGGCGCGTCGCGCTGTAACGGGTGCGGCAGGGCATGATGGGGCGGCGGCGTCAGTCGCTGACGTGGACCAGCGCCAGATGACCGAGGCGTCGGATCGGCCGCGCAGGCGCCGGTTCGGTCGCCGGGGGGATTGCGGGCAATTGCTGGGGCAGCGCCTCGTCGCGCCAGCTTTGCAGCTGCAACTTGCCATGCGCCGGGGCGCCGGCCACGAAGCCCAGGGCGCCGAGTATCGGCCGGCAGGTCGCCTCATCGGCCAGCGGTAGGAGCAGGAGGCGCGCGACAAGACCGGTGGCCGGCGCGCGGTCTAGGCCGAGGTCGAGCTCGACCACGGCGGGGGCCGCGAAGGCCCGTTCGACCATCAGGCCAAGCTGGGGCCGCGACTCGGCGGTGAAGAGGCAACTGAGCGGCAGGCCGCGCAGGTCGATGCCGGCAAAGTCGGCCAGCCGCGAGCCGGCGATACGCACTTGCACCAGGCCGCGCCCGATCCGTTCGGCCAGGAACACCCGGTCGAGGACGCCGATCAGCCCTCTTGGGTCGATTGCCGCCCGCTCTGGCATTGCGCCGTCGCGACGCAGACTTTCCCAATAGGCGCGGACCTGCGCCAGCCCGTCGAACACCGGCTCGGGCTGCGCCGCGGGGCGGGGACGGAAACGGTCGAGGAAACTCGCGGTCATCACACTCTCCACCTGCCGGGCGCACGGGTCTTGCAGCGGAAGGGTCCGCTGCGCCATGAAGGAAGCCTAGCGCGGATCGCGAAGATTCGGCCGAAAATCTAATCAAATGGTAAATACCGCACGCGGCGGTTGAATGGGGCCCGCATGATCTCGATGACAGGTTTTGCCGCGCGGCGGGGTGCCGGGGCTGGCTATGGCTGGGTGTGGGACCTGCGGTCGGTGAACGGCAAGGGGCTGGACCTGCGGCTCAGGGTGCCGGACTGGATCGAGGGCCTCGAGGCAGCGATCCGGACCGAGCTGCAGAAGGCGATCCCGCGCGGCAATGTCAGCCTGACGCTGAAGGTCGCGCCGGAGGAGGGGGGCGGGGATGCGGGCTTTCCGCTGAACGAGGCCGCGCTTGGCGCGGCGCTGGCCTCGCTGGCCCGGGTCGAGGCGGCGGCGATCGCGGCGGGTGTCACCCTGCGCCAGCCCACCGCAGCCGATGTGCTGACCCTGCGTGGCGTGATCGAGCAGGGCGGGCAGGAGACCGACACCGCCCCCTTGCGCGCGGCGCTTCTGGCCGATCTGCCGGCGCTGTTGGCCGATTTCGTCGCGATGCGCAGCGCCGAAGGCCGTGCCCTGGCGCAGGTCCTGTCGGGCCAGCTGGACCGCATCGCCGCGCTTACCGCCGAGGCACAGGCCGAGACCGCGACCCGCAGCGCCACGCAGGCCGACGCCTTGCGCGAGGCGCTGGCGCGGGTCCTTGCCGCGACCGATGCGGTGGACGAGACCCGCCTCGCCCAGGAACTGGCGCTGATCGCGGTCAAGACCGACGTGACCGAGGAACTCGACCGCCTCACCGCCCATGTCGCCGCCGCCCGTGCGCTGGTGGCCGATCCCGCCCCGGTGGGCCGCAAGCTGGATTTCCTGATGCAGGAATTCATGCGCGAGGCCAACACGCTCTGTTCCAAGGCACAGTCGCTGGCGCTGACCCGGATCGGCCTTGACCTGAAAACCGTCATCGATCAGATGCGCGAGCAGGTCCAGAATGTGGAATGACCGATGACCAACCAGTCACCGCGGCGCGGGCTACTCCTTATCCTATCCTCACCCTCTGGCGCGGGAAAATCGACGCTGAGCCGGATGCTGATGGCCTGGGATCCGACGATGCGCTTTTCGGTTTCGGCCACCACCCGCAAGCCGCGACCGGGGGAGGTGGACGGCCGCGAATACCATTTCCGCAGCCGCGAGGAGTTCATGGCTCTGGTCGCGGAGGGCCAGATGCTGGAACATGCCGAGGTGTTCGGCAATTTCTACGGCTCGCCGCGCGGCCCGGTCGAAGCCGCGATGCAGGCGGGCACCGACACGGTCTTCGATATCGACTGGCAGGGCGGCCAGCAGATCAAGCAGGCGATGCGCGGCGATGTGGTGTCGATCTTCATCCTGCCGCCCTCGATCGCCGAGCTTGAGCGTCGCCTGCGGGCCCGCGCCCAGGACAGCGACGAGGTGATCGCCGGCCGCATGGCGAAAAGCCGCGACGAGATCAGCCATTGGGCCGAATACGACTATGTGCTGGTCAACGACGATCTCGACCGCACCTTTGAAAGCCTCAAGACCATCCTCACCGCCGAGCGGCTGAAGCGCGAACGCCAGCCCGGCCTGTCCGCCTTCGTCCGCAGCCTGAACGAGGAGTTCGAGGCCAGATGATCTATGCACTTGACGGGATTGCTCCGACGATCGACCCCTCGGCCTGGGTGGCCGACGAGGCCACGCTGATCGGCAAGGTGGTGGTCGAGGCCGATGCCTCGGTCTGGTTCGGCGCGCAGGCGCGCGGCGACAACGAGGAAATCCGCATCGGTGCCGGGACCAACGTGCAGGAAAACTGCGTCCTGCACACCGACATGGGTTATCCGCTGGTGATCGGTGCCAACTGCACCATCGGCCACAAGGCCATTCTGCACGGCTGCACCATCGGCGAGGGCACGCTGATCGGGATGGGCGCGACGATCCTGAACGGGGCGAAGATCGGCAAGGGCTGCCTGATCGGTGCCTGTGCCCTGGTCACCGAGGGCAAGGAGATCCCGGACGGTAGCCTCGTGATGGGCGCGCCGGGCAAGGTGGTTCGCCAACTGGACGAAGGCGCGCGGGCGCGGCTTCTGGCTTCGGCCTTGGGCTATCAGGCCAATGCACGGCGGTTCAAGGCCGGATTGAGGCCGGTCTGATCCGCCTCAGCCTTCCTCGACCAGTTCGATGGTGATGCCCTGCCGGGCCGCATGGCTGCGCAGTTCGCGCAGCACGATCTGTCGGTTGGGCAGTTTCGGCGCCACCACACGCAAGGTCTTGCGGTAATCCTGCGCCCCCAGCCGTTCGATGATCTCCAGCGCGTCGAACGTGTTGCAGAACAGCGGGGCAACGACCAGTTCCAGCGCGGCCGGAAAGGGCAGGTAGCCGTCCAGTTCGTCCAAGGGTATCGAGGCGAACTCCTCCGGACGCAGGCTGCCCTCGGCCGCTCTCGCTTCCGGAATCCCGATCACCAGGCACCTGAGCTTTTGCGACATTACTCCCCAATCTCCTAGTGAGCGCCGCCAAATCGTCAGACAGAAGGACTTTCGCCGGGGACGACCCCTGTTCCGGACAAGGGCCGGTTCCGCACCGCGTTACATTTACTGCCGGGAATTTACTGGTATTCCTGCGCATGACAAGGGTCGCAATACACGCAGGGGTGGAGAGATGCGCGCATGACCGAGGTCGAGATCTCGAGGCTTCTGGCCGGCTTGCCCCTGCCGGCGATGCTGATCAGCGATGGCGAGCGGGTGCAGGCCTGCAACGCCCAGGCCCTGGCGCTTCTGGGCGAGGGGATCGTGGGTCGGCATCCTGCGATCGCCGTGCGCGCGCCGGGGGTGCTGGAGGCGATCGGCCGGGTCGGGCCGGAGACCCCGCCGCAGGAGGCGCGGATGTCGCTGCGCCGCGAGGGGCAGGAGCAGGTGTTCCAGGTCACCGTGTCTTCATTGCGCGAGGGGCTGGTGCTATGCGTGTTCCGCGACGTGACCGAGGAGGAAAAGGCCGGCGAGATGCGGCGGGATTTCGTCGCGAACGTCAGCCACGAACTGCGCACGCCGCTGACCGCGCTGATGGGCTTCATCGAGACGCTGAAACATGCCGCGAAGGACGACCCCAAGGCGCGGGAGGTGTTCCTGGGCATCATGGAGGCCGAGGCGGGCCGGATGAACCGGCTGGTGCGCGACCTGTTGCAGCTGTCCCGGGTCGAGGCCGAGGAACGGGTGCGCCCACGCGAGCCGGTGGCGCTCAAGCCGCTGCTGGAGGGCGTGATCTCGTCCCTGCGCGGGGTGGCGGAGAAGACGGGGGACCGGGTGGAGCTGGTGGGGGACCCGGTGACGGTGCCGGGGGATCGCGACCAGCTGGTGCAGGTCTTCACGAACCTGGTCGAGAACGCGCTCAAGTATGGGCGCGCGGGGCAGGTGGTGCGGGTGACGCTCACCCCGGAGGAGACAGTCCGGGGGCCGGCGGTGCGGGTGGAGGTGGCGGACGAGGGCGAGGGGATCGACCCGGTCCACCTGCCGCGGCTGACCGAGCGGTTCTACCGGGTGGACACCCACCGCTCGCGCGAGATGGGGGGGACGGGGCTGGGGCTGGCCATCGTGAAGCACATCGTGAGCCGGCACCGGGGCTGGTTGCGGGTGGAGAGCGTGGTGGGCGAGGGGAGCCGGTTCTCGGTCGTCCTGCCGCTGGGGTGAGGTGGGGGCCGCAAGGGGCTCCGGCTGTCCACGGTGGACATCTTCGGATTATGCTTTGAACGCAATGGGTTGCGCGTGGGCGTTAGGGGTCTGTTAAGGGGGTGGTTAATGTGCGTAGGGTGGGGTTTTACCCCACCGTTTGCGACGGTCTGCCCCCGCAGACTCGGGTCTTTCTGGTCGAATATGGTGGGGTGGAACCCCACCCTACGCTTGCTGGTGTTATCAGTGCATGGGTTCGATAAGCGAATGTGGGGACGCGTAAATGACTTAATAACTCGGAGAATTCTTCCACCTCACAACCTCCCCAACCGCTCCGTCAAAAGCCGGTAGAACCCCTCCCGGTCGACGGAGCCCATGAACATCGCGTTGGGCTCGCGCCCGGTCACGCGCCACCAGTCGGCGACGGTCATGCCGAGGGTGAGCTCGGAGCCCGTCTCGATCTCCACGTTGATGTGGCGGCCGTGGAAGAGGGCGGGCTCCAGGAGGTAGGCGATCACGCAGGGGTCGTGCAGGGGGGCGCCTTCGGAGCCGTATTTGGCGGTGTCGAAGCGTTCGAAGAAGTCGGTCCAGGAGGCGACGGCCTGGCCGACGGGCGTGCCGAGGGCGCGCATCTGTTCGACCCACGCCCGCGAGGTCAGGGCCTTGTGGGTGACGTCCAAGGGCATGACCACAAGGGGAACGCCGGATTTGAACACGATTTCAGCGGCTTCCGGGTCGACGTAGATGTTGAACTCGGCCGCGGGGGTGACGTTGCCGCCCTCGAAACAGCCGCCGCCCATCAGGACGATCTCGGCCACGCGGGGGATGATGTCGGGGGCGCGCTGGAAGGCGGTGGCGATGTTGGTCAGCGGGCCGAGGGGGCAGAGGGTGACGGTGCCGGGGGCATGCGCGCGCAGCGTGTCGATGAGGAAATCGACGGCGTGCTGGTCTTGCAGGGGATGCGTGGGCTCGGGCAGCGGGATGCCGTCGAGGCCGGTCTTGCCGTGGACATATTCGGCGGTGACGAGCTTGCGCTTCAGGGGCCGGTCGCAGCCGGCATAGACGGGGATCTGGCGTCCGGCCAGTTCGACCACGATGCGGGCGTTCTTCTGCGTAAGCGGCAGCGGCACGTTCCCGGCGACGGCGGTGATGCCCAGGACCTCGAGCTCGGGCGAGGCGAGGGCGAGCAGGATGGCGACGGCGTCGTCCTGGCCGGGGTCGGTGTCGATGATGATCTTGCGGGTCATGGGCGGCTCCTTTGGCGCGGGCAGTAAGCGGCATGGCGAAAAATTTGTCCAGATGGTCAGGAAATTTCGCGCTGCGCTGTGGCGGTGCGGGTGTAGGCTGCGGGGGCGGGAGAGGAGGCTGGCGATGGAGATACTGGTCGGGACGACGAAGGGGCTGTTCGTGCTGGACGGCGAGCGGGTCGAGGGTCCGTTCTGCGAGGGCTGGCCGATCAACCATGCCATAGGTCGCGGCGGCGAGATCCTCGCGGCCGGGGGCAGCGGCTGGCATGGCGCCGGGGTCTGGCGGCGACAGGGTGGCGAATGGGCGGTGTCGAAGGGGCCGTTCGAGGGGGCGGAGCAGCTCTGGTCGCTGTGTTTCGACCGGGACCGGGTGCTGGCGGGGTCGAAGCCGGCCTATCTGTTCGAGAGCCGCGACGGGGGCGCAACCTGGGCCCGGCTGGAGGCGCTGACGGATCAGCCGGGGGCGGACCAGTGGATGCCGGGAGCGGCGGGGCTGACCTTGCACACGATCCTTTCCGATCAGAAGGGCGGGATCTGGGTGGGCATCTCGGCCGCGGGGGTGTTCGAGAGCCGGGACGGCGGGCAGAGCTGGCAGCAGCGGAACCGTCGGGGGAACCGGGCCGGGCCGGCGGGTGCCTTGCCGCGCGACTGGGGCGACGGGGTGGAGTTCCGCAAGGAGGACGAGATCTTTTCCTGCGTCCACAACCTGGCCTTCGGGGCGGCGGAGGGGCTGATCTACATGCAGAACCACCAGGGGGTCTATCGCAGCCGTGACGGCGGCGCGGTCTGGGAGGAGGTGACGGAGGGGCTGCCCTCGACCTTCGGCTTCCCGGTGGCGGCGCATCCGGCGAAGCCGGGGACGGCCTGGGTCTTCCCGCTGAATGGCGACAGCCAGGGGCGGTATCCGGTGGACGGGCGGGCGCTGGTCTGGAAGACCGAGGATGGGGGCGAGACCTGGGCTGGCAAGGGGCAGGGACTGCCGGAGCGGGATTGCTTCTTCACGGTGCTGCGGCAGGGGATGGCGGCCAGCTCCGAAGGACTTGCCTTCGGGACCAATTCCGGGTCGGTTTTCCTGTCGGAAGACGAGGGCGAGAGCTGGCAGGAGCTGGCGCGGCATCTGCCGACAGTGTTGTCGGTGGAGTTCATGGGATAGGCGCGCGGGCCGAAGGAGCGACGGCTGGCCTTTTCGGGAGGCGGGCTACGACGTCGCGTCCGCGCCGGGTCCGGTGATCGGGTGGTCTGCAAGGCCCGGAAGGCGCTGGCGAGGTCGGGCATGACGGGCGCGGTTGGTGCGGTCCACTGAAGGCAGCGCGTTTTTCCGGAAGCGCACTGTGGCTGTCCCGCGTCGGGCACAGCCGACGGCCTAGACGGTCGAACTCGACCGCCATCTGACGCGCAGAATGTCAGACCTCTGCGGGGCGCCTAGGCAGGCACGGACCAGGCCGGCCGGGATCAGCCTTGTCGCGGCACCCGATCTGATAGCTCTGCGATCGCAGTCTCCGAACCGCGGGCGGCCGGGGCGGGCTTTGCCTTGCCTTTTCTCAGCACCCGCCACGCATCGCGGAAGGGCAGGAAGTAAAGCCGCAGGCAGCTGTTCAGCTCGCCGCCGCGATCCTTCTCGGTCACGCCGAACTTCACGTCGCGATTGTCCTCCGGCATCACATAGGTGCCGAACAGCACGTCCCAGAGCGGCAGGATGAAGGCGAAGTTCTTGTCCAGATGGTCCGGGTGGCAGCTGTGGTGGACCTGGTGATGCGCGGGCGAGGGGAAGACCATCGACCACCGGCCGGGCCAGCGCAGCCAGACGTGCGAATGGCGCAGGTTGTAGCCCATGAAGTTGAAAAGGAACATGAACACCGGCGCGCCGAGGAGCCAGATCATGTCGGGCACATAGCCCAGCCATTTCGCGGTCAGCGCGACAAGCAGCCCGTAGGTGATGCCGATGGTCAGCGAATAGGCGAAGTTGTCGACCGGATGTTCCCGGAAGTTAGAGATGGGATGCATCACCTCGGCGCTGTGGTGGACCTTGTGGAACTGCCACAGGACCGGGATCTTGTGCTGGAGATAGTGCATGTAGAAGGCCGTGAAGTCGGCCACGACGAGGCCGACGATCATGAAGGCCATGGTGATGCCGAAGCCTTCCCAGCCGGTCAGCGTCCGGACCTGCGACGAGGCGGACACCGCGTCGAGGCCAACAATCATGGCCACGACCGAACCGGCCGCCATCGAGCCGATGAAGGTGGCCACGAAGAAGCCCGTGATGTGGTGGAAGAAGTAGTAGCGCAGGTCCAGCCAGGCGGAGGGATGGCTCCAGACCCGCTTGGGAAAGAGGAAGCTGCGGAAGCTTTTCGCCTCGTCCGAGCCCGCCTTGCGCAGCCTGCGGTAGACCACATAGGCGAAGGCCAGGCTTGACAGGATATAGAGATAGTAGAGCCGGTTGTCGGCAAAGAGCGGAGCGAGGATCGTCTCCCGCAGGTTTACCAGAAAACTGATGACGTAGCCGGGAAGCACGTCCTCGACAGAGTAGCCGGCCAGGATGTCCATCTTGCTGCGGTGTCCCTCTTGAACGATGCGAACAGGTTACGGGCATCAGCCACCAGGGACAAGTCGGGTTGCGGCGTTGGGGCGGAGCGGCACCACAAAGGCGCGGCGCCGGGACCTGAAGGCAACACATTGCTGCTCCTGCGGAAGGGCGCAGGCGGATCCGCCCTGCCGGCAGCAGGTTGGCTTGTGCAAGCCGGACCCGGCCGACTAGTATCGGGCGTCGTGCGCATGACACGCGGCGAGAAGCGGTAGCAGGGAACAGACGATGCGGTGGTTCAAGCGGCTGAAAGGGAAACAGGGGAAGAATGAGCCGAACCCGACCGAGGTGCTGTGCCGGCTTCTGGCAAGCCAGGGGTTCCGGCCCCGGCACATCGTGGACATCGGCGGCAACTACGGCCACTGGACCCGCGCAGTTCTGCGCGTCTTTCCCGAGACGAAGGTGACGATGTTCGAGCCGCAGACCCGCCTGGCCGAGAAGCACGTCGATCTTGCGGAGGACCCCAGGGTCCGCATCGAATATGCCGGGGTTGGCGATTTCGATGGCTCTGCCGCCTTCTCGTTCCATGAAGACGTTGGCAGTTGCAGTTTCCTTTACAGTTCGGACGAGGCGGCCCGACAGGGCATGCCGCAGGAAACGATACCGATCCGCAGACTGGATACCGCCATGGCCGAGTCGCCGTTCGGCCCGCCGGACATGGTGAAGATCGACGCCGAGGGGCTGGACCTTAAAGTGCTGGCCGGAGGGCCCGAAACCATCGCCGGGGCGCAGATCGTGCTGATCGAGGCGACCGTTGCGAACGGGGTCTATCCCAATACGGCCGCCATCGTGTTCGCCCGGATGGACGAGCTTGGTTTCCGGCTGTTCGACATCACGGACCTCAACCGCACGCCGGAACGCGGGGTGCTCTGGCTGATCGAGGCGGTCTTCGTGCGCAAGGACACCGAACTGGCCTCGAAGGTGCAGGTCTACATCTGACCGGAAAGCCCCCCGGCCGGCCTGCCCGGCCGGGGGCGCAGGCGGGCCGGGTCAGCCGTCGAAGTTCACCGTCTCCATGATCTTCAGGGCCGCCGCGCGGGCCTTGGCGATCTCGGCCAAGGGCGTCGGGTCCGCGGTGAATTCGCCCCAGGAGGCGACCACCGCCGACCGCGCCACGCCGGGTTTCACCGGGTATTCGTTGTTGGTTTCGGCATAGATCCGCTGCGCCTCGTCGCCCGAGAGCCATTCCATGAACTTCAGCGCGTTCTCCTTGTTCGGGGCGGACTTGGTCATGGCCACGCCCGAGATGTTCAGGTGCGCCCCGCCGTTCTCGAAGGTCGGGAAGGTGACGTTCACCGCCTCGGCCGCCGCGCGCTGTTCGGGGTCGGCGAGCATCTGGCCGATGTAGTAGGTATTGCCGATGGCGATGTCGCATTCGCCGGCGGCAATGGCCTTGACCTGGTCACGGTCGCCGCCATCGGGCTTGCGGGCGAGGTTGGCCTTCAGTCCTTCGGCCCATTTCGTCGCCGCCTCTTCGCCGTGATGGACGATGTAGGCGCCCAGCAGCGCGATGTTGTAGTCGTTCAGCCCCGAGCGCGAGCAGATCCGGCCCTTCCATTTCTCGGAGGCGAGATCCTCGTAGGTGGTGATCTCGGCCGGGTCCACGCGGTCCTTCGCGGCATAGACGATGCGGGCACGGGCGGTCAGGCCGAACCAGTGATCGTTCGGATCGCGCAGGGCTTCGGGGATGTTGGCCTCCAGCACCTCGGACTGCACCGGCTGGGTCACGCCGGCCTCGACGATCTGGATCAGGCGGGCGATGTCCACCGTCAGCACCAGGTCGGCGGGTGAGCGGTCGCCCTCGGCCTGGAGCCGCTCGGCCATGCCCTTGTCCACGAAGGCCACGTTGACCGCGATCCCGGTCTCGGCGGTGAAGGCATCGACGAGCGGCTGGATCAGTTCCGGCTGGCGGTGGGAATAGACGTTGACCTCCTGCGCCAGAAGGGGGGTGGAGCAGGCGAGAAGCGCAAGGGTGGAAAGGCGGAACATGGTTGAGTCCTTTTGTCGGTTTATGGCGGCGGTTAAATCCGACTCTTTTACTTGGGTCAAGAGGCTGAGTGATTTTGTAGGCAATTCTCGGCGCGGTCAGGCGCCGCGTCGCGCCTTGTCCTCGGCCTTGGCCCGGTTCCACAGCGCGTCCATCTCGGCCAGATCGCTGTCGGAGGGGCTGCGGCCGGTTTCGGCCAGCCAGTCCTCGATCCGGGCGAAGCGGCGGGTGAACTTGGCGTTGGCGGCGCGCAGGGCGGCCTCTGGGTCCACCTTCAGGTGGCGGGCGAGGTTGGCCATGACGAAGAGGAGATCGCCGATTTCCTCGGTCAGGGCGTCGTGGGAAAGGCGGTCGCGGGCCTCGACCACCTCGCGGGCCTCCTCGACCAGCTTGTCCAGCACCTCGGCGGTCGAGGGCCAGTCGAAGCCGACGCGGGCGGCGCGGTTCTGCAGTTTCAACGCGCGGGTGAGCGCGGGCAGCGCGGTGGCGATGCCGTCCAGCGTGCGGGCGGTCCCGCGTTCGCGGGCCTTCTGCGCCTCCCAGTCGCGGGTCTGCTGTTCGGCGGTCTTGTCGCGGCTTTCGGAGCCGAAGACATGCGGGTGGCGGGCGATCATCTTGTCCGAGATCGCGGCCACCACGTCGTCAAACGCGAAATGCCCGGCCTCGGCGGCCATCTGCGCGTGATAGACCACCTGGAACAGGAGGTCGCCCAGTTCGCCGCGCAGCTCGTCCCAGGCCTGGCGCTCGATGGCATCGGCGACCTCGTGGGCCTCTTCCAGCGTGTAGGGGGCGATGGTGGCGAAGGTCTGCTCGATGTCCCAGGGGCAGCCCGTGGCGGGGTCGCGCAGGCGGGCCATGATGGCGAGGAGGCGGTCGATGCCGGAAGGGGGGAGGGTGTCGGTGGTCACGTAATGCCTGCGCACGGAACGATGTGCGGGCGCAGTCTAGGGATTTCGCGGGCGGAGTCACGCCCGCCAGGTGGGCGGGTCAGAAGTTGAGGCCCACGCGGAGCGAGAGGGAATTCATGTTGAGGTCCGACGAGAACGCGGTCGTAGGCACGTCGCCACTGGTCTTGCGGTTCATGTATTCGAGGCCGAGCGTGATCCGGTTGGAGACAGCATAATCCATGCCGATGCCGTAGCCCAAGCCGGTCGCGTCATAGTTGAGCGTGGGGTCGATGTCGAAGTTGTAGCCCACCTTGGAGAAACCGAGCACGCCGTAGAACAGCGCCCGGTTCGCGGCAAGGCCCACCTTTCCCTTCAGATCGAGGGAGCTGTCGATATACTCCAGCGGGAAGCCGACGGTGGTGATGTCCGAGCCCTTCGAGAAGGCCAGTTCGCCGCCATAGACCAGTGTACCGCGCTGCATCAGGTAGCCGGCGAACACCGACCGCACGGTGCCGGACTCCATGTCGAAAAACTGCGTATCGCTGTATGTGAAGTCACCCGATGCCCGTCCGTAGGCAAGGCCGACATAGGGCCCGGACCAATCATGCGCCGCGGCCGGGGCGGGCGCGACGGCAGGCACCGGATCTTCGGCGACAACGGTCGGGCCACCGGCAAATACTGGGGATCCCAGGATTGCCATGGTCGCCACAAGCGCAATCTTTCTCATTGTCCGCTCTCCAGATGGAAGGACTTTCGGTCAAGCTTACCATCCTCCCCGCATGTAAGCGTTGCCAAAAGCATCACCCGATTCGCCCCGACCCGAGACGGTGCTGCCGTGCAACACCGTGTTCGAAGGGCTGATTTCGACGCAAGCCGCGGCAAGGCAGGTTCTCCCTATCCTCCACGATCCATGCATCGCGGGAAGGTGCATTGCAGTCGGGCCGGATTTCGGATTTGATCAAAGTTTGCCGTAGACCCCGAAGGACCCGACGCCATGCCCGTTCTGAACCGCATCGCCTCTTATGCCGAGGAAATGAAGGTGTGGCGGCGCCATCTGCACCAGCATCCGGAACTGGCCTTCGCCTGTCACAATACGGCCGCATGGATCGCGGAAAGGCTGCGCGAGATCGGGGTGGACGAGATCCACGAGGGGATCGCCCAGACGGGGATCGTGGCGCTGATCCGGGGCAGGGCGCCCGGGCCGGTGATCGGGCTGCGGGCCGACATGGACGCGCTGCCGATCGAGGAACTCACCGGTGCGCCCTACGCGAGCGTCGAGAAGGGCAAGATGCATGCCTGCGGCCATGACGGGCATGTGACGATGCTGTTGGGCGCGGCGAAGTATCTGGCCGAGACGCGGAACTTCGCCGGGACCGTGGCGCTGATCTTCCAGCCGGCGGAAGAGGACGGCGGCGGCGGGCAGGTCATGGTGCAGGAGGGCATCATGGACCGGTTCGGGATCGGGCAGGTCTATGGCATCCACAACGCGCCGAACATTCCCTTCGGCCATTTCCAGACGACGCCCGGCCCCCTGATGGCCAGCGTCGATACGGCCGTGGTCAAGGTCACGGGGCGGGGCGGGCATGGCGCCACGCCGCACGAATGCGTCGATCCGGTGGTTGCCATCGTCGGCATGGTGCAGGCGGTGCAGACGATCATCCCGCGCAACGTCCATGCGCTCGACGAGGCGGTGATCTCGGTCACGATGATCCACACCGGCTCGGCCTCGAACATCATCCCCGAGGACGGCATGTTCGCCGCCACGATCCGCTGCTTCAAGCCGGACGTGCGGGCGCTCTTGAAGAAGCGGTTCTTCGAGATCGTCGAGGGCCATGCGGCCGCCTATGGCGTCAAGGCCGAGATCAGCTACGATTGGGGCTACCCGGCGACGATCAACCACGAGGACCAGGCCGAGTTCGCCGCCGAGGTCGCGCGCGAGGTTTCGGGCGCCGAGGCGGTCGATGCGCGCGCAAGCCGCGAGATGGGGTCGGAGGATTTCAGCTACATGCTCGAAGCGCGACCCGGGGCCTATCTGTTCCTGGGCACCGGTCCGGGGGCGGGGCTGCACCATCCGGCCTACGACTTCAACGACGAGGCCGCGCCCATCGGGGCGAGCTTCTTCGCCCGACTGGTCGAACGGGCTCAGCCGCTCGGCTGAGGCCGCAGCGCCGGGATCAGGCCGAAACCCACCTGTCCCGCCAGGCCCAGCAGACCGGCCGGGGTGGCCATCGCGGCAAGGAAGCCGGCGGCGGACTGGCCGAAGCTCAGCGCCGTTGCCAGTTCCAGGGCCATCAGCACCAGGAAGGCCAGCGCGCCCATGGCGAGCCTGCGGGGCCAGTCCTGCGGCCAGCGGCGCAGGACGGCTCCGGCGACCAGCCAGGAGAGGGCGAGGACGACCGGCACCTCGAGCGCGACGGCGGCCAGCGGTCCGATGCGAGGCTCGACGAGCGTCACGCGCAGCGCGCCAAGGCAGAAGGCCAGCGCGAAGACCGGCAGCGCATAGGCCAGAGCGGGCTTGACGAAGTGGCTCATCCCGGCGCCTTCTGGGGACATTCGCAGGGGCCGCAGCCGGCCCGCAAGTCACAGGAAGGAAGATTGCCGTGAAGCTGTCCAGCCTTTTCGCCGCGTGCCTGCTTTCCGCCGCGACCCTAGCAGCCCCGGGCCGGGCCGAGGACTATCTCGGCTTCCAGTCGCCGACGGGTAACATCCAGTGCGGGCTTTATCGCTGGTCGGGCGGCGCCTCGGTGCGCTGCGACCTGGCACAATTGACCCCAAGCTACACGCGGGCCCCGGCGGATTGCGAGTTCGACTGGGGTTCTTCCTTCGCGGTGGACGATCGCGGCAAGGGTTATCTGGCCTGCGTCTCGGACGCGGTGGGCGACCCTTCGAACGGAGTGCTTCCCTATGGCGAGGCGGTCAGCCTCGGCGGGATCTCGTGCGTCTCGGCGCGGACCGGAATGACCTGCACCAATGCCGAAGGGCACGGGTTCACCATCTCGAAGGCGAAACAGAAGGTGTTCTGATCCTCTGCGGCTCTGCGCTCCGGCAGAGGGATGCCTCCGCCAGCCTTTCCGGGGTTGTTCGCGAAAGGCAGGCGCGCGAATCGCCGGGCCGCGGGTCCAGCGCCCGGCCGATAGTCCTAATGGGGCCGGATCAACCTTTGGACACCATATCTTGCCCCACCCCAACCTTTGGGTCAGCGCAGGGACTGGCCGGATTTTGATCAAAGTGCTAGGCTCGGGCTGTTATCCATTCGTATCATTCACTGGAAAGGATCCCCGACATGACCGCCCAACTGGCCCTGGCACGGCCCACCCCGCACGATCTCTGGGAAATGGACCGGGCCCACGTTCTGCATCCCTGGACGAATTTCGGACCCTTCGAGCGAGAGGGCTCGCTGGTCATCACGCGGGGCGAGGGCTGTTACCTGTGGGATGCGGACGGGCGGCGCTATCTGGACGCGGTGGGGGGGCTGTGGTGCACCAACATCGGGCTGGGGCGGAAGGAGATGGCGCAGGCCATCGCCGAGCAGGCCGAGCGGCTGGCCTTCACCAATACCTTCGTCGATGTGACGAACGACCCTTCGGCCCGGCTGGCGGCGAAGCTGGCCGAGCTGGCACCGGGGGATCTGAACCGGGTGATGTTCACCACGGGCGGCTCGACCGCGGTCGATACGGCGGTGCGGGCGGTGGCCTATTACCAGACCTGCATGGGGCGCCCCGGCAAGACCGACATCGTCGCGCGGGACTACAGCTATCACGGCTCCACCTACCTCGCGCAGTCGGTGGGCAAGCGGCCGGGTGACCGGGTGCCGGAATTCCGCTACAAGGAGGACGGGATCCATCACCTTTCGGTCCCGAACCCCTACCGCCGGCCCGAGGGCATGACAGAGGCGGAGTTCTGCGACTGGCTGGTAGCCGAGTTCGAGGCGCTGATCGACCGGGTCGGGGCTGACCGGATCGGCGGCTTCATCGCCGAACCGATCCAGGCCTCGGGTGGCGTGATCGTGCCGCCCGACGGGTATCTCAAGCGGATGTGGGACATCTGCCGGCGTCACGACATCCTGTTCATCGCCGACGAGGTGGTTACCTCCTTCGGGCGGCTTGGCCACTGGTTCGCCTCGTGGGAGGTCTTCGGCGTGCAGCCCGACATGATCTGCACGGCCAAGGGGCTGACCTCGGGCTATGTGCCACTGGGCGCGCTGATCGTCAGCGACCGGATGTGGGACGCCATGGCGGCGGACGGCAGCCGCTGGTTCACCGCGGGGTTCACCTATTCCGGCCATCCGGTGTCCTGTGCCGCCGGGCTGAAGAACATCGAGATCATGGAACGCGAAGGCCTGATGGCGCAGGCGGACAAGGTGGGCCGCTATTTCGAGGCGCGGATGGCGGCGCTGGCCGACCTGCCGCTGATCGGCGACGTGCGCGGGCGGCGGCTGATGCTGTGCGTGGAAAGCGTGGCCGACAAGGCGACCAAGGCGGTGCTGCCCGAGGCGGCGAACGAGTCGAAGCGCATCTCGAACGCGGCCGAGGCGATGGGCCTTCTGGTGCGACCGATGGGGCATCTGAACGTGATGTCGCCGCCCCTGGTGATCAGCGAGGCCCAGATCGACTTCGTCGCCGAGACGCTGGAGCGCGCCATCCGCCAGGTCACGGACGAACTGGTGCGCGAGGGCTTCCGGCTGGGCTGAGCGCGCCGGAGTTTTCCAAAACTCCGGACCGGAGCCTTTGAAGGCTCCGGTGCGATTTCTTCGTAGAAATCGCCGGACCGCCCGGTCGAGGTGCTTGACTTGACGGCAGGGCAGGGGTTTCCTGCCCTTCCCGGATCCGCGCGTCTCCGTTGAACGACTGCGCCGCAAGACCCGAGATCATCACCATGGCCCTGGAAGACGCCAAGACGCAGGTCGATACTGCGTTCACCCGCCCCACGCAGCGGGGTTATGCCTTTGAAAACGCCTTCGGCGGCGCGACATCCTTCCTGCGCCGGACATACACGAAGGACCTGACCGGCGTGGACCTCGCCATCACCGGCGTGCCCTTCGACCAGGCGGTCAGCCACCGCTCCGGCACCCGCTTCGGTCCCCGCGCGATCCGCGAGGCATCCTGCCTGATGCCCTACGACCCGCCGCCCGGCTGGGGGACCAACCCCCTGGAAGAGATGGCCATCATCGACTACGGCGACGTGGCTTTCGACTATGCCAATGTGCCGGAGTTTCCCGAAACGCTGACCAACCACATCCGCACCATCCTGAAGGCCGGGGCGGGGACGGTCACCCTCGGGGGCGACCATTACATCACCTGGCCGATCCTGAAGGCCTATGCGGAAAAGTTCGGCCCCCTCGGCGTGATCCACTTCGACGCCCATTCCGACCTCTGGCCCGACGACAATCCCGCGCGGATCGACCATGGCACCATGCTCTACAAGGCGGTGAAGGCGGGCGCGGTGGACCCGAAACGCTCGGTCCAGATCGGCATCCGCACCACGACCGAGGACTACCTGGGCGTCAACGTCATCACGGCGCGCGAGGCGCACGAGTGGGGGGTGGAACGTGTCGTCGCCATGGTGAAGGACATCGTCGGGGACAAGCCCTGCTACCTGACCTTCGACATCGATGCGCTGGACCCGGCCTTCGCGCCGGGCACCGGGACGCCGGTCTGGGGCGGGCTGGCCAGCTGGCAGGCGGCGGCGATGCTGCGGGATCTGGCCGGGATCAACCTCGTCGGCGGTGACATCGTAGAGGTCTCGCCGCCCTATGACACGACCGGGGCGACGGCGATCGCGGGGGCGCATGTCGCCTACGAGCTGATCTGCCTCTACCACTGGGCGCGGACCCAGAGGTAGGCGATGCGGATGACCGGCTGGATCGTTCTTCTCGCCCTGGCGGCCCTGGTTGCGGGGGCGGTCTGGGTCCGCCTTGCGCCCGTCGATCCGGCCCGCTGGCATGCGGACCTGGGGGCGCCGGGCTTTTCGCCGGACGGGGGGGTGCTTGTCTGTCTGGCGCCGGACCAACAGGCGGGCGATCCGGCCGGGACGCTGGCGCGGCTGGAAGCCATAGCGCGCGCCACGCCGCGGACGGAACGGATTGCCGGATCTGTGGGCGAAGGCCGTGTCACCTGGGTGACGCGGTCGCGGCTTGTCGGTTTTCCCGATTTCACCACGGCGCAGATCCTGCCCGACCGGGGCCTCTGCCTCTTTGCCCGTCAGCGGTTCGGATCCTATGACTGGGGGGTGAACGCGAAGCGGCTGGAAGACTGGCAGGCCGCGCTTCTGGCCGCCGAAGGCGCGGGCTGAGCTTGCAGAGGCGGCGCGGCCATGCCAAGGGAGACCGGCGCGGGGCTGTCCTGCTGCCGTGTCCCCGTCCTTTCGGCAGGTTGCGATGACAAGCTGGCAATGCGTTCTGATCGCCTGGGGTGACCGCTACCCGGTATCCGAGATCAACCGTCTGGTCGCCTCGATCCGCGCCCAGTCGCGGGGGCCGGCGCGGTTCGTCCTCTTGTCGGACCGCCCGCGCGAGGGGCTGGACCCCGCCATCGAATTGCGTCCCATCCCGGAGTGGTTCCTTGCGCCCGAGTTTCGCGGCTCTGGCTGCCAGGCGAAGCTGTGCCTGTTCGAGCCCGGCGTGGTGCCGGACGACCTGCCGGCGATCTATCTCGATCTCGACACGATGGTCCTGGGAGACCTCTCGCGGCTGCTGGACATCATGGAGACACCGCAGACGGTGGCCATCCTGCAAAGCGCGATCCTGCCCTTCGGGGCCTTTGCCCGCTGGCTCTATCGCGTGACCGGGCAGCGGCGCTATGCCCGCGGCAATTCCTCGATCGTCGTCTATCACCCGGCACACACGGCCTATATCGCCGCGCGGTTCCGCGAACTTGCCAGTCGGCCCGATGCAAGGGACTTCAAGCCACTGCGGGCCGACGAACGCTTCATCTCCTGGGCGGCGCAGCCGGTGATGCGGGCGGTTCCCCTGCGGCTGGCGGTGAAGTTTCCCACCGAATACATGCAGCCCTGGCGCTGGCTGGTGCATCTGCGAGCAAGTCTGCCCTGGATCCGCCGCCGCCGCGCGGGGCTGATCGCGGTGACCTTTCCGGGGGTCCGGCTGAAGGGCGAGGATCTGGCGGCGCTGCCCGAAGGTGCCACTGTCGTCGATCGCAAGGGGCGGCGGCTGTTCTGGACCGACCGCGCGCTTGGCGGGCTGCGGCGGCGGATCATCGAGCATTACGGGCGATCTCCGGCCTGACCACCCCTTGACCACCCCGGGCTTCCGCGCCAAACCGCGCGCATGGTTCCCTTGGACAAACTCGCCCAGATCGTCGAGCGTTTCGAGTTCCTCGAAGCGCAGCTGAATGCGGGCGCCCCTCCGGCCGAGATCGCCCGGATCAGCCGCGAGTACACCGACCTGAAACCCGTGGTCGCCGACATCCGCGCCTATCGCCAGTCGCTGGACGATCTGGCCGAGGCCGAGGCGATGCTCGCCGACCCCGAGATGAAGGCGCTGGCCGAGGAGGAACTCCCCCGGCTCAAGGCGCGCATCCCCGAGATGGAACAGGCGCTGCGGCTGGCGCTGCTGCCGAAGGATGCGGCCGATGCCCGACCGGCGATCATCGAGATCCGCCCCGGCACCGGCGGCGAGGAGGCGGCGCTGTTCGCGGCCGACCTTGCGCGGATGTATCAACGCTATGCCGAACGCATGGGCTGGCGCTGGGAGGTGCTGGAGGAACAGGCCAGCGACCTCGGCGGGCTGAAGGAACTGGTGGCCCTGGTCTCGGGCGAGGGGGTCTTTGCCCGGCTGAAATACGAATCCGGCGTCCATCGCGTGCAGCGCGTCCCGGAAACCGAGGCCGGCGGGCGCATCCACACTTCGGCCGCGACCGTCGCCGTCCTGCCCGAAGCGGAAGAGGTGGACATCGACATCCCCGCCAGCGACATCCGCATCGACACGATGCGGTCTTCGGGCGCGGGCGGGCAGCATGTGAACACCACCGACTCGGCGGTGCGGATCACCCATATCCCGACCGGGATCGTCGTTACCTCGTCGGAAAAGTCGCAGCACCGCAACCGCGAGATCGCGATGCAGGTCCTGCGCTCGCGGCTTTATGAGGCGGAACGCGAACGGCTGCATGCCGAACGCTCGGCCGACCGGAAGGCCCAGGTGGGCTCGGGTGACCGCAGCGAACGGATCCGCACCTACAACTTCCCGCAAGGCCGGATGACCGACCACCGGATCAACCTGACGCTCTACGCCCTGCCGCAGATCATGGCGGGCGACCTGACCGAGGTGATCGACGCGCTGGTGGCCCATGACCAGGCCGAACGTCTGGCGGAGATGGAGGCGTGACAGGCGCCGAGGCGCTGCGGCTGGCGGTGCCGCGGCTGGCGGCGGCGGGGATCGACGGGGCCGCCCGCGACGCGCGGCTCCTGCTTGCCCATGCGCTGGGGATCGCCCCCGACCGGCTGACGCTGCACCTGCCCGACGAGATGAGCGCGCCGCAGGCGCGGGCATACGAGGAGGCGCTGGCCGCGCGCGTCTCGCGCCAGCCGGTGGCGCAGATCACCGGCACGCGGCTGTTCTGGGGCCTGCCGTTCCGCGTCACCCGCGACACGCTGGACCCGCGCCCCGAGACCGAGATCCTGGTCGCCGAGGCCCTGTCGCGGCCCTTCGTCAAGCTGCTGGACCTTGGCACCGGGACCGGCTGCATCCTGCTGTCCTGCCTGAAGGGAATGCCGGTCGCGCAGGGAACAGGTGTGGACATTTCCGAGGCTGCGCTTGAGGTTGCGCGGGAAAATTCACGCAACCTCGGGCTGGAGGGGCGCGCCCGCTTCCTGCGCTCGGACTGGTTCACCGGCGTTTCCGGCAGCTTCGACCTGATCGTGTCGAACCCTCCCTACATCGCGGCCGATGAAATGTCCTCGCTCGACCCCGAGGTGCGCGACTGGGAGCCGCACCAGGCGCTGACCCCCGGCGGCGACGGGCTGGACGCCTATCGCGCCATCGCGCGGGGCGCGGCGGCGCGGCTGATGCCGGGAGGGCGGCTTCTGGTCGAGATCGGGCCGACCCAGGGGCAGGCGGTGGCCGCGCTGTTCGCTGCGGCGGGGCTGGAGGACATCCGCATCCTGCCCGATCTGGACGGCCGGGACCGCGTGGTTGCGGCGGCGAAACCCGGCGCGGCGGACCGTTGCGGTTACGCCTGATCCCGCCCGAAAACGGATTGTCTGCACGATTTGCGCTTGTCAGCCGGCGGGACCTGTGATTACTGAACTCCAGCTTCGGGCGGGATCGCACCTGCCCAAAGCGCAATGCCGGCCTTGCTGACTTCATTCAGGCTGCCCGTGGCGGGCGGCGGTCGCGGGCCAAAGCCATCAAAAGGACAAGATGCGCTCCTCCAAGAAACGCTCGCGTTCCAACCAGAACCGCCCGCGCAGTCTCGGCAACATCGTCAACCGGGTCTTCGACAGCTCGGGTCCCGAAGGCAAGGTGCGTGGCACGCCGCAGCAGATCATCGAGAAATACCAGATGCTTGCTCGCGACGCGCAGCTGTCGAACGACCGCGTATCGGCCGAGAACTTCCTGCAGCACGCCGAGCACTACACGCGGATGCTGGCCGAGGCGATGAAGGAACTGGCCGCCGAACAGGAGGCGCGCCAGCAGCAGTATCAGCAGAACGGCGCCCAGCAGAACGGCAACGGCGGCGGCCAGCAGAACCAGCCGCGCGGCGACCGTCCCGAGCGCCAGGATCGCGGCGAGCGCAGCGATCGGCCCGACCGGGGCGAGCGGCGCGAGTTCAACCGCGACTTCCGCGCCGAGCGCGACCTCGGGTCCGAGGAGCAGCCGGTGATCGCCGACGTGATCGACCTCGGCACGGCCGACGAGACCGGGTTGATCGAGACGCCGGAATCCGCCGCGGACCTGCGCGGCACGGCCGAGCCCGCCGGTGCCGAGACCCGGGCCCCGGAGGACCGTCCCGCGCGGCGGCCGCGCGGCCCGCGCAAGCCCCGGGGCGAGAGCAAGCCGGACGGCGAACCGCCGCAGGAAGCCGCGGAATAGACCGGAACCGAAGGCCGCCCGCGAGGCGGCCTTTTCCTTTTGCGTCTACGGCAGGGTCAGCGCCAGTTCGCTCCGCTCGCCCGCCTTGACGGCAAGCGGAGTTTCTGCCCGCTTGTCGCCCTTGCTGATGACCACCAGGTAGTCCCCCTCCGGCAGGGTGGTCTGGAAGGCCGGGCCGTAGCCGTAGGCCAGCGAAGCGCGGTTGCCGTTGATGTCGGCTTTGCCCGCGAGGACCTCGATGAACTCGTCGCCCGGTGAGGTGAAGGCCGCGACGCCCGCGTTCAGCGGCACGATGATGTCGGTCCGCTCGCCCACCTTGACCGAGAACGGCACCTCGGCCTTCGCGGCACCGAGCGTCACCGCGGCGACGTAATCGCCGGCCGGCAGATCGAAGGTCAGCCCCGCGCCATAGCCGTAGCCCAAGGACTTGCGACTGCCGTCGATGGCCTTCTTCGCCTCGAGGATCTCGACGAAATGGTCGCCGCCCTCGACCTTCATCCCCTCGGTATAGGTCGCCTCCACGGCGGCGAGGCCGACGCCGATCACCAGGTCTAGGTCGGAGGTCTTGCCCGCTTCGATCACCACCGACTGGCTGATCTCGGCCGGGCCGAGCCGGGCGTTCAGCCCGTATTCGCCGGCCGGAAAGACGCGGAAGGCGCGCTGGTAGCCGTAGTCGGACACATCCTCCGGCCCCCGGATTTCCCAGTAGGCGTCCGGGTCGGGGTCGGCGCCCGGCGCGGGGCGCAGGGTCAGGTTCAGGATACCCGCGTCCAGCACCGCGACGGGTTGCGACAGGTCGCTGGCCGGGCCGATCTCCACCTCCTGCGTTACGACAACCTCGTGCAGCGTCGTGCGCATCTGATAGCGCCCGGCAGGCAGGGCACCCTTCGAGCGGCCATAGATCGTTGTCGCCGCTTCGGTCGCCACGGTCCCGTCGGGCGCGATGGCGAAGAAGTCGAAAACGGCATCGCTTGCGAGCTTTTCGTCAGGTTCGGGTCCGCCCTCGACGAGATGGAGCACCGGATCGACGTTCTCGGCCAGGGCGGCGGGCGGCGGGGGCGGTTCCGGCGCGGGCTGCGGCTCGGGTTCGGCGACCGCCACCGTGGTCTTCAGCGCCTGGACCAGGCTGCCGGCATCCTTGGCCTCGATGTAGCGCCCGCCGGTGTTCTCGGCCAGGCAGGCGACGGTCGCGCCTTCCTCGGCGGTCAGGCCGAAGCCCACGACATGGGCGGTGAAATCGACGCCCGAGGCTTCGAGTTCCGCGCCCAGAGCGCAGGGGTCGGCCTCGCAGGTCTCGATCCCGTCGGTGATCAGGATCACGGTCGCCTTCGCCTCGGTCGAGCGCAACTCGGCCGCGGCGCGGCGGACGGATTCGGTAAGCGGGGTCTTGCCGAGGAATTTCATTGCCTTGGCGGCATCGGTGATCGCCTGCGCGGTGCCGGGACCGGGGGGGACGACCAGTTCGATGTCCTCGCAGGATCCCTTTTCGCGGTGGCCATAGGCCATCAGGCCAAGCTCCGCCTCGGCCGGCATCTCGGACAGGACCGCCCCCAGCGCCTCGCGCGCGATTTCCAGCTTGGGCCGGCCGTCGATCTGGCCCCACATGGAGCCCGAGGCGTCCAGCACGATGATCGAGCGGTCCTGGGCCAGGGCGGGCGCGGCAAGGAAGGGGGCGGCAAGGGTCAGCAGTCGGACCAGGCGGGCAAGGGGCATGAATGGGCTCCGGCAGGTGATGAAATTGGCGAAAGCCTAGGTCAGCGGACCGCCGTAGGTCAACCGGGACGCGCATGCGAAAACGGGCCTTCGCGGGGAGGCGAAGGCCCGGACGGGGCGCCCATCGGACAGCAAGGGGACAGGAGCCGCCGATGGACACCCCGCTTGACCCTGCCGGCGTAGTGACCCGCGCGGCAGGGAGCGGCCGGCGCGATCACATCGCCGGCAGGAGCACCGTGTCGATCACATGGATCACGCCGTTCGACTGCTTGACATCGGCGATGGTGACATTGGCCACGTTGCCCTGGCCGTCCTTGATCATCACCACGCCGTCCTTGTACATCGCGGTGAACTCGCAGCCGCCCACGGTCTTGACCGGATGCGCGCCCTTGTCGTCATCGACCATCTTCATGATCGCATCCGACATGGCGTCGGCCGCGACGACGTGGCAGGTCAGGATCTTGGTCAGCTGGTCCTTGTTCTCCGGCTTGAGCAGGGTTTCCACCGTGCCCGCCGGCAGCTTGGCGAAAGCCTCGTTCGTGGGGGCAAAGACGGTGAAGGGGCCGGGGCCGGACAGCGTCTCGACCAGGCCCGCGGCCTTGACGGCGGCGACGAGCGTGGTGTGGTCGGCCGAGTTCACCGCGTTCTCGACGATGTTCTTGTCCTCGAACATCGGCGCGCCGCCGACCATCGGGTTGCCGGCCAGCGCGAGGCCGGAGGTCAGGGCCAGGATCGCGGTGCCGAGTTTCAGTGCCTTCATGGTGCATCTCCCTTCGGGGTTCGGAGGAGCGGGGTCATTCCCGCCTCGCACCCGAAGGAACGAAGGCTTTCCGGCGAAGTTTCAGCGGCTGCGCGGGCTCACGCCTTCGTGATCAGGTGGTCTCGCCCACGGTGGCGGTCAGGATCACCGGGCCGGTCGGCAGGCCGGTGGGCGAGCCCCCCTCGGGCTCGATCGAGACGGCGAAGATGAAGCCGGGCGGCGGGACCGGGTAGTCGATGACGAGGGGCTTGTCTTCCAGAAGGCCGAGCGAGACCGGGCTTGCCCCCGGCGCGATGATCCAGAGCTGGTGCACCTGGCCCGGCACGGCGGGAACGCCGGCCACGCGGGCCACCTGGAGCGTGCCGCCGAAATGGGTGATCTGGTAGGAAAGGCGGCGGTCGGCGGTGGCCAACGTGGCCACGGGCTCGGGACGGGGCGGGGCGAGGGTCGCCACGGTGGCCAGCACCAGGACCGCGGCCAGCGCGGCGCCTGCGAACCAGCCGAAACTGAAGCCCCGGCCCTGGCGCGCCGGGGCAGGGGCCTGCGGGAAGAGCCGCGCCTCGATCTTCGGCATCAGGTCCGGGGCAGGGGCCTCGGCGAAATCGTCGTTGAGGCCCGCCATCCGCGCCTCCCAGTCGCCGACACGCGCCGCAAAGCCCGGATCGCGCCGGATCCGCGCCTCGGCCTCGGCGCGTTCGGCAAGATCCAGCACGCCCAGCACATATTCGGCGGCGAGCGCGTCATCGGCTTCCTCGGGGGTGAGCGGCGCGTCGGTCATGCGTCGAGGCACTCCTTCAGCTTGAGGAGGCTGCGGCGGAGCCAGGTGCGCATCGTGTTCAGCGGCACGCCGTGGCGCGCGGCGAGGTCGTGGTAGGACATCCCTTCCAGGTAGGCCCCGCGTACCGCCTGCGCCCGGTCCGGCTCCAGCGTCTCGAAGCAGTCGGCCATCCGCCGGGCCTCGCCCTTCGCGATCAGCCTGGTCTCGGCCCGGGGCGTGGCGTCCTGCACCGTGTCGAGGCCCTCGTCCGAGGCGGCCTCGGGCCGGGCGCGCAGGCGGTCGATGGCGAGGTTGCGGGCGATGGCGATCAGCCAGGTCATGCCGCGCCCCTTCGCCGGATCGAAGCGGGCGGCGCGAAGCCAGACACGGGTATAGACTTCCTGCAAGGCATCCTCCGCCTCGGCGCGTTCCTTCAACATACGAAGCAGCACGCCCATGAGTTTCGCCGAGGTGTCGCGGTAAAGCGTCCGGAAGGCCGCCCGGTCGGCGGCGGCGCAACGCGCTATCAGCTGGGCGACGGGATCTTCCATGCGGCAGACGTTACGGATTTATCCCCTGCCCGCAAGCCTTTGCGCGACCGGGGGGGCCGGTTGGCCACGGAAATCACGCCGTTCCGAGACAGGGCGCGTAGCGGCCTAGCCCCGGCGGCGGCGACGCCCGCCCTCGTCCCCGCCGGTTTTCGGATTGTAGCTGACATCCGGCAAAGCGACGATCTGTTGCAGATTCGGAAACGGATCGACCGCATGCGGGATGGCGTTCGCGTTGACGAAATGCTCCTGGAAGCGCGGCTCGATCGCGGTTTCGACCTTGTGGATCTGCTGGACGGTGGCCTCGATCTGGTCGCGGGCCGCGACGTTGCAGAGCGCGATGCGCGCGCCGGTGCCCGCGGCGTTGCCGGCGCTGACGACCTTCTCCAGCGGCACGTCCGGGATCATCCCCAGAACCATCGCGTGTTTCGGGCTGATATGCGCCCCGAAGGCGCCGGCGAGCGTCACGCGGTCCACATGGTCCACGCCCATCTCGTCCATCAGCAGCCGCGCGCCGGCGTAGAGCGCCGACTTGGCCAGCTGGATCGCCCGGATGTCGCCCTGCGTCACGCTGATCCGCGGCCCGCCCTCGGCGCTGCCGTCATGGAGGAGGTAGGAGAAGGTGCGCCCGTGCGGCTCGCAGCGCGGGGTGCCGGTCTGCTCCGGCCCACCGATCAGCCCGCCCGCGTCGATGATACCGGCCATGCGCATCTCGGCCACGGCCTCGATGATGCCCGAGCCGCAGATGCCGGTGACGCCGGTCGTGGCGATGGCGGCCGGGAAACCTGGATCGTCCGACCAGAGGTCCGAGCCGATGACGCGGAAGCGGGGTTCCTTGGTGACCGGGTCGATCTCCACCCGCTCGATGGCGCCCGGCGCGGCGCGCTGGCCCGAGGATATCTGCGCCCCCTCGAAGGCCGGGCCCGTGGGCGAGGAACAGGCGAGCACCCGTTTCTCGTTGCCCAGAAGGATCTCGGCATTGGTGCCCACGTCAACAATCAGCACCATGTCCTTCGATTTGTTCGGCTCTTCGGACAATGCCACCGCCGCGCAATCAGCGCCGACATGACCGGCGATGCAGGGCAGCACATAGACGCGGGCGCTGTGGTTCAGGCTGGCCAGGTCCAGATCGCGGGCATCGAGGCTGAGCGACCCGGAGGTCGCCAGCGCGAAGGGGGCCTGGCCCAGTTCCACCGGATCGACGCCGAGGAACAGGTGGTGCATCACCGGGTTGCAGACCACGACCATCTCGTAGATCGCCGACGGTTCGACGCCCGCTTCCCCGGCGATGGCCCTTGCCAGCGCGTCGATCGCCTCGCGCACGGCCTTCGTCATCTCGACATCGCCGCCGGGGTTCATCATGGCATAGCTGACGCGGCTCATCAGATCCTCGCCGAAGCGGATCTGCGGGTTCATCAGGCCGGAAGAGGCCAGCACGCGCCCGTCCGTCAGGTCGCAGAGATGCGCGGCGATAGTGGTGGAGCCGAGATCCACGGCCAGGCCCAGAAGCGGGCCCTCGTGGAAGCCGGGGAAGATGTCCAGAACCCGCGTCGCGGCGTCGTGGTTGCCCTTGTGCAGGACCGCCGTGACCTTCCACTCGCCCTTGCGCAGCACGGGTTGCAGTCGGCGCAGGACGGTCAGGTCGGCCTCGATCCGGTCCACCTGCCACTGGTCCTTCAGCGCGCGGGCGAGGCGTTCGAGGTCGCCGGTCGGTTCATGCATGTCGGGCTCGGCGACCTCGACATAGACGGCGCGGGTGGCGGGGTCCATGACCATGGCGCGCTCGGTCGCCGATTTCCGGATGACCTGCTTGTGGACCTGGCTTTCGGGCGGCACGTCGATCACGACATCGCCCATGACCCTGGCCTGGCAGCCCAGCCGCCGCCCGTCGATCAGCCCGCGGATGCGCTTGTAGCGGTCCTCGACCGCGTTCCACTCGGAGAGCGCGTCCTCGGCCACCGTCACCCCGTGCTTGGGGAATTCGCCATAGCCGGGGGTGATCTGGCACTTGGAACAGATGCCGCGCCCGCCGCAGACGGAATCGAGATCCACCCCCAGCTGCCGCGCGGCGGTCAGGACAGGCGTGCCAAGCGGAAAGCGCCCCCGCTTGCCCGAGGGGGTGAAGATCACGAGGGCGTCATCGGTCATTCGGGAGTCTCATGCAGGAAACGATAGCGGATGTCGGCGAAACTGTCGGCGGCGAAGGTGTAGAACCAGCGCAGGTGGGCGGTCGCCAGGGGCACGCCATGCACCGCGCCCCCCGGGATGTAAAGCGCCACGCCCGGGGCGAGCCGGTGCTGACGACCGTCGATCGTCACCTCGCCTTCGCCCTCGAGCCCGAAATAGACTTCGGGTCCGGGGTGGGAATGCAGGGCGAAGGTCTCTCCCGGCGCCAGCATGGCGACGCCGCAGACGATCCCGGTCGTCTCGGTGTCAGGCGCCGAGATCAGGGTGCGAAAGCGGATCGTCCCGCGCGCCGGGTCATCCCAGCGCTCGTCCGGCAGGGTGGCTGAATCGATGCGCGTGACCCGGGTCACGATGTCCCTCGCTGTTCGACGCTGTTGTAGTCCGCCCGGCTGCCGGCGCAATGTCCGGAAACGGCACAGCAGAGGAACAATCCGGCACGGGTCCTCTGGCGCGGTCCGGTCAGGCGGGATCCTGCGTTTCGTCCAGCCAGGCCAGGATCGCCGCCCGGTCGCCATCCAGCCGTGGCGCCGGGGGCAGGACGGCCGGTTCGGGCAGGGTGGACAGCTTGATCGGGTTCCCCGGCGCGGTGAAGGCCGGCCCGCCCGGATGCGGCGTCACGGGCAGGATCATGTTCCGCGCGCGGAGCTGCGGGTCGGCCATCACCTCCAGCATGTCCTGCACCCGGGCCGTCGGCAGGCCGGCGGCGTCCAGCAGCGCCAGCCAGTGCGCAACCGGCTGGCCCAGGGTGACCGTCTCTATCAGCCGCTTCAGGAGCGCGTGGTTCTCGCAGCGCGCGGCATTGGTGGCAAAGCGCGGGTCGGACGCGATGTCGAGCCCGAGGACGGCGCAGAGCCGGACGAACATCGCATCGTTGCCGGCGGCGATGACGACAAAACCGTCGGCGGCCCGGAAGGTCGAGAAGGGGGTGATGGTCGGATGCCGCGCCCCGGTCGGCCCCGGCGCGACGCCGGTCGCCGAGGCGATGGCCAGCGCATGTTCCTGGATCGCAAGCTGCGCATCCAGCATGGCCACGTCGACGAAGGCACCCTCGCCGGTCCTTTGCCGCTGGAACAGCGCGGCAAGGATGCCCTGCGCCAGATACATCCCCGCCACGATGTCGCCGATGCTTGCACCCACCCGCACCGGCGGACCGCCGCTTTCGCCGGTGATCGACATCACCCCGCCGCGCGCCTGCACCACCATGTCATAGGCCGGCTTCTGCGCATCCGGCCCGGTCTGGCCGAAGCCCGAGACGGCGGCATAGATCAGCCGGGGGTGGCGGGCGTGCAGCATGTCCCAGCCGTAGCCCAGCCGCGCCATCACGCCGGGGCGGTAATTCTCAACCAGCACATCGGCCCGTGCGAGCAACCTCTCGAAGATCGCCCGGTCGGCTTCGGCCTTCAGGTCCAGCGCGATCGACTGCTTGCCCGCGTTCAGCGTGGCGAAATAGGCGCTTTCGCCGGCCACGAAGGGCGGGAAGGCGCGGGTGTCGTCGCCGGTGCCGGGACGTTCGACCTTGATGACCCTGGCCCCAAGGTCCTGAAGCGACTGGGTGCAGAAGGGACCCGCCAGCACATGTGTCAGGTCGAGGATGAGGATGCCGTCGAGGGGGGCCATGAAGGTCTCCTTTGCCGCCAGCTTGCATGTCCTGCGCGACGATACGTTGACGCCGGTCAATTCCCTCTCTACCTCGCGCGCATGGCACGCGCACCCCTTCTGCAACTTTCCGGCATCTCGCTGACCTTCGGCGGCAACCCCGTTTTCGACGATCTGTCGCTGACCGTCCAGCCCGGCGACCGCATCGCGCTGGTCGGGCGGAACGGCTCGGGCAAGTCCACGCTGATGAAGGTGATGGCGGGGCTCGTCGAACCCGACCGCGGCACCCGCACGGTGCCCCCCGGCGTGACCGTGGGCTACATGGAGCAGGAGCCCGACCTGTCGCGGTTTGCCACGCTGGGCGAGTTCGCGGCCTCGGGCCTGCCCGAGGGGCAGGAATATCGGCTGTCGGTGGTGGCCGAGGGGCTGAAGTTCGACCCCTCGACCCCGGTCGCCACCGCCAGTGGCGGGGAACGGCGGCGGGCGGCCCTGGCCAAGCTTCTGGCGGAGGCGCCCGAGCTGATGCTGCTGGACGAACCCACGAACCACCTCGACATCCAGGCGATCGAGTGGCTGGAGGCCGAGTTGCGCGAGACCCGGGCGGCCTTCGTGCTCATCTCCCACGACCGCGCCTTCCTGCGCGCCCTGTCGAAGGCGACGCTCTGGATCGACCGGGGCGAGGTGCGCCGGCGCGAGGCGGGCTTCGAGGGGTTCGAGGACTGGCGCGAGCAGGTCTGGGCAGAAGAGGACGAGGCCCGCCACAAGCTTGACCGCAAGATCAAGGCCGAGGCGAAATGGGCGGTGGAAGGCATCAGCGCCCGGCGCAAGCGGAACATGGGGCGGGTGCGCGCGCTCCAGCAGCTGCGCGCCGACCGGGCGGCGCAGATCCGGCGGCAGGGGACGGCGGCGCTGGAGCTGGCCTCGGGGCCGACCTCGGGCAAAAGGGTGATCGAGGCGCGGGGGCTGACCAAGTCCTACGGCGGCAAGGTCATCGTGAAGGACTTCGACCTGCGCGTCCTGCGCGGCGACCGGGTGGCTTTCGTCGGGCCGAACGGGGTGGGAAAGACCACCCTTCTCAAGATGTTGATCGGCGAAGTTCAACCGGATGCGGGGACTGTGACGCTCGGCACCAACCTGGAGATCGCGGTCTTCGACCAGACGCGGACGCGGCTGGACCTGGACGCAAGCCTCTGGGACAACCTGACGGTCGATCCGCTGATGCGGGTCTCGGGCGCCTCGGATCAGGTGATGGTGCGGGGCACGCCGCGGCATGTGGTGGGGTATCTGAAGGATTTCCTGTTCGACGAACGCCAGGCCCGCGCCCCGGTGCGCAGTCTTTCGGGCGGAGAGCGGGCGCGGCTTCTCCTGGCCAAGCTGATGGCGCAGCCCTCGAACCTTTTGATCCTGGACGAACCGACCAACGATCTGGACGTGGAAACGCTGGATCTGCTGCAGGACATCCTCGGCGACTACGACGGCACCGTGCTTCTGGTCAGCCACGACCGCGATTTCATCGACCGGGTGGCGACCGCGACCGTGGCGATGGAGGGGGAGGGCAGGGCGACGGTCTATCCCGGCGGCTGGTCGGACTATGCCGCGCAGCGCCCCGCCCCGGCCGAGCCGGCGGCCAGGCCTGCCGCACGCGCCGCTGCCGCCCCGGTGGCCGCGAAGGCCGCGCCGGCGGCAAAGGCCGGTGGCCTGTCCTTCACCGAGCGCAAGCGGCTGGACGACCTGCCGGACCTGATCGCGCGGCTGGAGGCCGAGATCGCAAAGCTTTCCGACCTGCTGGCCGATCCCGATCTCTTCAGTCGCGAGCCGGTCAAGTTCCGCAAGGCGACCGAGGCGCTGGCCGAGCGGCAGGCGGCGCTGGAGGCGGCGGAGGCCGAGTGGCTGGATCTGGCCGAGCGGGCTTGACCGCCGCCTGACGCCGGGGAAGACGGCAAGGCCTGGCCGAAAGGCGCGCGTGCCCTCGGCACTTCCCCGCCGGTGCCGCACACGGCCCATCAAGCGCGCGTGAGCAGGCATTGCGCCGGGGCCTGCAAGACCCCATTCCCTGTCACAGCCCCAAGGGATGCGCGCTCAGGCGCGGCGTCCGCACAGGGCCAGAACAAGGAGACAGAAATGAAAGCTATCGCAGCATTGCTGGCCACCGCCGCGCTGACCGTCCCGGCCTTTGCCGGCGGCCCGACCGTGGTTGCAGAAGAGCCGGCCATCGCCCCTGCGCCCGCCCCAATTGTCGCCCCGGGCCGTGACTGGTCGGGCGCCTATGTCGGTGCGCAACTGGGTTATGGCGACGTGGATTCGAGCGGTGCGGGCCTTGACGGCTACGGCTGGCTGGGCGGCATCCACGCCGGTTATCGCTGGGACCTGGGCAACTGGGTGGCGGCGACCGAGCTGACCTATGACAAGGCCGACATCGACCTGGGCGCAGCCGCGGGCGACAAGCTGGACGACGTGCTGGCCCTGAAACTCTCGGCCGGCTACGAGATCGGCAACAGCCTGGTCTACGGGACAGTCGGCGCGGCGCAGGCCACGGCCAGCGTCGGCGGCGTGGACCTGAAGGACACGGGCTACCTCTACGGTGTCGGCTTCGACTACGCGGTCAACGACCGCTGGACCGTCGGCGGCGAGCTTCTGGAGCACAAGTTCGACAACTACGACGGCACGGGCGTCGATGTGGGTGCGACCACCCTGAAGGCCAAGGTCGGGCTGCGCTTCTGACGCCTCCCGCCTGAGACCCCCGCGGCGCGGCTTCCCCCCGCGCCGCGGCTTGGCGGTTGCCGCCTAGCGACAGGCGGCGGGCCGCAGGAGGAACGACCGGTCGTCGCCCGCGTTTCGCTCCAGCGTCGCAAAGCCCGCGTCGTTCTCGAAGGTCATGCCGAGACTCGACACCGTCAGAAGGATCGCGCCGCCCTTCACAGGGTCGATCTGGAACCCGCCCGCGTCGCCCTCCATGCTGCAATAGAGATGCCCGGCCTCGTTCTCGCAGGCGGCATAGGCCTCGAAATCGCCGCCAGGCACGCCGCGGAGCCGGAGCGTCAGGTGCAGGCCGAGTGCGGGATCGGCAAAGCCGGGCGCGGGGCTGACCGAAATCGCGGTCACGCGCTGCGCGGGATGGGCGGCAAGGTGGGTCTTTTCGTAAGTCCGGTCATAGCAACTGCCGGCACCGGGAAGATCCGGTCCAGCGGGCTTTGCGCCAGGGCGGGCAGCCCGGCAGCAAGAGCGAGGAACGCCCCGCAGGTCATTGCCATACTTACCATTTTCCTGTTGCGCCTCCGCCCGAGGACCGGCCGCCGCCGAAGCCTCCGCCGCCGCCGTTCCCCCCGCCGCCCCGGCGGTCCTCGCGGTCGCGCCTGGCCTCGCTGCTGTTCCAGCGGATCGGATAGGACTTGCGGTCGATGAAACCGCAGGCCGAGCAGGTCAGGTGCTGCATGCCGACCCCGGGTTCGCTGCGCGTCGGGGGTTCGATGGTCTCGCGCCGGCGCTCCAGTGTGGCCGCGCCGCAGCGGGGGCAGGTGACGCGCGCGCGGCGCTGGCGCCAGATGCCGAAGCCGGCGACCGCGGCCACCGCGCCGAAGCCGAGGAGCGCCGTCGGCAGGCCCGAGCTGCCCTCGTCGGCGAATCCGTCGGTCAGCGAGACCTTCTGACCGGACCGGAAAGGCACCACCAGCCGGTCGCGGGCCGAGACGATGCCGGCCTCTATCCCCTCGGCGTAGTTGCCTGCCTGCAGGGCGGGAAGGACGGCGGTGGACAGGACCCGCGCCGCCCGGCCGTCATAGACCGGATCGTAGCCGGACCCGAGCGCGATCCGCGCCTCGCGACGTTCAGTGTCGAGAAGCATCAGGATTCCGTCGTTGCGGTCGGCCGCGCCGACCCCCCAGGCGTTGAACAGCGCCTTGGCATAGGCCTCGATCCCCTGGCCCGCGCCGCCGTAGTCCTCGAGACCCGGCAGGGTGACGACGACCATCTGCACCCCGGTCTCGTCGCGGGTGGCAGCCAGAAGCCGCGAGATGCGCCCCTCCTGCGTGGCGTCCAGCACATCGGCGAAGTCGGAGAGGGTGTCGCTGAGCGGATCGGGAATCGACTGGGCCAGCGCGGACGTGGCAAGCGTCAGCGCGACGGCAAGGGACCGGAGGAACATGATGCAAGCATTTCTTGTACTGTCGTTGACAAGAGCATGACATCTTCCTCGCGGCAGTCAAACGATCCGACCTGCACCCGGATCACAAAGCGCCCATCGACGCGGGACTGGGTCAGATAGACCCGGCCATCGTCGTTGATCCGCTGCAAAAGCGCCTCGGTGGCTGCATCTGTTTCCAGCGCGAAGGAAAAGAGCGACAGGCGCGGTTCGGTCACGATCTCGACCCCGGGCAGGGCGGCCAGCCGATTCCGCGCCTCCTCGGCCCAGCGGACATGGTTGCGAATCCGCTCCCGCAGCCCGTCGAGCCCGTAGGCGCGCAGGACGAACCACAGTTTCAGCGCCCGGAAGCGGCGGCCGAGCGGCACGGTCCATTCGTTGAAGTTGACGATCTCCTCGCGTCCCGCCGTTTCCAGGTAGGTCGGGCGCAGGCCCAGGGTGCGCACCTGCGCGCCGGGGTCCTTCAGGAACTGGACCGAACAGTCGAACTGCGCCCCCAGCCATTTGTGCGGGTTGAAGACGATGGAGTCCGCCCCCTCGACCCCGGCCCAGAGAGGACGGAACTCGGGGCAGATCATCGCCGATCCCGCCCAGGCGGCATCGACATGGACCGGCACGCCCTCGGCCCTCGCCACGGCGATGCAGTCGGCGATCCGGTCGAAGGCGCCGATGCTGGTGCCTCCGGCGCAGAGGATCACGCCGGCCGGGACCATCCCCGCCACCCTGTCCGCCGCGATGGCCGCCGCAAGTGCGGCGCCGGTCATCGCCCGGTCGGCATCGGTCGCGACCTTGACCAGGTTCCGTTGCCCGATCCCGGCCACCCGGATCGCCTTGTCCACGCTGGAATGGGTCTCGGCGCTGGCGTAGAAGCGCAAGACGGGCGCGCCCGACAGCCCCTCGTCGAGCCCGCGCCAGCCCAGCGCCTTTTCGCGCATGGTCAGCACCGCCGAAAGCGTCGCATTGGTCGCCGAATCGTGGATCGTGCCGACGAAGCCCTCGGGCAGGCCCAAGGCCTGGCGCAGCCAGTCCACCATGACCTGCTCGACTTCCGTGGCGGCCGGCGAGGTCTGCCAGATCAGCGCGTTGCAGGCCATGGCATTGACCAGCTGCTCGGCCAGCATCGAGGCGGGGGCGGCGTTGGCTGGGAAATAGGCGAAGAAGCGGGGATGCTGCCAATGGGTCATGCCGTCGGGCACGATCCGTTCGAAATCGGCCCAGATCGCCTCCATCGGCTCGGCGGCCTCGGGCGGGGTGGGGGGGAGCTGCCGGGCGATCCGGCCGGGGACCAGCGGCGCGCGCACCGGGCGGTCGCGCAGGGTGGCGTGGTAGTCGGCCGCCCAGTCCGCCGCGCGTTTCGACCAGTTTCTCAGGTCCTCGTGATCCATGCCTGCCCTCCCTCTGTGCCCGCAAATGGGCATCTTGCCGCCGAAACGGCAAGGGGCGACCGCGTTCCCGACACAGAGGCTCCTTTTTCCGGCCATTACCTGACATTAAGAAATCCGTCGCATGACTGATACCAGACGATCCGAGAGGCCCATCATGTTCCTGTCCCGCCGTGCCGCCCTGTTGGGCATCAGCGCATTCGCCCTGTCCGCCTGTGTGGGCGGCACGTTCAAGACCGAGTATCAGCGGCTTTCCCCCGAGGTGACGCGCAACTGGCGTCTGGCCGAGGTGAGGGTCGATGTGCCGCGCAGTCTCACGGTCTCGGAGGCGAAGACGCTTCTGCCGAACGCCGACATCGTCTGGCGCGAGGATCCCATGGGCGACCGTTACACCCAGGTGGGCAAGATCATGGAGGCGGCGGTGCTGCGCGGGGCGCAGGGCCTGCGCGGCTCGCGGCCCGTGGTGATCAGCATCACCGTCACCCGGTTCCACGCCCTGACCTACGAGGCGGAACTGTCCAATTCGGACTGGGGGGTGCACAACATCGACTTCACCGCCCAGGTCAACGATGCCCGCACCGGCGAGGTGCTGGTGCCGGCCACGCTGATCCGCGCCGAGACGCCCGCCTGGTCGGGCGAGCGCATGCGCGAGGCGCGGCGCAGGGGGGTCACGCAGAAGTCGATGATCTCGAACCACGTTGCGGCCACGGTGGCCGGCTGGCTGGCGATCGGCCCCGACAACCGGGGCGAGTTCAGCCGCCAGGGGAACTGAGCGCGGCCTGCACCTTCTTCGGCAGCCCGGCCCGGATCAGGGCGTAGGAGGTGGCGATGCGTTCGCAGAGCTCGTCGTCCGGCACGCGCTCGAACGGGATCCGCGCCCAGGAGGCGTGCAGGTAGGGCGCGCGGATCGCCCGGCCGGCCTCGATCAGCAGACGCGCGGTGTCGGCATGGTCGGTCTTGACCGAGACGCCGTCGCCCCTCTGGCCGATGATGGCGAACATCTTGCCGCCGACCTTCCAACAATCATGGTCGGGGCCGAAGGGCTGGCTGACCTCGGCCCCGGGGAAGGTGGCGCAGAAGCGGTTCACGAAGGCGCGGTCCTGCATGGCGATTTTCCTTGGCGCGACGGTGGCCCCGGGTGTATGTGTCCCACCCATGACGACGTTGCGCAACATCCGCATCTGCTGCATTACCCGCTGACTTCGGTCGCGCGGGCGCTTCGTCATTCCCTTCGGATGAAAAAGCCGGACCCGCGCGGGAAGCCCGCGTGCCACAGGGACTGACATGGTGACGATCCGCCTGACCAATTCGAAGACCCGCCGGAAGGAGGACTTCCGTCCGATCGACCCGGCCCATGTGCGGATGTATGTCTGCGGCCCCACGGTCTATGACCGCGCGCATCTGGGCAATGCCCGGCCGGTGGTGGTCTTCGACACGCTCTACCGGCTCTTGCGGCACGTCTATGGGGCGGACCACGTCACCTATGTCCGCAACTTCACCGACGTGGACGACAAGATCAACGCCGAGGCGCTGCGCCGCCAGCAGGCGGGGGCAGCGGGGACGCTGGAAGAGCTGATCCGCGAGCGGACCGAGGAGACCATCGCCTGGTATCATGCCGACATGGACGCGCTCGGCGCGTTGCGTCCGACGCATGAGCCGCGGGCGACGGAATACATCGGCCAGATGATCGCGATGACCGAGGGGCTGATCCGGTCCGGCCATGCCTATGTCGTGGAAGGCCATGTGCTGTTCCGCGTCCGCAGCTACCGGGACTACGGCAAGCTGTCGGGGCGCAGCGTGGACGACATGATCGCAGGCGCCCGGGTCGAGGTCGCCCCGTTCAAGGAAGACCCGATGGATTTCGTGCTGTGGAAACCGTCCTCGGCCGCCGAGCCCGGCTGGGATAGCCCCTGGGGGCGCGGTCGGCCCGGCTGGCACATCGAATGCAGCGCCATGGCGCATGAGCTTCTGGGTGCATCCTTCGACATCCACGGCGGGGGCCTCGACCTGCAATTCCCCCACCACGAGAACGAGATCGCCCAGTCCGCCTGCGCCCATCCGCACGGCGACTTCGCGCATTACTGGCTCCACAACGAGATGTTGCAGGTGGAAGGCAAGAAGATGTCCAAGTCCCTGGGCAACTTCTTCACCGTGCGCGACCTCCTGGACCAGGGCATCCCCGGCGAGGTGATCCGCTTCGTCTTCCTGATGACGCATTACCGCAGCCCGATGGACTGGACGGCCGACAAGGCGCGTGCGGCCGAGGCGACCCTGCGCAAATGGCGCGGGGCGACGGCCGCGGTTGCGGCCTCCGCGCCCCTGCCGGCTGTGGTCGAGGCGCTGGCCGACGATCTGAACACCGCCGGCGCGCTGGCCGCGCTGCATGCCGCGGCGGGCGAGGGGGACTGGGCGGGGCTGAAGGCCTCGGCGCAGCTGATGGGCCTTCTTACCGAGGATCTGGGCGCCTGGGCCGCCGCGCCGCGGGTGGACCTGTCGGGACAGGCCGAACGGCTGGCCGCGCTCCGCGCCGAGGCGATGGTGTCAAAGGATTTTTCCGCCGTCGATGCCCTGAAGGCCGCGCTGGTCGCGGCGGGGGTCGAGGTGCGGATGTCGAAGGCGGGGGTCGAGCTGCTGCCCGGCCCCGGCTTCGATGCGGCAAGGCTGGAGGCGATCAAGTGACCGTAGAGAAAGAAAAATTTTCGTCCGAAAATTTTTCGGCCCGACGTGAGCGCCTCTGGCTTTACGACACCACGCTGCGCGACGGGCAACAGACGCAGGGCGTGCAGTTCTCCACCGCCGAAAAGCAGCAGATCGCGCGCGCGCTGGATGCGCTGGGGGTGGACCACATCGAAGGCGGCTGGCCGGGCGCGAACCCAACGGACAGCGATTTCTTCGCCGCCCCGCCCGAGACTCGCGCCACGCTCACCGCCTTCGGCATGACCCGCCGCGTGGGCCGGTCGGCCGAGAACGACGACGTGCTGGCCGCCGTCCTGAACGCCGGCACCCCGGCGGTCTGTCTGGTCGGCAAGACGCATGACTTTCACGTCACCACCGCGCTTGGCGTGACGCTGGAGGAGAACCTCGAGGCCATCGCCTCCTCGATACGGCATCTGGTGGCGAAGGGCCGCGAGGCGCTGTTCGATGCGGAACATTTCTTCGACGGCTACCGCGCCAACCCGGCCTATGCGCTGGCCTGCCTGACGGCAGCGCGGGATGTGGGCGCGCGCTGGATCGTGCTGTGCGACACCAACGGCGGCACGCTGCCGGCCGAAGTGGGCCGGGTGACGGCCGAGGTCATCGCCGCCGGCATCCCCGGCGACCGGCTGGGCATCCATTGCCACGATGACACCGGCAATGCGGTGGCGAATTCGCTGGCCGCCGTCGAGGCCGGGGCGCGGCAGGTGCAGGGCACGCTGAACGGGCTGGGCGAACGCTGCGGCAATGCGAACCTGACGACGCTGATCCCGACTCTCCTCTTGAAGGAACCCTATGCCAGCCGCTTCGAGACAGGCGTCAGCCGCGCGGCGCTGGCGGGCCTTCTGAAGACCAGCCGCATGCTGGACGACATCCTGAACCGTGTGCCCCTGCGCAGCGCGCCTTACGTCGGCGCCTCGGCCTTCGCGCACAAGGCGGGGCTGCACGCCAGCGCGATCCTGAAGGATCCCTCGACCTACGAACACATCGACCCGGCGCTTGTCGGCAACGAGCGCGTGATCCCGATGTCGAACCAGGCGGGCCTGTCGAACCTGCGCGCGCGGCTCGCCTCGGCCGGGATCGAGGTCGATCCGAAGGATCCGCGCCTGGGCCGGATCATCGAGGTGGTGAAGGCGCGCGAGGATCAGGGCTATGCCTATGACGGCGCGCAGGCGAGTTTCGAGCTGGTCGCCCGGCGCGAGCTGGGCCTGTGTCCGGAGTTCTTCGAGGTGAAGCGCTACCGGGTGACGGTGGAGCGGCGGAAGAACAAGTACGACCGGATGATCTCGCTGTCCGAGGCCGTGGTGGTGGTCAAGATCGGCGACCGCAAGATGATGTCGGTCAGCGACAGCATGGACGAGACCGGCAGCGACCGCGGCCCGGTGAACGCGCTGGCCAAGGCGCTGGGGAAGGATCTCGGCCCCTATCAGGCCTGCATCGACGACATGAAGCTGGTGGACTTCAAGGTCCGCATCACCAATGGCGGGACCGAGGCGGTGACGCGCGTCATCATCGACAGCGAGGACGGGCGGGGCCACCGCTGGTCCACCGTGGGGGTCAGCGCCAACATCATCGACGCCAGTTTCGAGGCGCTGCTGGATGCGATCCAGTGGAAGCTGATCCGCGACTTCGGCCAGCCGCAGGGGGCCGCGGCATGAGCCTCGACGCCTGCGCCGGACTGGTGCAGCGGGGCGATCCCGACCGTTTCCTCGCGGTGATGGCCGCCCCCGTCGCGGTGCGGGCGCAGCTTCTTCCGCTTTACGCCTTCAACCTCGAAGTCGCCCGCGCCCCCTGGGTGACGCAGGAGCCGCTGATCGCCGAGATGCGCCTGCAATGGTGGCGCGACGTGGTGGAGAATGCGGCCTCGGGGGCTGCCCGCGCGCATGAGGTCGCGGGCCCGCTGCACGCGCTGATCCGGGATTTCGGCCTGCCGGTCGAGGTCATGGACCGCCTGATCGCCGCCCGCCGCTGGGACATCCACCACGAGTCGCATGACGGGATCGCCGGGCTGACGGCCTACCTGGACGACACCGGGGCGGGGCTGATGTGGCTCGCGGCCCGGGCGCTCGGGGCGCCGGAGGGGGCGGAACATGCGGTGCGCGCCTATGGCTGGGCCACGGCGGCGGCCTTCTACCTGCGCGCCGTGCCCGAGCTTGTGGCGCGCGGCCGGCAGCCCTTGCCCGAGGGCGTCGGCGCCGCTGACCTGGCGCGGCTGGGGCTGGAGCGGCTGACGGTTGCGCGCCAGGCGCGCAGGTCGGTGCCCAAGGGGGTCGCCCCGGCGCTTCTGGCGGGCTGGCAGACAGAGGGTCTGCTGCGTCAGGCGCTGGCCGGGGAAAGCGCATCGCTGGGGCTTTCGGACTTCCGGCGCCGCTGGCTGCTTCTGCGGCAGGGCGTCACCGGGCGCTGGTGAGGGCGGCTCCTCGTGCGACTGCGTCGCCTCGTCGCGGGACCGAGCGATGAGCGCATGCAATGCGACGAAGAGCGGCGGGTCAGGCGCGCGTCTCCTGCGGCCGCAGCCAGAGCCAGATCAGCGCGCCGCCGGCCAGCACGAGGAAGGGCAGCATGGCCAGGTTGACCATCTGCCAGCCCGCCTGCACCGACCCGCCGGAACAGTTCATCAGCCCGCCCGACGAGAACGAGGCCAGCGTCACGCCCCCGAACACCACCAGGTCGTTCAGACCCTGGAGACGCCCGCGCTCCTCCGGCCGCTGGGCGCTGGTCAGCATGGTCGTCGCGCCGATGAAGCCGAAGTTCCAGCCGATGCCGAGAAGGATCAGCGCGACGAAGAAATTCTCCAGCTCCACCCCGGCCATAGCCACGGCACCCGAGGCCGCAAGGATCGTCAGCCCGACGGCGATGATCCGCTCGGTCCCGAAGCGCGCGATCAGATGGCCGGTGAAGAACGAGGGCGCATACATCGCCAGCACATGCGCCGTCACCACATTCGCCGCATCCCCCGTCTCGAAGCCGCAGCCGACCACGGCCAGCGGCGAGGAGGTCATCACCAGGTTCATCAGCGCGTAAGACACGGTGGCGCAGATCATCGCCACCAGGATCACCGGATTGCGCAGAAGCTCGCCGCGCGACCGGCCTTCCGGGCTGCCGGCGGCCGGGGCCGGGGGCGCGGGGATCTTCAGCGCGAAGAACAAGAGCGAGCCGACCAGGTTCAGCGCGATGACCATGAGATAGGAGCCGAGGAAGGTCACCGCCATCGCATCCGAGGTCACCTTCACCAGTTGCGGGCCGACCACCGCCGACAGGAGTCCCCCCGCCATGACCCAGCTGATCGCCTTGGGCCGGTAGCCTTCCGAAGCCGTGTCGGTCGCGGCAAAGCGGTAGAAGCCGTTGGCCGACATGTAGATGCCGGAAATCAGCGCGCCGATGCAGAAGGCAAGGAAACTGCCGGCGGAAAGGCCCCAGGCGCCGATCGCCGCCCCGAGCGCCCCGCCGCCCGCGCCGAAGAAGAACCCGGCCCGCCGGCCGAAGCGCTGCATCAGCATGGACAGCGGCGTCGCGGTCAGCATCGAGCCGATCACCATCATCGTCACCGGCAGGGTCGCCCAGCAGGCGTTGGGCGCAAGGCTCGACCCGGCAAGCCCGGCGATGGTGAAGATCATCGGCAGTTGCGCACCCAGCACCGCCTGCGCGGCGACAAGGACCATGACATTGCGGCGGGCGAGGGCGTCGGTGCTCATGCGCCAAGCCCTAGACCCCGGCCGGGTCTTCCGCAAGGGGCGGGGGTTGCGGCGCCCCGCCGCGGATGCAAGGCTGCGGCCATGGTGGGACGGATCATCGAGACAGCCGACTGCGTGGCCGAGGGGGCGGAGTGGCTCGCCGCGCGCGAGCCGGCCTTTGCCCGGGCGCTGCCCCTGGTCGGGCCGCTGCCCCTGCGGCGCGAGCCCGACGGGTTCGCGGCCCTGCTGCGGGCGATCGTCGGCCAGCAGGTCTCGGTCGCCAGCGCCCGGGCGATCTGGGCGCGGCTGGAAGGCGCGGGGCTGACCGGGGCCGAGGCGATGGCGCGCGCCTCGGACGAAGAGCTGCGCGCCGCGGGCCTGTCGCGGCAGAAGGCGCGCTATGGCCGGGCGCTGGCGCAGGCGGGCATAGATTTCAACGCCTTGCGCGCTGTTCCTGATGCCGAGGTCGTTCGCACTCTGGTCGCCGTGCCGGGGATCGGGGTCTGGACGGCCGAGATCTATGCGATGTTCGCGCTGGGGCGGGCCGATGTCTTCGCCCCCGGCGACCTGGCGCTGCAAGAGGCGGCGCGGATGCTGTTCGACCTGCAAGCGCGTCCCAGCGACAAGGCGCTGCGGGTCATGGCCGAGGCCTGGTCGCCCTGGCGCTCGGTTGCGGCGCGGGTGCTTTGGGCCTACTACCGCGTGGCACGGGAACGGGAAGGGGTGATCTGATGCGGGAGTTGCGGTTCGGGCGCAAGGGCGCGGAGCGGGGGCAGGCGCGCTCGCTGGTCGTGTTCCTGCACGGCTATGGCGCGGATGGCGCGGATCTCCTGGGCCTGGCCGATGTCCTGGCGCCGCACCTGCCGGAGACGGCTTTCGTCGCCCCGGACGCGCCAGAGCGCTGCGCGGGGGGCGGCTTCGGCTATCAATGGTTCCCGATCCCCTGGCTCGACGGGTCGTCCGAGGCCGCCGCAGCCGCAGGATTGTCCTCCGCGGCCAAGGACTTGAACGGCTTTCTTGATGCGCGCCTGGCCGAAGAGGGTCTGACGCCCGACCGCATGGCGCTGGTCGGCTTCAGCCAGGGCGCGATGATGAGCCTGGAGGTCGCCCCGCGCCGCGACAGGGCCGTGGCCGGAGTGGTCGCGATCTCGGGCCGGCTGCTCCGCCCCGAGGCGCTGGCGGCCGAGGCAAAGGTCAAGCCGCCGGTCCTGCTGATCCATGGCGATCAGGATCCGGTGGTGCCGTTTTCCGACATGGCCAAGGCGGGCGATGCGCTGGTGGCGGCGGGGTTCGAGACCTTCGGCCATGTCATGCAGGGCACCGGCCACGGCATCGCGCCGGACGGGCTGGGCGTGGCGCTGCGTTTCCTGAAGGATCGGCTGGAAATAACCGAAATCCGGTGACTTACGCCTGATTGTTCAGGTAGGCGGCGCAGCCGGTCAGGGCGGCATAATCGTCCTCGACCACGGTTACCGAGAAGTCGTTCAGCAACAGGTCCACCCGCCGCGCCTCGCGGAAGCTGCGTTCCAGACCGAAGCTCTGGAACCAAGGCGTCATCGCCCGCGACATGCCGCCGATCAGGTAGATCCCGCCATAGGGCAGGTGGATCAGCGCCAGGTCGGCCAGCATCTGTCCGAGGATGTGTATATACAGCCGCGCCGCATGGGTGGCGACCGGATCACCCTGGTCCAGTGCCGCCAGTACCTCGGCCGAGGTCAGTTCCGAGGGATGGCCCGCGGCATGGGCGGCAAAGGCGTGCAGATTGGCAAGGCCGCGGCCCGCCAGAACCTCCTCGACCCCGGCATGGGGCACCTCTCCGGCGGCCTTCAGGCGGGCCTCGACAAAACGGGCCAGCAGGAAATCCTCCTCGCTGCGCACCGGCATGTTGACATGGCCGCATTCCGAAGGCGGCACCACGCGGCCCTGCGGTCCGGGATGGACCGGCGCCGCATTGACCCCGGTGCCGAGGCCGACGACCAGCATCGCGGCTCCGGTCTTGACCGGGCCAGGAATGATGTTGCGCAGGTTGGCGGCCGGGATGTGCCCCAGCGCCTGACCCTGGGCCTGCAGGTCGTTCAGGATCGCCACCCGCGCCGCGCCAGTCGCGCCCGAAAGCTTGGCGGCATCCATCACCCAGTCGAGATTGGTCATCGTCGCCACCCCGTCCTGCACCGGCCCGGCGGCGGCGACGCAGACGCCGGTCACCGTGGCCCCGGTGGCGGCGAGATAGTCGCGCAGCACATGGGCGATGTCCTGACCGCGCGCCTGATACTCGGCATTCGGATAGCGCCGGATCGAGTCGATCCGCACCCTGGCCCCCTCGGCCAGCGCAACACGGGTGTTGGTGCCGCCAATGTCGGCAAGGATCGAAAGGGTCATCGGGCAGGTCCGTCGTTCGGCATGCGCAGGTGATAGGGCGAAACCGCCGGTCGCGCCAGAGGTTTCAAAGCGGTTCGGATGGGTCAGCCGCGCGGTGCCGGCCCGGTGGACATGCCCTCGACCAGTTCGGCCTCGAGCATGCGTTCCACCTCGGGCGCGTCGGGATTGGCGATCTTTGCCAGCAACATCTCGGCCACCAGCCGCCCGGCCTGACGGACAGACGAGCGCATGGCGGTGAAGATCGGCCGCTCTTCGCCGTTCTTCAGGTAGCTCAGCTCATCGTCGAAGATGATCACCGACACGTCGCGGCCCAGTTTCAGACCCGCCCCCTCGATCGCGCGCCGCACGCCCATGCCCGACAGCATCGAGGCCGCGACGAAGGCGGTGGGCGGATCGGGCAGGGCCAGCATGGCGCGGGCGGCGCGGAAGCCCGCAAGCTCGGTCATCTCGCCCGAGGCCATCAGCGCGGGATCGGGCGCGATCTGGTGCGCGGCCAGCGCGTCCAGATAGCCGCGGCGGCGGCGGATGGCGAAATCCATGAATTCCAGCCCGTTGACCAGCGCGATCCGCCGGTGGCCGAGACCGATCAGATATTCGGTCGCCTGCTGGATGGCGCGGCGGTTGTTCACGTCCAGCCAGGAATAGGGCTCGGTCGCGCCGGTGGCCCGGCCGTGGACGACGAAGGGCAGGCCGATCTCGCGCAGAAGCGGGATGCGGGGGTCGTTCTCGCGCGGGCCGTGGACGATGACCCCGTCCACATTGCCCTTCACCTTCATCGCGCGGTAGGTCTGCGCCTCCTCCTCGTCGGGGACGACCGACAGCAGCATGTCATAATCGTTGCGGCTGTAGGTCTCGCCCGCGCCGGCGATGAAGTCGGCAAAGACCGGGTTCACGATCTCATGCTGGTTGGCGATGGCGATGACGTGGCCCACGGCCATGGCGCGCCCGGTCGCCAGCCGTATCGCCCGGGCGTTCGGGTGGTAGTTGTGTTCCTTGGCCGCCCGGATCACCCGTTCGCGCGTTGCCTCGTTCACCTCGGGATAGCCGTTCAGCGCGCGCGATACGGTGGTCGGCGACAGGCCGAGCGTCTGGGCAAGATCCTTCAGGTTCATCTGGGCAGGGCACTCAACGCGGTTTGGACGCAGCCGACCTTAGCCACAGGTCGGGGAAGCGTCAAAGCATTCAGCGCGCCAGGTTCACATCCGGATCAGCGCCAGAAGGCCCAGCCAGAACAGGCCAAGCGCGCAGGCGATCATGATCGGCACCCAGAGCGTCAGCCGGGGTGTCGGGGCGGGAGAGCGTTTCAGCGAGATGCGTTGCATGGTCGGGATTAACCGCCCGGAAATCTTTCGGTTCCATTAAGACGGCATGGCAAGTTGCGAAGAATGCGCCGGTTTCCTGCCCCTGCAGCAAAGCGCGCCCTATGCGGCGGCGCTGGAGGCTTGCGGTGCACGGGTCCGTTGGGCCGATGCGGACGGCGGGCCGGTGCTGATGGTGGAACGCGGGCGGTTGCGGCTGATCTCGCGCATCCGCCCGGCGGGCCAGCATGCCGACATGGCGCAGCGGCGCCGTGCCTTGCGCCGGCTGGCGCGCTGGCCGGGCCTGACCATTGCCACTCCCGAGACAGGCGTGCGCGGCTTTGGCCTTCTGCCGCTGGTCACGCCGATGCACCATGCGATCTGGGCGCTGGGGCCGGATCTGCGTGCCGGAATGGCGCGGACCTGGCGCGACCATCTCGCCGCGGCCGAAAGGGCCGGGCTGGCGGTGCGGCAAGGGGGCACAGCGACGCTCGACGCGCTGATCCGCGCCGAGGCGCTCCAGCGGGCCGAGCGGCGCTATCATGCGCTGCCGGAGGCCTTCACGCGCGCCCTGCCGCCATCGGACCTGCGGCTGTGGGAATGGCGGCAGAGTGGCAAGCTTCAGGCTGCGATGTGCCTTGTGGTGCATGGCGCATCGGCCAGCTATCATCTGAGCTGGGGCTCGGGCGAGGCGCGCAAGGCGGGGGCACACGGCCTGATGCTGACCCGCGCGGCCGAGGCGTTGCGCGAAGAAGGCGTGCGCTGGCTGGACCTCGGCTCGGTCGATACCGAGCGCGCGCCGGGCCTGGCGCGGTTCAAGCTGGGGACGGGGGCGCGGCTGCACCGGCTGGGCGCGACGGTGCTGGTCTTGCCCTGACCGCGGCGGCGGGGCAGGGTGGCGCAAAGCGGGGAGGCGCCGATGGTGACGGTGACGGACGAGATGGTCGAGGCCTATCAGCGCGACGGAGTCGTGCTGATCCGGGGGCTCTGGGCCGACTGGGTGGAGATGTTGCGCGCGGGCGTGGCGCGCAACATGGCCAATCCCACGAACCAGATGCCGACGCTGAAACCGGGCGAGCCGGGGTATTTCTTCGACGACTACTGCAACTGGACCAGGGTGCCGGAGTTCGCCGCCGTCATCCGCCAGTCGCAGGCGGCCGAGGTGGCGGCGCGGCTGATGCGCTCGGAAACGGTGCAGCTCTTCCACGACCACGTGCTCGTCAAGGAACCCGGCACGACCAAGCCCACACCCTGGCACACGGACGGCCCCTACTATTTTGTCGAAGGCCGCCAGACCGTCAGCTTCTGGTCGCCGCTCGATCCGGTGAGGGAGGCCTCGCTGCGCTGCGTCGCGGGCAGCCACCTGTGGGAGAAGGACGTGCTGCCGACCCGCTGGGCCGCCGAAACGAACTTCTATCCCGGAGAGGACGACTACATGCCGGTCCCCGACCCGGAGGCCGAGGGGATGCGGATCCTGGAATGGGAGATGGCGCCGGGCGATGCGGTGGCCTTCAACTTCCGCACCCTGCACGGGGCACGCGGCAACCTGGCCACCACCCGGCGCCGGGCCTTCTCGCTGCGCCTCGTCGGCGACGATGCGCGCTATGTCCAGCGGCCGGGTCCGACCTCGCCACCCTTTCCCGGCCACGGCATGCGGCCGGGCGAGCGGTTGCGCGAAGACTGGTTCCCGCGACTCCATCCCCGTGCGATCTGATGAAGAACGGGGGGCAGGACATTGACTGCGAAAGAAATTCGGCCTTGTAGATACGGACGTATATATAGCCGCATATACAGGCATTTCCGGGCCAGTGTCTCGCGCAGGCTCTGCCCTAGGGTGAGGCGGCCCGGCCCGTTTCGCGTCGGACCTGCGACCCTCTGGCATCTGGACGGGCGGGGCGATGGCTGGTTTTCCCGGGCGCAAAGGAGACCGGCATGACCCAGGAACCCGTTCGCTTCCGCCCGAAGCCCTATCCCCCGCCGGAGTTTCCCCCGCGGCGCCTGCCGGCCTTTTCCCGGACGCCCCCCGCCATCTTTCCGCCGATCCTCGGGCTGCTTGGCCTGGTGGTCGCGCTGCGCCTGGGGCTGGACATCCGGGGGCTTCCGCGCGAGATCGGCGATCTGGCGGCGGGGCTGGTCCTGGCCCTGTGGGCCTTTGCGGCCTGTGTATACATTCTTAAAATGTCACGCCGGATCAGCGTGATAACGGATGATCTTAAGGTTATGCCATCGCGTGGCGCGCTGGCGGCGGGAACGATGGGCGGCATGGTCGCGGCCGGGCTTCTGGGCAATTTCGCGCCGCGACTGGCGATCGGGCTTCTGGTCCTGATGCTGGCCCTGCACGCGGTGCTCGCCCTTCTGACGCTGCGCAAGCTGCTGTCGCTTGCGCCCGAGGCGCGCGCGGTCAATCCCGGCTGGCACATGAGCTTCGTGGGCGTCATCGTCGCCGGTCCGGCGGCGGTTTCGCTGGGCCTGCCAGAGCTGGCGCGCGTCCTTCTGTTCACCACGCTGCCCGTCGCGCTCGGGATCTGGGGGGCGAGCCTGATGCAGCTTGTCCGCCAGAGTCCGCCGGCGCCGCTGCGGCCCATGCTGGCGATCCACCTGGCACCGGCAAGCCTTATGGCCACGACGGCAAGCCTGCTGGGGCTGGAGGGCCTTGCAGCGCTCCTCGGCTGGGCCGTCGTCGCATTGGCCCTGGCCCTGTTCGCTGCGCTGCGCTGGATCACCGTGTCAGGGTTCTCGGCGCTTTGGGCCGCCTTCACCTTCCCGCTCGCTGCCGCCGCGACGGCGCTGATGCGGCAGGGAGGCGCGCTTGGCCTGGCGGGGCAGGGGCTGCTGGCCCTGGCCCTGGTGGCGGTGCCCTGGATCGCCTGGCGGGTGCTGAAGATGTGGCCGGGAGGGCAGCTGGCGGCCCGGACCAACGCGGCCGAGGCCTAGATCAACCCGACCCAGGCCCGCGCCAGCGCCAGACCATGCGCATCCGCCTCGATGCCCCGGGTCGCGGCCTCATGGTCGTGCCGCTCGGCCCAGCCGGGCAGCATGCGTTCGATCGTCTCGGGGAAACTCTGCACCCAGTCGCGCACGACCGATCGGCTGGCCTCGAAATGGAACTGTGTGCCATAGGTCGCGCGGCCGATGCGGAAGGCCTGGTTCCGCGCGCCCGGGCTTGCAGCCAGATGCAGGGCGCCTTGCGGGAGGGTGAAGGTGTCCGAGTGCCACTGGAAGATCGGAAAGCGGTCGGGAACCGCCGACAGGACCGGGTCGGCACGACCGGCCTCGGTCAGGCTGACATCGACCCAGCCGAACTCGGGCGCGGTGCCGATGTGATTCTCGCCGCCGAAGGCCCGGGCCAGAAGCTGCGAGCCGAGGCAGATGCCAAGGACCGGCCGGTCCATCGCCGTGTAGTCGGCCATCAGCCGAGCGAGATCGGGCAGGTAGGGATGGGTATGGTCGTCGGTCGCCGCCTGTTCGCCGCCGAAGACGACCAGCGCATCGGCATCGACGCTCTGCGGCAGGGGCTGGCCCGACCAGGGCTTGTAGAGGTCGATCAGCGCCGCCGCCTCGTGCAGGGCGACGCCGACCTGGCCGTGATGGGTGATCCGGGTGTTCTCGACGATGGCAACGCGCATGGGGCATCCCTTGTTTCCCGGCGTAATCTGCACGGGCGCCGGGCGGCGGCAAGGGGTGGATTGGCTCTTGCAAAGCCGGCGGCCGCGTGAAAAGGGGAACCGCCAAACGATGCTTGCTCCCGGAGGGTTCGCCTATGGAGATTCGTGAGGCTCTCACCTTTGACGACGTGCTTCTGGTGCCGGCGGCATCCAGCGTCCTGCCCTCGGATGCGGACACCTCGACCTTCGTGACGAAGGCGATCCGGATGAACATCCCGCTTCTGTCCTCGGCGATGGACACGGTGACAGAGGGGCGGATGGCGATCGCCATGGCTCAGGCGGGCGGGATCGGGGTGATCCACCGCAACCTCGACCCCGAGGCGCAGGCGCGCGAGGTGCGGCGGGTGAAACGCTTCGAGAGCGGGGTGGTCTATCAGCCGATCACGCTGCGCCCCGACCAGACTCTGGCTGATGCCAAGGCGCTGATGGAACGCTATTCGATCACCGGCTTTCCGGTGGTGGACGAGGCGGGCCGCGTCCTGGGGATCGTCACCAACCGCGACATGCGCTTTGCCAGCGACGACAAGACGCCGGTGCGGGTGATGATGACCTCGGAAAATCTCGCGGTCCTGAAGGAACCCGTGGACCGGGCCGAGGCGATTTCCCTGATGAAGGCGCGGCGGATCGAGAAGCTTCTGGTGACGGACGGGCAGGGCAAGCTGACGGGGCTTCTTACGCTGAAGGACACAGAGAAATCGGTACTGAACCCCAATGCCTGCAAGGACGAGATGGGCCGCCTGCGGGTCGCGGCGGCCTCGACCGTGGGGGATGCCGGGTTCGAGCGCAGCCAGGCGCTGATCGACGCGGGGGTGGATCTCGTTGTGATCGACACGGCGCACGGGCACAGCGAGGGCGTCTCGAAGGCGGTGGAGCGGATCAAGCGGCTGTCCAATACGGTGCAGGTCGTCGCAGGCAACGTCGCGACGGCCGAGGCGACGCGCGCGCTGATCGGCGCGGGGGCGGATGCGGTGAAGGTGGGGATCGGGCCGGGCTCGATCTGCACGACGCGGATCGTCGCGGGCGTGGGCGTGCCGCAGCTGACCGCGATCATGGATTCGGCCCGCGCGGCGGGCGACATCCCGGTCATCGCCGATGGCGGCATCAAGTATTCCGGCGACTTCGCCAAGGCCATCGCAGCCGGGGCCTCCTGCGCGATGGTGGGCTCGGCGATCGCGGGAACGGACGAAAGCCCGGGCGAGGTGATCCTGTGGCAGGGCCGCAGCTTCAAGGCCTATCGCGGCATGGGCAGCCTCGGCGCCATGGCCCGCGGCTCGGCTGACCGCTATTTCCAGAAGGACGCGGCCTCGGACAAGCTGGTGCCGGAAGGGATCGAGGGGCAGGTGCCCTACAAGGGCAGCGCTGCGGCGGTCATTCACCAGATGGTCGGAGGCCTGCGCGCCGCCATGGGCTATACCGGCAACCGCACCATCGAGGAGATGCGCACCCGCTGCCAGTTCGTGCGCATCACCGGGGCCGGGCTGAAGGAAAGCCACGTCCACGACGTGCAGATCACCCGCGAAAGCCCTAACTACCGCATCGGCTGAGGCCGGATCATGACCCCTGGCGCGCGCGCCTCGGCGGCCATCGAGATCCTCGACCGCATCCTCGCCGGCGATCCGGCCGAACGCGCTTTGACCAACTGGGGCCGCGCCAGCCGCTATGCCGGCTCGGGCGACCGGGCGGCGGTGCGGGACCTGGTGTTCGACGCGCTCCGCCAGCGCCGCTCGGCCGCTGCACGCGGGGGCGGGCTGACCGGGCGTGGCCTGGTCCTAGGGCTGATGCGGGCCGCGGGGCAGGAGGCCCTGTTTTCGGGCGAGGGCCATGCCCCGCCGCCGCCCGCTCCGGACGAGACCGGCCGCCCGCCCGACCCGGACGAGGCGCTGGACCTGCCCGACTGGCTGATCCCCGACCTCAGGGCCAGCCTCGGCCCCGACCTCCGCCCTGTTGCCGAGGCGCTGCGCCACCGCGCGCCGGTGTTCCTGCGGGTGAACCGGCTGAAGGCCGACCTGCCCGCCGCGCAGGCCGCGCTGGCCGCCGAGGGGATCGAGACCCGGCCGCACCCCCTTTCGCCCACCGCGCTGGAAGTCACCGCCAATCCGCGCAAGCTGCAGGCCAGCGCCGCCTACCGCGAGGGGCTGGTCGAACTGCAGGACGCCTCCAGCCAGGCGGTGGTGGATGCGCTGCCGCTGGCGGACGGGATGCGGGTGCTCGACCATTGTGCCGGGGGCGGGGGCAAGACGCTCGCCATGGCGGGCCGGGCGCGGCTGCGACTTTTTGCCCATGACGCGACCCCGCGGCGCATGGCCGACCTGCCCGAGCGCGCCCGGCGGGCCGGCGCCGCCGTCACCCTGACCGATCGGCCCGAGGCCGAGGCCCCCTACGACCTGATCCTGGCCGATGCGCCCTGTTCGGGCTCGGGCAGCTGGCGGCGCGACCCGGAGGGCAAGTGGAACCTCACGCCAGAAGGGCTTGATCGTACCGTGGAAATCCAGCGCGACATCCTCGACCGGCTGGCTCCGATGGTCCGCGAAGGGGGGATTCTGGCCTACGCCACCTGCTCGCTTCTCGACCGCGAGAACTCCGGCCAGGCCCGCGCATTTCTCGCCCGTCACCCGGAGTATGCCGAGGAGCGCGCGCTGACCCTGACTCCGATGCAGGGCGGCGACGGCTTCTTTCTTGCAATCTTTCGGAGACGATGAGTTTCGCTTTGCAATCTAGACGCGCATTCCGTCTCGGTTAATGATGCCTTAACCCCTTGCAGCGATGTTGATGAGCACCCGGAGAGGGGTTGGGTATTTCGGAGCACGCAGTCAATTGGCAGTTGTCGACGTTCTGGGGCCGAAGCAGACCGGGCCGGGTCTGGTGCTGGGGGCCATCGGGGCCGGGCTGATCCTGGCCTGGGTGATCCTGTGGCGGGACGGGCCGCTGCTTCCGGCCTTCGTGGGGTTGGTGCTTCTGGGGCTGGCTCTGGGACTGCTGATCCGGGGCCGGCAGGCGCAGAGCCGGGCCGACCGGCGCGGTCACCTGGCCTTCTCCCTGATGGCCGACGATCCGGCAGCCTGTTTCCTGACCGATGCGGCAGGGCAGGTGATCCTGCGCAACCGGGCGGCCGAAACCCGGTTCGGCACGGATGTGCACCGGCTGCATTCGGCACTCGCCGACCGGGTTCTGGCGCCGGGAGAGCTGCTGCTGCGCCTGCAGAAGGCGGCCGAGGCCGCGGGCGCGGCGCAGGAGGACCTGCCGGGACGCAAGACCGTCTTGCGTCTGCTGGTGCATCGCGCCGACGCCGAACACTTCTTCTGGCGGGCCGAGGATCTGCCGCTGCCGTCGGATCTGCCGCAGGCCGCCGCCGGCGACCCGGCGCCGGTCGTCACGGTGGGCGCCGATCTCGAGGAGGTGCCGGTCCCGATCCTGACTTTCGGTCCCGACGGCGTGATGCGGTCGGCCAACCTGGCGGCGCGTGAGCTGCTTTGGAAGGGCGATACCCGCGCGGCGATGTTCCACGAGTTGTTCGAGGGTCTCGGCCGGCCGGTCTCGGAATGGCTGGCCGATGTCACGGCCGGGCGCCATCCCGGCGGCTCCGAGGTGCTGCGCCTGCGCGGCGAGGAGGAACGCTTCCTGCAGATCACGCTGCGCCGCTATGTCGAGGGCGGCCGGTTGGGCGCCCTGGCGATCCTGAACGACGCGACCCGGCTCAAGACGCTTGAGGCACAGTTCGTCCAAAGCCAGAAAATGCAGGCAATCGGGCAACTTGCGGGCGGTATCGCACATGATTTCAACAACCTGCTGACGGCGATTTCCGGGCATTGCGACCTGCTGCTGCTGCGCCACGGCCGCGAGGACAACGATTTCGCCGACCTGGAACAGATCCGGCAGAACGCGAACCGCGCCGCCTCGCTGGTGGGGCAGCTTCTCGCCTTCTCGCGCAAGCAGACTCTGAACCCCGAAGTGCTGGACCTCGAGGACGTGCTGGCCGACCTGATCCACCTCCTGAACCGGCTGATGGTTGAGAAGGTGGACCTGTCGCTGGTGCATCGGGGACGCGAGGGCAACCGTCCCCTGGGCCGGATCTGGGCCGACAAGCGGCAGATCGAGCAGGTGCTGATCAATCTGGTCGTCAATGCCCGGGACGCGATGCCCGAGGGCGGCGATGTCACCATCGAGACCGAGCCCGTCACCCTGACCGAGGACCTGAAGCGCGACCGTGCCACGGTGCCGGCGGGCGACTACACGGTGGTCCGGGTGGTGGATCGCGGCATCGGCATCCCCGAACACCAGCTGCGGCAGATCTTCGAGCCCTTCTTCACCACCAAGCGTATCGGCGAGGGAACGGGCCTTGGCCTGTCGATGGCCTACGGCATCATGAAGCAGTCGGGCGGGTTCATCTTCGTCGATTCCGAAGTGGGGCAGGGCACCACCTTCTCGTTGTATTTCCCGACCCATGACGGCGAAGCGGTGAATGAAAAGCCGGTCGAGACGCGCCGACCGGCGGCGCGCAAGGGCGAGGGTGTTGTGCTCCTGGTCGAGGACGAGGCTTCTGTCCGCGCCTTCGCCGCCCGGGCGCTGACCCTGCGCGGCTATACCGTGCTGGAAGCCGCCAGCGCCGAGGAGGCACTGGCGCGGCTGGAGGACAAGAGCCTGCATGTCGATCTGTTCGTGACCGATGTGGTCATGCCGGGGATGGACGGTCCGGCCTGGGTTCGCCGGGCGCATCTGGATCGGCCGGGGGTGAAGGTGATCTTCATGTCGGGATATGCCGATGACGGGCTGGCCGAGGATCAGGCCAGGGTGCCGAACTCGGTCTTCCTGCCGAAACCCTTCTCGTTGGGCGACCTGACGAACACGGTGCAGTCCCTCTTGGGCTAGATCCACTCGGACGGCATTGGAACCCTGGTTTCCAGAAGGTTAACAGGATCTGGTAAGGTTCTGCTAATAAAAGGTTTTGCGAAAATGTCCACCGTGGACAGCGGGCGATCTCACTGCCGCAGGATCAGCTTTCCGCCGGCGAACTCCATCCGGAACTGGCCGAGATAGTCCATCCCCAGAAGCGACTGCTCAAGCTCGCCCTCGGTCACGAAGGCACTAAAGCTGTCGTTGCGGAACGGTCCCAGCTCCACGTCCTGCAGGGTGACCCGCGCCGTCCGCACCACCCCGTTTGCCGTGTTGGCCTGACCGAGGAAGCTCAGACTGTCCGGGTCGATACCCAGCCGCTCGGCGTCCCGCGCCGCCAGAACCATGCCGGAAGCCCCGGTATCCACCATGAAGGGCACCGCCGTGCCGTCGATGCGGAGCGTCAGGTAGTAGTGCCCATCCGCGGATCGCGGCACCTCGACCACGCCGTCGACCACGGACTGAACCGGCATGATGTCCTGCCGGATGTCCGACCACAGCCCGTAGCCCGCCATCATGCCCACAAAGATCATTCCCCAAGCCAGCGCCATCCGCAGCGCCTGGCCCATCCGCTGGCGAAACTCGACGATGACCCAGCCGCCCAGGGCGACCAGGATCAGCGCCAGGTAGCCCACGCGCGCCAGTGTCTCGCCGTCCATCCGCACCTCCGGTTCACGATGAATATGGGGGCAGGGGGCGCGGTTGGAAAGGTCAGCCGATCAGCCCGGTGCCCCGGACGCCATCGATCACGAATTGCACAGAAAGCGCCGCAAGCAGCATGCCAAGGAGGCGCGTGATGACGATCACCCCGGTCCGACCGAGCATCCGTTCCAGCGGCGGCGAGGCGAGAAGGAAGGCATAGGTCACGGCCATCATCAGGATAAGCAGTCCAAGCACCCAGATCGTCCCGCTCCAGTCCGGCCCGGCCTGACCGACAAGCAGGATCATCGTCGCGATGGCGCCGGGACCCGCGATGAGGGGCGTGGCCAGCGGGAACACCGAGGGGTCATGATCGGGCTCGGCCTGCTGCCCCTCGCGCCGCTGGGTGCGGCGTTCGAACAGCATGTCGAGCGCGGTCAGGAACAGCAGGATGCCGCCGGCGATGCGGAAGGCGGGCATCGAGATGCCGATGAAGGTCAGGATCGCCTCTCCGGCCAGTCCGAACAGGAGCAGAAGGCAGGCCGCGATTATGCAGGCCCGTTGCGCCATCGCCCGCCGCCGCTCCGGCCCCATCCCGCGGGTCAGGGCGATGAACAGGGGCACGAGGCCCGGCGGGTCGATCACCACGAATAGCGTGGCGAAGGCGGTGATCAGGAAAGCGGTTTCCGGCATCTGTCCCCCGGGGTTTTCCGCAGGCTAGGCGGCAAGCCGCGCTTTGGGAAGCGGAACCTCAGACGACGCCCGGGCCAAGGGTGGCCGGGTCGATGCCGGGGGGCGACCAGGATTCGGCCTCGAAGGGGGGACAGGGGGGCAAGCAACCTGTCGAAATCCGCGCGAAGGACGGATTTTCGCAGCGCATAGGCCGTCGCCTAGACGCAATTCGGCAGCGTCAGGCTGTGGTGTGGGCGCAGGGCCGTCGCCTCTGCCGTCCAGTCGGCGACGAAGAGCGCGCGCAGGACACTGGGCAGGACCTGCGCGAAGTCGAAGGCCTGTTGTGCGGTCAGCCGCCGGTGGAAGGCCTGCAAGACACCCTGGACGGCGGGAAAGGTCAGGTTGTCTGTCTCTAGGTGCATGGCCTGCCGCGCCATGGCGAGAAAGGCCTGCCATCTGCTCGTTGCCTGACGACAGGAACATGGCATCGGCATTGTGCCTCACTTCAGAACAATGTGTAAATACAGTCGTATATACAAATTGTTCTCGATTCTAAGCTATTGCAGTTTCGAGGTTTTCTTGCGCCACCAGCCAGAGCGCCTCGGCCCTGTCCAGGGCTTCCATGACCTCGGCGTATTTCCTGTTCCAGGTCTCGAGCTCGCCCTTGCGTGCGTCCTGGTAAAGCGCCGGGTCCGCGAGTTTGGCCGCCAGCTTGTCGCGCATCTCGTTCAGCTTGGTCAGCCTGTCCTCGCACCTGCGCACTTCGCCCTTCAGCGCCAGCACCTCATCGCGACTGGGTTTCTTGACCTTTTCAACCGGCTTCGTCGTTGTCTTGACCTCGTCGTCGCCGGCGAGCAACTGACGCCGGTAGGCCTCCAGGTCGTCGGTGTATGGCGTCACCGCGCCGTCCTTGACCAGCCACAGCCGATCGGCGACCAGGCCCAGTAAGTGCATGTCATGGCTGACAAGAATCACCGCGCCGGGGTATTCGGTCAAAGCCTCGACCAATGCCTCGCGGCTTTCGATGTCGAGGTGGTTGGTGGGTTCGTCCAGAATGAGCAGGTGCGGCGCGTCGATTGTCGCAAGAAGCAGCGACAATCGCGCCTTCTGTCCACCAGAGAGACGGGCGACCACCGTTTCCGCCTGGTCCGCCATCAGGCCGAACCCCGCAAGCCGAGCGCGCAGCTTCGCCTGCCCCTCGGTCGGGCGCAGCCGCATGACATGCTGGAGCGGCGTCTCGTCGAGGTGCAATTCGTCCACCTGGTGCTGCGCAAAGTAGCCGATCCGCAGCTTCGAGGACCGCGAGATCCTGCCTTCGGATGGCTGAAGTTTGCCCGCCAAGAGCTTGGAAAGCGTGGATTTTCCCTCGCCGTTCCGGCCAAGCAGGGCGATGCGGTCGTCCTGGTCGATGCGCAGGTTCAGCCGCCGCAGGACCGGCGGGCCGCCATAGCCCACTGCCGCTCCGTCGAGGTTGATGATCGGCGGCGCCAGTTCCTCGGGGGCAGGGAAGGTGAAGACGACCTTCTTCGCCTCTTCCGGCGCGGTGATCGGAGTCAGCTTCTCCAGCATCTTCACGCGGGATTGTGCCTGCACGGCCTTGGACGCCTTGGCCTTGAAGCGATCGACGAAGCTTTGCAGATGGGCCCGTCGCGCCTCGACCTTCTTCGCCTCGGCCTGCAAGACGGCGCGGCGTTCGGCCATCTGGCGGGCGAACTGGTCGTAGCCGCCTTGCCAGTAGGTGAGCTTGCGATTGTCGAGATGCAGGATGCCCTGGACCGCGCGGTTCAAGAGCCCGCGGTCGTGGCTGATGATGAGCACGGTGTGGGGATAGTTCTGCAGATAGCTTTCCAGCCAGAGCGCGCCCTCGAGGTCGAGGTAGTTGGTCGGCTCGTCCAAAAGCAGGTAGTCGGGCCGGGCAAACAGTACGCCCGCCAGCGCCACCCGCATCCGCCAGCCACCCGAGAAGGCCGAGCAGGGCATCAGCTGTTCTTCGGCTTCAAACCCCAGACCCTTGAGGATGCTGGAGGCCCGCGCCTCGGCCGACCAGGCGTCAATGTCGGCCAGCCGCGCCTGGATCTCGGCGATCCGGTGCGGATCGGAAGCGGTCTCGGCCTCGGCCAGCAGACTGGCGCGTTCGGTATCGGCGGACAGCACCGTGTCCAACAGCGAAGTCTCGGACGATGGCACTTCCTGCGCGACGCCGCCAATCCGGGCGCGTTGGGGCAGGGTGATCGTGCCTCCCTCAAGCGCAAGTTCGCCCCGGATCAGCCGGAAGAGCGTGGTCTTGCCCGCGCCGTTGCGACCGACGAGGCCGACCTTGTGTCCGGTCGGGATGGTCGCGCTCGCGTTCTGGAACAGCGGGCGACCCTCGACGCTGTAGGTGATGTCCTCGATCTTCAGCATGGGGTGCGGAGTGCCTCATGCCGGGCGTCGCGTCAATGCCGGCGCACCTTTTCAACGGGGCTTTGGCATGGTAGCAGCCGCGCGTCCCATTCCGGCGCCCGGCGCCGCAACCCATGGAGAGCCCGATGGCCATTGAACGGACCCTGTCGATCATCAAGCCTGACGCGACCAAGCGCAACCTGACCGGCAAGATCATTGCCAAGTTCGAGGAGGCGGGCCTGCGCGTCGTCGCCTCGAAGCGCATCCACCTGACGCCCGCCCAGGCCGGCCAGTTCTATGCCGAGCACAAGGAACGCCCGTTCTACGGCGAGCTCTGCGCCTTCATGGCCTCGGAGCCGGTCGTGGTGCAGGTACTGGAAGGCGAGAACGCCATCCTGAAGAACCGCGAGGTCATGGGCGCGACCGATCCGGCCCAGGCCGCGGACGGCACGATCCGCAAGGAATTCGCACTGTCCAAGGGCGAGAACTCGGTCCACGGCTCGGACAGCGAAGCTTCGGCCGCGCGCGAGATCGCGTTCTTCTTCTCGGGCCTCGAACTCGTCGGCTGAGTTCGGACGGCATTGCGGAACGGTCCGGTCACTGACCGGGCCGTTTTCTTTTGCGGGGCAGAGCCCGGACCGGCTGGTCAGATTATCGTGTAATCAATATTATGTAATGTCCCCGGATACTGGAAAGACTGCGCGCTCCGGGATATGAGGCCGGCACGCGCAAGGAGCCCTGACAGATGTTCGACCGATCGATCAAGATTGCCCCCTCGATTCTGGCCGCCGATTTCGCCAGTTTCGGAGCCGAATGTCGCGCCGTCGAGGCGGAAGGCGCTGACTGGGTGCATGTGGACGTGATGGACGGCCACTTCGTCCCGAACCTGACATTCGGTCCGGCGATGTGTGCGGCATTGCGCCCGCATATCCGGGGCGTGATGGATGTCCATCTCATGATTTCGCCGGTCGATCCTTACCTGGAGGCCTATGCCAAGGCCGGTGCCGACAACATCACGGTGCATGTCGAGGCCGGCCCCCACATTCACAGAACGCTGCAAGCCATTGCCGCATTGGGAAAAAGACCGGGTGTTGCGATTAACCCTGGCACTCCGGTCGAGGCTGTCGCCGAGCTTCTGGATCTGGTCGGGCTGGTCTGCGTGATGACGGTGAACCCGGGCTTCGGCGGCCAGGGATTCATCGAGACCCAGCTGGCCAAGATTGCCAGGCTGCGGCAGATGATCGGCGACCGGCCGGTGCATCTCGAGGTCGATGGCGGTATTTCTGCCACCACCGCGCCGCTGGTCACGCGGGCCGGGGCCGACGTGCTGGTGGCCGGCGCGGCGGTGTTCAAGGGCGGCACGCCGGAGGCGCCGGCCGCCTATGGCGCCAACATTCGCGCAATCCGGGCCGCCGCGGAAACCGGCCTGCGGTGACGGGGCGCCCCTGCCCCTCCTGAGGTCCTGGCCGATGGCCGGACCGGCCCTTTGGTCGATTTGACGCCGGACTGACGGGGCATTCACTCGACAAGCCAAGGAAATCTGCCGTATCAGGCGTCCAAGTCACCAGTGCCGCAGCGTCAAGCGATCGCGGGCGGCACCCAGGGACAAGGAACGACCGCAATGACTGATACCATCCTGCCGCTGCTGAACCGGATTGCCGCCTCGTCGCGGATCGACGATGCCTGGGACCTCGCCACGGCCCATTTCGCCGGTTTGGGCTTCGGGCGGGTCAACTACGGTTTTACCCGCTTCAAGCACCAGACGACCATCGGCGATCCGGACGATGCACTGTTCCTGTCCACCTGCGACGCAGACTACGTCAAGCGCTACTTCCAGGGCGGGTTCTACGCCAAGACCCCGGTGTTCCGCTGGGCCGAGACCAATTCGGGGATCTGCACCTGGTCCTGGGTGCGCGAGGCCTACGAGGCGGGCAGGCTGTCGCCACAGGAAGCCGAGGCAGTTCGGCAGAACATCGAGATGGGGATCGTTGCCGGGATATCGGTCAGCTTTCCCGAGGTGCTGTCACGGTCGAAGGGCGCCATGGGCCTGATCGCCGATCCCGGTATCGGCCCGCAGGAGGTAGAGGCGATCTTTGCTTCGCGCCGCGAGGAAATCCTCGCCGTGGCCAACATGATGCATCTCACAATCGTGCACCTGCCCCAGCTCTCCCGGCATCGCGCACTCAGCCCGCGCCAGCGCGAGGCACTGGAATGGGTGGCGGACGGCAAGACGACGCAGGACGTGGCGCTGTTGATGGAGGTCAGCCCGGCTATGGTCGAAAAGCACCTGCGCCTGGCCCGCGAGGCGCTGGCGGTGGAGACCACGGCGCAGGCCGTCGCCAAGGCCGCGCTGCTGAACATGATCTTCCAGCGCGCCGCCGATGTCGCGCGGGCTGCCCGCTGAGGTGAAGGTAGGGTTTTCCTTACTCGCCTGACGTTGGGTCATGTGAAACCCAAGGGTATCGGGGCGCGGATCACGGTGCGGATTCGGGCTCAACTTGCGGTGATGGTCCGTCGAGCGGGCTTGTCCCCGTAAAGTACAGATCGACAACCGTCTTGCCATCAATCGCCCCTATCCCCAAGGGGCTGGCAAGCCGATGCGGCGCGGTTTTCCCCAGAACCGCGCCGCAGATCGTTTCCGGGTGCCTGTCCGGCCGGAATCACAAGGGGCCGGCACGATGCGCCGGCCCCCTGCCCTGTCCTTGCAGGATTGACTCAGCCTTGCAGCGCCTTGGCCACTTCGGCGGCAAAGTCTTCCTGCTTCTTCTCGATGCCTTCACCCACGGCGACGCGGGCATAGCCGGTGATCTCGACCCCGGCCTCGCTGGCTGCCTGTTCCACGGTCAGGTCGGGGTTGATCACGAAGGCCTGGCCCAGAAGCGTGTTCTCGGCGAGGAACTTCTTCATCCGGCCCGGGATGATGTTCTGGTGGATCACCTGCTCGGGCTTGGGCTTGGCGGAGGCCGCGTTCTCCTCCAGCGCCTTGGCGGTCTGCACGGCAAGCTCGCGCTCCACCACGGCCGGGTCGAGGGTAGCCTCGGAGAGCGACAGCGGGTTCGTCGCGGCGATATGCATGGCGAACTGCTTGCCGATCTCTTCCGCCTTGGCCTTGTCGCCCTTCAGCGCGACGAGGACGCCGATCTTGCCCATGCCCGCGGCTGCGGCGTTGTGCACATAGGACACCACGGTGTCGCCTTCCAGCACATGCAGGCGGCGGAAGGTCATGTTCTCGCCGATGCGGGCGATGGCTTCCTGGATCACGGTCTCGACCGTCTTGCCGTTCAGATGCGCGGCCTTGACGACCTCGACCGAGTCGCCGGTGGTCAGCGCCACGTTGGCCACGTCGCGGACGAGGGCCTGGAAGTCCTCGTTCTTGGCGACGAAGTCGGTTTCCGAGTTGATCTCGATCGCCACGCCGCGGCCGTCGGTGACGGCGACGCCGATCAGGCCCTCGGCCGCCACGCGGTCGGCCTTCTTGGCGGCCTTGGCCAGGCCCTTGGTCCGCAGCCAGTCCACCGCGGCTTCCATGTCGCCGTTGGTCTCGGTCAGCGCCTTCTTGGCGTCCATCATCCCCGCGCCGGTCGATTCGCGCAGTTCCTTCACCATCTGAGCGGTGACAGTCATCGGTTCACTCCTTGGGAAATGCATGCCCCGGCGGGTAGTCCCGCCGGGTGACAGTCATGTGACGGTTCGGCCGATCAGGCCTCGGCTTCGGCCTCGGCAACCGCTTCCTCTTCCGGAGCGGCCTCGAGCGCGCCGAGATCGACACCGGCCGCACCCATCTGGGCCGACATGCCGTCGAGCGCCGCACGGGCCACCAGGTCGCAGTAGAGCGCAATGGCGCGGGCCGCATCGTCGTTGCCGGGGATCACATAATCCACGCCCTTGGGCGAGCAGTTGGTATCGACCACCGCCACGACCGGGATGCCCAGCTTCTGGGCCTCCTGCACGGCCAGGTCTTCCTTGCCCACGTCGATGATGAAAAGGAGATCCGGAATGCCGCCCATCTCGCGGATCCCGCCGAGGCTGGCCTGGAGCTTGGCCTGGTCACGCTCCATGCCGAGGCGTTCCTTCTTGGTCAGCCCCTCGCCGCCCGCGCCCAGGACCTCGTCCAGGTGCTTCAGGCGCTGGATCGACTGCGAGACGGTCTTCCAGTTGGTCAGCGTACCGCCCAGCCAGCGGTGGTTCATGTAATACTGCGCGCATTTCTCGGCGGCCTCGGCGATCGGCTTCTGGGCCTGGCGCTTGGTGCCGACGAAGAGGATGCGGCCGCCCTTGGCCACGGTGTCGCGCACGACCTTCAGCGCCGCGTCCAGCATGGGCACGGTCTGGGTCAGGTCGATGATGTGGATGCCGTTGCGCTCGCCATAGATGAACTCGCCCATGCGGGGGTTCCAGCGCGCGGTCTGGTGGCCGTAGTGAACGCCAGCTTCCAGCAGCTGACGCATGGTGAACTCGGGAAGAGCCATGCCTTATCCTTTCCGGTTTGAACCTCGGCGCCGCCGTCTTCACCCCTTGCGGGGCAACCGGTGGACCGCACGGGATTTCTCCCCGCATCGGCCCCGACGACGCCTGTGAAGTGGCGCCCGTATAGACGGGTGCGGGCGCGGATGCAAGTCCCCTGCCCTGCCCCCTGCCCCGGATGACGCCTTGCACCGGCGGAGGCTTTCGGCGATTGAGGCGCCATGACACCGGATATCCTCTGCATCGGTTCGGTCCTGTGGGATGTCATCGGCCGCTCGCCCACCGCGATGCGGCTGGGGTCGGACGTGCCGGGGCGGATCACCCGGCTGCCCGGCGGGGTGGCGATGAACATCGCCATGACGCTGCGCCGGTTCGGCCTGACGCCTGCCCTGCTCACCGCCATCGGCCGCGATGCCGAGGGCGACGAGCTGGTGGCGGCCTGCGACCGGCTGGGGCTGGTGACGGAGACGGTCTATCGCTCGGAGGACCTGCCGACGGACCGCTACATGGCCATCGAGGGCGCGAACGGGCTGATCGCGGCCATTGCCGACGCCCATTCGCTGGAGGCCGCAGGCGAAAAGATCCTGCGCCCGCTGGCGGACGGGCGGCTAGGCTCGGCAGAGGCGCCCTGGCCCGGCCCCATCGCGCTGGACGGCAACCTGACCGAGGCGCTGCTGGCCGAGATCGCCGCCTCGCCGCTGTTCGCGCGGGCCGACCTGCGGGTCGCGCCGGCCTCGCCCGGCAAGGCGGGGCGGCTCCTGCCGCTGCTGACGCATCCCTCGGCCACGCTTTATGTGAACCTCGAAGAGGCCAACATCCTGGCCCGCACCGACCATGCCAGCGCCGCCGAGGCGGCGGGCGCGCTGCTGGCGCGCGGGGCGAACCGGGTGCTGGTGACGGACGGCGGGCGTCCGGCGGCCGAGGGGCGGCGCGGCGCGGGCGTGATCGCGGGCCAGCCGCCGCAGGTGCTGGTGACGCGGGTCACCGGCGCGGGCGACACATTCATGGCCGCGCATCTGGTCGCCGAACGCCGCGGCGCGACCCGGCAAGAGGCGCTGGACGAAGCCCTGCGCGCCGCCGCAATCTATGTATCCGGAGACATCGGCTCATGACTTTGCCCCTGACCCTATCCCCCGAAGTCGCCGAGGCGCGCGCCAATGGGGCCGCGATTGTCGCGCTGGAAAGCACGATCATCACCCACGGCATGCCATTCCCGCAGAACGTGGAAACGGCACGGCGGGTGGAGGCCGAGGTGCGTGCCCATGGCGCGGTGCCGGCCACCATCGCGATCATCGACCGGCAGATCCATGTCGGCCTGACCGACAGCGAGCTTGACGCGCTGGGGCGGGCGCAGGGCGTGGCGAAGCTGTCGCGCGCGGATCTTGCGGCCTGTCTCGCTACGGGCGGCACAGGGGCCACCACGGTTGCGGCCACGATGATCTGCGCCCACCTGGCCGGGATCGGCGTGTTTGCCACCGGAGGAATCGGCGGCGTCCATCGCGGGGCCGAGACCAGCTTTGACATCTCGGCCGACCTTCGCGAACTGGCGGAAACCCCGGTTACCGTGGTCGCGGCCGGGGCGAAGGCGATCCTGGACCTGCCCAAGACGCTGGAAGTGCTGGAGACGCTGGGTGTCCCGGTGATTGCCCATGGCCAGGACGACTTCCCCGCCTTCTGGTCGCGGGCCTCGGGGCTGAAGGCGCCACTGCGCATGGACAGCGCGGCCGACATCGCCGCCGCGCACCGGATGCGCGCGTGCCTCGGCCTGCCGGGCGGTCAGCTGGTCGCCAACCCGATCCCGGCCGAGGCCGAGATCCCCCGCGCCGAGATCATGCCCCATATCGAGGCGGCCCTGGCCGAGGCCGAGGCGCAGGGCATCGCCGCCAAGGCGGTGACGCCCTTCCTGCTGCAACGGATTTTCGAACTGACCGAGGGCCGGTCCCTGACCGCCAACATCGCGCTCGTCCTGAACAATGCCCGCCTCGCTGCGGCGATTGCACTGGAACTGGCCGCGCCGCGCTGAAAATCGCATGTCGCAGACGTTCGCGCCATTGCGCAGCGCAAGGCCGAACCCCTAGATAGGCGGCGAAGGGGACCCGTCCGTGACCGAACCGACCACGCCACACCGCCGCGGCTTTCTTGCAGGTCTGCGTGCCAGCTTCCTGACGGGTCTTGTCGTGGTGCTGCCGATCGGGCTGACGATCTATTTCGTCTGGTCCGTGATCGGCTGGATCGACGGCTGGATCCTGCCCCTTATCCCGGCCTACTGGCAGCCCGATGCGGTGATGGGCCGCTGGTTCGGGCCGGACTACGAATTCCCGGTCCGCGGTGTCGGCGTCCTGGTCTTTCTGGTCGTGACCATCATCATCGGCTGGCTGGCCAAGGGCCTGATCGGCAGGACCGTCATCCGCTCGGGCGAGGATCTGGTGGACCGGATGCCGATCGTGCGCTCGATCTACAGCGCGTTGAAACAGGTGGCCGAGACCTTCTTCAACAAGAAGGAAAAGAGTTTCGACAAGGTCGTCCTCGTCGAGTTTCCGCGCCCCGGATCCTGGGCGCTCGGCTTCATGTCCACCCGTCCCAAGGGCGAACTGGCCGAACGCCTGGCGGCCATGGGGCCGGACATTTCGGCCGTCTTCGTCGGCCTGACACCCTTCACCAGCGGGATGCTCCTGTTCGTGCCGACCAAGGACCTGATCGTGATGGACATGGGCGTTGACGATGCGGCCAAGCTGATCGTCTCGGGCGGGCTGGTCTACCCGCTGCCGAAGGATCTTCAGGCCTAGCCGAGCAGCCCCTTGAGGTCGGCGCTGCCCTCGAGGCCGATCTTGGGGCCGCCCTCGGCCAGGAAGCGTTCCGCCGCCGCCCGCCCGGCCTCCTTCAGCCGCGCCAGCAGCCGGGGCGTTGGCGCCAGCTTTGAATCGACCGAGAGCGTGTTCATCAGGTCATCGTCGGCGATCAGGTGGAGGTTGACCGCCTTCATCCGCCCGCGCTCCATCCGGCCCTCCTCGATCAGCCGGCGCACGAACCTGATTGCGCGCAGCTCGCCAAGCAGGCTGGAGTTGAAACTGATCTCGTTGATCCGGTTCTGGATGTCGAGCGGGGTCTCGGGCACATCCTCGCGGCGCAAGGGGTTTATCGAGACGACGATGATGTCGTCGGGCAGGTCCGGCTCGTAGAGCGGGAAGAGCGCGGGGTTTCCGGAATAGCCGCCGTCCCAGTAGGCCTCGCCGCCGATCTCGACGGTCTGGAACACGGTAGGCAGGCAGGCCGAAGCCAGGATCGCCTCGGGGCTGATGTCCTGCCCGGTGAAGATCCTGATCCTGCCGGTCCGAACGTTCGTCGCGCTGATGAACAGTTTCGGCCCCGCCATGGCGCAGACCTGGGTGAAATCGAGGTCGCGGACGGCCGGTTCCAGCGGATTGGTCCAGGTGGAGCCGAAAACGTAGGGCGAATAGAGCTGCGCCGCGATGCCCTGGGGCGAGAACGGCAGGACGGCCGCGCTGGCCGTCTGCCAGAAGCGGATCGCGGGCAGGAAGGGTGCGATCCAGGGCAGCATGCGGAAATCGCCGATCTCGCCGACATGGGTCCAGAGCCGGTCAAGCCGCTTGCGCGCCGCTCCCCTGCCGCCGGCGATCAGCCCGGCCTTCAACGCCGCACCGTTCAGCGCGCCGGCCGAGGTGCCCGAGATGCCGGCGATCTCAAGCTCTTCCTCTTCCAGAAGCCGGTCGAGCACGCCCCAGGTGAACGCGCCATGCGCCCCACCACCCTGCAAGGCCAGGCTGACCCGCCTCACGTCCGGGCCCCGCAAATCCTTTCGAAAGGATTTGCAAGATCCTTCGAAGGATACTGGCCCGTCACAACGCCGTCCACCCGCCATCGACGCTGATCGTCGTCCCCGTCACCTGGTCTGCCGCCGGGCTGCACAGATAGACTGCCGTGCCGCCGATCTGTTCGACCGTGGCGAACTGGCGCGAGGGCTGGCGCAGCAGCATCACCTCGCGGATCACCGTCTCGCGGTCCATCTTGTGCACCTTCATCTGCTCGGGGATCTGGGCCTCGACCAACGGTGTCAGGACGTATCCCGGACAGATCGCATTGCAGGTGATCCCCTGCCCCGCCGTCTCGAGCGCTACGGTCTTGGTCAGGCCGACGATGCCGTGCTTGGCCGCGACATAGGCCGACTTGAAGGGACTGGCGGTCAGGCCGTGCGCGCTTGCCACGTTGACGATCCGCCCCCAGCCCTTGGCCCGCATCCCCGGCAGCGCCGCCGCCGTGGTGTGGAAGGTGGAACTGAGGTTGATCGCCAGGATCGCGTCCCATTTCTCGACCGGGAACTCGTCTATGGGCGAGACGAACTGGATGCCCGCGTTGTTCACCAGGATGTCGCAGCCGCCGGCCTTCTCGATCAGGGACCGGCACTCGGCGCCCTTCGACATGTCGGCCGGAATGTAGCGCGCCGCCACCCCGTGCCGCGCCCCCAGATCGCGCGCGAGATCGTGATCCTCGGGCCGGTCGGTGAAGCTGTTGAGAATCACCTCGGCGCCCGCCGCCGCCAGTGCCTCGGCCACGCCCAGCCCGATCCCCGAGTTCGACCCGGTGATGATCGCCCGCTTGCCCGAAAGTATCATCCGCGCCTCCAAATGCTGCAGTTGCGAAAGCATTGCATGCCTTACGGATGAACGGAAGTCTCGGCTGAAAGACAAAAAAACGCCGGCGCGAGGCCGGCGTTCAGTCTTTGAGGCAGGTTTCATACAGGCAAGAAACCTATCGAGCAGTAACGCCTTTATAGTCCCCTCTCCGCCGATGGCCAAGCTAAAAGTTTGAATTGATTCAATCTCCGTCCTAGTCTTGCCGCACACAACCGCAGGATAGGGGAGCGACGGGGGATGGGACGGGAAAGCAGCGCCGGTTTGCGCGGGTTCGGGCTGTCGGTGGCACTGGCAGTTCTTGCCGCAACCGCAACGGCGGAACCCATGCATGGCATAGCTATGTATGGCGACCCCGCACTTCCCCCGGATTTTGTGTCCCTGCCGCAGGTCAACCCGGACGCGCCAAAGGGAGGCACCTATCGCTGGGGCGAAGCGGGCAGCTTCGACAGTTTCAACCCCTTCGTCACCAAGGGCCGCCCGGCGCTCGGCATTTCGGCCCTGACGGTCGAGACGCTGATGGGCCGGAACTACGACGAACCCTTCTCGCTTTACGGCCTGCTGGCCGAATCGATTGATACCGACGAGGGTCGCACCTACGTCGAATTCACCCTGCGACCCGAGGCCCGATTCTCCGACGGCTCGCCTGTCACGGTCGAGGACGTGATGTGGTCGATGGAGACGCTCGGCGCCGAGGGCAACCCGCGCTATGCCGCGGCGTGGAAGAAGATCGCCTCGATGGAGAAGACCGGGGAACGGTCGGTCCGCTTTACCTTCAACGTCGAGGACCGCGAACTGCCGCTGATCCTGGGCCTGCGACCGGTTCTGAAGAAGGCGCAATGGGAGGGCAAGGACTTCGCCGAGGCGACGATGGAGGTGCCGATCGGATCGGGTCCCTATGTGCTGGCGGAGTCGGAACTGGGCGTCCATGTCACCTACAGGCGCAATCCCGACTGGTGGGGCAAGGACCTGCCCTTCAACCGGGGCCAGTGGAATTTCGACGAGATCCGCTATGACTACTACGCCAACCCGCAGGCGATCTTCGAGGCGTTCAAGGCGGGGCAGCTTTCAGCCTATCGCGAAGCAAATGTCTCGAAATGGCTGTCATCCTACGACTTCCCTGCCGTGCAGTCCGGCGATGTGGTAAAGGCCGAGATCCCGCATGGCCGGCCCTCGGGGATCGAAGGGTTCGTGATGAACACCCGCCGTCCGCTCTTTGCCGACTGGCGGGTGCGCGAGGCGCTGATCCTGGCTTTCAACTTCGAATTCATCAACCAGACCCTGAACGGCGGGCTTCTGCCGCGGATCCCGTCCTACTTCGGCAATTCCTTCCTGGGGATGGAGCCGGGCAAGCCGGCCACGGGGCGCGAGCTTGAACTGCTGGAACCCTTCAGGGCCGACCTGCCGCCCGGCGCGATCGAGGGCTATGCGCTGCCGGTGTCGGACGGCAGCCAGGCCAACCGCAAGAACATCCGCGCCGCGGCCGCGCTTCTGGAAGAGGCGGGATGGACGGTCGGCGATGACGGCGTCCTGAAGAACGCGGCCGGCGAGCCCTTCGCCTTCGAGATCCTGCTCGTCACCGGGCAGGACGAGATGGCCTCGGTCGCCGAGGTCTATATCGAGGCGCTGAAGTCCCTGGGGATCAGCGCAAGGCTGAACAAGATCGACGACGCGCAATACAAGGAGCGGACCAGCGCCTACGACTTCGACATGACGCATTACATCCGGTCGCTGTCGCTGTCGCCGGGGAACGAGCAGCTGCTCTACTGGGGCGCGGCCGGCGTCACGGAGCCGGGGACCCGGAACTGGATGGGCGTCAACTCTCCGGCGGTCGAGGCGATGATCGCGGCCATGCTGAAATCGCCGACGACCGAGGACTTCACCGCCGCGACCAGGGCGCTCGACCGCGTGCTGACCACGGGCCGCTATGTGATTCCGATCTGGTATTCCGACCGCTCGCGGCTGGCCTTCTCGGCCGATCTGAAGTATCCCGAACGCATTCCGCTTTACGGTGACTGGACGGGCTTCCTGCCCGACACCTGGTGGCATGAGCCGAGGTAGGAAAGGCGAGAGAGAGGCAAGAGCATGAAAAAGCTGCTGATTCTGGCCGCGCTGGCGGCGCTTGCGGGCTGCAACACGGTTGCCGGCGTGGGCGAGGATGTCTCGGCCGGCGCCCGCAAGGTGCAGGAGATCTTCTGATCCAGGCGCAGGAATTTTCGACGAAAATTCCTGGGCTCCCTCAGACCAGCGAGGTGACCCAGAGGATCGTCGCGTCGTCTTCCGAGAGGCTGACGACATTGTGCCCCATGGCGGCGTCGTAATAGGCGCTGTCGCCCCGGCGCAGGTCCACGGGTTCGTAGAATTCGGTGTAAAGCCGGATGACGCCGGTCAGGACATAGAGGAACTCCTCGCCGTCGTGGCGCACCCAGCCGTCGAATTCCTCGAGCGCCCGCGCCCGGATCACGGCGCGGTAGGGCAGCATCTGCTTCTTCGTCAGGCCGCCGGCCATGAGCTCGTGCTCGTAGGTCACGGTCGCCTGCGCCTGGCCTTCTCCGGCCTTCGTCACCGCCATCCGCCCCATCACCTGCGGCTTCGACGGCGGGGTGAAGAGTTGCGGTACGCTGATTGCCAGGCCCCCGGCGAGCTTCTTCAGCGCCTCGTAGGTCGGGCTCATCTGCCCGTTCTCGATCTTCGACAGCGTGGAGCGCGCCAGACCCGCCCGCACCGCCGCCTCTTCCAGCGTCCAGCCGCGCTGGCGGCGCAATTCGCGCACCCGCTCGCCCAGGTTCACCGGCTCGACATGCGCCTCGCCGCCCGCCTCGCGGGCGACACGGATCATGCTTTTCGGATCGGTCAGCGCCATGGCTCCCGGATAGTCGAGCCCGCCACGGCTTGCAACCGGCACGCAGGCCCCCTACCCCTTGACGATGCTGTCCGAGATCGACACCCGCCCCTTCCCCGCGATCCCGCCGGCCTTCAACCTGGCGGGCCATGTCCTTGCCCGGGCCGGCCAATTGGACAAGCCCGCGCTCGTCCTCCTCGCCCCCGAAGGTGACGAAACCCTCAGCTATGCCGACCTGCTGGACCTGACGCAAAGGACCGCCGGCGCGCTTCTGTCCCGGGGCCTTCTGCCCGGCGACCGCGTCCTCCTGCGCCTCGGCAACAGTCTCGCCTTTCCGATCCTCTACCTCGGCGCGATCTGGGCCGGGCTTGTGCCGGTACCGACCTCGTCCGCGCTGACCCGGGACGAGATCACCCGGCTTGCCGCGCTGGTCCGGCCGACCCTGGTCGCGGCCGAACCCGGCATCGCCCTGCCCGACCATCCGGCGCCGGTCATGATCCCGGAGCTGGCCGCCTGGGCCCGCCTGCCGCCGGCCGACCTGCATTTCGGCGACCCCGAACGCGAGGCCTACATCGTCTTCACCTCCGGCAGTTCGGGCAGTCCCATGGCCGTCAGCCACGCCCACCGCGCCATCCTTGCACGGGCCAGCATGCATCGGCACTGGGAGGGGCTCACCGGGGATGACCGCCTCCTCCACGCCGGCGCGCTGAACTGGACCTACACGCTGGGCACCGGCCTGCTGGACCCCTGGACGCTCGGCGCAACCGCCCTGATCCCGGCCGCCGGAACCTCTGTCACCGCGCTGCCCGACCTGCTTGCGCGCGCCGGGGCCACGATCATCGCCGCCGTCCCCGGCGTCTATCGCCAGATACTTCGCGCGGACCTGCCGCCCCTGCCCTGCCTCCGCCATGGCCTTTCCGCGGGCGAGGCGCTGCCCGTCGCCCTGCGCCGCCAGTGGCGCGAGCGCACGGGGACCGACCTGCACGAGGCGCTCGGGATGTCCGAGGTCTCGACCTACCTCTCCGGCTGTCCTGCGCGGCCGGCGCCCGAGGGGGCCAGCGGCTATCCCCAGCCCGGCCGTCACATCGCGATCCTCGACGATGCAGGGCGCCCGGTTCCGCGCGGGACGCCCGGGGAACTGGTGGTCTCCACCGCCGATCCCGGCCTGATGCGGCACTACCTCGGTCATCCGCCCCCGACCGGCCCCTGGTTCCGCACGGGCGATGTCGCCACCATGGCCGAGGACGGCGCCGTTACCCATCTGGGCCGCAGGGACGACCTGCTGAATGCCGGCGGCTTCCGCGTCTCGCCCTTCGAGATCGAATCCGCCTTCCAGGGCCTGCCCCTCACCGCCTGCGCCGCGACCCAGGTCGAACCCGCCCCCGGCACGACGATCCTGGCGCTGTTCTACGAGGCTCCCTGCGAAATCGCCCTCTCGACCCTGCGGGAATGCGCCGAAAAGAGCCTTGCCCGCTGGAAGCAGCCGAGGCACTACCAGCGCCTCGACGCCCTGCCCCGCACCGCCACCGGCAAGCTGATCCGCAAGGGCCTTGCCGCCCGCTACAGGAGACCCGAATGACCTCCGGCCTCGTCCGTCTCGACATCTTCTCCGACCCGGTCTGCCCCTGGTGCTATGTCGGGAAGGCGAATCTCGACCGTGCGCTTGCCGCGCATCCCGAACATCCGTTCGTAATCCAGTGGCACCCGTTCCAGCTGAACCCTGACATGCCTGTCGAAGGCGTCGAGAAGCGCGCCTATCTGGAACAGAAATTCGGCGGCAAGGCCCGGGTCGATGCGATCCACGAACGCCTGCGCGACGTAGCCCGGGCCGCCGGCGTCGATCTCGACCCCGACAAGCCGCAGCGGATGCCGAACACGCTGAACGCCCATCGGCTGATCCACTGGGCCGGGATCGAGGGTGTCCAGCCCGCCGTCGTCGCCGCCCTGATGCGCGCCTACTGGGTTGATGGCCGTGACATCGGCGATCTTCCGACCCTCGCCGACATCGCCGGCGAAAACGGCATGGACCGCGCGGCGACCCTGCGGCTCCTCCAATCCGACGCCGATGCCGACGACATCGCCGCGCGCGACGCGGACGCCCGGCACAAGGGCGTCACCGCCGTGCCGACCTTCCTGATCGCCCAGCACTATGTCGTAAGCGGCGCGCAACCGACCGAGACCTGGGGCAAGGTCATCGTAGAACTGACGGGTCGTGCCGAGTGAGCCAATCCCGCCCCTCGCAGACCGAATTCGTGGCGCTGGTCGCCATGCTGTTCGCCACCATCGCGATCTCGATCGACGCGATGCTGCCGGCGCTGCCGGACATCGCCGCCACCCTCTCGCCCGACGCCCCGAACGCGGCTCAGCTTGTCGTCACCAGCTTCGTCCTTGGCATGGGCATCGGCACCCTCTTCACCGGCCCCCTCTCCGACACCTTCGGACGCAAGCGGGTGATCCTCGTCGGCTCCGGCCTCTACGCACTTGCGGCCCTGGCCTGCTATTTCGCCCCCAGCCTGGAAATCCTGCTTGCCGCCCGCCTCCTCCAGGGCCTCGCAGCCGCCGCGCCCCGCACCGTTGCCATCGCCATGGTCCGCGACCTCTTCTCGGGCCGCGAGATGGCCAGGATCATGTCCTTCGTCATGATGATCTTCACCATCGTCCCCGCGCTGGCCCCCCTGATGGGCCAGGGGATCATCGCCCTTGGCGGCTGGCATGCGATCTTCCTGGCCTACATCCTCTTCGCCGGCCTCTCGATGCTCTGGCTCGGCTTGCGCCAGCCCGAGACGCTTCCGCCCGAAAACCGCCGCCCGCTCCACCTCGGCACGCTCTGGACCGGCACGAGGGAGCTTTTCACCCACCGCATCGTCCTGGTCTCCACGCTTCTCCAGACCCTCACCCTCGCCTGCCTCTTCGCGACCCTGTCCTCGCTGCAAGGCATCTTCGAGCGCCAGTTCGACCGGGCCGAGACCTTCCCGCTCTGGTTCGCCCTGATCGCGGTCGCCTCGATGGGCGGCAGCCTTCTGAACTCGCGCATCGTGATGACCCTCGGCATGCGCCGTGTCGTCCAGCGGACCTATGCCGGGGTCCTGGTCCTGTCGCTGCTGGCCTTGGCCACCCTCGGCACCGGCCTTCTGCACGGCAACCTCAGCTTCGCCGTGCAAATGCTTTGGTGCATTGGGCTTTTCGCAATGATGGGCCTGACGATGGGCAACCTCAACGCACTTGCGATGGAGCCCGTCGGCCACATCGCCGGCCTCGCCGCCAGCGTGATCTCCTCGCTCGCCACCGTCGGCTCGGTGGTGCTGGCCATCCCCATCGGCCTTGCCTTCAACGGCACCTCGACGCCGCTGATCCTGGGCGTCACCGTGCTTGCGGCGCTGAACCTGGTCCTGTCGCTGAATACCCTGGGCGAGCCGCGAAACTAGGCCTTCCGCCCCGCCTTAACCACTTCGGCCAGATCGCGCGCGATGTTGAAGGCACCCTTGATCCGGTCGGCTTCCGTCTTCATCTCGCCGGTCAGGACGATCCGGTTGCCGTTCACCCGTGCCGCGCCGCCTTGCGCCTTCAGGAAGTCCACCAGCCCCGCGGGATTGGCGAACTTGTCGTTGTGGAACTGGATCGTCGCCCCTTTCGGCCCCGCGTCCAGCCGCGAGATCCCCGCCCGCTTTGCCATCGCCTTGATCCGCACGATCAGCATCAGCGTGTTGACCTCTTTCGGCAGCGGCCCGAACCTGTCGATCAGCTCCGCCGCAAAGCCCTCAAGCTCGACCTTCGTGGTCAGCGAGGACAGCCGCCGATACAGCCCCAGCCGGATATCGAGGTCGGGGATGTAGCTTTCGGGGATCATCACCGGCACGCCCAGGTTCAGCTGCGGCGACCAGTCGTCGTCGATGTTCGCCAGCCCCTGCAACTCGCCCGACTTGATCCTGGCGATCGTTTCCTCAAGCATGTGCTGGTAGAGCTCATAGCCTACCTCGCGGATGTGGCCCGACTGCTCCTCGCCGAGAAGGTTCCCCGCCCCGCGCAGGTCCAGGTCGTGCGAGGCCAGGTTGAACCCCGCCCCCAGCGAGTCGAGGCTGCCGAGCAGGCGGAGCCGTTTCGTCGCCTGCGGCGTCAGCGGCGCGCGGGGCTTCGTCGTCAGGTAGCAATAGGCGCGGGTCTTGGACCGCCCGACCCGTCCCCGGATCTGGTAGAGCTGCGACAGGCCGAACATGTCCGCCCGGTGAACAATCATCGTGTTGGCCGTGGGAATATCCAAACCGCTTTCAACAATCGTCGTCGCCAGCAGCACGTCGTACTTGCCGTCGTAGAACTGGTTCATCCGGTCGTCGAGTTCCCCGGCCGCCAGTTGCCCGTGCGCGATGACGTAGGAGGCTTCCGGCACATGGGTCTTCAGGAAATCCTCGATTTCCGGCAGGTCGGCGATGCGGGGGACGACATAGAAGGTCTGCCCGCCGCGATAGCGTTCGCGCAGGATCGCCTCGCGGATCGTGATTGTGTCGAATTCGGAAACGTAGGTGCGGATCGCCAGACGGTCGACCGGGGGCGTGGCGATGATCGACAGGTCCCGCACCCCGGCCAGCGACAGTTGCAGGGTCCGCGGAATCGGCGTCGCGGTCAGGGTCAGCACATGCACCTCGGACCGCATTTCCTTCAGCCGTTCCTTGTGCACGACGCCGAAATGCTGCTCTTCGTCGATGATGAGCAGGCCGAGCTTCTTGAACGTCACCCCCTTCGCCAGAAGCGCATGGGTACCGACGACGATGTCCACCGACCCGTCCGCCATCGCCGCCCGTGTCGCATTGGCTTCCTTCGCTGGAACAAAGCGCGACAAGGGCCTGACCGATATGGGAAATCCCCGGAATCGCTCGGCAAAGCTGCGGTAGTGCTGGCGCGCCAGGAGCGTCGTCGGGCAGATCACCGCGACCTGCATCCCCGACAGGGCCGCGACGAAGGCCGCCCGCATCGCGACCTCGGTCTTGCCGAAGCCCACGTCGCCGACAATCAGCCGATCCATGGGCGAGCCCTTCGCCAGGTCCGCGACCACATCGGCGATCGCCGCCAGCTGGTCGTCGGTCTCCTGATAGGGAAACCGCGCCGCGAAGGCCTCCCAGATCGAATGCGGCGCTTCCAGGATCGGCGCATGGCGCAGCGCGCGTTCCGCCGCGACCCGCATCAGGCGGTCGGCAATCTCCTTGATCCGCTCTTTCAGCTTGGCCTTCTTCGCCTGCCAGGCCCCGCTGCCGAGACGGTCCAGCAAACCCTCCTCATGGCCATAGCGACTGAGCAGCTCGATGTTCTCTACCGGCAGGTAAAGTTTCGCGTTATCGGCATATTCGAGCATGACGCAGGCATGCGGCGCCCCGAGCGCGGTGATCGTCTCGATCCCGAGGTAGCGCCCGACCCCGTGTTCGACATGCACCACCAGGTCGCCCGGCGAAAGCGTATCGACCTCGCGCAGGAAGTTGTCGGCCTTGCGCTTACGGCGTGGCTTGGCCGTCAGCCTCTCGCCCAGCACGTCCTGTTCCGAGATGACCGCCAGACCGGGCGCGACGAACCCCGCCTCCAGCGGCCAGACCACGAGGAATAGTCCGCCCTTGCCATCCGGCACGTCGCGGAAATCGGCGATCTCCATCGCGCCTGTCACGCCGTTGTCGGCGAGCAACCCCTTCAACCGCTCGCGCGCGCCCTCGGACCACGAGGCGATGACCACCTGGCCCGCCCTGGACAGGGCTTGAACATGATCTGCCAAAGCACCGAAAAGATTGATCTTCTCTTGCTGCCGTTCCGGCGCGAAGTTGCGACCGGCGCGCGCGCCTGCGTCCAGCACCCCCGGCCCGGGCGACTGCGGCAAGGGCGACAGCTGCACCACCCGGAAGCTGGACAAAGCCGTCTCCCAGGCCGCGTCGTCCAGATAGAGGTCCTCTGCCGGCACAGGCTTGTAGACCGTGTCGAGCCGGCCCTTCGCGCCCATCGCCTCATGCCGGGCGTCGTAGCTGTCGAGGGTTGCCTCCCACCGCGCCAGCCGCGCCGCCGTCACCTGGTCGTCCAGCACCACCGAGGCGCCCGGGAGATAGTCGAAGATCGTCTCCAGCCGTTCGTGGAAGAAGGGCAGCCAATGCTCCATCCCCTGGTGCTTCCGCCCGGCGCTGACGGCTTCGTAGAGGGGATCGTCGGTGCCCGCCGCGCCGAAGGCGATCCGGTAGTTCTGCCGGAAGCGGGCAATGGCCGCCTCGTCGAGGATCACCTCGGAAACGGCTGAAAACTCGACCTTCTTCAGCTTTTCCGTGGTTCGCTGCGTCTCGGGATCGAACCGCCGCGCGCCGTCGAGCACATCGCCGAAGAAATCCAGCCGGATCGGGCCGCCGCGCCCGGGCGGGAAGATGTCCACGATCCCGCCGCGCAGCGCGTAGTCCCCCGGCTCGGCCACTGTAGATACAGGGGTAAAGCCCATCCGCGCGAGGAACCCCTTCAGCCGGGCCTCGTCCACCCGTTCGCCGATCGAGGCCCGGAAGGAGGCCGCGCGCACAACCTCGCGCGTCGGCACCTTCTGCGTGGCGGCGTTCAGCGTGGTCAGCAGCACGAAAGGCCCCGGCAGGCCGTCCGCAAGCGCGGCCAGTGTCGCCATGCGACGGGCGGAAATCTCGGGGTTGGGACTGACGCGGTCGAAAGGCAGGCAGTCCCAGGCCGGGAAGTCGAGGACCGCGACCTCGGGCGCCATCACCGCCAGCGCCGCCCGCATCGCCTCGGCCCGCTTGTCGTCGCGCGCAACATGGACGACCGGCTGGCCGCGCGACAGTTCGCGGACCAGGATCCGGGCGTCGAAGCCCTCAGGCGCTCCGCCTATCAGGATGCGTTCGGCTGTCATCGGTTCCGGACGACGGGTCAGTAGAGGATGGAAACCCGGATGTTCTGCCAGGTTCCGTAGAAGGCCGTCACCGCGATAGAGATCATGCCGATGACCTGCAAGACCCGGCGATGCACGGTCAGCCGGCGCAGCAGGGCCTCGCCGGTACTGGCGCCGGCGGCGATGCGGCGGGATTCGCGCACGCTGACCCAGACGACCAGGGACAAGGGCCCCAGAAGCAGCACCAGCGCCTGTGCGAACTCGACGTCATAGTAGAAACCCAGGACAATCAGCGTTGTCAGCCAGAAAGCCGCGAGCCCGACCACGGCCATTGCCCCGCTGTCCATGATATGCAGGATCCGGTTGACGTTGATCCGCACCAGGTCCTCGACGTCGCCCAGGGCCTGACCGCCCTCGCGCCGGGCGCGCTGGACCATGTCGTGCGGCACGCCCAGCGACCAGTGGCTGACCGATGACCATAGGACGGCCAGCATGATCCAGTACCAGAGGTTCGAGAACGACCTCAGGTCGATCACTTCCAGTGCCGTGTCGAAGACGTCCACTCTGCACGCTCTCCCTAGCCGAACCGTCGGCGGCCCAAGTGGCGACTTGAGGCCGATCCCTTTCCATGGCAGGCAGAAGCGCAAGCCGCAAGTCCCTGCCGTGCCGCAGATGAAGGAGCCAGCCATGCAGCCTGTCCAGGCGACCTATCCGATGACCCGGTTCCGCCGGCTGCGCCGGACTGCAGCCTTGCGGGCCCTGACGCAGGAGAACGCCCTGACGGCCGACGACCTGATCTGGCCGGTCTTCCTGTGCGACGGGGTGAACCAGCGCCAGCCCGTCGTTTCGATGCCCGGGGTAGAGCGGTTGTCGCTGGACCTGATCGTGGAGGCCGCCGCGATGGCCTGCGACCTGGGGATCCCGGCGATCTGCCTGTTTCCCTACACCGATCCGCGGGTGAAGACGCCCGGCTGCGAAGAGGCCTGGAACCCCGAGAACCTGACCAACCGGGCGATCCGGGCGATCAAGGCGCAGGTGCCCGACATTGCCGTGATGACCGATGTCGCGCTGGACCCTTACAACGCGCATGGTCATGACGGGCTGGTCGTGGACGGGATCATCCTGAACGACGAAACGGTCGAGGCGCTGGTGCGCATGGCCTTGGCCCAGGCCGAGGCGGGGGCGGACATCCTGGGGCCTTCGGACATGATGGACGGCCGAATCGGCGCGATGCGGTCGGCGCTGGAGGCGGCCGGGTACAAGGACATCGCGATCCTCAGCTATGCCGCAAAGTATGCCTCGGCCTTCTACGGACCGTTCCGCGATGCGGTGGGCGCCTCCGGCGCGCTGAAGGGCGACAAGAAGACCTACCAGATGAACCCCGCCAACCGGGACGAGGCGCTGCGCCTGGTCGCGCGCGACCTGGCCGAAGGGGCGGACATGGTGATGGTCAAACCCGGGATGCCCTATCTCGACATCTGCGCGCGGGTGAAGGACTCCTTCGGCGCCCCGACCTTCGCCTACCAGGTCTCGGGAGAATACGCCATGATCCGGGCGGCGGCGCAGAACGGCTGGATCGACGGCGACAAGGCAATGGTAGAGAGCCTGATGGCGTTCAAGAGGGCAGGCTGCGACGGGATCCTGACCTATTTCGCGCCCGACATGGCCCGGCTTCTGCGCAAGGGCTGACCGGGCGACGCACCTAACGCGCGGGGCTTTCGGCCTTCTTCTCCCAGCGGCCCGCTTCCTCGGACCAGTACTGCGCGGCGTGGCCGGCGGCGACGGTCGCCTTCCATTGCTGGCGCGCGGCCTGAAGCCGGTCGGGGTCGTTGCCGTCGAACAGGATCCAGACCCGCTCCATCGCCGCGATCTCGGCATCCGTCGCCATGGCCCCATCGACGAGGGCCAGAACCCTTGCCCCGTTCACCGGTGCGCCGAGGCCCAGCAGAACCGGCTGGTCGGCATCCTGAGGGCCACCCTCCAGCCCGTGCGGCAGAAAGCTCTCGTCGCCGCCCTTGAGCCAGAGTGCCGCGTCCAGCCGCTCCAGCGCCGCCGGGTCTGTGCCGCGCACCATGACGCGCCAGCCCTGCGCCAGTGCGCGCGGAGCGTTTACGGCAAGCGTATCGGCCGGGGCCGACCGCATCAGGTGGAAGAACATCACCGTGCCCATCTGGGTCCGCTCGTCGTGCGTCTGCGACTTCTCCTCGCGCCGACACCGCCCCGCGAGGAGCGATGCGGAACGCGAGCGAGGAGCCTCACTTCTCGAACCGGTCGCGGATCAGGCGATCGAGCGCCATCACGCCCCAGCCGCTTGCGCCCTTCGGGGCAAGCGTTGCGTCGGATTTCAGCAGCGCGGTCCCGGCGATGTCGAGATGGCACCACGGCACCTCCGGCTTGACGAAGCGTTGCAGGAACTGCGCCGCCGTGATCGCCCCCCCGTCGCGGCCGCCCACGTTCATCATGTCGGCAATCCGCGATTTCAGCTTGGCGTCGTAGGCATCCCCCATCGGCATGCGCCAGGCCCCCTCGCCTTCCGCCTTCGCGGCCGCGAGGAAGGCGTTGCACAGCTCGTCATTGTTGGAAAAGACACCCGTGTTCTCGTGGCCGAGGGCGATGATGATCGCGCCCGTCAGCGTCGCCAGATCGATCATGCCGGTAGGCTTGAACCTTTCCTGAGCATACCAGAGCACGTCGGCCAGGACCAGGCGCCCTTCGGCGTCGGTGTTGATGACCTCGATCGTGTCGCCCTTCATCGACTTCACGACATCGCCGGGACGCTGCGCGCGGCCGTCCGGCATGTTCTCGACCAGACCCACCAGGCCCACGACATTGGCCTTGGCCTTGCGCAGCGCCAGCGTCCGCATGACGCCGGCGACGACGCCCGCGCCGCCCATGTCCATCGTCATCTCCTCCATGCCGGCGGCCGGCTTGATCGAGATGCCGCCGGTGTCGAAGACGACGCCCTTGCCGATCAGCGCGAAGGGCGCATCGCCCTTCTTGCCGCCGTGCCACTGCATGACCACAACCTTCGACGGGCTTTCCGACCCCTGCCCCACACCGAGAAGCGCGAACATGCCCAGCTTTGTCAGATCCTCTTCCTCCAGGATCTCGACATCCAGACCGATCTCCTGCATCGCCGCTAGGCGCGCGGCGAAGTCATGCGTGGTCAGGACGTTGGCAGGTTCGTTCACCAGGTCGCGGGTGAAGAAGACGCCTTCCGCCACCGCAGCCATCGGAGCCGCGGCCTTGGCGACCGCCTCGGGGTTCGCCGCCATCAGCGTGACCGGGCCCGGCACCTTCCTGTCGCCGGTCTTGTGGCTGTCGAAGTCATAGGCCCTCAACGCCAGACCGAAGGCGATGTCGGCGGCACGCGCATGTGCTTCGGCAAGGACCAGCGAGCCCGCCGTCCCATGCGCCCGCCCGATGGCCGCGCCGGCCTTGCGCGCCTCCGCCAGATCGGCCTTCTTCGGCAACCGGACCAGTTGCACCGCCTCTGCTTCCAGACCCGGCGGGAAGGCCAGGTCCAGCGCCTCGCCCGGCTTGAGCTTGGAAAAGGCTTCCGACCCGAAGGCGCGCGACAGGGCGCCCTTCGTCAGGCGGTCGAGGCGGCGAAAGCCGGGGCTGGTCGGCAGGCCGACATCGGCCAGCACCGCGATGCGGCCCTTCTCGCTGGCGAGGGCGTCGAGGTTCGTGGCCTGGAACTGGATCGGCAGGGGTTTCGGCATCATGCGCTCTTTCGTCAGGGTGGGTCGGCAGCCTCGGCGGCGGCTTGCCGGGAGGCTACAACCGGTCATGACCGTTGGCCAGATAGCAGTTTTCGCCGCTGGTGAATTCCGCTAGGGTCCGACCCAGATGTAGTAGGGGCCGGGTCGGGCGTGTCTAGATTCGACAGATATATCTTGTCGCAACTCCTCGCGCTGTTTGGCTTTTTCGCCCTGGTGCTGGTCGCGGTCTACTGGGTGAACCGGGCGGTCGGGCTGTTCGACCAGCTGATCGGCGACGGGCAGTCGGCCCTGGTGTTCCTGGAATTCTCGATCCTGACCCTGCCGAACGCGATCCGGCTGGTCATGCCGGTGGCGGCCTTCGCCGCGACGGTCTATGCAACCAACCGGCTGATGCAGGAAAGCGAACTTGTCGTGATGCAGGCCACCGGCTTTTCCGCGTTCCGCCTTGCGCGTCCGGTGCTGTATTTCGGGCTGACGGTCATGATAATGCAACTGGTGCTGACCAACGTGCTCGTGCCCGCCAGCCAGCGGATGCTGAACGAACGCTCGGCCGAGATTTCCCGCAACGTGACCTCGCGCTTCCTGAATGCCGGGCAGTTCATGCACCCCGCACCGGGGGTCACGCTGTACATCCGCGAGATCACCCCGAACGGCGAGCTTCTCGACCTCTTCCTGTCCGACGAACGCTCGCCCACCGAGCGCGCGATCCATTCGGCGCGCAAGGCTTTCCTCGTGCGCGGCGAGACGGCGCCGAAACTGGTGATGGTCGATGGCTCGACCCAGACGCTGACTCGCGAGGGCGCACGGATGGCCGTGACGCGGTTCGCCGATTTCACCCTGGACCTCGCCGGGCTGGTTCCGGTCGGTGCCGCCGGACAGATCGCGCTGAATTCCGTTCCGACGCGCCTCCTGCTGGAAGCCGCACCCGAGGCCCAGGCGGCCACCGGGGCGAGCATTGCGCAGATGCTGGAGGAGGGTCACTCCCGCCTGGCTGCGCCCCTGCTGGCGGTGGCTGCCCCGCTGATCGGATTTGCCGCGCTGATGCTGGGCAGTTTCTCGCGCTTCGGGCTCTGGCGGCAGATGGCGCTGGCGGTGGGCCTTCTGATCGTGCTGCAACTGGTCTGGACCTGGGCCGGATCGGCGGCGATCGCCTCGGTCAGGGTCTGGCCCGCGCTCTATCTTGCACCGCTTGCCGGACTGGCAACGGCTGCGGGCCTGCTTTGGCATGCGCAGCGCCCGAGACGGCAGAGGGCAGCCACATGACGCTGAACCTCTACATCGCGCGCCGCTTTCTGGGCACCGTCGGCCGCGTGTTCCTGATCTTTTTCGCCATCCTGTTCCTGATCGACATCATCGAGCAGCTGCGCCGGTTCTCGGACGCGGGGATCGGGCTGTCCGGGGCGGCAGAAATGTCGCTGCTCAGCGTTCCCGCGACGCTGTACCGCATCCTGCCGCTGATCATGGTGATGGGGGCGATCGCCAATTTCCTCGGACTTGCCAGATCCTCGGAACTCGTGGTCGTGCGTGCGGCCGGGCGGTCGGGGCTGCATTTCCTGATGACCCCGCTTCTGGTGTCGGTCGCGCTTGGCCTGCTGGCGGTCGCACTGTTCAACCCGTTGGTCGCCGCGACCTCGAAGGCCTACGATGACAGGCGCTCCGAGCTCAGCCAGGGCGGGAGCTCGGTCCTTTCGGTTGCCGATACGGGTCTGTGGTTGCGCCAGGGGTCCGAGGATGGCCAGACGGTGATCCAGGCCGCAAGGTCGAACCTCGACGGGACCGAACTGTTCGGGGTCACCTTCGTCGGCTTCGGCGTCGACGGCACGCCCGGCAAGCGGGTCGAGGCCGAGACCGCAAGGCTGGTCGAGGGCGCCTGGGAGCTGACGGGCACCAAGAGCTGGGATCTCGCCAGCCCGAACCCGGAACTGACGGCGGTGGTCGATCCGGGGCCGGTCGCCCTGCCTTCGGACCTGACGCCCGAACGGATCCGCGACAGCTTCGGCACGCCCTCCGCGATCGCCTTCTGGGATCTGCCTGACTACATTGCCGACCTCGAGCGCGCGGGATTTTCGGCGCAGGCCTACAAGCTCTGGTACCAGATGGAACTTGCCCTGCCCCTCCTGATGGCGGCGATGGTGCTGGTGGCGGCCGGCTTCACCATGCGCCATGTCCGCTTTGGCGGCACCGGGCGGATGGTGCTTTATGCCCTCCTGGCCGGGTTCGGCTTCTACTTCCTGCGGAACTTCGCGCAGGCGCTTGGTGACAGCGGGCAGATCCCGATTCCACTGGCCGCCTGGAGCCCGCCGGTCGCGGCGGCCATGCTTTCGCTCGGCCTCTTGCTGCATCTCGAGGAGGGCTGACATGCGCCGCCTCCTGATGCTGATCGCTGCGATCCTGACCCTGACGAGCCCCGCGCTTGCGCAGGATCAGGCAACCCTGGTTTCCGACAGCCTCCGGATCACCGGGGACACCCGGCTGATTGCGGACGGCAATGTCGAGGTGTTCTTCAAGGGTCGCCGCCTGAAGGCCAGCCGCATCGTGTTTGACCAGGCGACGGACCGGCTCGAGATCTCGGGCCCCATCGTCCTGACCGAGGAAAGCGGCGCCACGCTGATCCTGGCCAGTCAGGCCGAGCTTGCCGCCGACCTTTCGGAAGGCATCCTGTCCAGCGCGCGGCTGGTGCTGAACCAGCAGCTGCAACTGGCGGCGAACCGGATGCTCCGGGTCTCGGGCCGCTACACCGCGTTGCAGAGCGTCGCAGCCTCGTCCTGCAAGGTCTGCGAGGGCGACCCGACTCCCCTGTGGGAAATCCGCGCCCGCCGTGTGGTGCATGACCAGGTGGAACGGCAGATCTACTTCGATCGTGCCCAGTTTCGTGTGGCCGGGGTGCCCGTGTTCTACATCCCGCGCCTGCGGATGCCCGACCCGACGCTGAAGCGCGCCACGGGCTTCCTGATGCCGGGGATCCGCACGACCTCTGACCTCGGCACCGGGATCAAGCTTCCCTATTTCATCGTGATCGGCAAATCCGCCGACCTGACGCTGACGCCCTACCTGACCGCCCGCAAGTCCCAGACGCTTGGCCTGCGCTACCGCCAGGCCTTCGCGACCGGCCTGGTCGAGGCTTCGGGATGGATCACGCGCGACAGGCTGCTTCCGGGTGAGACCCGGGGCTATCTGCGGCTGCAAGGGGCCTTTGCCCTGCCGCGGAACTTCCAGCTGACCTTCGATGGCCAGACGGTGACCGATCCGGCCTACATGCTGGATTACGGTCTGGGCAACGCCGACCGTCTGGACAGCCGGATGGAGATCAAGCGCACCCGCAGGAACGAGCATATTGCCGCGCGGATCATCAGCTTCCAGACCCTGCGCGAGGACGAGACCGACAGTTCGATTCCCTCGCTGGTGGCGGACCTGACCTTCCACCGGCGCTTCTCGCTTGGCCCGCTGGGCGGTGAAGGCGGGCTCAGACTTCAGACCCACAACCAGTATCGCTCGTCCTCCAGCCCCCTCGACGGGCCGGACAGCGACGGCATCCCGGATGGTCGCGATATCGGTCGGATCTCGGCCCGGATCGACTGGCGGCGCAGCTTCATTCTGCCGGCGGGAATCGAGGCCTCGGTGCTGGGCGAGCTGACGGCGGACGCCTATACGATCACCGATGATGCGGTTTACGCAGGCAGCACCACGCGCACACACGGTGCCGCCGGGGTGGAGCTGCGCTGGCCCTGGGTGAAGGTCGGCGCCGGTGGTGCGACGCATGTGATCGAGCCGGTGGTGCAGCTGCTGTATGCCTCCGAGTCCGCGGATTCCATCCCGAACGAGGATTCCGCGCTGGTGGAGTTCGACGAGGGCAACCTGTTCGCGCTCGACCGCTTTCCGGGTTCGGATGCGGTGGAGCGTGGCGCGCGCGCCAACATCGGGATCGGCTGGACCCGGCACGACCCTGCGGGTTGGTCGATGGGCGTGACCCTTGGCCGGGTGATCCGCGAGGCCGACCTGGGGCAGTTCGGACCCGGATCAGGCCTTGCCGGGATGCGCTCCGACTGGCTGGCGGCGGCCAACTTCACCCTGGCCGACGGCCTTGCGCTGACCGGGCGGCTGGTGCTGGACGACGACCTCGACCTGACCAAGGCCGAGGCGCGCCTGGCGCTGAACGGCCCGAAGACCGCGTTGTCCACCTCGCTGATCTGGGCGGTTGCCGATCCTCTGGAGAACCGGCCTGAACCGACCCGCGAGATCACTTTCGATGCGCGACGCAAGGTAACCCCGAACTGGACAGCAAATTTCTCGGGGCGCTACGATTTCGTGGCCGATCGCGGCACCGTCGCGGGCATGGGTCTGGGCTTCCAGAACGAATGTGTGCGCCTTGATGTTTCCCTCTCGCGTCGGTTCACGTCCTCGACTAGTGTGAAGCCGACGACCGACTTCGAGCTGTCTGTGGATCTGGTCGGCTTCGGCAGTGGCGTCAGCGCAGGCCCCGCGCGGACTTGCCGGAAATAGATGCGGATGGATCGCGGCGGAAGAAACGGCGGGCCCGAGACCCGCGTGATTGAGGAAGAGTGGCGGAAACGATGGGTATTTCGGTTCTGAAACGTCGGGCAGTGGCAGTCGCCATTGGCTTGGTTCTGGCCCTTCCGGTCTCGGCCCAGGACCTTTTCACTCCCCGGCTCTATGTCAACGACCGGGTCATCACCAACTACGAGGTGGCGCAGCGCGCCCTGTTCCTGCGCGTCCTGCGCGCCCCCGGCAATCCCGAGGAAGAGGCGCTGAAGGCGTTGACCGAGGACCGTCTGCGCCAGACCGAGGCCGAACGCCTCGGGCTGACGCTTTCGGACGAGGACCTGATGCGCGGCATGAACGAGTTCGCCTCGCGCGCGAACCTGACCGCAGAGCAGTTCGTGGCCGAACTGGAAAAAGCCGGGATCGCCGCCGAAACCTTCCGCGATTTCGTCGCGGCCGGCCTCTTGTGGCGTCAGGCAGTGCGGGCGCGTTTCCTTGGGCAAGTGCCGATCAGCGAAGTCGACGTGGACCGCGCGCTGGAGGCTTCGGCCCGCCCGCGCGCCTTGCAGGTTCTGGCCAGCGAACTGGTGATCCCCGCGCCCGAAGGCCAGGAGGATGCCGCCATGGCCCGCGCGCAGGAACTGTCGGATACCCTCAGCGGCGAGGCCGCCTTCGCCTCGGCCGCGCGGCGTTTTTCGGCCGCGCCCACGGCCGGGGCCGGCGGGCGGCTCGACTGGCTGCCGCTGGCGAACCTGCCCGCGGCGATCGCCCAGAAGATCCTCGCTCTCGACACCGGCGAGGTGTCCGATCCCATCGCGGTTCCGGGGGCGGTTGTGCTGTTCCTGTTGCGCGACGTCGCCATGGACACCAAGGCCGAACCGCTTTCGGTCAGCGTGGAATGGGCGGAATTCCTGGTGCCGGACGATGCCGCCGAGATCGCGAGGATCCGCGCTGCGGCCGACAGTTGCACCGATCTCTACACACAGGCGAAAGGCCTGCCCGAGGATCGGCTGACCGTCACCAAGGCCGGGATCGACCAGGTGCCGGGGGACGTGGCGCTGGAACTGGCTCGGCTCGACCGTGGCGAGATCTCGACGGCGCTGACCCGCGGCGGTTACCGGCGGCTGCTGATGCTGTGCGGCCGCGAGCAGGTGGTGGAACCGCCGCCAACCCGCGATCAGATCCGCGAGCAGGTCATCAACCAGAAGCTCGAAGGCCTGGCCGAGGGCTACATGGAAGAACTGCGCTCCGCCGCAATCATCCGCGAGCCGTGAGCGACACCGTCCTTGTGACCTGCGGCGATCCGGCCGGCATCGGCCCCGAGATCGCTGCCAAGGCTTGGGCCACGGGCGAAAGGTTCGTGTGGATCGGCGATCCCCGGCATCTGCCCCCCGGCACAGCCTGGTGCGAGATCCAGGAAGGTGAGGCACCGTGTGAAGGGCCGCTTGCGGTCCTCCGGCTGGATTTTGCCGCCGAGGCCCGGCCCGGCCGTCCAGACCCGGCCAATGCCGCCGGTGTCATTGCCGCAATCGAGCGCGCCGTGCGTCTCGTCTCGGCCGGCATGGCCGGAGCGATCTGCACCGCGCCGATCAACAAGAAGGCGCTTAAGGACGGCGCCGGCTTCGCCTTCCCGGGCCATACCGAGTTCCTTGCGCATCTCGCCGGGGTGGGCCGGGTGGTGATGATGCTGGCTTGCCCCGGACTCAGGGTGGTGCCGGCCACGATCCACATTCCCCTGTCCGAGGTGCCAGGAGCGCTGACCGAGGCGCTTCTGGAAGAGACGATCCGCATCACCCATGCCGGGCTGGTCCGCGATTTCGGGCTGCCGTCCCCGCGCATCGCGGTGGCCGGATTGAACCCTCATGCCGGCGAAGGCGGCGCGATGGGCTGGGAGGAAGAGCGGATGATCCGTCCGCTTGTTGCGCGCCTTGCGGCCGAGGGGCTGGAGGTGACCGGGCCATGGCCGGCCGACACGATGTTCCACGCTGCCGCCCGCGCCCGCTATGATGCGGCGGTCTGCACCTATCACGACCAGGCGCTGATCCCGATCAAGACCATCGACTTTGCCGGCGGGGTGAACGTGACGCTGGGCCTGCCCTTCGTGCGCACTTCGCCCGACCACGGCACCGCCTATGACATCGCCGGACAGGGTCGGGCCGATCCCTCCAGCCTGATCGCCGCCCTGCGCCTCGCCCGGGAAATGGCCGTCGCGCGCCGAGCCTAGGCAGCCATCGCCTTGGCCAGCCGGTAAAGACGGGCACGTTTCAAGAGGGCCTTCAGCCCGACCGGCTGGCCCGAGATCGCCTCGGCCTTCGCGCGCACCGTCTCGACGATGGCAGCCATCGCCTCGGGGTGGCGGGACTGCAATTCCCACAGGAAACCGTCCGGATCGCGGCGGGCGACGCCCTCGGCGGCCAGCACATGGCCGGGGAAGTCCTGCGCGTTGAAGGTGACGATGGCATCGGCGCCGCTGGCGATTGCAGTGGCCAGCACATGCCGGTCGTTCGGGTCGGGCAGGAGCAGCCGCGCCTCGATTTCGGGATGGTCGCGGACCAGCCCGCGCGGGAAGGCTGCGCGGAAGGCCGCCGCTTCGCCCGCCGCGATCGCCGGCGCCTCGGGCCCGAGCTTCGCCGTCGCCAGCACCCATTCGCGCAGGATCCGTTCGGAAAAGACCGGCTGGAACAGCCCCGCCTCCCCCGCGCCCTGCAGGATCTCGCGCAGCACCGTGGGATACAGGACACAGGCGTCGAGGACCGCCTTCATCAGCCGTCCAGCCGGAAGACCAGGGCCTTGAGGTAGGAGCTCTCCGCCAGTTGCGGCAGGACCGGATGGTCCGGCCCGGCAAAGCCGGTGTGGGTGATCTGCCCCCGCCGCCCGCCCCGCCCGATGCCCCGGGCGCTGGCGTTGCGGAAGGCCTGAAGATCGGCGGCATGCGAGCAGGAACACAGGACCAGATAGCCCCCAGGTGCGACCAGCGGCGCGGCCAGCCGCGCGATCCGCTCATAGGCGCGCAGGCCGGCCTCCAGCGCGGGTTTCGCCGGCGCAAAGGCCGGTGGATCGCAGATCACCAGGTCGAAACGCGCGCCTTCGGCCCCCAGCGCCTCCAGCACCTCGAAGGCATCGCCCTGCCGGGTCGCCAGCCGCTCGCCGAAACCCGAGGCTGAGGCTCCCTGCCCCGCCAGCGCAAGGGCGGGGGCCGAGGCATCGACGGCCAGCGCGCTTTCCGCACCGCCGGCGAGAGTGGCCAAAGCGAACCCGCCGACATGGGAAAACACGTCCAGCACGCGCGCCCCGCGCGCCAGCCTGGCCGCGAAGGCATGGTTCGGTCGCTGGTCATAGAACAGGCCGGTCTTCTGCCCACCCATCAGGTCGGCCATGTAGGTTGCCCCGTTCATCGGCACCGGCACCGGACCCTGCGGCGCCGGCCCGTGGACCACCGCCATCTCTTCGGCCAGCCCTTCCAGCCCCCGCGCCCGGCCCTGGCCGTTCTTGACGACCGTTCGCACCCCGCTCACCGCGACCAGCGCGGCGACGAGATCGGGCAGCGCGGCCTCGGCCCAGGCCGCATTGGGCTGGACCACCGCGACCTCGCCGAAGCGGTCGATGACGATGCCGGGCAACCCGTCCGCCTCGGCATGCGCCAGTCGGTAGAAGGGCGCGTCGAACAGGCGGTTACGCAGGGCTGCGGCGCGTGCAAGGCGCGCCTCGAACCAGGCCTGGTCGATCCTGGCCGCCGGGTCGCGGTCCAGCATGCGTGCGATGATCTTGGATCTCGGATTGACGGTCACGAGGCCGAGGGGCCGCCTCTCGCCGTCTTCCAGCACGGCCAGAGCGCCAGGCGACAGCGCCATGGTGCGCCGGTCCGTCACCAGTTCATCGGCATAGACCCAGGGAAAGCCATGCCGGATCGCCCGGGCCTCGGCCCGGGGCTTCAGTCGCACCACCGGACGCGCGCGTGGCGAGCTTGTCTCGTCTGTCATCCGGCGCCCCCGCGCCTCCGCTGTGTCAATCCAGCATCCGCTTAGCCGGTTTGCCCGACCACGGGAAGGGCGTATCCGGGCCCGGCTGTGTCACCCGGCCCGGTCGCGGATCAGCGGTCGGTCTCGGCGCAGTCGCCGGACTGGGCGGCAGCCAGCGTGACGCTGCGGTCGTGCAGCCGCCTGGCCGCCAACGCGTCCTGCCAGCTCTGGACTTCGCCCGCGACCCGGAACGCCGACGCGCCGCATTCGGCCTGGGCAAAGATCTCGGCCCGGTTGGGGGCCACGGCGGGTTTGCCCTTCGTCTCGACATTGGTGGTCGACGCGAACACAACGGCGGAAAGCAGCACGGGCGAAACCGCGACGGCAGCGAGGATCTTCATCGTTTTCATGGCGGGATGTCTCCTGGTTCCGGGTGATACCCGTCGATCCCACGTTTGTTTGTTGGCTTTTTGACCAGTGCGGGTAAAGATTCCGCTGACAATCGGGCATTTATGTGCAGATTGCAGACCGCTGGTCAGCAAACACAACGACGGGCGCAGAATGATGCCGGATCGGGTCCAATAGCGATTGTTAGCGCTAACAGATGCTGCTATAGACGAGACCGAACTGCCCGCAAGCGAACTGCCCCAAACCGGAAGCCGACATGACAATGCACCCCACCATCGCCCGCGTGACCGACCGCATCCGCGCCCGATCCGCAGAAGCCAGGGGACTGTATCTCGAGCGCATGCGCCGGGCCGTCTCGGACGGGCCGGTGCGCGCTCATCTCAGCTGCGGCAACCAGGCCCATGCCTATGCCGCGATGGGACCGGCCAGGGAAGCGCTCGCGGCGGCCAAGGTGCCCAACATCGGGATCGTCACGGCCTACAACGACATGCTGTCCGCGCACCAGCCCTTCGAGCGCTATCCCGACATCATCCGGGCGGCGGCGGCGAAGGCGGGCGTCACGGCCCAGGTGGCCGGCGGGGTGCCGGCAATGTGCGACGGGGTCACGCAAGGCCAGCCGGGGATGGAGCTGTCGCTGTTCAGCCGCGACGTCATCGCGCTGGCCGCAGGGGTGGCGATGAGCCACAACTGCTTTGACGCAGCACTCTATCTCGGCGTTTGCGACAAGATCGTGCCCGGCCTCGTCATCGCCGCCGCGACCTTCGGCCATGTCCCCGCGGTCTTCGTCCCCGCCGGCCCGATGACGAGCGGGATTCCGAATGACCAGAAATCCGCCGTCCGCAACGCCTATGCCGAGGGCCGGGCCACGCGGGCAGAACTGATGGCGGCCGAAATGGCCAGCTATCACGGCCCTGGAACCTGCACCTTCTACGGCACCGCCAACACCAACCAGATGCTGATGGAGATCATGGGGCTCCACCTGCCCGGCGCGAGCTTTGTCAACCCCGGCACCCCCCTGCGTGAGGCCCTGACGGTCGCCGCCGTCGAGCGGGCGGCGGCGATCACCGCCCTCGGCAACGATTTTCGCCCGGTTGGCGAGATCCTGGACGAGCGCGCCTATGTCAACGGCATCGTCGGGCTGATGGCGACGGGCGGGTCCACCAATCTGGTCCTGCACCTTCCCGCCATGGCCCGCGCGTCGGGCGTGATCCTCGACCTGGAAGACTTCGCCGAGCTGTCGGAGGCCGTGCCGCTGCTGGCCAAGGTCTATCCCAACGGCCTGGCGGACGTGAACCACTTCCATGCGGCCGGGGGGCTTCAGTTCCTTATCGGACAGCTTCTGGATGCGGGCCTCCTGCATCCCGATGCGAAAACCGTCGCCGGCGAGGGGCTCGCCGCCTACCGGCAGGAGCCGGTGCTGGAGGGCGGGCGCCTCGCGTGGCGCGACGGTCCGACCGCCAGCCTGAACGACCGGATCGTCCGTCCGGTGGCCGACCCCTTCGCGCCGCAGGGCGGACTGAGGCTGCTCGGCGGCAACCTCGGGCGTGGCGTCATCAAGATTTCCGCCGTGGCGCCCGAGCGCCAAGTCATCGAGGCACCCGCGCGGGTGTTTCACAGCCAGGATGCGGTGAAGGCCGCCTTCAAGGCAGGCGAGTTCACCTCCGACACGGTGGTGGTGGTCCGTTTCCAGGGACCGAAGGCCAACGGCATGCCGGAGTTGCACTCGCTGACCCCGACGCTTTCGGTGCTGCAGGACCGCGGGCTGAAGGTCGCGCTGGTGACCGATGGCCGGATGTCGGGCGCGAGCGGCAAGGTGCCGGCGGCAATCCATGTCGCCCCCGAGGCGGCCGCCGGCGGTCCGCTCGCCCGGTTGCGCGACGGCGACATCGTTCGCCTCGACGCGGTGGCCGGGACGTTGTCGGTGCTGGCGCCCGATTTCGACAGCCGCAGCCCGGCAGAGGCCGACCTCTCCGCCAACGAATACGGTATCGGCCGCGAACTCTTTGCCGCCTTCCGCCGCCATGCCGGCTCCGCCGACACCGGCGGGGCCCTCGTCATCTGACCGGCTCGCCCGGTCGATCTGCCACTGCCGCCGGCGGGAGAAGACCGAAACGCGCAGGTGCAGCACCCGCATTTGCCCTTTCGCAAATACTCCCGCCGGAGGCGACCCTGCCGCCCACCCCGCACCGACGCCGGGGCCCGAAGGAGCCAAGACAATGACCCCCTCCCTGCAATCCGCGAAAGCCGCAGAGATCTGCCGCCTCGCCCCCGTTGTCCCCGTTCTGGTGATCGAGGATCTTGCCCATGCCAGACCTCTGGCCGAGGCGCTGGTCGCCGGTGGCCTGCCGGCGCTCGAGGTGACGTTGCGCACGCCTTGCGCCCTGGATGCGATCCGGGCGATGGCCGAGGTCGCGGGCGGTGTCGTGGGCGCCGGCACGCTGCTGACGCCTGCCGATGTGACGGCGGCCAAGGCGGCAGGGGCGACCTTCGGGGTTTCGCCGGGTGCGACCGACCGCCTCATCGCGGCCTGCGAGGACGAGGGGCTGCCGCTTCTTCCGGGCGCAGCGACCGCCAGCGAGATCATGGCTCTGCTGGAGAAGGGCTACACCGTGCAGAAATTCTTCCCGGCCGAACAGGCGGGCGGCGCAGCCTATCTCAAGTCGATCGGCTCGCCCATTCCGCAGGTGAAATTCTGTCCGACGGGCGGGATCAGCCTGAAGATCGCGCCGGACTACCTCGGCCTCGGGAACATCCTCTGCGTCGGGGGCAGCTGGGTCGCGCCGAAGGAGGCCATGGCCAGGGGCGATTGGGCGGCGATCACGACGCTTGCCCGGGAAGCCGCCGCCCTGCCCCGCAGCACCTGAACATCCGCCGCGAGAACCGATGGCGCCGCCGCCGGTTCGCGGTCAGGCGCCGGCGCCGAGGCGCCCGGTGCGCCCCCCTCGGCGGCGGGGAACGTCGGGTGCCGTCAGTGCCTGGCGGAGAACGGCTGTCATAGGGTGGTCGGGATGAGCCGTGGCGTAGGTCGCAATCAGGGTCCGCACGGCGTCCGGGACCGGCGCTCCGACCGGGATCGACAGCGCCCAGTCCATGAAGATCGAGCGACATTCCCCGGCCGTGATCCCTTCGATCCGGTAGCTTTCCCGGACCAGCCCCTTCGGGTCCGCCTCAGCCAGTTCCATCGCCCGTCTCCCCATCCGACGTCCCCACCAGTCGCGTCACCGCCGCCTCCGCATCCGACACCGCCCGCGCCAGGGCTTCGGCCAGAGCCGCCGCGTCCGCCGCCCCGGTCTCCCGCAACAGGAAGGCCCGGCCGCCCTCGCCCAGGCTTTGCCAGTCGAGCGCCCTCTCGCTGAGAAGCCGCGCCCCAGCATGCAGTCGCCACAGAAGCCTGTAGGCTGAGGTCAGCAGTTGCACGTCCGAATCCGGCATGATCCGGCCCGCCGCCGCCAACTGGCGTTCCACCCCGCGGGCGGGGCTGCCCGCGATCAGCGCCACGGTCTGCGCGGCAAGCTCGATGTCCATGATCCGGCCTGGGCCGTTCTTGGCGTCCCAGGCCCCTTGCGCCGGTTTTGCCGCGGCAAGCCGCGCCCGCATCTCGGCCACGTCGCGCCTGACCCGGTCTCCCTTCCCCTTTCGGGCCAGGAGTTCGCGGCGGAAGGCTTCGACCTCGCCGGCCAGCGTCGGCTCGCCCGCCAGCACCCGGGCGCGGGTCAGGGCAAGATGTTCCCAGGTCCAGGCCTCGGTCTCCTGGTAGGTGGTGAAGCTGTGCAGGCTCGTCGCCACCGGACCCGCCCGGCCCGAGGGTCGCAGCCGCATGTCCACCTCGTAAAGCCGGCCCTCCGGCATCTGGGCGGTCAGCGCCGTGACCAGGGCCTGGGTCAGACGCGCGTAATAGGGGCGCGTCGCCAGCGGCCGGGGGCCGTCCGAGCCCTCGACCCCCTGATCGTCGTAGATCACGATCAGATCCAGGTCCGACCCGGCATTCAGACGGGCGGCCCCCATCGACCCCATGCCGACCACCACCGCGCCGCGCCCCGGCATCGCCCCGTGCTTGCGGACGAAGTCGGCGGTGGCTTCGCTCCAGATCACCTGCACCACGGCCTCGGCGAGGTCGGCGTACTGCTTTCCGGCCTCGAACCCGTCGATCAGCCCGCGCAGGTGGTGGACGCCGACGCGGAAGTGCCATTCCTTCATCCAGCGCCGCGCCATGTCGAGCCGGCCCTCGTAGTCGGGCGCCGGGGCAAGACGCGCCTGAAGCTCGGCGCGCAACGCCGCCGTCCCCGGCCACTCGCCCCAGAAGCTGCCACCGATCACCCCGTCGAGCACGGCCGCGTTGCGCGCGAGATACTGCGCTAGAGCCGGGGCCGATCCGGCGATGTCGATGATGAGGTCGATCAGCGTCGGATTCGCCTCGAACAGCGCGAATATCTGCACCCCGGCCGGCAGTTTCGCGAGGAACCCGTCAAGCGCGCTCAGCGCCTCGTCCGGGTTGGCAGCCCGGGCCAGGCCCTTGAGGAAGCGTGGGCGCAGACGCCGGAAGATCGCCTGCGCCCGGTCCGATCGCAGCGCCGGATAGTTTTCCCAACCCCTCGTGATCTCGCGCGCCTTGTCCGAAAGCTCCGGCCCGTCCTCGACCTCGCCAGGAGAGAAGAAGCCCTCGGTCAGGCGGTCGGTCCGGGTCAGGCGATCCAGGAGACCGGCCCTGAACTCGGCTTCGCTCTGGCCACAGAAGGCAGCGATGCGGGCCACGCCCTCGGCGCTGGTCGGTATCGAATGGGTCTGGGCGTCGTTCACCATTTGGAGCCGGTGCTCCACCTCGCGGTGCGCGCGGTAGAGGGTGGTCAGTTCGTCTGCGACCTCCGTCGGAACCCAGCCCTTGGCGGCAAGTGCGGCCAGACCGCCCACCGTGGTGCGGTCTCGCAACGAGGGGTCGCGCCCCCCGGCGATGAGCTGGCGGGTCTGGGTGAAGAATTCGATCTCGCGGATCCCGCCCGCACCGAGTTTCATGTTGTGGCCTTCCACCGTGATCGGCCCGTGCAGGCCGCGGTGGTCGCGGATGCGCAGACGCATGTCGTGGGCATCCTGGATCGCCACGAAATCGAGGTGCTTGCGCCAGACGAAGGGAGTCAGGGCCTTGAGGAAGCGTTCCCCCGCCGCGATATCCCCGCCGCAGGGCCGCGCCTTGATGTAGGCGGCGCGTTCCCAGGTGCGCCCCTCGGCTTCGTAATAGGCCTCGGCCGCGGCCATCGACAGGCAGACGGGGGTGACGGACGCGTCGGGGCGCAGGCGCAGGTCGGAGCGGAACACATAACCGTCGGTCGCATCCGAAAGGATCGCCGTCATCCGCCGGGTGACCTTGATGAAGCTCGCGCGGGCCTCCTGCTCTTCGCCCGGATAGCGGGTTTCGTCGAACAGGCAGATGAGGTCGATGTCGGAGGAATAGTTGAGTTCCCCCGCCCCCATTTTGCCCATTGCCAGCGCCACCATGCCACCCGCCGTTGCGGCATCCTCGAGGGTCGCTCCGGGAAGCTTGCCGCGCCGGATCTCCTCGGCAACGAGGGCGGTGAGCGACAGGTGGACGGCGGTGTCGGCAAGTCGGGTCAGTGCGCCTGTAACCACTTCCAGCGGCCACGCGCCGCCAAGGTCGCACAGCGCGGCAAGAAGGGCGACGCGGCGTTTGGCTTCGCGAAGCCCAAGCGGGAGGGCGTCGGCGGTCAGGTGGGTGGCGGACAGGAGAGTTGCATCAAGGGCCGCTTCTGGGTTCTCGACCGCCCCACGCAGCCAGTCGGCCTCCCGCTGCATCAATCCGCGCAGATAAGGGCTGCAGGCCGCTGTCGCCGCCATCAGGTCCATCACCTCGGGCGCGAAGCCGGACAGTTCGGCGCGCAGGTCGGCAGCGGCGGCGGGGTCGAAGGGGATGGGCAGGCGGGTGATGCGGGCGGCAAGGGTCATGGGGCGACCTTGCGGCGGCGAGGCGGCAGGGTCAACGGTTGACCGCCCGGCGTTGCGCCGGTTAGCTGCCAAGAAACGGAGGATCGCGATGTCGAAATCGCTGGCGCGGGTGGCCGCGGCCTTGCGGGCGGCGGGGCTGGACAGTGTGCCGGTCGAGGCGAAGGGCGAGATCCGCACGGCCGAGGCGGCGGCGGCGGACGCGGGTGTGGCGGTGGATCAGATCGTCAAGTCGATTCTGTTCCGGGGCGAAGGCGGGCTGTTCCTGTTCCTGACCGCAGGAGGCAACCGGGTCGATCCGGCCAAGGCGGCCGCACTGGCCGGGGAAGCGCTGTCGCGGGCCGAGATCGAGCTGGTGCGTGAAGTCACGGGCTTTGCCATCGGCGGTGTGGCACCCTTGGGGCACCTGACCCCTCTGCCGACCTTCCTTGACCCCCGGCTTCTGGACTTTGCCGAGGTCTGGGCGGCGGCCGGCACGCCGCGCCACATGTTTCGGATCGCGCCAGAGGATCTGGTGCGGGCAACGGGCGCACGCGTGACGGACTTCACCGGATAGGCGGAAAAGCGCCCGCGACTCCGGGATGTGAAAATACTTCACATTGCCACTTGCGAAGCTGCGGGACCAGGCCCATCTTCCCCAATGTGAAAGACGTTCACATAAAACAGGAGACCGCCATGCACAGCACGACGAACACCGCCCCGCAAGGCGGCTTCCGCAACAGCCTTCGCCGGGGCGAAGCCTGGCTCGATGCCAAGGGGAAATGGGCCTGGATCGCCTTCACGGTCCTGGGCTTCGTCATCAACCCCTTCCTCGGCCTTGCCATCCTGGCCTATCTGATCTGGGGAAAACAGATGTTTGCACGTTCCTGCGGCCAGCGCCGCCATGCCCACGACCACAGTTGGGGCCGCCATGCGATGCGTGCCGGCCAGCCGACCGGCAACCGCGCCTTCGATGACTACAAGGCCGAGGCGCTGCGGCGTCTGGAAGAAGAGCAGGAGGCCTTCGAGGCCTTCCTCGAGCGCCTGCGCGCCTCGAAGGACAAGACCGAGTTCGACAGTTTCATGGAGGAACGCGCCCGCGCCACGGCCGCGCAGGATGTCGCCCAGACCGAAGCCCGTCCCGAACCCGGTGCCCGTCCCAGCGAGTACTGACCGCCTGGCGACCTGCCCCGCCCGCCCGCGCCTGCGAGCGGGCGGGGCAGGCATTTCCGCAAGGGGACGCTTGGCGGAAACGATTTCGCTTGCTAGGCTCTGCGCGTCTCCATCCCCCGAACCGAAGCCTATGCGCCATTCCCTTCCCTTGACGCCCCAGTTCTATGTGACGGCGCCGCAACCCTGCCCCTACCTGCCCGGGCGGATGGAGCGCAAGCTGTTCACCGCGCTGCAGGGGGAACACGCGCAGAAGCTGAACGATACCCTGTCCAAGCAGGGCTTCCGACGCAGCCAGAACGTGCTTTACCGCCCATCCTGCGCGGAATGCTCGGCCTGCCTGTCCGCCCGGATCCGGGTGGCGGATTTCCGGCCCACGCGGACGCAAAGGCGGATCCTGAAACGCACGGCGCACCTGCGCCGCAATGCCACCTCGCCCTGGGCGACCGAGGACCAGTTCGCGCTGTTCCGCCGCTATCTAGACCATCGCCACGCCGACGGGGGCATGGCCGACATGGACATCTTCGAGTTCGCCGCGATGATCGAGGAGACGCCGATCAAGTCCCGGGTCATCGAATACACCCGTCCGCCGAACCCGGGGGAACGCGGCACGCCTCTTGCCGCAGTCTGCCTGACCGACGTGTTCGACGACGGGCTGAGCATGGTCTACAGCTTCTACGATCCCGACCTGCCCGGGCTCAGCCTCGGGACCCATGTCATCCTCGACCACATCGCGATCGCGCGGGAGGCGGGGCTGCCCTATGTCTATCTCGGCTACTGGGTGCCAGGCAGCCGCAAGATGGGCTACAAGGCGGGCTTCTCAGCCCTGGAGATCTACAAGGGCGGGGAGTGGGTGCCGTTGGGCGACCCGGCCAGCCACGGCGCCGACCTGCATCCGCTCTCGGTGGATCCCATCGCCGAACAGGTGGCCCGGATCAGCCTGCCGGATACCCGGAAATAGCACGACCGGCCCTACCGCGCCTCTCGCCCCTGCCTAGCCGCGCTGGCTGAGCAGCACGCCCGCCGCCATCAGGCCGAGCCCGAGCATCCTTTCGCCGCTGACCGGCCGCGATGCCAGCCCCGCAAACCCGGTCGCGTCGATCAGTGCCGCGCTGACCAGTTGACCCAGCAGCACGCACTGGATCGCCCGCGCAAGGCCGAAACGGGGCGCGACATGGGTGATCGACAGGATGTAGAAGGCCACAAGGCAGCCCGCGAGCAAGAGGACCGGCGGTTGTCCGGCGACCCGGCCAAGCGCCCTGCCCTCTCCGGTGGTGGCCAGCACCGCCAGCGCCGCCGCCAGCGCCACGGCAAACAGCACCACGGCGGCCGCATTGGCCGAGCCGATCCGCTGGCCCAGGGCCGCGTTCAGCGCAGCGAGGACCGGAATGCCGATCCCCGCCGCGACCATCAGGGCGGCATCGCGCAGGCCCTCACCCATCGGAGCGAACTCGCGCCCGGTAGGCCTCGACCGGCAAGCCGCCGATGCCCCAGTCCTCCAGGGCGACCTCGTCGATCACGACGAAGGTCGTCGCCGGCGACTTGTCCAGCACCCGGACCAGCAGATCGGTCACCCCGGCGATCAGTTCGGCCTTGCGGGCCGGCGTCGCACCCTCGGGGGTGATCCTGATGTTCACATAGGGCATGCTCAGGCCTCCTCTTCGTAGTGGAACACCTTGGAGATCACCTGCCAGCGGCCCTCCAGCCGGATCAGGGTCAGGAAGTCGGTGAACCGCCGCGTCCCGATGGAACAGCGCAGGACGGCCCGCGCCGTCACTGGCCCGGCAAAGTCGATCGAGACGATCTCGTCGCGCCGCGGCTCGCCGCGCGAGGCCGGCGAGGGCCTGGCATCGACCACCGGAAAATAGGTGTCCATGTCGCGGTAGAGCAGCGTGCCGTCGGTCGCGCAGACATATTGCGCCTTCGGGTGGAACACCTGCCGCAAGCGGGCGGTGTCGCTGAAATGCAGCCCGTCGAAATAGGTAACGACCACGGCCGCCACCCCTGCGAAGTCCCCTGCCGCGCCGCTCATGCCGCGAGTCCCTCGGCCTGCAGCACGCGCTGCACCGCAGGGCGGGCCGCCACGCGCGCCATGAAGGCGGACAGGCGAGGCCAGCGCGACAGGGCGATCCCGGTGAAATTCGCCCAGTTGGCGACGACGAAGGCATAGGCATCGGCGATGGTGAAGGCGTCGCCGGTCAGATGCGCCCGCCCGTCGGCCAGCCGGCCTTCCAGCCAGTCGAGCCTGCCCGCCACCGCCTGCCGGGCGGCTTCCTTCTGCGCCTCGGTCGCGGAGGGACTGAACAGCGGTCCGAAAGCGACATGCAGTTCGGTCCCGGTGAAGTTCAGCACCTCGTTCACCCGCGCCCGCGCCATCGTGCCACCCGCCGGGGCCAGCCCCCTGCCCGGCGCCCGGTCGCCCAGGAACTGCAGGATCGCCGGGCCTTCGGTCAGCACTTCGCCTTCGACCTCGAGTGCCGGAACCTTGCCCTTGGGATTGATGTCGCGGTAGTTCGCCCCGCTTGCGGTCTCGCCATTCGCGGTGTCCACGATCTCAACCGCGAAATCGCCGCCGATTTCGGCCAGGATGATATGCGAGGCCATCGAGCAGGCGCCGGGCTTGATGTAGAGTTTCATCGTCGTCTCCTTGGTTGTCGGTGCGACATGGCTAGCGCACATGATAACCAAAGGTAACAGAGTAACTTGCGGTAATCTCCAGAATGAGGTATCCGCCCGGTAACCGCCCGGAGATCCGCGATGGCCCTGATCCGCCGCAAGAACCGCACGCCGCATCCGATGTGCCCATTGTCCGACTGCATGGCCTTCATCGGCGGGGCCTGGACGCCGAACATCATCTGGTATCTGTCCTCCGGTCCCCGGCGTTTTTCCGAATTGCGGGGGGATATTCCCCTCGTTTCGGCCAAGGTCCTGACCCAGCGCTTGCGCGAACTGGAAGACCGGGGCATCCTGACACGGTCCGTGATGGAAACCTCTCCGCCCTCGGTCGAATACGCGCTGACGGACTTGGGGCGCGAATTCATGCCCGTCATCCGCGCCATCGCCGAGGTCGGGCAGCGGCTCAAGGACCGCGTCGCGACCCTGGAGTGACCGGTGCACCCCAACGGGCTTGACCCGCGGGCATGAATTGCGCTAATTGGTCAGATTAATTTACCAGATAATTGGTCCATCGGAGAAACCGGTGGCGATCCAGGGGAGGAACCCAATTCATGCAGGTCCTGCTGGCCCTGTCTCGGGGCGTCGATCGCGTGACCGAGCTCATCGGCAAGTTCGTCATGTGGCTCATCCTGCTGGCCGTTCTGGTCAGCGCGGGAAACGCGGTAAGCCGCAAGCTGTTCAACCTGTCCTCGAATGCCTGGCTCGAACTGCAATGGTATCTGTTCGGAGCGGCTTTCATGGGGGCAGCGGCCTACACCCTGCAACAGAACGAACACATCCGCATCGACGTGTTCTACGCCACGCGCTCGCGCCGCACCCAGCACTGGATCGACCTCTTCGGGCACATCTTCTTCCTTTTGCCCTTCGCCGCACTCATGGCCTGGTATCTCTGGCCCTACACCATGCAGGCCTACAACTCGGGCCAGGTCTCGACCAACGCGGGCGGTCTCATCATCTGGCCGGCGCGGGCGATCCTGCTGGCGGGCTTCCTGCTACTTGTGGCACAGGCGCTGGCCGAGATCGTCAAGAAGATCGCCGTGATGCGCGGACTGATCGATGACCCCCATCCCTTCGTCTCGGCCCAGGACCACGCCCTGCAGGAGGTCGAAGAGCTCAAGGCCGAAGTGCAGTCCCAGACCGAAGAGGTGCGCAAATGATCGAGATCCTCGCGCACAACATGGCGCCGATCATCTTCGCCAGCCTCGTCGTCTTCCTGCTGCTGGGCTACCCCGTTGCCTTCTCGCTGGCGGCGAACGGGCTGATCTTCTTCGTCATCGGCGTCTGGCTCGCGCCTTATTCCAACGGCGAGATCACCCTGGGCTGGCCGCTGCTCGGCACGATGCCGCAGCGATTGTGGGGCATCCTGTCCAACGAAACGCTGCTGGCCATTCCCTTCTTCACCTTCATGGGGATCGTGCTCGAACGAAGCGGCATGGCCGAGGACCTTCTCGACACGATCGGCCAGCTCTTCGGACCGATCCGCGGGGGCCTGGCCTTTGCCGTGGTCCTGGTCGGCGCCCTGCTGGCGGCCACGACCGGCGTGGTCGCGGCCTCGGTGATCGCCATGGGCCTGATCTCGCTGCCGATCATGCTGCGCTACGGCTACGACCGGCGCACGGCGACCGGGGTGATCGCGGCCTCGGGGACGCTGGCACAGATCATTCCGCCCAGCCTCGTGCTCATCATCCTGGCCGATCAGCTGGGCCGGTCGGTCGGCGACATGTACAAGGGCGCGCTGATCCCGGGTCTGGTGCTCACCGGCATGTATCTGGGATACATCGCGATGATCGCGATCTTCCAGCCGCACAAGGTGCCGGCGCTGCCGCCCGAGGCCCGGACGCTGGGCGGAGGGGTGACCTCGCTGCTCGTCGCGCTCGCCGTAGCGGCCGGCATCGGCTATGGCGCGCATCTTTGGGCCTATGCCGACTGGGGTGCCAATGCCGACGTGCTCGGGGCGACGATCGGAACGGTGGCGATCTATCTCTACGCCCTGGCCGATCGCTATGCGGGCCTGAATCTTCTGTCCAGGCTCGCGCAGCAGGTCATCATGGTGCTGATCCCGCCGCTTGCGCTGATCTTCCTCGTGCTCGGCACCATCTTCATCGGGCTCGCCACACCCACCGAGGGCGGCGCGATGGGTGCGGTCGGCGCGATGGTGCTCGCCTTCGCGAAGGGACGCTTCACCTTCCCGATGGTGCAGTCGGCGCTGGCGGCCACTACGCGGCTGTCCGCCTTCGTGCTCTTCGTCCTGATCGGCGCGCGGATGTTCAGCCTGACCTTCTATGGCGTTAACGGCCATATCTGGGTCGAGGAACTGCTCACCGCCGTGCCGGGGGGCCAGTACGGCTTCCTCTTCGTGGTGAACCTGATCATCTTCATCCTGGGCTTCTTCCTCGACTTCTTCGAGATCGCCTTCATCCTGATCCCGCTTCTGATCGCGCCGGCGCAGACGCTGGGGATCGACCTGATCTGGCTGGGTGTCATCATCGGGGTGAACCTCCAGACCAGCTTCCTGACCCCGCCCTTCGGCTTTGCCCTGTTCTACCTGCGCTCGGTCGCGGCGCGGGTGCCCTATCTCGACAAGGTCACGGGCAAGAAGATGGACGCGATCACGACCGGACAGATCTACCGGGGCGCCATCCCCTTCATCGCGATCCAGGTGCTGATGATCTTCGCCGTCGTGCTGTTCCCGCAGATGGTGATGCACTACAAGGGCCCCACCGTGGATCCCTCGACGATCGAGATCAAGGTGCCTGGCTTCCAGCCGATGGCCCCGGGGGGACAGGGCACCGCGCCTGCCGCGCCGGGGGGGCTGCCGGGCCTGCCGGGCGCCCCGACGCTCGGCGCGCCGAACCTGGGCGGGGCGCCGACGCCCGCGCCGCAGGGCGCTGCCCCGGCGCCGGGCGGCCTGCCACGGCTGGGCGCACCTGTGATCACGCCCTGACCAGAGCGATCGGGCCGGTCAGCCTGTGCCGCAGCGGCAATGACAAAAGGCCCCGGAGCGATCCGGGGCCTTTCGCCTTTCGTGGCTCTGGATGCCTTACAGCTTGCCGGCCTGCTGCTGGGTCATCATGAACACGTCGTAGTTGTATTCCGCGATCTGGGCGTTCAGATAGGCGTCCCGGCGGAACGCATCCTGGCTTTCCTTGATCTTCTTGAAGGTCGCATTGGTTGCCGAAACCTCGTCATAGGTCGCCTTGGCGGCATCGAACGCGGCCGAGAGCACATCCTGCGGCAACGGGCGCAGTTGCGCGCCGTTGGCCACAAGCGATTTCAGCGCCGTCGGGTTCTTCCAGTCGTAGTTCGACAGCATGTCGTTGTTCGCCACCAGGCAACCCGCCCGCAGGATGGCCTGGTAGGCCGGGGTCAGCTCGTTCCACTTCGCCAGGTTGATCATCGTGGCGATGGCCGGCCCGCCTTCCCACCAGCCGGGATAGTAGTAGTAGGGCGCGACCTTGTAGAAGCCGAGCTTCTCGTCGTCATACGGCCCGACCCATTCCGCCGCGTCGATGGTGCCCTTTTCCAGCGACGGATAGATATCGCCACCCGCGATCTGCTGCGGGACGACGCCCAGCTTCTCGATGACCTTCCCGGCAAAGCCCCCGATCCGCATCTTCAGCCCCTGCAGGTCGGCGACCGAGTTGATCTCCTTGCGGTACCAGCCGGCCATCTGGACGCCGGTGTTGCCAGCCGGGAATGCGATCAGGTTCTGCGTGGCGTAGAACTCGTTCATCATGTCGATCCCGCCACCATGGTAGAACCAGGCGTTCATCATCCGGGCGTTCAGACCGAAGGGCACCGCAGCGCCAAGCGCATAGGTCGGATCCTTGCCCCAGAAATAGTAGGGCACCGTATGGCAGGCCTCGACCGTTCCTTGCGACACCGCATCTGCGGCCTCCAGACCCGGCACCAGTTCGCCCGCCGGGAAGATCTGCAACTGGAACTTGCCGTCAGTGGCTTCGGCCACATACTTCGACATGGTCTCGGCCGCGCCGTAGATCGTGTCCAGCGACTTCGGGAAGGACGATGTGACCCGCCAGGTCACGGTGGGCGCGTCCTGGGCGATTGCCGGCGCTGCCAGCACGGCCGCACCGGCGGCGGCGACACCACCGACGGAAGCCTTGGTCAGAAACGAGCGTCGATCCATGCAGTTCTCCTCCACTGTTGGCCCGTCCGGGATCGCTGGCCCCGGCTCGGGCATCGTCTGCGAAATAGACCCTAGAGAAGCTTGCGCGAGATGAGAACTCAAAACTGCATCAGCCTCGCAAATGTGGTCAGAAAACCTTACCAAACGGCCCGCATTGCCGGTTGGCACCGCCTGTTGGCGCTATCATCTGCCGGCGGGGGGCCCAGGGGGCAGACAACTGCCTGCCGACCGGGCAAATCTTGCGCGTGAATCGAGAATCACCTGCCGCGAAAGAGCCAGCCCCATGTTCAGTTACGTCTCGCTCGGCACCCGCGATCTTGCCCGCGCCCTGCCCTTCTACGACGCGGTCCTCGCGCCGCTCGGCCATTCCCGTCTCGAGGACTACGACCCCGAGGACCGCTCGGCCGCCTGGGGGCTGGACGATCCGGGGCCGCATCTGTGGGTGACCCAACCCTTCGACGGCGCACCGGCCACACCGGGAAACGGGGTGATGGTCAGCTTCCTTGCGCCCTCGCGCGCGGCGGTGGATGCCTTCCACGCCGCGGCGCTGGCCCATGGCGGCACCGACGAGGGCGCCCCGGGACTGCGCCCGCAGTATGGCCCGAACTTCTATGCCGCCTATGTCCGCGACCCGGACGGCAACAAGCTGAACGCGGTCTGTTACCTGCCCGACACGGCCACGCACTAGCCGCAGGCAAATCTGCGCCGGCGCTGCCGAATTTCCGGCGCGGCCCCTTGTATTCGCGCAGCGCACGCCAACCTTGTGCCCGAAACCAGCAGGGTGAGATCTCGTGACCTATCTTCTGTTCGTTGTCGGCCTCGGTATTCTTGTGGCGGGCGGTGAGGCGCTTGTGCGCGGCGCATCGGCCATCGCCCGCGCCTTCCACCTGTCGCCGCTGCTGATCGGCCTGACCATCGTCGGCTTCGGCACCTCTGCCCCCGAGATGATCGTCTCGGTCCAGGCGGCGCTGGCCGGCCAACCCGGAATCGCCATCGGCAACGTGATCGGATCGAACATCTCGAACGTGCTGTTGATCCTTGGCATCTCGGCCCTGATCGCCCCCCTCATCATCCCCGGCCGCAAGCTCTGGCGCGACCTGGCCTTCATGCTGGGCGCAACCGCGATCGTCTGGTTCCTGCTTCTGGACGGGCAGATCACCCGCACCGACGGGCTGATCCTTCTCGCAGGTCTCGCCGCCTTCCTGACCACGGCGGTGATCGCCGGCAGCGGTCACCCCCCCGAGCCGGGGACCGAGACCATCGGCCCGAACTGGAGGCCCTGGATCATGACCGGCGCGGGACTTGCGGGACTTGTGATCGGCGCGCGCCTTCTGGTCGACAGCGCCACCACCATCGCCCGAGATTTCGGGATCTCCGAGGCGGTGATCGGCCTGACCATCGTCGCCGTCGGCACCTCGTTGCCGGAAATGGCGACCAGCGTCATCGCCGCCTTCCGCAAGCATACCGAAATCGCGGTCGGCAACATCGTGGGGTCGAACATCTTCAACATCTTCGGCATCCTGGGGATCACCGCCCTTGTCGCCCCGATCCCGGCCGAGGCCCGCTTTGCCGCCGTTGACATGTGGTGGGTCGCGGGCTCGTCGGTGGGTCTTGCCGCGGTGGCCTTCGTGCTGGGCGGCCTGCCGCGGATTGCCGGGGCGGGGCTGCTTGCCGCCTACGGGGCCTATCTGGCCTTCATCGGCTGACCGCCGTTTCGGCCCGTTCGGGCGGCATGCACGCGGCCGCCCCCATGGCCGTTCGGAAAGTTGCGCGGCACAATGCTCAGTCGCAAGAAAAGTTCAATATCCACGGCGTTACGCGACATTTTCGTATTGCAAATCCCGTTGACGACCGGCATATCGCCCCCTACTGTTCCGACCGAACGTGAAGGGGATGGGCCCATGGCCAGACTTCTTGTCATCGTAGGAAGGACGCGCATGGGCCGGTGACGGTTGACCATAACGGTTCCCATGCGCCCCCGAAGGAAACCTCGGGGGCTTTTTGTTGCGCGAGAACGGAGACGCGGTAAATGTCGAAGCAGATGACCGGTGCGAAGATGGTGGTCCAGGCGCTGAAGGATCAGGGCGTCGAGGTCGTCTTCGGCTATCCCGGCGGCGCGGTGCTTCCGATCTATGACGAGCTGTTCCTGCAGAACGACATCCGCCACATCCTCGTCCGCCACGAACAGGGCGCGGTCCACATGGCCGAAGGCTATGCGCGCTCCACCGGCAAGCCGGGCGTGGCGCTGGTGACTTCCGGCCCCGGCGCGACCAATGCCGTGACCGGCCTCACCGACGCGCTGATGGATTCGATCCCGATCGTGGTGCTGACCGGCCAGGTCCCAACCTTCATGATCGGCACCGACGGCTTCCAGGAGGCCGACACGGTGGGCATCACCCGGCCCTGCACCAAGATGAACTGGCTCGTGAAGGACACCGCAAAGCTGTCGGAAACCATCCACCAGGCCTTCCACGTCGCCACCCACGGCCGCCCCGGCCCGGTCTTGATCGACATTCCAAAGGACGTGCAGTTCGCCACCGCCGACTACACCCCTGCCGAGAAGGCCAAGATCTCGCATTACCAGCCCCGCACCGAGGGCGACCCCAACCAGATCGCCCGCCTGGTCGAGATGATGGAAACCGCCGAGCGTCCGATCCTCTACACCGGCGGCGGCGTCATCAACTCGGGCCCGCGCGCAAGCCAGCTCTTGCGCGAACTGGCCAACGAGACGGGCTTTCCCGTGACCTCCACCCTGATGGGCCTCGGCGCCTATCCCGCAAGCGGCAAGAGCTGGATCGGCATGCTGGGGATGCACGGGCTTTACGAGGCCAACCTTGCCATGCACGGCTGCGACCTGATGATCAACATCGGTGCCCGCTTCGACGACCGGATCACCGGCCGGGTCAAGGATTTCAGCCCGCGCTCGAAGAAGGCGCATATCGACATCGATCCCTCTTCGATCAACAAGGTCATCCATGTCGATGTGCCAATCCTCGGCGACGTGGCGAAGGTGCTGGAAGAGCTTCTGCGCCAATGGCGCGCGCGCGGGTCGCGGACCGACAAGGCGGGCCTCGCGAAATGGTGGAAGCAGATCGACGAGTGGCGCGCGGTAAAGTGCCTCGCCTACAAGCCCTCGACCAGCACGATCAAGCCGCAATACGCGCTGGAACGGCTGGAGGCGCTGACCAAGGGCATGGACCGCTACATCACCACCGAGGTCGGCCAGCACCAGATGTGGGCCGCGCAGTTCCTGGGGTTCGAGGAGCCGAACCGCTGGATGACTTCCGGCGGCCTCGGCACCATGGGCTACGGCCTGCCCGCCAGCATCGGCGTGCAGATCGCCCATCCCGAGGCGCTGGTCATCAACGTGGCCGGCGAGGCGTCGTGGCTGATGAACATGCAGGAAATGGGCACCGCGATGCAGTTCCGGGCGCCGGTCAAGCAGTTCATCCTGAACAACGAACGGCTCGGCATGGTGCGCCAGTGGCAGGAACTGCTGCACGGCGAACGCTATTCCTCCTCGTGGTCGGAAAGCCTGCCCGATTTCGTCAAGCTGGCCGAGGCCTTCGGCTGCAAGGGCATCAAGTGCGACGACCCGAAGGACCTCGACGACGCGGTCATGGAGATGATCCGCCACGACGGGCCGGTGATCTTCGACTGCCTGGTGGAAAAGCACGAAAACTGCTTCCCGATGATCCCCTCGGGCAAGCCGCACAACGAGATGCTGCTCTCCGCCGACGCCGAGGCGTTCCGGTCGGGGGCGGTGCTGGTGTGATGCGCCCGGACCCCGGAGTTCGGTCCGGGGTCCGGCCGACCAGCCGCAGGCAGATCACAGATGACCCTTCCCGCCGAGTCCCGCGCCCAGACCCGCGACCTGTCGCTGGATGTCGCCAAGGGCGTCGGCATCCTCTTGGTCGTCATCGGCCATGCCTGGCGCGGCCTCGACTCGGCGGGCATGATCGGCAACCCCGACCTGTTCCGCCTGATCGACCGGCTGATCTACAACTTCCACATGCCGATGTTCTTCATCCTCTCCGGCATGACCTTCCAGGCCTGGGCGCTCCGCCGCCCGCTGGCCGAGGCCGCGAGCAGCCGCCTGACCCGGCTGATCTGGCCGCTGGTCCTCTGGACCTACCTCTTCGCCGCCGCGCGCCTCGCCGCCGGGGATGCCGCCAATACCCAACTGAGCGGCTGGCAGAGCCTGGCCTTCTGGCCCCTGCCGCCGCGCGACCATTTCTGGTTCCTCTGGGCGCTGTTCCTCCAGCACCTCGCCGTGCTTGGCCTGATCCGCCTCGTCACCGGCCCTCTGCCCGCGCCAGCCTGGGCGATGCTAGCCGCGCTGATGGTGCTGGGCTCCAGCTTCACCCCTTACGGCCTGACCCCCTGGACCTTCGGTGCGCTGACCTATGCCGGGGCCTTCCTGACCGGCCTCGCGCTCGGCCAGACGAGCGTCCGGCCGGAAGGCCTTACGGCGCTGGTCATCGCCGCCCTGGCCTTCATCGGTTTGCAGGTGCTCAGCTTCCGACTGCCCGAGACGCTGCTGACCACCCAACTCCTCGGCATCGCGCTCTCGCTCGCCGCGCTGGCGGTGATCCATGCGCTCACCGCGGCGCGCAGTGGGCGCCTCTTGCGCCTTTTCGCCTGGCTCGGCGTCTCCTCGATGGGGATCTATCTCGCCCACACCATCTTTTCCGCCGGCACCCGCGCGGTGCTCTCGCGCTTCACGCTGGACCTGTCCCTGCACATGATCGCCGGAACGCTGGCCGGGATCATCGGCCCGCTCCTGATCTATGCCGTCATCCGCCGCATCGGCCGCCCGGCCTGGATCGGCTTCTAGACCCCATGCCACCCCTCAACGGAAGGTAATCCCCCGTGTCCGCACTGAACATCAAGAAAGGCTCGACCAGCCATTCCGCCTATGACCTCCGTTCGGCCAATTCCGAGGTCGAGGAATCCCACACCCTCGCCGTCATCGTGGAAAACGAACCCGGCGTCCTGGCCCGCGTGATCGGCCTCTTCTCGGGGCGCGGCTACAACATCGACAGCCTGACCGTGGCCGAGGTGGACCACACCGGCCACCGCTCGCGCATCACCATCGTCACCCGCGGCACCCCCGCCGTCATCGACCAGATCGAGGCGCAGCTCTCCCGCATGGTCCCGGTCCACGCCGTCCACGACCTGACGATGGACGGCCCCTCGGTCCAGCGCGAACTGGCCCTGGTCAAGGTCAGGGGCAAGGGCGAGCACCGGATCGAGGCGCTGCGGCTGGCCGAGATCTTCCGCGCGAACGTGGTCGATTCCACGCTGGAAAGCTTCGTGTTCGAGATGACCGGCACACCGGAAAAGATCGACGCCTTCGCCGACCTGATGCGCCCCCTTGGCCTGGTCGAGATCGCCCGGACCGGCGTGGCCGCACTGAAACGCGGCTTCTGACGTGGCCCCCCAAGAATTTTCGCCGAAAATTCTAGGGCCTACCGCCCCGTGAACCGCGGCGCGCGCTTTTCCTGGAAGGCCGCCACGCCTTCGCGGAAATCCTCAGACTGCCCGCAGATGCCTTGCAGCCGCGCCTCCACGGCGAGCTGCGCCTCGAGGCTCTGGTCAAAGGCTCCGCGCAGCGCCTGTTTCAGCGCGGCATAGGCCCCGGTCGGGCCAGCGGCAAGCTTCGCCGCCCGCGCCGCCACCACCTCGGCGAGCCGCTCGTCCGGCACCGCCTCCCAGATCATCCCCCAGTCCGCCGCCTGCCGCGCGGGCACCGGCTCGGCCAGAAGCGCCGCGCCCATCGCGCGCTGCAACCCCACCCGGCGCGGCAGGAAACTGGTGCCGCCCGCATCCGGGATCAGCCCGATCCGGGTGAAGGCCTGGATGAAGACCGCGCTTTCCGCCGCGATCACCAGGTCGCAGGCCAACGCCAGGTTCGCCCCCGCCCCTGCCGCCACCCCGTTCACTGCCGCGATGACCGGCACCGGAGCCTCGGTGATCGCCCGGATCATCGGCACATATTCGCCGTTCAGCACCGCCTCGAACCCGGCCGCGTCCAGACCCGAGGCATCGCTCAGGTCCTGCCCGGAACAGAACCCCCGCCCCGCCCCGGTCAGCACGATCACCCGCGCCCCGTGCCCCTCCAGAAGCGCGGCGGTCAGTTCCCGCCGCAACGCGCGGTTCAGCGCGTTCATCACCTCGGGCCGGTTCAGCGTGATCCGGCAGATGTCCCCTTCCCGTTCGACCTGCACAAGCCCTGCCATCCGCTCCTCCCTCGTTCAGGGGCGCCTCCCCTCCCCCTCCGTGGGGAGGGGATGGGGGTGGGGGGCCGAGCGCCCCTCCCGCGCCCCGCACCTCGATAGCCCGACCGACGCCCCGGGCCAAAGCCCGACGCGGCGTCACTGTTTCAGGATTTCGCGCAGCCGCGCCTCTTCCTCGGCGCTCAGCGTGGCCTCGGTGCTTGCGCGCCGCCGTCCTGCGGCGACCGCAACCGCGATCCCGGCGATCAGCAGCGCCGGACCGGCCAGCCACAGGACCAGGTTCACCCCTTCGGCCCGGGGCTTGAACAGCACCCCCTCGCCATAGCGGGCGACGATGAAATCCACCACTTCCGTGTCGCTGTCGCCCGCCACCAGCCGCTCGCGGATGATCAGCCGCAGGTCCCGGCTGATCGGAGCATTGGAATCGTCGATCGTCTCGCCCTGGCAGACCGGGCAGCGGATCTCGCGGCTGATCGCCCGGGCGCGGGCTTCCAGCGCGGGGTCGGCCAGCATCTCGTCGGGCTGCACCGCCCATGCGGGGCTGAGCATCAGGAACAGGGCAAGGATGTAGGGTGGGGTTCCACCCCACCGCGACTTGAGCGATGTCATTCCGCCGGCACTCCCGCCAGATCCTGCCGCCGGGCACCCGCCGCGACACGATAGCGCCGGTCGGACAGGCTGAGGATGCCGCCAAACGCCATCAGGATCGCCCCGCCCCAGAGCCAGTTGGCGAAGGGCTCGATATAGCTGCGTACCGCCCAGCCGCCGCTTTTCTGCCGGTCGCCCAGCACCAGATAGAGGTCGCGCGTGAAGCCATAGTCGATCGCGGCCTCGGTCGTGGGCATCTGCGCCACGGGGTAGAACCGCTTTTCGGGGTTCAGCACCGCGATGGGCACGCCGCCCTTCGCCACCGTCATCGTGCCCATGGTCGAGCTGTAGTTCGGCCCCTCGACCTCTTCCACTTTGTCCAGCCGCACCGTGTAGCTGCCCAGCGGGAAGCTTTCGCCCTCCTGCACCACGCGGATGTCCTCGATCTTCCAGGCCAGCATGGCCGAGACGGCAAAGATCGTGACTCCCAGCCCGAAATGCGCCGTGGCCTTGCCCCAGTCGGCCCGCGGCAGACGCGCCAGACGGGCAAAGCGCGCGCCGACGTCCTCGCGCCCCGTCCGCGCCCAGAGGTCGGTCAGCGCGCCGAAGGCGACCCAGGCCCCCAGCATCAGCCCGACCGGACCCAGCGCCGTCCGCCCGGTCTGCATGGCCCATGCCAATGCCGCCAGCGCCAGAGCCAGCACCGCCGCCGGGGCCAGCGACCGAAGCGACCGCGCGATGGACCCGCGCTTCCACGCCAGCATCGCCCCGGGCGGCAGGATCAGCGCCAGCGCCACCATGAAGGGGCTGAAGGCCGCATTGAAGAAGGGCTCGCCCACCGAAAGGTCACGGCCCAGCAACATTGTGCCGACAAGCGGCCAGATCGTCCCCACGAAGACGACAAAGGCCGCGACCGTCAGCAGGATATTGTTGGCCACCAGCGCGCTTTCGCGGCTGACCAGGCTGAAGACCCCGCGCGCCTCCATCACTCCGGCGCGCAGCGCGAACAGGATCAGGGCCCCACCGGTGAAGACGCCCAGGATCAGCAGGATGAAGACCCCGCGCTCCGGGTCGTTGGCGAAGGCATGCACGCTGGTGATGACGCCCGACCGCACGAGGAAGGTGCCGATCAGGCTGAAGCCGAAGGCCATGATCGCCAGAAGGATCGTCCAGGCCTTCAGGCTTTCACGCTTTTCCACCACGATCGAGGAATGCAGCAGCGCCGCGGCCAGCAGCCAGGGCATGAAACTGGCGTTCTCCACCGGGTCCCAGAACCAGAACCCGCCCCAGCCAAGCTCGTAATAGGCCCACCACGACCCCAGCGCGATGCCGATGGTCAGGAAGACCCAGGCCGCCAGCGTCCAGGGCCGCACCCAGCGCCCCCAGGCGGCATCGACCCGGCCCTCGATCAGGGCGGCGACGGCAAAGCTGAAGGCCATGCTGAGGCCGACATAGCCGAGGTAGAGGAAGGGCGGATGAAAGGCGAGGCCCGGGTCCTGCAACAGCGGGTTCAGGTCCTGCCCGTCCAGCGGCGGCGCCGCCAGCCGCCAGAACGGGTTCGAGGTCAGAAGCAGGAACAGCATGAAGGCCACCCCGATCAGCCCCTGCACCGCCAGCACGCGCGCCTTCAGCCGCACGGGCAGGTTGCCGCCGAAGGCCGCCACCGCCGCGCCATAGACCGCCAGGATCAGCACCCAAAGGAGCAGCGAGCCCTCGTGGTTCCCCCAGACACCGGAAATCTTGTAGAGCATCGGCTTCAGCGTGTGCGAATTCGACACCACCACGGCCAGCGAGAAGTCGGACGTGACGAAGGCCCAGGTCAGCGCCGCGAAGGACCAGCCGACCAGAAGCAGCTGCATGCCCGCCGCCGGCCCCGCCAGCGCCATCAGCCGCGCATCGCCCCGATGCGCGCCCCACAGGGGCAGCGTGGACTGCACCAGCGCCACCATCAGCGCCAGGATCAGCGCGAAATGTCCAAGCTCGACGATCATGCGGATGCTCCTGTCGTTTGCGCAATGATAGGCCGCCCCGGCCCCGGGCGAAAGCCCTGCGCCCTTCCGCCGCGCTCTGTCGGCAGAATGACCGGGTCGGTGGCCGCAAGCCGCCGATTTGCCGGTTGCCAGCCGGCCGACCGCCCCGCTACATCCGTCCTGAAGCGGAGGTTCCCATGCCCAAGACCATCCTGATCGGCGCCCCCATCGACACGGGCCAGAAACGCCCCGGCTGCCTGATGGGCCCCGCCGCCTACCGGGTTGCGGGCATCGCCCGCGAGATTGCCGCCGAAGGCCACGGGGTCGAAGACTGGGGCGATCTCGCTCTGCCCGAACTGCGCGAGGTCTCCTGCCCGAACCCGGTCGTGCACGACCTCGCCGAAACCGTGGGCTGGGCGGAAATCCTGATGGACCGGGTGGACGACGCGCTGTCCGAGGGCGGCTTCCCGATCATCATGGGCGGAGACCACTCGCTTGCCCTCGGCTCGGCCGCCGGGGCCGCGGCCTATGCCAAGCGGCAGAACCGCCCGCTGTTCCTGTTGTGGCTCGACGCCCATTCCGACTTTCACACACCGCTCACCACCACCTCGGGCAACCTCCACGGCACGCCGCTCGCCTATATCGCTGGCCGCGACGGCTTCGACGCCTTCCCACCCTTCCCCGCCCCCGTGCCCGCGCACCGGATCTGCATGTTCGGCATCCGCTCGGTCGATCCGGCGGAGAAGGCCGCCATGCAGGAACGTGACATCTTCGTGAACGACATGCGGGTGATCGACGAACGCGGCCTCGTCGCCCCCTTGCGCGAATTCCTCGACCTCGTGCGCCGCGAATCCGGCATGCTGCACGTCTCGCTCGATGTCGATTTCCTCGACCCCTCGATCGCCCCGGCCGTCGGTACCACCGTTCCCGGCGGCGCCACCTTCCGCGAAGCGCATCTGGTGATGGAACTCCTCCACGAATCCGGGCTCGTCACCTCGCTCGATCTGGTGGAACTGAACCCCTTCCTCGACGACCGCGGCATGACCGCGCGGCTGATGGTCGATCTCGTAGGATCGCTGATGGGCAAGAAGGTGTTCGACCGCCCGACGCGGGCCAAGTGACGCTCATCCCGCCCTTGCGGGCAGTCTTCGCTGGCCCGGGGCGCACCCGGCGAAGAGCGACCGAAGGAAGCGATGAGCGGCCCGTCAGAGGTCCCGATACAGGTGCTCTCGTCCCTGCGGATCGGTCACGACCCAACTGTCGCCCGCGCGCCGCAGATACTCAGGCCCGACCGGCACCTTGCCGTGCCCGCCGGGAATGTCCAGCACATAGGTCGGCTGGGCGATCCCGGTCAGCCGCCCCCGCAGTGCCGCCATGATCGCCTGCCCCTCCTCCAGCGTCAGGCGGAAGTGGCCCGTGCCCTTCGCCAGATCGGGATGATGCAGGTAATAGGGCTTCACCCGATGGCGGAGCAGCTTGCGGAACAGCGCCTCCAGCACCTCCGGGTCGGCATTGATCCCGCGCAACAGCACCGTCTGCGACAGAAGCGGCACCCCGGCCCGGGTCAGCCGACGCAGGGCCGCCGCCGCCGCCTCGGTGATCTCTTCGGGATGGTTGACATGCACCACCATCCAGACCGGCAACGCCCGGTCCAGAACCCCGGCCAGCGCCTCGGTCACGCGCTCCGGCGCCACCACCGGCACGCGGCTGTGGAACCGCACCAGATCCAGCGTCCCCAGCGCCTGAAGCCGGTCGAGCATCCCGCCCAGCCGCCGCGCCGACAACACCAGCGGATCGCCCCCGGTAAAGATCACCTCGCGCACCGCCGGGGTGGCGCGCAGATAGTCCAGCACCTGGCGGAACTCCGCCTCGGACAGGGCACCCGCGCTGCCCACCGTCTCGCGTCGGAAACAGAAGCGGCAATAGACCTCGCAGGCCTGGGTCGCATGCAGGATCGCGCGGTCGGGATAGCGATGGGTCAGCCCCGGCACCGGGCGATGCGCATCGTCGCCGATGGGATCGGCCAGCTCTTCGGGGCGGATCTGCAACTCGCGCGCATCGGGACGGAACTGGGCCCGCACTCCCTCGGCGGCTGTCCCCGCCATGGCCGGGCTGATCCGCACCCGGAAGCTCTCTGCCACCTGCGCCAGCATCGCGCGGTCGGCCGGATCGGTCAGCCCTACCCGTTCCATGGCCTCGAGGCTGGTCAATGCGGCGGGAGTGGTCGGGCGTGCGGTCATGCCGCGCGGGCCTAGCTGCTGTGCCCGCCCCACGCAACCCCTTCCGGCCCCGGCCTCAATGCAGCCGGAACTCGCCCACCACGTTGCGCCATTCCCCCGGAGCGATCAGCTTGCGATGGGTGAAGCGCACCGAATGCAGCGGCCCCTCGATCTTTTCCTGCCAGAATTCGATGAACTTGAAGAGCGCGGGATAATCCGGCGCCAGATCGTATTCCTGCCAGATGAAGCTGTTGAGAACGTTGCGATAATCCGGCATCCGGTAGTAAAGCTCGGCCGTGGTCAGCCCATAGCCCTTCAGCATCAGCTCCGTCTCGCGTCCGACCATGCGGATCCTCCTTTCTGGTGGTCCATGACGGAATCATGACAAGGCCAGCTTAAAAATCAATGAAAACAGTATGTTGTCACTCATCCTTGATGGCTGCCAGCCCGACGGCAACCCGCCATTGCACCCCATAGCTTGGATGGTGTATCCTGCCGCCTGCTAGATGTTGATACCGCAAGGAAGGCGCGCGCCCTCATGGCCGAGACCCCGGAAGATACTGACAACAAAGAAGAAAACCCGGAACGTCCCAGCTGGCACGGCCCCCAGGTCGATATCGCGGCCGAGATGAAGACGGCCTATCTCGACTACGCGATGAGCGTGATCGTTTCCCGGGCAATCCCCGACCTGCGCGACGGACTGAAGCCGGTCCACCGCCGCATCCTCTTTGCCATGCAGGAATCGGGCAACACCCACGACAAGCCCTACCGCAAGTCGGCCCGTCCCGTGGGCGACACGATGGGGAAATACCACCCCCACGGCGACAGCGCGATCTATGACGCACTGGTGCGCATGGCGCAGCCCTTCTCGATGTCGCTGCCGCTCCTCGACGGCCAGGGCAACTTCGGTTCGATGGACGGCGATAATGCTGCCGCCATGCGCTATACCGAAGTGCGGATGGACAAGCCCGCCGCCTTCCTTCTGGCCGACATCGACAAGGAAACCGTCGATTTCCAGGACAACTACGACGGCAAGGACAAGGAACCCACCGTCCTTCCCGCCCGCTTCCCCAACATGCTGGTCAACGGCGCGGGCGGCATCGCGGTGGGCATGGCCACCAACATCCCGCCGCACAACCTCGGCGAGGTGATCGACGGCACGCTTGCCCTGATCGAGAACCCCGACATCTCCATGGAACAGCTCATGGAGATCATCCCCGCTCCCGATTTCCCCACCGGCGGGGTGATCCTCGGCCGGTCCGGCGCCCGCAAGGCCTATCTCGAAGGCCGCGGCTCCGTCATCATCCGCGCCAGAACCCATGTCGAGGAGCTGCGCAAGGACCGCTGGGCCATCGTCATCGACGAGATCCCCTATCAGGTCAACAAGGCCACGATGATCGAGAAGATCGCCGAGCTGGTCCGCGAAAAGCGGGTCGAGGGCATCGCCGGGATCGCCGACGAATCCGACCGGATCGGCGTGCGCGTCGTGATCGAGCTCAAGCGCGACGCGACGCCCGACGTCGTGCTGAACCAGCTTTTCCGGTTCTCGACGATGCAGGTCTCGTTCGGCTGCAACATGCTGGCCCTGAACGGCGGCAGACCAGAACAGCTGACGCTTCGCGATTTCCTCAGCCATTTCATAACCTTCCGCGAGGAAGTTGTCGCACGTCGCACCGCCTTCGAACTCCGCAAGGCGCGCGAGCGCAGCCACATCCTCTGCGGCCTCGCCGTCGCCGTGTCGAACGTGGACGAGGTGGTCGCGACCATCCGCGCCTCCGCCGACCCGGCCGAGGCACGCGACCGGCTGATGACCCGCCGCTGGCCCGCCCATGACATCGCCGCGTATATACGGCTGATCGACGACCCCTCGCACACGATCAACGAGGACGGAACCTACAACCTGTCCGAGATCCAGGCCCGCGCCATCCTTGACCTGCGTCTCCAGCGGCTGACCGCGATGGGGGTCAAGGAAGTCACCGACGAGCTCGAGGAATTGGCTGGCAAGATCAAGGACTTCCTCGACATTCTTTCCTCGCGCGACCGGATCATGGCGATCATCTCGGACGAGTTGCGCGAGGTGAAGGCCCTCTTCGCCGTCCCCCGCCGCACCGAGATCGCCGACTGGTCCGGCGACATGGAGGACGAGGACCTGATCGAGCGCGAGGACATGGTCGTGACCATTACCTCGGGCGGCTACATCAAGCGCACCCCGCTCGCCGAATTCCGCGCCCAGAACCGGGGAGGCAAGGGCCTCGCCTCGATGCAGACCAAGGACGATGACGTGGTCACCACGCTTTTCGTCGCCAACACCCACACGCCGCTCCTGTTCTTCACCACCGACGGGATGGTCTACAAGCTCAAGACCTGGCGCCTGCCTCTTGCGGGGCGCAACGCCCGCGGCAAGGCCCTGGTCAACATCCTGCCGATCGAGACCGGCATCACCATCGCCGCGCTGATGCCGGTGGACGTGCCCGAGGAAGACTGGGGCAACCTCCAGATCGTCTTCGCCACCTCTGACGGCGACGTGCGGCAGAACGACCTTTCCGACTTCACCAACGTGATGCGCAACGGCAAGATCGCGATGAAGCTGCCCGAGGGCGTGAGCCTCGTGAACGCCGCCATCGCCGACGAGAACGACGACGTGATGCTCGTCACCGAGGCCGGCCGCGCCATCCGCTTCCCCACCACCGAAATCCGCGTCTTCCGCTCGCGCGAATCGACCGGCGTGCGCGGCATCCGACTGGCCGAGGGCGACCATGTCGTCTCGATGTCGATCATCCGCCACTTCGAGGCCACGCCCGAGGAACGGCAGGCCTATCTGAAACAGCGCCGCCTCATGGCCGGGATCACCGAGGACGAGGGCGACGACGAGGAAGACACCGTTCCCGCCGGCCAACTTTCCCCCGAACGCTATGCCGAGATGTCGGCGGCCGAGGATCTGATCCTCACCGTCACCAAGGGCGGTTCGGGCAAGCTGTCCTCCAGCCACGACTACCCCGTGCGCGGCCGCGGCGGCATGGGCGTGAAGGCCATCAGCCCCGGCCCCCGCGGCGGCCGCATCATCGCCTCCTTCCCGGTAGAGCTTTCCGACCAGATCATGCTTGCCACCTCGACCGGCCAGTCGATCCGGGTGCCGGTGGACCAGATCAGCTTCCGCTCGCGCAGCGCGGGCGGGGTCAAGGTCTTCTCCATCGCCGCGGACGAGGAAGTCGTCTCCGTCGCCCGCGTCGCCGACCAGGGCGATGACAGTTGAGGACCGCCTCGCGGCGCTGGCCGCCGCGGGGCAGACCATCACCTACGGCGAACTTGCCCGCGATCTCGGTCTGCGCATGGCGGAGCTCACGGCGCGGCTCGAAGCCCTGATGGAGGAGGACGCCGCCGCCGGTCGCCCCTTCCGCGCCGCCCTCCTCCGCCAGCGCCTGTCACCCGACCATCTGCCCGCCCCCGGCTTCTTCCTCAAGGCAGCCGCCCTCGGCCGCCCTGCCTCTGACCCGCAAAGCTTCACCCTGGCCGAACGCCACGCCCTTCATCTGTCCGCAAATATCCCGGGGTGAATGGGCCCGAAGGGCCCAGAGGGGCAGCGCCCCTGCTTGCAACGCCTGCCCCGCACCGCTACATCCGCCCGCATGGAACCCCTGCACATCATCGGCGGCGGCATGGCCGGATCCGAGGCCGCCTGGGCCGCCGCGAACCTCGGCGTCCCGGTGGTGATCCACGAGATGCGCCCCAAGGTTGCCACCTTCGCCCACCGGACCGGCGATTTCGCCGAGATGGTCTGCTCGAACTCCTTCCGCTCCGACGACCACGAACGCAATGCCGTGGGCCTGATCCACTGGGAAATGCGCGCCGCCGGCAGCCTGGTGATGGAAATGGCCGACCGCCATCGCCTGCCGGCCGGCGGCGCTCTGGCCGTGGACCGCGACCCCTTTGCCCGCGCCGTGACCGAACGGCTCAAGGCCCACCCGCTGATTTCCACGTCGTATGAGGAAGTTACCCAGCTTCCTTCATCCGGGCACTGGATCATCGCGACCGGCCCGCTTACCAGCCCGGCCCTGGCGGAAAGCATCCGTTTCGCCACGGGCGCCGAGGCGCTGGCCTTCTTCGACGCGATCGCTCCGATCGTATATACAGAGTCGATCGACATGTCCGTCGCCTGGATGCAAAGCCGCTACGACAAGGGCGAAAGCGAGGACGAGAAGAAGGCCTACATCAACTGCCCGATGAACCGCGACCAGTACGAAGCCTTCATCGACGCCCTCCTCGCCGCCGAGAAGACCGAGTTCCACGAAGGTGAAACCGCCGGCTATTTCGACGGCTGCCTGCCGATCGAGGTGATGGCCGAACGCGGCCGCGACACCTTGCGCCACGGCCCGATGAAACCGGTCGGCCTGACCAACGCGCATCGCCCGGAGGAAAAGCCTTATGCCGTGGTCCAGCTCCGCCGCGACAACAAGCTCGGCACGCTGCACAACATCGTCGGCTTCCAGACCAAGATGAAATACGGCGCGCAAACCTCTGTTTTCCGGATGATTCCGGGACTGGAAAATGCCAGCTTCGCCCGTCTCGGCGGCATCCACCGCAACACCTTCATCAACTCGCCCACGCTCTTGGACGCGCAGATGCGGCTGAAATCGCGCCCGTATCTACGCTTTGCCGGGCAGATCACCGGGGTCGAGGGCTATGTCGAATCCGCTGCCATGGGCCTCCTGGCGGGCCGCATGGCCGCGCATGAGATCCTCGGGCGTATGCTTCCCCCGCCGCCCCCGGAAACCGCGATGGGGGCGCTTGTCACCCACATCACCGGCGGGGCCGAGGCGAAGACCTTCCAGCCGATGAACGTCAACTTCGGCCTCTTCCCGCCCATCGAGGCGCGGGGGGGCCGCCGGGGTCGTCATGACCGCTACAAGGCCTATACCGACCGGGCGAAGCAGGCGTTCACGGAATGGCTTTCGTAACCCGCTTCGCCCCCAGCCCGACCGGCCCGCTGCATCTTGGCCACGCCTATTCTGCGATCCTCGCCCATGACATGGCCCGCGCCGAGGGCGGCCGGTTCCTGTTGCGGATGGAGGATACCGACCTCGACCGCTGCCGCCCGGAGTGGGACGCCCTGATCCAGGAGGATCTCCGCTGGCTCGGCCTTGCCTGGGACGGCCCGATCCTGCGCCAGTCCACGCGGATCGAGGACTACAACATCCGCCTCGAAGCCCTTGCCGATACAGGACTTCTCTATCCCTGCTCCTGCACCCGCGCCGACATCCGGGCGGCCCTTGCCGCCCCGCAGGAAGGCGTGGCCTTCGCCGTCTATCCCGGCACCTGCCGCCACCGCCCGATGTCCGACCGACGTCCGGGCGACGCCCTGCGGCTGAACCTCGCCGCCGCGCTCGACCAGTTGTCGGGCGCCGACCTCGCCTTCACCGAAACCGGCCCCGCCCATGCCGGACGGCACTGCATCGACCCCGCTCGCGCTCTGGCCGAGATCGGCGACGTGGTCCTGTCGCGGAAGGGAGTGGGCATCGTCGCCTATTTTCTCGCCTCCGCCTTCGACGATGCCGACCAGGGCATCACCCATGTCATCCGGGGCGAGGATCTGTTCGACTTCACGCCCGTCCAGGTGATCCTGCAACATCTCTTCGGCCTGCCGACACCGATCTACCACCACCACCGCCTGATCCGGGACGAAGCTGGCAAGCGGCTCGCCAAACGCGACGACGCGCGGGCGCTTTCCAAATACCGGGCCGAGGGCGCGACCCCCGCCGACATCCGCAGGATTGTCGGATTGCCAAATCCTTAACGCCCGCGACCAAGTCATTGATTGCAAAGGAAGGATCAGGAATGTCCACCGTGGACAGGATCAAGGAAGACCACCTCTTCCCCGTCCCGCACCGCCGTATAGAAGCACGACCGCCGGTTCGTGTGACAGGCCGGCCCCTCCTGTTCGACCAGCGCCAGCAGGCAGTCCCGGTCGCAGTCCACCCGCAGCTCGACCAGCCGCTGATGGTGCCCCGAGGTCTCGCCCTTCACCCAGAACGTCCCCCGCGAGCGCGACCAGTAGGTGACCTTCCCCGTCTCCAGCGTCCGCGTCACGGCGGCGGCGTTCATCCACGCGACCATCAGCACCTCGCCCGACACCGCGTCCTGCGCCACGCAAGGCAGCAGCCCCGCGGCATCATACTTTAGTGTGGCCGGGTCGAAGGACATGGGCTTCTCCTTGGCAGTCAGGCGGCGCAGGTCTACATAAGGGGTCAGCCGAGGGATTACCATGAGCGACAGCGACCTCATCAAGCTCTACTCCGCCCGCATCCTCGGGCTCGCCGCCGACATCCCGCATCTCGGCCGCCTGCCCGCCCCGCAGGGCACCGCCCGGCGCCGCTCGCCCCTCTGCGGCTCGACCGTCACGGCGGATGTGGTGGTGCAGGACGGCAGGGTCGCCGAGTTCGCCCAGGACGTGAAGGCCTGCGCGCTGGGCCAGGCTTCGGCCGCGGTGCTGGGTCAGGTCGTCCTCGGGCGCAGCCTGCCCGAACTGCAAGCCGCAAGAGATGCCTTGCGCGCCATGCTGAAGGAGGGCGGCCCCGTGCCGGCGGCCCCCTTCCAGGGTTATGAAGTCCTGCTTCCCGCCCGCGACTACAAGAACCGGCACGCCTCGATCCTCTTGGCCCTGGAAGCCGTCTGCGAAGCGATGGAGGCCGCGCAGGCCGCTGCCTAGCCGGACGCAGCACAAAAAGCCGCCGCGCATCCCATGGGACGGCGGCGGCAGTGGCGCTTCTGGATGGACGGCGGGCCAGGCGAGGCGGACCGTCACATTTCAGGGGACAGAGCGCGGGGCAGAAAGCTCAGTGCAGGCCGGGCAACGACAGCACGGCAAACAGGATCACGAACAGCGAGGCAACACCGACGAGGTCCTCCATCGCGCCTTTCGGGGTGTGGCTCAGCAGGGTCTTCATGGTGTCTTTCACGGCGTCCTCCATGATCTGTTGCTGCATTGTTCTCACATCGGCAATGCCATGTAAAGAACTTTTTAAGAACATTCGCGAACAGATCGGAACAAGCCGCGACTCAGCCCACGCTCATCAGCCGCAGCGCGCGGTCCTGGTCCATCAGCCAGAGGAGCACCCGTGCAGCCTTGCCCCTGGAACCGGACAGGCCCGGATCGTCCAGCAAGAGCTTCCGCGCATCCGACTGGGCCAGTTGCATCAGGCCCGCCTGGCGTTCCAGATCCGCCACGCGAAAGCGCGGCAGGCCGGATTGCGCGGTTCCGATCAGGTCGCCCGCCCCGCGCATCGCCAGGTCCTCCTCGGCGATGCGGAAGCCGTCCTCGGTGTCGCGGATCGTGGTCAGGCGGCGCCGCCCGGTCTCGTTCAGCGGCGGCTGATAGAGCAGCAGGCAGGTCGAAGCCCCCTCGCCCCGCCCGACCCGTCCGCGCAACTGGTGCAGCTGCGCCAGGCCGAAGCTTTCCGCCTGCTCGATCACCATGATCGTCGCGTTCGGCACGTTGACGCCAACTTCGATCACCGTGGTCGCCACCAGGACCGAGGTCTCGCCGGCCAGGAACCGCGCCATTGCCGCGTCCTTCTCGGCCGGCGGCATCTGGCCGTGGACCAGGCCGACCCGGTCGCCCAGGGCAGCCCGCAAGGATCGGAACCGTTCCTCGGCGCTGGCATAATCCACCACCTCGGATTCCTCGACCAGCGGGCAGACCCAATAGGCCTGCCGCCCCTCGGCCACGGCCTTGCGCAGGTGCTCCACCACCTCGTCCAGCCGCGCAGCCGAGACCATCGCGGTGCGGATCGGCTTCCGGCCCGCCGGCTTTTCGTCCAGGACCGAGACATCCATGTCGCCATGGGTCGCAAGGGCCAGGCTCCGCGGGATGGGCGTGGCGGTCATCACCAGCACATCCACCGCCGCACCCTTGGCGCCAAGCTCCATCCGCTGCGCAACCCCGAAGCGGTGCTGTTCATCCACCACCGCCAGCCGCAAGTCCTTGAATTCCACATCCTTCTGAAAGACCGCATGGGTTCCGACGAGGATCGGAATACGCCCCGCCGCCAGGTCTTCCAGCTTCATCGCCCGCTCCGCCCCCCGGTCCCGGCCGGTCAGCAGCTCCAGCCGCACGCCGGCCGCCCGGGCCAGCGGTGCCAGCCCCTCGAAATGCTGCCGCGCCAGGATTTCCGTAGGGGCCATCATCACGCCCTGCCCGCCAGCCTCGACCGCGATCAGCAGCGCCAGGAACGCGACCAGAGTCTTCCCGGACCCCACATCGCCCTGCAACAGACGGTTCATCCGCAGGGGTTGCGCCATGTCGGCGGCGATTTCGCGCACCGCGCGAACCTGGGCGCCGGTCGGCTGATAGGGAAGGCTTTGCAATACCTTGTTGCGCAGACTTCCATCGCCTTCGGTTGCCAGGCCCTTGGACTTCCGCAGGGTGCTCCGAGCGATCGCCAAGGTCAGCTGGTGGGCGAAAAGCTCGTCATATGCCAGCCGCTGCCGGGCAGGATGGGTGAAGGCAAGCCCCGCCGCATCCGCCGGACCATGCGCTGCCGCCAGCGCCTCGGCCCAGCCGGGCCAGCCCTCGCGTGCCCTCAGTCCGGGGTCGATCCATTCCCCGACATCGGGGATCCGGGTCAGCGCCGCCGCCACCGCCTTGGCCACCACCCGTTGCGACAGGCCGGCACTCAGCGGATAGACCGGCTCGTAGGCCGGAATCTCGGCGGCCTCCTCGACCCGCAGCACATGGTCGGGATGCACCATCTGCGCCACGCCGTCGAAAAGCTCCACCTTCCCCGAAACCAGCCGCCTCTGCCCGGTCGGCAGAAGCCGGGCCAGCGCCTCGGCCCTGGCGTGGAAATAGACGATCAGGAACTCGACCTTCGCGTCGCGGACATGCACCCGATAGGGCCCGCCCTTCCGCCGTGGCGGGACGTGCTGGCCGATCTCGACCTCGACCGTCAGGGTTGCCGGCGGCCTGACATCGCGCACCGAGGGCCGCAGCGCCCGGTCCACCCCGGAATGGGGCAAGAGGTAGAGCAGGTCCTTCGGTCGCGTCACGCCCAGGGCCTCGAAGGCCCTGGCCGCCTTCGGCCCGACCCCGGGCAGCGTCTCGATCTCCGCAAACAGCGGAAACAGGATCTCTGGCCGGCTCATCCTCCGATCAGCCGCAGCCAGGCGTCCTCGTCGATGATCTCGATGCCCAGCCGTTCGGCATCCTTCGCCTTGGAACCTGCGCCGGGGCCGGCCACCACGAGATCGGTCTTGGCGCTGACGCTGCCGGCGACCTTGGCTCCCAGCGCCTCGGCCCGGGCCTTGGCCTCGGCGCGGGTCATCCGTTCCAGCGTCCCGGTGAAGACCACGGTCTTGCCGGCAACCGGGCTGTCGGTGGCCGCGGCGGCAACGGGCAGGACGGTCAACATGCCGACCAGCCGGTCCACCTCGGCGCGTTCGGGACTGTCGGGATGCAGGGCATCCACCAGCGCCCTCGCGCTGACCTCGCCGATCCCGTCGATCGCCGTCAGCGCCTCCCAGTCCGGTCCCGAGCAGTCGCGCGCGGCATCGATGGCCTGCACGAGGGCCTCCCAGGTGCCGAAGTGGCGGGCCAGAAGGCCGGAGGAGGTTTCTCCGATATGCCGGATTCCAAGGGCAAAGATCAGCCGGTCCAGCCGGATCCGGCGCCGCGCCTCGATCGCCGCGAACAGCTTGGCGGCGGAGACTTCTCCGAAGCCGTCGCGGTTACGCAGTTTCTGCAGGGGGTTGGCAGCGTCTCTTTCGGCCAGGGTGAAGATGTCGGCCGGGCTCCGGACCGGCAGGATGGGATCGTTGAAGAACATCTCGATCTGTTTCGCGCCGAGGCCCTCGATATCGAAGGCGTTGCGGCTGACGAAATGCTTCAACCGCTCCACGGCCTGCGCCGGACAGATCAGCCCTCCGGTGCACCGGCGCACCGAATCGCCCGGCTCGCGGTGCGCCGGGCTGCCACACTCCGGGCATACGTCCGGAAAAACAAAGGGTTGCGCATCACTCTTGCGGCGTGCGAGATCCACGTCTGCGACCTTGGGGATCACATCGCCGGCGCGATAGACCTGCACCCAGTCTCCGACGCGGATGTCCTTTCCGCCCCGGATCGGCTGGCCGCGGCTGTCGCGACCGGCAATGTAATCCTCGTTGTGCAGCGTGGCATTCGAGACGACGACGCCCCCCACCGTCACCGGCCGCAGCCGGGCCACGGGAGACAGCGCGCCGGTCCGACCGACCTGGATGTCGATGCCGAGAAGCTCGGTCCAGGCCAGTTCGGCCGGGAACTTGTGCGCGATCGCCCAGCGGGGGGTCGACGAGCGGAAGCCCAGCCGCTGTTGCAGGGCAAGATCGTTCACCTTGTAGACGACGCCGTCGATGTCATAGCCCAGCGTGGCCCGCTGCGCTTCGATCCGGCGGTAATGCGCAAGCATCGCCTCGGGTCCGTCGCAAAGCACTGTCAACGGATTTGTCTGGAATCCCAGTTCGTTGAGACGGGCGATTGCGCCAAGCTGCGTCGTGGACAAGGGGGCCGAAACCTCGCCCCAGGCATAGGCGAAGAACCGAAGCGGCCGACTGGCGGTGATCGAGGCATCCAGCTGGCGCAGTGACCCCGCGGCGGCATTGCGCGGGTTGGCGAAGGTCCGGTCGCCCGTGGCGGACTGGCGCTCGTTCAACGCCGCGAAATCGGCATGCGACATGTAGACCTCGCCGCGCACTTCCAGCACTACGGGGGCGCCGGTCAGGCGCTGCGGGATGTCCGCGATGGTGCGTGCGTTCTCGGTGACATTCTCGCCGACCTCGCCATCCCCCCGCGTCGCCGCCTGCACCAGCACCCCGTCCTCGTAGCGCAAGGACAGGGACAACCCGTCGATCTTTGGCTCCGCCGTGTAGTCGAGCGCGCCGCGATGCCCCAGGAACTTGCGCACGCGGTCGTCGAACTCGGCCACCTCCTCTGGGGTAAAGGCGTTTTCCAGCGACAGCATCCGCACCCGATGCGCGACCTTGCCGAACCCCTCGGCGACGGTCGCCCCCACCTGGTCCGTCGGCGAATCCGGGCGCTTCAGAGCCGGGAACCGCGCCTCGATCGCGGCATTGCGCCGCTTGAGGGCGTCGTATTCGGCATCCGATATCTCGGGCGCATCCAGCGTGTGATAGGCGGTGTTCGCGGCCGCAATCGCCTGTGCAAGCCGCGCAAGCTCGGCCCGCGCCTCGGCTTCTGTCAGCACCTCGACCGGTTTGTCCGTCATCCCTCTCCCCGACCCCTATGCCGCTTCCCGCTCCTCTTTGGAGGTTAGGCGGGGCGCCGGGCGAGGTAAAGATCAGGCGCTTGCCGCCAGCCTGACCCCGGCACCGGCAGCCGGGTCTCGCAGGACATAGCCCCTGCCCCAGACGGTTTCGATGTAGTTGTCGCCACCCGTGGCCTCGGCCAGTTTCTTGCGCAGCTTGCAGATGAAGACGTCGATGATCTTCAGCTCCGGCTCGTCCATCCCGCCATAGAGATGGTTGAGGAACATCTCCTTGGTCAGCGTCGTCCCCTTGCGCAGGGAAAGAAGCTCCAGCATCTGGTATTCCTTGCCGGTCAGATGCACCGCCTTGCCGTCCACATCGACGGTCTTTGCGTCAAGGTTCACCGAGATCCGCCCGGTCCGGATGACCGACTGGCTGTGTCCCTTCGACCGGCGGATGATGGCATGGATGCGGGCGACCAGTTCCTCGCGGTGGAAGGGCTTGGTCAGGTAGTCGTCGGCGCCGAAACCGAAACCTTTCAGCTTGTTTTCGGTATCGTCCGCGCCCGACAGGATCAGGATCGGCGTTTCCACCTTGGCCTGGCGCACCTGGCGCAGCACCTCGTGCCCGCTCATGTCCGGCAGGTTGAGGTCCAGCAGGATCAGGTCGTAGTCGTAGAGTTTCGCGAGGTCGATTCCGTCCTCGCCCATGTCGGTGCAGTAGACGTTCAGGTTGGCATGGGTCAGCATCAGCTCGATGCTGCGCGAGGTCGTGGGGTCATCCTCGACAAGCAGAATACGCATGATCCAAATAACTCCGCTCAGGTGGGTCTTCGTTAACGACCTTGCCGCCAAATGGTTAACTGTCGGTTACTATGCCAGAGGGAGAAAGTGAATCCACTTAAAGTTGTCTGTATTTCCGGATCGACGTGACCTTCAGCCCGTCCTCGCCATGCTTCAGCGCGGCCGTGCGCCACAGGGCGAACTCTTCCTCGGACAGGGCATAGCGCTCCAGCGCCTCCTTCTCGGAAATCAGGCCGTAGACCACCGCCTTCACCACCACTGCCTTGCGACTGGCCACCCAGCGCCGGGTGTCCACCGGCGGCAGATCCGCCCGCGTGAGGAAACTGCCATCCGGTAGCGTCACCTGTCTGGGTCCATCGATACGCTTGAGAAACATCGCCGATCCCTCTCCGTTTCGGCAGAGGATGCCGCAACAGGCTTAATCAATGCTGAAACTGGGGATTGAGACTGCACAGCATTTTCATATATTCCCCATCATTCCCTGACCCCGGACAATCCCATGCCGCGCGACCTGGCGCTCAACTCCCTCGGCCTGCCCAAACCCCCGTCCGAGACGCGGGTCGTCGTCGCCATGTCCGGAGGCGTGGACAGCAGCGTCGTTGCAGCGATGCTGGCCGAGGAAGGTTACGACGTCGTCGGCGTCACGCTCCAGCTCTACGACCATGGCGCGGCGCTCGCAAAGAAGGGGGCCTGCTGCGCGGGCCGCGACATCCACGACGCGCGGCGGGTGGCGGAAACCATGGGCTTTCCGCACTACGTCCTTGACTACGAGAACACCTTCCGCGAGGCGGTGATCGAGGAATTCGCCGACGCCTACCTCTCCGGCGCAACCCCGGTGCCCTGCATCCGCTGCAACGAACGGGTGAAGTTCAAGGACCTGCTGGCCACGGCCAGGGACCTCGACGCCGACTGCATGGCCACGGGGCACTACATCCAGCGCAAGCTTGGGCCGTCCGGGCCGGAACTGCACCAGGCCGCCGATCCCGCGCGCGACCAGTCCTATTTCCTGTTCTCGACCACGCCGGAACAGCTCTCCTACCTGCGCTTCCCCCTGGGGCACCTCGCCTCCAAGGCCGAAACCCGTGCGCTTGCGGCGAAATACGGGCTGCCGGTGGCCGACAAGCCCGACAGCCAGGACATCTGCTTTGTCCCGAACGGCAACTACGCCGCGGTGATCGAGAAGCTGCGCCCCGGCGCCGCCGATCCGGGCGAGATCGTGGACCTCGACGGCAACACCCTCGGCCAGCACCGCGGCGTGATCCACTACACCGTGGGCCAGCGCAAGGGCCTCGGCATCGGCGGCCTCGGCGAGCCGCTCTATGTGGTGAAGCTCGACCCCGACACCCGCCGCGTGATCGTCGGCCCCAAGGCGGCGCTGTCCACCCGCATCATCCCGGTGCGCGAGATCAACTGGCTGGGCGATGCCCCCTTCGACAGCCGCCCGGACTGGCATCTGAAGGTCAAGGTCCGCTCCACCCGCCCTCCGGCCGAGGCGGTGATCCGCCCCACCGGCCCGACCACGGCCGAGGTGGAACTCCTCGCCCCCGAGGACGGCGTCAGCGCCGGGCAGGCCTGCGTCTTCTACGCCCCCGAAGGCAGCCGCATCTTCGGCGGCGGCTGGATCTGGAAAGGATGATCCGTTGAAATCCCTGCTTCTTGCGGCGCTTCTGGCGCTGCCCCTGCCCGCCCTCGCCGAAACCCGCGAGGAGCGGCTGGCCGTGGCCGCCGAATATGTCGAACTGGCCCTGCAGGGCTTCGACATGAATGCGCTGATCGAGACGATGTATCAGCCGATCCTGCAGCAGGTCGCGGCCGGGGGGCAGACTCTCGGCGAGGAGCAGATCGGCAAGATCCGCCAGCTTTATCTCGACACCTTCACCGAACCGATGACCCGGCTGATGCGCGACCAGGCCGGTATCATGGCCGACATGTTCACCCTGGCAGAGATCACGGCGCTGCGCGACTTCTACGCCACGCCCGAGGGACGGTCGGTGATGGCCAAGCTGCCCCAGCTGACCGCGGCGCAGCAGCCGGGGATGATGAAGCTCATCAACGAGAAGATGGACGGGCTGATGCCGCAGGTCCTGGCGATCGTCAACGGCGAAGCGCCGCCAGCACCGACCGCGCAGCCCTGAGACCAGGCGGCTCTCCGCCCCGGCCCAGCCGCTGCATCGTCAGCGCCATGGCGGCCCTTTGCGCGCCGGGGTCGGCCAGCACCGCCTCCAGCGCCGGGGCGATCCGCTCGGCGCGGCAGTCCGGGCCGATGAACTCGGGCACCGCGCGGGTCTCGCTGACCAGGTTGACCAGCGTCACCGTATCGACCAGCGCCGCGCGGCGCATGAGCCACAGTGTCAGCGGGTGCATGTCATAGGCGATGACCATCGGGCAGGCGTTGGCAGCCAATTCCAGCGAGACCGTCCCCGAGGCCGCCAGCGCCACATCGGCGGCGGCAAAGGCGCCGCGTTTGCCGGCTGCATCCTCGATGATCTGCGGTGCCACCGGCCAGTCCGCGGTCAGCGCGCGGACCAGGTCTGCCACACCGCGCACCGTGGGCAACGCCACGCGCAGGTCCGGGTGCCGCGCCTTCAGCCGCCCGACCACCGCCCCGAAAACCGGCGCCAGCCGCGCGACCTCGCCCCGCCGCGACCCCGGCAGCGCCAGGAGGAGCGGACCCGGCCCCGCGAAGGCGGCGCGTTCGGCCTCCGTGGCCAGCGGCTCGGCCACCACCGGATGCCCCACGAAATCGCATGTCATGCCGGCCGCCGTCATGTAGGGCGGCTCGAAGGGCAGAAGCGCCAGCACATGGTCGATGACCCGCGCCATCTTCGCCGCGCGACCCGGCCGCCAGGCCCAGACCGAGGGCGCGACATAGTGGATGGTGCGCATCTGCGGCCGCCGCGCCTTGACCAGCGCCGCGACGCGCAGACAGAAATCGGGCGAGTCGATGGTCACCAGCGCCACCGCGCCCGAGGCCAGGGCCGCCTCGGCCGTCTCGCGGATCCGGCGCTTGAGGTGCAGGTATTTCGGCAGCACCTCGGCGATGCCCATCACCGACAGCTCCTCCATCGGGAAAAGGCTCGCCATCCCTTCGGCCTGCATCAGCGGCCCGCCGACCCCGGAGAACTCCACCGGCACAAGTGACCTGAGCCCCGCCATCAGCGCCGCGCCCAGGCGGTCCCCCGAGGGCTCGCCCGCGATCAGGAACAGCTTCACCGGCCCGCTCATCGCTCGGCTGCGCCCGCTCTTCGCTGCGCGTCGCCCGGCGAAGAGCGCCGCGCAGCAAGCGATGAGCCCGCGGCAGTCATGCGCGCGCCCAGAGGAACAGACCCAGTTCGTCGGCCAGCTGCCGCATCCCCGGCAGGTCGAGGCAGATCACCGATCCCGCCTCGAAGGCCACCCCGCCCAGCCCCGCCGCCGCCGCGCCGCGCAAGGTCTCCGGTCCCAGCGTCGGCAGGTCGATGCGCCGGTCCTGCCCGGGCTTCGCGGCCTTGTAGAACACCCCGCGCCCCCGGGCCGGGTCGGGGCGCAAGGCGCCGACGCCCGCCACCTGCGCCAGAAGCGCATCCGTCCCCGGCAGCGCCTCGACCCCGAGGCACAGACCCTGCGCCACCACCGCGCCCTGCCCCACATCCACCGCCCCCAGGGCGGCGACGATCGCCGCGGCCCGCGCCGCATCGGCCTCATCCTGAGGACCGACCGATCCGGCCAGCACCCCCGCGCCCGGCAGCAGCGCCGGGGCCACCTCTTCCACCCCGGCGACAGTGAAGCCCGACTCCTCGAACAGCTCGATCACCACCCGCAGCGTCGCGTCGTCCCCCGCCGCCATCGCCTGCATCAGCCGCGGCAGAAGCGCGGCGGTGCCCTCGTCGATCAGGCCGGGGTCGAGGCGCGGGCGGGTGACGGCTCCGGCAAAGATCACCCGGTCCACCCCGTCCCGTTCCAGCGCCCGCAGGAAGGGGACCAGCCGCTCGACCCGGAAGGTCAGGTCCACCGTGATGCCTTCGGGCGCGAAACCGTCCAGCGCGGCGACCAGCGGCGGCTCGGCCATCGCCGCGGCCAGTTCGGCCGGCAGCCGTCCCCGCCCGGCGATGATCGCCGTCCGCATGGGTCAGCGCCCGCCCTTGGGGGTCAGGAAGCTGCGGTCCGACTTCGACAGGATGAAATCGGCGATCTCGCGCACCAGGGGATTGTCGCTTTCCTCGGCCAGCTTCCGCGCCCGGTCGAGGAAACTGCCGTCCTCCTGCGCCAGCGTCTGATAGGCGGCGCGCAGCGCGGTGATCCCCGCCCGGTCCACGCCCCGCCGTTTCAGGCCCACGAGGTTCAGCCCATCCAGCTCGCCCCGCGGCGCCTGCACCAGGCCATAGGGGATCACGTCATTGGTGACCATCGTCACCGCTCCGATGATCGCGCCCTGGCCGACGCGCACCCATTGGTGCACGCCCGACAGGCCGCCCACGATCACGTCATCGCCCAGCACCACATGACCGGCAATGGCCACGTTGTTCACCAGGATCACCCGGTTGCCGATCTGCGCATCATGGCCGACATGGGCGCCGGTCATGATCAGCACGTCATCGCCGACCCGCGTCACCCCGCCGCCGCCCTCCGTCCCGGTGTTCAGCGTCGCGCCCTCGCGGATGCGGCAGCGGGCGCCGACGATCAGCCGCGTGCGCTCGCCCTGGTATTTCAGGTCTTGCGGAACCTCGCCGACGGTAGCGAAGGGAAAGATCACCGTGTCCGCGCCGATCTCGGTCCAGCCCGTCACCACGGCATGCGACTTCAGCACCACGCGGGCGCCCAGCACCACCTCGGGCCCGACGATCGAGAACGGACCGATCACGCAGCCCTCACCGATCACGGCGCCGGGCTCGACGATGGCCGAAGGGTGGACCTGGGCGGAAGGGTGAATGGTCATGCCCCGGCTCAGGCCTTCGCCACGTCGAACATCGCCATGAAGGTGGCCTCGCAGGCCAGCTCGCCCTCGACCATGGCGCGGCCCTCGAACTTCCAGACCCGGCCGCCCCCGCGCAGCGCCTTCACATGCAGTTCCAGCACGTCGCCCGGCACCACCTTGCGCCGGAACTTCACCCCGTCCACGCCCATGAAGAACACCTTGGCGTTCCGGTCCACCAGATCCATCGACAGCCCGACCAGCACGCCCGAGGTCTGGGCCATGGCCTCGATGATCATCACGCCGGGAAAGATCGGCATGCCGGGGAAATGGCCCTGGAACTGCGGCTCGTTCAGGGTGATGCACTTGATGCCGACGCAACTGTCGTTGAGTACGATGTCGCGCACCTTGTCGATCAGGAGGAACGGATACCGGTGCGGAATGATCCGCTGGATCAGGTCCAGATCGGCATGTGTCACGGCAGTTCCATCCATCCTGGCACCCTTTCGTCCGAAGAAGCCCGCACGCAGTTGCGGTCTAGCTAGCAAGTCGCGCAGGACGGCACAAGTTGTCGCGGAAGGCCGGGCCGGATCAGGGGGCAGGCGCCTGCGGCTTGGCGAGTGCGGCATTGACCCTGGCGATGGCCTCATCGGTCACATCCACCGCCGACAGGGACAGGATGACCATGTTCTTGTCCAGGATCGCCGTTGCCCCCCGGTCGCCAAGCAGGGCGCCCAGCACTGGCACGACCACCTCGAGAAAGGCCTTGCGGTCGGCGTCGCGCCGCTCGGTAAGACGCCGGGCCTTGGCATCCTGTTCGGCCCGGATCCGTTCGACCTTGGCATCGAAGGCTTCTGCCCGCGCCGAAAACTCTTCGGCCGCAAGCGTGGCCCGCAGGTCGGTCAGCGCCTGTTCTTCCGCCACCAGTTCCGCCTCGATGCGGCGGTTCTCCTGCTCCAGCGCGGCCGTGTCGGCCCTCTCTCGCGCCACCACCGCCTTGCCGAAGTCCGATTCCAGGAACAGGCGGTCCTGGTCCAGCGTCAGAATCGGCGCAGGCTCCGGGGTCTCCTGCGCCGAAGCCGCCACGCCCACCAGCATCAGCCCGGCCAGAATCAGGCTTCGCAGCCCCAGGCGCCGGGATCCGCGCCGCCAGGCCACCATCAGAACCGGGTCTGGATCGTCAGGTCGAAGCTCTGTTCCCTGTCGTAGTCTTCCTTGACGATCGCCTTGCTGAAGTTGAACCGCAGCGGACCGATCGGCGTGGTCCAGAACAGCGACAGGCCCACGCTGGCACGCGGGTTGAAGCCGTCGTCCACCTCGGCGCCGCCGAACCCGGACGTGTTGTCGAGGCTCCAGACCGAGCCCACGTCGAAGAAGGCGCCGCCGGTGATGCCGTATTCCTCGGGCAGGCCCAACGGGAAGTCGGCCTCGAAACGTGCGACCGCGAACATGTTGCCGCCAAGCGCATCCTGATCCGTGGCGCCCAGATCGCGCGGCCCGATCCCGTTCGGCTCGAAGCCCCGGATCTTGCCGTTGCCGAAGAAACGATCCGTCACCCGGGTGACGTTTCCGCCCAGCGAAGTGATCGCGCCACCCTCGAAGATGGCGCGCAGCGTCACCTCCTCGTTCAGGACCTTGGTCTCGGCCAGGGCCAGCGCCGTGGTCTTGATATAGCTGTTGTCGCCCCCCAGACCAGCGAAGTCCTGGCCAAAACGCAACAGGACACCGCCCTTCGGATTCAGACCCGTGATCCGGTTGTCGAACTCGTAGGTGTATCCCACCGAGGTGGACCGGCGCGCGCCTTCCGCCTCCTCGGCAATGATGATCGGCGAGTCGCCCGTGTAGTTGAACAGCCTGTCCTCGGCGACCCCGATCCTCAGATCCAGGCTGGACTGCTCGCCGACCGGGAAGCCCAGGCTGGTGCTGAACCCGACGCTGCGCGTGTCATAGGCCGAGTAATCCGATTCGGAAGTCCGGTAATAGGCGCCGATCGAAAAGCGCAGATCCCTGCCCAGGAAAGCCGGCTCGGTGAAGCTGAAGCTGGAGTTCTGGTTGTCCGAGGCGGTCGAGATCGACACCGAAAGCCGCTGACCGCGACCGAGGAAGTTGGTCTCGGAAAAGCCGATGTTGAAGCCGGTGCCGTTCGCCACCGAATAGCTGACGCCGAAGTTCAGCGAGCCGGTCGGCTGTTCCTCGACGCCGACCTTCACCACGACCTGGTCCGGTGCCGAGCCCTGGTCGGCGTTGACCTGAGCGTCGGAAAAGAACCCAAGCGCGCGGATCCGTTCCGCGGCCTGGCGGATCTCGCGCGGATTGAAGGGGTCGCCCTCGCTGGTGCGGAACTGGCGGCGGATCACCTGATCCAGCGTGGTCGTGTTGCCCTCGATGTCGATGCGCTCGACGAAGATGCGCTCGCCGCGGACGATGGCGAACTCGATGTCGACCGCCTGGTTGCGGTTGTCGCGGGTGATGCGCGGCTCCACACGGACGAAGTTCAGCCCCTTCTTCAGGGCCAGCGTTTCCATCCGGGTGATGTTGTTGTCGATCAGAAGCGGGCTGTAGGTCTGGCCGGTGCGGATCCGCTGCACCGCCTCGAACTCGGCCGCGTCCAGTCCTTCGACCTCGGACACGGTCGAGATCTTGCCGATCTTGTAGGACAGCCCCTCGCGCACGGTGAAGGTGACGAAGGTCGCATCGCGTTCACGGCTCACCTCGGCGCTGGCATCGACAACCTGGAAGTCGATGTAGCCGCGCGACTGGTAGAAGTCGGTCAGCATCTTGCGGTCCAGGTCCAGCCGCTCGGCGACAAAGGTGTCGCGCTGGATCAGGGTGCGCAGAAAGCCCGCCTGCTTGGTTTCCAGCACCTGGCGCAGACGGCGGTCGGAGAAGGCCTTGTTGCCGACGAAGGTGATCCGCTCGTTCTCGACCACGCGACCCTCGGTGATCTCGAATACCAGATCGACCCGGTTGTCGCTGCGGCGGATGATCTTGGGCGTCACCGTCGCGGCCAGACGCCCGCCGACGCGGTAGGCCTCGGCGATGGCGGCGGCGTCCGCCTCGGCCTGGGCCGGAGAATAGACCCGCCGCGGCTGCGACTTGATCAGCTCGGCCAGCTTCTCGTCCTTCAGCCGCTTGTTGCCCTCGATCGAGATCACGTTGACGATCGGGTATTCCTTTACCCGGATCACCAGGGTCGAACCTTGCGGCACCAGTTCGACCGTCTCGAACAGGTTCGAGTTGAGAATGCGCTGGTAGGCATCGTTCAGGGCCGCGGCGGAAACCTCCTGCCCGCGCCTGATTCCGGCATAATTCAGGATGGTTGCGGCATCGACACGCTCATTGCCCTCGATGGTCACGTTCGAAAAGGAATAGACCTGCGCGAACGCGGGCTGGAGAAACGGCTGCGAAGCCGTTGCGGCACCGAAGAAAACAGCCGTGGCCAGCAGACGAGCCCTGGACCTTGCCCGGGCAGGCTGCCCCTGGGCCGCGCATTGGGTCATCCGCATTTTGCATCCTCGCCGAATTTATTGTTACGGGATTGACTAGCGGGAAAGCGCAGCTTTGTCAAAAGCCTGCGGTCCCTGTGGATAACTTTGCAAGATGTTGTGGTAGAAGGGCAATGGCCGCGCAGCGCCCTGCCGATCAGGGCGCAGACCGTGCCGGCGCTGTCAGTGGCACAGAAGGTCGCGGCTCAGCCCGAACAGCATGATCGACAGCACCAGCGTCAGACCCACCGTCATCAGGATCCGCAGCGCCCGCTCCGAGGGCTTGCGCCGCGTCACCGCCTCGTAGGCGTGGAACACCAGATGACCGCCATCCAGGACCGGGATCGGGAACAGGTTCAGGATGCCCACGCCCAGCGACAGGATCGCCAGCATGCCGACGAAGCTCTCCGCCCCGTTGCGCGCGGCGTCACCTGCCGTTTCCGCCATCCCGATCGCGCCCGACAGATTGCAGCTGCTGATGGCCCCCTGGATCATGTGCCACAGGCCCGAGAAGGTCGTCGTCGTCATCAGCCACATGCTCTGCGCCGCGCCCGTCACCGCCTCCCAGGGGCCCACACTGCGCACGGCAGGCTCGAAGAACATGCCGGAATAAAGCCCCAGCAGGTAGCGTTCCGTGAAGCCGCCGCTGCCGTCGTCCACCGTGCGGATGCGCGGGGTCAGCGACAGCTCGAAGGTCCGGCCGTCGCGCCAGACGGTCAGCGCCACCGGCTGGCCCTTGCCGGCCGCGACGATCTCGGGCAGTTCGGCGAAGAAGCGGACATCCTTGCCGTCCGCCCTCAGGATCACGTCGCCCTCGCGGAGGCCCGCGTCCATCGCGGCGGACCGGATCTGCACCTCGCCCACCACGGGCGCGCGCGGATGCGGGCCTTCGACCTCCAGCTCCTCGCCCCCCCGGCGCACCCGGTAGGTCAGCACGGTCCGGTCCTGCACTGTGTCCACCACCTGGTTGAAGGTCGCCCAGTCCGGCGTCGGCTGGCCGTCCACCGCCAGGATCACGTCGCCCTCGACCAGCGACGGCCCCTCGTACGGAAAGGCCCGCAGCGCGCCCACCGTCGGTTCCTCGCGCGGAACGCCCACCGCCAGCGCCAGCCCCGCAAGAAGCACGAAGGTCAGTATGAAGTTGAACACCGGCCCCGCCGCCACCGTGGCCGCCCGCGCCCAGAGCGGAGCGCCCGCCATCGTATGCCGCCGCTCCTCGGCCGACAGCCCCGAGACATCGGCCGACCGCACCGAGGACGCATCCACATCGCCGAGGAACTTCACATAGCCGCCGAAGGGAATCGCCGCGACCTGCCATTTCGTGCCGCGCCGGTCGGTGCGGCTGAACAGGACCGGGCCGAAGCCGATGGAGAAGACCTCGGAATGGATCCCCGACCAGCGGCCGACGATGTAATGGCCGTATTCGTGCACGAAGACGATCACCGACAGCGCGATCACGAAGAACACCACCGTCCAGGCCGTGCCGCCAAGCGCCGCCACAATCGCTTCCATCACCGCTCTCCTGCCTGCCGGCGCACGATCTCACCTGCCCTTTGCCGTGCCAGATGGTCCACGGCCTGCACATCCTCAAGGGTCATTCTGTCGTTTTCGCGGCCAAGCTCGGGGTCCAGCACCTCGAGCACCGCCTCGACCACGCAGCCCATGTCCATGAATCCGATCCCGCCGGCCAGGAAATGGTCGAGCGCCACCTCCTTGGCCGCGTTGAAGGCCGCCCCTGCCAGTCCGCGCCGCGCCATGACCTCACGGGCCAGCCGCAGCGCGGGATAGCGCTGAAGGTCCGGCGCGCGGAAGGTCAGCTGGCCGATCCGGGCCAGGTCCAGCCGCGCCACCGGCAGCGGCGCCCGCTCGGGCCAGTTCAGCGCATAGCCGATGGAATGGCGCATGTCCGGCGCCCCCATATGCGCCATGATCGCCCCGTCGCGGTAGCCGACCATGGAATGGATCAGGCTCTCGGGGTGGATGATGACCTCGATCTGCTCCGGGGCGACACCGAAGAATTCCCGGGTCTCGATGACTTCCAGTGCCTTGTTGAACATGGATGCCGAATCGATCGTGATCCTGTGCCCCATCGTCCAGTTAGGATGTGCCAGCGCCTCGGCCACGGTTGCCGCGGCCAGACGCTCGATCGGCCAGTCGCGGAGGGCGCCGCCCGAGGCGGTCAGGATGATCCGCTCCACCGCCGCGATGTCCTCGCCGACCAGCGCCTGGAAGATCGCCGAGTGCTCGCTGTCCACCGGCAGGATCCGCGCCCGCTGCCGCGCGGCCTCGGCCATGAGCAACGGCCCGGCCGTCACCAGGCTTTCCTTGTTGGCCAGCGCCAGCGTGCCCCCGTGCCGCAGGGCGCGGAACCCCGGCGCCAGCCCTGCCGCGCCGACGATTGCGCTCATCACCCAGTCTGCCGGGCGGTCGGCGGCCTCGAGCAACGCCTCCGGCCCCGCCGCCGCCTCGACACCCGAACCGGCCAGCCGCTCACGAAGCTCCCGCAAGTCTCGCGGATCGGCGCAGACCGCGATCTCGGCCCGCAACAGGCGCGCCATCTCGGCCAGCCGTGCCAGGTTCCGTCCCCCGGTCAGCGCCACCACGCGATGCGTCCCGGCCCCGCCCGCGCGCAGCAGAAGATCGACGGTCTGCTCGCCGATCGACCCCGTGGCACCAAAGATCGAGATGCTGCGCATCGCCTCACCCACCGAACAGGCGCGTGACCGGCGCGAAGAGGCCCAGAAGCAGCACGAAGACCACCGCCCCGATCAACGCGTCGAACCGGTCCAGCACGCCGCCATGGCCCGGGATCAGGTCCGAGGCATCCTTTACGCCGGCCCGCCGCTTGACCCAGCTTTCGGCAATGTCGCCCATCTGCCCGGCCAGGGCCACCAGCGCCGAGACCGGCACGATCAGCCAGCTCGTGCCCACCGCCAGGACAAGGACCAGCCCCACCAGCGCCGCGCCGATCCAGCCCGCCACCGTGCCCGACCAGGTCTTCTTCGGGCTCAGCGCCGGCCAGAACTTCGGGCCTCCCACCAGCCGGCCCACGAAATAGCCCAGCACGTCCGAGACGATCACCACCGCCACCAGCCACAGGATCGCCCGGTCGCCCCCGGTCTGGCGCAGCTCGACCAGTCCGTAGCCCGCCAGCATGATCGCCAGCGCATAGGCGCCCGACAGCCGCCGGTCGCGGCGCGGGGTCAGGATCAGGACCAGCGTCGGCACCATCAGGAACAGGACCGCGATGTCGCTGCGCAGCACCATGGCCAGCATCAGCGCAGCCCCCGCCGTCACGGCGATGGTGACCGGAGCCTTCCGCCCCCCCGGCGCCGTCATCGTCGCCAGTTCCCAGACCATCACCGAGGTCAGCCCGATGACCAGCGCGGCAAAGGCCGTGCCGCCCAACCAGATCTCGACCGCGCCCACCGCCAGCATGACGATGGCCGACAGGATGCGCGTGCGCAGGTCCGCCCATCTGCCGGCAGGCGCCGGCCCCGGATCGCTCACCGGACCACCCCGCCGAAGCGCCGCTGTCGGTTCGAGAAGCGCGCCACGATCGCGGCCAACTCCTCCGGCCCGAAATCCGGCCAGAGCGTCTCGGTGAACTCGTATTCGGCATAGGCCGCCTGCCAGGGCAGGAAATTCGAGGTCCGCGTCTCGCCGCTGGTGCGGATCACCAGGTCAGGGTCGGGCAGCCCCCCGGTGTCGAGCCTTTCGCCGAAGGCCGCCTCGGTCAGATGCCGAGGGTCCAGAAGCCCCGCCGCCGCGGCCTCGGCCACCTTGCGGGCCGCGCGGACGATCTCGTCCCGCCCGCCGTAATTGATCGCGACCGTGAGGTTCAGCCGGTCAAGCCCCGCCGTGCGCGCCTCGATCCCGGCCATCATGCGTTGCAGCTTGGGGTCGAGCCGGCTCCGGTCGCCGATGAAGCGCATCCTGACGCCCGCCTGCGCCAGCCGGTCGGCCTCGCGCTCGATGTAACGGGCGAAGATCGCCATCAGGCCCAGGACTTCCTCTGTGGACCGCTTCCAGTTCTCGGTCGAGAAGGCATAGAGCGTCAGCCACCTGATCCCCAGGTCGGGGGCCGCCTTGACGATCTCGCGCACCCGCTCGGCACCCTTGCGGTGGCCGACCAGACGCGCCCAGCCCCGGTTGGTGGCCCAGCGGCCGTTGCCGTCCATGATGATCGCCAGATGGTTGACTGGCCGCGCTGCGGCCTCCACCTGCAAGTCCTTCGACACTCGCCGCCCCTCCGCCCGCAGGTCAGACCTGCATGATCTCCGCCTGCTTGGCTTCCAGCGCCTTGTCCACGGCAGCGATCGCCTTGTCCGTCAGCTCCTGCACCGTGTCGGCCCAGAATTTCTGGTCGTCCTCGCTCATGCCCTGCGCCTTCGCCTTCTTGATCTGGTCCATCCCGTCGCGCCGCACGTTGCGAATCGCGACCTTGGCCTGCTCGGCATATTGCGCGGCAACTTTGGTCAATTCGCGGCGGCGCTCCTCGTTCAGTTCCGGGATCGGCAGGCGGATCAGCGGGCCGTCGGTGACCGGGTTGATCCCTATCCCTGACTCGCGGATCGCCTTCTCGACCTTGCCGACCATCGCCTTGTCCCAGACGTTGATGACCACCATCCGCGGCTCGGGCACGTTGACCGTGCCCAGCTGGTTGATCGGCGTCATCTGGCCATAGGCCTCCACCTGGATCGGCTCGACGATCGAGGCCGAGGCGCGGCCGGTTCTCAGCGAGGCGAATTCCGTCTTCAGCGCCGCCATCGCGCCGTCCATCCGGCGCTGGAGGTCGTCGGTGTCGATCTCGATCTCTTCATGAGCCATCGGCTGCTCCTTCACTTCCCTGCGGGCTGCCCCACCCGCGATCTGGCGCTCTATAGCAGAGCCGCGCGGGCCGGGTATAGGCCCAAGCGCCCGCCCGACCGCAGGGCTGCTCGCCGGACATGGTTAACGCCGGCCCCGCCCGCCCCGTGCCCGACGCAAAGCCGACGCATGCCAGACGGATGCCAGACGCTACACTTTCCGTTAACCCGCCGGTTTAACGCTGCGTCCGCAAGGGCTTAGCCCTCGACGCGGGTATAGGTCCCCTGCCCCGCCAGGATTCCCCGGAACCCGCCGGGCTCGTCCAGGCTGAAGACGATGATCGGCAGCGCATTGTCGCGTGCCAGCGCGATCGCGGTCGCGTCCATCACGCCCAGATGCTTTTCCAGCACCTCGTCGTAGGTCACATGCTCATAGCGTTTCGCGTCGGCATGCTTCTTGGGGTCCTTGTCATAGACCCCGTCCACCTTCGTTCCCTTGAAGATCGCCTGACAGGCCATCTCGGAGGCCCGCAGCGTCGCCGCCGTGTCGGTGGTGAAATAGGGGTTCCCGGTGCCGGCGGCGAAGATGCAGACCCGCTTCTTCTCCAGGTGCCGCACCGCGCGGCGGCGGATGTAGGGCTCGCAGACCTGATCCATCGGGATGGCCGAGATGACGCGGGTGAAGACCCCGATCGCCTCCAGCGCCGACTGCATGGCCAGCGCGTTCATCACGGTGGCCAGCATCCCCATGTAGTCCGCCGTCGTCCGTTCCATCCCCTGTGCGCTGCCCTGCAAGCCGCGAAAGATGTTGCCGCCGCCGATCACCATGCAGATCTCGACGCCGAGGTCGCGGACCGATTTCACCTCTTCGGCAATGCGCGCCACGGTCGGCGGATGCAGGCCATAACCCTGGTCCCCCATCAGCGCCTCGCCGGAAATCTTCAGCATGACGCGGCTGTATCTGGTGGCTGTCTCCGCCATGGGACCCCTGCATATCGTTTTCTTGTTTGGACTGGGCCGCAAAATGTCGCAAAACCGCGGCAGGTTCAACCGGGGTTTCCAAGTGCAGACCGCCAGCATATCGCGCGAGGCGCCGGTCCTGATCGCCGGTCCCACGGCCAGCGGCAAGTCGGCCCTGGCGATGGAGCTTGCCGCGCGCGACAACCGCCTGATCGTCAACGCAGATGCCCTTCAGGTCTATGCCAACTGGCGCATCCTGACCGCCCGCCCCTCGCCCGCCGACGAGGCCGCCCTGCCCCATGCGCTCTATGGCCACGTCCCGCACGACGCGCCCTATTCCGTGGGTCACTGGCTGCGCGATGTAGCGCCCCTCCTCGACCGCCCGGTCGTGATCGTCGGGGGGACGGGTCTCAACTTCAACGCCCTCACCCGCGGGCTGGCCGAGGTGCCCGAGGTCCCGCCCGAGATCCGCGCCGAAGCCGATGCCCGCCGCGCCGCCGAGGGGCACGAGGGGCTTCTGGCCGAGCTAGACCCAGAGACCGCCGCGCGGATCGACCGCCAGAACCCCGTCCGCGTCCAGCGCGCCTGGGAGGTGCTGCGCGCCACCGGGCGGGGCCTTGCCGCCTGGCAGGCGGACACGCCCGCGCCTTTCCTGCCGCTCGAACGCGCCGAGGCCCTGGTCCTCGTGCCCGAGGTTCCCTGGCTGAACGCCCGGATCGACCGGCGCTTTCACCAGATGCTAACCGAAGGCGCGCTTGATGAGGCGCGGGCGAACCTGGCGGACTGGGACCCGCGACGCCCCTCCGCAAAGGCGATCGGCGGGCCGGAACTGATCGCCCATCTGCGCGGGGAAACGACGCTGGACGAGGCCACCCAGGCCGCCACGCTGGCCAGCCGGCAATATGCCAAGCGGCAGCGGACCTGGTTCAGATCGAACATGAAGGACTGGCGGCAGGTTTCCCTTCCCTGACATGGGGTTGGCCGCACAAGTTATCGGAACTTTCCACTTATCCACAGCCTTTTACACAGGAAAATGGAACATCCGTGGACAAGTCAGGGCCGGACCCCGGAAAATCTCTTGGGTTGCGGGCCGGGGCCTGATTAACTGCGTTCAACGCTGCCTCTGCCACGGGATCCGAGCGAAAATGCCCATCGCCACGCCTGCCTCGCAACTGCGTCTCGTCGCCATTCCACGCCTGGCCTCCGGTGGCCGCTGGCGGGTCGAGGCGATGCGGTCGCTTTCGGAGCCCTGCCTGCTGTGGTTCACCAAAGGCCAGGGCCGCATCACGATCTCGGGGGTGACGCGCGGCTACACGGCACATAATGCGATCTTCATCCCCGCGGGGGTCATGCACGGCTTCGAGGCGGGCCCCCAGGTTTTCGGCACCGCCGTCTTCTTCGGCCGCGATCCGAAGGTGGTCCTGCCCAAGACGCCGCAGCACCTGCGGATCCGCGAGGTCCATGCCCAGCAGGAAGTGAACGTCCTGCTTGATTCGATTCTGCGCGAGCTGGAAAGCGACACGCCCGCCCATGACCGCGCGACCGAGGCCTATGTCGGCCTTCTGGGCGTCTGGCTGGAACGCCAGGTGCGCAAGGCCGACCCGCTCGAGGCGCCGCGCCAGGACGCGACGCGGCGGCTGGTGGCGCGCTATACCGCGCTTCTGGAACGGAACTTCCGCACCGGCATGAACGTCGCCGATTTCGCCGCCGCGCTGGGCGTCACGCCCACCCATCTGACGCGTTGCTGCAACGCCGCCTGCGGGCGCCCGGCCTCGGCCCTCCTGCAGGACCGGCGTATCTTCGAGGCGCGCAAGCTCCTGGCGGAAACCCGAATTCCCGTGGGCCGGATCGCCGAACAGCTGGGCTTCAACTCGCCCGCCTACTTTACCCGCGCCTTCCAGCATGTGACCGGAAAGTCCCCCACCGCCTTCCGCCGCGCGGGGTGATCCGATCGCGACAGTCCACAGTCTGTTTTCGACCACCCAATGTCGCAAATGCGATATCATTGGTCGAAAGCAGTCGTTGACGGATTGCCGAAAAAGATGCGCAATGCGGGCAAGGGGTGTGCAGTCGTCTGGACGGTCGATCTGGACCGCTGATCGCGGTCAGGGCGGATCCAGAGGGGTGGCGACACCACCGCAAGCAAAGAAAAACTCACAGGGAGACGATGATGAAGGACTTCAACAGCGAGCGCGACCTGCATCCGGCCGCGCGGATGTATGCCGGCGAATATGCCGAGGGCAAGCTCAGCCGCCGCGAGTTCCTGACCCGCACCACGGCGCTGGGCGTGTCGGCGGCGGCGGCGTATGGCCTGATCGGCATGCCCGCACCGGCACAGGCGCAGGAGGCCAAGGTCGGCGGCAAGATCCGGGTGGCGATGGAAGTGAAGGGCACCAAGGACCCTCGTCTGGCCGACTGGCCGCAGATCGCCAACATCTATCGCGGCTGGCTGGAATACCTGATCCAGTACAACAACGACGGCTCGTTCGAGGGCCGGCTTCTGGAAAGCTGGGAAGCCAACGAGGACGCGACCCAGTACACGCTGAAGGTCCGCCCCGGCGTGACCTGGAACAACGGCGACCCCTTCACTGCCGATGACGTGGTGCGCAACTTCGCCCGCTGGACCGACGGCAACGTCGAGGGCAACGCGATGGCCTCGCGCTTCCCTGGCCTCGTCAACCCCGACACCAAGACCCTGCGCGACGGCGCCGTGGTCAAGGTGGACGACATGACGGTGCAGCTTAACCTGACCGCCTCGGACATCGCCGTGGTGCCGAACCTCGCCGACTACCCGGCCGCCGTGGTCCATTCCTCGTTCCAGGACGGCCAGGACCCCTCCACCAACCCGATCGGCACCGGGCCCTATGTCCCGCAGGAGGTCTCCGTCGGCCAGCGCGCGATCCTCGTGCGCGCTCCGAATCACACCTGGTGGGGCGGCACCGCGCCCCTGGACGAGATCCACTACATCGACTTCGGCACCGACCCTGCTGCGATGGTCGCGCTGTTCTCCTCGGACGAGGTGGACGCGAACTATGAATCGGTGGGCGAATACATCGACATCCTCGACGGCATGGGCCTGGTGAAGGAGGAACTCGTCACCGCCTCGACCATCGTGGTGCGGATGAACTCGGCCACTTCGGACCTCTACAAGGACAAGGCGGTCCGCTCGGCGATCCAGCTGGCGGTCGATCCGAAGGTGGTGCTGGAACTGGGCTACAACAACCTCGGCGCGACGGGCGAGAACCACCACATGTTCCCGATCCACCCGGAATATCCCGAGCTTCCGAAGCAGACGATAAACCCGGCCGGGCTGATGCCTGCGCTGGAAGCGGCTGGCCTCAAGGATGCCGAGTTCGAGGTGATCTCGCTGGATGACGGCTGGGAAGCCGCGACCACGGCTGCGGTGCAGGCCCAGCTCAAGGACGCGGGCATGAACATCAAGCACACGGTCATGCCGGGCTCGACCTTCTGGAACGACTGGCAGAAGTATCCCTTCTCGTCCACGACCTGGAACCACCGGCCGCTCGCCGTGCAGAACATGAGCCTCGCCTACACCTCGACCGGCTCGTGGAACGAAACCGGCATGGCGAACCCCGAGTTCGACGCGCTGATGGCACAGGCCCTGTCCATCGCCGACGCCGACAAGCGGCGGGAACTGGCGGCCAAGATGGGCACGATCCTGCAAGAGGAAGGCTACATCATCAACCCGTTCTCGCGGTCGCTGTTCAGCCACCACAAGGAAGGCTTCCTCGGGCTAGCCCATCACCCGGCCTTCGAGCATCACCACTACAAGTGGTCGATGGCCTGATCGACCGAAGGGGTTGAAACGACGGACAGGGGCGCGACACTCGCGCCCCTCCCAAAAAGCATAACCAAAGGGGACCGGCATGGGACTGTTCGTGCTCCGGCGTCTGGGAGTCATGCTCCTGACCGCCATCGCCCTGACCTTCGTGGTCTTCTACCTGACCAACCTGCCGCCCAACCTGGAAAAGCTGGCCCGGACCGAGGGGTCCGTGCGCATGACCGACGAGGCGGTCGCCGACTGGATCGTGAAGAACGGCCATTCCGGGTCGGTCTTCTTGCGCTATGGCCAGTGGCTGGGCGTGGTGCCGGGCTGGACCTATACCGACGAGAAGGGCCAGTCGCGCGGCCGCTGCTTCCAGATCGGCGAGGATGCTGCTGCCGCACCCCGTTTCTGCGGCATCCTCCAGGGCAACTGGGGGTATTCCACCTTCTTCAAGTCGCCCGTCGCCGCGTCGCTGGGCGAAAAGCTGGCGGCCACCGGCTGGCTGATGCTGGCGGTGATGCTGGTGATGGTGCCGACGTCGCTGCTTCTGGGCGTGCTGTCGGGGATGCGCGAAGGCTCGGCGACCGACCGGACGCTTTCCACCTTCTCGATCGCCACCACCGCGACGCCGGAATATGTCTCGGGCGTGATCCTCGTCGCGCTGTTCGCCACGGCCTCCACCGGGATCTCGCCGCTTCTCGCCAGCTACGGGCTGATCGAGCCGAACAAGACCCTGTTCCTCGCCTCGGCCACCTCGGCGATGGATGACATCACCTTCTGGAACTTCACCCTGCCGGTGATGACCATCGCGCTTTACGGCATCGGCTACATCGCGCGGATGACCCGCGCCTCGATGACCGAGGTGATGACGCAGCAATACATCCGCACCGCCCGTCTGAAAGGCGTGACCTTCCGCAACGTGGTGCTGAAGCACGCGCTGAGGAACGCGCTGATCGCGCCCTTCACAGTCATCATGCTGCAGTTCCCCTGGCTGCTGAACGGGGTCGTGATCGTGGAAAGCCTGTTCAACTACAAGGGCTTCGGCTGGACGCTGGTGCAGGCGGCCTCGAACAACGACATCCCGCTGCTGCTGGCCTGTTCGGTCGTGGCGGTGGTCGTCGTCCTTCTGACGCAGCTGATCTCGGACATCGGCTATGTCTTCCTGAATCCCCGTATCCGGCTGGCCTGAGGGAGAGCGCATCATGGATCAGCTGACCTGGACCGGAACCGCAGGCACCCTGCTTCTGCCGCTGTTGCAGATCGCCCTCCTCGCGCTGGCGCTTGGCCTAGTGGCCAAGCTCCTGTTCGTCCTCGCCGGGCTCGACGGGCCACGCCTGCCGTCCGCCGACGGCACGATCGCAGCCCGCTCGCCCGGCGATTTCGCCTCGCTCGGAATCCGCTACAGCTTCTTCGCGGCCGTCGCAGCGATCTTCTTCATGCTGGCGGCCGGCGCCGTCATGCCCTCGCCGGTCGAGGCCGGGATCCTCGGCGCCATGGCGGTGCGGTTCTGGCCGGTCTGGGCGGCGCTGGCCGCGACCTTCGTCCTGTCGCTGCGCTTTCGCCGCAGGCTCGGGCTCTACGGCAAGCTTTTCGACAGCACTGTGGGCATGATCGGCTTCGCAATCGTGATGTTCTGGGTCTTCACCGCGATCTTTGCCGACGTGATCGTCACCCATGACGCCTTCGCCCAGCTTTCGGGCCTGAAGAACAAGCCCCCCGGGATCGCTGCGCCCGACAGCGCCTATGGCTGGTATCTTCTGGGAGGCGACCACCTGGCCCGCGACGTTTTCAGCCGGATGGTCATGGGCGCGCGCGAGGTGCTGAAGATCGCCCCGGCCGCGACGCTCTTCGCCTTCATGGTCGGGATCACGCTCGGCCTGCCTGCCGGCTATTTCGGCGGCCGGCTGGACACCGTCATCTCGTTCCTCGCCAACCTGGTCCTCGCCTTCCCGGTGATCCTGCTGTTCTACCTTCTGGTCACGCCCGAGATCCGCAACACCGGCATCCCGGTGGTGCTGGCGGCGCTGTTGTTCATCTTCCCGATCATCTTCCTGACGGTCCTGTTCAACAGCCGCTTCTACACCGACCCGACCAAGCGCAACATCTATGTCGGCCTGACGCTGCTGATCGGCCTCTGGGCCTATTCCGGCCTTGCCTTCAACCGCGACCCGCTGGGCATCTGGTCGATGCAGCCGAACATGCTCAACGTCTTCGTCTCGGTGGTCTTCGTGAACTCGCCCGGCGTGTTCCGCATCGTCCGCGGCCTCGTCATGGACATCAAGGCGCGCGACTATGTCGCCGCCGGCCAGACCCGCGGCGAAGGCCCCTGGTACATCATGCTGTGGGAGATCCTGCCCAACGCGCGCGGGCCGCTGATCGTCGATTTCTGCCTGCGCATCGGCTACACCACGATCCTCCTCGGCACGCTGGGCTTCTTCGGCCTTGGCGTCTCCCCGGACAGCCCGGACTGGGGGTCCACCATCGACGACGGGCGCAAGCTTCTGAACCTCTTCCCCCATCCCGCCGTCACCCCGGCCCTCGCGCTGATGAGCCTCGTCCTCGGCCTGAACCTCCTGGCCGACGGGTTGCGCGAAGAAAGCCTGAAGGATTGATGCCATGACAGCCTCTGCCAGCAGCGCCGCCAGCAGCACCTGGGACCCCTCGCAGCCGATCCTGGAGATCGAGCATCTGTCGATTTCCTTCTTCACCCGCCTGCGCGAGATTCCTGCGGTGATGGATTTCTCCTGCACAGTCATGCCGGGCGAGGCGATGGGCCTGGTCGGCGAATCCGGCTGCGGAAAATCGACCGTCGCGCTGGCGGTCATGCGCGAGCTTGGCAAGACCGGCCGGATCGTCGCGGGATCGATGAAGTTCAAGGGCCGCGACCTGGCGAAGATGGACGACGAGGAGCTGCGCCATATACGGGGCAGCGAGATCGCAATGATCTACCAGGAGCCGATGGCCAGCCTGAACCCGGCGATGAAGATCGGCGCGCAGCTGGCCGAAGTGCCGATGCTGCATTCCGGCATGTCGAAGGACGAGGCCTGGAAGCTTGCCCGCCAGATCGTCGCCGACGTGCGCCTGCCCGACCCCGACCGCATCATCAACAGCTACCCCCACCAGCTGTCGGGCGGCCAGCAACAGCGCATCGTGATCGCGATGGCGCTGATGGCCAAGCCCGCGCTTCTGATCCTCGACGAACCCACCACCGCGCTTGACGTGACGGTCGAGGCCGGGATCGTCGATCTGGTCAAGGAACTGGGCAGGAAATACGGCACCTCGATGCTGTTCATCAGCCACAACCTCGGGCTGGTGATGGATGTCTGCGACCGGATCTGCGTCATGTATTCCGGCGAAGCGGTCGAGACCGGCAGCGTCACCGAGGTCTTCGACAAGATGCGCCACCCCTATACCCAGGCGCTGTTCCGTTCGATCCCGCTGCCCGGTGCCGACAAGAACGCGCGCCCGCTCATCAGCATCCCCGGCAACTTTCCCCTGCCCCACGAGCGGCCCAAGGGCTGCAACTTCGGCCCGCGCTGCGACTATTTCGAGAAGGGCCGCTGCGACGAGACCGACATTCCCATGGCGCATGTCCCCGGCGACGACCGCCACGACACGCGCTGCCTGCGCTGGCAGGAAATCGACTGGTCGGCCCCGCCCGCCAAGCGCGCGGTGAAGGAAAAGGCCGCCATCGGCGATGTCGTCCTGAAGATGGAGGACCTGCGCAAGTACTACAACGTCTCGACCGGCGCCTTCGGCGGCGGGGCCTCGAAGGTGGTGAAGGCGAACGAGACGCTTTCCTTCGAGGCGCGCGAGGGCGAGACGCTGGCCATCGTGGGCGAGTCGGGCTGCGGCAAGTCCACCTTCGCCAAGGTGCTGATGGGGCTGGAAACCGCGACCTCGGGCTCGATCATGCTGTTCGACGAAAACGTGCAGTCCACCCCGATCCAGAAGCGGAACACCGATACCGTCTCCCAGGTGCAGATGGTGTTCCAGAACCCCTTCGACACGCTCAACCCCTCGATGACCGTGGGCCGCCAGATCATCCGGGCGCTGGAGATCTTCAAGTTCGGCAAGTCCGACGCCGAGCGCCACCAGCGGATGCTGGAACTGCTCGACCTGGTGAAACTCCCCCGCGCCTTCGCCGACCGGATGCCGCGGCAGCTTTCGGGCGGGCAGAAGCAGCGCGTGGGCATTGCCCGGGCCTTTGCCGGCGGGGCGAAGGTGGTTGTCGCCGATGAGCCCGTCTCGGCCCTCGACGTGTCGGTCCAGGCGGCCGTCACCGATCTCCTGATGGACATCCAGCGCGAGAACAAGACCACGCTCCTGTTCATCAGCCACGACCTGTCGATCGTGCGCTATCTTTCGGACCGGGTGATGGTGATGTATCTCGGCCATGTGGTCGAGATGGGCACGACCGACCAGGTCTTCTCGCCCCCCTACCACCCCTATACCGAGGCGCTTCTGTCCGCCGTGCCGATTGCCGACACCAAGGTCGAACGCAAGCGCATCGTGCTGGAGGGCGACATCCCCTCGGCGGTGAACCCGCCGCCCGGCTGCCCGTTCCAGACCCGCTGCCGCTGGAAATCCCAGGTCCCGGGCGGGCTCTGCGACCGCGAGGTTCCGCCGGTGCAGATGCTCGCGGACGGGCACCAGATCAAGTGCCACCTGTCGGCCGAGGTTCTGGCGACGATGGAGCCAGTGATCAAGATTGCGGCAGAGTGAGGGGGATTGCCCGACTAGCCGAGGATCGCCTTGACGTAGGACCTGGTTTCCTCGAAAGGCGGGATGCCATCGTGCTCTTCGACAGCGCCCGGCCCGGCATTATATGCTGCCAGCGCCAGTTCCCAGGTGCCGAACTTGTCGAACATCATCCGCAGGTAGCGCGCGCCGCCTTCCAGGTTCTGCTCGGCATCGTGGACGTCCACGCCCAGGATCTCCGCCGTCTCGGGCATCAGCTGCGCAAGCCCGGTAGCACCCTTGACCGACACCGCGGCCGGATTCCAGCCGCTTTCCTGCTGCACGAGACGCAGGAACAGATCCTCCGGCACACCATGCTTGCGGGCCGCCGCCTTGGCGACCTCCAGATAGGCGCCCTTGTAGCTGCCGCGATAGGCCGGGATGCCCTTCGCCTCGGCGATTTCCTCGCCCTTCTTGTACTTGGGCGTCAGCTTGACCGAGCCGCTGTACTGCTTGGACAGCTTGCGGTCGATCAGGTCGGACTGCGACTTGAAGATGGCATTGCGCGACTTGGTGGACCCGGTGATGTTCAGCCCCTCGGCGAGCGCCGCGCCCGGCAAGCCAAGCGTGATGGCGACGACCACGATGGTTCGACCGACAATCCGAAGTCCGAAGTCCACGTTCATCCCACCCGGAACGCCTCTGTCACGACCCGCGAGACTATAGCCAAGTCGTCGGCATTTTCCAGACGCGATTTGTCTTGCCGCCCGGGCTGCTCCGGCCAGGCCCGACGGCTTGGTTGCGGCGGCGCTGAAGCACGCTATAGGTTTGTTAACCATCCGCGACGAAGCTCGTCCGGACAATCGCAAGGGAGATTCGCATGGCGGGGTCGGTCAACAAGGTCATTCTCATCGGCAACCTCGGCCGAGACCCCGAGGTACGCAGCTTCCAGAACGGTGGCAAGGTGGTGAACCTGCGCGTCGCCACCTCGGAGTCCTGGCGCGACCGCAACACCGGCGAACGCAAGGAACGCACCGAATGGCACTCGGTCGCAATCTTCAACGAGGCGCTGTGCAAGATCGCCGAGCAGTATCTGAAGAAAGGTTCGACCGTCTACATTGAGGGTTCGCTGGAGACCCGGAAATGGCAGGACCAGTCCGGGCAGGATAGGTATACCACCGAGATCGTCCTTCGGCCCTACAGCGGCAACCTGACGCTTCTGGGCGGCCGCGGCGAGGGTGGAGGCGGCGGCTACGACGATCGCGGTGGCTATGACGACGGCAGCATGGGCGGCGGTCAGGGCGGCGGTTATGGCGGCGGCGCATCCAGCGGCGGGCGCGGCGGCTTTGGCGGCGGGTCGGGCGGCGGCGGCGGGCGCTCGGACATGGACGACGAAATCCCGTTCTGACCGGGGTCTCGCGCGCTGTCCGGCGGCACTGGACCTTGAACGGCCCATTCCCTATATAATCGGTCAACATCCCGAACCGCCGAGACCGCGCCATGCAGGACCAGACTGAGGGCAAGCCGCTGATCAAGCCCTCGACGACCGACCATCCGCTCTATCCGCAGATCGTCGAGGCCTGTCGCACGGTCTTCGACCCGGAGATTCCGGTGAACATCTTCGACTTGGGTCTGGTCTACACGATCGAGATCAGCAAGGAGAACGAGGTCGAGATCACCATGACCCTGACCGCCCCCGGCTGTCCGGTGGCGGGCGAGATGCCGGGCTGGGTCGCCAATGCGGTGGAGCCGCTGCCGGGGGTCAAGCAGGTGGACGTCAACATGACCTTCGATCCGCCCTGGGGCATGGACATGATGTCCGACGAGGCCCGGCTGGAACTGGGGTTCATGTAAGGCAAGCCCTAGGGCTGGCCCATGGATAAAGCAAGCTTTAATGCTTGCTTTTGAAGTTGCAAGTTATATAACTTGCGCATGAAGCTACGATGTGTCCTCTGTGGCGATATTGTCGGATCGGGCCGCCTAGGAACAGCGGCTACCGATGCGGCGATGGACTGTCTGCGGCGGGCCGCTGGCCAGATCGGCAACTGGGCAGGTGAAGACCCGCGTTTCACCAGGTTTCGCGGCGACGGCTGGCAGTTCTACCTTGCAGTGCCGCAACTCAGCTTGCACGCGACGCTTCTGCTGATGGCCAGCCTCAGGGGTGCCGGCCCTGGGGCCGAAACCCGGATTGCGATCGGCTTCGGCTCGATCGACAGGCTTGGAACGTCCGACCTCTCCGCAGCCGCCGGCGAGGCCTTCGAGCTGGCCGGAACCGCGCTTGACACGATGCCGGGTCACCGACGTGTCGCCCTGGAGAACCGCAAAGTCCTGCGCGACTGGCACCACGCCGTCTTCGATCTTTCCGCCTGGGTCGCCTCCCGCTGGTCGCCCGAACAGGCCACGGCCATCGCGCTGGCCCTTGATCCCACCCGACAACGAACGCAGTCAGAGATCGCCCGACAGCTTGGCATCACTCGGCAGGCAGTGCAACTTCGCCTCAGTGGTGCCGGTTGGGATGCGCTGCAAGCATCGCTGGAGGCCGTGCTTCGGGAAGACTGGAAAGTCCATGACTGAAACCCTCATCGCGCTCCTCTTCGCCCACACCCTGGCCGATTTCGCGTTCCAGACCGGCTGGATGGTCGCCAACAAGCACACTCCGTTTGCGCTGGGCCTGCACGGGGCGGTGGTCCTGGCGACGGCTTTCGCCGCGACCGGAACCCTGCACCCGGCGCTGCTGATGCTTGCCCTCGTCCATATCGCGATCGACGTCGGCAAGCTGATCCTGACCCGGACCGGTGCGACCGCGGGCGGCCTTGCGCCCTTCCTGATCGACCAGGCCCTGCACCTTGCCAGCCTGATTGCCCTAGCCTTCTGGCTGCCGGGGCTCTGGGCCGGAGGGCTCTGGGCGCCCGGGGCCATCGTGACGGGCGACGACGGCGGCATCCTGGGCACGGGTCTCTGGTCCGAGGCGGCACCGTTGCCGGTCGGCCATCTCCCCGCGCTCATGGTCCTGGCCACCGGCTTCATCCTGGCCACGCGCGCGGGGGGGTTCGCGGTCGGCCTCTTGATGCGTCCCTTCGCGGCGAACCTGCCGGGCAACACCGCGGCCGAGGGCCTGCCCGGCGCGGGCCGGATGATCCGGCTTCTGGAACGCGGGCTGATCTTCGTCCTCGTCCTGATCGGCCAACCGCAGGGCGTGGGCCTCCTGATGGCCGCCAAGTCGATCCTGCGCTACGGCGCTCTGAAGGAGGACAGGGAGCTGTCCGAATACGTCATCATCGGCACGCTGGCCTCCTTCGGCTGGGCACTCGTCGTCTCTTATGCGACCCTTGCCGGTCTGGCCGCCCTGCCCCCGCTTGGAATCCTGCCCGCGACGCCCTAGATTATCCGCCAAAGGAGTTCCCCCATGTTCGGCATTCCCGGCAAGGCCGCCGTCACCCTCACCCCAGCCGCCGCTGGCCAGATCGCCCGGCTGATGCAGCGCGAGGGAAGCCAGGGACTGCGCATCGGCGTCAAGAAGGGCGGCTGCGCGGGCATGGAATACACCATGGAATACGTCACCTCCGTCAACCCGCTGGACGAGGTGGTGGAACAGGACGGCGCCCGGGTGATGATCGCCCCCATGGCGCAGATGTTCCTGATCGGCACCGAGATCGACTACGAGACCGGCCTGATTGAAAGCGGCTTCAGGTTCCGAAACCCCAACGTGGTCGAGTCCTGCGGCTGCGGCGAATCGGTCAAGTTCCGCGACGCCCCCGGCGGCTGACCGGCTTTCGGCCCGTCAGCCCCGCCCCGCAAACGAAATGTTGCCAATCTGTGGCCTTTTTCTTTCCGGAGCTCCACGCTAGGGGTGTTCGGAGCGCACGAGGAACCGACAGATGAAGAAGCTTGCCGCCGGAAACTGGAAGATGAACGGAACCATGGCCTCGCTGGCCGAGGTGACGGCCCTTCTGGAAGCGCATCCCCGGCCTGCCTGCGAGATGCTGCTCTGCCCGCCCGCGACGCTGATTGCGGCCATGGCGGCGCAGGCGCGAGGCACGGCGCTGAAGGTCGGCGCGCAGGACTGCCACCCCAAGCCTCAGGGGGCCCATACCGGCGACATCTCTGTCGCCATGCTGCGCGATGCGGGGGCGACCCATGTCATCGTCGGCCATTCCGAACGCCGCACCGACCATGGCGAGACGGACGCCCTGGTGCGTGCCAAGGCCGAGGCGGTGGTCGATGGCGGACTGACCGCCATCGTCTGCATCGGCGAAACCGAAGCCGAGCGTGACGCGGGCAAGACGCTTGCCGTGATCGGCAGCCAGCTCGACGGCTCGATCCCGGGGGGCGCGACAGCGGCGAACCTGGTCGTGGCCTATGAACCGGTCTGGGCCATCGGCACCGGCCGTACCCCGACCCTGGCCGAGATCGCCGAGGTGCACGGCTTTCTCCGCGGCCGCCTGCGCGGGCTGATCGGGCCCGAGGCCGAGAAGGTCCGCATCCTTTACGGCGGGTCCGTCAAGCCGTCGAATGCCGCCGACATCTTCGCGGTCCCGCATGTGGACGGGGCGCTCGTCGGCGGGGCAAGCCTCAAGGCCGCCGATTTCGGCGCGATCGTCGAGGCGCTTTCGGCCGCCTGACGACATGGCCTGTCGCTGATGGATCAGCCCGCGCAGGCTGCGGCGCCTAGCTTGCCCGAATGACCGTGATTTCCCCCGAAGCGCGCCGGTCGCTGCTGACCGCGAACCTCATCTGCCTGGCCTCGATGGTGGTCTGGGCCGCCGGCCTGCCCGCCGCCGACCTCATCATCCCGCACATGCCGCCGATTGCGCTGACGGCTGCCCGCACCACCCTTGCGGCCCTTGTCCTCCTGCCCTGCTGGATCGCCGTCGAGGGCCTTGGCGCCGTGACCCGTGCCAACTGGGCACGCGGGGCCTGGGTCGGCTTCGTCACGCTGGGCCTCGCCTCTTTCTTCGTCATCATCGCCTTGCAGTTCAACGACCCCGTCACCGTGGCCATCGTCTCGGCAGCCATGCCGGTGTTCGGAATCCTGCTGGAATGCCTCGCCGACAAGCGCCCCTTCACCCGCGCGCTGGCCCTGGGCCTTGCGCTGTCTCTGATCGGTGGCCTCATTGCCGTCAGCGGAGCCGAGGGCAAGGTGGACTTCGGCCTCGGGGTGCTCGCCGCGCTGGCCTCGGTCACGCTTTACACCTGGGGCTCGCGCGAGACGGTGAAGGCGCTTCCCGAACTCACACCGCTCGGCCGAGTGGCGATCACCGTCGCGGGCTGCGCGGTCGTCGCGCTTATCGTCGCGCTGGGTGACGGGCTCGTGCGCGGCAACTGGCCGGACTGGGCGGCCATCGGCCCGGCCGAGTTCGGGGGCCTTGCGATCTTCGGCATCGGCTCGATGGCGCTCAGCCAGCTTCTGTGGATCATCTCGGTCGGCCGCATCGGCATCGGCGCGGCCTCGATGCACATGAACGCGGTGCCGTTCTACGTCATGCTGATGGTTTTCCTCCTTGGCGGCCCCTGGAACTGGGGCCAGACGCTGGGTGCGGCGATCGTCGTGACCGGCGCCCTCATCGCCCAGGGGCTGATCGCCCCCGGCCTTTCCACCAGACCCAGATGATGCAAAGCCTCTCCCAGTCCCCCAAAAACCCCGATTTCGTCCAGGACCCCTACCCGTTTTATGAGCGCGCCCGCGCCCTTGGCCCCTTCTTCCGCTGGGAGGATTACAACCTGACCTGCACCGGCAGTTCCGCCGCGGTGAACGCGATCTTCCGCGACCGCCGCTTCGGGCGCGAGCCGATCGAGCCGCCCGTCATCCCGCCGCATCTCGCCCCCTTCTACGCGGTCGAGGCACATTCCATGCTGGAACTGGAACCGCCCCGCCACACGCGCCTGCGCAACCTGGTCCTGCGCGCCTTCACCTCGCGCCGGATCGCGGGCCTCGCCCCCGACATCACCGAACTGGCCGAAGAGCTGATCGGCGCCTTTCCCGCGGGCGATTTCGACCTGTTGCAGGCCTTCGCCCAGCCCCTGCCCGTCCGCATCATCGCGCGCCTCCTTGGCGTGCCCGAAGAGATGGCGCCGGATCTCCTGCGCTGGTCGAACGCGATGGTCGGCATGTACATGGCCGGGCGCACCCGCGCCATCGAGGATCGTGCCGTCGCCGCGACCGAGGCCTTCGTCACCTTCCTGCGCGGCTATATCGACCAGCGCCGCGCGCGTCCCGCCGACGACCTGATCACCCAGCTGATCGCCGCCGAGATGGAGGGCGAGCGCCTTTCGACCGACGAACTGATCTCGACCTGCATCCTGCTCCTGAACGCCGGGCACGAGGCGACCGTCCACACCATCGGCAACGGGGTGAAGGCGCTTCTGGAAACCGCCACGCCCCCCAGCGCCCTCGCCCCCGAGGCCGTGGAGGCGACGGTCGAGGAAATCCTCCGCTTCGATCCGGCGCTGCACATGTTCACCCGCTGGGCCTACGAGGACGTCGAGGTCATGGGCCATACCTTCCGCCGCGGCGACCAGGTCGGCCTCCTCCTCGCCATGGCCAACCGCGATCCCGGCGTCTGGGACAATCCCGCCCGCTTCGACCCGACCCGCCCGCCGAAACCCCTGGCCACCTTCGGCGCGGGCCTGCATTTCTGCGTGGGCGCCCCCCTCGCCCGCCTCGAACTGCAGATCGCCCTGCCGATCCTGTTCCGCCGCTGCCCCGGCCTGACCCTGGCCGAGCCGCCGCGCTATGCCGACGTGTTCCACTTCCACGGCCTGCGGCAGCTCATCGTCCGGCGCTGACCTGCCCTTGCCCTTTTGCAAATACTCTCAGGGGGTGCGGGGGCAGAATGCCCCCGCGGGCCGGGGCCGGGTCACAGCGGCAGCACGGTAGTGGACTTGATCTCCTCCATGCTCAAGAGCGCGGTCACGTTGTAGATCTTCACCTCGGAAATCAGCGCCTGGTAGAAGGTGTCATAGGCCCGCGCGTTCTTCACCCGCACCTTCAGGATATAGTCGATGTCGCCGGCCAGCCGGTGCGCTTCCAGCACCTCGGGCCGCTCGCGCAGCGCCTTGAGGAACTTCCGCTGCCACTCCGCCTCATGCTCGCTGGTGCGGATGAGCACGAAGAAGCAGGCCTCCAGCCCCAGCGCCTCGGGGTCAAGGATCGCGGTCGTCCGGGTGATGACCCCCTGCTCGCGCATCCGCCGGATCCGGTTCCAGACCGGCGTCTTGGACGAGCCCACCTTCCGGGCAATCTCGTCCAGCGATTGCTCGGCATCGGCCTGAAGCTCGGACAGGATTTTCCGGTCAAGATCGTCCAGCGCGGCGCTCATTCCTGATTTCCCCCAATTCCCGGAACACGGGTTCCCCTTGCCAGCAGTATCGGAACATCCGTCCTTATCTGCAAGGCCATCTGGCCCATGAATAGGAAATTATTCTATATTCAGGGCAGTTTTCCAGTCCCCGAGGGCCCCGATGAGCCGCCGTTTCACCCCCAAGGTTGTCACCGCCAACCGTCTGCGCGAGGGCGACGTGGTCTATCTGACCGCCGACGACCGCTGGTCGCCCTTCCACCACGAGGCCGAGCTGATCGAGGACGAGGCCCATGCCCAGATGCGCCTGCTGCATGCCACGGCCCAGAAGCTGACCGTTGTCGGTGGCTATCTGGCCGACGCGCGGCCCGGCCCGATCGGCCCCGAGCCCACCCATTTTCGCGAGGCGTTCCGCACCCGCGGCCCTTCCAACTACCACCACGGCAAGCAGGCCGATCTGGCGAACTGAGGCAGGCATGTATTCCTACTCCGACTTCGACGAAGCCTTCGTCCGCGCCCGCGTCGCTCAGTTCAGCCAGCAGGTCGCGCGCCGCCTCGAGGGCAGCCTGACCGAGGATGAATTCCGCCCGCTGCGCCTGATGAACGGCCTCTATCTGCAATTGCACGCCTACATGCTGCGCGTGGCGATCCCCTATGGCTCGCTTTCGCCCCGCCAGATGCGGCAACTGGCCTACATCGCCGACACCTGGGACAAGGGCTACGGCCACTTCACCACCCGGCAGAACATCCAGTTCAACTGGCCGAAGCTGCCGGACGTGCCCGCGATCCTCTCGGCGCTGGCCGATGTCGAGATGCACGCGATCCAGACCAGCGGAAACTGCGTGCGCAACGTCACCGCCGATCATTTCGCCGGCGCCGCCGCGGATGAAATCGCCGACCCCCGGCCTTACGCGGAACTCCTCCGCCAGTGGTCCACCGACCACCCGGAGTTCCAGTTCCTGCCGCGCAAGTTCAAGATCGCCATCACCGGCAGCCCGAACGACCGCGCCGTGACCAAGGCGCATGACATCGGCCTGCGCATGGTCCGCAACGCGGCGGGCGAGCCCGGTTTCGAGGTCATCGTCGGTGGCGGTCTCGGCCGGACGCCGATGATCGGCGTCACCGTCCGCGACTTCCTGCCCGAGGCCGACCTGCTCCCGTATGTCGAGGCAATTCTCAGCGTTTACAACACCTTGGGTCGCCGCGACAACAAGTACAAGGCGCGCATCAAGATCACCGTGCACGAGACCGGACGCGAGGCGATCACCGAAATGATCGAGGCCCGCTTCGCCGAACTGCGCCCGCTTTTCGGCGGCGCCGATCAGAAGCTGCTGACCGAGATCCGCGAAGCCTTCGCGCCCCCCGCCTTCCGCAACGCGCCCACGGATGCCTACGATGCCTTCTACAAGGCCGACCCGGTGTTCCGCGCCTGGGCCGACACCAACCTGACCCGGCACCGCAACGACCAGTATGCCATCGTCACGATCAGCCTGAAGGCGCATGGGGCAACTCCGGGCGATGCGACCAGCGACCAGATGCGGCTGATCGCCGATCTGGCCGAACGCTATGGCCATTCCGACCTGCGTATAAGCCACGAACAGAACGTGATCCTGCCGCATGTCCACAAGTCCGATCTGCCCGCGCTGCATGCGGCGCTGGTCAAGGCCGGCCTCGGCACCGCCAATGTCGGGCTTCTCTCCGACATCATCGCCTGCCCCGGCATGGACTACTGCGCGCTGGCCACCGCCCGCTCGATCCCCGTGGCGCAGGAACTGGCCACCCATTTCGAGGCGCTGAAGCTGGAACACGAGATCGGCCCGCTGAAGATCAAGATTTCCGGCTGCATCAACGCCTGCGGTCACCACCATGTCGGCCATATCGGCATCCTCGGCCTCGACCGTGCAGGGGTGGAGAACTACCAGATCACCCTCGGCGGCGACGGCACCGAGGATGCGGTGATCGGCGAAAAGACCGGCCCCGGCTTTGCCTATGACGAGATCGTGCCCGCGATCGAACGCATCCTGCGTGCCTATCTGGACCTGCGGCTCGAGCCTTCGGAGACCTTCCTGCAGGCCTTCCGCCGGGTCGGGATGGAGCCGTTCAAGGCCGCGCTTTATGAGGCAGAGAGGGAACAAGATGCCGCGTGATGGGCGCCACGAAGGCCCGGTTGCCGAGCGTGTCGCGGCGCTGAACGCCCGCTACAGGCACCACTCGGCGACCGCCGTGCTGGAGCACGCGCTGAAGGACGACGATCTGGGCCAGGTCGCGCTCGTCTCCTCCTTCGGGGCAGAGTCGGTCGTGCTTCTGCACCTGGTCAGCGTCATCGCGCCGGAAACGCCGGTGCTGTTCATCGACACGAGGATGCTGTTCCAGGAAACGCTCGACTACCAGCGCGAGTTGGCCGAGAAGCTGAACCTCTGCGACATCCGCACGATCCGCGCGAACCCGGCCCGTGTCAGCTTCGAGGATCCGGACGGGACCCTGCACCAGTTCAACACCGACGCCTGCTGCGCCGTGCGCAAGGTAGAACCCCTCGAACGCGCGCTCGCGCCCTTCGACGGCTGGATCACCGGCCGCAAACGGTTCCAGAACGCCGAACGGGGGACGCTGGACTTCTTCGAGAACGAGGGCGATTTCCGCATCAAGGTCAACCCGCTGGCCCATTGGGGCCGCGAGGACCTTGAGGAGTACATGGTGGAAAACCGCCTTCCCCGTCACCCCTTGGTGGCCAGGGGCTATCCCTCGATCGGCTGCGCGCCTTGCACCAGCCCGGTGAAGCCCGGCGAAGACCCCCGCGCAGGCCGCTGGCGTGGCCAGTCCAAGACCGAATGCGGCATCCATTTCATCGACGGCAAGGCCGTGCGAACCCCCAAGGAGAACGCGGCATGAGCGTTGTCGTGACCGATGCGGGCTTCGGCCCGGGAACCGAGGCCAAGGTCGTGGCCCTGGCCGACCTGACCGACCAGACGACGGTGGACCTGTCGAACACCGACGATCCGGCTGCACTGGCCGGGCATCTCGACCGGCTGAGCCTGATCCGCGTGGCCTTCCCCGCCTTCAATGACGGGCGCGCCTTCACCATCGCCCGCCGTCTGCGCGAGATGGGCTATCGCGGGCAGCTTTTGGCCCTGGGGCCGGTCATCGCAGACCAGTTCGCGATGCTCCGCCGGGTGGGGTTCGACGGGGCAGAGATCCCCGATGACCTTGCCGCCCGCCAGCCCTGGGACCAATGGCAGTTCCGCGCCGACTGGCAGGCGCATCACTATCAGGCCCGGCTGCGCGCCTGACTTCCGCTTGACCTCGATCAACGCTAGACACGGAAAGCCGGTCTAAGGCCGGGATGATCCACATGACCGAAGCGACCCTGATGACCGAAGCAAGCCCCGTCGCAGCCAAGCCGCATCTGCCCGATGCCCAGACCGTGACAGCCGTCCGGCACTGGACCGACCGGCTGTTCTCGTTCCGCGTGACACGGCCCAAGTCCCTGCGCTTCCGGTCGGGGGAGTTCGTGATGATCGGGCTGCTCGACGACAAGGGCAAACCCCTGCTTCGCGCCTATTCCATCGCCTCGCCCGCTTGGGACGAGGAGCTGGAGTTCTACTCGATCAAGGTGCCGGACGGTCCGCTGACCAGCCGGCTCCAGCACATCCAGCCCGGCGACGAGATCATCCTGCGGCCGAAACCCGTGGGGACGCTGGTCCACGACGCGCTTCTGCCCGGCAAGCGGCTCTGGTTCCTCGCCACCGGCACCGGGATCGCCCCCTTCGCGAGCCTGATGCGCGAGCCCGAGACCTACGAGAAATACGATCAGGTCATCATGATGCACACCTGCCGCGAGGTGGCCGAGCTGGAATACGGCCGGCAGCTGGTGGAAAGCCTGAAGGATGACCCGCTGATCGGCGAGCTGGTGGGCGACAAGCTGATCTACTATCCGACCACCACGCGCGAGCCCTTTCATCACATGGGGCGGGTGACCGACAACCTGTCCTCGGGCAAGGTCTTTGCCGATCTCGGTCTGCCGAAGATGAACCCGGCGGAAGACCGGGCCATGGTCTGCGGCAGCCTTGCCTTCAACATCGACGTGAAGGCGATCCTCGAAGGCTTCGGCCTGCGCGAGGGGGCGAACTCGGATCCGAAGGAATTCGTGGTCGAGAAGGCCTTCGTCGGGGACGGAGTCTGACCCGTGTCCACGGTGGACAGATCGGGATAACATAGTCTGACCAACAGGATAGCGGATCGCATTAAGGTGGTCTTAACCCAATGGTAAAGGCCGCAGGAACCATCCTGCGGCCTTCGTCCTGTCCGGCATCAGCCGAAGATCACATGCCAAGCGCGGTCTTGACCTGGGCGATGGTGTCGGCAACCAGCGCCGGGTTGGCCTTGGCGGCCTCGACAGCGGTCTTGAGGGTCGCCTTGGTCGCGTCATCGAGCGAGGAACCGTCGATCAGGGCGACCACGGAATCCGCGTTGAAGTTCGCCGGGTCGAGGGCGGCCGCGGCATCGGTGACGGCCTGAGCCGCATCGGTCGCGGCTTCGGTCGCGGCCTGGGTGGCCTCGGTTGCAGCCTGGGTCGCAGCCTGGGTGGCCTCGGTCGCAGCCTGGGTCGCAGCTTCGGTGGTGGCCGTGGCGGCGGCGGCAGCCTCGTCGGCAGCCTTCTGGGCAGCGGCGGCGGCCTCTTCGGCGGCCTTGGCGGCGGCTTCCTCGGCGGCCTTGGCGTCGGCCTCGGCCTTGGCGTCGGCCTCGGCCTTGGCGGCGGCCGCAGCGGCGGCTTCCTTGGCCTCCTGAGCGGGCTTGTAGCTGAACTGGTAGTAGCCGCCAGCAGCCAGCAGGACGACGATGGCGCCGATGATTACGGATCTGTTCATGTCATATACTCCTATGGCCGGAGCCCCGGGTCCGGATGCGGGTGATATGGCAGTTTGTCCCGGCAATGAAAAGCCCGTGGGGAATGCGAGGGGCGAAAAACCCCCAGAACCGCGGAAAACTTGGGAAAACGTCCGCCTGCCGGGTTGCAGAGCCGCCCGCGCTCGCCTAGATTGCCGCCGCGAATTCAACCATCAAAGGACGACTGCCATAGCCCGCAGACCCCACAATGCCCCGCCGCAACGCGAAACCGGTCCCCGCATCAACGACCGCATCCGCGCTCCGGAAATCCGCCTGATCGGCGCGGATGGCGAGAATGTCGGGGTCGTCACCCCGGCCCGGGCGCTGCAGATGGCCGAGGAAGCCGGACTGGACCTGGTGGAGATCTCGCCGACCGCAGTGCCGCCGGTCTGCAAGATCATGGACTTCGGCAAGTTCAAGTACGAGACGCAGAAGCGCGAGGCCGAGGCGCGCAAGAAGCAGAAGATCATCGAGATCAAGGAAATCAAGTTCCGTCCCGGCACCGATACTCATGACTATGACGTGAAGATGCGCTCGGTGCTGAAGTTCCTGGGCGAAGGCGACAAGGTGAAGGTCACCCTGCGCTTCCGGGGCCGCGAGATGGCGCACCAGGAACTGGGGCTCGAGCTTCTGAACCGTGTCGCGGCCGATGTGGGCGAGGCGGGCAAGATCGAATCCATGCCCAAGCTGGAAGGCCGGCAGATGGTGATGATGGTCGCGCCGAAGTAAGGTGTCCGCGCCTCACGGGTTACGATCCACATCGGGCCGCGCTCTATCAGGCGCGGCCCAAGAATTTTCGGCGAAAATTCTTGGGCGTCAGTCGCGCGCCTCGCGCGGGCGACCGCGGTGCGGGGTTTCCTTCAGAAGGCCGCCCACACCCATCGCCGCGATGTCCACAGCCGCAACCGGCACGCCGCAGATCAGCCGTTCCATCACCCAGTCGGCCCCGTTCAGCGCGGGGCTGCGCACGCAGCCGGGCAGACCGATGACCGGGATCGTGCCGAGGCTGCCGAGGAAGAGCAGGTTGCCCGGGTCTACCGGCATGCCGAAGCGGTCGATCCGGCCCCCTGCCCTGCGGACAGCCTTCGGTGCCACGTCCATCGGATCCGACGTGGCCGAGGCGGTGAGGATCAGGATCAGCTCGGCCCCGGCAACGCTGGCCAGGGCAGCGGCCAGATCGGCCTCGCGGTGCGGGCAGCTGCGATGTTCGTTCAGCCCTGCACCCAGGGCGGCAAGGCGCCGGATGATGGCGTCGGCGCCAAGTGGTCTGGCCTCCGGGTCGGTATGGGTCTCGACCAGGGCGACGCGCCTCAGCCGCGCGGTGCGCAGAAGGAGCGCACCGGCCCCGGCGGCGCAGGCGGCGGCGACGGAAGCTGCCGCCACGCCATAGGCGATGATCTTCACTGTCGCCGCCATTTCCCCCGCCGCCAGCCGCTGCCAGCGCGGGACGGTCGCGAGCGTCAGCATCGGATCGACGGCATTGAGCGCATCGACCCGGTCGGCCGCGACCTCCAGCAGTCCGGCCGCGCGTGCATGCAGGTTCACCCGTCCGGTGCCGACGGGCCGCAGGTCGAGGCCCGCCGCGTCGGGGTCGGGCACCAGTGCCCGGGCGATGGCTAGCGCGGCCGCGTCCTCGTGCAGGTCGGTGGGATCGAGGCGGGCGGCGATGACCTCGCCGTGGCCGGCGGCGGCCAGCCGGGCGAGATCCTCGGGCCCGAGGATGCAGCCCTTGCGGAGCCGCCCCTCGGGCAAGGCGACGGAATGGGCGAGGATCGCTCCTTCGGCCTGCGACAGGGGAACCGGGCCGAAGCGCATTATTTCCGCAAGGTCTGGGTGATCTGCGCCATGATGCTGACGGCGATCTCGGCCGGCGTCTTCGCGCCGATATCGAGGCCGACGGGGGCATGTATCCTGGCGATCTGGTCGGGGGTGAAGCCGGCGGCGGCCAGCCGGTCCAGCCGTTTGGCATGGGTGCGGGTGGAGCCGAGGCAACCAAGGTAGAAGGCGGGCGAGGTCAGCGCGAAGCGGATCGCCGGGTCGTCGAGTTTCGGGTCGTGGGTCAGGGTGACGATGGCGGTGCGGGCATCGGGCTTGAGCCGCGCCAGCGCCTCGTCGGGCCAGTCGTCCAGGATGGTCTCGCCGGGGAAGCGCTCGGCCGAGCCGAAGGCGGCGCGGGGGTCGATCAGGGTGGGCGCGTAGCCGCAGGTGCGGGCGATGGTCAGGAGCGGCTGGGCGATGTGGACCGCGCCCACGACGATGAGGCGCAGCGGCGGGTTGTGGATGGCGATGAAACGGCCATCCTCTTCCATCCCCGAGCGGTCGGAGCGGAAGCGGGCGTCAGTTGCGGCGTCCTCTCCCGGCGCGACGAGAGTCCGGGTCCAGGTCGCGGGGGTGGTGACAAGTGCGATGGCGCGGGGTTCGGCGCGGGCCGCGACGAGCATCGCGAGGAGCCCCTCGGGCAGGGCCTCGGCGCCCTCGCCCACGGGTTCGACCAGGACGCGGATCGTGCCGCCGCAGGCGAGGCCCGCGGCGAAGGCGGTCTCGTCGGACACGCCGAAGGTCAGGACGCGCGACTTGCGGTCGGCAAGCGCCTCCAGCGCCTCGGTGACGACCGCACCCTCGACGCAGCCGCCGGAGACGGAGCCCGCCATCTCTCCCTCGCCCGAGATGGCCAGCTGGCTGCCCGCCTGGCGCGGGGCCGAGCCCCAGGTCTCGATCACGGTGGCGAGGGCCGCGCCCTTGCCGGCGCGGTGCCAGGCAAGCGCGGTTTCGGGGATCCGGTCGTGGGAGGCTTCTGTCATGGGCGCGATTATGCGTCCGGGCCGGACGGGATGCCACCGAAATGAACGCGCCGCGGGCGGACCCGCGGCGCGACTTTGGTAGGGGGCCGGATCAGCGGATCGTGGCGGTCCGCAGGAGCGGAGTGATGACCCGGACCTCGACCCGGCGGTTGCGGGGTTCGTTCGCCTGGGTGTCGATCAGAAGCTCGGTCTCGCCATAGCCCTGCACGACCATGTTCTCCGGCGGGATGTCGAAGTATTCGGTCAGCGCAAGCGCAACCGATTCCGCCCGGCGGTCCGAAAGCGCGAGGTTCATCGCCGCCTTGCCGGTCGCGTCGGTGTGGCCCTCGATCAGGAAGATCTCGCGCGGGTTTTCCGCCAGCAGGTCCTGCATCAGCCGGCCGAGGTCGGCAAGGTTGCGAGCCTGCTCGGGCGCGACGGCGGCCGAGCCGCTGGCGAAGGTGATCGGCGTCACGTCCAGCGTGGCGGCCAGCGCGCGCACCGCCGGGATCTCGCGGATCTGGCGCAGCGAGAAGGTGCGGCCGACCCGTTCCGCCTCGATCCGGGCCAGTTCGCGCTTGAGAGCGATGTCCTGGTCCTTGGACGAGATCACGATGGGCCGACGCGGCCGGGGCAGGTCGCGGACGATGATCGGCTCTTCCTCGACCAGATCGTCGATCAGGATGACCTCGCGGCCGAGGCTGTCATAGGTCGCCCGCCGCAGCACCCGACCGGTCGCATCGCGGATCGTCACCACCTGGGTGCCGTCGGCGCGTTCGACGATGGTGCGGGTCGAGCCGTCCTTGAAGGTCTCGGTCCGCACGGTCGATCCGGGACGACGGATCACGGCGTCATCGTCCTTGAGCACCCGGTAGGTGCCGTCGGGTTGCAGCACGATGACCCGGTCGCCGGTATTCGACACCACGCGCGCCTCCTGCGGACCCATGGTCGAGACCGTGGTGTCCGCTGCCGCCGCGCGGTTGTTCTTGATGATCGCGCCGACCGCCAGCGCGCCCAGCACCAGAAGACCGGCCTTCTCGAGGTCCGACAGCCCGCTCTTCTTGCCCTCGGCCAGCGCCACCGGAGGCGCGGCGAACTCCTGCGCCGAACTGCGCACGTTGGCATCGGTGATCGTCTCGGTCACGGTGGCAACAAGGTCTGCAGGATCCGCCTCGACGATCGGGGCGGCGCCCTCGGCCTGCGGGGCGTTGGTGACCAGCTCGGCCGCGGCGATCTCTGCGGGGTTGATCGCGGTCGGGTCGCTGGTCAGGAGGTCGGTCAGACTTTCGACCTCGGTTTCGCTGACCACGGGCGCATCCACCGGCACGACCTCGACCGCGGGATCGGGTTCGGCGACCTTCAGGCCGGCGGCGGGATCGACAACCTCGCCTTCCGGCGTGATGGCCAGTTCGGCCTCGGCCGCGGCCAGCGCGGCAGCGGCGGCCTCGGGATCGACGACTTCGCCCGTGGCCTGATCGACGATCGCGCCTTCAGGGACGACCTCGGCGGCAGGAGCCTCGGCGGTTGCATCCTCGGCCGGGGACTCGACGACCGGCTGTTCGCCACCGGACGTCTCGGCATTGGCGGCAGCGTCTGCTTCGGCCTGGGCAGCAGCCTCGGCGGCGGCGGCATCTGCGGCGGCCTGCTCTTCGGCAGCCTTCGCGGCCGCGTCTGCTTCGGCCTGGGCAGCAGCCTCGGCTGCTGCTGCTTCGGCGGCGGCCTGCTCCTCGGCAGCCTTGGCGGCAGCTTCCGCCTCGGCCTGAGCGGCGGCTTCGGCGGCGGCCTGCTCTTCGGCGGCCTTCGCAGCGGCTTCCGCCTCGGCCTGTTCCTGCGCGGCCCGGGCGGCGGCGTCCGCCTCGGCCTGGGCGGCGGCGGCCTGGGCCTCGGCTTCGGCCTGCGCGGCGGCTTCGGCCGCAGCAGCCTGGGCGGCCGCCTCCGCGGCGGCAGCTTCGGCCGCTGCGGCGGCGGCTTCGGCAGCGGCCTGGGCCTCGGCGTCTGCCTGGGCCTGCGCGGCGGCCTGGGCGGCAGCGGCGGCTTCGGCCTCGGCGGCGGCCTGGGCTTCGGCGGCTGCCTGGGCTTCGGCTTCCGCCTGAGCGGCCTGCGCGGCGGCCTCGGCGGCAGCGGCCTCGGCGGCCATCGCCTGGTCAAGCTTCAGTTTCTCGACGATCGCCTCCAGATCGCAGGGCGCTTCGGCGGTCGGCGTGCAGAGCACGGTGCCGTCCTCGGCGGTGACCGAGCCATCCTCGTTCAGCACCTGCGCGAAGGCGGGCATGGTGCCCAGTGGGCTGATCGCGACCGAGAGGGCCGTCGACAGGGCCGTGGTGGAAACCAGAAGCTTTCTCATTACTAGTCCTCATTCTAGGGGCACGGGATAACCGCATCGTGGCGAAACGGTTCCCCGATTGCCCGGCCATCCTAACAAAGCGAGGTTTTGCGTGATATGCGATATCAGCGACCTGTTGTGCGATATCCTGCGCGAAGCCCCGCCTATTGCCGGATCAGCGCGAGCAGTCGGTCACGTTCGCCATGGTCCGAGGGTTCCGAGATCGCACGGCCCAAGGCTTCCAGCGAGGCGATGGAATGGCCGGCGCGGAAGCTGTCCACATGGGGCAGGATGGCGCGGATGCCCTGGGCTTTCGGCGCGAACCCGGTCCAGCGGAGAAGCGGGTTCAGCCAGATCAGCCGGCGGCAGGACAGGTGCAGCCGTTCGACCTCTTTCGCGAGCAGGTCAGTATCGTCGCGGTCGAGTCCGTCGGTGATGAGAAGGACCACCGCACCCTGCCCCAGCACGCGGCGCGACCAGTCGCGGTTGAAGGCGTGGAGCGACTGGCCGATGCGTGTGCCGCCCGACCAGTCCTGCGCCTCTGCCCCCGCGGCCTTGAGCGCAGCATCCACGTCGCGGGCTGCGAGGTGGCGGGTGATGTTGGTCAGCCGCGTGCCGAAGGTGAAGGCGTGGACCTTCGCCCAGCCCTGGCCTTTCCGGTTGGCGACGGCATGGACGAAGTGGAGGACCATGCGGGAGTAGTCGGCCATCGAGCCCGAGATGTCGCAGAGGACGACGAGGTTCGGCCAGCGGGTGACCGGGGCCTTGTATTTCAGGCCGGAGATTTCGCCGCCCTGCCGCATCGCCGCCCGCAGGGTGCGGCGGGCATCGATGCGCGCGGCAAGGGTCGAGGCCTGGCTGCGCCGGGTTTTCAGCGGTTGGACGGGGAGCGCCAGCTTGGCCAGCATCCGCCTGGCCTCGGCAATCTCGGCGGCGGACATCTGTTCGAAGTCGAGCGTCTTCAGGCGTTCCTCGGCCGACATGGTGGCGGTGGCGTCGATCTCGATCTGGTCGCCTTCCGGGATATCGGTTTTCGGCGGTGGGGGAAGCTGGCCGTCAAGGAGGGCTTCGGCGGCGCGCTTCTCGGCGGCCTGGGCGGCGCGGTCTTCCTGCACGCCGTGGACCTGGGGCAGGAGGAGCGACATCATGTGGTCGAGGTAGCGCGGGTCGCGCCAGAAGAGGCGGAAGACCTGGGCGAAGAGGCTGCGTTCCTCGGGGCGGGAGACGAAGATGGACTGGAGCGTGAAGTAGAAATCCTCGCGCCGGTCGAAGCCTGCGGCGGTGACGGCGTTCACCGCATCAAGGGTGCGGCCGGGGCCGACGGGAAGGCCCGCCTTGCGCAGCGCACGGGCGAAATGGGCGATGTTGTGGGCGAGCTTGCCGTCTTCGGGGATGTCGAGGGGGGCGTAGGTCGGAGGCATGGCGAACCCCCGGGGGGTTTCACACCCCCCGGACCCCCCGTGGGATATTTGTGGACAGATGAAGGGTCATGCGGGCACGAGGTCGCGCTTCACTTCGTCCAGCAGGCGCCTGGCCTCGGAACCCTGCAGTTTCTGGATGTCGTCCTGGTATTTCAGGATCGCGCCGAGGGTGTCGGAGATGACTTCGGGCGAGAGGGCAATCACGTCGAGGGCGAGGAGGCATTTCGCCCAGTCGATCGTCTCGGCCACGCCGGGGCGCTTGAACAGGTCCTCGCGGCGGAGTTTCTGGACGAAGGCGACGATCTCGCGGGAGAGGGTTTCCTGCGCCTCGGGGGCGCGGGCGTGGAGGATGTCCAGTTCCCGGTCGAAGCTGGGGTAGTCGACCCAGTGGTAGAGGCAGCGGCGTTTCAGCGCGTCGTGCACCTCGCGCGTGCGGTTCGAGGTGAGGATGACGATGGGGGGTTCGGGGGCGCGGATGGTGCCGAGTTCCGGGATGGTGACCTGGAAGTCGGAGAGGGCTTCGAGGAGGAAGGCCTCGAAGGGTTCGTCGGTGCGGTCGATCTCGTCGATGAGGAGGACCGGCGCGCCGCCGGGCTGGGGGCGCATGGCGGCGAGGAGCGGGCGTTCGATCAGGTAGTCTTCGGTGAAAAGCTCGGATTGCAGGTTGTCGCGGTCGGCCGTGGCTTCGGCGGTGCGAATGGCGATCATCTGCGCGGCGAAGTTCCATTCGGCGACGGCGGAGGCGGCGTCGAGGCCTTCGTAGCATTGCAGGCGGATCAGGCGGCGGTTCAGCGCCGTGGCCAGCGTCTTGGCGATCTCGGTCTTGCCGGTGCCGGCCTCGCCTTCGAGGAAGAGCGGGCGGCCGAGTTTGAGGGAGAGGAAGACGACGGTGGCCAGCGCGCGCGAGGCGACGTAGCCCTGGGCGGAGAGGAGCTTCTCGACGGCGTCGATGCTGGTGGGAAGGGCGGTCACGGGGCCTCCGGCTTTGGGGCGAGAGTGGCGGGCGGAGCCACGGGGGTCAAGGCGGGATCGGCGGCCTCGGCCTGCAACCATAGTCGTAGGGACCGCAGCGGCGCGCGTTCGGGAAGGGTGCTGGGCCAGACGAGGTAATAGGAGCCGAGCGCGCGGACGGGCGGGCCGAAGATCGGGACGAGGCGGCCCTCGGCCAGTTCGCGTTCGATCAGGAAGGTGGGGATCAGCGCCGCACCCATCCCGTGGATGGCGCCCTGGGTCAGCGTTGCGAACTGGTCGAAGAGCATGCCGGGCGGGCGCAGGCCCGGGTGGCCGTGATGGGCGAGCCAGCGGCCCCAGTCGCCGCTGCGGCTTTCGAGTTGCAGGAGCGGGTGGTCGAGGATGTCGGCGGCCCTGCCGAGCGCGGGGAAGCCGGGGGCGGCGACGGCGAGGACATCCTCGTCCATGAGTTTCAGGTAATCGACGCCGGGCCAGTCCTGCCTGCCATAATGGATCGCGGCGTCGAAGCTGGAGCCGGCGAAGTCGAAGGGGCGCAGGCGCGTGGAGAGGTTGACGGTGACCTCGGGGTGGGTCTGGGCGAAGCGCGCGAGGCGCGGGGCGAGCCAGTGCATGCCGAAGGCGGGCAGGATGGCGAGGTTCAGGGAGCCTCCGGTCGGGTTGGCGCGCAGCGTGATCGAGGCGGAGGCGAGGAGGTGGAGGGCCTTCCTCACCTCGGCCACATAATCGCGGCCCGCTGGCGTGAGACGCAGGCGCTGGCGTTCGCGGATCAGAAGGGGGACGCCAAGCTGGCTCTCAAGGCTTTGCAGCGCCCGACTGATCGCGCCTTGCGTCAGGCTCAACTCTTTCGCGGCCTCCGAGGCGGTGCCGAGGCGGTCGACGGCCTCGAGCGCCATCAGGGCCGGGATCGGCGGCAGGTAGCGGCGAGGGAGCATTATGAGTTTTCCTCATCAACTCGTGCAGGGCTTTCGATAGCAGGCCCCTGCCCTTTCGTGCAATACTGCACCCAGCGAATGGAGGTCTCACCATGCTGGATGCACCGAAACTGAAAGCCAAGGATGCCCCGGACCTGGGGCGGTTCGATTGGGAGGACCCGTTCCGGCTGAACGATCAGCTGACGGAAGAGGAGCGGATGCTGCGCGACGCGGCCCGCGCCTATGCGCAGGAGAAGCTGCAACCGCGGGTCATCGCGGCCTACCGCGAAGAGAAGACGGACCCCGGCATCTTCCGCGAGATGGGCGAGATGGGGCTTCTGGGCGTGACGATCCCCGAGGAATACGGCGGGCTTGGCGCGTCCTATGTGGCCTATGGCCTGGTCGCGCGCGAGGTGGAGCGGGTCGATTCGGGCTATCGCAGCATGATGTCGGTCCAGTCGTCGCTGGTGATGTATCCGATCTACGCCTACGGGACCGAGGCGCAGCGGCAGAAATACCTGCCGAAGCTGGCCTCTGGCGAATGGATCGGGTGCTTCGGGCTGACGGAACCGGATGCGGGTTCGGACCCGGCGGGGATGAAGACCACGGCGAAGAAGACGGCGAACGGCTATGTGCTGAACGGCGCGAAGATGTGGATTTCCAACGCGCCGATCGCGGATGTCTTCGTGGTCTGGGCCAAGTCCGAGGCGCATGGCGGCAAGATCAAGGGCTTTGTCCTCGAGAAGGGCATGAAGGGCCTGTCGGCGCCGAAGGTGGGGGGCAAGCTGTCGCTTCGGGCCTCCATCACCGGCGAGATCGTGCTGAAGGATGTCGAGGTGGGCGAGGATGGGCTGCTGCCGCATGTCGAGGGGCTGAAAGGGCCGTTCGGCTGCCTGAACCGGGCGCGCTATGGCATCAGCTGGGGCGTGATGGGAGCGGCGGAGTTCTGCCTGCACGCCGCGCGGCAGTATGGGCTTGACCGCAAGCAGTTCGGCAAGCCCATCGCGGGGACGCAGCTTTACCAGCTGAAGCTGGCGAACATGATGACCGAGATTTCGCTGGGGTTGCAGGCGTCCTTGCGCGTCGGGCGACTGATGGACGAGGCCAATGCGGCGCCGGAGATGATCTCGATCGTCAAGCGCAACAACTGCGGCAAGGCGCTGGAGGCCGCCCGCTGGGCGCGTGACATGCACGGTGGCAACGGGATCCAGGAGGATTTCCAGATCATGCGCCACATGGTGAACCTGGAGACGGTCAACACCTACGAGGGCACGCATGACATCCACGCGCTGATCCTCGGGAGGGCGATCACCGGGGTGCAGGCCTTCTTCTGAGGCGCGCCCCGTGCTAGTCCTGCGGGCGCAGCGCGGGGTGGAGAGGGCGGATGCCTCCGGCGGGGATATTTGTGGACAGATGAAAGGGCGGGCGCGGTGAGGATCACGGCAGTCCTTTGCGTGCGGAACGAGGGCGCCTTCCTTCTGGAATGGCTTGCCCATCACCGGGCCTGCGGGATCACGGATGTCCTGGTCCTTTCCAACGATTGCGAGGACGGCACCGATGCGATGCTGGACCGGCTGGAGGCCCTGGGCTGGCTTGTCCACCTCCGCAATCCCGGGCCGCATCCCGAGGGGCCGCAATGGTCGGCACTTAAACAGGCCGACCGGCATCCGCTGGTCAGGGAAGCGGACTGGGTGCTGCCGCTGGACATCGACGAGTTCGTCAATGTGCAGGTCGGGGACCGGACGATCTCCGCCCTGCTGGCGGCCTTGCCGGAGGCGACGGCGATCACGCTGACCTGGCGTCTGTTCGGCAACGCCGGGGTGGTGCGTTACGCCGATGCGCCCGTCACCGAGACCTTCACCCGCGCCGCGCCCGAGGTGCTGCACTGGCCCTGGCGGGCCTATCTGTTCAAGACGCTGGTCAGGAACGACGGTTCCTACCGAAAGCTTGGCGTTCATCGCCCCCGTGCACCCGATGACGACCGGATGGCCGCGCAGCACTGGGTGGACGGCGCGGGGCGCAAGCTTCCTGCGTCATTCCACCGCGGGCGGATCTTTTCCGATGTCGGGCGCAGCCCCTACGGGCTGGTCCAGTTGAACCACTACCCGCTGGGCGCGGTGGAGAGTTTCCTGTTGAAGCGCGACCGCGGGCGCGGAGTCCATGCCGACGGGGGGCTGGACGTGGGCTACTGGGTCGAGCGCAACTTCAGCACCGTCGAGGACCGCTCGATCCTGGCGCTGGACAGCCGGCCGCTGCGGGCAAGCCTGCATGCGGATGCCGTGCTGGGACCGCTGCACCGCGCGGCGGTGGACTGGCGCCACGCGCGGTTCCGGACCCTGATGCAGCAGGACGCGTGGCGCAGTCTTTATGGCCAGCTGCTGATGGCTGGGCCGACGCGCGTGCTTGCAAGGGAAGAGGCCGAGTCGATCTGGAAGCCCCATATCGGCGTGCATCGTGCCGGAGCGTGAGCCCCATGCAAATCTGGCAACTTATGGTTGATGATTGTTTACATCCTTGCAAATAATGGCAACTCGGCCACAGGGAAACAATCCGATAACACCCCAGAGCCTTGTCGAGGCCCGAATCTCTCGCCAAGGTCGAAGGCCGACGCCAACCAGTAACCAAGATTGCCAGTATGTCCGACCCGTCCCCGCCCCCCGAATGGCAGCGCCAGATGCTGGCAATCGCCGAAGGCGACGGCGATTTCCTGCCGCTGGGCGACAGGCACTATGCCTTCTTTGCCGAGGAACGGCCCGAACTTCTGGTCACCTTCGAGGATGCCGCCACCCTGCGCGAGCGGGAGGACAATCTGCCCGAGCACTATGCCCTGGCCAAGTCGCGGGGCTGGTCGCTGCTGACCATCCTCGCCGAGGGCGAGACCTGGTGGCGCGATCCGGCGGTGTTCCGCTATTTCGACCGGCTGGCCGATGACGGGTTCCTCGAGGATTTCGATCGCGTCGTGTTCTACGGTGCCGGGCCGGCAGGCTATGCCGCGGCGGCCTTTTCGATCACCGCGCCCCAGGCGGAACTGGTGCTGATCGCCCCGCGCGCGACGCTGGACCCGAGCCTCGCGGGCTGGGACGAGCGCCACCGCATCGCGCGGCGCATCAACTTCCGCGGCCGCTATGGCTATGCACCCGACATGACCGAAAGCGCCTCGCGGGTCTGGCTGATCCACGATCCATTGCACCAGCCCGACGCGATGCACGCGGCCCTGTTCCAGCGCCCCTGGGTCACGCCGCTCTACGCGCGCTTCACCGCCGAGGGCACCGAGGACACCCTGCGCGAGATGCGCGTGCTGGACCGGATCATCGAGGCGGCGATGGAGGGCAAGATGTCGGCCGACCGCTTCTCCTGGCTCTGGCGCGCGCGGCGGTCGAACGGCAGCTACCTGCGCGCGATCCTCGCGGCGGCGCGGCTGTCGGGGCATCCGAAGCGCGAGATCAAGATCTGCCGGTCGGTCACGTCGCGGCTGAACGCGCCGCGCTTTGCGCGCCGGCTTGCGGAACTGACCGGAGAGCCGGTCTGAGCGCGCCCCGCGATGGCACTGGAAACGGCGGCGGCTTTGCGATAGCTGCCGGGGTCATGCAACGCATCACCCTGCCCCGCCCCGACGACTGGCACCTGCACCTGCGCGACGGCGCCATGCTGAAGGCGGTGCTGCCGGAAACGGCCCGCCATTTCGCCCGCGCGATCATCATGCCGAACCTGGTGCCGCCGGTGGTGACGCTGGACGACGCGCGCGCCTACCGCGACCGCATCCTGGCCGCGCTTCCCGAGGGCGTGGCCTTCGAGCCGTTGATGACGCTCTACCTGACCGAGGGCACGGACCCGGCCGACGTGGAACGCGCCGCCGCCTCGGGGCTGGTGAAGGCGGTGAAGCTTTACCCGGCGGGGGCCACGACCAATTCGCACTCCGGCGTGCGCGACCTGGAAAAGGTCATGCCGGTCCTCGAAACCATGGCGCGGATCGGCCTGCCGCTTTGCACCCATGGCGAGGTCACGACGCCGGAGGTGGACATCTTCGACCGCGAGGCGGTGTTCATCGAAACGGTCCTCGATCCCCTGCGCCGCCGGTTGCCGGAGCTGCGCATCGTGATGGAGCACATCACCACCGAGGAAGGCGTGGCCTATGCGGCCGAGGGCGGCGACAGCCTGGGCGCGACGATCACCACGCATCACCTGATCATCAACCGCAACCACATCCTCGCGGGGGGGATCCGGCCGCACTACTACTGCCTGCCGGTCGCCAAGCGCGAGAAGCACCGGCTGGCGCTGCGCAAGGCGGCGACCTCTGGCTCGCCCCGCTATTTCCTCGGTACCGACTCGGCCCCGCACATCGACGCGCTGAAGGAACACGCCTGCGGCTGTGCGGGCTGCTTCACTGCGACGAACACGCTCAGCCTCCTCGCCCATGTCTTCGAGGAAGAGGGCGCGCTGGACCGGCTGGAGGGCTTCGTATCGCGCCACGGGCCGGCCTTCTACGGCCTGCCGGTGAACGCCGGGACGATCACGCTGGAAAAGCGCGCCGAGCTCTGCACCTGGCCCGAGAAGATCGTCTCGGAGGCCGGCCCCGTCACCGTCTTCAACCCCGGTCACCCCGTGCACTGGCACGTCGTGACCTGACCGCTCCTCGTCGACTTCGTCGCTCGTCGCGAGCCTGCGAGGAGAAGCCGAAGGCGCACGACGAGCCCGCCCGAAAGGACCCCGCATGATCCCCTCGACCTTCCCGCCCAAGGACGAAATCGCCCGCCTGACCGCCCGCGCGCTCCTGGAGATCAAGGCGGTCCACTTCAATGCCGAGACGCCCTTCACGCTGGCCTCGGGTCTGCCCTCGCCCACCTACATCGACTGCCGAAAGCTGATTTCCTACCCGCGCATCCGGTCCACCCTGATGGACTTCCTCGCCGTCACCGTCATGCGCGAGGCCGGGATGGAGGCCTTCGACAACATCGCGGGTGGCGAGACGGCCGGCATCCCCTTCGCGGCGCTGGTCGCCGAACGTCTGGCCTTGCCGATGACCTATGTCCGCAAGAAGCCCAAGGGCTATGGCCGCAACGCCCGCATCGAAGGCGCGATGACCGAGGGCCAGCGGGTGCTTCTGGTCGAGGACCTGACCACCGACGGCGGCTCGAAGCTCAGCTTCGTCGACGCGATCCGCGAGACCGGCGCCAGCTGCGGCCATACGGCGGTGATCTTCTACTACGGCATCTTCGCCGGCACCGAGGACCGGCTTGCCGCGCATGGGGTCCGCCTGCATCACCTCTGCACCTGGTGGGACGTGCTGGCCGAGGCGCGGGCGCAAGGCGCCTTCGACGCGGCGACGCTGGCCGAGGTGGAAGCCTTCCTGAACGACCCCCGCGCCTGGCAGGACGCGCGGAAGGGCTGATTCCCGACTTCCGGCATCGCGCTCGACGGAATGTCGCGCACTAAGGCCTGCCCCGCCTCCAAGGGCTAGCTTGGCGCTTCATCCCGACCGCAAGCCGTGGTAGGCTCATTTCTGTGGATAAGCGGCTTATGCACAGCTTTCCCCCAACCCATTCCACCGCCGGGCATGCTAGGCGATGGGCACCAAAAAGCAGGCAAGACGGCAGGGGGCATGAATGACCGAGATTACCGCACTGCGACCCGTCGGGTCGGGGCCGATGGTTCCGTCCGCACCCGCGGGCGCGTCCGAAGAGACGCTGCCGCACAACATCGAGGCCGAGCAGCAGCTCCTGGGCGCGATCCTCACCAACAACGACATCTTCGACCGGATCTCCAGCCTGGTGAAGGCGGAGCATTTCTTCGACCCCGTCCACCAGCGGATCTTCGAGATCGCCGCCGCGCGGATCCAGAAGAACGCGCTCGCCTCGCCGGTGACGCTCAAGGCCTTCCTCGAGGACGACGCGGGCCTGAAGGAGCTGGGCGGGCCGGCCTATCTGGTGCGCCTGGCGGGGGCGGCGATCTCCGCCTATGCCGCGAAGGATTACGCCCAGATGGTCTACGACCTCGCGGTGCGGCGGGAACTGATCCAGCTTGGCCGCGACATCGCGGCGCAGGCGGCGAAGGTCGAGGTAGCAAGCGAACCCAAGGACCAGATCATCGAAGCCGAACAGCGGCTTTACAAGCTGGGCGAACAGGGCGTCGCCGAGCGCGGATTTCAAAGCTTTCTCAAGGCGGTGACTGATGCCGTGAATGTGGCCAACGCCGCCTATCAGCGCGATGGCGGCCTTGCGGGCATCTCCACCGGCCTGATCGACCTGGACAAGAAGCTGGGGGGCCTTCACCCCTCGGATCTCCTGATCCTCGCCGGGCGGCCGTCCATGGGCAAGACCTCGCTGGCCACCAACATCGCCTTCAACATCGCCAAGGCGCACCGGCGCGGCCGTCTGCCGGACGGGACCGAAGGCTCGGTCGAAGGTGGTGTCGTGGGCTTCTTCAGCCTCGAGATGTCGGCCGAACAGCTGGCGGCGCGCATCCTGTCCGAGGCCGCCGAGGTGCCCTCGGAACAGATCCGCCGCGGCGACATGACCGAGGCCGAGTTCCGCCGCTTCGTCGAGGCGGCGAAGGCGCTGGAGGCCTGCCCGCTCTACATCGACGACACGCCAGCCCTGCCGATCAGCCAGGTGGCGGCGCGGGCACGGCGGCTCAAGCGGACGCATGGGCTGGATGTGCTGTTCATCGACTACCTGCAACTGCTGAAAGGGTCGTCGAAGGACAACCGGGTGCAGGAAGTCAGCGAGATCACGCAAGGCCTGAAGGCAATCGCCAAGGAACTGAACATCCCCGTCGTCGCGCTGTCGCAGCTGTCGCGCCAGGTCGAGGCGCGCGACGACAAGCGCCCGCAGCTTTCCGACCTGCGCGAATCCGGCTCGATCGAGCAGGACGCCGATGTGGTCATGTTCGTCTTCCGCGAGGAATACTACCGCGAACGGGAAAAGCCGGGCGATCACGAGCTGGAGAAGATGGCGCAATGGCAGGCGCTGATGGAATCGGTCCACGGCAAGGCCGAGGTCATCATCGGCAAGCAGCGCCATGGGCCCATCGGCACGGTTGAGCTTTCCTTCGAGGGCCGCTTCACCCGCTTCGGCAACCTCGCGCGGCCCTGGCAGGGCTCGGGCGGCCCGGACGTGGGCTTCTGAGCCAACCCCGCCCCCGATCTTGCCCCTTTCCCAAATACTCCCGCCGGAGGCGCGCCGGCCGAGGGGCTCGATGCCCCGAGGCCGGCCCCTCCGCCCTCATCCCCGCGCGCGGATCGGGTCTGCCAGCAGCCGCAGCCCGTTCAGCACCACCAGAAGCGTGCCACCCTCGTGCCCGAGCACGGCCAGCGGCAGCGGCAGTTCGAAGAAGAGGCTGCCCGTCACCAGCACGGCCATGGCCCCGAGTGCCAGCGTCAGGTTCTGCCGGATCACCCGCGCGGTGCGCCGCGACAGGCGCCGGGCGGCGGCCAGCTTGCGCAGATCCTCGGCCATCAGCGCCACATCGGCGGCCTGAAGCGCAACCTCGCTGCCCGCGACCCCCATCGCCACCCCGACATCGGCCCGCGCCAGCGCCGCGGCATCGTTCACTCCGTCCCCGATGAAGGCCACCTTGCCGCGTTTCGCGGCGGTATCGACCAGCCGCACCTTGTCGCCCGGCAGAAGGCCCGCATGGATCTCGTCCGCGGCCAGACCGAGATGCGACCCGATCCGCGCCGCGACCGGTGCCCGGTCGCCGGTCATCATCAGGATCGCGGTCCCGCCCCCGGCCTTGAGCGCCGCCAGGGCCTCGCCAGAGGTCGCGCGCGGCTCGTCCGCCACGGTGAGCGCGCCGAGGATCCGCGTGCCGCGCCCGAGGATGACCAGGGTCTCGGCCCCGTCGGCCAGCGCCGCGATCCCGGGCGGCAGCTCTGCCCCCATCTGCGCCAGCATCCGCGCATTGCCGGCCCAGAGCGGCCCCGAATCGTCCGTGCCCGTGATCCCCTCGCTGGGCAGCGAGCGCACATCGCGCACCGACTTCGGCACCAGGCCGCGCTCGCTCGCCGCGTGCCGGATCGCCCCTGCGATCGGGTGTTCGGACTGCGCCTCCAACCCTGCCGCCAGGGCCAGGAAGGTATCCTCGTCCCCCTCGAGCGCCACGATCTGCGTCACCGCCGCCTGCCCGGTGGTCAGCGTCCCGGTCTTGTCGAAGGCGAATGTGCGCACCTCGGCCAGCCCCTCCAGCGCCGCGCCGCCCTTGAACAGCACCCCACCCCGCGCCGCGGCCGACAAGGCCGACAGGATCGCCGCGGGCACCGAGATTACAACCGCGCAGGGGCTGGCCGCGACCAGAAGCGTCGCCGCACGATACAGCGCCTCGCCGGGATCATGGCCAACCGCCCGGAAGCCGAACCAGGACAGCACCGAACCAGCCAGCACCGCGATCGTGTAGCGCTGGCCGAACCAGTCCGAGAACCGCTCGGACGGCGACTTCATCGCCTGCGCCTCGGTCACCATGCGGATCATCTGGGCAACCGTGCTTTCCTCCAGCCCGCGCGTCACCTCGGCGGTCAGGATGCCGTCCAGGTTCACCGTCGCCTCGTGCACCGGATCGCCAAGCCCCTTGCGCACCGGCTCTGCCTCGCCCGTCACCGTGCTTTCGTCGAGATGACCCGAGCCCGCCACGATCCGACCGTCCACCGGAACCCGCGCGCCGGGCCGCAGGATCACCCGGTCGCCGGGCACCAGATCGGCCACCGCGACCTCGACCACGCCCTCCGGCCCCTCGCGCAGTGCGGTTTCCGGGCGCAGCCGCATCAGCGCCTCGACCGCGCGCCGCGCCTTGCCCATCGCCCGATGTTCCAGCGTCTCGGACAGGGAAAAGAGCGCAAGCAGCACCGCCCCCTCCAGCGCCGCCCCGACCGCGGCCGCGGCCAGCGCGGCCACCACCATCAGAAGGTCGATGTCCAGCCGCCGCTCGTGCCACAGCTCGGACACCGCGCTGCGCAGGGGCGGCAGGCCGCCGGTCAGATAGGCCAGCCCCAGGGCCGCCCAGACCAGCCCGGCGGGCAAGGGTTGCACAAAGGCGTCCAGCGTCCCGAGAGCCAGGCCGATCCAGCACAGGATCGTCAGATACAGGCCCGAATCCTCGTCGGTGTCATGGATCTGCTCGGGCACGGGCGGCGCTCCCTCTCCTGGCTCGCGCGCAAGGTCGCCCAGCGGCGGGGAAAGGGCAAGGTCCACCCCTTTGCCCGCTTTCCCCTTGACCCCGGCTCCGCCCCGGTCGAAACAGCCGCATGGCGAGCGGAACCCTGACGATTGACCTCGATGCGATAGCCGCGAACTGGCGCGCGCTGGACCGGATGTCCGGCCCGGGCGTGCAGACGGCGGCGGTGGTGAAGGCCGATGCCTATGGCCTGGGCGTGACGCGGGTCGCGCGCGCGCTGGCCAGGGCCGGGGCGCGTCGGTTCTTCGTCGCGCTCGCCGAGGAAGGCGCGGCGGTGCGCCAGGCGCTGGGGCCGGGGCCGCAGATCGCGGTCCTCTCGGGCCACATGGCGGGCGACACCGAGATGATCCAGGATCTCGACCTGACGCCGATGCTGAACAGCCTCGAACAGATCACCCGCCACCTCGAATCGCTGCCGGGTCATCCGTTCGGCGTCCAGCTGGATACCGGCATGAATCGGCTGGGCGTCGAGCCCCTGGAATGGCAGGCTGTGGCCCCGATCCTGGTCGATGCGGGACCGGAGCTTTTGATGAGCCACCTTGCCTGCGCCGACGAGCCCGACCATCCGCTGAACGAGGCGCAGCTGCGCACCTTCCACGAGATGACCGACGGCACCGGGCTGCCGCGCAGCCTGGCCGCGACCGGGGGCATCCTTCTCGGTCCGCGCTATCATTTCGACCTGACGCGGCCCGGCATCGGCCTTTATGGCGCTCTGCCCCACGCGGCGGCCATTCCCGTCGTCACCCTGTCCCTGCCGGTGATCCAGACACGCGAGGTCGCGCCCGGCGAGGCGGTGGGCTATGGCTGCACCTGGGTGGCCGAGCGGCCCTCGGTCATCGCCACGGTGTCGGGCGGCTATGCCGACGGGCTGCACCGCGCCCTGTCCGGCAAGGCGCAGCTCTGGGATGGCGACACGCCCTGCCCGCTGGTCGGTCGGGTCTCGATGGACCTGATCACGGTGGACATCACCGATCTGCCGGAAGTGCCGAAGAGCCTCGACATCCTTGGCCCGAACCAGGGCGTGGATGCCTTGGCCGAGGTTGCAGGTACCATCGGCTACGAACTGCTGACCGCACTTGGCGCGCGCTACAGCCGCCGCTATCAGGAACGCCCGGCATGACGGGGATCCTCGGCGCGTTCGGCCGCCCGGTCCTGCAGGCGCTCGTTGCACTGGGCCGCGTGGTGCTGTTTGCCGGCGCGATCCTCGGGCACATCCTGCGCCCGCCCTTCTACTTTCGCGAACTCGGCCATTCGATCCTGCAGATCGGCTGGTATTCCCTGCCTGTCGTCGGCCTGACTGCCATCTTCACCGGAGGCGCGCTGGCCCTGCAGATCTATGCCGGCGGCGCCCGCTTCAACGCGGAATCGGTGGTGCCGTCCATCGTCGCGATCGGCATGACGCGGGAACTCGGCCCGGTGCTGGGAGGGTTGATGGTGGCGGCGCGTGTGGCCTCCTCGATCGCGGCCGAAATCGGCACGATGAAGGTCACCGAACAGATCGACGCGCTGGTGACGCTTTCCACCAACCCGCTGAAATATCTGGCGGTGCCGCGCGTGGTGGCCGCGACACTGTCGATGCCGGTCCTGGTCGCGGTGGGCGATGCCATCGGCATCATGGGTGGCTGGCTGGTGGGAACCACGCGGCTCGACTTCAACTCGGCCACCTATCTGAAGAACACCGCCGATTTCCTCGAGGCCTGGGATGTGGGTTCCGGCCTCGTCAAGGGCGCGGTCTTCGGCTTCATCGTGGCGCTGATGGGCTGCTATCACGGGATGCAATCGGCCCGCGGCGCGCAGGGCGTGGGCGCGGCGACCAAGGCAGCGGTGGTCTCGGCCTCGGTCCTGATCCTTGCGGCCAACTACGTCCTGACCGAGGTCTTCTTCAGCACATGATCGAGCTTCGGGACGTCCACAAGCGCTTTGGCGAGAACCGCGTCCTGCAGGGCGTGAACCTGAGCGTCGCCTCGGGAACCTCCATGGTCATCATCGGCGGGTCGGGCACGGGCAAGTCGGTGCTGTTGAAATGCATCCTCGGGCTGGTGCACCCCGACAGCGGCACGATCACCCTGGACGGCCAGGACGTGACCAAGGCCGACCGCGACGCCTTCCTCGCCCGGTTCGGGATGCTGTTCCAGGGCGGCGCGCTCTTCGATTCGCTCCGCGTCTGGGAGAATGTCGCCTTCCGTCTGGTCCGTGGCCCGAAGGCCCTGCCCAAGGCGCAGGCGCGCGACGTGGCCATCGAGAAACTGCGCCGCGTCGGCCTGAAACCCGCGGTCGCCGACCTCTACCCGGCCGAACTGTCGGGCGGCATGCAGAAGCGCGTGGGGCTGGCCCGCGCCATCGCCGCCGAGCCCGAGATCATCTTCTTCGACGAACCCACCACCGGCCTCGACCCGATCATGGCGGGCGTCATCAACGACCTGATCCGCGAGATCGTGGTCGAGATGGGCGCGACCGCGATGACCATCACGCATGACATGACCTCGGTCCGCGCCATTGCCGACCACGTCGCCATGCTGCACGGGGGCGTGATCCGCTGGACCGGCCCGGTCGCGGAAATGGACGCCACGCCAGACCCTTACGTCCAGCAATTCATCCACGGACGCGCCGATGGCCCGATCGAATCCGTCCGCTGAACCCTCCGCTCGCGGCACCCGCCCCTTGCCCTTTGCGCAAATACTCCACGGGAGGTCTGGAGGGTGTGAAACCCTCCAGTCCGCCGCCAGTCCGATGGGCCGCCGATGAAGTATCTAAACCTCGCCCTGCTGGTCCTCTTCCCCGTCGCCTGGTTCGCGCCCCTGATGCGTGCCGCGATCCTGCCGGTCTTCGGCATGGACGAGATCAGCGTCGTGACCGGTCTGCAATCCCTGTGGGAAAGCGACGCTGCGCTGGCGCTTCTCGTTACCTTCCTTGCCGTCTTTGCGCCCTATGCCAAGACCATCGGCCTGGCGCTGCTGCACTTCGGCCTGCTCAGCCCGCGTGCCCTGCCCGCGCTGGAGGTCCTGGGGAAACTCGCCATGGCCGACGTGTTCCTGATCGCGCTCTACATCGTGATCGTGAAGGGCGCGGGGATGGTCACCGTGGAAACGGCCTGGGGGCTCTATCTCTTCACCGGCTGCATCCTGACCTCGATCCTGATCTCGTGGCGTTCAAGGCCAGATCCCTGACGGACCATCATTTTCTTGCGGAAAACGTCGCGGGTGCGAAGGGGTTCCGGTCCGGGAGTCGCAGGAAATACTGTCGCACGCGCGCCTTGATGCTGCCCCAAACACCCGTCACTGTCCCGTCTCATGAAACAGACCACGTCCTACACCTGCACTGTCTGCGGCGCCGCCTATCGCAAATGGGCTGGCAAATGCGACGCTTGCGGCGGGTGGAACACGATCGTGGAAGAGGCGCCGCTGTCCACCGGGCCGAAGTCTCTGGGCGCCAAGGGCCGGCCGATCCCCCTCTCCGACCTCGCGACCGAGGAAGCCCCACCGCCCCGCGCCTCCTCCGGGATCGCGGAACTCGACCGCGTCCTCGGCGGCGGCCTCGTGCCCGCATCGGCGATCCTCGTCGGCGGGGATCCGGGGATAGGCAAGTCCACGCTCCTTCTGCAAGCCGCCGCGAGTTTCGCCCGCAAGGGGCTGAAATGCCTCTACATCTCGGGCGAGGAAGCCAGCGCGCAGGTCCGCATGCGCGCACAGCGCCTGGGCCTGACCGACGCCCCGGTCGGCCTTGGCGCCGAGACCAATCTGCGCGACATCCTGACCACGCTCGACGCCGAACGCCCCGCGCTGGCCATCATCGACTCGATCCAGACCATGTGGCTGGACAGCGTCGAGGCCGCGCCCGGCTCGGTCTCCCAGGTGCGCGCGGCCGCGCATGAGCTGGTCAGCTTCGCCAAACGGCGCGGCGTCGCGGTGATTCTCGTGGGCCATGTCACCAAGGAGGGCCAGATCGCCGGCCCCCGCGTGGTCGAGCACATGGTCGATACGGTCCTCTATTTCGAGGGCGAGCGCGGCCACCAGTTCCGCATCCTGCGCGCGGTGAAGAACCGCTTCGGCCCGGCCGACGAGATCGGCGTCTTCGAGATGACCGGCGGGGGGCTCGCCGAGGTGCCGAACCCCTCGGCCCTGTTCCTCGCGAACCGCGACCAGCCCGCCCCCGGCTCGGCGGTCTTTTCCGGCATCGAGGGCACGCGACCGGTCCTGACCGAGATCCAGGCGCTCGTCGCCCCCTCGACCCTCGCCAGCCCCCGCCGGACGGTCGTCGGCCTCGACAGCGGACGGGTGTCCACGATCCTTGCCGTTCTGGAGGCCCGCTGCGGCATCCCCTTCGCAGGGCTCGACGTGTTCCTGAACGTCGCGGGCGGCCTGCGGGTCAACGAGCCTGCCGCCGACCTCGCCGTGGCCGGCGCGCTCCTGTCGGCGCGCGAGGATGTGGCAATGCCGCCTGACATGGTGCTTTTCGGCGAGATCAGTCTGTCGGGGGCCTTGCGCCCGGTCGGGCAAACCGAAAACAGGTTGAAAGAGGCCTCGAAACTTGGTTTCTCACAGGCGACCGTGCCGTCCCAGTCGAAGATCGAGGGGGCGTCGGGGCTGACGGTGCGGCAGATGCCGGACCTGACGGCGTTCGTGGGCGAGATGTTCGGGGCGGGATAAGCCCTTGGTGAAAGAACGGGATTGGGGACGTAAACGATGGAAAACCTGACCGCAGTCGATGGTGGTGCGGCACTCATCATCATCATTTCGGCCATCCTCGCCTTCTCGCGCGGTCTGGTCCGGGAATTGATGGCGATCCTCGGCTGGATCGGCGCCGCCATCGCCGCCTACTACTTCGCCCCCGGTGTGCAGCCCCTGGTCAAGGAACTGCCCGTGGTGGGCGAGTTCCTCGCCGACAGTTGCGAACTGTCGGTCGTCGCGGCCTTTGCCGGCGTCTTCGTGATCGGCCTGATCGTGGCCGCCCTCTTCACGCCGCTCTTCTCGGGCGCGGTGCAGCGCTCGGCCCTCGGTGGGATCGACCAGGCGCTGGGGTTCCTCTTCGGCGCGGCGCGCGGCATCCTGCTGATCGCCATCGCCTTCATCGTCTATGACCGCGTCCTGTCGGACCAGAAGATCGAGATGATCGACAATTCCCGCACGGCCCTCGTCTTCGCCAATTTCCAGAAGCAGATCGACGAGAACATCCCCTCGGACGCGCCGGGCTGGATCGTCGACCGCTACAACGACCTGACCAATGTCTGCGCCCCGGGCTCGGCACCCACGATCCAGCCGGCCCCGGCCCCGGCGGCTCCTGCCACCAATCCGTGACCTGTGACGGGCGTTTCGGGGCGTGACAGCCCCGGACGCCTGTCTTACATAGCGGGCCAGGCTCAGGACAGGATTCGGACGCATGGCCCCCTTCCGCTCGCACCCCTTCGATGACGACAAGCTGAAGGAGGAGTGCGGCATTTTCGGCGTGATCGGCGTGGCGGATGCGTCGAACTTCGTGGCCCTCGGCCTGCACGCGCTGCAGCACCGCGGGCAAGAGGCGGGCGGGATCGTCAGCTATCACCCCGACCACGGCTTCAACTCGGCCCGCCGCTTCGGCTATGTCCGCGACAACTTCACCAAGGCCGAGGTGATGGACACCCTGCCCGGGTCGCTGTCCATCGGCCATGTCCGCTATTCCACCGCCGGCTCGAAAGGCGCGACCGCGATCCGCGACGTGCAGCCCTTCTTCGGCGAATTCTCGATGGGCGGCTGCGCCATCGCCCACAACGGCAACCTGACCAATGCAGCGGCACTCCGCCGCGAGCTGATCGAGCGCGGGTCGATCTTCCAGTCGTCGTCCGACAGCGAATGCATCATTCACCTGATGGCGCGGTCGATCCAGAAGAACCTCTCCGAACGCATCAAGGACGCACTGCGCCGGGTGGAAGGCGCCTTCAGCGTCGTCGCCATGACCCGCACCAAGCTGATCGGGGTGCGCGACCCCCTGGGCGTGCGCCCGCTGGTGCTGGGCCGGCTGGGCGATTCCGGCTGGGCGCTGTCGTCCGAGACCTGCGGCCTCGACATCATCGGCGCCGAGTTCGTGCGCGAGATCGAGCCGGGCGAAATGGTGGTTATCGAGGGCAACAAGGTGGACTCGACCCGCCCCTTCGCGCCTGCGAAGTCGCGTTTCTGCATCTTCGAGAACGTCTATTTCAGCCGCCCCGACAGCATCATCGGCGGCCGCTCGGTCTATGAAACCCGCCGCCAGATCGGGGTGGAGCTGGCGCGCGAGGCGCCGGTCGATGCCGACCTCGTCTGCCCGGTGCCCGACAGCGGCACCCCTGCGGCGATCGGCTACAGCCAGGAATCCGGCATCCCCTACGCCATGGGGATCATCCGCAACCAGTACATGGGCCGCACCTTCATCGAGCCGACCGACCACATCCGCAACATGGGCGTGCGGCTGAAGCTGAACGTCAACCGCGCGCTGATCAAGGGCAAGCGGGTGATCCTGGTCGATGACAGCGTCGTGCGCGGCACCACCAGCCGCAAGATCAAGGACATGATCCTCGAGGCCGGTGCGGCCGAGGTCCATTTCCGCATCGCCTCGCCGCCTACCGCCTGGCCCTGTTTCTACGGGGTGGACACGCCGGAACGGTCCAAACTCCTCGCCGCGACGATGTCCGAGGACGAGATGCGCGACTGGATCGGGGTGGACAGCCTGAAGTTCATCTCGCTCGACGGCCTCTACCGCGCCGCCGGCGAAGCCGCGGGCCGCGACGCCGCCAACCCCAAGTTCTGCGACGCCTGCTTCTCGGGCGACTACCCGGTCGCGCCCTCGGACAAGATCGAGGAAGGCTTCCAGATGAAGGCGGCAGAGTAGGCGCGACCCCGCGTCGCTCCCGCTTGCCATTTGCCCTTTTCGAAAATACTCCCGCCGGAGGCTCCGACGCCTCCAGGAAGGACCGCCCATGACCTCGAAGATAGCCCCCAAGGTCGCCCTCGTCACCGGCGCCTCGCGTGGCCTCGGCTCTGCCTTGGCCGAGCAGCTGGCGCTGCGCGGCTGGCATGTGGTGGCCGTCGCCCGCACCGTGGGCGGGCTGGAAGACCTGGACGACCGGGTCAGACGGGCCGGACTGCCGGGTGCAGGCGCGCTGACGCTGGCCCCGATGGATGTCACCAACGACGACGCGATGCGCCACCTCTGCCGGTCCATCCACGACCGCTGGGGCGGGCTGAGCCTCTGGGTCCATGCGGCCATCCATGCCGCCCCCCTGGCCCCGGCCGGGCATATCGACCAGAAGGACTGGGAAAAGTCGCTGGCGACCAACGCGCGGGCCACCGGCATGCTGATCCCGATGGTCGAGCCTCTCCTGCGCGCCCAGGACGGCACCGCGCTCTTCCTCGACGATCCCCGCGCCGGACAGCCGTTCTTCGGCGCCTACGGCGCCACGAAGGCCGCCCAGATGGCGCTGGCGCGCAGCTGGCAGGCCGAAAACGCGAAACACGGGCCCCGCGTCGTCATCGCCGAACCGGCCCCCCTGCCGACCGCCACCCGCGCCCGCTTCTTCCCGGGCGAGGACAGGACGAAGCTTGCCGATGTGCAGGCCGAGGCGGCGCGGATTCTCGACACGCTCTGACGCAGGGTGCCAAATTCCTTCGAGGGAATTTGCAAGACTTTTCGAAAAGTCTTGGCCCCTACCCCGCCAGCGCGCCCTCGATGGCGGCCCAGAGCACCTCGACCGGCTCCACCCCCACCGAGAGCCGGATGAACCCGTCGGCCACCGCATCGCCCCAACGCGCCCGCCGCTCGGCTGCGGTATGGACTCCGCCGAAGCTCGTCGCCTGCTCGATCAGCGGACAGCGGGCGAGAAAGGCCTCGGCCTCCGCCTCTCCCGCAAGTTCGAAGCCGATCAGGAAGCCGCCGTTCGCCATCTGGCCCCCGACCGCCCAATGGGATGCATCCCCGCCGAGCCCCGGATAGCGCAGACCGCGCACCCCGGGATGCGCCCGCAACCGCTCGGCAATCACCGCCGCCGAGGCGCACATCCGCGACAGCCGCACTTCCAGCGTCTCCAGCCCCCGGTGCACCAGGTAGGCCTCGAACGGCCCCGGCACCGAGCCCGACTGCCGCCGCCATTCCCGGACCCGCGCGATCAGGTTCGCATCCCGCCCCGCAACATGGCCGAACAGCGCATCCGAATGTCCTGCCGGGGCCTTGGTGTCGGCGGCCACCACCAGGTCCGCCCCCAGGTCGAGGGGGCGTTGCAGCAGCGGCGTCATCGTCGTGTTGTCGGTAATCACCAGCGCCCCCGCCGCATGGGCCTTGCGCGCCAGCGCAGCGATGTCGACCACGTCGAGGCCCGGGTTCGAGGGCGTCTCGATGTAGATGACGTCGAACCCCGCGAAATCGCGGTCCGCCATCTCCAGCGTCGGGACCTGCTCCACCTCGGCCCCATAGACCTGCAACAGGTCGCGCCCCAGAAGCCGGGTCACATAATAGCCGTCCGAGGGGATCATCACCCTGGCCCCCGCCTTCAGGCAGCACACCAGCGCCGCCGTTATCGCGGCCATGCCGGAGGGGAACGAGACCACCTCCGCCGCCTCCAGGATCGACAGCTGCGCCTCGACCGCGTCCCAGGTCGGCTGGCCCGAGCGGCCGTAGTAATGCGCCGCCCCCTGCGCCTGCGGCAGGTGGAAGGTGGTGGCGACCGAGATCGGCGGCACCACCGGCTCGCCCAGGGCGAGACCCGCCTTCCGGTGGTGCAGCAGGCGGGCGATGCGGGTGTCGGTCTCGGCGGTCATGGATGCTCCTTCGCTGTCCACAGTGGACAAACGCGGCATCCTTCGTGTTTTCAAGGGCTTGGCCGCGGACGTTTACCGAACCTTAACCCGCGCCCACGCCACCCTCAAGCCGTCATTCCAGACGGGCCGGAAAGCCCGGGGCCCGCAGGTCGGTGCCCAGCAGATCCTCCAGCAGCTTGGCGATCATCGGCGACTGCGCCTCGCCGCCATAGGCCGCCTTGGCCGCGATGTAGGTCTGGTTGGTCATCGAGGCGAGGTCGAGCGGCACGCCGAACTCCTTCCCGAAGCCAAGCGCGAAGCCGAGATCCTTCAGCGCGAGGTCGATGTTGAAGGCGATGTCGTAGGAGCCGTTCAGGATCAGCGCGCCTTCGGTCTCATGCACGAAACTGTTTCCGGAACTGGCGGCAATCGCATGCCAGGCCTGGCCCAGATCAAGGCCCCCGCGCTTGGCCAGCATCAGCGCCTCGGACGTGGCCTTGAGATGGATGAAGGCCAGCATGTTGGTGATGACCTTGATGATCGAGGCCGACCCCAAAGGCCCCATGTGGAAGATCCGGTCGCCCATCGCCTGCATCGCCTTGTGGTGCAGGTCGAAGAGGTCGCGGTCCCCGCCCGCAAGCATGGTGATCTTGCCCTGACAGGCCAGATGAACCCCGCCAGTCACCGGCAGTTCCATCATCCGCACCCCGGATTCGGCGGCAACGGCGGCCAGTCGCAACACCTCGTCCCGGCCAAGGGTGGACATCTCGACCCAGGACGCGCCCTTCCGCATGTGCGGCAGGACGTTGCGCAGGACGCGCTCGGAGACCGCAGGCGACGGCAGGCAGGTGATGACATGATCGACCGAGGCCGCCAGCTCCTCGGCACTGGCTGCAAGCGTCGCTCCGGCTGCCACCAGCGGCTCGGCCAGGTTCGGATTCAGATCGTAGACAGTGACCTTGAAGCCGTCCTTGACCAGACAGCCCGCACAGGCCGCCCCCAGGTTTCCCAGGCCGATATATCCGTAATGCATTTCTTTTCCGTGCCTTGCATGGCTTATTTGAAGTAGATGTTGAACCGCTTGCGGATGGCCGCATCAATCTCGGGATCGACCCGGCAGCCGGCCTTGGCCAGGATCGCATTCTTCCGGGTAATGGCGGTGTCTAGGAGCAGGGGCTTGCCCGCCTCGTTCCATTCCTTCGGCGACATCCGGTTGCCGACGTTGGGGTAGATGTATTCGGTCTGCATCAGCTTCAGCGTCTGGTCCGAGCCGAGATAATGGCCCGGCCCGCCAAGGCAGACCTCCTTCATCGCGTCGATAGAGGTGGAGTCCGGGGTCACGTCGATGCCGCGCACCAGCCGCATCGCCTGACCCAGCAGGTCATCGCCGAGGACCAGGCTTTCCAGGCAGAAGCCCAGCAGCGAGGCGTGCATCCCGACCGCCTCGTAGCACATGTTCAGCCCCGCAAGGCCGGCGAGCGCGTTGGTAATGCCCTGCTCCCACCCGGCCTGCATGTCGGGCAGCTTCGAGTCGCTGATCCCCGAGGCCGCACCGCCCGGAAGGTCGTAGAACCGATGCATCTGCGCGCAGCCGGCGGTCAAGAGCGCCTGTTCCGCGCTACCCCCGGACATGGCGCCTGTTCTCAGATCCGAAACAAAAGGCCAGGTCCCGAAGATCGCCGGCGCGCCGGGCTTGATCGCGTTGACATAGACCACGCCCGCGAGACATTCGGCCACGGCCTGCACGATGGCCAGCGCAATCGGAGCGGGAGCCGTTGCCCCGGCCTGGCCCGCGCTGAGGAGCAGCATCGGCATGCCGCGCCGGATGCAATCCTCCATCGTGATGCAGGATTCCTCGGCGAACTTCATCGGCGGGACGACGAAGCAGTTGGAGTTCGACACGAAGGGCCGCTCGCGCCACTTCTCCTCACCGCCCGCCACCATGTAGAGCATCTCGAAACAATCGGCGACATGCGAGGGGTCAGAGAAACTGGTGCCGACATGTTTCGTCGTCCCCGCCAGGCAGGCGTAAAGGGTGTTCAGGTCCATCTCCCGGTTGTCGGTGACATCCCGGCAGACCATGGTGCGCTGGTAGAAATGGATGTTGTCGAGGTTGTCCACCAGCCGCGCCGCATCATAGAGGTCCTGCGCGGTGGATTCGCGATAGTCGAGCGTCACCGGATCGACGATATGCACCGCCGCGCCGGCCGTTCCGTAGTGGACGTTGGTGCCGCTCAGATGCAGGTCGTGCTTCGGGTCGCGGGCATAGAGCGTTATGTTGCGGGCGGCAATGGCCAGCATGTCCTCGACCAGCGCGCGGGGGAACCGGATGCGGCCGTCATCGCCCAGAATCGCACCGGCCTCGGTCAGGATTTTCCGCCCCGATTCAGGGGCTTGCGAAAGACCGATCTGCTCCAGCGCGTCCAATGCCGCGGCGTGGATCTGCTGCACGCCCGCCTCGGTCAGCGGCTTGTACTGACCGCCTGGCAATCCGGGACGAACTGGCTTCACGTCGTCGGCCAGGGGGGCGGCGCGCAGCGCAACACGGGCCTGCCGGCCGCCGGATCGCCGGGCACGGGCAGGTTCGCAGGTCTCGCCGGGCAGGTCGGAGAGGTCGGTCATGCCTTTACCCTTTCGGAGTTCGGATCGTACATCGGAACGAGGCTGGCGACGGCCGCGTGGCGCTGGCCCGCCACCTCGATCTCATAGGTGGAGCCAAGGATGTCGTCGTCGGTCTGCCCCTTCGCCGGGACATAGCCCATGCCGATGGCCGAACCCAGGAAATGGCCGTAATTGCCGCTGGTCACCGGCCCGACTATTTCCCCATCACGAACAATCGCCTCGTTGTGGAACAGGAGCGGCTCGGGGTCCTTGAGCCGGAACTGCACCATGCGGCGGTCGAGGCCCTGCTGTTCGCGGCGCAACACCGCCTCGCGGCCGAGGAAGGCGGGTTTCTTCCGGCTGACGGTTAAGCCGAGGCCGGCCTCCAGCACATGATCCTCATCCGTGATGTCGTGGCCCCAGTGACGATAGGCCTTCTCGATCCGGCAGCTGTCGAGCGTATGGAGACCGCAGAGCTTCAGGTCCGGCTGGGCCTCCATCAGCGTCTCGAAGACATGGGCGGTCTGGTCGGTGGGTATGTACAGCTCCCACCCCAGCTCGCCCACATAGGTCACGCGATGGGCGCGGGCGAGACCCATGCCGATCTCGATTTCCTTCGCCATGCCAAAGGGATGGGTGGCATTGCTGAAATCGTTCGGCGAGACCTTGGCCAGGACCTCGCGCGACTCCGGGCCCATCAGGCAGAGGACGGACTCGGATGCCGTCACATCGGTGATGACGGCGAAGTCGTCTCCGACATGGGCGCGCATCCAGGCGAGGTTGCGTTGCAGCGTGGCACCGGGGACGACGGCAAGATAGGCGGTCTCGGACAGGCGCGTAATGGTAAGATCGGCCTCTATCCCCCCGCGCTCGTTGAGGAACATGGTATAGACGATCCGCCCGGGGGCCACGTCCATCTGCGCCGAACAGATGCGGTTCAGGAAGGCGCAGGCGTCACGGCCCTCGACGCGGATCTTGCCGAACGAGGTCATGTCGAACAGGCCTGCGGCCTCGCGCACCGCCATGTGCTCGGCGCGCTGGTTGTCGAACCAGTTCTGCCGCTTCCAGCTGTAGCGGTATTCCCGCTCCTGCCCCTCCTTCGCAAACCAGTTCGCGCGTTCCCAGCCCGCAACCTCGCCAAAGACTGCGCCGCGCGCTTTCAGGTGCTCGTGGATCGGCGAGCGGCGAACGCCGCGGGACGTCACCACCTGTCGATACGGGAAGTGGTCGGCATAGAGGAGGCCGAGGGTTTCGGAGACCCGCTCCTTCAGGTAGCGGCGGTTTTTCTGGAAGGGCTGGGCGCGACGGATGTCCACCTCCCAGAGGTCGAAGGGCGGCTCGCCCTCGGTGATCCAGTGCGCCAGCGCCTGACCGGCCCCGCCGGACGACACGATGCCGATGGAATTGTATCCGGCCGCGATCCAGTAGCCCTTCACCTCGGGCGCCTCGCCCAGGTAGTAGCGGTCGTCGGGGGTGAAGGATTCCGGCCCGTTGAAGAAGGTGTGGATGCCGGCGGTCTGGAACAGCGGCATCCGGTTCATCGCCTGTTCGAGGATGGGCATGAAGTGGTCCCAGTCCTCGGGCAGGGTGTCGAACTCGAAGTCCTTGCGGATGCCCTCCATCCCCCAGGGCTTGGCCTTGGGCTCGAAGGCGCCGAGCATCATCTTGCCCGCGTCCTGCTTGTAATAGGCGCATTCGTCCGGCACCCGCAGGACCGGCAAATCGCCAAGCCCGTCAACGGGTTCGGTGACGAGATAGAAGTGCTCGCAGGCGTGCAGCGGCAGCGTCACGCCGTTCTGCGCGGCAAGGTCGCGGCCCCACATCCCGCCGCAGTTCACGATGACATCGGCGGCGATATGGCCCGGCCCCTCGGCGGTCTCGTAGTCCACGCCCGTGACGCGACCGCCAGCGGTCGTCACCTTCGTGACCAGCGTGTTCTCGAAGATTCGCGCGCCCCGCATCCGCGCGCCCTTGGCCAGCGCCATCGCGATGTTCGCCGGGTCGCATTGTCCATCAAGCGGCAACGCAACCGCGCCCACGACACCGTCGATGTTCAGGTGCGGATACCTGGCCTTCGCCTCCTGGGGCGAGATCTCGTGCACCTCGACGTCGAAGATCCGCGCCACCGTGGCCTGCCGCAACAGCTCTTCATGCCGCTCCTTCGTCAGGGCCACGGAAATCGAGCCGACCTGCTTCATCCCTGTGGCAACCCCGGTCTCGGCCTCGAGCCCGCGGTAGAGATCGGCCGAATACTTGGCGAGCCGCGTCATGTTGGCCGAGCCGCGCAGCTGCCCGATCAGCCCCGCCGCATGCCAGGTCGTGCCACTGGTCAGCTTGCGCCGTTCCAGCAGGACCACGTCGGTCCAGCCCGCCTTGGCCAGGTGATAGGCCACCGAACAGCCCGAAACGCCGCCCCCGATCACCACCGCCCGTGCCTTCGTCGGAATTTCAGCCATCACTCAGGTCTTTCATCTGTCCGGAAATATCCCACGGGGGTCCGGGGGTGTGAAACCCCCGGTCCGCCCGCCATCACGCGCGGATGCGCTCGTTCTTCGCGTCCCAGGCCGGACCGTCGGGCAGGACCAAAGCCTTCACCCGGTCGCCGAAGATTTCCACCTCGACCTCGGTCCCGGCGACGGCGAGGTCCGCCCGCAGCATCCCCAGCGCCATGGAATGCCCCACCCGGTAGCCCCAGGCGCCCGAGGTCGTCTCACCAACGACCTGCCCGCCGTGCCAGAGGGTCGACATGTAGGGCGCATCGCACTCGCCGGCCTCGACCTTCAGCGAAACGAAGCGCTTCTTCACGCCGCGCTGCTTTTCTGCCAGCAGAGCCGCCTTGCCGGGGAAATCGTGGTTCCAGTCGATGAACCGTTCAAGCCCGCCCTCCAGCAGCGAATAGTCGGTGGACAGATCGCCCTTCCAGGCGCGGTAGCCCTTCTCGATCCGCAGGGAATTCAGCGCCTTCATGCCGAAGGGCCTGGCCCCGCCCGCCAGCAGCGCGTCGTAGATGTGCGGCGCATCGGCCAGGTCGCAGTGGATTTCCCAGCCGAGTTCCCCGGCGAAGGAGACCCGGATCAAGGCCACGTCCCTGCCCGCCACCTTCGCGGCAGCCTGGACCGACAGCCAGGGCAGCGTCAGGTCGGCCTCGGCGATCCGCGACAGGAGCTCGCGCGACTTCGGACCCGTCACGATGAAGCAGGCCACCTTGTCGCTGTGGTCCTCGATCACGCAGCCCTCGGGCAGGCCCTTCCGCAGCACGTCGGCATCGTGCCATTGCGCGACGGCGGCGGTGATCAGGCCGACCATGTCCTCGCCATGCACCATGCAGGACATCTCGGTCACGATCCGGCCCCGGTCGTCGGCGAAATAGACGAGGCCGATGCGCCCCTCGGCCGGCAGGCGCGAGGCGGTCAGCCCCGCCACATGCGCCCGCGCGCCCGGGCCCTTCACGAGGAACCGCGAGAAGCCCGGCAGGTCGAGGACGCCGACCCCGTCCCGCACCGCCTCGCATTCCGCCTTGATCCGGGCCTCCCAGGGGCCGGCCCTGCCCCAGGTCTGCGTCGCCTCCCAACTGGTATCGTCACCGGGGGCGGCGAACCATTCGGCGCGCTCCCAGCCGTTGTAGGGCGCGAACTGGGCGCCGAGCGCTTTCAGCTTGTCATGCACCGGCGAAAGCTTGCGGTCGGGCGCGGCGGGCCAGCGGGCCATCGGGAAATGCATGCCGTATTCGTGGCCATAGACCTCCATCCCCTTCTGGACGAGGTAGTCGTGATCCTCCCACCCGGTGAAGCGGCGCGGGTCGCAGGACCACATGTCCCATTCGGTGCCGCCCTCGGTCACCCATTCCGCCAGCACCTTGCCCGCGCCGCCCGCCTGGCAGATGCCGAAGGTGAAGACGCAGGCCTCGAAGGCATTGGGCACCCCCGGCATCGGGCCGATCAGCGGGTTGCCGTCCGGCGTATAGGGGATCGGGCCGTTGATGACCTTGGTCAGGTTCGCCTTCTGCAAGAGCGGCACCCGGGCCATCGCATCGTTGATGTGCCATTCCAGCCGCTCGAGGTCGTCGGGGAAGAGCTGGAAGCTGAAATCCTCGGGCATCGGATCGTCCGGCGTCGCCCAATGCGCGCGGCAGGGGTTCTCGTAGGGGCCGAGGTTGAAGCCCATCTTCTCTTGCCGGAGGTAGTAGGAACTGTCCACGTCGCGCAGAAGCGGCAGCTTGTGGCCGACCTCCTTGGTCCAGGATTCCAGCTCCGGGATGGTGTCGAACAGCATGTACTGGTGGCTCATCACCATCATCGGCACCCGGCGGCCGAACATGGCGCCCACCTGCGCGGCATGGTAGCCGCCCGCGTTGACCACATACTCCGCCCGGACCTCGCCCTTGGGGGTGGAGAGGATCCACTCCGCCCCCGTCCAGCGTGCCGCCGTCACCGGGCAGAAGCGTTCCACCCGCGCCCCCATCTGCCGGGCCCCCGCCGCAAGGGCCTGGGTCAGCTGCGCGGGGTCGATGTCGCCGTCATAGGGGTCATAGAGTGCGCCGGTCAGGTCATGCGTCTCGACGAAGGGATAGCGCGAGCGGATCTCGTCCGGCGACAGGATGGTCAGGTCCATCCCCTGATAGCGCCCCATGCCGACGACGCGCTTGAACTCCTGCAGCCGTTCCTTCGAATGGCCCAGCCGCACCGATCCGGTGACATGGTAGTTCATTGGATAGTTCACCGCCTCGCCGAGGCCCCGGTAGAGGCCCGCCGAATAGCGCTGCATGTTCATGATCGACCAGGAGGACGAGAAGGTCGGCACGTTGCCCGCCGCATGCCAGGTCGATCCGGCGGTCAGCTCGTTCTTTTCCAGAAGCAGGCAGTCCGTCCAGCCCGCCTTCGCCAGATGATAGAGCGCCGAGGCCCCCACGGCCCCGCCGCCGATGATGACCACCCGAGCCTGCGCAAATTCCGCCATCGCCGCCTCCCCGTTCCGGCGCCACTATCAACTGCGACGCGCCCGCTTTCAATTCGGCCGGAACCCGGCTATTGATCGGGAAAAGCGATCACGACTTTCATCTGTCCTCAAATATCCTCTGGGGGTCCGGGGGGCGAAGCGCCCCCGGGGCCAGCCGCCAGCGCGAGACGCCCGACCATGCAGATCGACCTTCTCGACACCTTCCTCGACCTCGCGGAGACCCGCAGCTTCCACCGCACGGCGGAACGGCTGCGGATCACCCAGTCCACCGTCTCGGCCAGGGTCACGGCGCTGGAGCAGGCGGTGGGGAGCCGCCTTTTCGACCGCTCGCGCGCGGGTACCGATCTCACGCCGGAAGGCAAGCGGTTCGAGCCCCATGCCCGGGCGCTGCGGCACGAATGGAACGAGGCGAAGCGGCGCATCCAGATCCCGCACGGCGCGGCGCAGCTTCTGCGCCTTGGCATCCAGAACGACCTTGCGGCGGTCTATCTCGGCGACTGGGTGGCCGAGTTCCGAGCCGCCCTGCCCGAGACGGCCTTCTACATCGAGCCGGACTATTCCAACCAGATGTGTGCGGACCTTCTGACCGGGATCCTCGACTTCGCGGTGATGTTCAGCCCCAAGCCCCACCCCGACCTGCATTTCGACAGCGTGGGCGAGGTCAGCTACCGCATGATCTCGACCGAAACCCCGCGCCTCGCAGAGGTCGCGCCCGACCGTTTCGTCTTTGCCCATTTCTCGCCCGCCTTCGAGGAGATGCACCGCCAGCTTACCCCGGACCTCGCGGCCTCGCCCGTATCAGTCGGCCAGTCGGGGTCGGTCGTGTCGCTGCTGACGGCGATGGGCGGGTCGGGCTATGTGCTGGAAAAGACCGCAGCCGACCTGATCGCGGGGGGGCGCTTCATGGCGGTCGAGGATGCGCCGGACCTGCGCCAGCCGGTCTTTGCCGCGATCCACATCCGGCACCGGACCCTGCCCCTGCACCGCAGGCTTACCCAGCTCGTCGCCCGGCACTTCCGGCAAGGCGCATAGGCGCGGGCCGGGCCTCGGGGTAGCCCGCGACCGGGACACCGTTATGCCGCAGCATCCGGCCCAGGCCGAGGCGCGGGATCCAGTCCAGCACCGGCGGCGGAACCGGGCCGTAGAGATCGGTCCGCACCAGCCGCGCCGCCGCGCGCAGGGCGACCGTCTCGGGCCAGGCCAGGATCAGATCGTGATGCGCGACCCAGGCCTCGGCCCCGTCGTAGATGGCGACCAGCCGCCGCTCGCGCGGGTCGCTGCCGGAGAAGCGATAGCTGCGCACCCCTTCCATGCCCTGCAGCCGCATCCGGCGCACCAGTAGCCGCGCCGCCCGGTCGAAGCCCTCGGGGTCGCGCAGCGCGTAGAAGTTGGCGACGACGATCTCAGCCGTCATCGCGCCAACGGTTCGCGATCGGATAACGGCGGTCGAGCCAGAAGGCCTTCTGCGTCAGCCGCACCCCCGGGGCCGACTGGAACCGCTTGTATTCCGCGATGTAGAGCAGATGCTCGACCTTCTTCACCGTGGCGCGGTCGAACCCCAGCGCCACGATCTCGGCCACCGACATCTCCTTTTCCACCAGACATTCCAGGATCGCGTCGAGGACCTCATAGGGCGGCAGGCTGTCGTCGTCGCGCTGGTTGGCGCGGAGTTCGGCCGAGGGCGGGCGGGTGATGATCGCCTCGGGGATCACCTCGCCCGGCGGCCCCTTCATCCAGGGCCGGTGGTTCTGGTTGCGCCAGCGCGCGGTGAGGAACATGCGGGTCTTGTACATGTCCTTCACCGGGTTGTAGCCGCCGTTCATGTCGCCGTAGATCGTGCAGTAGCCCACCGCCATTTCCGACTTGTTGCCGGTGGTCAGCAGCATCTCGCCGAACTTGTTCGACAGCGCCATGAGCATCACGCCGCGCAGGCGCGACTGGATGTTTTCCTCGGTGATCCCGGGTTCGGTTCCCTCGAAAAGCGGTGCCAGAGCCTCGCCTACCGCCGCCTGCGCCCCGGTGATGGGCACCGTGTCATAGCGGCACCCGAGCGCCCGCGCGGCCGCCGTCGCCAGGTCAAGCGACTGCTGGCTGGTGAATTCGGATGGCAGCATCACGCAGCGCACGTTCTCCGGCCCCAGCGCGTCCACCGCCATCGCGGCGACGATGGCGCTGTCGATCCCGCCCGACAGGCCCAGCACCGCCTTCCTGAACCCTGTCTTGCGCATGTAGTCGCCCAGGCCCATGACGCAGGCGCGATAGTCGGCCTCGCCGATCGGCGGGATCTCGGAGATCTCTCCCGGGTCGGCACGCCAGCCGTCCTCGGTGCGGCGGAATGTGACCATCACCTCGCATTCGTCGAACTGCGGCAGCTGCGCCATCAGCCGCCCGCCGGGGTTCAGCACCATGGAAGAGCCGTCGAACACCTGGTCGTCCTGCCCGCCGACCATGTTGAGGTAAACGAGCGGCAGGCCGGTCTCGACCACGCGGGCCACCATCAGGTTCAGCCGCAGGTTCGGCTTGCCGCGATGGTAGGGGCTGCCGTTCGGAACCAGCAGGATCTCGGCCCCGGTCTCGGCCAGGGTCTCGGCCACGTCCGGGTGCCAGGCGTCCTCGCAGATCGGCGTGCCGATGCGGACGCCCTTCACCACATAGGGCCCGTGGACATCGGCCGAGGCGAAGACGCGCTTTTCGTCGAAGACGGCGTCGTTCGGCAGATGGTGCTTCAGGACGCGGGCATGCACCCTGCCGCCGTCGAGGATGTAGTAGCCGTTGTAGAGCCGCCCCCCCTGCCGCACCGGCCCGCCGATCCCCAGCGCCGGGCCATCGGCGCAGGTCGCGGCCAGCGTCTCGATCGCCGCGATGGCCGCGGTGACGAAGGCGGGTTTCAGGATCAGGTCCTGGGTCTGGTAGCCGGTGACGAACATCTCGGTCAGGGCGACCATGTCGGCACCTTCGTCCCGGCCGCGCCGCCAGGCTGCCTCGGCGCGCGCCGTGTTGCCGGCGATGTCGCCCACCACGGGGTTCAGCTGCGCCAGCATCAGGTTGAACGTGTCGGTCATCGCCGCCCCCCACAATATCATCCCTTTCTACCAAACCTGGCCACAAGGGAAAGTGGCAAGGGCGTGAATTCCGACCCGCGGGTCCGCTGGCGGAGAGATGATCGTCACGCGCTTGTCACACCGGATGCCCCCCCTTACGCTTTGCCGCATCGCCCGGAGGATTCGTCCATGCGCCTGTTGCCTGCCGCCCTGCTTGTCGCCCTTGCCTTGCCCGCGCAGGCCCAGGACGGCGAGGTGATCACCAAGCAGTACGATGACGGGTCGGTCTACGAGGGCACCTTCAAGGACGGACGTCAGCACGGCACCGGGACCTACCGCCTCCCCTCGGGCTTCGAATACAGCGGGCAGTGGGTCGAGGGCCAGATCACCGGCCAGGGTACCGCGCGCTATGCCAACGGTTCGGTCTATGAGGGCACGTTCGAGAACGGCCAACCCGACGGCAAGGGCAAGATCACCTCGCCGGACGGTCGCACCTACGAGGGCGACTGGTTCCAGGGCGAGATGACCGGCGAGGGCAAGGCCACCTACGCCAACGGCTCGGTCTATGAAGGCAGCTTCGTCAAGGGCAGCCACAACGGCAAGGGCAAGCTGACCAATCCCTCGGGCTATACCTACGAGGGCGACTGGGTGATGGGGGTGAAGGAGGGCCGCGGCCGGATCACCTATCCCGACGGCACGGTCTACGAGGGCACGCTGGTCAAGGGACAGCGGTCGGGCCAGGGCAAGCTGACCATGCCGGACGGGCTGGTCTACCAGGGCGCCTGGGCGGACGGGCAGATCAACGGCAGCGGCATCCTCACCCAGCCGAATGGCGACGTCTACGAGGGCAGCTTCAAGGACGGCCTGCGCGAGGGCGAGGGCAAGCTCACCCACAAGAACGGCGACATCTATTTCGGTCAGTGGCAGCGCGACCGCCGCCACGGCCAGGGCAGCTTCACCACGCCGGACGGGTTCAAGTACGAGGGCACCTGGGTCGAGGGCCGGATGGAGGGGACGGGGTCGATCACCTATCCGGACGGCTCGGTCTATATCGGCGCGATGAAGGCCGACCAGCCGAACGGCCAGGGCGCCATCACCTATCCCGACGGGTCCACCTACCAGGGCGACTGGCAGGCCGGCGTCATCACCGGCCAGGGCCGGGCGACCTATCCGGACGGCCGCATCTACGAGGGCGCCTTCCGCAACGCCAAGCCGCACGGGACCGGCGTGATGACCTACCCCGACGGCTATCGTTACGAGGGCGACTGGGTGGACGGCCAGCGCGAGGGAACGGGTGCCGCGGTCTACCCCGACGGCAGTCTCTACAAGGGCACGTTCAAGGCGGGCCTGCGCGACGGCGAGGGCGAATTTTCCACCACCGACGGGTTCAAGTATGTCGGCCAGTGGGTCGCCGGCCGGATCGAGGGGCGCGGTATCGCCACTTATCCGGGGGGCGATGTCTATGAGGGGATGTTCAAGGACGGCAAGCGCGAGGGCGAGGGCAAGCTGACCTACAAATCGGGCCAGGTGGCCGAGGGGATCTGGCTGAACGGCATCCTGACCGCCCCGCCCGAGCCGCCCCCCGAGGCCGCAGCCGAAGCCCCTGCCGAAGGCGAGGCCCCACCCGCCCCCGCGCCCAGCCCCTAGGCCGGGTCTCGGACCGGCAGTCCTCAGAACGTCATCGTAACCCGGTGCCCCGGCGCATGCGCGAGCCGCGCCAGCGTCACCGGGCCGAGCGTGCCCTGCGTCGTCCGTTCCGCCACCAGCAGCGCCGTGCCGGGGGCGATGCCCATGACCTCGGCCTCGCGCGAGCTGGCGGGTTCGGCGGTGAAGGCGATGTCGCCCGAGACCAGCGGCACATGGGTGACGAGCCATTCGTTGGCGCTGACCGCCGCGAAATCGGGGGCAGGGTCGGGCAGGACGGCGGGGTTCAGCCAGCGCGTCTCCAAGACGAAGGGGCGGCCCCCGGCAAGGTGCAGCGTCTCCAGATAGCGCAGCCGCGCGCCTTCGGGCAGGCCGAGCCGCGCGGTGACGGGGACGGGCGCGGCCTCTTCCCGGTCGGCCAGCAGGCGGAAGTCGTAAGTCAGACCGCGGCCCAGCACGTCGAGCCGGATCACCGGGATCTCCAGCCGCGCCCGGCGGACGGGCAGCGCCGCGACACGGGTTCCCGCGCGCTTGCGGCGCTCCAGCACCCCGGCCTCGGCAAGCGCGGTCAGCGCCCGGTTCACCGTGGCGCGGGCGACGCCGAATTCCTCGGCCAGCGCCTCCTCGCCCGGGATCAGCGCGCCCGGCGGCCAGTCTCGCGCCCGGATGCGGCGCAGGACCTCGGCGCGGATCTCCTCCCAGCCGAGCGTCACAGCGCGTCCCTGAGACGGCGCATGGTGGCGCGGAAGCGATGGGCCACGGCCTCGCGGGCGATGTGGCGCCCGCCCTGTACGATATGGCGTCCGGCGGACCAGAGGTCCGTGACCAGCCCGTCGCGCCCGGCGAAGATCAGCGCATCCAGGAGCCGGTCGCCCGTCAGCCCCTCAAGCCGCAAGTCATTCGTGTCGAGGGCCAGCAGATCGGCCCATTCGCCCACCGCGATCACGCCGCGCCCCCGCCCCGCCGCCCGCGCGCCGCCCCGCGCGGCCTGGTCCCACAGAAGCCGCCCGGTGGAGCGGTCATCCGCCATCACCACCCGCGCCTTGTGGCCAAGCCTTTGCGAATATTCCAGAAGCCGCAATTCCTCGGCCAGCGAGATGCGGACGTTGCTGTCGCTGCCCACCCCGAAGGCCCCGCCCGCCGCAAGCCAGCCCGGCCCGTCGAAGATGCCGTCGCCCAGGTTCGCCTCGGTGATCGGGCAGAGGCCCGCGACCGCCCCCGTGCGGGCCAGCGCAGCCGTCTCGGAGGGCGTCATCTGGGTGGCATGGATCATGCACCAGCGGGCATCGAGGGCCAGGTTCGCGCAGGCCCATTCCACCGGCCGCGCGCCCCAGGCGGCCCGCACCTCCTCGACCTCGGCCACCTGTTCGGCGATGTGGATGTGGATGGGGCCCCGCGTCATCCCCGGCACGCGGGCCAGCGTGTTCCGACTGACCGCGCGCAGCGAATGGGGCGCGACGCCCAGCACCGCGTCGGGCAGGCCGGAGAGCGCCCGCCCCGCACCCTCCAGCACCGCCGCAAAGACCTCGGGCGAGGAGCCGAAGCGCAGCTGCCCGCCCGAGAGCGCCCGGCCATCCACCCCGCCCTGTTCGTAGATCACCGGCAGAAGGGTGAGGCCCAGCCCGGTTTCCCGCGCCGCCTCGGCAATGCGGGCGGACATCTCGGCCGGATCGGCATAGGTTCCGCCGCCGACCGGATGATGCAGGTAGTGGAACTCGGCAAGACCGGCAAATCCGGCCTCGGCCATCTCGACCATGGCCTGCGCCGCGATGGCCTGCACGTCCTCGGGGGAAAGCTGCTCGAGGAACCGATACATCAGCGCGCGCCAGGTCCAGAAGCTGTCCTGCCCGGCGGTGCGCCCCTCGGTCAGCCCGGCCATCGCGCGCTGGAAGGTGTGGGAATGGAGGTTGACCGGCGCGGGCAGGATCAGCCCATGCCCCTGCCCCGTCCCGTTGCCCGGCACCCCAGCCGTCACCTCGGCGATGCGGCCCCCTTCCACACGGATGCGGACATCGCGCGCCCAACCGTCGGGCAACAGGGCAGAGGCGGCGTGCAGGATCATGGCGACTCACTTGACTTGCATTATGTCTAGACATATTAGCCAATCCATCCCGCACAAGGCAAGCCGATGCTTCTGACCCATGCCACCCTAGCGACGATGAATGACGGCTACGGCCTGATCCCCGACGCCGCCCTGGCGCTGGAGGGCGACCGCATCGCCTGGGCCGGGCCGATGTCAGCCCTTCCCGCCGCCTTCCGCGCCCTACCCGCGCAGGACTGCGACGGCCGCCTGGTCACGCCGGGCCTGATCGACTGCCACACGCATGCGGTTTTCGCCGGTCACCGCGCGGTGGAATTCGAGCTGCGGCTGAAGGGCGCCAGCTACGAGGACATCGCGCGCGCCGGCGGCGGGATCCTGTCCACCGTCACCGCCACCCGCGCGACCTCGGAGGACGACCTTCTTGCACTGGCCCTGCCCCGGATCGACCAGCTGATCGCCAGCGGAGCCACGACGGTCGAGGTGAAATCGGGCTACGGGCTGACCGTCGAGGACGAGCTGAAGATGCTGCGCGTGGCCCGCCGCATCGGCCAGCATCGTCCGGTCGCGGTGCGGGTGACGCATCTGGCCGCCCATGCCGTTCCGCCGGAATTCAAAGGCGATGCAAAGGGTTATATCGAAAACATCGCCCTGCCCTCGCTGCGTGCTGCCCATGCCGAAGGGCTGATCGACGCCGTGGACGCCTTCTGCGAGACCATCGCCTTCTCCGTCGAGGAGCTGCGTCCGCTGTTCACCGAAGCCCGCGCGCTTGGTCTTCCGGTCAAGCTTCACGCCGAGCAGCTATCCGACCTCGGCGGCGCCGCCTTCGCCGCTGGGCACGGGGCGCTTTCGGCGGACCATCTGGAATACCTCTCGTCCGAAGGGATCACGGCGATGGCGGCGGCGGGCAGCGTCGCGGTGATCCTGCCGGGCGCCTTCTACACCTTGCGGGAAAGCCAGCTGCCCCCCATCGCCGCCCTGCGCGCCGCCGGGGTCCCGATGGCGGTGGCGACCGACCTGAACCCCGGCTCCTCGCCCATGGCCTCGCTGACGCTGGCGATGAACATGGCCTGCACCCTGTTCCGCCTGACGCCGGAAGAGGCGCTTCTTGGCACGACGGCCCATGCCGCCCGCGCGCTGGGGCTGGGCGACCGGGGCCGGATCGCGCCGGGCCTGCGCGCCGATCTGGCGCTCTGGGAGGCCGACCATCCGGCGGAACTCAGCTACCGCATCGGCGCCACCGCGCTGCATCAACGTATATACGGAGGCCGTCTTGACGCCTGAAATCCTGATCCCCGGCCAGGTCAGCCTTGCCCAGCTTGAACGTATCTACAGGCAGCGCCTGCCCGCCCGCCTGCATGACAGCGCGCGTCCGGGGATCGCGCGCGCCGCAAGCCACATCGCCGCCGCCGCGACCGGCCATGCGGCGGTCTATGGCGTAAATACAGGCTTCGGCAAGCTTGCCAGCATCAAGATCGCGCCGGAAGATACGGCCACGCTTCAGAAAAACCTGATCCTCAGCCACTGCTGCGGCGTGGGCGCGCCCATGGCCGAGGACGTGGCGCGGCTGATGATGGTGCTGAAACTTCTCTCGCTCGGCCGCGGCGCCTCGGGCGTGCGTCCCGAAATCGTGGCGCTGATCGAGGACATGCTGGCACAGGGCGTGACCCCGGTCATCCCCGACCAGGGCTCGGTCGGCGCCTCGGGCGACCTCGCGCCCCTGGCGCACATGACGGCGGTGCTGATCGGCCATGGCGAGGCGATGGTGGACGGCCAGGTGAAGCCCGGCGCAGAAGCCCTTGCGCAGAAAGGACTATCGCCGATCACGCTGGGCGCGAAGGAAGGGCTTGCCCTCATCAACGGCACGCAGTTCTCCACCGCCTATGCGCTGGCGGGGCTGTTCCAGGCCTGGTCCGCCGCGCGCGAGGCGCTGGTGATCTCGGCGCTCTCGACCGATGCGATCATGGGATCTACCGCGCCGCTGGAGCCCGAGATCCACGCCCTGCGCGGCCATCCCGGCCAGATCGAGGCGGCGGCCACGATGCGCGCGCTGCTTGCCGGCAGCGAGATCCGCGAAAGCCACCGCGAAGGCGACAGCCGCGTGCAGGATCCCTACTGCATCCGCTGCCAGCCGCAGGTGACGGGCGCCGCGATGGACGTGCTGCGCATGGCGGCCCGGACGCTCGAGATCGAGGCCAATGCCGCCACCGACAACCCGCTGGTGCTGTCGGACGGCCAGATCGTCTCGGGCGGCAATTTCCACGCCGAACCCGTGGGCTTTGCCGCCGACATGATCGCCATGGCCATCGCCGAGATCGGCGCCATTGCGCAGCGCCGCGTGGCGCTGATGGTGGACCCGACGCTCAGCTTCGACCTGCCCGCCTTCCTGACGCCGAAGCCCGGCCTGAACTCCGGCCTGATGATCGCCGAGGTCACCACCGCCGCGCTGATGAGCGAGAACAAGCACCTCGCCCATCCCACGGTGATCGATTCGACGCCGACCAGCGCCAACCAGGAGGATCACGTCTCGATGGCCGCCCACGGCGCGCGCCGCCTGGGCAGGATGGCGGCGAACCTTCACGTCATCCTCGGCGTCGAGGCGCTCTGCGCCGCGCAAGGGGTGGAGTTCCGAGCGCCCTTGCGCACCTCCGCCCCGTTGCAGGCCGCCCTGCGCGCCCTGCGCACCCATGTCCATGCCCTCGAGGACGACCGCTACCTTGCCCCCGACCTCAGCCGCGCGGCGACCCTCGTGGCCGATGGCGCGCTCTCGACGGCCACGGGTATCGCGATGCCCGATCTTCTTTCATCTGTCTGAAAATATCCTCTGGGGGTCCGGGGGGCGAAGCGCCCCCGGGGTCTCCACCCCGCACAGGAGCCAGCCCATGACGAACCCGCGCCACAACCTCCGCGATGTCTATCCCCCGACCGGACCGGACAGGACCTGCAAGAGCTGGCAGACCGAGGCCGCGATGCGGATGCTGATGAACAACCTGCACCCGGACGTGGCCGAAAACCCGCATGAACTGGTGGTTTACGGCGGCATCGGCCGCGCCGCGCGGACCTGGGACGACTTCGACCGGATCGTGGCAAGCCTCAAGGATCTCGAGGCCGACGAGACCCTGGTCGTCCAGTCCGGCAAGCCCGTGGCCATCGTCCGCACCCACACCGACGCCCCGCGCGTGCTGATCGCCAACTCGAACCTTGTGCCGCACTGGGCCACCTGGGCGCATTTCAACGAACTCGACCGCAAGGGCCTGATGATGTACGGCCAGATGACGGCCGGATCCTGGATCTACATCGGCACCCAAGGCATCGTGCAGGGCACCTATGAGACCTTCGCCGAGGCCGGGCGGCAGCATTACGGCGGGAACCTCAGGGGGAAGTGGATCCTCACCGGCGGACTTGGCGGCATGGGCGGCGCGCAGCCGCTCGCCGCGGTCATGGCCGGAGCCTGCTGCCTGGCGGTGGAGGTCGACGAGACCCGGATCGATTTCCGCATCCGCACCAGATACCTGGACGCGAAAGCTCATACTCTGGACGAGGCCCTGGCCATGATCGCCGGTTGGACGGCGAAGGGCGAGGCGAAGTCCGTGGGCCTTCTGGGCAACGCCGCCGAGGTCTTCCCCGAGCTCCTCGCCCGCATGAAGGCCGGCGGCCCGCGCCCCGACATCGTGACCGACCAGACCTCGGCGCATGATCCGCTGCACGGCTATTGCCCGGCGGGCTGGACCGTCGGCGAATGGCGCGCGAAGCAGGAGACCGACCCGGCGGCGGTGGAGAAGGCCGCCCGGCACTCGATGCGCGCCCATGTCGAGGCGATGGTGGGGTTCTGGAACGCGGGCGTGCCGACGCTCGACTACGGCAACAACATCCGCCAGGTGGCCAAGGACGAGGGCTTCGAGAACGCCTTTGCCTTCCCCGGTTTCGTGCCGGCCTATATCCGCCCCCTCTTCTGCAAGGGGATCGGCCCGTTCCGCTGGTGCGCGCTGTCAGGCGACCCCGAGGACATCCGCAAGACCGACGCGGCGATGAAGCGGCTGTTCCCCGACAACGCGCATCTGCACCGCTGGCTCGAGATGGCGGGGGAGCGCATCGCCTTCCAGGGTCTGCCGGCGCGGATCTGCTGGATCGGCCTCGGCGACCGGCACCGGGCGGGGCTGATGTTCAACGAGATGGTGGCCTCCGGGGAACTCAAGGCCCCGATCGTGATCGGGCGGGACCATCTGGACAGTGGCTCGGTCGCCTCGCCCAACCGCGAGACGGAAGGCATGAAGGACGGTTCGGATGCGGTTTCCGACTGGCCGCTCCTGAACGCGCTGGTGAACACCGCGAGCGGAGCGACCTGGGTCAGCCTGCATCACGGCGGCGGCGTCGGCATGGGGTTCAGCCAGCACGCGGGCGTGGTGATCGTGGCCGACGGCACGCCCGAGGCCGCGCGGCGGCTCGAGCGCGTGCTGTGGAACGACCCGGCCTCGGGCGTGTGGCGGCATGCGGATGCGGGCTACGAGACCGCGATCCAGTGCGCGAAGGATCACGGGCTGCGGCTGCCGGGGATCCTGGGGAACTGATCCGGCTGGCCCGGATCAGCGCTCCAGCGCCCCCTTGCCGGCAAGGATGCGCGCCCTGCCCTTCGCGATCCGGCCCTGCCGGGTTGCGGCGGTCTTGGCGCCGGCCACATGCAGCACCCAGCTTTTCCGCCGGCCGGGGGTCAGCGCCGCAAAGGCCTCGGCGAGGTCCGGGTCGGCGTCCAGAGCCTCGACCAGTTCCTCGGGCAAGGCAATATCCGACGCCTCCTTCGGCGGCAGGGTGCCGCGTTCGGCATGGGCCATCGCCTCGGCCAGACAGGCACGGATCGCCGGTTCCAGCCGCGGGGGTCCGTCATTGTCTGTGAACCGGAAACAGTCCGGGTGCCGGGTGTTCGGCCCCTGCCGCTGCAAGAGGCGCCCGGGATCGGAAAGGAGCGCGGCGTTGAACAGCGTAAGGCGGAAATCGCCGCGGAAGGCGCCGAAGATGCAGATGTTGCGGCCCGCGTGCATGTAGCAGGGATGGCCCCATTTAGCCGTCTCGCCAAGGCCCGCATCGCGGCAGATCCGCCGCAGCGCCAGGAGGCCGGTCAGCCAGGTCCGGGTAGAACAGTCTGGGGAGGCAAAGCGGTCGCAGCGGCCGCAGCCCCGGGCGAAGTAGTCCTCCACATCCGTGATCATGGCCGCCCTCCGTTCCGGAGCCCGGGAACTTTCGGCGAAAATTCCCGGGCTTGTCCATTCAGCGCAGCCAGATCGGGTTCGACCAGGCGCGCTTGCCCGCCGCATCGATCACCGCGACGCGCAGCCAGGGGCTGTCGTTCAGGCGGGCAAGCGGCACCGCGGCCCGGGTCATCGAATGGCCGTGAACCGCTTTCGCGCCGGTGCCATGCCCCATCGCCACCACCGACACGGCGGCCGAACATTCCACCACCACATGGTCGCCCTCGACCACCACGTCGCGCAGTTCCGGCCCCTGCGAGGAATAGAAATCACCCCGCTTCAATGCCGCAAGCAGCGCCTCGGGCTCGTTCTCCTCGGCCTTGACCATCACCCAGCCGCCGAAATGGTCGGGCTCGGAAAAATGCGCGTCGTCGGTGGCGATCAGGTTCAGCCGGCGGCCTTCGGTCAGCAGGAGGTCGGCAATCGCCGCGCCGTCCGGGCGGTCGCAGCCGGTGGCGCAGCCGTGGTTGTAGATCTCGACCGCGTGGGCGGCGGTGATCGCGCGGGCATCGGCCAGCGTCAGGCCCGACCATTGCGGATGGGCGATGGCGACGAAGGCCCCGGCAGCGACCGCGCGCGCGGCAATCTCGGCGCCGGTTTCCTGCCCTGGCTTCGGATGGAAGTCGGGGCTGTCCGAGGGCGCGAAATCGGGCGGCAGACCGACGGCCAGGATGTGCCACAACTCGCCGTTGGCCATGGCGCCGGAATGCAGTTCGGCGCCGAGGATGGTGGTGAAGCGGTTGGTGCGGAAGGGCGTGGTATCGACTATCGGATAGCCGTAGGAGCCGATGAAATGGTCGGTCAGGGCAAGGAAATCATAGCCTTCGTCGCGATAGCGGCGGCAAACCTCTTCCGGCGGCAACACGCCATCCGAGCGGGTGGAATGGGTATGCAGGTTGCCACGCCAGAATCGGCCGGGGGCGGTGAAGGCGGAAGGGCGGGTCATGGTCTGGTCCTTTGCGCAGGATTTGCGCGTTCCTGTTAGGTCGGCACGGTGACCGGCACGGTGCCGAGGCGGTGGCCATCGGGAAGGCCTTCCCGACTTCGGCGAAACCTTGCCCGGCGATTGCGGATTGGGCAAGCCTCTGTCGAGCCGTCGTGCGCGATGTGATAGGCTGGAATTCCGTGGGCGGTCAGAGGTGAAGAATGTCGCTGGATCGTGGGCCGGCCGATGCCCGGAACCTGGGGCCGCAGGCCACTGGCAAAGGGCCTGCGGCGGGCCGGTCGCTGGCCGATTCGATGGGCCGTCATGCCGAGCCGGCGGCGGCGCTGATGAAGGCGCTGAGCCATCCGGGTCGGCTGATGATCCTGTGCCACCTCGCCGACGGCGAGAAGGCGGTGCAGGACCTCGAGGTGCTGACCGGGCAGCGGCAGGCGGCCGTCAGCCAGCAGCTGGCACGTCTGCGCATGGAAGGCATGGTCACCGCCCGACGCTCGGGCAAGGCGATCATCTACGCGCTGCGCGATGCCGAGGTGATGCGGCTTCTGTCCTGCCTGTCGCTGCTGTTCGACCGGCCGGACTGAGGCGCGCCACCGCTAGCCGCGCCCGATATAGGGCATGTCACGCGCCATGATGGTGACGAAGGGGGTGTTCACCTCGAGCGGCAGGCTGGCCATGTGCAGGACCATCCGCGCGACGTGATCCACGTCCATAACCGGCTCGACCCGGATGCTGCCGTCGGCCTGCGGCACGCCGCGGGTGAAGGCGGCGGCCATGTCGGTCAGCGCGTTGCCGATGTCGATCTGCGCGCAGGCTATGTCGAAGGCGCGGCCATCCAGGCCCAGGGTGCGGGTCAGGCCGGTCACGGCGTGTTTCGACATGGTGTAGGGCGCCGACCCGGGGCGCGGCACATGGGCCGAGATGGATCCGTTGTTGATGATCCGCCCGCCACGCGGGCTTTGTCGCCGCATCAGCCCGAAGGCCGCGCGGGCGCAGAGGAACATGCCGGTGATGTTGGTGCGGCTGACCTCCAGCCATTTGTCGACCGGGATCTCGTCGATGGGCGCGGCCGGGGCCGAGATGCCGGCGTTGTTGAACAGCACGTCCAGCCGGGGCAGCCGGGCGAAGGCCGACTCGACCTCGGCCGGGTCGCCGACATCGGCGACAAGGATGCGGGCCTTCGCCCCGTCGGCGGTTTCCTCCAGCGCCGCGCGGCGACGGCCGAGGAGGCTGACCTCCCATCCGGCGGCCAGGAAGGCGCGCGCGGTGGCGCGGCCGATGCCGGCACCCGCGCCGGTGATCAGGATCGAACGGGGGGTCGTCGCTTGGGCGGTCATGGAGCCTCCTCCAGATAATCGTATTTCAGCAACCAGAGCGCGGCACGGCCGACCACTGCGGGCGACAGGCGCAGGGCAGCGGCGATCTCGGCCTCGGTCGCGCCCTGCGGGCCGGCCGCGGCATAGGCGGCGCGCACCGCCTCGATCCGGGCCGGGTCGTCGATCAGGCGGCGGCGGAGCGCATAGTTGCGCAGGCCGAACATCTCGGCCGGAGACGGACGGTCGCCGAGTGCATGTGCGCGGAGACGGCGATCCTCGGCGGCGAAGGTCGTGGGATAGGCGGCAAACATCTCTTCGACCGCCGGCCCCACCGGCACCAGCGCCGGCCCGCGCGGGGCAATCCCGGCAGCGCCCTTTGCCCGGGCGTGGGCCAGCATCGCCCGCTGTTCGCCCCAGAGCGCCTGATACTGCGGGATCACCCCGCGCCAGTCGTAGAGCGACCGGGCCCGCGCCCGCCCCGCGGCGCCCATGCGGGCGCGCAGGTCTGGGTCGAGCGCCAGCCGCACCAGCGCCCGCGCGAAGGCGCCCACATCCATGCGGGTCAGGGCAGAGATCTGGCTGAGGTATTGCACATAGGAATCCGTCCCGCCGACGAACCGCTGGCTGACATAGCCCGAGAGCCCCGCCCGCGGCAGTTCGGTCGGCACGCGGATCCCGACCTCGGGCGTCACCGTGTCCTTCATCCCGTCCCAGTCGGTCACGATCACCGGCAGGCCTGCCGCCATCGCCTCGATGGGGGCGAGGCCGAAGGTTTCCTGCAGGTTGTCGATCGGAAAGACGAAGATGTCGCCCCCCGAGAGCGTGGCCTTGCGGTCGTCGGGGTTGCCGCCGTCCAGCAGGCGATAGCCGCAGGAGGGCATCAGCCGGGCCGCGGCCCGGGCATAGATGTCCTGCCAGGCCTCTTCGCTGAACTGGCCGCAGAGAACGAGGTGCAGCCTGCCGCCGCCCCGGGCACGGACTTCGCCCGCGGCCTGTTCCATGGCCAGGAACAGAGGCAGCGGGTCGAACTTCTCGTCCGGGGTAAGGCGTGCGATGGTGACGGCGACCACGTCGCCGGGTGCGGCACCGATCCGCGCGCGCATCGCCTGCCCCAGCGCCGGGTCGGGCTGGAAATCGTCGCAGACGATGCCCAGCGGAATCACCGGCAACAGGGGCCGCGCCGGCAGGGTGGCGCCGGGGAAGCGTTCGGCAAGGTGGGCCTCGGCCAGTTCCATCAGGCGGCGGATCGAGGCCTGCACGGCCTGAGAGGTGCAGATGACAGCATCCCAGGGCATCTGCGGCGCCGAGCGCAGATCAAAGATCGTCTGCATGACATTCTTCGTCGCGGTGGTATGGGTTACACCGCACAGCGCCCAGGCCGCCGCCCCATGCACCGACCGGCGCCAGCATTCCGACGCGCTGATCGGGGCGGGATAATGCAGCACCTCGACCGGCGCCATGGCAGCCGGCGCATCCAGCCTGACCGCGCGCAGGGGCCGCGTCACGCCCGCGGCGCGCGCCATCCCGGCGAAGGTGGCGTGGTCGCCCTGCGCATGGGCGATCGAGACGAACTCGTCCACCCTGCCATGCGCGAAAAAGCCGCGCAGGAAACTTTCGCCCGCGACGCGGCGGCCGTTGATGCCCCTGCGGACCGGATCATAGCCGTCGGTCGTGAACCAGATCGCCGCATTGGCGGCAGGGGTCTGATCGGGCATCAGCGGCGTTCCATCCAGAGCCAGGGCGTGGGCGCGGCGCGCCATTCCCACAACAGGAGCAGGCGGTCGAGGTCCGACAGCGTCTCGGCCCAGTCGGGCAGGAGATCGGGACGCAAGCTGCGGTCGATCCGGGTGATCCGGTGGGTGCCCGCGAAGCGGTCGGTCAGAAGCGCAAGGAGGCCCGGGCGCATGCCCTCATGCACCTCGACCAGCAGGTCGGCCTCGGCCAGCGCCGGGGCGCGGGCTGGGTCGAGCAGCTCGGCCTCGGCGCCCTCGATGTCGCAAAGGACAAAGGTCGGACCTTCGGCGCAGAGCGCGAGGTCGGCATGGGTCACTTCCCCGCCGATTTGGAGCCGGTCCTCGACCCCGTTCGCGCGGGCAAGCTGCCCGCAGAGGTCGCGCGCGGCGGGGTTCGTGTCGCGGGCATGGATCAGGGCGGCGGGCATGCGGCGGGCAAGGCCCACGGCGTAGTAGCCTTCGGCCGAACCGATGTCGATCACGCCGGCGTAGCCGCGGGCGATGACGGTTTCGATGACCGGGTGGAGGCTTGCCTCGTAAAGCCCGAGCAGCCGCGGGGCGCGGCCTCCCTCGGCGGCGGCGACGGGATAGAGCATGCCGGCGAAGGGGCCATGGGCGACCCGACCGCCGCCTCGCTGGAGGAGGGTATTCGCCAGCACGATCGAGCGCCATTTCGCCAGCTGGCGCAGCTGCGCCTCCAGCCGCGCGGGCCCCGGCGGCAGGGCGGCAAGCCGGGCGAGCTGGGCGTCGATCGCCCGGGTCATGGGGGTCGGTCCGGTCATCGTCCCATGGGTAAGGGCTGGCCGGGCCGGCGGCAAGCCGGATCAGGCGGTGCGGGCGCGGATCGTCCGGTAGAGGAAGGCAAGCAGGAACATCCCCGTCAGGATCAGGATCACCGTCGGCGCCGGGGCGGAGTCGAGATGGAAGCTGGTCCAGACGCCCAGGATCATCGCGGCAAGGCAGATCACGGTGGCCAGGATCAGCATGGCCCCGAAGCTGCGCGCCAGAAGGAAGGCGATTGCCCCCGGCGCGATCAGAAGGCCGATGGCCAGGATCAGGCCGACCGAGGAGAGCGTGGCGACGATGGTCAGCGCCAGCATCGCGAGGAGCCCATAGTGCAGGATCCGGGTCGGCAGGCCCGAGACCTGCGCCTGGGCAGGGTCGAAGGCATGCAGCATCAGGTCGCGCCATTTCAGCGCCAGGATCAGCGTTACGGGCCCCGCGATGGCTGCCGAGGTCAGGAGATCCTGCCGCCCCACCCCCAGCATGTTGCCGAACAGGATGTGGTCGAGGTGCATCTCGGTCGGGATGGCGGTGAACAGCACGATCCCGGCCGCGAACATGCCGGAGAACACCACTCCCATCGCCGTGTCGCGCTTGATCCGGCTGTTGTCGGCCAGCCAGCCGGTCATCAGCGCCGCGCCGAGACCGGCGGCGAAGGCCCCGAGCAGGAGCGGCAGGCCGGCGAGCCAGGCCAGGACGATGCCGGGCAGCACCGCATGGCTGACCGCGTCGCCCATCAGCGCCCAGCCCTTCAGCACGAGAAAGCAGGACAACAGCGCCGCCGGCGGCGCCACGATCAGCGCGATCCAGAAGGCGTTCTGCATGAACGGGAACTGGAAGGGTTGCACAAGCGCGTCGATCATGCCGCCCTCGCCCGCGCCCGCGCCGCCAGCAGCCCGTGCTTCGGGGCGAAGAGGAAGGCCAGCCCGAAGAGGAAGCTCTGGAGAAGCACGATGACGCCCCCGGTGGCGCCGTCGAGGAAGTAGGAGATGTAGGCGCCGCTGAAGCCCGTCGCCGCGCCGATCCCGGCGGAAAGGGCCAGCAGGCGCGGGAAGCGGTCGGTCAGAAGATAGGCCGTGGCACCCGGGGTGACGACCATGGCAACGACGAGGAAGGCCCCCACCGTCTGCATCGCGGCCACGGTCGAGGCCGAGAGCAGGGTGAAGAACACCAGTTTCAGCAGTTCGGGGCGCAGGCCGATGGTGCGGGCGTGGGCCTCGTCGAAGAAGGTGACCATCAGATCCTTCCAGAGCACGAGGAGGACCACGGCCGAGACGGCTCCGATCAGCACCAGTTGCAGCGTGTCGGCGGGCGAGATCGCCAGCACGTTGCCCATCACGATGGTCTGCACCGAAACTCCGGTCGGGAAGATCGAGATCAGGAACAGGCCGAGGCCGAAGAACGAGGTGAAGATCAGCCCGATCACCGTGTCGGTCTTCAGCCCGGTGCGCCCGGACAGGAACAGCATGGCCCCGGCGGCAAGGCCCCCGGAGAGGAAGGCGCCGAGCGCGAAGGGCAGTCCGAGGATGTAGGCTCCGGCGACGCCGGGGACGACGGAGTGCGAGAGCGCGTCGCCGATCAGCGACCATCCCTTCAGCATGAGATAGGCCGACAGAAAGCCGCAGACCCCGCCGACGAGGGCGGAGACCCACATCGCATTGGTCATGTAGGCATAGGCGAAGGGCTCAAGCATGGCCAGGCGCTCGCGGGCCGGGGCAGCTATCAGATTGCGCGCCTTGCGGCGCAAGCCTTGTCTCTCGCCTCCGGGCCTGCGGCCCAACCGGCTCGGCACGGCCTCCGGCGGGAGTATTTGGGCAAAGGGCAAATGCGGGGGTCATGTCGCGCCCTTCCGGCCATACTGGACGAAGGGGCGTTCGTCGTCGGTCAGGATCGAGACCTCGCGGCTGTCGTCATCGTCGTGCAGGTCGCTGCCGCCGAGCGTGAAGTGGCGCAGCACTCCGCCGAAGGCGCGTTCCAGGTTGGCGCGGGTGAAGGTGGTCTCGGTCGGGCCATGGGCGAGGACCGTGCCCTTCACCAGCACGGTACGGTCGCAGAAATCGGGCACCGAGCCGAGGTTGTGGGTCGAGACCAGCATCACATGCCCCTCGTCTCGCAAGTCGCGCAGGAGGGCGATGATCTGTTCCTCGGTCGTGACATCGACGCCGGTGAAGGGTTCGTCGAGAAGGATGATCCGCCCCTCTTGCGCCAGGGCCCGGGCGAGAAAGACGCGCTTCTTCTGGCCGCCGGACAATTCGCCGATCTGGCGGTGGCGGAGGTCTGAGAGGCCGACCCGCGCGAGCGCCTGGTCAACCTTGGCGCGGTCGGTGGCCGAGGGACGGCGCAGGATCCCCATGTGGCCGTAGCGGCCCATCATCACCACGTCCTCGACGAGGACCGGGAAGGACCAGTCCACCTCCTCGGCCTGGGGAACGTAGGCCACGAGGTTGCGCCGCAGCGCCTCGCGCACGGGCAGGCCGAGAAGGCGGATCGTGCCGCGCGCGAGCGGCACGAAGCCCATGATCGCCTTGAAGAGCGTGGACTTGCCCGCCCCGTTCACCCCCACCAGCGCGGTGATGGTGCCGGTCGGGATGGCGAAGCTGGCGTCGGTCAGGGCGGTCAGACCGTTGCGGTAGGTGACGGTGACGCCCTCGGCGAAGATGCCCTCGGTCGCGGAGATGTCGCGCATCATGCCCTCAGTTCCCGGCGGTCAGGCCCCGGACGATGGTTTCGGTCGTGACCCGCAGGAGGTCGAGATAGGTCGGCACCGGCCCCTCGGGGGCCGAGAGGCTGTCGACGTAGAGCACCCCGCCAAAGGCCGCCCCGGTTTCGCGGGCGACCTGTTCGGCCGGGTCGGAGGGCACGGTGCTTTCGCAGAACACGGCCGGAATGGCGTGCGCGCGCACGCCGTCGATCACCGCGCGAACCTGCCGCGGTGTCCCCTGCTGGTCGGCGTTGATCGGCCAGAGGTAAAGCTCCTTCAGCCCCAGGTCGCGGGCAAGGTAGCTGAAGGCGCCCTCGCAGGTGACGAGCCAGCGGCGGTCTTCCGGCAGGGCGGCGATCTGGGCCTTCAGCGGCTCGAGCGCGGCGCGCAGCCGGTCCTTGTAGGCGGCGGCATTGGCGGCATAGGTCGCGGCATTCTCCGGGTCGATGCCCGAAAGCGCCTTGGCGATGTTGTCAACGTAGATGAGGGCGTTGTCCACGCTCATCCAGGCATGGGGGTTGGGGCGCCCGTCATAGTCGCCCCCGGTGATCGAGATCGGCTCGATCCCGTCGCTGAGTGTGGCCGAGGGGACCTCGCCGAGGTTCGACAGGAACTGCTCGAACCAGCGTTCGAGGCCGAGGCCGTTGCGCAGCACCAGATCGGCGTCGGAGGCGCCGACGATGTCGCGGGGCGTGGGCTCATAGCCGTGGATCTCGGCCCCCGGCTTGGTGACCGAGACGACCTCCACCCCCTCGCCCGCGACGTTGCGGGCCATGTCGGCGATGACGGTGAAGGTGGTGACGACCTTGAGCGGAGACTCGGCAAGGGCCGGCAGAGGGGCCAGCGCCAGAACGGCCAGTAGCAGAGGGCGAAGCGAGGGCATGATGATCCCGAGGGTCAGGCTGCATTAGAATGTAAATGAGAAGCATTTGCAAGAAGGCAAGGGTCCGGCCCGACGATCAGCTCGGCAGGCCGTGGCTTCAGGCCCGGTCGGGCAGCAGGCGGGCTGCCATGGGCGCCAGCACGATCACGACGAGGATGCGCACCACATGGTGCAGCGCGACGAAGGCCACGTCCGCCTGGATGGCGAGCGCGATGAGCCCCATCTCGGTCAACCCGCCGGGGGCGAGCGAGAGCAGCGCCTGGTCGAGGCCGACCCCTGCCCCGGCCCGCATCGCCAGCCCGGCGACCAGAGCAAGCGCGAGCGTCAACACCGTGGCGCCAAGGCTGAGGAGCCCCGCCCGGGCCAGCAACGCCGGCGCGATCCCGACGAACCGGCACCCGAGGATCGTGCCGAGCAGCACCTGCGCGGCGACGACCAGCGGGGGCGGCGGCGCGCTTTCGGTCAGCCCGGTCACATGGACGAGCGCCGAGAGGATCAGCGGGCCGAGGAAGGTCGGCGCGGGCAGGCGCAGGCGGATGCCGAGAGCCGCGCCAAGGAGCGCCGACCCGGCCAGAAGCGCGATGTCGGCGATCCCGAGCGGGCCGCCTGCGGTCGGCACGGTCCGGCCGACATCATGGCCGAGGACCACGCGGAACAGGAAGGCCATCAGTGCGATGGTCACGACGATGCGCAGCGAATGGGCCAGCACGATCGCCGGCACATCCGCGCCGCGGGCCTCGCCGAACTCGATCATCTCGGACAGCCCGCCCGGCATGCCGGCGAAATAGGCCGTGGTCCAGTCCTGCCTTCCGACCAGCCGGTAGAAGGGCACGACAACGGCAGCGACGGCGACGAGATAGACGAGGAGGATCGCCAGCGTCTGCGCGGTCTGCCCGGCCTGACCGAGGATCTCGGGCGTGAAGCGAGAGCCGAGCAGCACGCCGATCACGGCGACGATGGCCGGGCGCAGACCCACCGGTCCCCGGATGGGTGCCCCGGCCACCGCAGCGGTCATGGTGGCGAAGAGCGCCCCCAGCATCCATGGCAGGGGCAGCGACAGCAGGTAGAACACCGCCCCGCCCAGGCTGCCCAGGGCAAGACCGGCGAGCAGGGCCAGGGGGGGGCGCGGCATGTCAGTCCTCTTCGTCGCGGACCAGACTGCAAAGTGCGGCGACTTTCAAGCCGGTGCCGGGGCATGGCCGTTGACAGGCGGCGCTTGCGCTGGAACGCTTGCCCGGGTTCCGAGGAGTTCCGATGCGCCTGACTCCGTTCATTGCCGCCGTCCTGCTGCCTGCCCTGCCGGCCCGGGCCGAGGTGGGGGACTGTTCGGCGCCGGGCTATCTGGCCGCCTTCGCCGATGCGCCGACGGCCCGCGATCTGACCTGTGTGGAACTGTTCCGCTTCGAGGTGCCGACACCGGATGGCCCGCGCCTGATCCGCGGCATCGCGGATGCGGCGGCGGACTGGGCGGTGCCGCCGGCACTGGCGGCCGAGGTCGAACGCGGCGCGCGGCTGGCCGGGCAGGCCTTTGCCGGGCTGGGCCGGTTCCGGGTCGAGGACATCACGATCCTGGTCCTGGACGATGTGCACCCCGGCACCGACCTGTCCCACCACGGCAGCGGCGCGGCCGAGGTGCTGGGCGTCACCCTTGGCACGCCCGACCCGGCACGGGGGGCGGAATGTCTGATCACGCTCTACGGGCTGGCCGGGGCGGCGACGGACGGCTCGATGCCGGTGACGGTGGCGCACGAGATCTTCCACTGCGTGCAGGCGGCGACCTATGCCGGACCGAAATACGACAGTTACACCTCTGGCGGCGCCTGGTGGATCGAGGGCGCGGCCGAGGCCTTCGCCGCCGCGGCCATTCCCGAAAGTGCCCCCTACACCGACCGGGGCGGCGCCTTCGACGCGGCGGTCGAGGCACGGGTGGCGCTGAACGACATGGCGCATGAGGCGGTGCATTTCTTCTACTGGCTGATGCAGGGCCGGGGCGGGCTGGCGGCACTGATGCCCTTTCAGGAGGCCATGGCCGATGCCGGCGGCGCGGCGGCCCAGCAGGCGGCGATGCGCGCCGCAATGCCGGCAGGCGACTGGCAGGACTTTGCCGAGGCCTACGCCGATGGCCGGATCCGCCATCCGCAGGGCGGCGCGCTGGCCTCGACCCCGCCCGAGGGCACGGTGCTGGACATCTCGGCGGCCGGACGGCACGCGCTGCCGATGGATGCCTTCACCCTGACGCTGGGCCGGGCGGACTATGCCTGCGGGGTCTGGGGCAACCAGCCCCGACCTGCCCCGCCGGGCCTGACCTGGAAGGCCGAGGGCGACTGGGGCGCCCTGCCCGAGGAACTCGACACCCGCGAGGGCGGCGCGGCGGCCGCGTGGCGGCTGGCGGCACTGCCGGTCGAAGCGGCCGATGGCGGGCTGACGGCAGAGCGACGGCGCAGCTGCGCGCCCTGCCTGGGGTCGGACGCGCTGGACGCGTGCCTGGTCGGCACCTGGGAGATGACGGGCGGCGGCCCGGCGGAATGGATGCGCGCGCAAGGCTTTGCCGCACGGGCGGAGCATGCGGGCGATCGCCACGTCAGCTTTCGCGGCGACGGGGTGTTCGGCACCTCGTCCTTCCGGGTCTCGTTGACAGAGGACCGCCGCGACATCCTGTGGGAGGGCGAGGGCACGCTCACCGGGGCCATGGGCGGCTGGTCGGCCGAGGGGGGGCAGCTGAACCTCTGCACCGAGGCGGGGGGCGGAATGACCGGCCGGGTCAGGGGCAACATGCCCGAGGGCAGCGGCGAGTTGCCGGCCGGTGCCCCGCCTGGCGGGTCGATGTCGCTGCGCTACGTCTGCACCGGCGACAGCCTGCAGACAATCCTGCCGATGCGCGGCCTGCCCGACATGGTGACGGACTACCACCGGATTTCCGACTGAAAGGGAACTGGCGCACCCGACAGGATTCGAACCTGTGACCTCTGCCTTCGGAGGGCAGCACTCTATCCAGCTGAGCTACGGGTGCCTGCGCCGTCCTTAGCGGATGGCGCGGGGGGTTTCAATGGCGGACCGACGTCACGCGAAAAGTTCGTGGGCAAGCTCGAGCGCCGAGACCAGCGCGTCCACCTCCTCGACCGTGTTGTAAAGCCCGAAGGAGGCCCGGCACGAGGCAGTGATGCCCAGATGCTCCATCAGCGGCATGGCGCAATGGGTGCCCGCGCGCACGGCGATGCCGCGCTTGTCGAGGATGGTCGAGATGTCGTGGGCATGGGCCGCGCCCTGCAGGGTGAAGCTGAAGATCGCCCCCTTCGTCGCCGAATTCCCCTGCACGTTCAGCCAGTTGAGCCCCGAAAGCCGCGCGCGGGCATAGTCGCGCAAGGTCCGTTCATGCGCGGCGATGTTGGCCATGCCGAGGCCCATCAGATAGTCCAGCGCCACGCCGAGACCGATCTGCTGCACGATGCCGGGGGTTCCGGCCTCGAACTTCATCGGGGGATCGTTCCAGGTGACGCTGTCGCGCGTGACCTCGCGGATCATGTCGCCGCCGCCGAGGAAGGGGCGCATCTCGGCCTGGCGTTCTCGGCGGATGAAGATCGCCCCGGAACCGCTTGGCCCGTATAGCTTGTGCCCGGTCACGGCATAGAAATCGCAGCCGATGGCCTGGACATCGACCGGCATGTGGACGGCGGCCTGCGACCCGTCCACCAGGACCGGCACGCCCTTTTCCCGCGCGCCGCGGCAGATCGCGGCCACATCGACCACGGTGCCGAGCACGTTCGACATGTGGGTGACGGCGACAAGCTTCGTCTTCGGCCCGATGGCCGCCAGCACCGCCTGCGGATCGAGGTCGCCGTTGGCATCGACCTCGACCCATTTCAGCACCACCCCCTGCCGTTCGCGCAGGAAATGCCAGGGGACGATGTTGGCGTGATGCTCCATCACCGACAGCACGATCTCGTCGCCCGGCCCGAGGCGCGGGGCCGCCCAGGCGTAGGAGACCAGGTTGATCCCTTCCGTCGTGCCGGTGGTGAAGACGATCTCTTCGTCCGACCGGGCGTTCAGGAAGCGGGCGATGATGCCGCGGGTGGCCTCGTATTTCTCGGTGGCGAGGTTCGACAGATAGTGCAACCCGCGATGGACATTGGCGTATTCGTGGGAATAGGCCCGCGTCACCGCGTCGATCACCACCTGCGGCTTCTGCGCCGAGGCGCCGTTGTCCAGGTAGACCAGGGGCTTGCCGTTCACCTCCCGAGACAGGATCGGGAAATCGGCGCGGATCTTCTGAATGTCATACATCGGGGATGAAGGCCTCCGGCCCGACGATCAGCATGGCCGCCAGCCCCAGGACCATCCCGGCGGCGAAGGCGGTGACGACCATGCCCAGGAACACCTTCCCGCGCGAGGCAAATCCGTGCAGTTCGGCGATGAAGCAGGTCATCAGCCACAGGAAGAGGACAAAGCCGGCCAGCCCGATCAGCCCGCCCAGCGGCGGGATCAGGATGCCCGCAACCAGTTGCAGCGCCTGCACGACCAGCATCAGCACTTGCAGCCAGACGACGACGAGGAGCGAGTCGGCAAAGGAGCCGCGTCCGCCGAAGGCCCGGCCGACCCGGTGGATCAGGAACACGGACAGCGCAAGAAAGACCCATTGCACCACCGCCGCGCGGAAGGGGCTGGCCAGCATGAAGGCGCTGATCGGGTCCATCGGCTGGGGGTTCAGCCCCAGTTGCAGGCTGGCGAGAAGCGCCGAGACCACCGCGACCAGGAGAAGGCCCGCGGTCCGCGCCGGCATCGGCACGCCCTCGGACAGAAGCGCGCGGGTGGCGGCGCGGGGATCCTCCAGCGTCAGCCGCGCGAGCTGGATCAGGCGGTCGGTCAGGGTCATCCGCGTTCGGCCTCGTGCAGAAGCGTGGCCCAGAGCCACAGGAAGGCCAGGCCGACGATCAGCCTGACCGCGTTAAGGGCCGGACCGGGGCCGATCATCCCCGCGACCAGCCCCTGCAACAGGATCAGCGGGCCAACGCAGGCCAGCGCCCAGAACAGCGCCACCCGCGCGCCATACCAGGAGCCCTGCCCGCCCATCGCGCGCGCGGCCAGATGGCCGAGTGCCGCGAGCCCGTAAAGGAAAGGGATCGCCGCCAGAAGGCCATAGGCCGTGGGCAGGATGCGCGGCCAGGCCGAGGGCTCGCCGGCCAGAAAGGCCGCGCGCGCGGCGCCGGGCCACTGGCCGATGAAGGCAAGGATCAGGAACACGAGGAGAAGCGACAGCGCGAACGGCTCTGACTGGCCCCGCGCCAGAAGCTGGCGCAGGACCTGGCGCGGGCGGGCCCAGGTGGCCACCAGATCGGTCGTGACCGCCATCCGCCGCCCTACCCCCTGGACCCGTGCCGCGCGAGCCAGCGTTCCAGCCGGGCTCGGATGTCCTCGGCGATGGTCTCGTCGGCCACCTCGTCGATCGCCTCGGCGAGGAAGGCCAGCACCAGCAGCGCCTGCGCCGTCCGCCGCGGCACGCCGCGCGACTGCAGGTAGAAGAGCGCGGTCTCGTCGATCGCGCCGCTGGTCGAGCCGTGGCTGCACTTCACGTCGTCGGCGTAGATTTCCAGCTCGGGCTTGGCGAGGAACTGGCTGTCCTCGTCCAGAAGGAGGCTCTGGCTGATCTGGTAGCCGTCGGTCTTCTGCGCGCCCGGCTTGACCAGGATCTTGCCCTGGAAGACGCCGACGGCCCCGTTCATCAGCACCTTCTTGAACACCTGCCGGCTTTCGCAAGCCTCGGCGGCATGGGTGATGAACACGGTGTCGTCGTGGTGGAAATCGCCATCCCCGACCGCCGCCCCGGCGACATGGGCGCGCGCCTCGGCGCCGGCGAGCTCCACCACCGCCTCGTTCCGCGTCAGCCGGCCGTTCGCCGTCAGCGTGAAGGACCGGAACTCCGCCCCCGCGCCCAGCCGGGCGAAGATGTGGGTCACCGCGCGGCGTTCGTGGTCGCGGCCCTGAAGGCGGATGTGGTGGAACCGGGCGCCCTCGGCGACCTCGACCTCCAGCACCTTGGAAAACCGCGCCGCCGCCGGGCCGTTTTCCAGAAGCGTCAGCTCGGCGCCCGGGTCGAGCTTCACGCAATGGTGCAGGATCGCGTCCGAAGTCTCTGCTTCATGGACATAAACCAGCGAAACAGGCTTGGCCGCCCGTCCGGTGACATGGATCAGCACCCCGTCGCTCGCGAACCCCGTGTTCAGCGCCGCGAAGGGGCGGGCGACCGGGGTCTGGCCCCGCGCCTCGAGCACGCCGTAAAGGCCCTGCGCCCAGTGGATGTCGCGCCTTCCCGCCTCGGCCAGCCGCTCGATGGTGACGCCGGCGAGCGCCGGGTCGTCCGAGGCCGCCGCATCGAACACGCCATCGACGAAGACCAGCCTCACCCGGTCGATCCCGTCGAAGGGCGCCGCCTCGTCCGAGGCATCGAAGCGCCGCGCCACCGGGGCCTCGGGCGCGTTCAGGCTGGCGGGGTCGGTATAGCGCCAGTATTCGTCGCGCCGCCCGGGCAAGCCCATCGCGGAAAGCCGCGCCAGCGCCTCGGAGCGCGCGGCGGCAAGCCAGCCCTTGCCCTCGACCGCCGGCAGGGCCGCCAGCCGCGCGGCCAGGGCATCTTCCTTCGCCTTCGGCAGCGCCATCAGCCCACCTCGTTCAGGATGTCGGCATAGCCGTTCTGTTCGACCTCGAGCGCCAGGTCCGGTCCTCCGGTCCTGACGATGCGACCGCCCGCCATGATGTGCACGACATCGGGTTTGATATGGTCCAGAAGCCGCTGGTAATGCGTGATGACGAGGAAGGACCGTTTGCCGTCGCGCAGCGCGTTCACCCCGTCCGAGACCAGCTTCATCGCATCCACGTCGAGGCCAGAGTCGGTTTCGTCCAGGATGCACATGCGGGGTTCCAGCATGGCCATCTGCAGGATCTCGTTGCGCTTCTTCTCGCCACCGGAAAAGCCCACGTTGACCGGGCGCTTCAGCATCTCGGCGTCGATCTTCAGGGTCTTGGCCTTCTCGCGCACGATCTTCAGGAAATCACCCGCGCTCAGTTCCTCTTCCCCGCGCGCCTTCCTCTGCGCGTTCACTGCCGTGCGCAGGAAGGTCATGTTGCCGACGCCGGGAATTTCCACCGGATACTGGAAGGCCAGGAACAGGCCCGCCGCGGCGCGCTCCTCGGGCTCCATCTCCAAGAGTTCCTGCCCGTCGAGCGTGGCCGAGCCCTCGGTCACCTCATAGCCGTCGCGGCCCGACAGGACATAGGACAGGGTGGACTTGCCCGAGCCGTTCGGCCCCATGATCGCGTGCACCTCTCCCGGGCCAATCTTCAGATCGACCCCGCGCAGGATCACCTTGTCCTCTTCCTCAAGTTTGACGTGCAGGTTCTTGATTTCAAGCATCTTTCTATCCTTCTGCCTCAGCGCGGATCGGTGAACCAGCCGATGGCCTCTGTGACCATCTCGGACGGGATCGCGCCGGGGGTGACGGTGAAGCGGGCCATGCGGCCCACCAGTTCCTCCAGCCGCGCCAGCCGTTCCACGCCGTGGTAGTAGCGGCGGCGCGCATAGTCGTCGAAAAGCACGCTGACGGGCCGGGTCGTGCGCAGCATCACCGCCACGAGGCAGGCGCAGCGGAAACGGCCGTCGATCAGCACGAGGTCGGGCTGCACGAAATCCGGCCGGTCCCAGACCGACAGCGCATAGCCATGAAACTTGCGGTGCTCGCGCGATTTCAGCGGCGCGCCCCAGTCCCCGGTCGGGCCGATGTCGGCCCAATGCACCTGCACCCGGTCCGAGATCGGCGCGACATGCCCGGCCAGCCGCGCCGCCCAGTCGCGGTCGCTTTCCACCGAAAAGACCCGGGCGCCAAGCTCGGCCGCAAGCACGGTGGACCCGCCGCTGCCGTATTCCAGGATCGTCCCGGCACCGGCATAGGCGCGGGCGAGGAATTCGGCCTCGGCATCGTCGAAGGTCAGCTCGAAACCCGGTGCGCCCTCGTCCCCATCGGCATCCTGCATGCGCGCGTCCCCCGCAAGGATCGTCCCGTCCCCGGCCCGGCAGACCTGCGGCGGGCGGCCCTCGCTCCGGCCGATATGTGGTGCAGCCCGTTCCATGCGCCGGTCAGCCGACCGAGCCTTCCAGGCTGATCGCGACCAGGCTCTGCGCCTCCATCGCGAATTCCATCGGCAGGGCTTGCAGGACCTCCTTGCAGAAGCCGTTCACCACCAGCGCCACGGCCTCTTCCTCGTCCATCCCGCGCGAGCGGCAGTAGAACAGCTGGTCGTCATCCACCTTCGAGGTGGTCGCCTCATGCTCGACGCGCGAGGAATTGTTGCGCACTTCGATGTAAGGCACGGTATGCGCCCCGCATTTGTCGCCGATCAGGAGACTGTCGCACTGGGTATAGTTGCGGCTGTCCCTGGCCTTGGGGTGCATGCTGACCAGCCCCCGATAGGTGTTCTGCGCCCGACCCGCCGAGATGCCCTTGGACACGATCCGCGACTTCGTCCGCTTGCCGAGGTGGACCATCTTGGTCCCGGTATCGGCCTGCTGGGCGTTGTTGGCGATGGCGATGGAGTAGAATTCGCCCTGGCTGTCATCCCCGCGCAGGATGCAGGAGGGGTATTTCCAGGTGATCGCCGATCCGGTCTCGACCTGAGTCCACATCACCTTGGCCCGGTCGCCCCGGCAATCGGCGCGCTTGGTGACGAAGTTGTAGATACCCCCCACCCCGTTCTCGTCGCCCGGATACCAGTTCTGGACGGTGGAATATTTCACCTCGGCATCCTTCAGGATGACGATTTCCACCACGGCGGCATGCAGCTGGTTGGTGTCGCGCTTGGGCGCGGTGCAGCCTTCGAGGTAGCTGACGTAGGAGCCCTCGTCCGCCACGATCAGGGTGCGCTCGAACTGGCCGGTGTTTTCCGCGTTGATGCGGAAATAGGTGGACAGTTCCATCGGGCAGCGGACGCCCTTCGGGATATAGACGAAGGAGCCATCGGAGAAGACAGCGCTGTTCAGCGTGGCGAAGAAGTTGTCGGTGGGCGGGACCACGCTGCCGAGATACTGCTTCACCAGCTCCGGGTGTTCGCGCACGGCTTCCGAGATCGAGCAGAAGATCACCCCGGCCTTGGCCAGTTCCGCCTTGAAGGTGGTGCCGACCGACACCGAGTCGAAGACGGCATCGACAGCCACCTTGCGGGGTTCCGCCTCGCCTTCGACTCCGGCCAGAAGCATCTGTTCCTTCAGCGGAATCCCCAGCTTGGCATAGGTCGCCAGCAGCTTCGGATCGACCTCGTCCAGCGACTTCGGCTTCTGCGCCATGCTCTTCGGCTTGGCGTAGTAGTACTGGTCCTGGTAGTCGATTTCCGGGTAGTTCAGCATCGCCCAGCGGGGCTCTTCCATCCGGACCCAGCGCCGGTAGGCGGCAAGCCGCCAGTCCAGAAGCCAGTCCGGCTCGCCGTTCTTTTCGCTGATGAGCCGCACGATGTCCTCGTTCAGCCCCTTCGGCGCATATTCCGTCTCGATCTCGGTTTCCCAGCCGTACTTGTACTTGCCGGCCATCGCCTGGACGGTCTCGATCGTCTCGCGGTCCACGCCTTCGCGGATCTCGACGGCTTCGGAAGTGTCCAGTGCGGCGGTCATCGGCATCATCCCCTCAGGCGGCCCGCGCGCGGGCCTTGGCATAGGCCTTGGTCCAGGCATCGCCGAACCGCAGCACCTCGTCTTGTGTCACCCCCGGGCCGATCGAGACCCGGATCGCCTGGCCCGCAAGGGCCGCATCAAAGCCCATCGCGGTCAGGACGCGGCTGGCGCGCACCTTGCCGCTGGAACAGGCCGAGCCCGCGGAAACCGCGAATCCGGCCAGGTCCATCGCCATCACCTGCGTCTCGCCCTTCCAGCCCGGAGCGATCAGGCAGAGGGTGTTCGGCAGGCGGGGCACACCATTCCCGACAGAAATAGTCTCATTTGCCGCGGCCGACAACTGCGATTCTAGAATATTTCTAAGTTCGGCGACCTCGTCCCAGACCCCGCCGGCAAGGTCCCGCGCAGCAGCTTCGGCGGCGGCGGCGAAACCGGCGATGCCGATCAGGTTCTCGGTCCCGGCGCGGCGGCCCATCTCCTGCCCGCCGCCTTTCAACTGGGCGGGCACCTCGATGCCCTGCCGGACGACCAGCGCGCCGATGCCCTTCGGCCCGCCGAGCTTGTGCGCCGAGATCAGCCCCATGTCGCAACCCAGCCAGTTGAAGGCCAGCGGCAGCTTGCCGAAGGCTTGCGTCAGGTCGCTGACCGCCAGACCCTGCGGCAGGTCCTGAAGCACCCCGGTCTCGCTGTTGGCCAGTTGCAGCGCCGTCCGCGCCGGGTCGGCCACCGTCACCCTGCCCTGCCCGTCCACCGGCAGGCTGGCGTCGCACCAGGCGGCGACCGCATCATGTTCCACCTGCGCGCAGACCAGCCCCCGGCCCGCACAGGCCAGCGCCGCCGCCTCGGTCGCCCCGCTCGTGAAGACGATGTCCGCCCCGTCCGCCCCGAGCGCCGCCGCGATCCTTGCGCGGCTCTTCTCCATCAGCGCCTTGGCCGCCCGGCCTTCGGCATGGACCGACGAGGGGTTCCCCACCAGGTCCATCGCCGCGATCATCGCTGCCTTCGCCTCGGGCCGCAGGGGGGCGGTGGCGTTCCAGTCGAGGTAGACCCGCGTCATTCCTCGTCCACCACGCGGAACAGCGAGGGGACGGCGGGACAGGGTGTCAGATCGTTCTGCACCACATCCGAAAGCCGGACCTGGTGCAGGAAGACATAGACATTGGCCGACAGGCTTTCCCACAGCCGATTGGTCAGCGACTGCGCCCGGGTGCCGGACAGGGCCCCGCTGGCCCCGGCGCCGGTATGCATGGCATCGACGGTTTCCTCCACCGCCTGCATCACCTCGGAAATGCGGATCTCGTTGGGGCTGCGCGCCAGCTTGTAGCCGCCGCCGGGCCCGCGCACCGCCTCGACCAGGCCCGCGCGGCGCAGCTTGACGAAGAGCTGCTCGAGATAGGGCAGGCTGATGTCCTGCCGCCGGGAAATCGCTGCCAGCGAGACCAGATCGTCGCCCTGCGCCAGCGCCAGGTCGGCCAGCGCCACCATCGCATAGCGCCCCTTGGTCGAAAGCTTCATCCCGTGCCTCCCGTTCCGCCCCGGGGAACCGCAACCGCATTGACGCCGCGCCTGACGCGCATTACCTCAGTCAGGCCCCGAAAAGCCGGGCCGCGGCACTTGGTGACCGGGGCCCGCTTTAGAACGGTTCTAGTTTAGCCGAGCGAAAGCGTCAAGAAATCGCGCGCTCCCGCATGAGAAGAGTGCAATGCCCGAAGTGATCTTTGCCGGCCCCGACGGACGTCTGGAAGGCCGCTACCATCCGCAGAAGGACCGCGACGCGCCGATCGCCATCGTGCTGCATCCGCATCCCGCCTATGGCGGAACGATGAACAACAAGGTCGTCTACAACCTGCACTACGCATTCTACAACCTGGGCTTCACCGTCCTGCGGTTCAACTTCCGGGGCGTGGGGCGCAGCCAGGGCGAGTACGACCAGGGCATCGGCGAGCTTTCCGATGCGGCATCGGCGCTCGACTACCTTCAGGCCATGAACCAGAACTCCAAGCAGTGCTGGGTGGCCGGGTTTTCCTTCGGCGCCTGGATCGGCATGCAGCTTCTGATGCGTCGCCCCGAAATCACCGGCTTCGTCTCGGTCGCGCCGCCCGCGAATCTCTACGACTTCTCCTTCCTCGCCCCCTGCCCGTCTTCGGGGCTCATCATCAACGGCACCGCCGACAAGGTGGCCCCTCCCAAGGACATCCGGACGCTGGTATCCAAGCTGCACGAGCAGAAGGGCATCACCATCACCCATGCCGAGATCGAGGGCGCGGATCACTTCTTCAAGGACGAAGAGGCGCACATGAAGCCGATGATCCAGACGGTCTCCGACTATGTCCGCCGGAGGATGACGGAGGCGACCCGCTGATGGCCAGCTTGCAGGAAATGGCCGACCAGCTGGCCGACGACGTGCTGGCCGCCGAGCAGGAGCTTGGCGACGACCGCTTCTACGAGAAGGTGGCCAAGGTGCTGATGGCGGCCTCGCCCACCTTCCAGGAGGCCTACATGACCGCGGTCCGCGTGCGGCTGGCCGAACGCCGGGGCCGCGAGTTCCTGGAGAAGGCGCTGGCCGCCAAGCGCGGCGAGATCGAGGAGGCCCCCGAGGCTCCGGTCGATTTCGGCGGCATGGGCCATTGAGCGACCGGCTGGAGCGCCAGTTCGCCTTTCTCAATGAGGCCGACCGGCTGAAGCACGTCATGCGCGCGACGACGCTTGTCGATGGCTCGCGGCCGGAGAATTCGGGCGAACATTCCTGGCACCTGGCGCTTTACGCGCTGGTGCTGGCCGACCAGGCCGGGCCGGGCGTGAACATCGACCGGGTCATCCGCATGCTGCTGATCCACGACCTGGTGGAAATCGACGTGGGCGACGTGCCGATCCATGCGCAGAACGGCCAGGCCCATGCCAGCGTCGAGACCCAGGCCGCCGAGGCCAGGGCCGCCGACCGGATCTTCGGCCTCCTGCCCGATGACCTGCGGCACGACCTGCGCGCGCTCTGGGAAGAGTTCGAGGCCGCCGATACCCCCGACGCCCGCTTTGCCAAGAGCCTCGACCGGGTGCAGCCGGTGATGGCGAACCTGATGTCGGGGGGTGGCACATGGGCGACCTACAATGTCACCTTCGACCAGCTTGAGACCCGCGTCGGAAGCAAGATCGCCAAGGGCGCGCCGGCGCTCTGGGAGTGGGTCAGGGAAAAGGCCCGGCCCTGGTTCGGCTGACCCCCTCGTGCGCCTTCGGCGTCTCGTCGGGGGGCACCCCAGCGAGGAGTGACGAAGTCATCGACGAGCGGCCTGCCCCATTTCGGTATACAATCGCATACCGCCCTTCCCAAGCCCGCGCTTTTCCGCTATGACCCCGGCAACCGAATCCACAGGAGGCCGCGCATGTCGAAGATCAAGGTAGAGAACCCCGTCGTCGAGCTCGACGGCGACGAGATGACCCGGATCATCTGGGACTTCATCAAGAAGAAGCTGATCCTGCCCTATCTCGACATCGATCTGAAATACTACGACCTCGGGATCGAGGAGCGCGACCGCACCGACGACCAGGTCACCATCGACGCGGCCAACGCCATCAAGCAGTACGGCGTCGGCGTGAAATGCGCGACCATCACCCCCGACGAGGCCCGGGTCGAGGAATTCGGCCTGAAGCAGATGTGGAAGTCCCCCAACGGCACGATCCGCAACATCCTGGGCGGCGTGATCTTCCGCGAGCCGATCATCTGCAAGAACGTCCCGCGCCTTGTCCCGCACTGGACGCAGCCCATCGTCGTCGGCCGCCACGCCTTCGGCGACCAGTACCGCGCGACCGACTTCAAGTTCCCGGGCAAGGGGAAGCTGACGATGAAGTATGTCGGCGACGACGGCACCGTGATCGAGAAGGAGGTCTATTCGGCCCCCTCGGCCGGGGTCTACATGGGGATGTACAACCTCGACGACTCGATCACCGACTTCGCCCGGGCCTCGCTGAACTATGGCCTGGTGCGCAACGTGCCGGTGTATCTCTCCACGAAGAACACCATCCTCAAAGCCTATGACGGCCGCTTCAAGGACATCTTCCAGAAGGTCTTCGACGAGGAATTCGCCGAGGAGTTCAAGAAGCGGGGCCTGCATTACGAACACCGGCTGATCGACGACATGGTGGCCTCGGCGCTGAAATGGTCGGGCGGCTATGTCTGGGCCTGCAAGAACTATGACGGCGACGTGCAATCCGACATCGTGGCGCAGGGCTTCGGCTCGCTCGGCCTGATGACCTCGGTCCTGATGACGCCCGATGGCAAGATCGTCGAGGCCGAAGCCGCCCACGGCACCGTGACCCGCCACTACCGCGAGCACCAGAAGGGCAAGCAGACCTCCACCAACTCCATCGCCTCGATCTACGCCTGGACCGGCGGCCTGAAGCACCGCGCGAAGCTCGACAACAACGAGGCGCTGATGCGCTTTGCCACGACGCTGGAGAAGGTGACGGTCCAGACCGTCGAGGACGGCTTCATGACCAAGGACCTGGCGCTTCTCGTGGGGCCGGACCAGAAGTGGCTGACCACCATGGGCTATCTGGAGAAGGTGGACGAATACCTGAACAAGGCGCTGAAGGGTTAAGCCTTCTTCGCTGGCTTGAGACGGGCGCGGGACTGGGTTCCGCGCTCTTCTATTTCATAGACCTCTGGCCGCTTCTTGAACCAGTCGCTCCAGGACGCCGACTTGCCGATCCCCGCAGCAGCTTTCGAAATCCCCATCGTCTTGGCACGTTGCTGACCCAGCGCTGAGAAGGAGAGCCAGCCGTCAGAATCCCCTTCGGACTTCAGGAACTGGCACATCCGATCATCGAAAGGCGGAGCCTTCGCGACATCGGCAGGATTGACCTTCACCGGGATCTTCACGAACTCTCGGCACGCCTTGCGGAATTCTTCAGGTGCCTTCTCCTCGCCAATCCCGGTGACGGCAAACCCCAACTCGGCAAGACGGAGCGCAACCAGCGTCATGTCCCTGTCCGAGGTCGCAAGGACGATCTTGTCCACTTGTCGGGTCAGGGCCAGTTCCAGTGCGTCCAGCGACAGGGCGATGTCGGCCGCATCCTTTCGCGCCGGGACATGCACTACCCGGAATCCCGGGGCCGAGGTCCAGCCATCCAGCCGCGTGACTGCGCCGTAGACCCGTTTGATACCCAGCACACCGGACTTTATGGCCGTCGTAATCAGGAACCCCGCATGCTCGACAGAGAGGTTCTCGCCATCCACAAGAAGCGCAACGCGCCGTTCGTCCATAATACCCTCGAACCAAAGCGATCATCGTCAGGGTGCCATAGCGGCGGCGCCGAGCGAAGCAGAAAGGATGATACTCTACAACTGCCACAGAAAGGTCAGTATTATTGACTTTGTAAAGGTCATGATATATGACCTATGTGACCCGCAGGATCCCCGCCATGCCCGACCGTCCCGACCAGATCGCCGACCGCCCCCGCCACAGCGCGGTGGATGACGCGCAAGGGATCGCCTTCGGCGTCACCATGGCCGCCCTCGGGATGCACATCCTGACCCACATGGGTTTTGTCACCGGGCAGACCACCGGCCTTGCGGTGCTGATCGCCCACTGGACCGGCCTGCCCTTCACCGCCGTCTATTTCGGCGTCACCCTGCCCTTCCTCGGCCTTGCGTGGAAACGCATGGGCGCGGCCTTCGCGCTGAAGACGCTGGTCACGACCGCCGCCCTTTCGGCCCTGGTCGCGGTCCTCCCGAACTGGGTCGAGCTGGGGCGGATCGAGCCCGCCGTGGCCGCCGTTCTCTTCGGCCTCCTGTTCGGCATCGCGGCGCTGGCGGCCATCCGGCACGGCGGCAGCTTCGGCGGGCTTTCCGTCCTGTGGATCGAGCTTCAGGACCGCGCCGGCTTTCCCGCCGGCCATGCGCAGCTTCTGTCCGACATGGTGATCTTCGGGCTGGCCGCGCTGGTGATGCCGTTCGATACCCTGGCCTACAGCTTTCTCGGCGCCGCGGTCTTTTCGCTGTTCCTCGCCGTGAACCACCGCCGCGACCGCTATATCGCCGCCTGACGGGCTCTGGCCAGCCGGCGCAAAACCCTGTAAGGCCGCCGCAACCCTACAGGACGGACCCCATGGAACTGCGCAACATCGCGATCATCGCCCACGTCGACCACGGCAAGACCACGCTGGTGGACGAGCTTCTGAAACAGTCCGGCGCCTTCCGCGCCAACGAGGCGGTTTCCGAACGCGCCATGGATTCCAACGACATCGAACGCGAGCGCGGGATCACCATCCTGGCCAAGGCGACCTCGGTCGAATGGCAGGGCACGCGGATCAACATCGTCGATACCCCCGGCCACGCCGATTTCGGCGGCGAGGTAGAGCGGATCCTCAGCATGGTGGACGGCGTGTGCCTGCTGGTCGATGCCGCCGAAGGCCCGATGCCGCAGACCAAGTTCGTGCTGACCAAGGCCCTCGCCCTGGGTCTGCGCCCGATCGTGGTGCTGAACAAGGTGGACAAGCCCGATGCCGAACCCGACCGCGCGCTGAACGAGGTGTTCGACCTCTTCGCCAACCTCGGCGCGACGGACGAGCAGCTGGATTTCCCGCATGTCTATGCCTCGGGCCGCTCGGGCTGGGCCGACATGGAGCTGGACGGCCCGCGCAAGGACCTTTCGGCGCTCTTCGACCTGATCGTGCGCCATGTCCCCGCACCGAAGCAGCTGGCCCGGCAGGACGAACCCTTCTCGATGCTGGCGACCACGCTGTCCGCCGACCCTTACCTCGGCCGCATCCTGACCGGCCGGGTGGAATCGGGCCGGATCACCACCGGCACCACGCTCAAGGCCCTGTCGCGCACCGGCGAGCGGCTGGAGCAGTTCCGCGTGACCAAGATCCTCGCCTTCCGCGGCCTGTCGCAGCAGCCCATCGACGAGGCGGTGGCGGGCGACATCGTGACGCTTGCCGGGATGACCAGGGCCACCGTCGCCGACACGCTCTGCGCGCTGGAGGTGGACACCGCGCTCCCCGCCCAGCCCATCGACCCGCCGACGATCACCGTGACCTTCGGCATCAACGACTCGCCCCTGGCGGGCCGCGACGGAACCAAGGTGCAAAGCCGCGTCATCCGCGACCGGCTGATGAAGGAAGCCGAACAGAACGTCGCGATCAAGGTCGCAGACACGCCCGGCGGCGAGGCCTTCGAGGTCTCGGGCCGGGGCGAATTGCAGATGGGCGTGCTGATCGAGAACATGCGGCGCGAAGGGTTCGAGCTGTCGATCTCGCGCCCGCGCGTGATCATGCGCGACATCGACGGCGTCCGGCATGAGCCGATCGAGGAAGTCATCATCGACGTGGACGACGAATACACCGGCGCCGTGATCGACAAGCTGACGGGCGAGCGCAAGGGCGACCTGGTCGAGATGAAACCCGCCGGAACCGGCAAGACCCGGATCGTGGCGCATGTGCCCTCGCGCGGGCTGATCGGCTATCAGGGCCAGTTCCTCACCGACACCCGCGGCACGGGCGTCTTGAACCGCATCTTCCACGGCTGGGCGCCGCACAAGGGCCCGATCCAGGGCCGCCGGCAGGGGGTGCTGATCTCGACCGAAAGCGGCGTCTCGGTCGCCTATGCGCTTTGGAACCTGGAAGAGCGCGGCCGCATGTTCATCGGCCCGCAGGAACAGGTCTATGTCGGCATGATCATCGGCGAGCACAGCCGCGACAACGACCTGGAAGTGAACCCGCTGAAGGGCAAGAAGCTGACCAACATCCGCGCCTCCGGCTCGGACGAGGCGGTGCGGCTGACCCCGCATGTGAAGATGAGCCTCGAGGAGGCCATCGCCTATATCGACGACGACGAACTGGTCGAGGTCACGCCCAAGATCATCCGCCTGCGCAAGCGCGAGCTTGACCCGAACGAACGCAAGCGGGCTGCGCGGAAAGAATGACCATCGGGTCGCAAGCCCAAGAATTTTCGACGAAAATTCTTGGGCCGGCGGATCCGGGCACTCAGTCGATCAACGGCAGGAGCGCATCGAGCGACTTCTTCGCGTCGCCGTAGAACATCCGCGTGTTCTCCTTGTAGAACAGCGGGTTCTCGATGCCGGAATAGCCCGTCCCCTGCCCGCGCTTGGACACGAAGACCTGCTTGGCCTTCCAGACCTCCAGCACCGGCATGCCGGCGATGGGGCTGTTCGGATCCTCCTGCGCGGCGGGGTTCACGATGTCGTTCGACCCGATGACGATGGCCACGTCGGTTTCGGGGAAGTCCTCGTTGATCTCGTCCATCTCCAGAACGATGTCGTAAGGCACCTTCGCCTCGGCCAGGAGCACGTTCATGTGCCCCGGCAGACGCCCCGCGACCGGGTGGATGGCGAAGCGGACGTTCTTGCCCTTGGCGCGCAGCTTGCGGGTCAGTTCCGAGACCGACTGCTGCGCCTGCGCCACCGCCATGCCGTAGCCCGGCACGATGATGATCGAGTCGGCATCGTTCAGCGCCGCGGCCACGCCCTCGGCGTCGATGGCGATCTGTTCCCCCGTGACCTCCATCGCCGGGCCGGTGGTGTTGCCGAAGCCGCCAAGGATCACGCTGATGAACGACCGGTTCATCGCCTTGCACATGATGTAGGACAGGATCGCCCCCGAAGAGCCCACCAGCGCGCCGACGACGATCAGCAGGTCGTTCGACAGCGAAAAGCCGATCGCCGCCGCCGCCCAGCCCGAATAGCTGTTCAGCATCGAGACGACGACCGGCATGTCCGCCCCGCCGATCCCCATGATCAGGTGGTAGCCGATGAAGAAGGCCGCCAGCGTCATCACGATCAGCGCCAGCGTCGAGCCGGATTGCAGATAGACGACCAGCAGGACCAGCGACAAGAGCGCCGCGCCCGCGTTCAGCAGGTGCCCGCCCGGCAGCTTCACCGCCTTGCTATCCACCTTGCCCGCCAGCTTGCCGAAGGCAATGACCGATCCGGTGAAGGTGACGGCGCCGATGAAGACGCCGAGGAAGGTCTCGATCCTGAGGATCGTCACCTCGGCCCCGGTCTTGTGCGCGATCGTCCCGGCAAAGCCGGTCAGCGCAGCGCGGGCGGCCTCGTCCATGGCCCCGATGCGGATCAGCTCGATATGGGTGTTGAAGCCGATGAACACCGCCGCAAGGCCCACGAGACTGTGCATCGCGGCGACAAGCTGCGGCATCTCGGTCATCTGCACGCGCTGCGCCACGACCCAGCCGATGGCGCCACCGCCCAGGATCAGGACGACCGACAGCCACCAGAGGCCCGCGCCGGGGCCGTAGAGCGTGGCCGCAACCGCCAGCGCCATGCCGAAGATGCCGTACCAGACCGCGCGCTTGGCGCTTTCCTGACCCGAAAGCCCGCCCAGCGAGAGGATGAAGAGGACAGCGGCGACGACATAGGCCGCAGTGGTGAATCCGTAAGCCATGTCTGCCCCCTTACGATTTCTGGAACATGGCGAGCATGCGCCGGGTGACCATGAAGCCACCGAAGATGTTGATCCCGGCCATGAAGACCGACAGCGCGGCGAGAAGGATCACGAGGAAGGACCCCGACCCGATCTGCATCAGCGCGCCCAGGATGATGATCGACGAAATCGCATTCGTCACCGCCATCAGCGGCGTGTGAAGCGAATGCGAGACGTTCCAGATCACCTGGAAGCCCACGAAGACCGCCAGAACGAAGACGATGAAATGGCTCATGAAGCTGGCCGGAGCATAGAGCCCCGCCAAGAGCATCAGTCCGCCGCCGAGGACCAGCATCCCCACCTGGCTGCGGGTCTGCGCCCTGAAGGCGGCGACCTCCTGCGCGCGGCGTTCCTCGGGCGTGAGTTCCTTCGGCTTTTCCTTGGGCTTGGCCGCGGCAATTGCCTGCACCTTGGGCGGCGGCGGCGGATAGGTCACCGCCCCCATGTGCGCCGCCGTGGCGCCCCGGATCACGTCATCCTCCATGTTGTGCAGGATGACCCCGTCCTTCTTGGGCGTCAGGTCGGCCAGCATGTGGCGGATGTTGGTGGCATAAAGCGTCGAGGCCTGCGTCGCCATCCGGCTGGGGAAGTCGGTGTAGCCGATGATGGTGACGCCGTTGTCGGTGACGATCTTCTGGTCCGGCACCGTCAGGTCGCAGTTGCCGCCGCGTTCGGCCGCGAGGTCCACGATCACGGACCCGGGCTTCATCATCTTCACCATGTCCTCGGTCCACAGCTTCGGCGCGGGCCGGCCGGGGATCAGGGCGGTGGTGATGACGATGTCCATCTCGGGCGCCAGCTCACGGAACTTGGCCAGCTGCTTTTCGCGGAACTCGGGGCTGGAGGGGGCCGCATAGCCACCCGTGGCCGCCCCGTCCTGGGTCGGCTCGAATTCCAGGAACACGAAGTTCGCGCCCATCGATTCGATCTGCTCGGCCACTTCGGGGCGCACGTCGAAGGCATGGACGATCGCGCCGAGGCTGACCGAGGTCCCGATCGCCGCCAGACCCGCCACGCCCGCACCCACGACCAGCACCTTGGCCGGGGGCACCTTGCCCGCCGCCGTCACCTGCCCGGTGAAGAAGCGGCCGAAGTTGTTCCCGGCCTCGATCACCGCGCGGTAGCCGGCGATATTGGCCATCGAGGACAGCGCGTCCATCTTCTGCGCGCGGCTGATCCGCGGCACCATGTCCATCGCCACGATGGTCAGGTTCTTCTTCGCCGCCGCCTCCAAGAGCTCGGGGTTCTGCGCGGGCCAGAAGAAGCTGATCAGCGTCTGCCCGTCCTGCAGCGAGGCCAGTTCCTTCGCATCCGGCCCGCGCACCTTCACGATCACGTCGGCCGCCTTGATCACCGAGGCCGCATCCGGCAGCACCTCGACGCCGGCCGCCGCATAGGCCGCGTCCGAGAAACCGGCCCTGGCGCCCGCGCCCGCCTGGATGCAGGCGGTGTGACCCAGCTTGGCCAGCTGCGTGGCCGACTCCGGCGTCATCGCCACCCGGTTCTCGCCCGGGAACACCTCTGTCAAAGCGCCTATCTTCACCCTCGTCCCCCGTTCTGGCTTGCGCGGTCAGAATCTGACCCGACGCACATAACATTGCGCAACATTATTTCAAACCCCACTTTTCCGCCCGAACCAGCGACCTGTCCGCGCAGCCCAGCGGTCGAACTCCGGCCCGAATCCGGCGGCCAGCCGGGCCTCCTCGTCGCGGATGAAGCGGGTCTGGATCAGCCAGACGAACACCGCGACCAGCGGCAGCGCCAGCACCGCGTCCAGCCACAGGATCGCGCCCAGAAGGATCAGCGCGTCGGCCAGGTAGATCGGATTGCGCGATACGGAAAAGACCCCTCCGGTCACCAGGGCCGAGGGGTTGCGGCGCGGGATCACCGTGGTCCGGGCCAGCGCCATCTGCAGGACCGCCGCCGCCATGAGAAGCAGGCCGAGGCCGACCAGCGCCGGCCCCAGCACGCGGCCCGCAGCACCGAAAGACAGGGGCAAGACGCGCGCAATGGCCCAGGCCGCCGCGATGTGCAGCGCGAGCCAGCTGGGCGGAATGTCGATGGCCTGCAGGATCGGACGCAAGGAGACCTCCCTTGCGCCCGAGATAGACCAGAGCCGCGCGCGGGGTGCAAGCCTAACGGGCGTAGGTCACGGTCAGCTCTGCCCGCTCCAGCGCCATGGCATTGGCGAGGAAACCCACCATCGCGCCCGAGGTCTCGCCGTCCACCGACAGCGCGGCCTCGGGCATGGCGTAAAGCGTGAAGACATAGCGGTGCGCGCCCGCGCCTTCCGGCGGGCAGGCTCCGCCATAGCCCGGCGTGCCGAAATCGGTGCGGCCCTCGACCGCACCCGCAGGCAGACCCGCGGGGCTCGCGCCGGCGGCAAGGCCGGTCGCCTCGGCCGGGATGTTGGCCACCGTCCAGTGCCACCAGCCCGATCCGGTCGGCGCGTCCGGGTCGAACAGCGTCAGGACATAGCTCTTCGTGTCCTCCGGCGCGCCCGACCAGGCCAGGGCGGGCGAAAGGTTGGCGCCCGAACAGCCGAAGCCGTTCAGCACCTGCGCTTCGGGCAGGCTGCCGCCCTCGGCGAAATCGGGCGAGGTCAGCACCAGTTCGGCATGGGCAGGGGCGGCCATCAGGGCCAGGATCAGGGTCAGGCGAGGGGTCATGTCGGTTCTCCTTTCAGGTTCCGACAGCCTGCCCCGCCTTCGCACCCGCGTCCGTGCCGGGCCGATCAGAGTCGGTGCCGATCCGCTCATCCCCCCGGATCGCGCGTGGCGCCAGGCCGAACCGCGCGCGGAACCGCACCGCGAAGCGCGAGGCCGAGGCATAGCCGACCTCGGCGGCGATCACGCCCACCGGCAGGTCGGTCGCCTGCAACAGCCCCAGCGCCCGGTTCATCCGCAAGCCGGTCAGGATCGCGGCCAGACCCGTCCCCTCCTCGGCCAGCCGGCGGCGGAGCGTCGCCGGGCTCATCCCCAGCGACCGGGCGACCTCGGCCGCCGTCCAGTCCCGCGCCAGCGCCCCGGCGACCAGACGGCCCACCCGCGCGGCTACCGTCTCGGCGGCCAGGGGCGGCAGCCGCAGCCCCAGCGTGTCCAGCCACAACAGCACCTCGGCAACCGCGTGATCGCGGATCGCCTCGGGCACCGCCGGACGCCGCGCCAGGTCGAGCGCGCGGTCGAAGGCCGCCAGGGCGCGCGGATCGCGGGTCTGCCAGCGCACGCCCTCGCCGCGCGGGACCGCAACGCCCGGCCCGACCAGCAGCCCCGTCGCCCGATAGGGTCCATCCGGTGCGGGGTGGTTCTCGACATCCAGCGCCAGCCCCGCCGGGATCAGCACCAGCGCGCCCGCCTCGGCCTCGACCGCGATCCCGCCGCGGATCACCTTGCGGCCTCGGTCCACGCGCAGGATCATCGCCTCTTCGCCGACGACCGCGCGGAACAGCGCCCGCACCGCCTGGCGCAGGCGCACGATCCCCGGCGCGCGCGGGTCGGGCCGCGGCCCGGCATCTTCCTCCATGATCGACGCGATGTTCATGGCCGGACTCTCCTGCCGGGCGGGTCCGAGTGCAACCCCGATCATTTCAAGCTTGAAATTTTTCCGCCTCTGCGCCAATACGGGGCATATCTCCCGAAGGAACCCGCCATGCCCATCGACTTCGCCGCGACCAAGGCCCGTTTCCACCTGCCCGAGGGCGTCGTCTATCTGGACGGCAACTCGCTGGGCCCGATGGTCCGCGACGTGCCCGGGCGGATGGAGCAGGTGCTGCGCGAGGAATGGGCCGAGATGCTGATCCGCGGCTGGAACAGGGCGGGCTGGATGGCGCAGCCTTCGCGTGTCGGCGACCGGATCGCCCGGCTGATCGGCGCGGCCCCCGGCACCGTGGTGATGGGCGACACGCTGTCGATCAAGGTCTATCAGGCGCTCGCCTCTGCGCTGGATATGAACCCCAAGCGGCGGGTGATCCTGTCCGACACCGGCAACTTCCCCTCCGACCTCTACATGGCCGAGGGGCTGTGCCGCACGCTCGGCGGGCAATACCGGCTGAAGTCCGTCGCGCCCGAAGAGGTGCTGGCCGCCATCGACGAGACCGTTGCCGTCACGATGATCACCGAGGTCGATTACCGCACCGGCCGACGGCACGACATGGCCGAGATCACCCGCCGCGCGCACGAGATGGGGGCGCTGACCGTCTGGGACCTGGCCCACAGCGCCGGCGCGATCCCGGTGGACCTGACCGCCGCGAAGGCCGATTTCGCGGTGGGCTGCACCTACAAGTACCTGAACTCCGGCCCCGGCGGCCCGGCCTTCATCTACGTCGCGCCCCGCCACGCGGATACCGCCCGGCCCGCGCTGTCCGGCTGGCTCGGCCACGAGGCACCCTTCGCCTTCGACCTGTCCTACCGCCCCGGCGCGGGGATCGAGCGGATGCGCGTCGGCACCCCGCCCGTCCTGCAACTCGCCGCGCTCGAGGCCGCGCTGGATGTCTGGGAGGGCATCGACCTGCGCGAGGTCCATTCGCAATCGCTGCGCCTGCAGGACCAGTTCATCAAGGGGGTGGAGGCGCGCGCGCCCATGCTGCAACTGGCCACGCCCCGATCACATCTGATGCGGGGATCGCAGGTCAGCTTCCGTCATCCCGAAGGCTATGCCATCATGCAGGCGCTGATTGCCGAGGGCGTGATCGGCGACTTCCGCGCCCCCGACATCCTGCGCTTCGGCTTCACGCCGCTCTACATCGACGAGGACGACGTGGCCCGCGCGGTCTCGGTGCTGGCGCGGATCATGGACTACGGCACCTGGGACAAACCCGAATTCAAGACCCGCGCCCGGGTCACCTGAAGGAAGAATGCGATGCGCCTGCCCCTCGCCCTTGCCCTGACGATGATTGCAGGCCTCGCGGGGGCGGAGCCCGTCTCGCTGAAGCGCGGACTCAACGGCGACCTCTGGAACAACTGGGGCTCGATCGCCGAGCTTCGGGCCGATCCCGAGGCGCTGGCGGTCTTTCCCGACTGGCGGCGCAACGTCACCCCGGAGATGCTCGCGGCGCTTTCCGAACAGGGGTTCGATTTCATCCGCATGCCCACCGACCCCGGACCCGCCCTGGCTGCCGGTCCGGGGGCGGAACAGGACCGGCTGATCGACGGCATGATCGCGGCGGTGCAGATGGGGCTGGATGCCGACCTGAAGGTGATCCTCGATCTCCACCCCCTGCAACGGGGCGATGAGGTCGGCGGCATGAACAGCATCTTGCGCAGCCATTTCCCGGACTACGTCGCGCTGGTGGGCCGCATCGCCGCGCGGCTCTCCGATCTGCCGCAGGACCGCGTGGCACTGGAACTTCTGAACGAACCGACGCTGGATTGTGCGGCGGTCTATTCCAATGCCCCTGCGCTCTGGCCCGCAATGCAGGCGAGGCTTCACGCCGCTGCCCGCGCCGCGGCGCCTGACCTCACCATCATCCTGACCGGCGCCTGCTGGGGCCAGGCCAATGCGCTGGCCAGCCTCGACCCCGGTCTGATCGCCGACGACAATGTCCTGTGGACCTTCCACAGCTATACCCCCTTCGCCTACAGCCACCAGGGCGCGGTCTGGACCGGGCCGCCGGTGCGCTATCTCCGCGACCTGCCCTATCCGCCCTCGCTGATGACGCCCGAGATCGCCCGACGGGTGATCGAGGAGTCCGCCGCCCGCATGGCCGAGGCCGAGGGCCAGGCCGACCTTCAGGCCATCACGCAGGAGGTCGAGGCTTATGCCCGGACCGCCGACAGCGACGCGATCCATGAAATCTCGGTTGCCGCCGACTGGGCCGATCGCCATGGCATCCCGCGCGACCGCATTTTCATGGGCGAGTTCGGCGCGCTGCACACCGCGGGCGGCGTGACCCAGCCGATGGACTGGTATCACGCCTTCCTTGCCGACAAGCGCCGCGCCGCAGAGGCCGCGGGCATGAGCTGGGCCGTGCTCAGCTGGGCCGGCGACATGGGCGTGGCCGACCCCGCCGATCCCGAGCGTCGGATGTCCCCCGCCACCTGCCGCGCCCTGGGCCTGCCATGCGGCAACTGATCCTTCCCCCCGTCTGCCGCCCCGCCGGCTGGATCGCGCTCTGGCGCCGGATGGGAACGCTGTCGATCCTGAACAGAAAGCGCGCTCTCCAGGCCTGAAAATTCTTTTCACAGCGGAGACCGAGATGACCACCTGCCCCTTCAACCCCGCCGAGGATGGCGCCCAGATGGCCTTCGACGGCCGCATGTCCTATGGCGACTACCTGCAGATCGACCGCATCCTTTCTGCGCAGCATCCGCTGTCGGACGCGCATGACGAGATGCTGTTCATCATCCAGCATCAGACCTCGGAACTCTGGATGCGCCTCGCCCTGCACGAGCTGGACGCCGCGCGGGCCATGATCGCGGCGGATCGCGTTCAGGAAGCCTTCAAGATGCTGGCCCGCGTGGCGCGGATCTTCGAGCAGCTGAACTCCGCCTGGGACGTGCTGCGCACCATGACGCCCTCGGATTACACCACCTTCCGCGCAAGCCTCGGCCAGTCCTCGGGCTTCCAGTCCTGGCAGTACCGGCTGATCGAATATGCGGTGGGCAACCGCAACCTCGCCATGCTGCGCCCCCATGCCCACCGCCCCGACCTGACCGCCCGGCTCGAGGCCGAGCTTGCCCGCCCGACGCTTTACGACGAGGCGCTGCGCCATCTCGCCCGCGCGGGCCACCCTGTCCCGGCCGAGGTGCTGACCCGCGACCTGCGCCAGCCCTGGACCCCGCACGCGGGCGTCGAGGCAGTGTGGGAGGCGGTCTACCGCGATCCGGCCCGGCACTGGCAGGCCTACGAGCTGGCCGAGAAGCTGGTCGATTTCGAGGACTACTTCCGCCGTTGGCGCTTCAACCATCTGACCACGGTCGAGCGGGTCATCGGCATCAAGCGCGGCACCGGTGGCACCTCGGGGGTGGCCTACCTGCGGCGGATGCTGGCGGTGCAGCTTTTCCCCGAGCTCTGGTCGCTGCGAACCGCCTTGTGAGCCGGGCCGCGGAAGGCGCGTCCGAATCTGCGGCGACTCGGCAACTATGCGGGAAAAATCAGCAATTTTCACGCCGCCGTGATCGGATTACGGCATGGGCCCGGTTTGACCTGTGAAAAACGCTCGTCTAGCGTTGACGCCACGACGCCGGCGACATCTGGTCGGCGGGAAATTGCCTATGGATCGGTTCATGCCCATGACTTCGCGCCTTGCCCTTCGCCGTGCTGCCCTGGCCCCCGCCGTCCTGTCCCTTCTGGTCATGGCTGCCTGCGTCGACCCTGCCGCGGGTCCGACCGCCGGCACCCAGCCGTTGCCCAAGGCGGACGAGAATGTCTATGTCGCCACCATGGACTCTGGCATCGAGATCCCCGCGCTTCCCGTCGAGAAGATCCCCGAGACGCATCGTCGCCAGGTCGTCGCCTACAAGACGGACCAGGCGCCCGGCACGATCATCATCAACCCCAAGACGAAGCTGCTCTATTACGTCCTCGGCAACGGCAAGGCGATCCGCTACGGGATCGCGGTCGGCAAGGCCGGCTTCGAATGGTCGGGCGAGGCGATCGTCGCCGACAAGAAGCCCTGGCCGCGCTGGATCCCGCCGAAGGAGATGATCGCCCGCCGGCCCGAACTGGCCAAGTTCGACGAGGTCGGCCAGCCCGGCGGCCCCACCAACCCGCTCGGCGCGCGCGCGATCTACCTGACCTCGGGCGGGCGCGACTACGGCTACCGCATCCATGGCACACCGGAATGGCAGTCGATCGGGCGCAACGCCTCGTCGGGCTGCATCCGCATGATCAACCAGGATGTGCTCGACCTCTACGCCCGCGTGAAGGGGGGCGAGAAGGTGATCGTGCTGACGGCGAACGGAGAGATGCCGAAGGGTCTCTACATTCCCAAGCCGCCGGCCCCGAAGGTTGCCGCGAAACCCGCGGTGGCGAAGAAACCCGCTGCACCCGCCATTCCTGCCGGCGCGATCCCTGCGCTGACGGTCCTGCCGCCGCCCAGCATCGCCGGCGGAGCCGCCGCGACCCCGGCGGCGACACCCCCTGCGGCGCCCCCCGCCACCCCGGCGGCGACCTGCCCGCGCCCGCTGGTCAATGGCCTCTGCCCGCCGGCGACGGACGGCAACTGACACTCAGGGCGGATCGGGATGACAAGGGGGGCGCCTCGCGCCCCCCTTTTCTCATTTCAGCCAGCGGTCGTAGTCGCTGACCAGAAGGTGCCAGGGCGCCTCGTCCTCCTCGATCTCGGCAAAGCGACCGATCGGCTCGCGGAAGATGTTGTCGGTCAGGTCGTCGTTCACGGTCGAGACCTCGCCGATCAGCACGTCGCCCCCCTCGCCCCAGAAGGCGTGCCAGTCGCCCGGCATCAGCGTCACGCTTTCGCCGGGCGCGAACTTCAGCTTTTCGCCAGGCTTGTAGACCCGCTCGATCCCGTCGCAGCGGACCACGCCCCCCCGGTCCCAGGCAAAGTTGCCCTGGTCGTCGCTGCCGTAGAGCTCGACCACCAGCGTCGCCCCGCCGCGGTTGATGATGTCCTCGGCCTTGATGACATGGGTGTGCATCGGCGACAGCTGGTCCTGCCGGCTGATCAGCAGTTTCTCGGCATAGCACATGCCCCCGCCGCGCTTCAGGTCGGCCAGGCGGCCGTTGCGCAGCGTGAACAGGAACAGGCCCATCTCGTCGAACCGGCCCTGACCGTAATCGGTGATGTCCCAGCCGCAGCGGGCCTCGATGATCGCCCCCGCGTCCTTGCGCGCCTTGAACTCCTCGGGAGACCAGTTGGCGAAGGGTGGCAGCACAAAGCCATGGCGGCGGATCAGATCGTCCGCCGCGCGCATGATGTCGTTGATGCGAGACCGTTTCATCGTTCGTCCTCCCGATTTCGGGCGACTATAACGATTGCGGACCCCGGCTCAACGCCTGTTCGTCACTTGCGTCCGAAGATCGACCCCAGGATTCCCCGCACAAGGGCCTGACCGGACTTGGTGCCCAGCTGACGCGCAAAACTCTTGGCAAAGGCCTCGCCCACCGAATCCGACCGGCTGGAGGTTTTCGTCGACCGCGGCTTGGGATCGGCATAGCCCTGCCCGTCATAGCGCCGGGCGCGCTCGAACTCGCGCCTTTCCTCGGCCTGACGCGCCTCCAGCTCGGCCGCCTCGCGCGCCGCGGACTCGGCCCGGGCGCGCAGCTTCTCGAAGGCGCTTTCCCGGTCGAGCGGCTGGTCATACTTGCCCCGGACCGGCGAGGCCGCCATCACCGCCGCGCGGGCCGCGTCGTCGATCGGCCCCAGCTGGCTGGACGGCGGGCGGATCAGGGTGCGCTCGGCGATGCCGGGAATGCCCTTGGCCTCCAGCAGGGAGGTCACCGCCTCGCCGGTGCCGACATCGCGGATCGCCTCGTCGATCTTGAAGCGCGGGTTCGGCCGGTAGGTCTCGGCCGCCTTGGCCAGATCCTTCTGGTCCTTGGCGGTGAAGGCGCGCAGCGCGTGCTGCACCCGGTTGCCCAGCTGGCCGAGGATGTTGTCCGGCACGTCCGCCGGATTCTGGGTGATGAAATAGACCCCGACGCCCTTCGACCGGATCAGCCGGGCGACCTGTTCCACCTTTGAAATCAGCGCCTTGGGGGCGTCGGTGAACAGAAGATGCGCCTCGTCGAAGAAGAACACCAGCTTCGGCTTGTCCGGGTCGCCCACCTCGGGCAGGGCCTCGAACAGTTCGGACAGCAGCCACAACAGGAAGGTCGCGTAGAGCCTGGGCGAATGCATCAGCCGGTCGGCCGCCAGGATGCTGATCCGCCCCGCCCCCGAGGCGTCCACCGTCATCAGGTCGGCGAGGTCCAGCGCCGGCTCGCCGAACAGCCCCGCGCCGCCCTCGTTCTCGAGCACCAGCAGCCGCCGCTGGATCGCCCCGACAGAGTCCTTCGAGACCAGACCATAGCGCGCCGAGATCGCCTGCGCGTTCTCGGCCACGAAGGTCAGAAGCGCCTGCAGATCCTTCAGATCCAGAAGCGGCAGTTCCTCTTCGTCCGAAAGCCGGAAGGCAACGTTCAACACGCCTTCCTGCGGTTCGGTCAGCTCCAGCAGGCGCGACAGCAAGAGCGGCCCCATCTCGGCCACGGTCGCGCGCACCGGATGGCCCTTTTCGCCGAACAGATCCCAGAAGATCACCGGAAAGCTGCGGTAGTGCAGATCCAGACCGATCTGCGCCGCGCGCTTCATGAAGGGCTCATGCAGCTTGCCCTCGGCAGAACCCGAAGCCGCGAGTCCGGCCAGATCGCCCTTCACATCCGCCATGAAGACCGGAACACCCGCCGCCGAAAAGCCCTCGGCCAGGACCTGGAGCGTGACGGTCTTGCCGGTCCCGGTGGCGCCCGCGATCAGCCCGTGACGGTTGCCGTATTTCAGCAGCAGGCGCTGCGGCAGGCTGTAGTTCTCGCCGCCGCCGCCCAGGAAGATGCTGTCCATTCCGCTCGCCTGATCCGTCACCATCGCCTCTTGCAACCTCTGGTTGAACCGCCCACCTGACCGGGCCCACCTCGCCCGTCGGGCCAAACATACATTGTTAACTTCATTCTGCCAGACTCAACTCGCCGGACCTGGGGCACTGTCCCGGTCCGGCGGTGACTTCCTCCCTGTCGACTGGCCGCGCCCTTGAAAAGGCGCGGTTTTTTTTCTGGCCTGTTCCGCAAAAGAACCCGTTGACGGGCCGGATTTTCCGCCGTAGCGTCCCTATCCATGAAGTCGGCCAGTCCGACAGGGAGCAAAAACAGATACGAAAAGGGCCGGTCTTTCCGGCCCTTTTCCATTTTCTCTGCCGGATCGCGCAGAACCCCGCCGGGGCATGCTTTTCGCACCTGACTCGGCTTGGCCGCCATGTTAGAGACCGCGCTGAAAATCGATCGACCAAAGGAAATGTCGAAGATGGCAAAGACCACGAGCATTGCGTTCGCCCTCATGCTTGCCCTCGCGGCGGCCCCGCTTTCCGCGCAGACCACCGAAGCCCCGGCGGCAGGCGAAGGCACCGTTGCGGCGGACGCCCCGACCGCCGACAACCTGTCCCTCGGCCAGGAAGTGGGCGCTGCCGACGGACCGGGCAGCACCTATTCCGCGGCCACCTTCGAGGCCTGGGAACAGCGTTGCGTCCGCAGCGAAACCGGCAAGGACCCCTGCCAGCTGTACCTTCTCCTGAAGGACAAGGACGGCAACTCGGTGGCCGAGTTCACGATGTTCAACCTGCCGAAGGGCTCGGAGGGCCCGGCCGTCGCCGGTGCGACCTTCATCGCGCCGCTGGAAACGCTGCTGACCGCCGGCATGTTGCTGCAGATCGACGCAGGCAAGCCCAAGGCCTATCCCTTCACCTTCTGCACCCAGATCGGCTGCGTCGCCCGGATCGGCTTTACCGCCGAAGAGGTCGCCCAGATGAAGAAGGGCGCGAATGCCAAGATCACCATCGTCCCCTTCGTCGCTCCGGACGAGAAGGTGGAACTGACCATCTCGCTCAAGGGCTTCACCGCCGGCTATGACGCTGTCGCCGCCGCCAACGATGCCGCGGACGAGGCCGCGAAGGCAGCGGGCGCGGCGGCTCCGGCTCCGGCTCCCAGCCCCTGAGACCCGGAGGCAAGCAATCGGCGGCGGCCGGCCCTCGGGCCGGCCGTTGTCATTCCGCCCGGCGGAAGGCCAGAACCGCGTTGAGGCCGCCGAAGGCAAAGGCGTTGGACAGGATCGCCTGCACCCTCACCTGGCGCGCCCTGCCGGCAATGATGTCCAGCGGACATTCCGGGTCGGGCCCGAGGAACCCGAGCGTCGGCGGCAGTCGGTCCTCGATCAGGGCCTGGACGCAGGCGATCGCCTCCAGGGCCCCGGTCGCGCCGATCGCGTGGCCATGCATCGCCTTGGTCGAGGAGACCGGCGGCGCCTGCCGTCCGAACACCTCGAGGATCGCCGCACTCTCCGCGCGGTCATTGGCCAGCGTGCCGGTGCCATGCGCGTTGATGTAGCCGATGTCCCGCGGCTCGAGCCCCGCATCCGCCAGCGCCGCCCGCATCGCGCGGACGGCCCCATCGCCGCCAGGCGCCACGATGTCGGCCGCGTCCGCCGTCATCCCGAACCCCGCCAGTTCCGCCAGGACCCGCGCCCCGCGTGCCCGCGCGTGGTCCTCGGCCTCCAGCACCAGCACCCCGGCCCCGTCGCCGATGACCAGCCCTTTGCGCCCCCTGCTGAACGGGCGGCAGGCGTCCGGCGCCAGGACCCGCAGGCCTTCCCAGGCCTTGACCCCGCCAAAACACAGCATTGCCTCACTTCCGCCGGCCAGCATCACCTCCGCCGCGCCGGCGCGGATCAGTTGCATGGCCAGCCCCAGCGCGTGATTGGCGCTGGCGCAGGCCGAGGACACCGCAAGCACCGGCCCGGTCAGCCCGTGGCGGATCGACAGGTGCGAGGCGGGCGCGTTGTGCATCAGCCGCGGCACCACCAGCGGCGAAACTCGGGTCTTCCCCTCGGCATGGACGGCGCGATAGCTGTCCTCCCAGGTCCGTATGCCACCCCCGGCCGTGCCGAGGATCACCCCGCCGCGCGGCCCCAGATCGCCGGTCAACCCCGCCATCGCCACCGCCTCGGCGCCTGCGGCCAGCGCAAATTGAGTGACCGGGTCGAGCAGCGGCAGGTCCTTCGCCGGGAAACGGTCCTCGGGCCGCCAGTCGCGGACCTCGGCCCCGATGCGCATGGTCAGCCGCTCGGCCTCGCGGAACGTCAGCGGCTCGATCCCGCAACGCGCCTCGCGGAAGGCGGCAAAGGTGCCCGGAACGTCATGGGCCAGCGCGTTCACCGTGCCAAGGCCGGTGACGACGACGCGCCTCATCCCGCCTTCCGGGCGATCAGCTCCTCGACGCCCCGGACGATGCGGTCCACGGTCGAGAAGTCGAAATCCGGCTGGTCGGGTTCGTTCGCGTTGAAGGGCACGCTGATGTCAAAGCGTTCCTCCAGCGCGAAGATCGCCTCGGCCTTGCCCAGGCTGTCCAGCCCCAGCGCCTCGATGCCCGCATCCGGCGCGATCTCGGAAACGGGCAGCAGCAGTTGCCGCGCCAGGATCTCGATCACCGCCGCCTCGATCTCCGCCCGTGTCATGGCTGCTCCGCCCCCGTGTCGCCGGGGCCGCCCCGCTCCAGCGCCGCCACGCGCGCGGCAAGGCGCGGCAGCCGGCGCAGGGCCTTCTGGATCTCGACATGGGTTTCCATCTTCACCGCCGGATAGCCCAAGAGCACCCGGCCTGCCGGCGCATTGGTGAAGATCTTGGTGGCGCCGCCGCAGATCACGTCGTCGCCGACGAAGATGTTGTCGTTGACGCCGCACTGCCCGCCCATCACCACCCGGTCGCCGATCCGGGCCGACCCTGCGATGCCGACTTGCCCGCACAGAAGGCAGTCGCGGCCCACCTGCACGTTGTGGCCGATGTGGACGAGGTTATCCAGCTTGGTGCCCGACCCGACCTGCGTATCGCGGATCGTGCCCCGGTCGATGCAGACATTGGCGCCGATCTCGACATCGTCGCCGATGGTGACGGCGCCCAGCGAATGGATGCGCGTCCAGCTCTGCTCGCGGATTTCGGCGCGGCTGCCCAGCGTCTCGCGGATCTCTTCGACGCCGGATTTCTCGGGCGTGACGAAGCTGAACCCGTCCGCGCCGATCACCGCGCCGGGCTGGCAGATGAAGCGGTCGCCGATGCTGACCCGTGCGCCGATCCGCGCACCCTGCAGGATCAGCGCATCGGCCCCGATCCGCGCGCCCTCGGCGATGGAGACATGGCTCGCGATGCGCGCGCGCGGCCCGATCGCCACGCCCGCGCCGATCACCACGAAGGGGCCGATCGCGGCGCCCTCGCCCAGTTCTGCCGTCGGATCGACCAGCGCCATCGGATGCACCCCCGGCGCAATCGCCGGACCGGGGTCCATCAGCCGGGTCAGGCCCGCCATGGCCAGCCGTCCGCGCGGCGCGAAGATCGCGGCCTTCAGCCCCATGGCCCGCCAGTCCGCGCCCGGCCAGACCACTGCCGCCTGCGCCCGGCCCTTGGCGATACCCTCGCCGTAGCGCGGGTCCATCGCGAGCGCGAGCTGGTCCGGCCCCGCCGCCGCTGGCTCGGCCGCGCCGCGCACGGTCAGGTCAAGCGCGCCCTCCGCCTCGGCGCCAAGCGCGGCTGCGATGTCACGGATCGTGTGGCCCATGGTTCCCCCGGCTTTTCAGCGCAAGGTCTATCCCTGAACGCCGGCCAGTTCCACCCCGGCCGCCCGCAACGCCTCCCACAGCGCCGCATCCCGCCCATAGACATCCCGGCGATAGGTCATCCTGCCCTTCGCGTCGGGATAGGCGGTGAAATAGACCAGATGAACCGGAAGGTGCTGCTTCAGCTTGACCACCGTCTCGTTGCCGGTCTTGAGCGCCGCCTCGAACTCTGCCTCGGCATCGTCGGTCTGCCACGACAGAAGCTCGTGTGCCAGGTCGAAGGGATCGGCCACCCGGATGCAGCCGTGGCTGTAGGCGCGGACCTCGTGGTCGAAGAGCGACTTCGACGGCGTGTCGTGCAGGTAGATGTTGTAGGGGTTGGGGAACATGAACTTCACCTTCCCCAGGGCGTTCCCGTCCGAGGGCGGCTGGCGCAGGCCGAAGGGAAAGGTCTTGCCGGAATAGGCGGCAAAGTTCACCGACCCGCGCGGCACGACGCGGCCGCGGCCGTCGATCACCTGCAGGTGGCTGACGGCGTTCGGGTTGCGCTGCAACAGCGGCAGGTATTCCTTCACGATGATCGACCGCGGCACCCCCCAGGACGGGTTGATGACCATGTGCTCCATCTCGTCCGAGAACTCGGGGCTGCGCTGGTCGGGGACGTTCTTGCCGATCACGACGCGGGTCTCGAAGATGGTCTTGCCGCCGTCGATGATCCTGGCGCGGAAGTCGGGCAGGTTCACCCAGACGTGCTTGGTGTCGCGATCGATATGCATCCACCGCTCGCGCTCCATCGCGACGATCACCGATTTCAGCCGTGCTTCGGGCGGTTGATTTATCTCCTCCAGCGTGGCGGCATTGGCCACCCCGTCCGGCGTAAGGCCATGGGCCATCTGGAAGGCGCTGACCGCCGCCTGCAGGCTGCGGTCGTAACTTGCGACCGAAGTCGGGGCGAGAAAGCCCATCCGCACCAGCCGGTCGCGCAGCGCGACCACGCCCGGCCCGCTGTCCCCCGGCCCCAGAAGCTTGCCCGGCACCGTCTCGCCCCAGCCGCCCGCGGCGATCTGCGCCTCCAGCCCCAGCTTGGCCTTCATCAGTTGCAGATAGACCGGCGATTTCGGCTCCAGCCACTTCAGGACAGCCTCGGGGTTGCCGTTGGCGATCCGCGTCAGCAGGATCTTGGGATCGATCCGGTCGATTTCGCGCAGGATGCCGGCGTCCACCTGTTTCGGGTCCAGCGCTCCGGAGGTCAGGTCGCGCGCCCAGGCCAGGTAGGCCTGCGTCATCTCCACCTCGATCCGGCCGCGATCGCCTTCCGTCTCGGCCGCGCGCAGGCGGGCCATGAGGGCGGCCGCGTCGTAACGGGAAACTGGCAGGCCGTGATCCTGCGCAGCCTGGATAGCCGTCAGGAAGGCCGCTCTCCGGCCAGCGTCGGCCGGACCGGTCCACAGCGTCCGGTAGCCGGTTTCCCGATACCATTCGGCCACAACCTCGTCGGACGAGGCGGTGGCGGCCAGCGACTGCGTGAAGGCGGCGGTCTGGGCGGCGCCGACCGGGGAGAGGCTCTGGGAAAGGACAAGGGCAAGAGGCACAAGCCAGAAGCGGCGGGCGGGCCTGTGCAGGGAAAGGAAGGGCATTCTATCCTCGTTCTCAAAGACTTGAGCCTTGCGCCCATGTTCCCCGGAACCGCAGGGCTTGTCCATTCACAAAGCGCGCGCCGGCCCGTCTGGCCGCAGGATTGTGTCGCACGCGGCTCCAGTCCGCAGCGAAAGCGATGCAGTTCCATCACACCGGCCATATTTTGCACACGTTAAGCAGAAATTTGCCGATTGAGGTTGTGCTTGCCCCCATCGGAACAATCGGCACTTGGGCTTCGATTCGACTTGTGCGATAACGTCGCTGCACTTGGGGAAGAAGTGGCACGAGAGCTGCGTAACGGCAGTCGAAGACAGTACGGGGACAGACGTTAGAATGACGGACATCAAGCTCAACAGCGTCTCTCGGCGCGGCCTTCTTGGTGCGTTCGCGGCGACGGCTCTGGTGGCGGCGCCGACCTATACCAATGCCTTCGGCCTTCTCAAGGGCGCCGGCGACATCCGCAGGATCCGCATGTACTCGGGCCGCACCGGCGAAAGCATCGACACGATCTACTGGATCGAGGGCGAGTACATCCCCGAGGTCGTCAAGGAAATCAATCACTTCATGCGCGACTGGCGGACCGACGAGGTCGTCAAGATCGACATGCGCACCATCGACATCATGGCCGCCTCGCACCGGCTGATGGACGTGTCGGAACCCTACATGCTGCTGTCGGGCTATCGTTCGCCCAAGACGAACGCGATGCTGCGCTCGCGTTCGCGCGGCGTGGCGAAGAACTCGCTGCACATGGTAGGCAAGGCGGCCGACCTGCGGCTGCAATCGCGCTCGGTGGCGCAAATGGCCAGGGCGGCCGCTGCCTGCGCCTCGGGCGGGGTCGGAAAGTATTCGCGCTCGAACTTCGTCCACATGGATTGCGGCCCGGTCCGCAGCTGGGGCGGCTGACATCCGCCGATACCGCGAAGCAGGCGCCTTCGGGCGCCTTTCCCGTTTGCATTTTCTCGAACTGCCCGTCGGCGGTCTGCGACCGCTGCTCGCCCCCGCGACGAGCAGCCAAAGACGCACGAGAAGCGCGCTCGGGCCATGCCTGCTACGCCGCCCCCGCCCCTTCCGCGATCTCGCGGCCGCGGTAGCCCATCGCCACCACGAACTTCTCGGAACTGTCGGACCGGCTGGCCGGAGGCTTGACGTTCGCCACCTTGCGGAAGTTGCGCTTCAGCATCGCCTGCATCTCGTTCTCGGCCCCGCCCGCAAGCACCTTGGCGACGAAGGTCCCGCCGTCTTCCAGCACGTCGAAGGCGAAGGCCAGCGCCGCCTCGACCAGAGCCACGATCCGCAAATGGTCCGTGGCCTTGTGCCCGCTGGCCGCTGCGGCCATGTCCGACATCACCACATCGGCGCGACCGCCAAGCCAGCCCTTCACCTTTTCGTCCGCGCCGTCGGCCAGGAAATCCAGCTGATGGATCTCGGCGCCCGAGATCGGCTCGACCTCCTGAAGATCCACTCCCAGCACCGTGCCCCGCGGCTTCCTCGGGTTCTGGCCGAGGGCATTCACCCGCGCCACCGCCACCTGGCACCAGCCGCCGGGCGCGCAGCCCAGGTCCACCACCCGCGCCCCGGGCTTCAGGAATCCGTACTTGTCGTCCAGCTCGATGATCTTGTAGGCGGCCCGGCCCCGGTAGCCCTCGCGCTTGGCGCGCTGGACGTAGGGGTCGTTCAGCTGCCGCTCCAGCCACAGGGTCGAGGACAGCTTGCGTCCCTTGGCGGTCTTGACCCGCACCCGCAGCTCACGCTGGCCGCGACCGGAGGTCGGCTTTCCCGAGGTCGGTTTCTCGCTCATGTGTAGGGCCCGTCCTCCAAGACACCGTCCGCGCTCATCTGCGCGTAGAGAAGCCCCTCCCTAAGCCCCCGGTCTGCCACCGACAAGCGGTCGGTGGGCCAGATCCGCATCAGCGCCTGCAGGATCGCCGCGCCCGACATGATCAGCGCGTGGCGGTCGCGCCCGATGCGGGGATCCGTCCGCCGCCCCTCCGGCCCCAGCGCCAGGTATTCCCGGATGACGAGGTCGATCTGGTCCGAGGTCATCTGCAACCCGTCCACCTTGGTCCGGTCATAGCGCTTGAGGTTCAGGAAACTTGCCGCGACCGTGGTCACGGTGCCCGAGGTGCCGATGATCTGGAACCCCTCGCGCGGGTTCTCGGAGTTGTAGGGGCTGAAGCTGGCCAGGTTCTCCTCGAAGAACCAGCTCATCAGCGCGAAGCGCGCGGCATCGTCGTCGACATCGCCGAACTGGTCCTTCAGCGTTGCCACCCCGAGCGGCACGCTGATCCAGTCCACCACCCGCGCCACTGCCCCTTCTCCTTGCGCGTTGAAGCCCATGTGCAGCCGCATGATCGCCCGCGGACGGTCGGCGGGCGGCACCGAGCTCAGGTCGATCCACACCAGTTCCGTGGACCCCCCGCCGATGTCCACGACCAGCAACTGTTCGGTCGAGGGGTTGACCAGCGGCGCGCAGGAAATCACCGCCAGCCGCGCCTCTTCCTCCGGCGCGATGATTTCCAGCGCGAGGCCCGTCTCGCGCCGCACCTGGCGGATGAAGTCGCGGGCGTTGCGGGCCCGGCGGCAGGCCTCGGTCGCCACCAGCCGCATGCGGCGCACGCCATGCTTCTCGATCTTCTTCTCGCAGATCCGCAAGGCCTGGATCGTCCGCCCCATCGAGGCACGCGACAGCCGGCCGGACGCCTCCAGCCCGACGCCAAGCTGCACCGACTTCGAGAAGCTGTCCACGACCGCGAACTGACTGCCCTGGGGCTGGGCAATCAGCATCCGGCAACTGTTTGTCCCGAGGTCCAGCGCCGCGTAGAGCGGCGCGGCCCCGGGCCGGTATAGGGCTGACGGCTCGTCAGCGCGGGAAACGACCGTCGGCGTCTCGACCTGCGCTTCAGTCGCGTCCGCCCTACGGGGACGCTCGGGCGTCATGACCGCCCTCCATCTGTGGTTGGCCTGAAGGTAGTCGCCTTCCCCCACCCTTGCAAGCATGCATCGCACCTGCGTCATTGTGGCAGTTCTGCCAGACCTTCGGCCCGACATCTGGCCGAAGACCGCGTCGAAGTTGACGCAGGTGATGCCCCGGCCGCACCCTGAAGGAAAAAGTCGAGGCAGACATGACCCATCGATCCAGCTGTATCCTTGCAGTTGCCCTTGCCTGCTGCTCTGGTGGCAGCTTGCAGGCTGAAGCTCCTTCTGCGCTGGCGCCCGACGCATCGTCGGGGCTGACGGGCTGGAGCGGAACGAAGTTCAGTTTCCTGGTTGCCGCACCGCGCGGCGGGAACGCCTGGCGGGAAGAGTCTAGCGGCCTCGAACTCGTGCCCGACGGCTGGCGCAACCTGACCCCGGTATTCAGCATCGGCCATGACTGGCAGAGCGGCCGCCTGACCTATGGGGCGCACCTGTCCTACGCGCCGACGGCGCACCTCGCCTATCCGCAGGATGCGGACTTCATCAACTGCGCCGACTGCACGACGGAAGTCGGCGATGTTGTCACGCTGTCCGCACGGCTTGGCCTCGATGCCGGAAAGTTCCTCCTTTTCGCCGACGCCGGCCGGGCCCGCGGAACGGTGGTTGCCACGAACCTTTTCGGCCTGCTCACCTATGCGGATACAAGCCTGTCCGGCTGGACCATCGGCATCGGGGCGGAAAGGCAGCTCGGCGATGGCGTGAGCCTGACCGTCCGCTACGATCACGTCGACCTCGGAACCCTTCCGCTTCCGGACTACCTTCCCACCGGCAGCACGAAGGTGGAGCTCGACAGGATGCAGGCCGGGCTATCCGTCCGCTGGTGACTGTCCGGCCAGCCGCCTCATCGTGATTTCCCGCTGAATGGGCCGCGCGGCGCCCGTCCTGCGCCCGTCCTGCGCCCGTCACGCGCGGTTCCCGGGCGCTTCCGTGGCACGGCCTGTTGGACAAGCCCTACTCCAGGGAATACCTTCGCCTGGCCGGGTCGCATCCCGCCTCCGCCATGTCGAAAACCGACACCGGCTGTCGGGGAACGGCAAGTATCAACAGGGTCAACACCGCGGGAGGAATCATCGCATCATGGCCGAAGTCACCATCGTCTACTGGCGCGATATCCCGGCCCAGGTCATCGTCGGCAAGGGCCGGCGCGGGTCGAAGGTGCAGCTGTCGGAGCGCTTCGAACAGGCCATCGACCGCTGCGCCATGAAGGTCGGTGCACGCGACACCGACAGCTACCTCGCCGAATGGCGCAAGGCCGTCGTCGCCGACCTCGAGGGCGAGCCCGAAGCGATCGCCGCCGACTATGCCGCCAGGCTTGAAGCCGAATACGACACCGCCCGCATCAAGACCCTGATCGACGCCGAAGGCTGGGCCAAGGCCTGAAGCAGATGACCCTGCCCCCGACCATCAAGGAGACCGTCATGGCCCTGTTCAATTTCCGCCGCAAGGAAGATGCTGCCGCCCCCGCCGGCAACGCGCTCGAAGCCTTCCTCAAGGGCTACTCCATCGAGGTCATGCCCCGCACCGCCGAGAAGGTGGAAAGCTTCCGCGACATCCTGCCCACCGGCACGCGGGTCTACATCGCCCATATCGAGACGCCGATCGAGGACATGGTCGCCACCGCCGCACGCCTCAAGCGCGAGGGCTACGAGCCGATGCCGCATTTCCCCGCGCGCATCATCAAGGACAAGGCGACGCTGTTCGACTGGGTCGCCCGCTACAAGGATGCGGGCGTCAAGCAGGGCCTGATCCTCGCCGGCAACCCGGCGGCCCAGGTCGGCGACTTCAGCAATTCGATGGAACTCCTTGACTCCGGGGCCTTTACCGGGTTCGAGCGTCTCCATGTCGCAGGCCATCCCGAGGGGAACAAGGACATCGATCCCGACGGCTCGGACCGCATGGTCATGGAAGCTGCCCGCTGGAAGTCCGCCTTCGCGGAACGCACCGATGCCAAGATGGCGATGGTCACCCAGTTCTGCTTCGAGGCGCAACCCGTGATCGACTGGGTCAACCGTATGCAGGCCGAGGGCATCAAGCTGCCGGTCCACATCGGCATCGCCGGTCCCGCCAAGCTGCAAACGCTCATCAAGTTCGCCATCGCCTGCGGCGTCGGCCCAAGCTTGCGCGTGTTGCAGAAACGCGCGATGGATGTGACCAAGCTGCTCCTGCCCTACGAGCCGACCGAGATCCTGAACGACCTCGCCGCCCACAAGGCCGCGAACCCGGATTTCGGGATCGAGCAGGTCCACTTCTTCCCCCTCGGCGGCATCAAGACCAATGCCACCTGGGTCACCGAACACGGCGGCGCCTCGGGCGTGCCCGCCTCCGCCACCGCTTGATACAAAGGCTCAAGAATGACCCGCACCATCGTTGAATCCAAAACGAAAACCGTCGTCATCGGTTTCGATGAACCCTTCTGCGTGATCGGCGAACGCATCAACCCCACGGGCCGCAAGAAGCTGGCCGCCGAGCTTGAGGCCGGCAATTTCGAGACCGTCATCAAGGACGCCCTCGAACAGGTCGCCTGCGGCGCGACCGTCCTCGACATCAACTCGGGCGCCGTCTTCACCAACAAGATGGCCGAGGATCCGCGCTACGCCGACAACAACTTCGTCGAACCGCCGCTGATGAAGCAGCTGATCGAGGTGGTCCAGGGCGTCACCGACGTGCCGCTCTGCATCGACAGCTCGGTCCCCGGCGCGCTCGAGGCGGGTCTCATGGCCTGCGAAGGCCGCCCGCTCCTGAACTCGGTCACGGGCGAGGAGGAACGCCTCGAACTCGTCCTGCCGCTCGTCAAGAAATACAACGTCCCCGTCGTCGCCATCTCGAACGACGACACCGGCATCTCGCCCGACCCCGATGTCCGCTTCGCCGTGGCGAAGAAGATCGTCCAGCGCGCCGCCGACCACGGCATCCCCGCGCATGACATCGTGGTCGATCCGCTGGTGATGCCGGTGGGCGCGATGGCCAGCGCGGGCCAGCAGGTCTTCACCCTCGTCCGCCGCCTGCGCGAGGAACTGGGCGTCAACACCACCTGCGGCGCCTCGAACATCTCCTTCGGCCTGCCGCACCGCCACGGCATCAACGGCGCCTTCCTGCCCATGGCGATCGGCGCGGGCATGACCTCGGCGATCATGAACCCCGTCCGCCAGCAGGAGATGGAGGCGATCCGCGCCGCCAACTTCCTGATGAACCACGACCCGAACGGAGGCGAATGGATCCGCTTCGCCAAGGTGCTGGAAGCCGTCGAGGGCGGCATGACCTTCGCCGAGGCCTCCGCCGCCGCCTCCCAGGCCGCCGGGGGGCGCCGCGGCGGACGTCGCGGCCGCGCGTAAGGCAAGGGGACTGCCCGCCCCACCGGGCAGTGCTCCGGCCCTTTCATCTGTCCGCAAATATCCCCGCCGGAGGCACGCCCGAGCGGTCTTGCGTCCCCGACGCAAGACCGCGAGACAAAGCGGCTTCGCGCGGCACTTGCTCCTTCTGACTGCCGCCCCGACCGGCGCCGGCCTTCACCTTTGCGGCACCGCGCGTCCGCCCCGGTTGCGCCCGGCAGCAGGGCTTGGCACCCTCGACCCATGCCGGCCCGCCTCGCCCTCGTCCTCTCCCTCCTCCTCGCCCCCGCCGCCCAGGCGCAGGGCCTGACCTTTCCCTTGGATGCAACCGGCAGGGCGGCGCTCGAAACCGGCCTCGACATGGCCGCCGCGGCGCTGGCCAATGCCCTCGTCCTGTCGCGCGACGCGGCGTGGCAGGCAGGCACCATCCCCATGCCGCCCCACATCCGCCAGGCGCTCCTCGCCTGGTATCCGGCCGACCTCCTCGACAGCATCGAATACCGCGTCGGCATCGCCGAGGATTCGACCCTGCAATCCCTCGCCATCCGCTATGGCGAGGCCAATGCCGTGACCCTGATCGACACCATCGTCTTCGCCGACCCGAAGGAAGCCGAGACCGACATCGCCCTCTGGGCGCACGAGGTGAAGCACGTCGAACAGGTGCGCCGCTGGGGCCTGATAGGCTTTGCTCAGGCCTATGTCCGCGACCATGAGGCAGTCGAGGCCGAGGCCTATGCGATCGGCGCCGAGGTCAAGGCGCGGCTCGGCGGCAACTGATCGGCCGGCGCAACGGTTAACGCCGGGTGAACACCCACGCGCAACCCATTGAAATCGTTTTCCCCACACTCCTGTCCACCGTGGACAGCTAGCCCGCCACCGCCCGCAGGCTTGCCGCCCGAGCCTCCGGAACCCGGTCCACTTCGACGCAGGTGAAGACGTGGAGCGTATCAAGCTCCCGGTCCGCGACCGCGTGATCCGAGACCCAGCCCCCCATCCCAAGATATGTCCGCAAGAGGGGCGGCAGCCCCGCCAGCGCCGCCCTCCGCTCGCCGACCGGCCCGGCCTCGGCCAGCGCCACCACCTCGGCCGCCTTCCGCCCCGGCCGATGCTCCGCCGGCCCCACGAACTCGGCCGCCAGCAGCGCCAGCCCCGCGCGGTGCCGCGTCCAGTCCGCCCCCCGGAACGAGGTGCACCCGACCAGCAGCCCCGCCTGCCCCTCGTCCACGATCCGCGTCATCGCCCCCCAGGCCAGCCGCAGCACGTCGGGATGCACGCCCCCCGGCCTGACGCAGAACCGCCCCATCTCGGCGATCGGCCGCGCATAGCCCGACAGCGGCCCCACATCGTAGAACCGCGCCGTATAGCCCTGCGCCAGCCCCGCCCCCCAGCCGAACAGCATCACCCGGAAATAGGCGAGCATCCCGCCCTCGCCTTCGACGACGACATGCGCCGACAGCGCATCCTGCGCGTCCTCCTCCCGGCCCGAGACGCGCGGAAAGGCGGCGGACCGGAAGGCCATGACCCGCGCCATGTCGGCCCGCCCCCCGGCCAGCCGCGCGATCAACTTGCCTTTCCGGATCGGCTCCATGACTTTTCTCCCGGCCCCTGGCGGACTACATGGATCGGACAAAGGAGACCCGCATGGACAAGATCGTCAAGACCGACGCCGAATGGCAGGCCCAGCTTTCCGACCTCGCCTACAGGGTGACGCGCAAGCATGCCACCGAACGCGCCTTCACCCATGACGATTTCCCGAAGACCCCCGGCACCTTCCGCTGCGTCTGCTGCGGCGCGCCGCTGTTCGACCAGGCGACCAAGTTCGACAGCGGCACCGGCTGGCCCAGCTTCTACGCCCCCATCGACCCCGAGATGGTGGGCGAACAGGAAGACCGCAGCTGGTTCATGCGCCGGACCGAGGTGCACTGCAACCGCTGCGACGCGCATCTCGGCCACGTCTTCCCGGACGGCCCCGCCCCCACGGGCCTGCGCTACTGCATCAACGGCGTGGCGCTGACCTTCGACCCGGCGGACTGAGTACCGCGACCGCCGCCCTACCGGGTCAGCACGTCGCTCGCCTGGATCCGGCCGAAGCTGCCCAGAAGCTGCTGGATGAAGGACAGGCCCTTCACGTTCGGCTGGGTCACGCGGCGCGACAGTTCCACGACGCGGCCGTCCTCCAGCCCGTAGCGGGCAATGTTCTCCACTACCCCCTTGTCCGAGAAGGTCACCGCCACCACCTGGCGGTCGATCTCCTGCGGCTCGCGCGGGCCGACCGTCTTGAAGCGGCTCTGCACATAGAACCAGCCGACATCGTTCAGCAGGCCCGAGGTCGAGGGGCGGCCGATCTTCTGGCCCAGGGTCTCGCGCGTGTCCTTGCCGATCTCGACCTGCGCAAGATCCTCCTCGGAGGGCACATAGCCGTGATTGCGATATACCGGCGAGCAGGCCGCCACCACCGCGGAGAGCACCAGCACCAGCCCCTGCCTGCGCACAAGCTGGCAGGCCGCAAGGACCGACCGCGCCAACCGGAAATCTGCCATCCCTGCCCTCATGCCCATTGCGACGCCGGCGCCCGACGCGGGTTCTTCAAAACCCTTGGCCTTCGGGATAACAGACTAAGTGCCCCGAGTTCAAGAATGGAACGCCGCACCCGTGAAGGTGCCGCCCAGCCGGAAAGGCCCCGCGATGTCCGATCCCGCCCCCACCTCCCCCGTCCGGTTCCGTACCGGCGGCCTCAGCCCGCGCAAGCCGACCCGGTTCCGCTTTCTGCCCGATGCCCCGGCCCGGGCGGCGCTGGCCGCGGATCTCGACCTGCTGGCGCTGCACGCGCTGGAACTCGTGGGCGAGATCCGCCCCGCGGGCCGCGACGAACTGGTGCTCGAGGCGCGCCTGACTGCCCGCGCCGAGCAGGCCTGCGTCGTGACGCTGGCCCCGGTCCCCTCCGTCATCGACGAACCCGTCCGCCGCCGCTATGTGGCGGGCCTTTCGACGCCCGAGGGCGACGAGGTCGAGATGCCCGAGGACGACACGACCGAGCCGATGCCCGAAGTGATCGACCTTGCCGAGATCGCAGCCGAGGCGCTGGCCCTCGCCCTGCCGCTCTATCCCCGGGCGCCGGGCGCCGAATTCGGCCAGACGCTCCACGCCGCAGACGGCGTGACGCCCCTGTCGGATGCGGACCTGAGGCCCTTCGCGGGCCTTCAGGACCTGGCCGCGAAGCTTGCGGCGAGGGACCGGACGGGGGGCGACCCGGGGCCGGAGGAAGGTTGAGCCGCCCCCCGCGCAACCGTTGCCGCGGGGCTGCGAAAAGGGGCTTGCGCCGCCCCGAAATCCGAGTATGTTCCGCGCCTCGTTCAAGCTGCGCAGCAGCATCTGCTTCCTGTTGCCGAATCCGGCCGGATGGTGCTGATGCGCAAAGGAAATCCGGGGCGCATGTCCCCACTACCCGAGGTTGAGACATGGCTGTTCCGCAGAACCGCACCACCCGTTCCCGCCGCAACATGCGCCGTGCGCATGACGCCCTGGTTGCCGCCAACCCGAACGAATGCCCGAATTGCGGCGAGCTGAAGCGTCCGCACCATGTGTGCAGCGCCTGCGGCCACTACGATTCGCGCGAAGTCGTCTCGATGGCGCGGGAAGTCGATCTGGACGAAGACGCGGCGTAAGCCGCGCATCGCGCGCCTGACCCGATGGCACTCGGACCCGAGTCTGCGTCTGCCCCGGCCACCGAGCGCGTCGTCATTTCAGTTGACGCCATGGGTGGCGATCGCGGGCCGGCAGCCGTCGTTGCCGGCCTTGCCGATTCCGTCAGAAGCTTTCCCCGCCTCGACGCGATCCTCCACGGCGACGAGACGACGCTGCGCCCGCTCGTGGCCAGGCATCCCGGCCTTGCCGGCCGGGTGACCATCCGCCATGCCGAGCGCGTGGTGAAGATGGAGGACAAGCCCGCCCAGGTCATGCGCCACGGCCAGGGCACCTCGATGTTCGCCACCATCGACGCGGTGAAGGACGGCGAGGCGGCGGCGGCGGTCTCCTGCGGCAACACCGGCGCGCTGATGGCGGTGTCGATGCTGCGGCTGCGCAAGCTGCCCGGCCTGAACCGCCCGGCCATCGCCAGCCTCTTTCCTACCCCCACCCCCGGCAAGATGAACGTGATGCTGGACATGGGGGCGGATGTGAAGGCCGATCCGGCGGACCTGCTGCAATACGCCTTCATGGGCGCCTCCTATGCCCGCAACGGCCTTGCCATCGTCAAGCCGCGGGTGGGCCTCCTGAATGTCGGGACCGAGGATCACAAGGGCCGCGCCGAGCTGCACGAGGCGCATGCGCTGCTCGCCCGCAGCGCCGAGGCCGGCAGTTTCAGCTACATCGGTTTCGTCGAGGGCACCGACATCCTGTCCGACCGGGTGGACGTGATCGTCACCGACGGCTTCACCGGCAACGTGGCGCTGAAGGCGATCGAGGGCACGGCGCGGCTGGTGGGCGACCTCCTGCGCCAGACGCTGACCTCGACCCTGATGGCCAAGCTGGGCGCGGTGCTCGCCTCGGGCGCCTTCCGGCGGCTCCAGATGCGCATCGACCCGCGCCGGGTGAACGGGGGCGTCTTCCTCGGCCTGAACGGCACCGTGGTCAAGTCGCACGGCTCCGCCGATGCCACCGGCATCGCCGCCGCCATCGGATTGGCCTACCAGCTGGCACAGGTGCGTTTCCTCGAACGGCTCGCCGCGCGGGTTGCATCCGCCGAAGCCGCGGGGCAGGATGCCGCGCGCAAGGAGGCCGACCGCGACGCCGCGGGGCCAGCGACCGGAGGCAATCCGACCGAATGACGATACGCGCCGCAGTCAGGGGCGTCGGGCATTACCTGCCCGAACGTGTCGTCCCCAACGCCGAATTCGAAGCCATCGTCGATACCTCGGACGAATGGATCCGCACCCGCTCCGGGATCGAACGGCGGCATTTCGCGGCCGACGGCCAGATGACCAGCGACCTCGCAACCCGCGCCGCGACCGCCGCGCTGGCCGATGCCGGCATCAGTGCCGACCGGGTGGACGCGATCATCGTCGCCACCTCGACCCCCGACCTCACCTTCCCCTCGGTCGCCACCATGGTGCAGGCGGCGCTGGGGATCACCCGCGGCTTCGCCTTCGACATCCAGGCCGTCTGCGCCGGGTTCGTCTATGCCATGGCCAATGCCAATGCGCTGATCCTCTCGGGCCAGGCCTCCTGCGTTCTCGTCATCGGGGCCGAGACCTTCTCGCGCCTGATGAACTGGCAGGACCGCAGCACCTGCGTCCTGTTCGGCGACGGGGCGGGCGCGGTCGTGGTCGAGGCCAGCGAGGGCACCGGCACAACCGCCGACCGCGGCGTGCTGGCCACCGACCTGCACTCGGACGGGCGCTACAGGGACATCCTCTATGTCGATGGCGGCACCTCGACCGGCACCACCGGGCACCTGGTGATGGAAGGCAAGGAAGTCTTCCGCCATGCCATTGAAAAGCTGGCGGAAACCGCCCATGCCGCGCTGGACAGGGCCGGGCTGACCAGCGCCGATGTGGACTGGATCGTGCCGCACCAGGCCAATATCCGCATCATCGAGGGCACGGCCAAGCGCATGCAGGTGCCGATGGACCGGGTCGTCGTCACCGTGCAGGACCACGGCAACACCTCGGCCGCCTCGATCCCGCTGGCGCTGTCGGTCGGCAAGGCACGCGGCCAGATCAAGCCCGGCGACCTGCTGGTGATGGAGGCGATCGGCGGCGGTCTCGCCTGGGGCTCGGTGGTGCTGCGCTGGTAGGCGCCTTTAAGCACGCGGCACAAGTGGTTGATATTGACTCGGAAATCCATCCGCCGCATCCTCATGCGACAAAGACGTGGGGGGATGAGATGAGCGAGAAGACACTGACCCGGATGGACCTCAGCGAAGCCGTCTTTCGCGAAGTCGGTCTCAGCCGCAACGAATCCGCACAGCTGGTCGAATCCGTGCTGCAGCACATGTCCGACGCGCTGGCCAAGGGCGAGACGGTGAAGATCTCGTCCTTCGGCACCTTCTCGGTCCGCTCCAAGACCGCGCGGATCGGCCGCAACCCGAAAACCGGCGAGGAGGTCCCGATCTCGCCCCGCCGCGTCCTGACCTTCCGCCCCTCGCACCTCATGAAGGACCGCGTGGCGGCCGGAAAGAAGCGCTGAAAGGGGCCTGAGGCTTGGACAAGTCGCCCGAGGCCTTCCGCACCATCAGCGAGGTGGCCGAACAGCTCGACACGCCCGCGCATGTGCTGCGCTTCTGGGAAAGCCGCTTTCCGCAGATCAAGCCGGTCAAGCGCGCGGGCGGGCGGCGCTACTACCGGCCCTCGGACGTGGCTCTGCTCACCGGGATCAAGCGGCTTCTGCACGACGAGGGTCTGACGATTCGCGGCGTGCAGAAGATCCTGCGCGACCATGGCGTGCGCCAGGTCGCCGGGCTGACCGACGACAGCGTGACGCTGGACGATCTGGCGGTGATTCCGGCTCCGCCCGCGCCCGCACCGGTGACGGCCCCGGTTCCCGAGTCAGGTTTCATCCACATCGACGACAGCACGGAGGCGTCGGCAGGGACGGCCGAGCCTCCCCGTTCGGCAGCGGCCCGGCCGGCCACCTCTGCGCAGACCGGCCTGCCGCTCTTCGACGCGCCGCCCGCCTTCGGCACGGCCACGGCAGCCCCCCCCGCACCCGCCGCACCGCGCAAGCCCACCCGGCGCGACGACGTGACATTCGCCAGCCTGATCAGGGCCTTGCCGCCCGGCGCCCTGCGCCCCCGCACGCCCGAGATCGCCGGCATCGCCCAGCGGCTGCGCGCCTTGCGCGACCGGCTCGCCGTCCGTGCCGAAGGTGGCAACGACTGAGCCCCTCATGCGCTTTCCCGCTTGCACCGGCCCGGAATACCGGTATGTATCCCCCCGTGTCGGGCCGTAGCGCAGCCTGGTTAGCGCGTCCGTCTGGGGGGCGGGAGGTCGAGAGTTCGAATCTCTCCGGCCCGACCATCGAAAACCCGCCCGCCTGCCTTCCGGCAGCGCGGGCGGTTTCACATCCGGCCTGCGGGAGGGCGACATGACATCCGGTGTGCTTCCCGCCCAGACCTTGCGCCGGCTGATCGCCGAAGGCGCGCTGTCCGCCGCCCCTGCGATCCGCGACGACCAGATCCAGCCCGCCAGCCTCGACCTGCGGCTTGGCCCGGTGGCCTACCGGGTGCGGGCCTCGTTCCTCGCCGGCCACGGCCGCCGGGTGCAGGACCGGCTGGAGGAATTCACCATGCACCGGGTGAACCTCGCCGATGGCGCGGTGCTGGAAAAGAACTGCGTCTATGTCATCCCGCTCACCGAGCGTCTGGCCCTGCCCCCCGGCGTGACCGCCGTCGCCAATGCGAAAAGCTCTTCGGGCCGTCTCGACCTCCTGACCCGCACGATCACCGATGGCGGCAGCGAATTCGACCGCATCCCCGAGGGCTACACTGGCCCCCTCTATGCCGAGGTCTGCCCGCGCAGCTTTTCGGTCCTGGTGCGCGAGGGCCAGCGGCTGAACCAGATCCGCTTCCGCCAGGGTCAGGCGGTGCTGTCGGACGCGGACCTTGCCGCGCTCCACGCCGCCGACCCGCTGGTGACGGGCGAGGCGGTGATTTCCGAGGGCCTCGGCTTTTCCGTCGATCTGAAGCCCGCGCAGGGCACGCTGGTCGGCTACCGCGCCAAGCCGCATACCGGGGTCGTCGATCTCGACCGCATCGGCCATTACCCGGCGCAGGACTTCTGGGAAGAGCTGCACACGACCGACGGCCGCATCATCCTCGACCCCGGCGCCTTCTACATCCTCGTCAGCCGCGAGGCGGTGACGATTCCGCCCGACTACGCCGCCGAGATGGCGCCCTACCTCGCCATGGTCGGCGAATTCCGGGTGCATTATGCGGGCTTCTTCGACCCCGGCTTCGGCCATGCCGCCGCGGGCGGCGCAGGCTCGCGCGGGGTGCTGGAGGTGCGCTGCCACGAGGCGCCCTTCGTCCTGGAACACGGGCAGGTGGTGGGCCGGCTGGTCTATGAACGCATGGCCGAACGGCCCGAGACGCTTTATGGTGCGGGGATCGCCTCGAACTACCAGGGCCAGGGCCTGAAACTCGCCAAGCAATTCCGGTCGGGTTGACCGGGCCGGACGCGCAGCGCCGCTAGCGCCACAACCGGCGCGCGATGTTCTGGAACTTCCGCGCCCGTGCCGCAAGATCGCGCGCCTGTTTCGCCTGCTGCCGCTCTTCCGGGGTCATCTCGGCCTCGGGCTTGCCCTTGCGCGCGGCGTAATCGACGCCGGCGTCCACCGCGCTGCGGAAAAGCATCCGGGTCAGTGTATTCCATAGCCCGTTCAGGTCCATCCTGACCTCCGTTCAGTCCTCGAACAGCTCGCTCTGGCCGGTCGTGGCCTCGTCCTCGTCGTCAGATGCCAAAGCCTGCCCGGGCGCGGGGCGGTTGTCCAGCAGGCCAGCCGCCCGCAATTCCTTCAGCCCCGGCAGGTCGCGGGCGGATTCGAGGCCGAAATGGTCGAGGAAGGTTTCCGTCACCACGAAGGTCACCGGCCGCCCCGGCGTCATCCGGCGGCGGCCGAGGCGGATCCAGTCCAGCTCCAGAAGCTGGTCAATCGTGCCCCGGCTCACGGCAACGCCACGGATTTCCTCGATTTCGGCGCGTGTCACCGGCTGGTGGTAGGCGATGATCGCCAGCGTCTCGATCGCCGCGCGCGACAGTTTCCGCGTCTCGACCGTCTCGCGCCGCATCAGGAATCCCAGGTCCGGCGCCGTGCGGAAGGCCCAGGCATCGCCCACCCGCACCAGATGCACCCCCCGCCCCTCGTAGCGTTTGCGCAGATGCACCAGCGCCTCGGCCGGGTCCGAGCCATGCGGCATCCGCGCCACCAGTTCGGCCACCGAAACCGGCTCGGCGCTGGCGAAGAGGATGGCCTCGACCATCCGCTCCTGCTCGCCCATGGGGGGCGCGTCGAACAGGCTGCCTTCGTCCTCGTGCTCCTCGCGCATCATCCGTCCTTCAACCGCAACTCGATGGGCGCGAAGGTCTCGCCCTGGCGCAGGCTGATCTGCCCTCGCTTGGCCAGTTCCAGCACCGCCGCGAAATGCGCCGCCAGCGCCGAGCGGCGGGCCATGGGGCTCACATCCCAGCCCTCGGGCAGGAAGCTGACCAGCGTCGCCCAGTCCCCGGCATAGCCGATCAGCCCGCGCATCCGCTCCAGCGCCTGTTCCATCGTGAACACATGTTCGCGATCCATGACGAAGGGGCGGAACTCGTCCTTCGTGCGGATCCGCGCATAGGCGCGCATCAGATCCAGCAGCGAGGCGGTCCAGACCACCTTGCGATGATGCGTCATGTCCTCGGGCACGCCGCGGGCGAAGAAGTCGCGCCCCAGCTGGTCGCGCCCCATCAGCCGAGCCGCCGCGTCGCGCATCGCCTGCAACCGTTCCAGCTGGAAGGCGAGATGCGCCGCCAGGTCCTCGGCGCTCGGCCCCTCGTCGCCCGGTTCCGGCGGCAACAGGAGGCGCGATTTCAGGAAGGCCAGCCAGGCCGCCATCACCAGGTAATCCGCCGCCAGTTCGATCCGCAGGGACCGCGCGCGTTCGACAAAGCCCAGATACTGCTCGGCCAGCTTCAGGACCGAGATCCTGCGCAGATCCACCTTCTGCGTGCGGCTCAGCGTCAGGAGAAGGTCGAGCGGACCCTCGAAGCCATCGACATCGACGATCAGCGCCTCGGCCGCCAGCCGGTCCTCGGGCGAGATGCGCTCGGGCTGATCCCAGTCTTCCGCCTCAGCCATGCGCCAGCTCGGCCAGAGCCGCCTTCACATCCACCTGCCCCTCCCGTCGCGCCGCAATCGCCGCCTCGGCCCGGGCGCGGGTCTCGGAGCCCATGGTTCCGGCCGCGCCCGCAACCTCCTCCATCTCGGCGAGGTCGCCCTTGCAGTGCAGCGCGATGTCCACCCCCGCCGCGATGGTCCGCGCCGTGCGCTCGGCGAGCGTTCCCGACAGGGCCTGCATGTTCAGGTCGTCCGACATCAAGAGGCCCCGGAACCCGATTTCCTCGCGGATCAGCCGGATCACATCGGGCGATTGCGTCGCCGGGCGGTCGGGGTCGATCGCGGCAAAGACCAGATGCGCGGTCATCGCCATCGGCAGGTCGGCCAGCGCCCGGAACGGCGCGAAATCCACGGCTTGCAACTCCTCCCGCGACACGGTGACCGTGGGCAGGTCTTGATGCGTGTCCACATGGCTAAGGCCATGGCCCGGCATGTGCTTCATCACCGGCAGCACGCCGCCCGCCATCAGCCCCTCGGCCACCGCCCGCCCGATCTGCGCCACCGTCTCCGGGTCGCGGCCATAGCAGCGGTTCAGAAGGAAGGGATGCGTCGCGGGTCGCGCCACGTCCAGCGTCGGGATGCAGTCGGCGTCGATCCCCACCGCCGCCAGTTCCGCCGCGATCACCATGGCGCGCAGCCGCATCTGCCGCTCGGCCGCCGCGACCGACCCGGCGGCATCGACCGTGTCGAGCGGCGGCGTCCATTCCCGCCAGTGCGGCGCGCGCAGGCGCTGGACCCGGCCACCCTCCTGATCGACCAGAACAGGGGCCTCGCGCCCCACCGCCGCGCGCAGGTCGGCCGTCAGGCGACGCAGCTGGGCCGGGTCCTCGACATTGCGGGCAAAGAGGATGAAGCCGAACGGATCGGCCTCGCGGAAGAAGGCGCGCTCCTCGGGCAGAAGCACCGGCCCGGCACAGCCGAAGATCGCGGCGCACGTTCCCACCGTCATTTGTGCGGGACCGGAATACAGGTCGCGCCTTCCGTGACGAAGGCCGAGCAGAAGCGGCGCGCATCGTCCTCGCCGTCGAAACCGTGCCCGCGCAGCCGGTAGAAGGTCCGACCGCCGCTCTCGGCCGGCTGGACGACCATCCCCTTGCCCGCCATCAGTTCCCCGAACCGCACCTGCAACTGTGCCCAGGCCGCGCGCGCCTCGTCGGCGGTGTCATAGGTCCCGAACTGCACCAGCCGCGTGCCGGGCGCGATCGTCGCCGGATCGACCTCGTTCGCCGCGGGCAGCGCAGCCGGGGCCGCCGGGGCCGGAGCCCGGCTGCCTGGCCGGGCCTTGGGCCGGATCGACGCGAGAATGGCCCCCTCGGGCACGGGCTCGGTCTCCTCCAGGTCCGGGATCGGCGTGTCCGCGGGCTCGAACAGCGCAGCATCGGGGATCTCGCCCAGAGCCTCGGCCAGGGCGGCGTCGATGGCGATCTCGGTCGGGTCTGCGCTCTCGGTCGGGGGCGCCGCGGCAAGGGCCAGGTCCCGGTCGGCGGGCAGGGCCCCGGTCGGGGCCGAGGCCTCGGTCAGCCCCGGTTGCAGCATCCCGGCAAGGCCGGCGGCATCCTCGGGCTGAAGCTCCATCGGGCGCGGCGCCAGCACCAGCCTTTCGGGCGGGGGCGAGGCGGCCCCGGTCTCGGCCAGTTCGTTCACCGCAAGCCCCTGGTGATCGGCGATGGCTCCGCCGGGATCGGCCGGGGCGATGCGCATCGGCCCCTCCATCGCCTGGATCACCGGAACGCCGTTCACGTCTCGCACCGCCAGCCTGTAGCCCCAGACGCCAAGACCGATCACCAGCGCCAGCGAGGTGACGGCGCCAGCGATGTTCAGGACGCGCTGCACCCGCGCCGCGCGGTTGACATCACGGACGCCATGCAGCGCCCGGGCCCCATCAAGAGGAAAGCCGCCGCCGAAGTCATGATCCGCGTCCGCCATCTGCTGCCCCTGCCTGCGGGACGGTTGGTCCGTCCCTGCACTCGCGCCTATCGCCGACCGGGGCGCCTGTCGTCAGCGCATTTCCTCGACCGGAGTGACGCCAAGGATACCAAGGCCTGCGCAAATAACAACGCCCACGGCCCGGGCAAGGGCGATTTTCGCCGCAGAAATTGCGGTATCCTCCTGGATGAACCGCAAGCTGTCGTCGTCGTTGCCCTTGTTCCACAGCCCGTGGAAGTCCGAGGCGAGTTCGTAAAGGTAGAAGGCCACCCGGTGCGGCTCGTGCGCCTTGGCAGCGATTTCCACCAGCCGCGGCCATTCGCCCAGCTTGCGGATCACCGCCAGTTCCGCCTCGTGGCCGAGATGCGCCAGATGCGCCGACGAAAGCGAGGCATCGCTCACATCCAGCCCCGCGTCGCGTGCCTTGCGCAGGATCGAGTTCACCCGGGCATTGGCATACTGGACGTAGAAGACCGGGTTGTCCTTCGACTGTTCGGTCACCTTGTCGAAGTCGAAGTCCAGCGGCACGTCGTTCTTGCGGGTCAGCATGACGAAGCGGACGACATCCGGCCCCACCTCGTCGATCAGGTCGCGCAGCGTGACGAAGGTCCCGGCGCGCTTCGACATCTTGACGACCTGGCCGCCCTTCAGAAGCTTGACCAGCTGGATCAGCTTGATGTCCAGGTTGACCTTGTTCTCCGACAGGGCGCTGACCACGGCCTTCAGCCGCTTGACATAGCCCGAATGGTCCGCGCCGAAGATGTTGATCAGCTCGTCGAAGCCGCGGGTCACCTTGTCGTAGTGATAGGCGATGTCCGGGGCGAAATAGGTCCAGCTGCCGTCCGACTTCTTCACCGGGCGGTCCAAATCGTCGCCGAAGGCGGTCGAGCGGAACAGGGTCTGCTCGCGCGGCTCCCAGTCCTCGGGCGTCTTGCCCTTGGGCGGCTCCAGCACGCCCTCGTAGATCAGACCGAGGCCCCGCAGCCGTTCGATCGCCGCCTCGATCCTGCCCGTGCCATATAGCGCCTTTTCCGACGAATAGACATCCATCGTCACGCCCAGCGCCTTCAGGTCGTCGCGGATCGTGGCCATCATCATGTCGGTGGCAAAGGTCCGGACATCGGCCAGCCATTCGCCCTCCGGCCGGCCAAGCAGGCTGTCGCCGTACTTGTCCTTCAGTGCCTGGCCCACCGGAATCAGGTAGTCGCCGGGATATAGGCCCTCGGCGATCTCGGGCGACAGCCCATGCGCCTCGCGGTAGCGTTCATAGGCCGACCGGGCCAGCACATCGACCTGCCCGCCCCCGTCGTTGATGTAATACTCGCGCGTGACCGCATGGCCCGCGAAGTCCAGCAGCGAGGCCAGCGCATCGCCCACCACCGCGCCGCGCGCATGGGCCACATGCATCGGCCCGGTGGGGTTGGCGCTGACGAACTCGACGTTGACCTTGCGGCCCCCGCCCATGGCCGACCGCCCGAAATCCGTCCCCTTGACCAGCACCTCGCGCACCAGCCCCTGCCAGGCCGCCGGATGAAGCCGCAGGTTCAGGAAGCCCGGACCCGCCACATCGGCGCCCGCGACGCGCGGGTCCTCCATCAGCCTCACCGCCAGTTCATCGGCAATCGCGCGCGGCTGCATCCCGGCGGGCTTGGCCAGCACCATCGCCGCATTGGTCGCCATCTCGCCATGCCCCGCATCCCGCGGCGGCTCCACCGCGACCTGCGACAGGTCCAGCCCCGAGGGCAGCACGCCCGACGCCATCAGCGCCTGCAACTCGGCCACCACAAGTTCACGGATATCGGCGAACAGGTTCATTTGATCACATCCTCTGATCCGCAAGGCCATGCCAGAGGCCCGATCAGAGGTCAAGGATCGGCAGCCTCACTCCCGCCGCCAGTCCTCCAGCGCCGCGTTCTCCTCTGCCATGGCCGCCGTCGCCGATGCATAGGGCGAGACAACCGCCCGGTTGCGGAAGTAATGCGTCTCCCGCGCGCCGAAGTAGAAGGCGACGATCGCCCCCAGAAGCCACCACAGGGGCTCGGGCACCGCGTTCAGCCCCACCATCCGATAGGCAAAGGCCTGCGGATCCACCATGGCATAGACGAACAGCCCGATGGTCCCGAAGGCCAGGAACGGCCGCGGCAGCCGGTTCAACCCGTTCACCATCCGGTCGAACCACGACAGCGCGGGATGCTGGTATTCCTCCCCCAGCTGCCGCAGCGCCGCCATCTGCGCCTCGGCCGAATATTCCATCCGCTTGGTGGCCGAGGGCACGAAGACTTCGGCCACCCCCTTCGCGGCCTCGCCCAGCGCCGTGACCGCCCCGGGCGCGCCAACCAGCTTCCCGATCACCCCCATGCTGCCACCCGTGCCCGGTGCTGCGCCTCGGTCAGGTGGTATCTCGGGCTGATGAATTCCTCCGCCCGCGTGATCCAGCCGCCCTTGCCTCCATCCTTGCGGCGGGCGAACTTGCGGCTCGCCGGGCGCTTGTCGGCCAGCGCATAATAGTAGTTGCGCCGCGCGATCCCGTAGGCATCGGCCAGATGCGCCGGCGCGGCCTCATACGCCATCTGCGCCGCGCGGATCGTCTGCGGCCCGATCGCCCCGTCCGGGTCGCAGGGAAAGCCCATGTCGGTCAGAAGCCGCTGCAGGATCTTCACCGCATTGCCGCCCGCGTTGACATACATGTCGAAGACGCTCGCCTGAAGCGGCTCCGGCAAGGCCGCGATCCCGGGGCGCTTGTAATAATGCTCCAGATAGATCTCGACCGCCTCGGCGCGCGTCAGCGCCCTCACGTCGGCCAGGTCGATCCGCGTGTCGCGGTTCACGTCGATCCCCAGCCGCCGCAGCGTCCCGATGGTCACTCCGTGATTGGTCGCGCCTCCCGGATCGTCCGGGTCGTTCACGAACCCGCCCTCGCGGGCGACGATCTCTTCGGCAATCTGTCGGACATCCGGCATGGGCACCCCCCTTCACACGGGGGGGAAGCCTGCCGCAGCGGCGTTAACGCCGCCCTGCCCGACCGCGCGCCGCGCAAGCGCAAGAATTTTCGCCGAAAATTCTTGCGTTCCGGGTCGCTCAGCTTCCGGGCTTGGCCTTGGGATCGACATAGACGCCCTGCTCCTTCAGCGCGTCCACCACTTCCTTCGGCATGTAGGTCTCGTCATGCTTGGCCAGCACCTCGGTCGCCACGAAGGTGTCGCCCTCCATCCGCCCCAGCGCCACCATGCCCTGACCTTCGCCGAACAGGTCAGGCAGGATGCCGGTATAGCGCACCGGCACCGTCGCGTTGGTATCGGTCACGGCGAAGGAGACCTCCGTCCCCTGGCCGCGCCGAATCGACCCCTCGACCACCAGCCCACCGATGCGGAAGGTCTCACCCGGGCCGGGCGGCGCCTCCAGAACCTGCGAGGGTGATCGGAAGTAGTTGATCCCGTCGCGCATGGCATAGCCGACCAGCCCCGTCGCGCCGATCAGCGCCACCGCTGCAAGCGCGACGATCTGGATGCGCCGCTGCTTCTTCAGCCCCTTCAGGCCCCGGATTTCCGTCTTCCCGTTCATCGCATCCGCCCCTGCCGCCGGCCAGATCATGCTCTGCCCAAGGTGGGGATACCTTGACCCGCGTCAAGCCCCGCTCCTCGGTGCCTTCGGCCCTCGTCGCAGACCCGCGAGGAGAAGTCGAAGACGCACGACGAGCCGCTTACGGGAAAACGGGCGCCAGCATCAAGCCTTCCGTCTCCGGCAACCCCAGCATCAGGTTCGCGTTCTGGATCGCCTGGCCCGAGGACCCCTTGGTCAGGTTGTCCAGGACCGAGACCACCACTGCCCGCCCCGGGATGCGATCGCCGATCACCCCCAGGTGGCAAAAGTTCGACCCCGCGATGTCGCGGGTCGAGGGCAGCGACCCGAAGGGCAGGACCTTCAGGAAAGGCTCGGTTTCATACGCCTTTTCAAGCACCTGATGCACGATCTTCGCGTCGCCCTTGACATAGACCGTGGCGAGGATCCCCCGGTTCATCGGCAGAAGGTGCGGCGTGAACTGCACCCGGACCGGACGTCCGGCGACCTTCGAGAATTCCTGGTCGAACTCGCCCAGATGCCGGTGCTTGCCGCCCGCCGAATAGGTATGGGTGCCGCCGGACAATTCCGCGTGAAGCAGGTTCTCCTTCAGGCTGCGCCCGGCCCCCGAGACTCCGGCCTTCAGGTCGATCAGGATATCGTCCAGGTCGATGCAGCCCGCCGCGATCAATGGCCGCAGCGCGAATTGTCCCGTGGCCGCGTTGCAGCCCGTGCCCGCCACCAGCCGCGCGGACCTGATCTCGTCGCGGTAGAACTCGGTCAGGCCATAGACCGCTTCCTTCTGGATCTCCACCGCCGCATGCGGCTGGCCATACCACTTCTCGTATTCCGCTGGATCGCGCAGCCGGAAGTCCGCCGACAGGTCCACGATCCGCAGGGTCTTCGGCAGTTTCGCGATCACTTCCTGCGTCGTCGCATGCGGCAGCGCGCAGAAGCACAGGTCCACCCCGGAAAAGTCGATCTCGTCGATCTTCGTGAGCTTCGGCAGGTCCAGGTGCCGCAGGAAGGGGAAGACCTCCGCCATGCTCATCCCCGCCTTGCGGTCGGCCGACAGCGCGACGATGCGCATGGCGGGATGCGTCGCGATCAGGCGCACCAGTTCCGCACCCGTATAGCCCGAGGCCCCGAGGATGGCGATGCGATGGGTCATGGCGCGGCTCCCGCAGAAGAAACGCGCCTTCTTTGCGCCCCTTGCGCCCCCAATGCAAGACCGCCGAATGTCACCGGCACAATTCCGGCCAATGGCTTGCCCTTTCCGGAAATACTCCCGCCGGAGGCATGCAACGGCGGAGACAAGAAAAGGCCGATCCCTGTCGCGCCCCCCTTGCAGCCAGCGCCTCCCCTCCCCCTTCGTGGGGAGGGGCCGGGGGTGGGGGGCCGCCGCCGAACATCCTTTCCAGACGGTTTACGTCCACGGCCATCCTTATGATTCCGAATTGAAATCGGAAAATGTCCACCGTGGACAGATCACGGCACCGGGGTCCACATCACGTCGTCGATCCGGGGGGCGCCCGTGGCCAGCATCACCACCCGGTCGAACCCCATCGCGATGCCCGCCGCCGGGGGCATCCCCTCCAGCGCCGCCAGGAAATCCTCGTCCAGGGGATAGCTTTCCCCGTAGACCCGAGCCTTCTCGGCCATCTCGGCCTCGAACCGCCGCCGCTGCTCGCCCGCGTCGGTCAGCTCGCCGAACCCGTTCGCCAGCTCCACCCCGCAGGCATAGACCTCGAACCGCTCCGCCACCCGCGCATCCCCCGGCACCTTCCTTGCCAGGGCAGCCTCTGCCGAGGGATACCGGTCCAGGATCGTCACCCGCCCCTGCCCCAGTTTCGATTCCACCTTCTCCGACAGGACCCGGCTCAGCATGTCCGACCAGGTGTCGTCCGAGGCCCGCCGCAGCCCGATCCGGTCCAGTTCGCGGCCGAGGGTCTCGGCATCCGTCGCCCCGTCCGCCCGGATCGAGGCCATCAGGTCCACCCCGGCATGGACCAGGAAGGCCTCGGCCACCGACAGCCGCTCCGGTTCGACGAACGGATCGCAGACCCGATCCCGGAACCGCAGCACCCCGGCTCCCGCCTCGCGCGCGGCCAGCCGCAGGAAGGCCATCACGTCCGCCATCAGGACCTCGTAGCCCTCGCCCACCCGGTACCACTCCAGCATCGTGAACTCCGGGCTGTGCAGCGCCCCCCGCTCGCGGTTCCGCCAGACGTGGGAGAAGGCATGGATCCGGGTCTCGCCCGCCGCGAGCAGCTTCTTCATCGCGAACTCGGGCGAGGTGTGAAGATACATCGTCCGCCCCGCCCCGTCGGTCCCGATGGCCTGGGTCGAGAAGCCGTGCAGGTGCGCCTCGTTTCCCGGGGAGATCGCCAGCGCGGCCGGGTCCACCTCGGTGAACCCTTCCCCCGCCAGCCAGCCCCGGATCGCGGCCTGGATCCGGTTGCGGGTCATCAGGACCGGCCGGCGGTCGGCGTGGCGCGAGGGGTTCCACCATGGGGTGGACGGGGAGGATGCGGGATTCATCTGGAAATTCCGGTTCGGATCGGTTAGGGGCGCGGGCAGATGCCGGTCGCTCGAGGACCGGTCCCCCGATATAACAAGGACCCGACCTTTGAAAGTCATCGCCTCCTCGCTCCGCAAGGGCAACGTCGTCGAGATGGACGGCAAGCTCTACGTCGTGCTCACCGCCTCGAACTTCCACCCCGGCAAGGGCACCCCCACGACCAGCGTCGACATGCGCCGGATCTCGGACGGCGTGAAGGTCTCGGAACGCTGGCGGACGACGGAGATGGTCGAGAAGGCCACCGTGGACGAACGGGAGTACGACTACCTCTACGAGGACAGCGAAGGCTTCCATTTCATGGAGCCCAACACCTACGAACAGGTCGTGGTGACCGAGGACGTGATGGGCGGAAACAAGCCCTACCTGCAGGAAGGCATGCGCTGCTACCTGAAGACCTTCGAGGGCGTGCCGATCGCCATCGAGGTGCCGCAGAAGATCACCGTCGAGATCACCGAGACCGAGCCGGTGGTTAAGGGGCAGACCGCCTCGTCCAGCTACAAGCCCGCGATGACCTCGAACGGGCTTCGGGTGATGGTTCCCCCCCATATCGACGTCGGCACCCGCATCGTGATCAACACCGACGACGACTCCTACGTCGAACGCGCAAAGGACTGATCTGTCCACAGTGGAAAATCTGCGGTTTCGATGCATTATCAACATCTTGGCCGTGGACGTTAGAGAAACGCAAAGCTTGGGAAAGGCATGTCGCGGGGCATGCCTTTTCGCTTTTCCGGGGGCCGCAAGCGGCTATTCTGGCAGCCGAAGGAGAGGTTCGGGATGCCCAGCGACAGCCATGACGCCTACAGACCGGCCGAGATCGCGGCGCTGATCGAGACGGCAGGCGTGGCCAAGGCCGCGCTGCCCCTGCACCGGATGGCCACGCTTGCGCTTCTGGCCGGGGCCTTCATCGGCTTTGGCGCGGCCTTCTGGTGCGTGGCCATGGCGGGCGCCGACCCCGGCTTCGGGCCGCACCGGGTGCTGGGCGGCGCGGTCTTCGCGCTGGGGCTGATCCTGGTCGTCGTGGGCGGGGCGGAACTCTTCACCGGCAATGCGCTGATGGTCATGGCGGCGGTGGACCGCCGGATCACCCCCGGAGCCCTGATGCGCAACTGGGGCATTGTCTATGTCGGCAACCTGCTGGGCGCTGCGGGGCTGGCGCTGGCCTTCGGCCTCTCGGGCCTACTGGACGGCCCGATGGGCGCCACGGCGGCCAAGGCGGCGACGGCGAAGGCCGCCCTGCCCCCGCTGGAAGCCTTTGTCCGCGGCGCGCTGTGCAATGCGCTGGTCTGCCTCGCGGTCTGGCTGAGCTTTGCGGCGCGCTCGGCCACGGACAAGATCCTGGGCGTCCTCTGGCCGGTCACCGCCTTCGTGGCGCTGGGGCTGGAACATTCGGTGGCGAACATGTTCCTGTTTCCGGCGGGCGTCTGGGCGGGATCCGAGGCCGCGCCGGCCGGGATGCTGGGAAACCTTCTGTGGGTCAGCCTGGGCAATGTGGTCGGCGGCGCGGGCGGCGTGGCGCTGGCCTACCGCTTTGCCTACGGCGCAATGCGGGCGTGAGGGCGGTGGGCGGATCGCCCACCCTGCTACTCCCGCGCGAGGCAACAGAGGCTGCCAGGGATGGGCGCGCCGGAAGGTGCGCTGTAGCGCACCCTACGATCTCACGGCGCGAGTTCCCCGGCCTCGATGCGGAACGGCAGGATGTTGCCGGGCGGCGGCAGGGGGCAGATCGCGAAATCGGTGAAGGCGCAGGGCGGCGATATGGCACGGTTGAAGTCGAGGGTGATCTCGGTCCCGGATGGATCCTCGCCGAAGAGGAAGCGGCAGGCCGGGTAGGTCTCGCCCGCCGTCGCGTCCCGGAAGACGAACATCGGCTTGCCCATCTTCCAGTGCGTCGGCGTCAGGGTGATGGTCTGCCCAAGGTGCCGGAAGGTCGCCCGATGCGTGATGGTCACGGCGGCGGTCGAGCCGTCCTTCATCGCCACCTCGGCGGCTTGCGGGGCGAGGCTTTCCCACCCGGCCCGGATCGTCCAGGCCGGATCCTCGGGGTAGTGGCGCAGGGCGACCTGCGGCGCCAGCGTCAGATCGCGCACCCGCAGCGCCGGAACGCCATCAACCGTGTGGATTTCCAGCAGGAAGGGATCCACGCGCAGCTGCGGAAAGGCATCGGGGACCGGCAGGAAGGGCCGCGGCGCCTCTCCCGGCCGGGCGAAGCTGGCGCCCGCCTCGGTCAGCTCCAGCGTGCCGAGGAGGTCGGGGCCGGAGGGAAGCCGCAGTCCCTGCGCCGCCCCGACCGGGTGGCGGCCGGGGGCGAGCTCGATCCGGGCGACCAGGTTCAGCCAGCCGTCCGGCGCGGCCAGGGCGGCAAGCCGCTCCGCCCGCCAGGCGGCCAGCGGCAGCATCAGGCCGCCTCGAAGGTGATCTTGCGACGCAGGAACTGGGTGGCCTTGTTCGAGACATAGGCCGGATCGCCGGTGGTCAGGAACCTGGACCGGGTGCCGGTGCCGAGGAACTGCGGGCGGCGGGTCAGGTAGTCGGCGAGGCTTTCTGCCACCAGATTCGCCTGGGAATAGACCTTGACCCCCGGTCCGAGCGCATCCTGGAAGGCCTTTTCCATCAGGGGATAGTGCGTGCAGCCCAGGATCGCCGCCTCGGGTGCGGGCATCCGGCGTTTCAGCGCCTCGACATGGCTGCGCACCAGGGCCTCGGCCAGGATCTCGTCGCCCTGCTCGATCGCGTCCACCACACCGCCGCAGGGCTGGGCCTCGACATCGACGCCGATGGCGCGGAAGGCAAGCTCGCGCTGGAAGGCGCGGCTGGCCACCGTGGCAGGGGTGGCGAAGAGGGCCACATGCTTCACCGCGACCTCGCGCGGGGGCGAGTTGTCGCCCCACTGCCGTTCGGTCAACGCCTCGATCAGCGGCACGAAGACGCCGAGGACGCGCTTTTCGGGGGGCACCCAGGTTTCCTGCATCCGTTTCAGCGCGGCGGCGGAAGCGGTGTTGCAGGCAAGGATCACCAGGTCGCAGCCCTCGGCCCAGAGCCGTTCGGTCGCGGCACAGGTCAGGTTGAAGATGTCATCGGCGGTGCGCACACCATAGGGGGCGTGGGCATTGTCGCCGAAATAGACAAAGGGAACCTCGGGAAGCCGCTTTGTCAAAGCATCGAGGACAGTCAACCCGCCGAGGCCCGAATCGAATACGCCAACTGCCATGCCTGCCGCTTTCCACTGCGCGCGATTGTGCCGCGCCTGCCCTTTCCGCGATCATAAGATGGACCGTGGCGGTGCGAAAGGTCAAAGCAAAGCCGTCAAGATGGGGACATGCGGGGTTTACATCCACGCGCGATTCCCTATCTGCCACGGGTCGTGCTAGGGTTCCGAGTGGATTTTGGAGAATGGTCATGGATTGGGACAAGCTGAGGATCTTTCACGCGGTCGCGGAGAAGGGCAGCCTGACCCATGCCGGCGACGTCTTGCACCTGTCGCAATCCGCCGTGAGCCGCCAGATCCGCGCGCTGGAGGAGAGCCTGTCGGTGACGCTGTTCCACCGCCACGCGCGGGGGCTGATCCTGACTGAACAGGGCGAACTCCTGTTCGACGCGACGCAGCAGATGGTGCGGCGGCTGGACGCGACGGCGGCGCGGATCCGCGACAGCGAGGACGAGGTCTTCGGCGAGTTGCGGGTGACGACGACCACGGGGTTCGGGACGTTGTGGCTGGCGCCGCGGCTGGCGCGGCTTTACGAGAAATACCCGGCGCTGAAGATCGACCTGATGCTGGAAGAGCGCGTCCTCGACCTGCCGATGCGCGAGGCCGACGTGGCGATCCGGATGAAGGAGCCGAGCCAGGCCGACCTGATCCGCAAGCGGCTGATGCAGATCCGGATGCAGCTCTTCGCCACGCCGGAATACCTTGCCGCGCATGGCACGCCCGAGTCGATGGACGATTTCTCGAGCCACCGGCTGATCTGCCAGCACGCCGGCACGCCGCAGGTGGCCGCAGGTGCGCTGCTGGTGGCCGACCTGATGACGCATGACATCCCCTCGACCCTGACGGTGAACAACTATTTCGGGGTGTTGCAGGCGGTCCTGAACCATCTTGGGATCGGGGTCCTGCCCGATTACCTGACCGAGGATTTCCCGAACCTCGTCCGCGTCCTGCCGGACGTGCAAAGTGCCGAGGTGCCGGTGTTCCTGGCCTATCCCGAGGAACTGCGCCATTCCAAGCGCGTGGCGGCCTTCCGCGACTTCGTGACCGAAGAGATCGTGGCCTTCCGCCGCCGCCAGGCCGAGGATGCCGCCGCCTGATTGCTGCCATGCAGCATCTGCATAGCGGCCTTGCCCAAACGTCGGGCATTCCGGACTTGTTTGCGCAAGCATGCGGCACTATTTGAACTCTCGAAGCGGCGATGAGCATGCTCTCGTCCCTTCGTACCTCCCTGTTGGACTAGGCCGGGCGTAATGCCCGGCTTTTTTTTCGCCTCGGTCGTCACGGGGCGGTTTGCCCTTCCCCGGGCGATCGCATATGAGGCGGCGAGGTTGCCGAATTGCCTGTCCAAGGGGATGCCATGCAAGAGCCCGCCATCACGCCGGAACTGGTCGCTGCCCACGGGATCAAACCCGACGAATGGGAGCGTCTTCTCGGCATCATGGGGCGGGAGCCGACCTTCACCGAGCTTGGCATCTTCTCGGCGATGTGGAACGAGCATTGTTCCTACAAGTCGTCGAAGATCCATCTGAAGAAGCTGCCGACCACCGGCCCTCAGGTGATCTGCGGACCGGGCGAAAATGCGGGCGTGGTGGATATCGGCGACGGGCAGGCGGTGATCTTCAAGATGGAGAGCCACAACCACCCCTCCTACATCGAGCCGCACCAGGGCGCGGCGACCGGCGTGGGCGGCATCCTGCGCGATGTCTTCACCATGGGCGCGCGGCCCATCGCGGCGATGAACGCGCTGTCCTTCGGCCTGCCGAGCCACCCCAAGACCGCGCATCTGGTCAAGGGCGTGGTGGAAGGGATCGGCGCCTATGGCAATGCCTTCGGCGTGCCCACCGTGGGCGGCGAGGTGCGGTTCCATCGCGCCTACAACGGCAACTGCCTGGTGAACGCCTTTGCCGCGGGCCTCGCGGATGCGGACAAGATCTTCTACTCGGCCGCCTCGGGCGTGGGCATGCCGGTCGTCTATCTGGGCGCCAAGACCGGCCGCGACGGCGTGGGCGGGGCGACGATGGCCTCGGCCGAGTTCGACGACACGATCGAGGAGAAGCGCCCCACGGTGCAGGTGGGCGACCCGTTCACCGAAAAGCGGCTGCTGGAGGCGTGCCTTGAACTTATGGCCTCCGGCGCCGTCATTTCCATCCAGGACATGGGCGCCGCCGGGCTGACCTGTTCGGCGGTCGAGATGGGCGACAAGGGGGGCCTCGGCATCAAGCTGCAACTCGACGACGTGCCGCAGCGCGAGACGGGGATGACCGCCTACGAGATGATGCTGTCGGAGTCTCAGGAGCGGATGCTCATGGTGCTGAAGCCCGAGAAGGAGGCCGAGGCGCGGGCGATCTTCGAGAAGTGGGATCTGGACTTCGCCATCGTGGGCGAGACCATCCCCGAGGACCGCTTCCTGATCCTGCATGGCAACGAGGTGAAGGCCGACATTCCGCTGTCGAAGCTGTCGTCCAGTGCGCCGGAATACGACCGGCCCTGGCTCCCGACGCCCGCCGCCGCGCCGCTGGGCGAGGTGCCGCAGATCGGTGCCATCGCGGGCCTCAAGGCGCTGATCGGCAGCCCGACCTATGCGCACAAGGCCTGGGTTTACGAGCAGTATGACAGCCAGGTCGGCGCCGACACGCTGGTCACGCCGGGCCTGCCGGCGGGCGTGGTGCGGGTGCACGGGACCGGCAAGGCGCTGGCTTTCACCAGCGACGTGACGCCGCGCTACGTCAAGGCGAACCCGGTCCAGGGCGGCCGGCAGGCCGTGGCCGAGGCCTACCGCAACCTGACCGCGGTGGGCGCGCGGCCCCTGGCCACCACCGACAACCTCAACTTCGGCAACCCGGAAAAGCCCGAGATCATGGGCCAGTTCGTCGGCGCCCTGCAGGGCATCGGCGAGGCCTGCCGGGCGCTCGACATGCCGATCGTGTCGGGCAACGTGTCGCTCTACAACGAGACCGACGGTCAGCCGATCCTGCCCACGCCGACCATCGGCGCGGTGGGGCTGTTGCAATCCATGGACGAGCTGATCGCGGGCCGCCCGGAAGAGGGCGATCTGGCGGTCCTGGTGGGCGAGACCAAGGGGCACATGGGACAGTCGGCGCTTCTGGCCGAGGCCTTCGGGATCGAGGCGGGCGATGCGCCCCCCGTAGATCTGGAGGCAGAGCGGCGGCATGGCGAGTTCATCCGCGCGCACCGCCGCCTGATCCGTGCCTGCACCGACCTGGGCGACGGGGGGCTGGCGCTGGCCGCCTTCGAGATGGCCGAAGGCGCTGGCCTGGGCGTGACGCTGGAGGCGGGGGACACCCCTGCCCTCTTCGGCGAGGATCAGGCGCGCTATCTGGTCGCGGCCCCGGCCGAGGATGCCGAGGCGCTCGTCGCGGCGGGCAAGGCGGCGGGCGTGCCGGTCGCGGTGGTGGGGCGCTTCGGCGGTGAGGCGGTCGATTTCGGCGGCGACAGCGCGCCGCTGGCGGACCTCTCGCGGCTTTACCGCACGGCCTTTGCCGCGACGGTCGGGCTGTGACGCTGCGCCCGGCGACGCCGGCGGATTTCCCGCTTGTGCGGTCTCTGGCGCAGCGGCCCGACTATGCGCCCTTCATCACCGACGAGGACGAGGCGGCGCTTGCCGCCTACCTGGCCGCGCCCGACTGCCGGTTCCTGATCTGGGAGCCGGAGGGCCAGCCCGCCGGCTTTGCCATCTTCTGCGAGATCGGCAACCCCTCGGGCCGGGTGGAACTGATGCGGCTGGCGCTGGTCGAGGCCGGGCGGGGACTGGGCGGCCGGTTCCTGCGCGTGCTTCTGGACCACGCATTCGGCACGCTTGACGCCGCCCGGGTCTGGCTGGATTGCAGCGCCGAGAACCTTCGCGGCCAGAAGGTCTATGAACGTGCGGGCTTTACCCTGGAAGGCCGCTTCCGCGCGCACCACCGGGTTCCGGTGACCGGGCGGATCATCGACATCCTCTATTACGGCATGCTGCGGTCGGAATGGCAGGCCCTTGAACCGCCGGCGCGGCGGGCCTAGGTTCCAAGGCAAAGGAGACGCCCGATGCCCATCGAAGCCCGCGACATCGAAGCCCTGATCCGGGAGGCCTTCCCGAACGCGAAGATCAGCGTGCAGGGCGATGACGGCGCGCATTTCGCGGCCGAAGTGATCGACGAGTCGTTCCGCGGCATGAACCGGGTCCAGCAGCAGCGCGCGGTCTATGCGGCGCTGAAGGGCAAGATGGACGGGCCGAACGGCGCGCTGCACGCGCTGGCCCTGACGACAAAGGCGCCGGATTGAGATGGTGACAGGCAGCGGCCTTGGCGGTCTGCTTCCGGTCGCGATGACGCTGGTCGGCGTCGTCACGATGCTGCGGGCGCGGTCCCGGCGGAGGACGGGCGAGAGGCCTTTGGACGAAGGCTCCGAGCGCAGGCAGGCGGAAGCCGCCGAGATGGAACGGCGCATGGCCTCTTATCTGGCCGCGCGCGATGCAGGGCGGCACGATGCCGCCGGGGATGACGCATAGGAGAACGGGCGATGAGCGCGGAGGCAACGATCAGGGACCTGATCGAGAAGAACGACGTGGTGCTGTTCATGAAGGGCACCAAGATGATGCCGCAATGCGGGTTCTCGTCCCGCGTCGCGGGGGTCCTGAACTTCATCGGCGTGGACTACCAGGACGTGAACGTGCTGGCGGACCCGGAAATCCGGCAGGGGATCAAGGATTTCAGCGACTGGCCGACGATCCCGCAGCTTTACGTCAAGGGCGAATTCGTCGGCGGCTGCGACATCGTCACCGAGATGACGCTGTCGGGCGAGCTGGACCAGCTTCTGGAAGCCAAGGGTGTGGCCTTCGACAAGGCGGCCGCCGACAAGATCCGTGAAGCCAACGCCTGACGGGCAACCCTACCCTGCGTTGCAGGTCAGGATCGGCGTCTCGCCCTCGGGCGTCTTCCAGTAGAGCGTGGCCTCCTGCCCCTTGGTCCACCAGACATAGTTGGACCCGTCCGAGGGCCAGCCGTAGCGCGCGCCCGAGGCCGCCTCTTCGCCGAGCAGCGTGATCTGCCGGCCGTCCACCATCAGCACCACGAGGCTGCCCTCGGGCGTGTTGACATAGGTCGCGGGCACCTGCACCCCTCGGTCGCACTGGTAGGTTGCGGCTTCGAACTGCGGCGCGGCCGTGGCGGCCGCGGGCATAAGCGACAGAAGCAGGACGGTCCGTTTCATCCGCGCACCTGTTCCTCGATCCGGGCCGCCATGGCCTCGGCCCGGGCGGCGATCTCGGCCAGGGTGTCCGAGACCTGCTTCGGCACCACCGCCACATCGCGCGTGGCCACGGGCCGCGCCTCCAGTTCGGCGACACGGGCGCGCAGGGCGCGAAGCTCGTCCTCGACGGCCGCAGTCTTGTCGGCCAGCATCAGCCCCGCCATCAGCAGCATCTTCGCCTCGGGCAGGCGGCCCAGCTGCGAGACGATCGGTTGCGCCTCGGCGTCCAGCATAGCCGCGGCCGCGCGCAGGAAATGCTCCTCCCCCGGCTGGCAGGCGACCTGGAACGAGCGCCCGCCGATGATGACTTCCAGATCAGGCATGGCTGGCCTCCGTCAGATGGGGTTCGAGCGCGGCAAGGATTTCGTCCATTTCGGCGATCTCGGTCAAGCGCAGGGCGCGGAGCGCCTCCAGCTCGGCCAGCATCGCCTTGTTGATCTGGCCGGGGTCGGCCACGCCAGAGGCCTGTGCGGTGCGCAGCGCCTCGAGCTGTTCGCGCAGCGACGCATTGACCCGGCGCATACGCTGCAATTCCAGACCCTGCACGTCCAGTTCCTGCGTCAGACGGTCGATCTTGTCCTGAAGGTCACCCTTCGCCTCACGCGCCGAGGCGGCACGCAGGCGGGCCTGCAACTGGGCGTTCAGCGCCTTCTCCTCTTCGAGCTGGGCGCGCAGCTGTGCCTCGGTCGCGCCAGCCGCCGCGGCAGGGCCGGACGGCGCGGCGCGTGACAGTGACGGCAGACGGTCCAGACCCTTGCCGATCCGCTCCAGCGCCGCGGCGATCCGCTTTTCCAGTTCGGTGATTTCCTGCATCCCTACCCCCTGCACCCGGGCGCGAAGCGGCGCCCGCACCCCCGGATGACCCTGTCCCGAATCGCCCGGCCGATACTTCCGGCGATCTTAGCGCGAAACCCGGGAAAGGCGACCGGCCTTTCTTCCCAAGGCCTTGGGCTCCAAGCTTGATCTTGCCGGTTGCGCTGGTTAGGACGGCGCGAAATCCCCGCGACCCGTTCAGCCTGAAGGAATCCTGCCCGTGGACATCCAGACTCTCCGCCAGAAGCACCCCGACCACTGGATGCGCGCCACCGCGATCCGCGCCCTGGCGCTGGATGCCGTGGCCGCGGCGAACTCGGGCCATTCGGGGATGCCGATGGGCATGGCCGACGTGGCGACGGTCCTGTTCGAGAAGCATCTGAAGTTCGACCCCAAGGTCCCGCGCTGGCCGGACCGCGACCGGTTCATCCTGTCGGCGGGGCATGGTTCGATGCTGATCTACGCGCTGCTCTACCTCACCGGCTACGAGGACATGACGCTGGACCAGATCAAGGCGTTCCGCCAGTGGGGCGCGATCACGGCGGGGCACCCGGAATACGGCCATGTCGCGGGGGTGGAGACGACGACGGGGCCGCTGGGTCAGGGCATCTCGAACGCCGTCGGCTTCGCGATGGCGGAAGAGAACCTCCGCGCGCGCTGGGGGGCGAAGATCCAGGACCACTACACCTGGGTCATCGCCGGTGACGGCTGCCTGATGGAGGGTGTCAGCCAGGAAGCCATCGGCCTTGCGGGCAAGCAGCAGTTGTCGCGGCTGATCGTGCTGTGGGACAACAACGGCATCACCATCGACGGCAAGGTGTCGATCGCCGACATCACCGACCAGAAGGCGCGCTTCGCGGCGAGCGGCTGGGACGTGTTCGAATGCGACGGGCATGATCCGGTGGATATCGACCGTGCGCTGACGGCGGCCAAGGCCAGCCCCCGCCCCGCGATGGTCGCCTGCAAGACGCATATCGCCCTCGGCCATGCGGCGCAGGACACCTCGAAGGGCCACGGCGCCTTGACCGACAAGGCGCAGTTGCAGGCGGCCAAGGACGCCTATGGCTGGCCGGGCGGGCCGTTCGAGGTTCCCGCCGAGATCAAGGCCTGGTGGGAATCGCTTGGCGCCCGTGGCGCCAAGGCGCGCGCCGAGTGGGAGGCGCGGCTGGCGGCCCTGTCGCCCGCGAAACAGGCCGAGTTCGCCCGCATCTTCGCGCGGGAGGCGCCGGCCAAGCTGGCCTCGGTCATTCGCGGCGTGAAGAAGCAGGCGGTGGCCGATGCGCCGAAGCTGGCGACCCGCGCGGCCTCGGAAAAGGTGCTGGCGGCGGTGAACCCGGTCGTGACCGAAACCATCGGCGGCTCGGCCGACCTGACGGGATCGAACAACACCAAGACGCCGGACCTGGGCGTCTTCACCCCCGAGGACCGCAAGGGGCGTTACGTCTATTACGGCATCCGCGAACACGGCATGGCGGCAGCGATGAACGGCCTTGCGCTGCATGGTGGTGTGCGCCCCTATGGCGGCACGTTCATGTGCTTCACCGACTATGCGCGCCCGTCGATGCGGCTTTCCGCGCTGATGGGGGTGCCGGTGGTCTATGTCATGACGCATGACTCGATCGGCCTCGGCGAGGACGGCCCGACTCACCAGCCGGTCGAGCATCTGGCGATCAGCCGCGCCACGCCCAACACGCTGGTCATCCGCCCCGCCGACCTGGTCGAGGTGGCCGAGGCCTGGGAGATCGCCCTGACCGAGAAGACCCGGCCCACGGTCCTGGCGCTGAGCCGCCAGAACCTGCCGGCTGTGCGCAAGACGCACACCAACGCCAACATGGTGGCGAAGGGCGCCTATGTGCTGGCCGAGGCCACGGGCAAGCGCCAGGCGATCCTGATCGCCACGGGGTCGGAGGTGGAAATCGCGCTGAAGGCCCGCGCCGCTCTCGAGGCCGAGGGGATCGGCACGCGCGTCGTCTCGATGCCCTCGATGGAGCTTTTCGCCGAACAGGACGAGGCCTGGCGCCGCAAGATCCTGCCGCCCGGCCCGGTGCGCGTGGCCATCGAGGCCGGCGTCCGGCAAGGCTGGGACCGCTGGCTTCTGGGCGAGCGGGGCCGCGAGGCCAAGGCCGGCTTCGTCGGCATGTCCTCCTTCGGCGCCTCGGCCCCGATGGAGCGGCTTTATGCCGAGTTCGGCATCACCGCCGAGGCGACCGTGGCCAGGGTCAAGGCGCTGCTCTGAGCCTTTGGTTCAGGATCGGCGATTAAGCGGCGGCTTATGGCCGCCGCTGTTTTTTTGGCTGACCTTGGGGGTCCTGCTGGCTAGGGTCCGACCCGCAGGGAGGGTCGCCGGATGCGATTGCTGAAAACCGTTCATGGGTGGCTCGGGGTGCTCGTTCTGCCCTGGGTCATCGTCATCGGCCTTACCGGCCTGTTCCTGAACCACGAAAGGCTGGTCATGGGCTGGCTGGAGGGCGAGGGCTACGACGAGGCCCAGTTCGACAACTGGCCCGGGGCTCGGGCGCTGACGATCGGCGAGGCGCAGGCCCTGGCCGAGGCGGTCGTTCCGGGCACGGACCTGACGCTCAACCAGGACAGGACCTATCACGGGCGCGAGGTGGCGACCTTCGTGGCGGGCGAAACCCGGGTGATCGTGGCGCTGGGGACCGGGCATTACTGGGTCAAGACCGACTTCTCGCGCACGACCCATGCCCCGGACGGAACGGTGCTGGAAACCAAGACCTACTGGGAAGGCATCTTCAAGCGCCTGCATGTGCGGGGCTGGCTGACCTCGACCTTCGGCACCTGGCTGGCCGACATCACCGCGGCGGCGATGGTGGTCTTCGGGCTTACCGGAATCGTGCTGTTCATCCTGCCTCGCATCCGGCGCTGGCGGAACCGGCGGCAGATGCAGAAGGGACCGGCGCCGGTCAGTGCGCCGCGGCCTTCCGCCCGGTAAGTGCCGCCCAGAGCGGCCCGATCACCCGGGTTGCCACCGGGATCAGGATCACGCCGAGGACCAGACCGAACACCCCGTCGAGGGCCGCGGTGACGACCCATTGCACAAAGCCCTGCGCGGCCGGCACGGCATGGGCGGCGGCCTCGGCGATGTGGTGGATGGTCTCGTAGGGCCAGGGCCAGAGATGGGTGACCTCCAGCCCGTGGATCACGATGTTGCCGCCGACCCAGAGCATCGCGGCAGTGCCCACGGTGGACAGGAAGGCCATCAGCTTCGGCATCCCCAGCACCAGCCCCCGCCCCAGCGCCCTGCCCGCCCCGGTGCGGCCCGTGGCGGCCATGTGCAGGCCCACGTCGTCCATCTTCACGATCAGCGCCACCGCGCCATAGACCGCGACCGTGATCAGCGTGCCGACCACCGCCAGCGTCACCGCCTGAAGCCAGAAGCTTGGACTCTCGATCGTGGCAAGCGCGATGGTCATGATCTCGGCCGACAGGATGAAGTCGGTCTTGATCGCGCCGGCGACCTTTTCCTCTTCCAGATGGCCGGGGTCCTGCGTGTCGTAATCGGCCTCGACCTCGTGATCCGCATGGGGGGCAAGGGCATGGAATACCTTCTCGGCACCTTCGAAGCACAGATAGGCGCCCCCCAGCATGAGGAGCGGCGTGATCACCCATGGCGCGAAATGATCCAGCGCCAGAAGGCCGGGCAGCAGGACCACCAGCTTGTTGCGCAAGGATCCGAGCGCGATGCGCCAGATGATCGGGAGTTCCCGGTCGGCGGAAAAGCCGTGGACGTATTTCGGCGTCACCGCGGCGTCGTCGATCACCACGCCCGCGGCCTTGGTCCCCGCCTTGGCGGCCGCGGCGGCGATGTCGTCCACCGAGGCCGCCGCCACCTTGGCGATGGCCGCCACGTCGTCAAGAAGTGCGAGAAGTCCGCTCATGCCCTGCCCCGGATTGCGCTCAACCGATGATGTAGCGGGAAACGCGGGATTCGGCAAAGCGGTGCAGAGAGTTAGCGCAAACAGGCCAAGATTGCGCTAACATCATGAAAAGATGTCGTTTTCTGCCTTGCATACCATAGTGGACCGGCTAGGGCAGGACCAGCGCATCCAGAGGGGAATTTTCGCATGACCGTGACTGTCGGCATCAACGGCTTCGGCCGCATCGGGCGCTGCACGCTGGCCCATATCGCGGAATCGAACCGCAACGACGTGCAGGTGGTGGCGATCAACGCGACCGGGCCGGTGGAGACGAACGCGCATCTTCTGCGCTACGACAGCGTGCATGGCCGCTTTCCCGGCGTCGTGAAGGTGACGGAGGACGGAATTGACCTCGGTCGCGGCCCCATCCGCATGATGTCCACCTACAACCCCGAGGAGCTGGACTGGCAGGGCGTGGACGTGGTGCTGGAATGCACCGGCAAGTTCAACGACCGCGACAAGGCGGCGGTGCATCTGGGGCGCGGGGCGAAGCGGGTCCTGGTCTCGGCCCCGGCCAGGCGGGCGGACCTGACGGTGGTCTATGGCGTGAACCACCGGAGCCTCCTGCCCGAACATCTGGTCGTCTCGAACGCCTCCTGCACCACGAACTGCCTGGCGCCGCTGGCCAAGGTGCTGAACGACGCCATCGGGATCGAGTCGGGCATCATGACCACGATCCACAGCTACACGGGCGACCAGCCGACGCTGGACCGGCGACACAAGGACCTCTACCGCGCACGGTCGGCGGCAATGGCGATGATCCCGACCTCGACCGGGGCGGGCAAGGCCATCGGCGAGGTGCTGCCGGAACTGGCGGGAAAGCTGGAAGGCAGCGCGATCCGGGTGCCGACGCCGAACGTCAGCGCGGTGGACCTGACCTTTATTGCGCAGAAGTCGGTCACGGTGGCCGAAGTCAACGAAATCGTAAGGGAGGCCTGCGCAGGCTACATGGGCATGGTCATGGCCTATGATCCCGAACCGAAGGTGTCGATCGACTTCAACCACACGCCGCAGTCCTCGATCTTCGCGCCGGACCAGACCAAGGTCGCGGGGCGTTCCGTTCGCGTCCTGGCATGGTATGACAACGAATGGGGCTTCTCCTGCCGGATGGCCGATGTGGCCGGGGTAATGGGGCGGCTCGCGCAGTAAGCGGGGCCCGGCACAGGCCCCATCGGAGGGGCCTTGACCAATCGCATCGCGCTCTGGCTGGGAGTGATCCTGCTTGCCGGCGCCACGGCCGACCTGCTCCTGAACGGCGGCGCGGCGCTGGCTTTCCTTGCGCGCAGGTTCCTGGACCTGCTGGATTGGGTGGTATTCTGGGCCTGACCGCGTCAAACTGCGGTTGCATTTCCCGGCGATATGTCTTTGTTAGCGCTATCGGGACGCAAAGTCAGCTTCGGAGGAAGAGTCATGGCGGTCAAGGTCGGCATCAACGGATTTGGGCGCATCGGGCGCAACGTCTTGCGCGCGATCATCGAGTCGGGCCGCACCGATATCGAGGTCATCGCGATCAACGATTTGGGGCCGGTGGAAACCAACGCCCATCTGCTGCGCCATGATTCGGTGCACGGCAGGTTCCCCGTCGAGGTCAGGACCGGCCCCGACTCGATCGATGTCGGCCGCGGGCCGATCCGGGTGACGGCGCTGAAGAACCCCGCCGACCTGCCCTGGGGCGACGTGGACATCGTGATGGAATGCACCGGCATATTCACCTCGAAGGAGAAGTGCCAGGCCCATCTCGAAAACGGGTCGAAGCGCGTGCTGATCTCGGCCCCCGGCGACGGGGCGGACAAGACCATCGTCTATGGCGTGAACCACCACATGCTGACGAAAGATGACATCGTCGTCTCCAACGCCTCCTGCACCACGAACTGCCTGTCGCCCGTGGCCTATGTGCTGAACAACGCCATAGGGATCGAGAAGGGCATGATGACCACGATCCACAGCTACACCGGCGACCAGCCGACGCTGGACACGATGCACAAGGACCTCTATCGCGCCCGCGCGGCGGCTCTGTCGATGATCCCGACCTCGACGGGCGCGGCCAAGGCGGTGGGGCTGGTCCTGCCCGAGTTGAAAGGCAAGCTCGACGGCTTCGCCATGCGCGTGCCGACGCCGAACGTGTCGGTCGTGGACCTGAAGTTCATCGGCAAGCGCGCGACCACGGTCGAGGAAGTGAACGCCGCGATCAAGGCGGCCGCGGATGGCCCGCTCAAGGGCATCCTTGGCTATACCTACGAGAAACTGGTCTCGTCGGACTTCAATCACGACCCGCATTCCTCGGTGTTCCATATGGACCAGACCAAGGTGATGGACGGGACCTTCGTGTCGATCCTGTCCTGGTATGATAACGAGTGGGGCTTCTCGAACCGCATGGCTGATACAGCCGTGGCGATGGGCAAGCTGATCTGAACCCCTTGAAATTATAGCGAAAGGGCGCCCCGGGGCGCCCTTTATTTTTTCAAGAGCCATGCAAAAAACGCATAGCCGCACCGCAGCAATGTCCGTTGTTTGCGCTAACGGGGCACTTATCTTCCGCTTAGCGAGAAGGAAAAGCAGACCTCTCGCGGATATAGAAGGACGACGAAGATGATTTCCGTGTATGAAATGCTGAAGACCGCAGCCGCCAATTACTCGCTGTACCGCAAGACCCGCGACGAGATCGCGAACCTGCCTGCCGACATCGCGCTTGACCTGGGCCTGTTCCCCGGCGACGCTGACAAGATCGCGCGCGAAGCCGTCTATGGCAAGGCGGCCTGACCGAAACGGTCAGTAGTCGAATTCCAGGCGGGCCTCGGTCCCGCCCTCAGGGCGGCGCTCCATCACCAGTGTGCCGCCCAACTGTTTGGCGAACTGCCGCGCGATCGACAGGCCGAGGCTGCGCGCCTTCTCGATGTCGAAGCCCTCGGGCAGGCCCTGCCCGCTGTCCCGGATCTGCAACAGCGCCTTGCCCTCGTCCGGCCTGGCCCCCAGCGTCACGCCGATCCTGCCGGCGCTGTCCCCCGGAAAGCCGTGTTCCAGCGTGTTCGCGACCAGTTCGGTCGCGATCAGCCCCAGCGGCACCGAGACATCCGGCCCTACCAGCAGCGGATCGGCCTCAACCTCCAGCGACACGCGCCCTGCGGCGCCCGAGCATTCCACGATGTCGCGTCCGGTGTCGGCAAGGAAGCGCGCCATGTCCACGGTCTGACCCGAGGGATCGGGCAGGTTGCGCATGATCCAGGCGACAAGATCGATGCGGCTAACCGAATCCTCCAGCGCAAGGCCGGCAGACTCGTAGGTGACGGCACGGCGCTGCAACTTCATCAGCCCCGCAATCCTGGCCAGGTTGTTCGACACCCGGTGCTGCAACTCGTAGGCATCAGCCGGCGCTGCTCGGCAAGGGTCGCGTTGGCTTGCCGGTCGCCCAGGAGCGCACGCATCGCCTTGTGGACCCCATGGATCAGCAGGATGATCGTTTCGGCAATGAGGACGAAGAACGCAAGCGCGAGTACGCTCGCCCCGTCCAGCGCAAGGCTGTTGAAGGGGGCGATGAAGAAATACCAGGTGGCAAGCAGGCTGGCGGTTGCAAGCGCGAGTCCGGGGAGCGTGCCGAAGAAATAGGCGCCCAGGATGATGGCCGGAAAGTAGGTGAGCTAGGGAAAGCCGGGCGGCAGCGTCCCTTCCGGCTCGTAGCGCAGCACGAAGGCCAGGATGAATGCGAGACCGCACCGATCCAGCGCAGGCCCGCCGGAAGGCTGCGGGAATCCCAGAGACTGATCCTGTCGGCAAGCGTCACGCGCGTCCTCCTCGCGACAGGGCACCCGCGCCGCTCATGACACGGGCCTGCGCTTTGGCAAGTCCTTGCAAGGTAATGCATTCTCAGGGCTTTCGCCGGGCGGTCAGCGCCCGCGTCACCGCCGGCGTCACGAAGCTGGATACGTCACCGCCCAGTCGCGCGATCTCCTTGACCAGCTTCGAGGCAATCGCCTGCCGGCGGGCATCGGCCATCATGAACACCGTCTCGATGCTGGCATCCAGAGCGCGGTTCATCCCGACCATCTGGAACTCGTATTCGAAATCCGCCACCGCCCTGAGGCCGCGGATGATGATCCCAGCACCCACGTCGCGGGCGCAGTCGATCAGGAGGTTCTCGAAGGGATGGACGACGATCTCTCCGCCCGTCCTGGCCTGGATCGCGCGGCATTCGGCCTCGACCATGGCCACCCGCTCTTCCAGGGTGAACATCGGCCCCTTGTCGCGGTTGATCGCCACCCCGATGACGAGACGGTCCACCAGCGCCATCGCACGTTGGATGATGTCGATATGGCCGAGCGTGATCGGATCGAAGGTACCCGGATACAGACCGATGCGCATGGCTCTCCCCGCCGCCCCAAGACCAGCGCACGCAACAATATTGCGCGCGCCGGCGCAAGCGCTTTCCCGACGTCAGAAGCCCTTGATCATGCCTTCCAGCGCATCCTTTTCCGCCGCAAGCTCCATCAGCCGGGCCTTGACCACATCGCCGATGGAGATCAGGCCGACCATCTCGTCGCCCTCGACCACCGGCATGTGACGGAAGCGGCCATCGGTCATCCGGCCCAGCACGCTGTCGGTGCCTTCGGTCCGGGTGCACGAAACGATCTTCGCGGTCATCAGCGATTCCACTGGATCGGTCAGGCAGGCCGCGCCGCGCTTGCCGAGCTCCCGCACGATGTCGCGTTCCGACACGATGCCGCGCGCCTTCTTGCCGTCGGCCGAGACAACCACCGCACCGATGCGGCGGGACGAAAGGATGCCGGCGACTTCCTGCACCGTGGTGCCCGGAGCCACCGTGACCACCTTGAAATCACCCTTGGATGCGAGGATCTGCTGAACGAGCATGGGACGGCCCCTCCCTCTGACCGGAGGTCAAGCCTCGGACCGGACAGGGGATTCTGTCAAGCGCGGCTTTCGTCCTCCCGCAGGGCCGTCTCCAGCCGCGCCATCTCGGCCCGCACCTCCCGGGTCAGCTGGTCGGCAAAGCGGCTCAACCGGTCGAGCCGCGCATCGCTTTCGTGCCGGATCAGCCAGAAGGCCCTGGTCAGGCTGATCCGGTCGGTCAGGATCCGCGCCAGGTTCGGCGCGGCGGGCAGCGCGAAATCGTGCACGACCCCCACCCCTGCCCCGGCCCGCAGCCAGTTCAGCTGCACCGAGACCGAGTTGGAGCTGAGCGTGGCCGGCCCGATCCCGATCTCGGCCAGGTAGTCCAGTTCCTTGTCGAAGATCATGTCGGGGATGTAGCCGACGATCCGGTGGCCGCTCAGGTCGGCTGGCGTCCGGATCGGCGGGGCGCCGGCCAGATAGTCGCGGCTGGCCGCCAGGTGCAGGCGGTAGTCGGTCAGCTTCTGCACCGTCAGACGCCCCGCCTCTGGGCGGCTGACGCCGATCGCCATGTCCGCCTCGCGCTTGGACAGGTTGAAGACCCGCGGCAGGGCGACGATCTGCACCTCGAGCCCCGGATTTGCGTCGCAGATCCGCGCCAGGACCTGCGGCAAGAGGTAGTTCGCGCAGCCGTCCGGCGCGCCGAGGCGGATGAGGCCGGTAAGACCGCCAGGGCCGGAGAGGCTCTCCTCCGCCCCCAGCGCCGCGCGTTCGGCCGCCTCGGCATGCGGGATCAGCCGCGCGCCTTCCTCGGTCAGCGCATAGCCTTGGGGGGATTTGGTGAAAAGCCGCGCCTTCGTCGCCTCTTCCAGCCGCGAGATGCGGCGCCCAACGGTAGCCGGGTCGATCTTCAGCCGCCTGCCCGCCGCCGACAGGCTTTCGGTCCGCGCCACGGCAAGGAACACGCGCAGATCATCCCAGTCCAAGGAAAACTCCTCGTGCGCTGCGATTTTCGTCGTCAGCCCCGACGAGACGCCGAAGGCGGTCGAGGAGGCATGCATTCCTGCAAAACCCTTTTGGCATATTGCCGCTTTGTCTGGCGATTGTGCAAGGATAAAAGGCCACGAGCATATACGGGAGGAGTCCATGCAAGAGATCGGTCACTGGATCAACGGCAAGCGCGTCGCGGGCATGTCGGGCCGCTACGCCGATATCTACAACCCGGCCACCGGCGAGGTGCAGGCGCGCGTCGCGCTGGCCACGCTGGCCGAACTGGACCACGCCATCCAGGAGGCCGCCAAGGCCCAGGTCGGCTGGGCCGCGACCAACCCGCAGCGCCGGGCGCGGGTGATGATGGCCTTTGGCCAGCTCATCAACCAGAACATGGACAAGCTGGCAGAGATGGTCGCCCGCGAACATGGCAAGACCATCCCTGACGCGAAGGGCGACGTGCAGCGCGGCCTCGAGGTGATCGAGGTCTGCATGGGCGCGCCTGCCATGCTGAAGGGCGAGATGATGGATTCGGCCGGCCCCGGCATCGACCTCTATGCCATGCGCCAACCCCTTGGCGTCGTTGCCGGAATCACGCCGTTCAACTTCCCGGCCATGATCCCCCTGTGGAAGATCGGCCCCGCGCTGTCCTCGGGCAACGCGATGATCCTTAAGCCTTCGGAACGGGTGCCCTCGACCTCGCTGTTCCTCGCCGAACTCCTGCAGCAGGCCGGCCTGCCGGACGGCGTCCTTCAGGTCGTCAACGGCGACAAGGAAGTGGTGGACGGCATCCTCGACCATCCCGTCATCCAGGGCGTGGGCTTCGTCGGTTCCACCCCGATCGCGCAATACATCTACGGCCGCGCCGCGACCAACGGCAAGCGCGCCCAGTGCTTCGGCGGGGCGAAGAACCACATGATCATCATGCCGGACGCAGACCTGGACAAGGCGGCCGACGCGCTGGTCGGCGCGGGCTATGGCGCGGCGGGCGAACGCTGCATGGCGGTTTCGGTCGCGGTTCCGGTGGGCGACCGGACCGCAGACGCGCTGATCGAACGGCTGATCCCGCGGATCGAGAAGCTGAAGGTCGGCCCCTACACGGCCGGACACGATGTCGATTTCGGCCCGCTGATCACCGCCCAGGCGCAGGAGCGGGTGAAGGGCCTGATCACCTCGGGCGTCGAGCAGGGCGCGAAGCTGGTGGTCGATGGCCGGGGCCTGAAGATCCAGGGCTACGAAAAGGGCTTCTTCGTCGGCCCGACGCTGTTCGACCATGTGACCCCCGAGATGGAGATCTACAGGCAGGAGATCTTCGGCCCGGTCCTGTCCACCGTGCGTCGGCAGTCCTATGAAGACGCGCTGAAGCTGGTGATGGACAACGAATACGGCAACGGCACCGCGATCTTCACTGCCGACGGCGACACCGCGCGCGACTTCGCGAGCCGGGTGAACGTGGGGATGGTCGGCATCAACTTCCCGATCCCGGTGCCCTTGTCCTATTTCAGCTTCGGCGGCTGGAAGAAGTCGGCCTTCGGCGACCTGAACCAGTACGGGCCGGACGCATTCCGCTTCTACACCAGGACCAAGACGGTCACGGCGCGCTGGTTTTCGGGCATCAAGGAAGGCGCGAGCCTGAACTTCAAGGCGCTGGACTGACGGCGCCGCAATCGCCGCGAGGGGGGCCTTCGGGCCCCCTTTCCGCTTGTGCCGGGCCGCGCAACCGGCATGATCGCCGCATGTGGACCCTGCCCCCCGACCTTGCCCGCGATCTGGCCCCCGAAAGCCGCAAGCTGCTGACCGACCTGCCGAATCGGGTGGTCCCGAAAGGTCAGGTCCTGTTCCGCGCGGGCGATCTGGCGCAGGGCTTCGTCATCGTGCTCTCGGGCCGGATCGAGGTGCGCCTGACCGCCGCATCGGGGCGTGAGATCCTCCTGTATGCGGTGGAACCCGGCGAAAGCTGCGTGCAGACGACGCTTGGCCTGATGGGGGACGAACCCTATTCCGGCGAGGCGATGACGGCCTCCGAGGTCGAACTGGTGCTGATCCCCCGGCCGATCTTTGCCCGGCTTCTGGACAGCGATCCGGGCTTCCGTGCCTTTGTCCTGCGTGCCTTCGGGCAGCGCATGGCGGAACTGACGCAACTGCTGGAGCGGGTCGCCTTCGGTCGGGTCGAGGTGCGGCTGGCCGAGGCGCTTCTGGACCTGGCGGAGGGAGAGCTGGTCCAGGCCACCCAGGCGGAACTGGCCGCCCGGATCGGCTCGGCGCGCGAGGTGGTCTCGCGCCGGCTGGAGGCCTTCGCCCGCCAGGGCTGGGTCAGCGTCGAGCGCGGCCATGTCCGCCTGCACGATCCCGAGGAAATTCGCCGCCTCGCCGCGCAGGCAATGTGATCTGGTCACAGACGACTCGGTGGCACTGTGCCAGTCTCTGCGCATGGCCATGACGGCCGCAAGGAGGCTGAAATGTTCAAGACCAATGTCGGCGGCGTGGACCGCGTGCTGCGCATCGTGGTGGGCATTGCCCTGCTGGTCTGGTTCTTCGTCGATCGAGGAGAAGGCTTCTGGCATTATGCCAAGCTGATCGGCGTCGTGCCACTGGCCACGGGTCTCTTCGGCACCTGCCCGCTCTATTCCATTCTCGGGATCTCCACCTGCCCGATGAAGAAGGCGTAACGAGTGCGGCGGCGGATCACTCCGCCGCCATTTTCCCCTTGCGCAGCAGGGGTCTGAGGTAACGGCCGGTGTGGCTTGCCTCGACCTTGGCGATGTCCTCGGGCGTGCCGGTGGCCACGATCTCGCCGCCGCCGTCGCCGCCTTCGGGTCCGATGTCGATCACCCAGTCGGCGGTCTTGACCACATCCAGGTTGTGCTCGATCACCACCACCGTGTTCCCCTGGTCCACCAGGGAATGCAGCACTTCCAGAAGCTTGCGCACATCCTCGAAGTGCAGGCCGGTGGTCGGCTCGTCCAGGATATACAGCGTCCGCCCTGTCGCCCGGCGGGAAAGTTCCTTCGACAGCTTGACGCGCTGCGCCTCGCCGCCTGACAGGGTCGTCGCCTGCTGGCCTACCTTGATATAGCCCAAGCCCACCTCGCAGAGCGCCTCCATCTTCTCGCGGATCGCGGGGACCGCCTGGAAGAAGTCGCACGCATCTTCGCAAGTCATCTCAAGAACGTCGGCTATGCTCTTGTTCTTGAACTTGATTTCCAGAGTCTCGCGGTTGTAGCGGTGTCCCTTGCAGGTCTCGCAGGTGACATAGACATCGGGCAGGAAGTTCATCTCGATCTTCAGGACGCCGTCGCCCTGGCAGGCCTCGCAGCGGCCGCCCTTGACGTTGAAGCTGAACCGCCCCGGTCCGTAGCCGCGCGCCTTCGACTCGGGCAGTCCGGCGAACCAGTCGCGGATCGGGGTGAAGGCGCCGGTATAGGTCGCCGGGTTCGAGCGCGGCGTGCGCCCGATCGGTCGCTGGTCGATGTCGATGACCTTGTCGAGGTGTTCGAACCCCCTGATCGTCTCGCAGGGCGCGGGCGTCTCATGCGCTCCGTTCAGGCGCATGGCGGCGGTCTTGAACAGGGTCTCGATGGTCAGCGAGGACTTGCCGCCGCCCGACACTCCGGTAACGCAGACGAACTTGCCCAGCGGAAACTCGGCGGTGACGTTCTTCAGGTTGTTGCCCGTGGCGCCGACCACGGTCAGCGTCTTGCCGTTCCCTTTCCGCCGGGTCTTCGGCACCGAAATCTCCCGCGCGCCGGAAAGATACTGACCGGTCAGGCTGGCCGGATCGGCGGCTACCTCTTGCGGCGTGCCATGGCTGACCACCATTCCGCCATGCACCCCGGCCCCCGGCCCCATGTCGAAAACGTAATCTGCCTCGCGGATCGCGTCCTCGTCATGTTCCACCACCAGCACCGTGTTCCCCGCATCGCGCAGGTTCTTGAGCGTGGTCAGCAGCCGGTCGTTGTCGCGCTGATGCAGGCCGATGGAGGGTTCGTCCAGCACATAGAGGACCCCCGTCAGCCCCGAGCCGATCTGGCTGGCGAGCCGGATGCGCTGAGATTCCCCGCCCGACAGGGTGCCGGCGGCGCGGCTCATCGTCAGGTAGTTCAGGCCGACATTCACAAGGAATCCAAGGCGTTCGCGGATTTCCTTCAGGATCGCCCGGGCGATCTCGTTCTGCTGTTTCGTCAGCGTCGCGGCCACGCCCTCGACCCAGGCGAAGGCCTCGGTGATCGACATCTCGACCACCTGGCCGATGTGCAGCCCGGCGATCTTGACCGCCAGCGCCTCGGGCTTGAGCCGGTAGCCGCCGCAGGCCCCGCAGGCGCGGTTCGACTGGAAACGCTCCATCTCCTCGCGGGACCAGGCGCTGTCGGTCTCGCGGTAGCGGCGTTCCATGTTGGGGATGATCCCCTCGTAGACCCGCTTGACCTGATAGACCCGCCCGCCCTCGTCATAGCGGAACTCGATCTCCTCGCCCTTCGAGCCGCGCAGAAACAACTCCTTGATGTTCTCCGGCAGGTCCTTCCACTTGGCCTTGAGGTTGAAGCCGTAATGCTTGGCCAGGGCCTCCATCGTCTGCGTGAGATAGGGCGACTTCGACTTGGCCCAGGGCGCGATGGCGCCTTGCAGCAGCGTCAGGTTCTGGTCGGGGACGATCAGCCGTTCGTCGAAGAACAGCTCCACTCCCAGCCCGTCGCAGACCGGGCAGGCGCCGAAGGGGGCGTTGAAGCTGAACAGGCGCGGCTCGATCTCGGCGATGGTGAAGCCGCTGACGGGGCAGGCGAATTTCTCGGAATAGGTGATGCGGGTAGGCTCTTCGCCCTCCTTCACATCGGCGAGTTCGATGACCGCGATCCCGTCGGCCAGGTTCAGCGCGGTGCGGAAACTGTCGGCCAGCCGGGTCTCGATCCCCTCGCGGACGACGATCCGGTCCACCACCACGTCGATGTTGTGGCGGAACTTCTTGTCGAGCGTCGGCGGCTCCTCCAGGTCGTGGAAGGCGCCGTTGACCTTGACGCGCTGGAAGCCCTGCTTGCGCAGTTCCAGGAACTCCTTCTTGTATTCCCCCTTCCGGTCCCGGACGATCGGGGCGAGGAGATAGGCGCGCGTCCCCTCTTCCATCGCCATCACGGCATCAACCATGTCCTGCACCTGCATCGCGGTGATCGGCAGGCCGGTGGCGGGGGAATATGGCGTGCCGACGCGGGCAAACAGCAGACGCAGGTAGTCGTAGATTTCCGTCACCGTGCCGACGGTCGAGCGCGGGTTCTTCGAGGTCGTCTTCTGCTCGATGGAAATGGCCGGCGACAGGCCCGAGATATGGTCCACGTCCGGCTTGCCCATCATGTCGAGGAATTGCCGGGCATAGGCCGACAGGCTTTCGACATAGCGCCGCTGGCCCTCGGCATAGATCGTGTCGAAGGCGAGGCTCGACTTGCCCGACCCCGACAGCCCGGTGATGACCACCAGCTTGTCGCGCGGAATATCGACATCCACGCCCTTGAGGTTGTGCTCGCGCGCGCCGCGCACTTCGATGAACTTCTGTTCCGCCATGGCCGACCCCAAAGGTGCAGGCGCAAGACATAGGACGGTTTCGCCGAGTCTCCAACCGGAAAAAGTGAACGTAGCATGAACATGCCGCCAGCGCGAAATAGGGGCTTCACATTTTCATCTAGCAAGCTATATAGGTGAAAATCCACAACCGAGGTGCTCCATGTTCTCCTTTCTCCGTCCGGGCCAGACCGCTGCACGTCCCAGCATCGCCGAAGTCGCCGATCTGGTCGCGCAGGAAAGAATGGTCCTGCTCGACGTGCGCGAAGTCGCCGAGGCCAAGGCCTCGGGCATCGCCAAGGGCGCGCGGCTGATCCCGCTGTCGGTTCTGGGCCTCAAGGCCGACCCGAAGCACCCGGACTGCGAACTGCCGCACGGGCTGCCCATCGCGGTCTATTGCGCCTCGGGCGGGCGGTCGGGGATGGCGGCGGATGCGCTGACCCGGCTCGGCTATGGTCCGGTCTACAACCTTGGCGGCCTGCGCGACTGGGCGGCAGGCGGCGGCCAGGTCGTCGCCTACTAGAGCCGCAAGCGGCGGCCCTTCTGGACCGCGTGAACGGCGATTCCCAGCGCTGAAAGCGTGACGGCAGCGATGGTCAGCCCGGCCGGCCCGGCGCTGGCCATGAGCGCGGCCAGAACCGGCGTGCCGGTCGTGGTGCCCAGATTGCCCAGTTGGGCCACCGCCCCGGCTGCGCGGGCGCGGTCCTCGGCGCTGGCGTTCAGCTCGGGGATCGCGGCAAAGCTCGCCCCCTGCACGATGCCGAGCGCGGCCGAAAGCAGGAAGCCCCCCGCCACCATCCCGGCCCCCTGCCCCCAGAAGACCCAGAGCATCAGGAAGCCGGGAATCGCCACGGCATAGCCGGTCTGCACCAGCGCGACCGCGCTCATCCGGCCCAGCAGCCAGACCCCCAGCGTCAGCGAGACGGCGATGGAAACGAGCGGCATCCCCGCCGCGATCAGCGCGCGGTGGGTCGCGGGGGTTTCGGGCGGCAGCAGTGTCAGGACGGCGACGTAGAGGAAGGTATAGCAGCAGAACCCCATCGCCGGGGCCGCGAGGCGGGGCGAAGCGTAGATCCGGGCGTGCTGGGCCAGGAGGTTGTCCATCGGCAGCGCCTGGCCCCGGGGGTCGGGCGGCAGGGTCAGGGCGAGGATCGCGGACAGGGCGGCCATCCAGGCGGCATGGCCGAGGAAGAGGCCGGTCGGCGTTGCCATGGGTCCGATCAGCGCGAGGATCGTGTAGGTCACGCCAAAGAACGACGACCACAGCGTCATCGCCAGCGGCCGGCGGTGTTCTGGGGCAAGCGCGGCGATCATCGTAGGCCCGACGACAACGATGGCAAGGTGGCTTGCTCCTTCCACGATGCGGCTGGCGAGCATCAGGGGGTAGGCGGGCAGCAGGCTTTGCAGCGCCGACATCGCCGCCCCTGCCGCCAGCGCCGCGACGATGGCCCGGCGCGGGCCAATCCGGGCGACCAGCAGGCCGGCGGTGGTGCCGAAGATCAGCCCGACCATGCCGACGATCGACACGACGAGGCCAAGCGCGACCTCTCCCCCGCCGCCGTAGGTGGCGCGCAGGGTCTCGTAGAGGATCGAGATCTTGCCGAACTGGGCCGCGGCGCCGAGGCCGGCGGCCCAGAGGAGGAGGACGAGAACCATGGGGGGAAGCGGGCGCATGGGGCAGTCGTAGCTGGAACGGCAGCGGGATGCCAGAGCCTGTCCAGCCCGGACAGATCCGGATAATCCTTCCGGGTCAGGTGGTTGACTGCGGGCCTCAGGGATTTCGCGAGAGTCTTCGCACGGCGACTCGGCCCATCGCGGCGTTGTCGCAAAACGTGACTTCACAGCTTCATGTCAAGCTTGCAAAGTTTTCATGAAAGTTCAGCATGGCTTTCATGACGCCCCTTGCCGCCGCCCTGCTTGCCACCGCCCTTCTCCTGGCCCCCGCGGCCCGGGCGGGCGAGCACTGCGCGCTGGTCGCCGGACTGAACCGGGTCCTGACCGACAGCACCGCCTACGCGCCGGTCCCCTGCCCCGAGATCGGCTTCTCGGCGCTGGAGGGCGCGGCGGGCCTGCGCTCGCAGGCCGGGGCCTATTTCCCCGAGACCGGGCGGATCGAGCTGGCGCCGGATCTCGACCTGACCACCGCCTACGGGCAGAGCTTCCTCCTGCACGAGATGGTCCATGCCGCGCAGTTCGCGGAAGGTGCGGACGCCCGCGCGCCCTGCCCCGCGGCGCTGGAGGCCGAGGCCTACCGGGTGCAGGCCGATTTCCTGCATCGCTCCGGGCTGACCCGCGAAGCGCTGCTGACCCGGATGCTGGGCGACCAGCTGGGCACCTGCGGGGCCGGGCCGGACTACTGACCGGCGGCTCCTCGTCGGCTTCGCCGCTCGTCGCTGTAGGTTCCCCACCGACGAGGAGCCGAAGGCGAACGAGGAGGCGCAGGCGTCAGTCCTTTTGCGCCATGGCCCAGGTGACGACCGGAAAATCGGGATCGTCGGTCAGGTCGTCGTCGTCGCGCAGTTCCGGCGGCCAGGGGGTTTCGAGGTTCCGCCGCGCGACATGGCGGTTGCCCCATTGGTGCGCCTGGATCCGGTCCGCGGCGAACCCGGCCTCGATCAGCAGGTTCTTCAGCCCCCGCGCCGTCCAGCGCGAACAGTCCACCGGGGCGGCGTGGTAGGGGATGAAGAAGGGCACCGCGAGCCAGAACCAGCCGCCCCTGCGCAGCATCCGGTAGATGTTGCGGGTCGCGGCATGGGGGCGGTCCAAATGTTCCCAGACCTGATCCGCCATGATGAGGTCGAAGCGGACCACCTTGCCCGCCTCGTCCAGCATCGGCGCCTTGCAGGGGTCGAATTTCCAGCGGTTCAGCGCAAGATAGCTGCGGAACGGGAAGCTCTGGCCCCATTTTCCCGACAGTTCCAGCACATCCAGCCGCTCGGGGCCGAGACTGGTGATCCAGTCCCGGCTGGCCTTCTGCACCACGACCCGGTTCAGCGATCGCATCTTCCTGCCCGATTGTTCGGGTCCACAATAGCTGCCCTGCGCCCCTGGGCCAATGCGCATGCCGGCCCTGGGGTCGGATATTCCCGACTTGGCATCGGCCGGGCCTTGCCTCAGCCTTGCCGGTATTGAACCTCTCGCCTTTTGCCCAAGTCATTCAGGAGTTTGCCATGCCTGTTACCCTGCGTTTCTAGGAAACCCATCGCTATGCCTATCCCGTCGCCACCGCCGGCAACGGCACGGCGCTGACCGTGGCCCGCGTCTCGGGCGACCCCTACCTTGCCTTCCTCACCCAGACCGGCTTTGACGACGAGATCGTCTATCTCGCCCTGGGCTTCGACCACGAATACTTCCGCAACCCGAACCCGATCGGCCGCGACGTGATCACCGGCATGGCCTTCGACGAGACCAGCGGCAACATCTACTGCTGCAACGAGACGGTGCATGCGACACAGGTCTTTGCCTTCGATCCCGCGACGAACCTGGAAACCTCGATGCAGGACCTGGTGGCCGACACCACGCTGACCTCTCCGCACGGGATCGCGATCAAGCCCAATCTCTACCTGCGCAGTTCCGAGTCCCGGCTGGAGATGCGCGCCCGCGACGGCACCCTGCTGGGAACGCGCGACTATCCGGTGCGCGACATCCGGGGCATCACGGCCACGCCCTGGAGCTGGACCTTCGTCGATCGGATCGCCAACGAGATCGTGGTGATCGGCCCCTTCGGCAACGAGATCGCCACCGCCCCGGCCCCCGGTGCCGCGGGGGGCGTGGACGACATCGCCCATGACATGCTGTCGGTGATGAGCGAGGAGCCGCAGGTCTGGCTGGAGCCGGGCGTGATCGGCGACCCGGGCACGATCCACCACCCCGACACGCCCTGGTCCCCCGCACCCTGGCTGGGGCGGCATCGGCTCTATGTTGCCAATGTCGCCGACCAGACCATTTACGCGGGTTACCTGACCGCCGAGCCCTAGATGTGCAGCGCGCGGCCGTAGGCGTCGAGCACGGCCTCGTGCATCATCTCGGACAGGGTCGGGTGCGGGAAGACCGTGTTCATCAGCTCGGCCTCGGTCGTCTCCAGCGTGCGGCCGACGACATAGCCCTGGATCAGTTCCGTCACTTCCGCGCCGACCATGTGGGCGCCGAGAAGTTCGCCCGTCTTCGCGTCGAAAACGGTTTTCACCATGCCTTCCTGTTCGCCAAGCGCAATGGCCTTGCCGTTGCCGATGAAGGGGAAGCGGCCGACCTTGACGGTGTAGCCCGCGTCCTTCGCCTTCTGCTCGGTCAGGCCGACCGAGGCCACCTGCGGATGGCAATAGGTGCAGCCGGCGATGGAGTTCGGCTTGATCGGATGCGGATGGCCGCCCGCGATCAGTTCGGCAACCATCACGCCCTCGTGGCTCGCCTTGTGCGCCAGCCAGGGCGCGCCGGCGATGTCGCCGATGGCGTAAAGCCCGGGAACCCCGGTCCGGCAATATTCGTCGGTCACGACATGGGTGCGGTCGATCTTCACCCCCAGCGCCTCGAGCCCGAGGTTTTCCACGTTGCCGACGATGCCCACGGCCGAGATGACGGTGTCGAAGTCCTGCGTGGTGACTTTCCCGTCCTGTTCGATATGCGCGGTGACGCCCTTGCCGGGATGCCGGTCGAGCTTCTTGACCGCAGCCTTTTCCAGGATCTTCATGCCCTGCTTGACGAACTGCTTCCTGGCGAAGGCGCTGATCTCGGCGTCTTCCACCGGCAGGATGCGGTCCATCACCTCGACCACGGTGGTATCGGCGCCGAGCGTGTTGAAGAAGCTGGCGAATTCGATCCCGATGGCGCCCGAGCCGATGACCAGCAGCTTCTTCGGCATCCGGCTGGCGACCAGCGCGTGCTTGTAGGACCAGACCAGATCGCCGTCGGCCTCAAGCCCCGGCAACTCGCGCGCCCGCGCGCCGGTGGCGAGGATGATCGACTTGGCGGTCAGTTCCTCCGTCCCCTTGTCGGTCTTGACGCTGACCGTGCCCTGCTTCGGCAGCGTAGCGGTGCCCATGAACACGGTGACCTTGTTCTTCTTCATCAGGTGGCCGATGCCGCCCGACAGCTGCTTGGCCACCGCGCGGCTGCGCGCGACGACGGCGGGCAGGTCGTAGCCGATGCCCTGAGCCGAAAGCCCGAATTCCTTGGCGCGGTGCATCAGGTGGAAGACCTCGGCGCTGCGCAGAAGCGCCTTCGTCGGGATGCAGCCCCAGTTCAGGCAGATGCCACCCAGGTGTTCGCGTTCGACGATGGCGACCTTCAGGCCCAGCTGGCTGGCGCGGATGGCGGCGACATAGCCCCCCGGTCCGGCACCGATCACGATCACGTCGAAGCTTTGGGCAGCCATCTTTCCCTCCTCCAGAAAAAGTAGTTTGCCATTAAACTATCCGGAAACTCCAAGCAACGCTGGGGTTGCCGTGGCCCTATGCATCGGGCGCATGGCTTTTCAGCCGATTTACAACGGCCATGTAGCCGCCCTCGTCGAGATATTTCTGCTCTTCCGGGCTGCTGATCCGTCCCAGCGCGGCATTGCGGGTGGGAAAGCGACCGAAGCGGGCGATAACCTCCTGGTGCGCGCGGGCATGCAGCGCCATCTCGGGGTCCGAGGCAACGCGTTCGGACAGAAGCCGCACCGACAGGGCCTGGTCCTCGGCATCTTCGGAATGCTCGAAGGGCATGTAGAAGAACTGCCGTTCGGGTTCCGGGGCGCCAAGGTCCCAGCCGGCCTGCAGCGCCTTGCGCGCGGCGGCGCGGGCCTGCGGGTCGGTCGCAAAGGCCAGCGCCGTGCCGCGATGGATGTTGCGCGGGATCTGGTCGGTCAGGATCAGGTAGGCGAGCGTGCCGACCGTGCCCTCGGCCCAGTGCTCCAGCCCGCCGTCACGGGCCGCCTGCCACAGATCGGCAAAGCGGGCGCGGCAGAGGCCGTCGATCTCGTCGCCCCCGGCATACCAGCCCTCGGGGCCGATCTCGTGCAGCCAGAAGTCCAGAAGCTCGACCGGATCGGACATGGCAGCCCCCCTTTCCCGGCAAAGACTTGCAGGGAAAGCGCGGCGGCGCAACCGCAGATGTCAGGCGGCCTTGTCGGCGGGCGGTTCGTCCTTGACGGCTTCCTCCAGCACCGCCTCGACCGCCAGTGGCGAGGCGCCCGGCGAGACGCTGCGGAAGGCGCCGGTGACGGTCGGCGCGGCGCGGCGGGTCATGCGGTAGAGCGCGTAGGCGGCAAGCGCGACGTAGAGCAGCCCGATGAACAGGAAGAAGCCCGAGGGGCCGACCTCCTCCATCATCCAGCCGGTGGCGGTGGGGCCGAAGATCGCGCCGAAGCCGTTGAGGAAGATCAGCCCGGCCGAGGCTCCAGCCATCTGCTCGCGCGGGAGGAAGTCGTTGGTATAGGCGATCAGCAACGCATAGACCGGGTTGGTGATCCCGCCCAGCACCATGCCGACCGCGACCAGCGCCGGAAAGGGCAAGGCCACGAAGGCCGCCAGCGCCATGGCCAGCGCCGCCACCGCCGACAGGCCCATGATCAGCGTGCGGCGGTCCATCCGGTCCGAGGCCCAGCCGACGGGATATTGCAGCACCAGCCCGCCCACATAGATCGCGCCGACAAAGACCGAGATCTGCCCGACCGTCAGCCCCTGCTGCGCGCCCCAGACCGCGGCCATCCCGAACATGGCCGAGAAGATGCCCCCCGTCAGCAGCATGCCGACGCAGCCCAGGGGAGAGATGCGGAAGAGCCGTGCGAAGGACACCCGCCGCGATCCGTCGAAGGCAGGGGCCGGCGTGGGGGCCAGCAGGATCGGCAGGAAGGCCAGCGAGACCAGGACCGAGGGCAGGATGAAAAGGGTGAACCCGCTCGGGTCGGGCAGGTTCAGGATCACCTGGCTGGCGATGATGCCGATCATCTGCACGATCATGTAGGCCGACAGCGCCTGGCCCCGCGTCTCGTTCGAGGCGGTGTTGTTGATCCAGCTTTCGGCGGTGATGTAGATGCCCGAAAAGCAGAACCCCGCCAGCACGCGCAGCGCCGTCCAGGCCATCCAGTCGGGATAGACCGGGTAGATCACCAGCACGGCCGAAATCAGCGAGCCGAGCGCGGCAAAGACCCGCACATGCCCCACCCGCCGGATCAGCTGTGGCGCGGCCCAGGAGCCGAAGAGGAAGCCCAGGAAATAGGCCGCCATCACATAGGACAGCTGATAGGTGGTGAAACCTTCCAGGTTGCCGCGGATTCCCAGCAGCGTGCCCTGCACGCCATTGCCGACCATCAGGAGCATCACCCCCATCAAGAGCGGCCAGGAATGGCTCAGAACCTTCAGCATCGCCCCTTGCGCCCCCGCGGACTGCCCGCCGCCTTCTGCCTGCCCGAACTTCGCCCGCATGGCAAGCCGCCCCCGAACCGCTCCGGCAGGATTGTTTCGGGTACAGCCGGTTGAATCCCGGCGCCAAGACCCCATCTGCTACGCAACCCATCGATTCCAGCCGCAGGAGAACCGCCATGGCGCGACCGGACGATCTCACCTCCAGAAAGCGTTTCGATGGCGTACTGACGGGGCCTGAGCTGGCCACGGCGCGGGCGGCGGGCCTGGACCTCGCCTATTGCCCGCTGCAACAGGGCTGGGTCGCCCTTGGCGCGGCCGAGGACGGAGAGACGGGACCGCCGCTGTCCTGGCATGTGGGCCGGCTGCCGCTGTTCAAGCAGATGCCGGGCTGGCCGGTGCATCCCCAGCCCGAGAGCCTCACGCTGCGGGTCTGGGTCGAGGACGACCTGCCCGCCTATCGCGCGCTGCTGTCGGACCCCTCGCTCTGGACCTGGATGCTCGAGGACCGGCCACGGCAGCTGGACGACGACACCTGCCGCGCGCTGATCGCGCTGTCCACCGAAGGCACGCACCACAAGGTGCGCGTGGCGACGCTGGCCGGTCAGCCGGTCGGTCAGGTGCGGCTGGAATACGGGGCAGATCCCGGCACGGGGGAGTTGAGCTACTGGCTGGGGGCGCCCGCGCGCGGCAAGGGGCTGGGGCGGCAGATGGTTGCGCGCTTCCTTGACCGGCTGGCGGCCCGCCGGCCGGACATCCGCCGGATCACGGCGCGGGTCCATCCCGAGAACCGCGCCTCGATCCGCCTGCTCCAGGCCTGCGGCTTCACCCCCTGCGACCGCGACAGGCTGGGTCTGGCGCCGCGGGGGCGCGACGACGGCAGCTGGCTGGGCTTCCTTCGGCAGTCGGGCTGAGCCCGGAGTGGCTCAGATCGGCAGGCCGAGGCGCGGCGCAAGCCACAGCAGCAGAAAGTACAGCCCGACGGTAACGGCACAGCCGATGCCGAGCGCCAGCCAGAACCCGAGGCCCTGACGCATCAGCCAGGGCAGGATCAGGAACATCGGCAGCGAGGGCAGCACATACCAGAAGGTCGCTTCGGCATGGCTGGCGATCCGGGTCCCGTCGCCGGTATCCCGCCAGAGCCAGATCATGCCCAGAATCGACACCAGCGGCAGCGAGGCGACCAGCGCCGCAAAGCCCGGACTGCGCCGCGCGATCTCGGAGATGGCCGCGATCAGGATGCCGGACAGGATGGCCTTCAGCGCGAAGTAGCTCATGTCGTCCCCTCGGGGATCAGGAGCGAACTGTCGCCGTAGGAGAAGAAGCGGTAGCCCTCCCGGATCGCGTGGTCGTAGATGCGGCGGATGCGGTCGTGACCCATCAGGGCCGCCACCAGCATCATCAGCGTCGATTTCGGCAGGTGGAAGTTGGTCATCAGCGCGTCGGTGACGCGGAAACGGTAGCCGGGATAGATGAAGATGTCGGTCTCGGCCTCGAAGGGCTGGACCGTGCCCGAGGCATCCGCCGAGCTTTCGATCAGGCGCAGCGCGGTGGTGCCGACCGGGATCACCCGCCCGCCCGCGCGTTTCGTCGTGTTGATCTCGGCCGCCGCCGCCGCCGAGACCCGGCCCCATTCGGCATGCATCCGGTGGGTGGTCACGTCCTCGACCTTCACCGGCAGGAAGGTGCCCGCGCCGACATGCAGCGTGACCTCGGTGAACTCCACCCCCTTGTCGGCCAGCCTCCGCAGGAGATTCTCGTCGAAGTGGAGCGAGGCTGTGGGTGCCGCCACGGCGCCCGCGTGGCGGGCAAAGACCGTCTGGTAATCGGTGCGGTCCTGGTCGTCGGCCGCGCGCTTGGCCGCGATGTAGGGCGGCAGGGGCATCACCCCGGCTTCGGCAAGGGCTGTGTCGAAATCCTCGCCGGTCAGGTCGAAAGAAAGGGTCAGGTCGGTTTCCGACTTCTCCGCGACCCTGGCCGAGAGACGGTCGGAAAAACGGATCGTCTCGCCCGGTTGCACCTTGCGCAGGGGCTTGGCCAAGGCCCGCCAGCCGCCCCCGGCGCGGGGCTCCAGCAGCGTCACCTCGACCTTGGCCACCGCCTCGCCGCGCTGGCGGGTGCCGAAGAGGCGCGCGGGCAGGACCTTGGTGTTGTTCAGCACCAGCCGGTCGCCGGGGCGCAGGATGTCCACCAGGTCGAAGACATGCCGGTCGGCGATCCCGTCCCCCTCGGCCAGCAGAAGCCGCGCATGGGTTCGGGGCCGGGCCGGCCGGGTGGCGATCAGCCGCTCGGGCAGGTCGAAGTCGAAATCGGAAAGCTTCATCCGCCCGAGCCCCCCTCGGCAGCGGGCAACTTCGGCGGGCGCTGGCGGAAGATTTCGCGGAACATGCCCGGCGTCAGCACCGACAATGGGTTGACCGAGACGTTCGGCGCCTCGGCCGTGCCGGTCAGCCGGTAGTTGAAGCCGAAAAGCCCCTCGCCGCGCCGTGTCAGGATCTGTCCCACCCCGTTGACCAGATAGATCGGCGAGATCACGCCCTGAAGGTCGATCCGGCCCGAGCCGCTGAGATAGAGCCCGGCGAAGGAAATGCCAAGCGAGGCGCCGACGGCCGAGCCTTGCGTGATCTCCACGCCCGCCGGCGTCATCACGAAGGTCACCTCCCCATTGTTGAACGCGAGGCCCGACCCGTTCATCTGTTCCAGAAGCCCCACGACCGAGATCGCCGAGAGGAGTTCGGCCAGCGCCGGGGCGCCCTGCACGCGCAGACGCTCGAAGGTGGCCTTGCCGTTGTATTCGCCCTTCGGCCCGCGCGGGACCAACGACAGGTCCAGCGACCCGCCGCGTCCCTTGTCGAAGATCCCCGCCGCCGCCATCACCGCGCCGGCGTTCTCCGAGGTGATGCGGACGGCGGTGCCGCCCTTGACCGGCCCGACCATCCCCCGGATTTCGGCTGCGCCGTTGACCCCGGCAACGAAGCTGCCGTTCAGGCCTCCCCTGGATCCGAATTCGCCGCGGAAGCCGGTCAGCCGGATCCCGTCCGAGATCCGCAAGGCGTCCAGCCGCACCTGCACAGGTCCTCCGGTCCCGCTGCCGCCCTCCGGCATCCGCCGCAGGTCCAGCGTGCCCCCGGTGATCGCCACGTCGGGCGCGAATTTGCGGCCGCGTCCGGTCAGCGTGACGGCCGCGTTCAGCCAGTCTCCGGCCACGACCTTGTCGAACACCGCCTTGTCCAGCCCGCCGCCGTCGCGCGTCGTGACCTTGCCCCGCGCTTCCAGCCCGGGGCCCTTCAGCGTCATGCGCTCCACCACCGGGTTCCGCGACAGAGTCGCCTCGAGGTCGAGCGAGGCCCGCGTCCCGGCCGCCTTCGACCAGCCCAGGGCATCCAGCCGCAGCGCGATCCCGCTGAGGTTCGAGGTCAGCGTCAGCTCCGGCGGCCGGTCCTTGACCAGCGCCAGGTCGATGGCAGCAGGCCCCTCGCCCCGGACCGACCCGGCCGGCAGTTCCACCCCGAAATCGCGCAGGACCGCGTCGGACAGCATCACCGTGCCGTTGACCCGCGCCCGGCCCTTCTGCTCGGGGCCGAAGCCTTGCAGGTAGGTCAGGTCCACCGGCATCCGGTCCAGCCGCCCCGCGGCCGAAAGCCTCAGGCCCTCGGTATCCACCGCGACCTCGACCTCGGGCGCCGACAGGATGCGTCCCGGCACCAGGGCGGGAGAGATGAAGTCGCGGATCCTTCCGGCGACTGTGAAGCTGACCTCCTCGAAGGGGATCTTCGGCTTCAGGGGCATGATGACCGTGGCCCGAAGCTCGGCCCGGCCGTCGCCCAGGTTGAAGGGCTGGCCGGCCTTGGAAAAGAAGCTGAAGGGTTCCTGGTCCAGAAGCGACAGCGTCGCGGTCAGGCTGGCCGAGGTCACCAGATCGACCTTTGCCGTCGCGGGCCGCTGGGTGATGTCGGGGATGTTGAACACTGTGCCGTCCGCCTCGATCCGCCCGCCTTCTGGCGCGATGACATGGCCCTGGTGCAGCGCGATGACATAGCTGCGGTTGTCCAGCAGGGCATGGCCGCTTGCGTTCAGGATCGGCGGCAGGGTGCGGACGAAGCGGACATCGGTATCGGAGAACTCGTAGGCGAGGTTGAAGACCGGCTGTGTGCCCGGCTTCAGCCGCAGCGCGGCCTGGACATCGGTCAGCTGCCCCTGGCCGACGTTCGCGGCGAACCACTCCCGCGTCCGGGGCACGACCGATACCGGCCAGACCTTCAGCAGCCGGTCGGTCTCGATCCGGTTCAGATGCAGGTCCAGCGCCCCGATCCACCCGGCGGCATCGGCCGACACCGAGCCGGACAGGAGCAGATGCTCGGTCCCCTCGACCAGCGCCAGCTGGCCGATGTCGGCGCGGAACGGATCCAGCTTCAGCCGCAGGTCGAGCGCCCCCTTGCCAAAGCGGACCGGCGCCTCGAACAGGCCCTCGGGATCGACCATGACCTCCTCGAAGGCAATCTGCGCCTCGATGCTTTCCGGCAAGGCTCCGGCGGCAAGCCGCTGACCGCCGGGGCCCAGCAGATCGCCATGCCCGGTGGCCTTCAGTCTCAGCGAGGCACTTTCCACCGTCAGCCCGTCCAGCCGGATGCGGGCGGTCGCCGGATCGTAACCAAGCGACAGCGCCGCGCGGTCGAAGGCGACGGGGCGCGCGCCCTGCCCAGGAGACAGGCTGCCCGAAGCCAGACCAAGCCGTCCCGAAAGCCCTGCGAAGCGCCCGCCCTCGTCAAGCCGCGCCTCGAGCTGGCCCGAGATCGGCGCGTCGACGAAACCGAGGAAGGCCAGGGGCGGCGCCATGGCTGCAAGGTCGGTCGCGGCGATGTTGCTGACCTTGGCGCTCAGCCTCGCGGTTTCGGCGGACTTGTCGGACACCAGCGTCAGCACCACCTGCGCCGGATCGGTACCGTCCAGCAGCGTGAGCCCGAGTTCCGCCGAAAGCGTGGCCTGCCCGTTCTCGATAACCAGGCGACCGTCGCCGACCTGCCAGCTGCGGCCCGCGCGTTCGTCGGTCAGCGACAGGCTCAGGCCCTCGACCTCGATCACCCGCAACGAGGATAACGCCGGGCTGGAGAACACCTGCTCGGCAGCATCCAGAATCTCGGACGCGTCGCGCGCCCCCGCCTCCGGCATGCGATCGTCGAGTTGCAGGTCGATCGCCCCGGTCACGTCGCGCCGCACCGACAGCCGGGCACCGGTCAGCCGCACATGGCTGGGCCGGACCTTGCCGGACAGAAGCGCGCCGGGATCGAAGGCCACCGTCGCCTCGGGCAGGGTCAGGAGCGACCGGCCGTTGCCGCCGATCAGGCGGATGTCCTGCAACCGGAAGCGCGGGAAGAAATCGCCCCCCACCGCCAGTTCCACACCGCCCAGCGACAGCGCTGTCCCCGGCGGCAGGCGCGCAACGGCGAGGTTTTCGTTCAGCCGCGCCTCGATCTCGGCCACGCCCCAGGTCGGCACCTGCAATGTGCGGCCGGTATGGGCCAGCGTGAGGTAGCCCAGCGTCAGCGCGATCAGGATCAGGGTCAGGATCAGGGTCAGACTCAGCCGTCCCCGTCCTCGCGTCGGGCGACGGGAGGGCCGGACTGCCCGTTTCTGGCGCTCGGGCTCGGCAACGGCCATGGTCCCGCCGTCCGCTCCCGCCCTCTGGTCATCCATCTGAGCTGGCGCCTCGCTGCCCGTGGTGCGCGCCCCGCGTCGGGGCTTGTTGATTGCTGCTCTGCTGCCTTTATCTTTGCGCGAAGACAACTAGATGGGAAGTCACATTCCCTTTTCGGCAAGGAGCCGCGCATGATTTCCGCAGGACAGACCGCCCCCGATTTCACCCTTCCCCGCGATGGCGGCGGCACGGTCACGCTCTCGGCCCTGCGGCCGGGCAAGGTGGTCCTGTACTTCTACCCCAAGGACGACACGCCGGGCTGCACACTGGAAGCCCAGGACTTCAACGCCCGCCTGGCCGAGTTCACCGCCGCCGGGACGACGGTGATCGGCGTGTCGAAGGACAGCGTGAAAAGCCACGACAAGTTTTGCAAGAAGCACGGGCTGTCGATCATCCTGGCCTCCGACGAGTCGGGCCACACCTGCGAGGACTACGGTGTCTGGCTGGAGAAGAGCATGTATGGCAAGACCTACATGGGGATCGAGCGGACGACCGTGCTGATCGACGGCGATGGGAAAGTGGCGCGGGTCTGGAACAAGGTCAGCGTCAAGGGCCATGCCGACGAGGTGCTGGCGGCGGCCAAGTCGCTGTAAACCGGGCGCAGCCCAGGAATTTTCGTCGAAAATTCTTGAGCTTGGTTGCCATTTCCGCAAGGCTTCGGTCAGATTGGCCCGAAGGGGCAGAGGGCGGGGATGACGCAAAGCCTGGCAGAGATGGCGGTCGAGGTCCTGACCACCGCCGACGGACGCGCCAAGACCGCGCTTGGCCGCGCACATGCCGCGCGTTGGTTCGCCGCGCGCGAGGCCGGCACGCCCCTGCCCATCGGTCAGGCCACCCCGCCCCTGCGCCCCGCCCGCCCCGACCGGCCCGCGCTTCTGGCGCCGAAGGACGTGCCCCGCCGCCGCCCCGGCACCCGCGAAGGGCGCATCGCGCTTCTGCACGCCGTCGCGCATATCGAGCTGAACGCGGTCGATCTGCACTGGGACATCATCGCCCGCTTCACCGACCATCCGATGCCGCCGGGCTTCTACGACGACTGGGTGAAGGCCGCCGACGAGGAAGCCAAGCATTTCAACCTGATCTGCGACTGTCTCGAGACCATGGGCAGCCATTACGGCGCCCTGCCCGCCCATGCCGGCATGTGGCGCGCGGCCGAGGACACCGCGGGCGACCTCCAGGCCCGACTGGCCGTGGTGCCCATGGTGCTGGAGGCGCGCGGCCTCGACGTGACGCCGGGCATGATCGAGGTCTTCCGCAAGCATGGCGAGACGCAGGCGCTGGCCGCGCTCGAGGTGATCTATGCCGAGGAGGTCGGCCATGTCGCCTACGGGTCGAAATGGTTCAACTGGCTCTGCGGTCGGGCGGGCACGGACCCCAAGGAGGTGTTCCACGCGCTTGTCCGCAAGCACTTCCACGGTGCGCTGAAACCCCCGTTCAACGAGGAAAAGCGCGCCGATGCCGGACTGCCGCCCGACTTCTACTGGCCCCTTGCCGAAGAGACTGCCTGATCGGCGGTTTCTTGCCGATGAAAAGTCCGTCCCGCGCGGAAAGTCCCTGAATATGGTCAAAATTGTTGCGGGCCTGAAATGCGGTGGATAATCAGGGCCGAACCCGGGGTGCAGACCTTGAGGTAACGTAGCGAAGCCTCTGCCAAGGCTATGAACGGATGACCCCAACGTGCTGAATCGCCTCGCCTATCGCTTTCACCAGAGCCTTGAGCGGCACTTTCCCGAGCAACGGCTGTTCCTGAAGTCCGATACCGAGACCCGCTTCATCCGCCTCCGTCCCGGGACGCAGATCATCGCGTTGGTCGGCGGGACACTTGCGCTGGCCTGGACCATCGTCGCCACCGCCCTGATCATGATGGACTCGATCGGCGCGGGTTCGGCGCGCGAACAGTCGGCGCGCCAGCAGGCGCTTTATGAACAACGGCTGAACGCCCTGTCCTCGGACCGCGACCTGCGCGCCGAAGAGGCGGCGCGTGCCCAGGAGCGTTTCAACATCGCCCTGGCCCAGGTTTCGGAAATGCAGGAGAAGCTCCTCGCCTCCGAAGACCGCCGGCGCGAGCTGGAAACCGGAATCGAGGCGATCCAGGCCACGCTGCGCGAGGTCATCAGAGAACGCGATATCGCCCGCGGCGAGGTCGAGCGGGTGACGCTGGCCCTGAACGAGCAGTCGGGCGTGGTAACCGAGGCCGGGCGCATCTCGGATGCGATGGCGACCCTGGAGTTCCTCACCGCTGCCCTGGGTGACGCGGCCGAAGAGCGCAACGAGGAGCGCGCCGAGGCCGAGGCCGCGCGCGAGGAGGCCCGCCTGATCGCCGAGGCGAAAGAGGCGCTGGAACAGCGCAATGACGCGATCTTCACCAAGCTCGAAGAGGCACTGACCGTCTCGGTCGAACCGCTGGACAAGATGTTCCGCGAGGCCGGCATGTCGCCCGACGACCTGATCGGCGCCGTGCGCGAGGGCTATTCCGGCCAGGGCGGCCCGCTGACGCCGATCTCGTTCTCGACCTCGGGCGGCATCGTCACCCCCGAGGAAGTGCGCGCGAACGCGATCCTCGGCGGGCTGGACCGGATGAACATGTATCGCATCGCCGCCTTCAAGCTGCCCTTCGCCATGCCGGTCAAGGACGCCTTCCGCTGGACCTCCGGGTTCGGCTATCGCCGCGATCCGAAGGGCGCGGGCACTCGGATGCACGAGGGTACCGACATGGCCGGCAGCTACGGCACGCCGATCTATGCAACGGCGGACGGGGTGGTGATCCATGCCGGCTGGGACAATGGCTACGGCCGGCTGGTGAAGATCCGCCACGACTTCGGGGTCGAGACGCGGTATGCCCATCTCAGCCAGATCCGGGTCGAGGTCGGCCAAAGGGTCTCGCGCGGCGACCGGATCGGTGATATGGGCAATTCAGGCCGGTCCACCGGGACGCATCTTCACTACGAGATCCGTCTCAGCGGGGCACCGATCAACCCGATGACCTTCATAAAGGCAGCGAAGAATGTTTTCTAAGAGCCGCATCAACGAGCCCGGCCCCAAGGCTGACGCCGACAAGCCCAAAGCCCCGGAGGCCCCGATGACCAAACCCGCGATGGACTTCACCCCCTCGGCGCCGAAGGGCAAGGCGGGGGCCTCGGTCCTGTCGTCCGACCTGACCGTGGTCGGCAACCTGCGCACCACGGGCGACATCCAGGTCGAGGGCACGGTCGAGGGCGACATCCGGGCGCATCTCCTGACCGTGGGCGAAAGCGCCACCATCCGCGGCGAGATCGTGGCCGACGACATCGTCGTGAACGGCCGGGTGATCGGTCGGGTCCGTGGCCTGAAGGTCCGCCTGACCTCGACTGCACGGGTCGAGGGCGACATCATCCACAAGACCATCGCCATCGAATCCGGCGCCCATTTCGAGGGCTCGGTGCAGCGGCAGGAAGACCCGCTGCAGAACGGACGCCCGGCGGCGGCAGCGCGCCCCGATGTCCCCACCACCGCTGGTGAGGCCGGATAAGCAAAACGGGCATGAGCATCGCCGCACGGGCATCGGAGGGCGCTCCGGTGCCCGTTTCCTTCTGTGCCGAGGCCGATCGGCCCGTCATTCTCTGGGCCGCAATCCTGGCCTCGTCGATGGGGTTCATCGACAGTTCGGTCACCTCGATCGCCATGCCGGCGATGCGCGTCGCGCTGGAGGCCAGCCTGCCCCAGGCGCAGTGGATGAACGCGGCCTACCTGCTGACCCTGTCCTCACTGGTGCTGGTCGGTGGCGCCATGGGAGACCGTTTCGGCATCGCGCGGGTGTTCTCGCTGGGGATCCTGGTCTTTGTCGCCGCCTCGCTGGCCTGCGCCGCCGCGCTGACCCCGGACCAGATGATTGCCGCCCGCGCGGTCAAGGGTGTCGGCGCGGCAATGATGGTGCCGGGATCCATGGCGATGGTGGCGCGCGCCTATCCGCGCGACCAGCGGGGCCGAGCGCTGGGTCTCTGGGCCGCGGCCTCGACGCTCACAACCGCACTCGGGCCGGTGCTGGGCGGCGCGGTCATCACCTTGGGGGGCGAGATCGGCTGGCGGCTGATCTTCGCGCTGAACCTGCCGCTGGGCCTGCTTGCCCTCTGGCTGGTCCGGGGCCGAACGCCGGGCGACATCGGCAAGCCGGGGGTGCGGGTGGACCTCACCGGAGCCGCCCTGGCCTCGCTGGGCCTCGGCCTGATGGCCTGGGCGCTGACCGAACCCGGGGCATCGCCCCTGATCGCGCTTGCCGCCGCGGCAAGCCTCGCGGCCTTCCTGGCCTGGGAAAGGGTCGCCCCGGCCCCGATGCTGCGGCTGGGACTGTTGCGCAACCGGACGCTGGCCATGACCAACATCGTGACCTTCGCGCTCTACTTCGCGCTGAACGGCGTGATGTTCTACCTGCCGATGACCGCCGTCTCGGCCTGGGGCGTCTCGGCGCTGGACGTGACGGCCGCCTTCCTGCCGATCTCGGTGCTGATCGGGATCCTGTCGGCCCCGGCAGGACGGATGGCCGACCGCTGGGGCGCGGGGCGGCTGATGGCGGCGGGATCGGGCCTGGTTGCCTGCGCCTATGCCGGGTTGTGGCTCGCCGCGCCCCTTGGCCAGTTCTGGGCCCATGTGGTTCCGATGGCCGTCCTGGCTGGCCTCGGTCTCGGCCTGACCGTCGCGCCCCTGACCGCGGCGGCGATGCAGGGGGCGGAGGACGGCGAACAGGGTGCGGCCTCGGGGATCAACAACGCGGTGGCACGGGTAGCCGGGCTGGTCGCGGTGGCGCTGCTGGGCCGGGTGGCGGCGGCGGCCTACGGGCCGGGCGCACCCGGGTTCGGAGTAAGGGGCACGGGGCCGGCGCACCTGGCCGCAACGGGCGCGGCCTTCGGCACGGTGGCACTGACCGCCAGCCTGATGGCCGCGCTTGCCGCCCTGCTGGCCCTTCTGGTCGCCCGTCCCGTCAGGTGATGGCGCGGCGGTAGAGGTGCCAACTCGCGTGGCCAAACAGCGGCAGCACGACGAACAGCCCCAGGAACGCCGGCAGCATGCCGAGGAACAGGCAGACCGCGATCAGCGCGCCCCAGGACAGCATCACGCGGGGGTTCTCCCGCACCAGCGCGAAACTGGTCAGCATGGCGGTGACGAAATCCACCTCGCGGTCCAAGAGCATCGGCAGGCTGACCACGGTCAGGCAGAACAGAAGCGTCGCGAAGGCCGCGCCCACCGCCGTGCCGAAGGCCAGCATCGCCAGCCCCTGCGGCGACAGGAACACCGCCAGCGAGGACGAGACATTGGTCATCGTCGCGTTCCCCAGGAACAGCGCGAAGATCATGTGGGCGAGAAAGTTCCAGAACAGGAAATAGACCACGATCACCGCCGCCATGGCGGGGATCTGGCGATCCTTCTGGCGGAAGATCACGCCGAAGATTTCCGAGGCGACCAGCGGCTCGCCCTTCTCCAGCCGCCGCGAGATCTCGTAGAAGCCGCAGGCGATGAAGGGGCCGAGGATCGGGAACCCGGCGCTGGCCGGCAGAGTCCACCAGACCTGGCCCTTCGTGGTCATCGCCCAGGTGATCAGCCAGCCGCCCAGCACATAGACTGCCGCGAAGACCAGCCCCAGAAGCGGCGCGCGCCGGAAGTCGCGCCAGCCGGCGGCAAGGCTGATCCGCAGGTCGGAGCTCTCGACCAGGTTGATCTCGGGTGCTGCGGGCGGATGCGTGACGCTCATGCCCGAAGATTAAGCGCGGGCCGAAGCCTCGGGCAAGGATTTTGGCAAGGGTGCGCCCGTCCCGGGCGGGACCCCATACCTCCCGCAACACACGCCGCCCCGGATCAGGTCCGGGGCGCCGGCGCGCGTCAGTCCACGTCCGCGATCTCGCCCCGCTTCTTGCCTGAGGCGTTCAGTGCGAGGGTCGCCTGCATGAACCCGTCCAGATCGCCGTCCAGAACGCCCTGCGTGTCCGAGGTCTCGTAGCCCGTCCGCAGGTCTTTCACCATCTGGTAGGGCTGCAGGACGTAAGAGCGGATCTGGTTGCCCCAGCCCGCGTCGCCCTTGTTCTCGTAGGCCTCGTTGATCGCGGCGTTCCGCTTGTCGAGTTCCATCTGGTAAAGGCGGCTCTTCAGCGCCTTCATCGCGATGTCGCGGTTCTGGTGCTGGGATTTCAGCGAGGAGGTCACCACGATCCCGGTGGGGAAGTGGGTGATCCGCACGGCCGAGTCGGTCTTGTTGACGTGCTGGCCGCCCGCGCCCGAGGACCGGAAGGTGTCGATGCGGATATCCTTGTCCTGCACCTCGATCTCGATGTTGTCGTCCACCACCGGATAGACCCAGACCGAGCAGAACGAGGTATGCCGCCGCGCCGCCGAGTCGTAGGGCGAGATGCGGACCAGCCGGTGCACCCCGGCCTCGGTCTTCAGCCAGCCATAGGCGTTCTTGCCGCTGATCTTGTAGGACGCCGACTTGATCCCCGCCCCTTCGCCTTCGGTCTCCGATTGCAGTTCGACGGTGTAGCCATGCGCCTCGGCCCAGCGGACATACATCCGCGCCAGCATCGCCGCCCAGTCGCAGCTTTCCGTTCCGCCCGCGCCCGCGTTGATTTCCAGGAAGGTGTCGTTGGCGTCGGCCTCGCCGTCCAGGAGCGCCTCGAGCTCCTTCGCCTGGGCGACCTTCACCAGCTCGGCCAGCGCCTTTTCCGCCTCGGCGACGATCTCGGTATCGCCCTCGGCCTCGCCCAGTTCGATCAGTTCGACGTTTTCCTTCAGGCCGCTCTCGATCAGCTTGTAGGAGGCCACCGCATCCATCAGCGCCTGGCGGTCGCGCATCAGCTTCTGCGCCTTGGCCGGGTCGTTCCACAGGTCCGGCGCCTCGATCATGGCGTCGAACTCCTCCAGCCGGTGCGGCGCGGTCTCCCAGTCCATCCGCTGGGCCAGAAGTTTCAGCGTCTTCTCGATCGCTTCGACATTCGCTTGGGTTTCGGCACGCATCGGTCGGGTCCAGTCCTTGATCTCGCGGGCGGTCATAAGGGTTTGACCGCGCCCCGGCAAGGGCGCGGCCGGAAGGCGGCGTCGGTGTCAGTAAAGCCCGCCGGACGAGACGGTGCCGAAATCGGCCTTTTTCGGCACCAAGACCTGCTTGCCCTGGGAATTGGTCACCGTCTTGCCCTGGTCCACCTGGCCCTCGCCCTCGCCATAGGCGAAGAGCGGCAGGTTCTCGCCCATGGCGAAACCGCCATCCACCACGTTGCCAAGGCCGATCAGCGCCTCCTCGCCCTCGCGGAAGTATTCCGAGACCACGTTGTCGCCGGTGGCATCGTCGGGCAGCGGCATGCCGGTATAGCGGTCGATCTTGCGGAAATAGCCGCCCGGCGGCACCTTGAACTCGCCGCCGCCGTATTTCTTGATGGCGGTGCGCATGAAGCGTTCGAAGACCGGGCCGCAGAACCCGCCGCCCGAGGCACTGTCCCCCAGCGAACGCGGCTGGTCGTAGCCGATGTAGCAGCCGGCCGCGATGTTCGAGGTATAGCCGATGAACCAGACATCCTTTGCATCATTGGTCGTCCCGGTCTTTCCCGCCACCGGCACCGGCAGGTTGATGCCGCGCGCGGTGCCGCGCTGGACGACGCCCTGCATCATGCTGGTCAGCTGATAGGCGGTGATCGCGTTCATCACCCGCTCGCGGTTGGTGGTGATCCTCACGCCTTGCCCGGGCGGCAGATCGGGGGCGGCGCAATTCTCGCAGACTCGCTGGTCGTGGCGATAGATCGTCTTGCCGAACCGGTCCTGCACCCGGTCGACCAGCGTCGGCTCCACCCGTTCGCCGCCGTTGGCGAACATGGCATAGGCCGCCACCATCTTGAACAGCGTCGTCTCCTGGCTGCCAAGCGCGTTCGCCAGATAGGGGCCCATCCGGTCATAGACCCCGAAGCGTTCGGCATAGCCGGCGACGGTCTGCATGCCGATCTCCTGCGCGATGCGGACCGTCATCAGGTTGCGCGACTGCTCGATCCCGGTGCGCAGCGGCGTCGGGCCGTAGTACTTGCCCGAGGCGTTCTTCGGCGTCCACAGGCCCTGCGGCGTGTCCACCTCGATCGGCGCGTCCACCACGATCGTCGCGGGGGTGAAGCCCGAATCCAGCGCCGCGGCATAGACGAAGGGCTTGAAGCTCGACCCCGGCTGGCGCGTCGCCTGCGTGGTGCGGTTGAACACCGAATCCTGGTAGGAGAAACCGCCCTGCATCGCCAGGACGCGGCCCGAGTTCACATCCATCGCCATGAAGGCACCCTGCACCTCGGGAACCTGGCGCAGCGACCAGCGGTTGAAGGTGCCGTCCTTGTTGGTGACGGTGCGGACCAGCACCACATCGCCGACCGAGACCAGGTCGCCCGCGACCTTCGCCCTGGGGCCAAGCTTGCCGTCCGGCAACCGCTTGCGCGCCCATGTGACATCCTCGGCCGGGATGAAATGGCCGTCCTCGTCGTCGATCACGCCCTCGATGCCGATCCGGGCACTGGTCTCGCCCACCTCCAGCACCACGGCCGGGAACCAGGCGTCCACGTCGCGCGGCACATCGACCTTGGCCAGAGCCTCGCGCCAGGCCGCTTCCGAGCCCAGCACCTCGGCCGGCAGGGTCTTGCCGGTGCCGCGCCAGACGCCCTGGCTGCGGTCATAGTTTTCCAGCCCCTCGCGCAGCGCGGCGGCAGCGGCCTCCTGCAGCTCGGGGTCGACCGTGGCACGGATGGTCAGACCGCCGGAAAAGAACTCCTCCTCGCCGAAGACGCCGGACAACTGGCGGCGGATCTCGTCGGTGAAATAGTCGCGAGGGGGAAGCGCATCGCGGAAGGCCTCGAAATCGCCGTTCTGCACCGATCGCAGCGGCATCTCCTTTTCCGCAAGATAGGTCGCCTCGTCGATATAGCCGTTCTGCCACATCTCGCGCAGCACGTAGTTGCGCCGTTCGGTCACCCGCTCCTTCGCAGTCACGGGATGATACTTGCCCGGCGCCTGCGGCATGGCGGCCAGCATCGCGGCCTCATGTGGGGCCAGGTCGGACAGCGGCTTGTTGAAATAGGTCTGCGCCGCCGCCGCCACCCCGTAGGAGTTCTGGCCGAGGAAGATCTCGTTCAGATAAAGTTCCAGGATCTTGTCCTTGGACAGCGTCTGCTCCAGCCGGGTGGCCAGGATGATCTCCTTGATCTTCCTCTCGACGCTGCGCGAGCCGTCGAGCAGGAAGTTCTTCATCACCTGCTGGGTGATGGTCGAGGCGCCCCGCATGCTTTCGCCCCGGCTCTTCACCGCCTCGATCAGGGCAGCGACCATGCCGCGCGTGTCATAGCCGTGGTGCTTGTAGAAGTTCTTGTCCTCGGCCGAGATGAAGGCCTGCTTCACCAGGTCGGGGATGTCCTCGCTGGCCACGAACAGACGGCGTTCCTGGGCGAATTCGTCTATGATCCGACCCTCGCCGGAATAGATCCGGCTGATCGTCGCGGGGGTATATTGCGCCAGGTTCTCGTGGCTCGGCAGGTCGCGGGAATACATGTAGAAGATGCCGCCCAGCGTCAGCGCGGCAAAGATCAGCCCCAGCGTGACCGTGGTGAAGATACCGCCCAAGAAATTGCCGACGAAACGAAGCACCCGGAACTCCCGCTGATTTCGGACCCCAGTATAGCAGACGCGCCCCCGCGTCAAAACCTTGGCCGGTCACAAGTGGCGGCGCGGGCGGGGTTTCGCAAGGGTCAGGGCGCGGCCAGCGCCCGCAGCGTCCGGTCCTCCTCGGACCAGGCGACGATGCCCTGCACCACCGCCTCGGCCAGCCGCGCGCGCCAGGCGGGATCGGACAGCCGCTTGAAGTCGCGGTCAGAAGAGAGAAATCCCACTTCCAGCAGCGCCGAGGGGATGTCGGGCGACTTCAGCACCGAGAAGCCGCCGGTCTGCCGCGGATGGCGGTGCATGCGGATCTCGGCCGCCTTCAGCGCGCCGACCACCGCCTCGGCCAGCCGGTCGTTGCGCGGCCGCGTCTCGGTCCGGGCCATGTCCATCAGCACCTCGGCGACCTGATCGTCCTGGTCCGACAGGTCCACCCCGGCCAAAAGGTCGTCGCGGTCGTGCCGTTCGGCGAGTGCAGCCGAGGCCGCGTCTGACGCCTCGGGGGCAAGCGTGTAGATCGTCGCGCCCTGCGCGTCGCCTTCGGCCAGCGCATCGGCATGGAGCGACAGGAAGAGGTCCGCCTCGGCCTCGCGCGCGATCGAGGTGCGGGTCTCCAGCGGCACGAAGACATCCTCGTCGCGCGTCATGACCACGCGGAAGCGCCCGTCGCGCAGAAGCGCCTCCTTGAGCTCGCGGGCGAAGGTCAGCATCAGCGCCGCCTCGCTGATCCCGTCGCGTTCGGCCCCCGGGTCGATGCCGCCATGCCCCGGATCCAGCACCACCGTGATCGGTCCGGCGCCTGCAACCGGCGGCGGCTCCAGCCGCGCGGCATCCGGCAGGCCCCATTCCGGCAGGTCCGGCCGCGAGACCTCGGCCGCGAAACTCGCCGCGTCGGTCGGCTCAAGCAGGATGTCGATGCGCGGGACGCCGGTCGTCGTCATCTCGGCCCGCGCCAGCCGGTGCGGCCCGTCCAGTTCCAGCACCAGTCGCGACCAGCCCGGCCGGAACGACCCCGCCCGCATCGCCAGCGCCGGGCGCACCATGGCCAGGACCTGCGCCCCTGCCCAGTCCACCTCGCGCGTGTCGATCACCAGCCGCGGCGGGCCGTCCAGCATCCGCACCCGCCAGGGCACCGGCTGGCTCAGGGTCAGCTTCAGTTCCAGCCCCTGCCCCGTCGCCACCAGCGCCGAGCGCATCGGATCGACCCGCGCCAGCGCCGACAGGCCCTCGGCCCCCGCCGGCAGCGGCAGGAGCAGCAGTAGGACGACGCAAAGCGGTCGGATCAGGCGCATGGCCGCCTTATCCCCGCTCGGCCGCGGGATGTAAATTGCGCCCCGCGCCGCTCTGGGGCCGGCGTTGCCGCCGGATCACAAAGCGGCGAGTGGCTTGCCTCGGCGCGGACCCGCCCCTATCCTGCCCGCCGCCGGATCCGGCCACTGCAGGAGACCTCATGACCCGCCTCGCCCTTGGCCTGATCCTCGGCCTTGCCAGCCTGCCCGCTCTGGCCGAGACCCAGCCCTCCGTCCCCGCGATGACCGATGCCGAACGCGCCGCCTTCCGCGAGGAGGTGCGCGCCTATCTGCTGGAAAACCCCGAGGTCCTGATCGAGGCGATGGATGTGCTCCAGGCGCGTCAGGAAGAGGCCGATGCCCTGCGCGACGTGCAGATGGTCGCCTCGCTGAACGACGAGATCTTCAACAACCCCAACGACTGGGTCGGCGGCAATCCGGAGGGGGACATCACCCTGGTCGAATTCATGGACTACCGCTGCGGCTATTGCCGCAAGGCCTATGAGGAAGTGGACCAGCTTATCCAGACCGACGGCAAGATCCGCTTTGTGGTCAAGGAGTTCCCGATCCTGGGCGAGGCCTCGCTGATGTCCGCTCAGTTCGCGATCGCGGTCCGGCAACTGCATGGGGATGAGGCCTATGCCAAAGTGCACGACGCGCTGATGACCCTGCGCGGCGAGCCTTCGCCCGAGGTGCTGGGCCGGCTGGCCGGCGACCTCGGCCTTGAGGCGCAGCCGATCCTCGACCGCATGTCGGCGCCCGAGGTGATGCAGGTCATCAAGGACAATCACGCGCTGGCCGACAAGATGCAGATCACCGGCACGCCGGCCTTCGTGCTGAAGGACATGGTGATGCGCGGCTATGCGCCGCTGGACGTGATGCGCGACTTCGTGGCCGACGCCCGCTCCGACGGCTGAGCAAGGGCCGGAGGGTCGGCCGGTGGCTGTCCACTGTCCGTTCCGGCGGTGCAAGGGTCGCAGTTGAACGCGACCGTCGCCGCCGTCTCGCACAGGGTAGCGGGCAATGTCACCTTTCGAGCAGGCGCATGACCCGGACCTATCTCATCCTTCTGGCAGCCATTCTGGCCGAGGTCGTCGCCACGACCGCCCTTGCCCGCTCGGAAAGCTTTACCCGGCTTGTGCCGTCGCTTCTGGCGTTCTGCGGCTATGCGCTCGCCTTCTGGCTCTTGTCCTATCCGCTGCGGGTCATGCCGACCGGCGTCGTCTATGCGATCTGGTCGGGCATGGGGATCGTGCTGATCAGCGCCGTGGCCTGGATCTGGTATCGCCAGTCGCTGGACCTGGCGGCGATCCTGGGCCTCGGGCTGATCCTCGCCGGAGTGCTGATCGTCAACCTGTTCTCGAAGTCGATCCCGCACTAGACCGGCACGCGGCTCAGGCCTCGACCGGGACAGGCTCGGGCCGCACCGCCTGCGCGACCCAGAGTCCCAGACCCAGCACCACCAGCCCCATGCCCACCGCCGCGAAGGTGCCCGCCAGCCCAAGCCAGGCCACCAGCGGCGCCGAGACCAGGGGCGAGGCGAACTGGCCGAGGAAGAAGGCCGTGGTCAAGAGGCCCGAGGCTCGCCCGCGCATGCTGGCCGGCACCCGCGCCATGAACCAGGTGGTGTAATTGGGCATCGAGATCCCCATCCCCAGCCCCGCGATCAGCGAGCCCAGCAGCACTCCGTGCCAGTCGCTTGCCGTGGCATGGGCCAGAAAGCCCAGCCCGATCAGGACGAAGGACAAGCCGAAGATGGTCATGGCGCTCAGCCTGGCGCGGATCCGGCCGTACATCAGCGACACCGGGGCCGAGACCGTCACCAGGGCCGCCATCAGCGCGCCGACGACCAGCGGGCTGTGCACCCCCAGCGCCTCGAGGTGGAAGGGCAGCCGGGTCGGCGTGACGTAGAACGCGACCTGGAACAGGAAGGCGAGCGGCGCGATGAAGGCATAGGCCGCCCAGGGGAAACGGTCGGTCGTGGCGGCAAGGGCCTGCGGGCGGGCGCGCTCGGCCGCGATGCGGCGGGCATGGGGGCCAAGCGCCAGGAAGGCCAGCGCGGCGATGGGCAGGATCAGGCCATAGACCGCGAAGGCCCCGCGCCAGTGCCAGCTGGCCAGAAACCCGCCAAGCAGCATGAAGACGATGCCCGCCAGCGAAATCGCCGCGCCCTGCATCCCCAGGAACCGCGCCCGCGCGGGCCCCTGCCAGAGGTCCGAGGCCCAGGTCATGCCGAGGTTCATCGTGCCGGCCACCCCCAGCCCCAGCGCCAGCCGCCCGATCAGCATGCCCCAGAGGCTCTCGGCCCAAAGGCCGGAGGTCCCCCCGATGGCATAGAGACCCGCCGTCAGGAGAAGCAGCTTCTGCCGGTCCCAGCGGTCGATCAGAAGGCCCATCCCCCCGGCCGACAGCACGATGGCCAGCGAGGGCAAGGTCACGATCAGCCCCGCCAGCGTGTCGATATGGGGAATGTCGGCATAATGCGCGCGCAGGCCCGGCAGCGAGGACGCGACGGTCGCGTTCGCCATGATCGTCATCGAGGCCAGGCCCAGAACGGCAAGGGTCACCGCGCGCGAGGGCGGTGCTTCGGAAGTCGGTTGCATGCGGAATCCCTGGAACGTGTCTTGCGCACTCTGCCAAAATCCACGATCATGGACCAGATGGCCATTATTGCAAGGTGTGTTCCGAATTATGGACAATGATCTTGACCTCACCGCGCTCCGCGGCTTTCGCACCGTGCTGCGCGAAGGCTCGTTCTCTGCCGCCGCGCTGGCGTTGAGGGTGCCGAAATCCACCCTTTCGAAGCGCGTCGCCGATCTCGAGGCCGACCTCGGCGTCCGGCTGATCGAACGCTCCACCCGCACGCTGCGGCCCACGCAGGAAGGCGAGGTGCTGGCCGCCCGCGCCGAGCGGCTTCTGGGCGAGGCCGAGGACATCCGCCGGGCGCTCGGCGAATCCGGCGGCACCCCGCGTGGGCATCTGCGGCTGGCGGTGCCGCAAAGCTTCGGCAATCTCCTGATCGGCGCCATTGCCGCCCGGTTCCGCAAGCTCCATCCCGAGGTGACGCTGGAAATCCATTTCCTCGACCGCGCGCCCGACCTCCTGGAGGAAGGCTTCGACGGCTGCCTCCGCTTCGGCCCGCTGGAGGATTCCAGCCAGGTCGCCCGCCGCCTGACCCATGGCCAGGCGATGATGGTGGCCGCGCCCGACCTGCCCGGTCTCGACAGCCTGCGCCGGCCCGAGGATCTGTCCCGCTTCGACCTGGTCGGCCTTGCCATGCCCTGGCCGGGCGGTCTGCCCTTGCAGAACGGAGAGGAAGAGGTCGTCCTGCCCTTCGAGCCGCCCTTGCGGCTCGGCTCGCACCTGGCGGTGCGCGACGCGGTGGTGGCGGGGGCGGGCATCGGCGCCCTGCCCGGCATCGTCTGCCGCCCCGACCTCGCCGCCGGGCGCCTCGTGCGCGTGTTGCCAGACTGGTCCACGCCGCGGAAGGCGATCTATTTCGTCTATCCCTCGGCCCAGTCCGTCACGGCGCGCCTGCGCGCCTTCATCGACCATCTGGTGCGCGAAATGGGCGAGGACTGAAGCGCTGGGTCCAAAATTCTTCGACGAAGAATTCTGGGCACTATTCCGCAGCCAGCTTCTCCGCCGCCTCGATCTCGGCGGCCTTCTTCTCGACCAGCTCGACGATGTGGTCGATCATCCGCTCGTTCGACAGGGTGTGATCCTGCTTGCCGGCCAGATAGACCATCCCCTTCCCCGCGCCGCCGCCGGTAAAGCCGATGTCGGTCATCAGGGCCTCGCCCGGGCCGTTCACCACGCAGCCGATGATCGACAGGGACATCGAGGTCGTGACATGCGCCAGCCGTTCCTCCAGCGCCGCCACCGTCTTGATGACATCGAACCCCTGCCGCGCGCAGGACGGGCACGAGATGATCGTCACCCCCCGGTGCCGCAGGCCCAGCGACTTCAGGATCTCGTAGCCGACCTTGACCTCCTCGACCGGGTCGGCAGACAGGCTGACCCGGATCGTGTCGCCGATCCCCATCCACAACAGGTTGCCCAGACCGATGGCCGATTTCACCGTGCCGGACACCAGCCCCCCCGCCTCGGTGATCCCCAGATGGATCGGCGCGTCGGTGGCATCGGCCAGCTGCTGGTAGGCGGCGGCGGCCAGGAACACGTCCGACGCCTTCACGCTGATCTTGAACTCGTGGAAATCGTTGTCCTGCAACAGCCGGATGTGGTCGAGACCGGATTCCACCATCGCCTCGGGGCAAGGCTCGCCGTATTTCTCCAGCAGGTGCTTTTCCAGGCTGCCCGCGTTCACTCCGATGCGGATGGAACAGCCGTGGTCCTTGGCCGCGCGCACCACCTCGGCCACGCGCTTCGCATCGCCGATGTTGCCGGGGTTGATCCGCAGGCAGGCCGCCCCCGCCTCGGCCGCCTCGATGGCGCGGCGATAGTGGAAATGGATGTCGGCGACGATCGGCACCGGGCTTTCGGCGACGATCTCCTTCAGCGCCTTCGTCGAGGCCTCGTCCGGCGTCGAGACGCGCACGATGTCCGCACCCGCCACGGCGCAGCGCTGGATCTGCTCGATGGTCGCGGCCACGTCGGTGGTCAGCGTGTTGGTCATCGTCTGCACGCTGATCGGAGCATCGCCACCGACCAGCACCTTGCCCACGCGGATCTGCCGCGACGCCCGTCGCGCGATGTTGCGCCAGGGGCGGACGGGGTTGTGAGTCATGGGTCGGGCTTCCCTTGCAATGCCCGCGCAGCATAAGGCGCGCGACGGCCTGCGGCAATGGGCGGCGGGGCCTACTCGCTGACGGTGGGCGCCTGCAGGACCGGCGTCGCATCCGCCGTGGCGAAATTGGCCAGATCCTGATCCTTGCTCAGATCGGCCCGGGCATAGGTCTGGGTCAGCGCCTCGGGCGACAGCTTGATATCCTTGGCGACATTGGCGCCAGGGGCGGCGGGACCATAGGGCACGCCATCCACCAGGAAGTAGATCGACCCCGAATTTCCGGTGCGGAACACGGCGGCCGTTTCGAGCGGCGGCACGACATAGCGTTCGCCGGCATCCAGGATCTTCTCGAACAGCACGGTGCCGTCCGCGGCATTGACCCGCACCCAGGAGGGGCGAACCGCCAGGACCTCGATACCCTGCTTTGCCTCGGCGATGACCTGGACATCGCTGCCCAGCGCCTCGTCGATCGCGGCATCGACGACATCGGCCGCGGCCACTTCCGACAGGACGCCGGTCTGGCGCGGGTTGATCGCAGCAATGGGCCCGTCGCGCGAAGTCAGGACCGGCACGTCCAGCGCCTGCGGGCGATAGAGGCGGTCCATCACATCCCGGGCGGCGGCGCCTTCGGCGCTGGCCACCGCCTGTGCTGCAGGTTCGGTCGGGCGGCTGGCTACCATCTGCGGCGCAGCTGTGCCGGCCTCCGACAGCGGATCGATCTGCGCGACCACGGTCGGTGCCTGATCCACGGGGGCGAGTTGAACGCGCTGGACTTCCTGCAGCACCGACCAGCCGCCATAGCCGATGGCGCCGATCAGGGCGACCAGCACCGCGATGGACCCGACCGCACCGGGTTCGATCCGGCTCCAGATCGCTTCGCCACGCGGAATGAAGCTTGCATTCGGATCAGCAAGGGGATCGGCGACATCGCGCCGCGCCCGGGCCTTGGCGATCTGCTGCGGCGCAGCGGCGGCCGAGAGGCCGTGCGACACGGAATAGCCGGCCTCGGCGCAGAAGCGTTCGAAGGCCCATTCCGGGTCCATCGCCAGATAGCGGGCATAGGACCGGACGTAGCCCGCCACGAAACCGGGCGTCTCGAAGGCCGAGAGGTCGGCGTTCTCGATGGCCGCAATGTAGGTGGCCTTGATCTTCAGCTCTCGCTGAACATCCAGCAGCGACTTGCCCAGCGTGGCTCGCTCGCCACGCATCAGGTCGCCCAGACGCAACTCGAAGTCGTCAAAGCCCTTTGGCTTGTCCTCTTCGGTCGTCGAAGGTTTCGCCCTCCAACCGATCATGCGCGCCCTGTCCCCTTCGGTGCACCACTCTACGCGGTCGCCTTCCCCAGCGACTCACTGCCTTGTTCTATTGGGCAATCCTTACCACAGGACAAGGCCTTTTCCACGGGGCAAACAGTTCAGGCAACCGCCTCGGCGCGATTCAGCGCACATTGCGCCCAAAGCGCATCCATCGCGCGCACCAGCCGGTCGATCTCGTCCGGCCCATGCACCGGCGAGGGAGTGAAGCGCAGCCGCTCGGTCCCCCGCGGGACGGTGGGGAAATTGATCGGCTGGACGTAGATGCCGTGGTCCTCAAGGAGCATGTCCGACAGCATCTTGCAATGCACCGGGTCGCCGACATGGACCGGGACGATATGGCTGCCATGGTCGATGATCGGCAGGCCCAGCGCCTTCAGCCGGGTCTTCAGGATCCGGGCCTGGGTCTGATGCTGCGCCCGCAGCGCCCGCCCGCCCTCGCCCTTCAGGAACCGGACCGAGGCCGCCGCGCCGGCCGCCACCGCGGGCGGCAAGCTGGTGGTGAATATGAACCCCGGCGCATAGGACCGGATGGCATCCACCATCCTTGCCGAGGCGGCGATATAGCCGCCGAAGACGCCATAGGCCTTGGCCAGCGTGCCGTTGATGATGTCCACCCGGCCCATCTGGCCATCACGCTCGGCCACCCCTGCCCCGCGCGGGCCGTACATGCCCACGGCATGGACCTCGTCCAGGTAGGTCAGCGCGTCGAATTCCTGCGCCAGGTCGCAGATTTCCCTGATCGGGCCGAAGTCGCCGTCCATCGAGTAGATCGATTCGAAGGCGATCAGCTTCGGCGCCGCCGGGTCGTCCGCCGCCAAAAGCTCGCGCAGGTGGGCCAGGTCGTTGTGCCGGAAGATCCGCTTCGCCCCGCCCCCGCGCCGCACGCCCTCGATCATCGAGGCATGGTTCAGCGCGTCGGAATAGATGATGAGGCCCGGAAAGATCGTCCGCAGCGTCGAAAGCGTCGCGTCGTTGGCGATATAGGCCGAGGTAAAGACCAGCGCGGCCTCCTTGCCGTGCAGGTCGGCCAGCTCGGCCTCCAGCGCCTTGTGCCAGACCGTCGTGCCGCTGATGTTGCGCGTGCCGCCCGACCCCGCGCCGGTGGCCTCCAGCGCCGCGTGCATCGCAGCCAGCACCTCGGGATGCTGGCCCATGCCGAGGTAATCGTTGCCGCACCAGACCGTGATGTCCTTCTGCGTCCCGTCCGGGCGGGTCCAGACCGCATGGGGAAACTGGCCCTTGGCGCGCGCGATGTCGATGAAGGTGCGATAGCGCCCCTCGTCGTGCAGGCGTTGCAGGCTGGCGTCGATCGCGTCGTCGTATCTGGTCATGCGTTCCGGTTCCTTGTGCGACGGTTCTGTCCCATCCGCCGCAGGGGTGCCTTGATGTCGGTCAATTGGCGCCTCGGCGCCAGAGGGCGAATTGTCACCCCCTTCGTTCCAGCCCCTCTTAGCGCAGCCCGCCCGCTCTGGACAGTGCCAACCCCGCTGCTAGGCTGGCTTCCGATCACATCCCGGAGAACAGCATGCCCCCCGCCCCGTCGCTCGACGCCGTGCTTGCCCGCATCGACGAATCCCTGCCGCAGTCGCTCGACCGGCTGATGACGCTTCTGCGCATCCCCTCGATCTCGACCGACCCCGCCTACAAGGCCGATTGCGCCCGTGCGGCGGAACATCTGGCCGCCGACCTGTCCTCGCTCGGCTTCGACGCCCGCGCCGCCGCGACCCCCGGTCACCCGATGGTCGTGGCCCATGGCGGCGAGGGGCGCCGGCATCTGCTGTTCTACGGCCACTACGACGTGCAACCCGTTGATCCGCTTGAGCTCTGGCACCGCCCGCCCTTCGACCCCGAGGTGCAGGAAACACCGAAAGGCCGCGTGATCCGCGCGCGCGGCGCCTCGGACGACAAGGGGCAGTTGATGACCTTCATCGAGGCCTGCCGCGCCTGGAAAGAGGTCCACGGCCGCCTGCCGGGCAAGCTGACGATCTTCCTGGAAGGCGAGGAGGAATCTGGCTCGCCCTCGCTCATCCCCTTCCTCGAACAGCACCGGGACGAGCTGTCCTGCGACCTCGCGCTGATCTGCGACACCGGGCTTTACGACGAACATACCCCGGCGATCACCACCATGCTGCGCGGCCTGTGCAAGGCGGAATTCACCATCCGCGCGGCGAACCGCGACCTGCATTCCGGCATGTATGGCGGGCTGGCGCAGAACCCCTTGCACCTGATGGCGCGGCTTCTGGCGGGCCTGCATGATTCGCAGGGCCGGGTGCAGGTGCCGGGCTTCTACGACGACGTGGACGAACTTCCCGACGCGCTGCGGAGCCAATGGCAGGCGCTGGCCTTCGACCATGCCGCCTATCTGGCCGAGGTCGGCCTCTCGGTCCCCGCCGGCGAACAGGACCGCACGCCTCTGGAGCGCATCTGGTCGCGCCCGACCGCCGAGGTGAACGGCATGTGGGGCGGCTATACCGGGGCGGGGTTCAAGACCGTGCTGCCCTCGGAAGCCCATGCCAAGGTCTCGTTCCGCCTCGTCTCGCGCCAGGACCCCGAAAAGATCATCGCGGCCTTCAAGGCCTGGGCCGAAGCGCAGATGCCCGCCGATTGCGAGATCCTCTGGCACGGCGGCAGCGACGGCGCGCCTGCGAGCGTGATGGAAATCTCCGACCCCGCCTTCGAATCCGCCCGCGCCGCGCTGACCGAGGAATGGGGCAAGCCCGCCGCCTTCATCGGATCGGGCGGATCGATCCCGGTCGCGGGCTATTTCAAGACCATCCTCGGGATGGACGCGATGCTGATCGGCTTCGGCAAGGATGACGACAACATCCACAGCCCGAACGAGAAATACGACGTGGAGTCCTTCCACAAGGGCATCCGCGCCTGGGCCCGGATCCTCGCGCGGCTCGCGTGATGGTTGAAATACGCGACGCAACCCCTTCGGACGAAGGGGATTTCCTGCGACTCTGGCAGGGGTTCACCGAAGGCTACAACCTCACCCTGCCGGATGGGGTGACGGCCTTCACCTGGGCGCGGCTGATGGACCCCGCCAACCCCCTGACCGCGCGGCTGGCCTGCATCGACGGCGTGCCGCAGGGCTTTGCCATCCACCAGCACCACCCCTCGACTTGGGTGATGGGCGACGACGGCTATCTGGAAGACCTCTTCGTCGCTCCCCAGGCGCGCGGACAGGGGCTTGGCCGCGCCCTGATCGAGGATCTCATCGCCATCGGCCGGGCGCGGGGCTGGCAGCGGCTCTACTGGCTGACCGAGATCGGCAACACCACGGCGCGCAGGCTCTACGACAGCTTCTGCGCCGATGACGGGCACATCCGCTACCGGATGCGGCTCTGAACGAAAACGGGGGCCTGTCGGCCCCCGTTCCCCGTTCCGTCCCGATGGACGGTCACGATTTCTGGATGGTCACGGCGCTCGCCTCGTGCACCGCGCCCTTCATGTCCCAGATCACCGACACCTTCTCGCCCGCCTTCAGGCCGGGATCCTTGAACCCCTTGGGCAGGACGTAGCTGACCCCGTTGTCCAGCGTCAGGGTCATGGTCCTGGCGTCGAAGCTCTTGACCATGCCCACGGTCGTCGTCGGCGCCGCGATCGCGGCCGAGCCGATGGCGGTCATCAGGACAAGGGTGGCAGGAAGGATGAAGGAACGCATGTTCAGTCTCCGGTTTCGGCCCGCAGCGCGGGTCCGCAGTTCGGGTGTCATCCCGGTCCGTCGCGTCGGTGAGAGGTTTCACCCGGCGGACCCTGACGCCCGGCCCGTCAGATACACCCGACCGGATGTTGCGCACAGGGGGTCTCACAGAGGTGTTCCCGGCCGAAACTACCCGTGATCCGCGCAATTTTCTTGCGCCTGCGGCCCTAGCTCCGGACCAGCGCCATCCGCACCAGCTTGGCGATCAGCAGGAGCCATGGCGCCGCGTGCAGGGCGAGGTCGAACCAGTCGATCGGCTTCACCAGCTCGCCCGCCGCCAGCATCTTCAGCTTCTCCCAGATATGCGGCTCGGGCAGGAACGGCGCGAGGCCCAGGGTCAGGGCGGCAAGGATCAGGATCGACAGGGGGATCTGGTCAAGAAGGGCCATGGGCAGGGGTCCGGTTCGCTGAAAGGGGGCGCGGCTGGCGGGGAGACTATCCCGGTCGGCCCGTCGCCGCCAGCAGGCCCGGGCCGGGCATTCCGTCGCACGAGACAGGCCGAACGCGGCGCAGGCAGGCACCGGCCCCGGGGCTGGCGTTCCGTCTTCCCTGCATGTTCTGGGGAAAGCTGGCGCGGTGGACGGGGCTCGAACCCGCGACCCCCGGCGTGACAGGCCGGTACTCTAACCGACTGAGCTACCACCGCGCGTGGCGGGTCAGATAGTAGGTCGCGCGGTGGGCGTCAAGCGGGAAAGGTGCCGGCACCGCCGCCACGTTCCGCAGGGTTGGAGCCGATGCCTGCCGAAGCCGGCGCTCCGCCCCGACGGCGATACGCGATCAGCGTCGCCATCGACCGGGACGAGGCCGGGACCGTCTCCCGCGGCGTCAGCGTCTCCACCCGGGCGCGCCTCTTCGCCATCGGCGGGATCCAGGTCTCCGCCGCAGCACTCCCCCTGCCCTGACTCGTCTCGTGTGGACAAGAGAGGAGACGCGGAGGCGGAGGTTAAGAAACCCCTAACGTCCGCGATCAATGCACTGAAATCACGACGAAATCGCGAAATGTCCACCGTGGACACCTGCTGGGCTCGTCAACCAATCAGGGGAAGGCTGGCGCGGTGGACGGGGCTCGAACCCGCGACCCCCGGCGTGACAGGCCGGTACTCTAACCGACTGAGCTACCACCGCGCGTGGAGGGCGGGATAGACGCTTCCCCCGGGGGCGTCAATGGGGGAAGCGCGGGTTTTTCTACCGGTCGGGGGCGGGAATGAACTCCGCCTCGTCGCCGGGGGGCAGGCGGAAGCGGCCGTGCATCCAGTCGCCGGCCCGCCAGGCCTCCTTGGCGGCCTCGATCTTCTCGCGGGAAGAGGCGACGAAGTTCCACCAGATGAAGCGGGGGCCGTCCATCGTGGCGCCGCCGAGGAGCATCACCCGCGCACCCTGCGGGCCGGCCTTGACCGAGACCCGGTCTCCGGGGCGGAAGACCAGCATCCTGCCGGCCTCGAAGGTCTGGCCAGCGCAGGTCACCTCGCCGTCAAGGATGTAAACGCCCCGGTCCTCGTGGTCGTCGGGCAACGGGATCGCCGCGCCGGGGGCGAGGCGGGCGTCGGCATAGAAGACCTCGGACGGCATCTCGAGTCCCACCCGTTCACCCCAGGCGTGGCCGAGGATCAGGCGGACCTGTTTCCCCTCGCCTTCCAGTTCGGGCAGCTGGTCCTTCCCGACATGGGCGAAGGCAGTGGCATCTTCCTCGCGGTCCTTCGGCAGGGCGAGCCAGGTCTGCAGGCCCAGCATCGACATCGGCTGGCGCCGGGCCTCGCCATCGGTGCGTTCGGAATGGGTGATCCCCTGCCCCGCGAGCATCCAGTTCACGGCGCCGGGTTCGATCCAGGCGTCGGTGCCCAGGCTGTCGCGGTGGTGGAGGCGGCCCTTCAGCAGGTAGGTCACGGTGCCGAGGCCGATGTGGGGATGGGGTCGCACGTCGATGCCGTCGCCGGTCAGGAACTCGGCCGGGCCCATCTGGTCGAAGAAGATGAAGGGGCCGACCATCTGCCGCTGGGCCGAGGGGAGGGCACGCCGGACCTCGAACCCGCCGAGGTCGCGGGCGCGGGGGACGATGACGGTCTCGATGGCGTCGACCTGGGTGCCGATCGGGATCGAGGGGTCGAGAAGCGGGTTCCACATGGGGTGTCTCCTTTGCAGGGGAAGGTAGCCCCCCGGGGGTAAATTTTCATCAGGCTCGTGCCGCGCGGTCTGTGTGCGGGGGTGAACAGGCGAGGGTGTCCACGGTGGACAATCTCCGTAAAGTATTTGGAATCAATTGGTTGGTCGCGGACGTTAGGGGTTTCTTTACATCTGCGGAATTTGGAATTTGAGGCGGCTCGTCGTCGACTTCGTCGCTCCTCGCTGGGACTGCGGGCGGCTCGTGGTCGACTTCGTCGCTCCTCGCGGGCGGCACCGCGACGAGAAGCCGAAGGCGCACGAGGAGCTCACACGGCGCTTGAATTGTACGACCGGATAATATCCGATGCGGTCAGAGAATCGGAGGGGTGGCGCGTGACGGTCAGGTCTGAGTTTCCCGAGGCGATCACCGAAATCGAAGACCTGGCCATTCCGATGCCGGACGGCACACGGCTTTCGGCCCGGGTCTGGATGCCTGCCAACGCCGCAGCAAGACCCGTCCCGGCTGTGCTGGAATACATCCCCTACCGCAAGCGCGACGGGACCCTGCCGAGGGACGAGCTGATGCACCCCTATGTCGCCGGGCACGGCTATGCCTGCGTGCGGGTGGACATCCGGGGCAACGGCGACAGCGACGGGCTGATGGAGGACGAATATTCGGCGCAGGAGTTGCAGGACGCCTGCGACGTGATCGCCTGGCTGGCCCGCCAACCCTGGTGCTCGGGCAGCGTGGGGATGATGGGCAAGAGCTGGGGCGGCTTCAACTGCCTGCAGACGGCCTTCCTGCAACCGCCTGCGCTGAAGGCCGTCATCAGCGTCTATTCCACCACGGACCGTTTCGCCGACGACATCCATTTCAAGGGCGGCGCGCTTCTGGGCGAGAATTTCGGCTGGGGGTCGGTGATGCTGTCCTATTCTTCGCGTCCGCCCGACCCGCTCTTGCGCAACGACTGGCGCGAGACCTGGCTGCGGCGGCTGGAGAACCAGCCCTTCCATGCCCCCGGCTGGGCGGCGCACCAGACGCGGGACGCCTACTGGAAGCACGGCTCGATCTGCGAGGACTGGGACCGGATGACCACGCCGATCCTGTCCATCGGCGGCTGGAACGACAATTACATGAATACGGTCGCGCATCTGATGGAGCAGGCGCGCGGGCCGGTGAAAGGGATCATCGGGCCCTGGGTGCACCAGTATCCGCACACGGCGGTGCCGGGGCCGCGGATCGGCTTCCTGCAACTGGCGATCCGCTGGTGGGACCGCTGGCTGAAGGGTATCGAGAACGGGGCCGAGGATGATCCGGCCTTCCGCGCCTACCTGCTGCATTCCGCGCCGCCAAATCCGAGTGCAAAGCATCGGGATGGCCACTGGATCGCGGAGGCTGAGTGGCCGACGCCTCGGGTCGGCCGACAGGTGTTGCCGGTTTCGGACGCGGGCCTCGGGGTGGCGGGGGCGCTGTCCGCCAGCGTCTGCACACCGCAGCATCTGGGGATGGCGGCGGGCGAGTTCTTCCCGATGGGGCTGAATGCCGAGATGGCGGGCGACCAGCGCACGGATGACGCGCTGTCGGTCTGTTTCGATGGCGCGCCGCTGGCCGAACCGCTGGAGCTGCTTGGCGCGGCGAAGCTGTCGCTGCGGCTGGCGTCGGACAAGCCCATGGCCTTCCTCGTGGCGCGGCTCTGCGACGTGGCCCCGGACGGGTCCTCGGTGCGGATCGCGCATGGCATCCTGAACCTCTGCCACCGCCGCAGCGCCGAGGCGCCGGAGCCGATGGAGCCGGGCGTGCCGGAGGATGTGGTGCTGGTGCTGGACCAGATGGGCTATCGCGTTGCGGCGGGTCATCGCCTGCGGCTGGCCCTGTCCACGACCTACTGGCCCTTTGTCTGGCCCTCGCCCGAGGCCGCGACGCTGGAGATCACGCAGGCCAGTCTGGACCTGCCGGTTCATGAGGGCACGCGGACGGAATGGGAGCCGCCGCCGGCCGAGACCGCGAAGCCCTGGGCGCACCGGGTGCTGCGGCCGGGGTCGGCCAGCCGCCGGGTGGAGAGCGACCTGATCGCCGGGACCCATGCGCTGGTCGTCGCGGAGGACACGGGCGACACCGAGAACCTGGACCACGGGCTGGTCAGCGGCGAGACGACGACCGAACGCTGGGAGATCGCGGCCGATCCCTTGTCGGCGCGGGCCGAGATCACCTGGGAACAGCGGCTGTCGCGCGGCGACTGGCGGGTCAGGACCCGGGCCGAGACGGTGATGAGCGCCACAGCGTCGCATTTGCGCATGCAGGCGAGGCTCACCGCTTGGGAGGGTGAAACGGTCGTCTTCCAGCGGGACTGGGACGAGGAGGTGGCACGGAAGTTTGTGTGAGGGCGTGCGAAAAAACGTTTGTCGCAAGGGCCGGATCGCAGTCTATTGATTCAACAGTCAACAAAAGAATCCCCCAAAGCGGGGCAACAGGGAGACGAGGATGAACGACAAGGTGAACCAGCTGGACTGGATGGTGGCGCAGGCAAAGGCGGGCCGAATGAGCCGGCGCGAGTTCGTCGGGCGGACGACGGCCCTGGGCGTCTCGGCGGGGCTTGCCTCGGCGCTGTTCGGCAAGGCGGTGCAGGCCCAGGCCAAGAAGGGCGGCGTGCTGCGCGCCGGCATGCAGGGCGGGGAATCGACGAACAGCCTCGACCCGGCGCTGGCCGCGTCCGAGGTGCCCTTCGCGGTCAACATGACCTGGGGCGAGATGCTGGTGGACGTGGCACCGGACGGGTCGATCGACTACCGGATCGCCGAGGAGATCAGCTCGAACGCCGATGCGACGGAGTGGAAGTTCAAGATCCGCCAGGGGGTCGAGTTCCATGACGGCAAGACGGTGACGGCCGAGGACGTGGTGGCGACGCTGAAGCGGCACACCGACGAGAAGAGCCAGTCGGGCGCGCTGGGCATCGTGCAGGGCATCGCCGAGATGGTGGCGGAAGGCGACATGGTGACGCTGAAGCTGGCCTCGGGCAATGCCGACCTGCCCTATCTGATGGCGGACTATCACCTGGTGATCCAGCCGGGCGGCGGCATCGACAACCCGGCCGCGGGGATCGGCGCCGGGGCCTACAAGGTGACGGTGAACGAGCCCGGCGTGCGCCATGTGTTCGAGCGGCATCCGAACTACTGGGACGCGGCCAATGGCGCGCATGCCGATCAGGTCGAGATCATCGTCATCAACGACAATACCGCGCGGACGGCGGCGTTGCAGTCGGGCCAGATCCACATGATGAACCGGGTCGATCCGAAGATCGTTGCTCTTCTGCAGGGGGCCCCTGGCATCACGATCGAGCACGCACCGGGCCGCGGGCACTATGTGTTCATCATGCATTGCGACAAGCCGCCCTTCGACAACAACGATCTGCGGATGGCGCTGAAGCTGGCGATCAACCGCAAGGAGCAGGTGGAGAAGATCCTCGGCGGGCTGGGGTCGGTCGGAAACGACTTCCCGATCAACGCGGCCTATCCGCTGTTCGACGACACGATCCCGCAGCGCGAATACGATGCGGCGGCGGCGGCGGAGTATTACAAGAAGTCCGGCCACGACGGCAGCCCGATCATCCTGCGCACGGCGCCCGGGGCCTTCCCCGGCGCGGTGGATGCGGCGAACCTGTTCGCAGCCTCGGCCAACGCGGCGGGCATTCCCCTGCAGGTGCAGCTGGAACCCGACGACGGCTACTGGTCGAACGTCTGGAACGTGCAGCCCTTCTGCGCCAGCTACTGGGGCGGTCGTCCGGTGCAGGACCAGATGTATTCGACGGCCTACCTCTCCACCGCGGAATGGAACGACACCAAGTTCAAGAACGCGAGGTTCGACGAACTTCTGGTGGCGGCGCGGGCCGAGCTGGACCAGGACAAGCGCAAGGCCATGTATTCGGAAATGGCCCATATCCTGCGCGACGAGGGCGGCCTGATCCTGCCGATGTTCAACGACTGGGTCGAGGCGCGGCGCGAGGAAGTGGCGGGCTGGCAGCCCGACCCGAACGGGGAACTGATGAACGGCAAGGCGCTGATCAAGTGCTGGCTGGCCTGAGGCCCGGTCCGTGCATCCGATCCTGAAACTGGTGGTCCAGCGCATCGCGCTGGGCCTCCTCCTGCTGCTGGCGGTGTCGGCTGTGATCTTCCTGGGCGTAGAGGCGCTGCCGGGCGATACCGCGCAGGCGATCCTCGGCCAGTCGGCGACCCCGCAGGCGCTGGAGAACCTGCGCGAGAAGCTGGGGCTGAACGAGCCGCCGCTCACGCGCTATTTCACCTGGCTCGGCGGGGTCCTGACCGGGGATCTGGGCAAGTCGCTGACCAACGGCGTCGACATCGCCCAGGCGATCGGGCAGCGGCTGGGCAACACGCTGTTCCTGGCCGGATGCGCCGCCGTGATCGCCGTGCCGCTGGCGATCCTTCTGGGCCTGATCGCCGCGCGCTATGCCGGGCGCTGGCCGGACAAGCTGATCTCGGCCGTCACGCTGACCACGATCAGCCTGCCCGAATTCGTCGCGGCCTATTTCGTCATCTTCCTCCTGACCCAGCTTTTCCCCGTCTTCCAGCCGGTCGCCATGGTCTTTCCCGGCATGAGCTTCTGGGCCAAGCTGCACGCGATCGCGCTCCCCGTCATCGTGCTGGTGCTGGTCGTCCTGGCCCACATGATGCGGATGACCCGGGCGGCGATCCTGAACGTGATGCAGTCGGCCTATATCGAGACCGCCGAACTCAAGGGCCTGTCGCCGATGACCATCATCTGGAAGCACGCCTTCCCGAACGCCATCGCGCCGGTCGTGTCGGTGGTCATGCTGAACCTCGCCTACCTCGTCGTCGGGGTCGTCGTGGTCGAGGTCGTCTTCGGCTACAACGCGCTTGGCCAATACCTCGTCGATCACGTCACCAAGCGCGACCTGCCGGTGGTGCAGGCCGTGGGGCTGATCTTCGCCGCCGTCTACATCTTCCTGAACATGCTGGCCGACATCATCGGCATCCTTGCCAACCCGCGCCTGAGGCACCCGAAATGAGGATGCCGCTTTCCGCCCTGATCGGTCTGGTCCTGACCGGAACCTTCCTCTTCATCGCGATCTTCGCGCAGTGGATCGCGCCCTATCCGCTGGACGACAGTTCCGGCGGCCAGTGGGAAGGCTTCTCGGCCGCGCACTGGCTGGGCACCGACACCATCGGCCGCGATATCCTGAGCCGGCTGATCTATGGCGCGCAGGTCACGATCTTCGTGGCGCTGGCCTCATCGCTTCTGGCCTTTGCGCTGGGGGCCTTCTTCGGCTTTCTCGCCGCGGTCAAGGGCGGCTGGATCGACCAGCTTCTGTCGCGGCTGGTCGATCTGATGATGGCCATCCCCTCGCTGATCGTGGCACTGGTCATGCTGTCGGTCCTGCCCCTGAACCTGACCGTGCTGATCCTGGTCATGGGCATCCTCGATTCGACCCGCGTCTTCCGGCTGAGCCGCGCCGTCGCGGTGGACATCGCGGTGATGGACTATGTCGAGGCCGCACGGCTGCGGGGCGAGAAGGGCGGCTGGATCATATTCCGCGAGATCCTGCCCAATGCCCTGTCTCCGCTGGTGGCCGAGTTCGGCCTGCGCTTCATCTTCGCGGTCCTGTTCATCTCGACGCTCTCGTTCCTCGGCCTCGGCATCCAGCCGCCGCTGGCGGACTGGGGCGGCATGGTGAAGGAGAACAAGGATGGCCTGATCTACGGCAAGTCGGCGGCGCTGTTGCCCGCGGCCGCCATTGCGGCGCTGGCGATCAGCGTGAACCTGGTCGCCGACTGGATCCTGACCCGGACCTCGAGCCTCAAGGGAGGGCGCGGTGGCTGATCCCCTGTTGCAGATCAAGGGCCTGGTGATCGAAGCGACCTCCTATCCTCCGGGAGAGCCGCCGAAGACCGTGACGCTGGTGCATGGCGTGGACCTGACGCTGGAGAGGGGGCGCGTGCTGGGGCTGATCGGCGAATCCGGGGCGGGCAAGTCCACCATCGGCCTGTCGGCCATGGCCTACGGGCGGGGCGGCGTCCGGCTGACGGGGGGCACGATCCACCTGAACGGGCGCGAGATCCGGCTGGCCGATGCGCGCAGCCTGCGGCGCCTGCGCGGGCGCGAGGTGACCTATGTGTCGCAGTCGGCCGCCGCCAGCTTCAACCCGGCCAAGCAGATCATGGAGCAGGTGATCGAGACCTGCCTGAGCCACGGGTTGTGCAGCAAGGCCGAGGCCGAGGCCCGGGCGCGGGGGCTGTTCCGCAAGCTCGGCCTGCCGAACCCGGACACGATCGGCAACCGCTATCCGCACCAGGTCTCGGGCGGGCAGTTGCAGCGCTGCATGACGGCGATGGCGCTGTGCCCGAAGCCGGACCTGGTGATCTTCGACGAGCCGACGACCGCGCTGGACGTGACCACCCAGATCGACGTGCTGGCCGCGATCAAGGAGGCGATCCGCGATACCGGTGTGGCGGCGCTTTACATCACGCATGACCTTGCCGTCGTGGCGCAGGTCGCCGACGAGATCATGGTGCTGCGCCATGGCCGGATGGTCGAACTTGGCGAGACCGGGCAGATCATCCACCGGCCGGTGCAGGACTACACGAAGGCGCTGGTCTCGGTCCGGGGCCTCGACCATGCCGAGAAGCCCCCTGCCCCGCCGGTCCTGCAGGTGCAGAACGTCACGGCGCGTTACCGGGGCACGAATTTCGACGTGCTGAAGAACGTGTCGATCGATCTGCCGGCGGGTCAGACGCTGGCGGTGGTGGGCGAGTCGGGGTCGGGGAAATCGACGCTGGCGCGGGCGATCACCGGGCTGTTGCCGCCGTCCCAGGGCCGGATCACCTTTGCCGGGCGCGAGCTGTCAGCGGATCTGGCCGGGCGGACGAAGGACGACCTGCGCGAGATCCAGATGATCTACCAGATGGCCGACACCGCGATGAACCCGCGGCAGACGGTGGGCACGATCATCGGCCGGCCGCTGGAGTTCTACTTCGGCCTGAAGGGGGCGGAGCGCGACAGGCGGGTGCAAGAGCTTCTGGACCAGATCGAAATGGGCAAGGGCTTTGCCGACCGCTATCCGGCGGAACTGTCGGGGGGGCAGAAGCAGCGGGTCTGCATCGCGCGGGCGCTGGCGGCGAAGCCGAAGCTCATCATCTGCGACGAGGTGACGAGCGCGCTGGACCCGCTGGTGGCGGACGGGATCCTGAAGCTGCTACTGGCGCTGCAGGCACAGGAGCACGTCGCCTACCTGTTCATCACCCATGACCTGGCGACGGTGAAGGCGATTTCCGACAAGATCGCGGTGATGTTCAAGGGCGCGGTCGTGCGCTACGGCCAGAAGTCCGACGTGCTGACGCCGCCGTTCGACGATTACACCGATCTTCTCCTGTCCTCGGTGCCCGAGATGGAACTGGGCTGGCTGGAGCAGGTGATCGCGCACCGCAAGATGGAGAGCGCAGGGAACTGAACCGCCGCTCGTCGTTGGACTGCGTCCCTCCTCGCTGGGGGCCTCCCGACGAGAAGCCGAAGGCGCACGAGGAGGCTTTTCTTGACCAAGTTGCTGCTCATCATCCTGGACGGGGTGCCTTACCGCAACTGGCGGCGGCTGTTCGGCAACCTGGAAGGCTGGGTCGAACAGGGCGAGGCCCGGGTGCGGCGGATGCGCTCGGTGCTGCCCTCGACCTCGGCCTCGTGCTATGCCTCGATCCACACCGGCCTGCCGCCGCAGGTGCACCGGATCTGGGACAATGCCGACATCCGGCGGCTGGAGTTTCCCGATGTCTTCGGCGAGTTGACGAAGGCGGGCCTGAAGACCGGGGCGGTCACGCACAGCTACTGGTCGGAGTTCTTCAACCGCGCGCCCTTCGACGTGGTGCGCGACATCGAATACGACGAACCCGAAGGGCCCATCACTCATGGCCGGTTCCACACCATGCACGGCTATGGGCACGCGAACCAGATGACGCCCTCGGACTACGACCTCTTCGGCACGCTGACGCGGCTGTGCGAGGTCAAGGGCATCGACTACGGCATCCTGCACACCTGCACGCTGGACAGCATGGGGCACCGCTTCTTCCACGATTGCGTCGAGATGGACCACGCCTGCGGCCATCTCGATGCCGTGCTGGCCCCCTTCATCCACCGCTGGCGGCAGGCGGGATACGAGGTGATCGTCACCGCCGACCACGGCCAGGACGCGCGCGGGCATCATGGCGGGACGGGCGAGGAGCAGCGCGACTTCGCCTTCTACTATTTCGGCGCAAGCCCGCTGCCGCCCGAGGACCAGGTGCTGGACCAGCTGGCGCTGGCCCCGTCGATCCTGACGCGGATGGGGGTGCCGGTGCCCGCGACAATGACGGCCGCGCCTTTCCTGACCGGCTGAAAGGCGCGGCCGCAGGGCTATTTCGCGGCCAGTCCGAGCGTCAACCGGACTTCGGACGCGCAGGCCATGTAGCTGGCGCGGGCGGAATGGCCGTTGCCGGCAGAGGACCGGCCGGTCCGCTCTTCGGCGGCCACCCGGCGCAGCGCGAGGCAGGTCTGGACCTTGTCGGTGTAATCGGCCCTGAGGGCCTGGCATTCGGCCGAGGCCGAGCCGGTGGCGCCGGTCAGGGGGCAGTTTTCCAGCATCCGGGCGGCGGTCTCGGCCAGAAGGGGTGTGGCGCCTGCCGCGAACAGGGCAAGCAGCGATGCGATGAGGGTTTTCATCCCGATCTCCGTTCAAATGGATCTGTCTGAAAATGCGCTTCCCCTTCCCCGGATCGCGGCGAAGGACAGGATCTGGTCTAGGGCATCAGCGTGATTTTCGCGTGACACCAGCGCCAAATCGGTAGCGGGCCGGGCAACCCTGGCGCCGGAACGCCGGATTAGGGTGGATTTCCCGATCGTCGTCTGTTGAAAGGCCGCGTGTCTCTGTGCATCGTTAACCTCTGTAATCCCGAACGGTATCGCATGTTTCGCTTCCAGGTTGATCTCCTCGGTGCCTGCCGGGTCGCGCGTGTCGCGACCGGAGAGGAACTGGCGTTCCGGACGCGGAAGACGCGGCTGCTTCTTGGCCTTCTCCTTCTGTCGCCCGGCCAAAGGATGAACCGCGAACAGCTTGCCTCGCTGCTCTGGGACCCCGCGCCCGAATCGCTGGCGCGTTCCAGCCTGCGGCAGGCGCTGCGCGAGCTGAAGGAAGTGCTGGGCCCGGAGAACGAGGATGTGGTCGAAGCCGACCGCTTTTCCGTCGGGCTGAAGGCTCAGGCCTTCGACCTGGACGTGCGCCGGTTCCGCGAGCTGATCGCGACGGCGGTGCATGACCAGAATGCGCTCCTCTCGGCGGCGGCGCTGTGGCAGGGCGAGCTGTTCGGCCCGGCCCAGCCCAGTGCGCCGGTCTTCGAGGCCTGGTTGCAGATCGAGCGGTCGCAGCTGCGGTCGGTCCTGACCTCGGCCCTGACCGACCAGCTGGAAAAGCTGATCGCCGCCAATGCCTTCACCGATACCCGCATCGCCGAGGAACTGGTGCGGATCGAACCCAGCCACGAGTTGGCGCACCAGTTCCTCATGCGCTTTCACGCCCAGCGCGGCGACCAGTCGGCGGCCTTGCGGCAATACGGGCTGCTGGAACAGGCGCTGGCCGAGGAACTGGACAGCGAACCGAGCGAGGCCTCGAATGCGCTTCTCGTCGCGATCAAGAGCGGCGAGGTCTCGCTTCAGCGCCCTGCCACTGCACCCGCCGCCCCCGCCGCGCCCCTGACGCGCAGCGGCCCGCCGCGCATCACCATCCGCCCGCCGCTGACCCGCTACACCGACAACAGCAAGGACTACCTGGGCGAGGGCTTTGCCTTCCTGGCAAAGTCCTGCCTGTCGCGGTTCCGCTGCTGGATCGTCATCCCCTGGCCGTCGAGCGGCTTCGACTCGACCACCGCCGTTGACTTCACCGCCGTGGGCCAGGTGATCGACGCCGATTTCGCGGTGGACTGCGTGCTGGACTGGCGCACGGGCAGCGGCAAGCTGTTCGTCACCCTGATCGACTGCCGCGACGGCAGCGAGGTCTGGTCCCAGCTCTACCCGGTGGCCGAGCACGAGTTGCAGGAGGTCAGTTCGTCCGTCGCGGGTGCGGTGGCGGCGAACCTGGCCAGCCAGGTGAACCACATCACGCTCTTGCGCCATGCGCGGTCCACGCCGGGCAATCCGGTGGCCTATGACCTTTGGCTGAAGGGGCACCAGCTGTCGCGGCTGTGGTCGGCCGAGGCCGACGCCGAGGCCGAGGCGCTGTTCCTGAGAGCGATCGAACTGGATCCTGGTCTGGCCAGCGCCCATGCGAGCCTGGCGCAGATCCTGAGCACGCGCTGCATGGTCCGACCGGGCTATCCCAACCGCAAGGCCGATTGCGCAGCCGCCTTCCGCCACGCGCGCGAGGCCATCGCGCTCGACCCCTACGATCCGCGCTGCCACATCAGCATGGCCTGGAACTGGGCCATCGCGCGGTCGCCGGAACGGGCCAATTCGCATTTCCGGCTGGCGGTGGACATGAACCCGCACGATGCCGAGACGCTGATCGCGGCGGCGAGCGGGCTGGGCTTCCTCGGCCATGTCGATCTGGCGAAGGACCTGGCAGAGCAGGCCCTGCGGCTGAACCCGATCTATCCGGAATATTACATCGCCTATCTGGCCGGCATCCATTTCATGGCGGGCGACCATGAGGCGACCATCGCAACGGTCGAGAAATGCCCCGACGGCTTTCCGGACCTCGGGGTCTGGGCGGTGGCCTCCTACGCGCATCTCGGGCAGGCGCAGGAGGCGGCGCGCGCCTACGGCACCTTCCGCCGGATCGCGACGCAGATGTGGGAGGGCGGCTCTGCCCCGGCCGAGGAAGAGCTGGAGGCCTGGGTGCTGGACACCCTGCCGATCAACTGGCCCGAGGGCCGGCTTGCCCTGCAGAAGGGCATCCGGATGGCCCGGGCCATGGCCGTGGAGACCGCCTGAGCCGGATCCCGCCGCCTAGCGGCAATGCCGCATGAAATAGCGGGCCAGCAGCACCTTGAACCGGGTGGACTTGCCATTGCCGTAGGACGGTTCGTCCGCCACGTCGGGCACGGTCTTCAGCACGTCCGCAGAGGGTATGCGCACATGCATCCGGTTCGGCGTGTCGTAGACCGGCACGATCTGGACGCTGTCGGGGATCTCGCCGTTGGGTCCGGCGCCTGGCCCGTCATATCGGTAGCCGTTGGCATGCAGCCAGCCGCGCGTGTCGTCGTTGAACTTCTTCCATTCCGAGTTCGGCGTGTCCTTGAACACGCTTTTCGCAACCCGCAGGATTGCCTCGCCGGTCTCTTCCTGATCGGCGATCGAATTGCTTTTCAGGTTGAAGAATCCCACCATTCCCCTGTCTCTCCCTGTGTCCTGGCTGTTTCCGCCCCTGCTGTCGGATCACTATCCGGCCGGTTCGTGATGCCAGCGTGAAATGCGCCGGCAGCGTCCGATTCCGTCCTTGATCCTGTCCGTCATCCTGCCTTGAATACGCGCATGAAGCAAAATCCGGCCGAGATGATCGCCAAGATGGCGCGCGCCCTGGGCGAGGATTTCCACCTCATGGCCCTCGACGCACCCGAGGCACCGCTGTTCCTGGCCGTCGCCCTGCCGACGGAAGAGGGGGTGACGGGGTTGAAGCCGCGTCTGCCGGCGGGACGGGGGCTGACGCCGCAGCAGGCGATGCTGGCGGCGGGGGCCGAGGCGCTGGAACTGCGGGCAAGCCTGGCGCAGCACCACCTCCCGGACCTGCGCACCCTGCCGCGGCGCGACGGGATCGCCATGGTCGCTGCGACCGATCTGGTCAGCGGCGAGACGGTCGAGGTGCCGGCGCAGGAGGTCTATCTGGACTGCGCGGCGGTCCTGGGCGAGCCCCTGCGCGAGGATGCCGGTTCCACCGGCTGCGCGGTGGGGCCCGACCGCGACAGCGCCATTGCGCGGGGCCTCTGGGAATGTGTGGAACGCGACGCGGTGGCGCTGTGGTGGCACGGGCGGCGGCCGGGCGGGGCGGTGGCGACCGAGATCATCGATGCCCACCAGCCGAGGCTCTTCTGGTGGCTGCACCAGCGCGCCCGCGAGACCCGGCTGATCGAGGTGACGAGCGACATCGGCCTGCCGGCGGTGGTGGCGGTGGCCGCCGATCCGGACGGGCGGAGGGTCGCCATGGGCTCGGCCGCGCGGCCGGTGCTGGCGGATGCGGCACTCGCCGCGGTGACCGAGATGGTGCAGACCGAGGTCAGCCTCGACCATGCGCGCGAGGCGGGCGATCCGGAGGCGGCGGCCTGGCTGGCCGCCGCCTCGCTGACCGACCAGCCGCAGTTCCGCCCCGGTCCGGAACGGGCCACTCCGCCGCTGGAGATGGCCGGGCTGCTGGAACGGCTGGGCGGGCTGGGCCACCGGGCGCTGGGGGTCGAGATGACCCTGCCGGGCGACCCGCTGCCCGCGGTGCGGGTCCTGGTGCCCGGGCTTTGCGCGATGCGGGGCCGGACGCAGTGCCCACGCTTTGCCAGGCTCTGTCCCGACCTGCCGCCCCCGACCCTGCCCGAACCCTTCTGACCGCGAGGCCGCCATGCCGCCGATCTCGACCCCGCACAGCCTGTTCGGCGCAACGCCCGCCCCCGCAGCGCCGAGGGCCGAGGCGGCAGGGGCCTCGCAGTCGGGCTACTGCTATCTGTTCCCGGATCTGGCCCGGCGGGCCGATGTCGGCTGCTTTCGCGGCACCACTCCGGCCGAGACCTTCCGGCGGCTAAGGGCCTTCGAGAAGGACAGCCGCACCGCCCTGACCACGCCGCAGGTCCTGCCGATGCGGCTGGCGCCGGTCTATACCTATTTCGGACAGTTCGTGAACCACGACATCTCCGCCCCCGTGGGCGATGTGGTCACGCTGCCCGCACCGCCCGAGGGCACCGGCGTGATCGACGCCGGGCTGCCGCCCGGGCTGGACCGGGTCCACCGGGCCTCGCCCAGGGTGATCCTGGCGAATTTCGTCAACGAACAGGCCGAGCCCCTGGCGCTGGACAGCCTCTACGGCGACGGGCCCGACAGCGCCGACCCGGGGATCCGGGCGCTTTATGCCCCGGACGGCAAGCGGTTCCGGCTGGGCAGGACCAGGCGCGAGCCGCCGGAATTCTTCGAGGAAAAGGGCCTGAAGCCCGCGCGCATCCATCACGACACGGACGCGCCCGACATCCTGCGCCGGGACGGGCAGCCGCTGATCGCCGACCGGCGGAACGACGAGAACCTGATCATCAGCCAGCTGCACCTGGCGCTGATGCTGGTCCACAACAAGGCCGTCGCCGCGCTGGAAGGCGAGGCCCCGGATGCGGCGACCTGTTTCGCCCGCGCCCGGCAGCTGGTCACGCTGCACTACCACTGGCTGATCCTGCACGACTTCCTGGCGAACCTCCTGTCGCCTGCCACTCTGGCGACGCCCTTCGCCAACCGGGCGCAGAAGCTCCCCGGCCCGCGGCTGGTGCCGCTGGAATTCACCACCGCGGCCTTCCGCTTCGGCCATTCCATGGTCGGGGCCAGCTATGACTTCAACCGCAACTTCGGCCGCGGCGGGCCGATCGACCGCCGGGGGGCCAAGTTGCAGGACCTGTTCGACTTCACCACCCATCGCAACATGGGCCAGCCCGGGCTGGCCGAGACGCTGCAACTGCCCGACCACTGGGTGATCGACTGGAACCGGATGACCCGGACGCCGAAGGGCGCCACCGGGGCCGAGCGGATCGACCTGACCTTCGCGCCCGGGATGTTGAGCGCGATGGGCACCTCCGAGATCGCCGTGCATGGGTCGATCCTCTTCCGCAACCTGATGCGCGGCTTCCAGCGCCGGATCGCCTTCGGTCAGGTGCTGGCCGGGGCCTGCGGGCTGGAGGCGCTGGACGAGGACCAGCTGCGCGACGCCCTGCCCGACAGCCGGCCGCCGGGCGCGAAGGGCTTGCGCGAACTGGCCGAGGAGCTGGGCATGCTGGCCGAGACGCCGGCCTGGCTTTATGTGCTGGCCGAGGCGCGGCACCATGGCCAGGGCGAGCGGCTGGGTCCGGTCGCCAGCGAGATCGTCGCCGACACGATCATCGGCCTGATGCGCCACATGCCGCAGTCGATCCTGAACCACCAAGGCGGGCATTGGCATCCGCTGAAAAGCCCGCTCAGGGGCCCCGGCAAGCGGGCGCTGACCTCGCTGCGGGCCTTCCTGCGCTTTGCCGTGCAGAATTCCCACAACGCCCTCGCACCGGCGTGATCGGCGAGGCGTCGGGCTGGACAGAGGGTCAGTTTCGCTGCATAGACGCGCTCGTCGGGCCCCGGCGCAGCGCCGGTCCCGGCCCGCGACCAGAACGACGACGCGCCCGAAACGGCCGAGCAGAGACGCCCTTGCCCATGACCCCTGATCCGACCCAGTCGCGCCCGCGGTCCCCCGCCCTGGCCCGCCTTGCGCTTGCCGCGATCCTGCCGCTGGCGGCCTGCGCCGACACCAGCAGCACGATGCAGCTTTATCCGCTGTCGGGCGAGATCGCGGATGCCGATCCGACCCTGGTCATCAAGGCAGTCGCCCGGAACACCAACAGCACCTCGGGACCGCTGACCTTCCGCCTGCCCGAACGCGGAAAGTGCACCGGCACATGGTCCTCGCTGACCCCGCGTGTGGTGTCGAACTCGCAAGGCATGTCGCTGACGCTGAAGAAGACCGGCGGAGAGGTCGGCACCAAGCGCGAGACCGTGGCCGGCGTCAACAACGGCGAGATCTACGCGGTCTGCGACGACGGCACCCGGGTGCAGGGAACCTTCGTCATCGGGTCGGGCACCGCCAGCGGCTCGGGTCAGGCCAGCGACACCAACGGCAACGTCTACAAGCTTCTGTTCTGACGGCCGTCAGGTCGGCCGGCGCCCGGAGAGGGCGTCGTCCAGCACCGCGCGGACGGCCTCGGTCGGCACGTCCTCGGCCACGAAGGCCCGGCCGATCCCGTGCGCGAGGATGAAGCGCAACCGGCCGTCCACCACCTTCTTGTCCTGCCCCATCAGCGCGATCAGCGCCTCGGCCCCCGGCAGATCGCCCGGAATGTCGGCCAGATCGACCTTCATCCCCATTGCCGCCAGATGCGCCCGGACGCGCGAGGGTTCCTCCTGGCTGCACAGGCCCAGCCGCGCCGACAGCGCGAAGGCCAGCGCGCAGCCGATCGCCACGCCCTCACCGTGCAGCAGGCGGTCGGAATAGCCGGTGGCCTTTTCCAGTGCGTGACAGAAGGTGTGGCCAAGGTTCAGCAGCGCGCGCTCGCCTTCCTCTGTTTCGTCACGAGAAACGATCCCGGCCTTCATCTCGACCGACCGCGTCACCGCTCGCAGCCGTGCGGCGGCATCGCCCGCCCGGATCGCGGGGCCGTCGCGTTCCAGCCAGTCGAAGAAGGCGGCATCGCCGAGAAGGCCGTATTTCACCACCTCGCCATAGCCCGACAGGAAGTCGCGGTCGGGCAGCGTGTCGAGGACGGAAATGTCGGCGAGCACGAGGCTGGGCTGGTGGAAGGCGCCGACGAGGTTCTTGCCTTGCGCAGTGTTGATCCCGGTCTTGCCGCCGACCGAGCTGTCCACCTGCGCAAGAAGCGTCGTCGGCAACTGCACGAAACGCACCCCACGGCGCAGGATCGCGGCGGAAAAGCCCACGAGATCGCCGATCACCCCGCCGCCGAAGGCCAGTACCACGTCGCGGCGTTCGACCTTCTGCTCAAGCAGCCATTCGGTGCAGCGGGCGAGGTTTTCCCAGTTCTTCGTCCCCTCGCCCGGCGGCAGGGCCAGCGCGGACGTGGCGATGCCCGCGCCTGCAAGCGCGTCGGTCAGCGCCGGCAGGTGGCGGGCGGAGACGGTTTCCTCGGTGACGATGGCCACGCGGGGCCGGCGCAGCAAGGGCGCGATCTCCTCCCCCGCCCGCGCGATCAGGCCGGGGCCGATCCGCACCTCGTAGGACCGGTCCCCCAACTCCACCGCAACCCTGTTCACCTTGCGTCCTCCAGCACGTCCGGCCGTGATTTCAGCGCCTCGCGCACGCGCCGGGCCATGTTCTCGACGGATTGGTCCGGCTGGCTTTCCACCACGATGTCGGCCAGCGCATAGAACGGCTGGCGCGCCTCGTAAAGCGCGCGCAGCGTCTCGCGCGGGTTGGGCGTGCGCAGCAAGGGCCGCGTCGTCTTGTGCCGCACGCGCTGCCAGAGAAGGTCGAGATCGGCCTTCAGCCAGACCGAGACCCCCACATCGTGAATCAGCTTGCGGTTCGCCTCGGACAGGAAGGCGCCGCCGCCGGTGGACAGGATGCAGGGCGTGCCGCGCAGGAGGCGGGCGATGACCTCGGTCTCGCGGGCGCGGAAGAAGGGCTCGCCGTCGCGCTCGAAGATCTCGGCGATGGAGCGGTTGGCGGCGCGGACGATCTCTTCGTCGCTGTCGCGGAACTCCACCCCAAGCTGACGGGCGAGCGCGGTGCCCACGGCCGTCTTGCCCGCGCCCATCATTCCCACCAGCACCACCGTCTTCGCCAGCCCCGCCATGTCCCCCGGTTCCCGCCGACCCGCCGTTCCCGGGCAAGGACTTGCCGACGGGAAATCTTTCCCCCTCAATGGCGTGAACTCTTGCCGAATGCTATATACATTCGCACGGATACCTGCGACGGGCGCCCCGAGGGGCGGACCGGCGCGGCAACAAGCGCCCATGGGATGAAGCCCATGGCAGAAGTCGAGGAAGGGCTATCACATGGGTCGGATCATCAAGGCGGTTCTGTTGCTGGTGATTCTTGGCTTCCTCGGGCTGACCGTCTATGCCTATCTGGGCGACCTGACCCCGGTGCAGGGCGAGGTCAAGAAGCCAGTGGTGTTGAATGCGGACGGGTAGTGCCGGTGTCCTTTTCCTGATCCTGTCGCTGCAGCCGGCCCCGGCGCAGGAGGCCGGCACCACCGGCGGGCCGCTCTCGGCGATCGACTGGCTGTCGCAATCGGTGGCGACCCCGGCCGCGGCCATGCCCGAGGCAGGACCCGTCAGGCCGGACGAGCCGCCCGTGGCCGAGGCCGGCAGCGCGCTTCCCGCCACGGTGACGACCTCTTCGCTGGACGGACCGGCGCCCGACGGGGTGGGGCTGATCGCGCCGGCGGTCTCGAGCCTGCCGCACGACCTCTGGGGCGCGGGGCTGACGCGCGAGATCGCCGAAAGCCTGGTCAACCATCCCGACGAGGCGCTGCCGGCACTGCGGCAACTGTTCCTGACGATCCTTCTGGCCGAACTGGCGCCGCCGGTCGATGCCGGGGGGCGGGGCGAGCTGCTTCTGGTGCGGATCGACAAGCTTCTGGCGCTGGGGGCGCTGGAGCAGGCGGCGGCGCTGATCGAGGCGGCGGGGGTCACGACGCCCGAGCTGTTCCGCAGGGCCTTCGATGTGGCGTTGCTCACCGGGGCCGAGGACCGCGCCTGCGCGAGCATGGCCGGCGAGCCGCACCTGGCGCCGACCCTGCCGGCGCGCATCTTCTGCCTGGCCCGGTCGGGCGACTGGGACACCGCCGCGCTTACCATCCGCACCGCCAGCGCCCTGGGCCAGATCAGCGCCGACCAGGAGGCGCTGTTGTCACGCTTCCTCGACCCCGACCTCTACGAGGGCGAGCCGGTGCCGCCGGCGCCGAACCCGGTCACGCCGCTCGACTGGATGATCTATGCCGCGATCGGCGAGCCCCTGCCGACAGACGGCCTGCCGATCGCCTTCTCCTATGCCGAATTGGGGCCACGGTCGGGCTGGAAGGCCCGGATCGAGGCGGCCGAGCGGCTGACCCGCGCCGGAACCATCCCTCCGAACGTCATCCTCGGGCTCTACACCGAAAGCACCCCGGCCGCATCCGGCGGGGTCTGGGACCGGGCGGCGGCCTTCCAGGCCTTCGATGCCGCCATCGCCTCGGGCAGCGCCGAGCGCGTCGCGGCCACGCTTCCCGCTGTCTGGGCCAGGATGCAGGAGGTCGAGCTGGAGGTGCCCTTTGCCACGCTTTACGCCAAGGCGCTGCTGGACCTGCCACTGGCCGGAGAGGCAGCGGCCATCGCCTTCCGGGTCGGCCTTCTGTCGCCGCAGTCCGAGACCTGGGCGCGGCAGGCCAGCCCGGCCACGCCGGAAGAGTCCTTCCTGACCGCGATCGCGCTTGGCCGCGGGGCCGAGGCGCTGCCGCCCGACAGCATGGGGCGGGCGATCTCGGCCGCCTTCCGCGCCCCTGCCCCTTCGACCGAGGGACAACGGCTGCTGGACGAGAACCGCACCGGCGAGGCGGTCCTGGTCGCCATCGACAGCATCGGGCGCGGCGTCAAGGGCGACCTGCGCGGTGTGACAGAAGGCCTGTCGATCCTGCGGCTCGCGGGACTGGAGGCCGTGGCCCGGCGCACGGCGCTGGAGCTGATGATCCTGGAACGCAGGGGCTAGGCGGCCATGCCCGACCCCGAGTCGAGCCGGTGGATCTCGACCTTCCTGGACGCAAGGGCCGCCGACCTCGGGGCGGCGCGAAACACGCAGCTGGCCTACGGCCGGGACCTGGTGGATTTCGCCGACTGGCTGAACCGGCGCGGGTCGGACCTGGCCGGGGCCGACCGCGCGGCGGTCGAGGACTACCTCGTGCGCTGCGACGCCGAGGGCCTGTCGCAGGCCACCCGCGCGCGGCGGCTGTCCTCGATCCGCCAGCTTTACCGCTTTGCCTTCGAGGAAGGCTGGCGCGCCGACAATCCCGCGCTGCGGCTGACCGGCCCCGGCAAGGCGCAGGGCCTGCCAAAGACCCTGAGCGAGGCCGAGGTCGCGCGGCTGATGGAGGCCGCCCGGACCCGGGGCCGGACGGAAGCCGACCGGCTGCGCGACACGGCGCTGTTCGAGTTGCTCTATGCCACCGGCCTGCGCGTTAGCGAACTGGTCGGCCTGCCGGTGGCGGCGGTGCGCGGCGACCCCCGGATGATCCTGGTGCGCGGCAAGGGTGACAAGGAGCGGATGGTGCCCCTGTCCACCCCTGCCCGCGCGGCGCTGGCGTCCTGGCTCGCCCACCGCGACAGGGCCGAGGAGGCCGCGCGACAGCAAGGGCGCGCGCCGTCGCGCTTTCTCTTTCCCGGCGAAGGGCGCGAGGGGCATCTGACGCGGCAGTACTTCCACGCGCTGGTGAAGGATGTCGCGGTGCTGGCCGGGATTTCGCCGGCCCGCGTCACGCCGCATGTGCTGCGCCATGCCTTCGCAACGCATCTTCTGGCCAACGGCGCCGACCTGCGGGTGATCCAGACCCTCCTGGGCCACGCCGATGTGGCCACGACCGAGATCTACACCCATGTGCTGGACGACCATCTGAAGGACCTTGTCCTGACCCGCCACCCCCTGGCACGCAAGACCCGAGACTGACCGACCGAAGGACCCCATGCCCGACGCCTCGCTTGACACCGCCTTCTGGCTGACCACCGCCGCCATTCTGGGGCTCTTGGTCCTGTCCGCCTTCTTCTCCGGTTCCGAAACCGCGCTGACTGCGGCCTCGCGGGCCAAGCTGAAGGCGCAGGCCGACAAGGGATCGCGCGGGGCGAAGGCCGCGATGGTGGTCACCGAGGACCGCGAGCGGATGATCGGCGCGCTGCTTCTGGGCAACAACATCGTCAACATCCTGTCGGCCTCGCTGGCGACTGCGCTTCTGACGCGGCTGTTCGGCGACAGCGGCGTGGCGCTGGCGACGCTGGGAATGACGGCGCTGGTGCTGATCTTCGGCGAGGTGATGCCCAAGACAGTGGCGATCACCTTCCCCGAGCCGGTCGCGACCCGCGTCGCCCCGGTGATCGGCCTCGTGATCGTGGTCTTTTCGCCCGTCGTCGCCGTGGTCCGGGCGCTGGTGCGCGGCATCCTGCGGCTGTTCGGGCTGAAATCCGAGGAAGGCAGCGCCATGCTGGCCCTGCGCGAAGAGATCGCCGGGGCCATCGCGCTGGGACACTCCGAGGGCGCGGTGGAGAAGGAGGACCGCGACCGCCTGTTGGGCGCGCTCGACCTTGGCCACCGCACGGTGGACGAGATCATGCGGCACCGCCGCCAGATCGAGATGATCGACGCCGACCTGCCGCCGGGCGAGATCATCACCCGGGTGCTTGCCTCGCCCCACACCAGGCTGCCAATCTTCCGCGACAGCGACGACAACATCCTGGGCGTGATCCATGCCAAGGACCTTCTGCGCGAGGTGGACCGGCTGGTCCGCGGCGAGGACGGGTCGGTCGAGGGGATCGAGGCGCTTAAGATCGAGAAGGTGGCGATGAAACCCTATTTCATCCCCGACACCACCACGCTGGACGAACAGATGCGCGAGTTCCTGGCCCGGCGGACGCATTTCGCGCTGGTGGTGGACGAATACGGCGCGTTGCAGGGGCTGATCACGCTGGAGGACATCCTGGAGGAGATCGTCGGCGACATCACCGACGAGTTCGACGTGGTGAAGAAGGATTCGGGCCTGACCGAGACCGAGGACGGCGCCTATCTCGTCGATGGCGCGATGACGATCCGCGACCTGAACCGGGCGATGGACTGGCGCCTGCCGGACGACGAGGCGAACACGGTGGCGGGCCTCGTGATCCACGAGGCGCAGATGATTCCGAGCGAGGGCCAGGTGTTCAGCTTCCACGGCTTCCGCTTCACCGTGGTGCAGCGGCGCGAGAACCGGATCACGAAGCTGAAGCTGCGCCCGCTCTGAGCCGGGGGGTCAGGTTCGCCACCCAGGCGTCCAGCGTCGTCCCCAGCGCCGCCCAGTCGGTATATTCCTTGTCCTTGCCGGGTTCCACCGTCTCGCCCTTCATGTCCGCGATGCGGCGCATCGCCCAGGCGCGGAAGAAATCGTATTCGGAAAAGCGGAAGGCCCCGGCGACATGCTCCACCCGGCCGGGGGTCCAGCCGGTTTCAAGCTCGAAGTCGGCCAGGCACTTGCGCAGGCCGGCCCAGTCCTCGGCATCCTGCCCCGCGGCCGACAGCGAGACCGAGAAGAACAGCGTGGGCATCAGCGCCAGGTTCACCCTCTCGGCCGAGGCGAAGCGGGTCAGCGCCTTCTGATAGCCCCCGGCATGGAGCGAGCCGGCAAGGATCGCGGCGTCGAAGCGGGCGAGGTCCAGCCCTTCGGCATCCTCGAGGTTCAGGAGTTCGACCGCATGGCCCTGCCCCGCCAGCCGGTCGGCGGCAAAGCGGGCGATCTTGCGGGTCTGGCCGTCGGTCGTGGCATAGGCGATCAGGATCTGCATGGGGCGCCCTCCTTTCGGGATGCACCCCGCATATCAAGGGAAGGAAGGGCGCGCCCTGATCTGGCTCAAGCCGAGCGGGTCAGCGCCGCGGGGCGTTCGCCCTCCGCCCAGGCGACGGCGGCGCGGCCGAAGGCCTGGAACAGGGGCCGCGAGACCGGGTCGTTGCCGGCGTTCCATTCCGGGTGCCACTGGACCGAGAGGGTGAAGCCCGGTGCCTCCTTGACGTAGATCGCCTCGGGCGTGCCGTCGGGGGCGTAGCCGTCGATCACGATGCGGGGGCCGGGCCGCGCGATGCCCTGGCCGTGCAGCGAGTTCGTCATAACCTCGCGCGCGCCCATCAGCCGGTGGAACACCCCGCCTTCGGTAAAGGTCACGGCATGGCGCAGGGCAAAGCAGTCCTCCAGCGCGCAATCGGGCGGCATGCGGTGGTTCATCCGGCCCGGAAGCTCGCGGATCTCGGGGTGGAGCGTGCCGCCGAGTGCCACGTTCACCTCCTGGAAGCCGCGGCAGATGCCGAGGAAGGGCTGGCCGCGTTCGACGCAGGCGCGGATCAGGGGCAGCGTGATTGCGTCGCGGCAGCGGTCGAAGGCGCCATGGGCGGGGGTCTCTTCCTCGCCGTATTCGCTGGGGTGGACATTGGGGCGGCCGCCGGTCAGCAGGAACCCGTCGCAGAGGTCGAGCAGTTCCTCGACCGAGACATAGCGCGGGTCCGAAGGGATGATCAGCGGCAGACAGCCGGCCACTTCGGACACCGCGGCGGTGTTCATCGTGCCGGCGGAATGGGACGGATAGCTGCCGTTGATGAGGTAGCTGTTGCCGATGATCCCGACGACGGGCCTTTGCCCCTTACGCTTCACCCTTTGCACCGCTTGCGTGGTTACGTACTGGCAGAAATGATACGCCGAGGCGGCGGCAGCGGAAAGAGGTGCGCTGCGCACAAGTCGCCTCGGCCCGTGCACAGAAGGGTGACAATCGCGCTTCACGCCGAAATGAGTTTCCTTCCCATGCGGGAAGGTCGCACAAAGCGGCGGAGAATGAATCCGAGGAGACCGATGATGCTGAAACCCGTTACCCTCGCCCTGATGATCGCAGCGGCCGCCGCTGCGGCGACCGCGCTCGCGCAAGAGGCCTCGACCGGTCATGAGGGCCACATGATGTCAGGCGACATGATGGCGGGCGACATGGGCCCCGCCGCGATGGCCTTCATGGAGGCCAATGCCCGGATGCACGAGGGCATGGCCATCGCCTACACCGGCAATGCCGATGTCGATTTCATCCGCGGCATGATCCCGCACCATCAGGGTGCGGTCGAGATGGCGAAGATCGTGCTGGAGCACGGCAAGGATCCCGAGGTCCGCAAGCTGGCCGAGGGCATCATCGCGGCGCAGGAAGCCGAGATCCAATGGATGCAGGACTGGCTGGCGAAGAACGGCGGCTGATCCGCTTGGCATCGCGCGGCTGATGTGATCCCCTGCCGGAAACGGGAGGGACGATGCATATCCTGATCCTCGGCGCGGCGGGGATGCTCGGCCGCAAGCTGGGCGCGGCCATCACGGCCGGCGCCCTGCCCTTCACGCGCCTCACGCTCGCCGATGTCGTGGCCCCGGCGCCGGTGACGGGTGCGACGGTGAAGGTGCTGAACCTGGCCGATCCGGGGGCGGCGGCCGAGGCGGTGCGGGACCGGCCGGACCTGATCTTCCACCTTGCCGCCGTGGTCTCGGGCGAGGCCGAGGCGGACCTGGCCAAGGGCTATGCCGTCAACCTCGACGCCTCGCGGGCGCTGTTCGATGCGATTGCCGGCCTGCCCGATTACTGCCCGCGGCTGGTCTTCGCCTCGTCGCTGGCGGTGTTCGGGGCGCCCTTCCCGAAGGTCATCCCGGACGATTTCCACCTGACCCCGCACACGAGTTACGGCACTCAGAAGGCGATGACCGAACTTCTGTTGTCGGACTATTCCCGCCGGGGACTTGTGGACGGGGTCGCGCTGCGCCTGCCGACGATCTGCATCCGGCCCGGCGCGCCGAACCGGGCGGCGTCCGGCTTCTATTCCTCGATCCTGCGCGAACCCCTGAACGGCCAGCCCGCGACGCTGCCGGTGCGCGACAGCCTGCGGCACTGGTTCGCCAGCCCCCGGGCCGCGACCGGGTTCTTCCTGCAGGCGGCGAGGCTGGATACCGGGCTGCTTGGCCCCAGCCGGGCCCTGTCGATGCCGGGCCTGTCGGCCAGCATCGCCGAGATGATCGAGGCGCTGCGGCGCGTCGCAGGGCAAGAGGCCGTGGACCTGATCCGGCACGAGCCCGACCCGGTGATCCAGGCCATCGTCGAACCCTGGGCCGAGGCCTGCGAGGCCAGGACCGCCCGCGACCTGGGGTTCACGGCCGAAGAGAGCTTCGACGAGATCATCCGCATCTATCTGGAGGACGACCACCCCTCGCGCCCGCAAGCCTAGGCCCGGCGTGGCGGGTCTCAGGCCCCTTCGGCCACCATCCGCGCCGCAGCACTCAGCGCACCCGGCCCGTGCGGGATGTCGAGCGCGACGAGTCCCGCCTCCATCACCGCCAGAGCGCCAAGGGTCATGTGGGCGTTGACATGGCCCATGTGACCCACGCGCAGGAAGCCGTGATAGGCCGGGTCGGTCGAGGGCGCCATGCCGAGGCCGATCCCGAGCGTCACCCCAGCCTTCGTCTCGCACCATTCGCGCAGCCGGGTGGCATGGGGCGCGCCGAACCTTGCGGCCGTGACCGAACAGCCGCGGTGGGCCGGATCCGCCACATTCAGCGCGATGGCCGGGTTGCCCGCGCCCCAGGCATCGAAGGCGGCCCAGACCGCGCCGGCAAGCGTGCGGTGGCGGTGCCAGACCTGCGGCAGCCCCTCTTCGCGGATCATGTCCAAGGCCTCGCGCAGGCCATAAAGGTGGCTCGTGGGCGCGGTGCCGTCCCAGTACTGCCAGAACTCCTCGGGTTCGGCGCGCGGACCCCAGGCCCAGTAGGGCGTGGCAAGGTCCGACCTGCCGCAGCGCAGACGGGCGGATTCAGAGAACCAGACGAAGGCGAGGCCTGGCGGCGTCATCAGCCCCTTCTGGCAGGCCGAGACCATGACATCGGCGCCCCAGTCGTCCATGCGGAATTCGTCGCAGCCGAGGCTCGCGATGCAGTCCACCGCCAGCAGCGCCGGATGGCCCGCCGCATCCATCGCGGCCCGCAGCGCGGCGATGTCGGTCTTGATCGAACTCGCGGTATCGACATGGGTCGTCAGCACGGCCTTGATCTCGTGCCGCGCATCGGCCCGCAGCGCCGCCTCGACGCGCCCCATGTCCACAGGAGAGGATTTGCCGAAGTCCAGCACCTCGACCTCCACCCCCATGGAGCGGGCGGAATTGGCCCAGCTCAGCCCGAACTGCCCCGTGGCCAGCACAAGCGCCTTTTCCCCGCGCGAGAAGAGGTTGGCATTGGCCGCCTCCCACCCCGCATGGCCATTGCCGATGTAGATCGCCACATGGCCCGTGGTCCCGGCCAGCTGGCGCAGGTCGGGCATGAGCCCCGCAACCATGTCGATCAGCGGGCCTTCGTAGATGTTGGGCGAACCGCGGTGCATGGCGCGCAGCACGCGGTCGGGGATCACCGAGGGTCCGGGGATGGCCAGGTAGGGGCGGCCGGCGGCAAGGGTCATGGGGCACTCCTGAGCGGGTCCGCCATGGCTAGGCCCGGCCAAGCCCTTCGTCAACCGGCGCAGCTTGAGGCGGACCGTCTTTCCCGGTAAACCCCGCCTGATCCCAAGGAAGGCAGTCCAGCCCTTGCAAACCGAACGCGCCTACTCCTCTCGCCAGCTGTTCGGCCGGTTCTGGCGAGACTACCTGCGCCCGCACCTGCCGCTGATGGCGCTGGCCTTCCTGGTGATGATGGTCGAGGGATCGACCCTTGGCCTTCTGTCCTGGATGCTGAAGCCGCTGTTCGACGAGGTCTTCGCCCCCGGCGGATCGAGCCTGCTGATCTGGGTCGGTGGGGCGATCCTGGGGCTGTTCCTGCTGCGCGCGGTGACCTCTGTGGTCGGTCGCTGGCTGCTGACCAAGGTGAACCAGACGGCGGCCGGGGCGATGCAGGTGGATCTGGTGCGGCACCTGCTGACGCTGGACGCGGGCTTTTACCAGACCCATGCGCCGGGGATGCTGATCGAGCGGGTGCAGGGCGACACCATGGCCGCACAGGGAGCGGCGGTGCTGGTGATCGGCGGCGTCGGGCGCGACATCGTCTCGCTGATCGGTCTGTTCGTGGTCGCAATCTCGATCGACCCGGTCTGGACGCTGGCCGCGCTGATCGGCACGCCGCTTCTCTTGATCCCGGCGGTGCTGTTGCGCCGCTATCTCTGGCGCAAGGCCATGCTGACCCGCCAGCAATCCGGTCTGCGCGCGACGCGGCTGGACGAGATCTTCCACGGCATCCAGGCGGTCAAGCTGAACCGGATGGAGACCTATCAGGCCAGCCGGTTCGAGCGGATCATCGACACGATCCGCCGGGCCGAGATCAAGACCGCGGTGGGCCGCGCTGCGATGCCGGCGCTGGTCGATGTGATCACCGGGCTCGGCTTCTTCGCCGTCCTCATGCTGGGCGGCAGCGAGGTCGCGGCGGGCAACCGCACCACGGGCGAGTTCATGTCCTTCTTCACCGCCATGGCGCTGACCTTCCAGCCGATCCGGCGGCTGAGCGACCTGGCCGGACAATGGCAGGTCGCCGAGGCGAGCCTGGCCCGCATCTACACCCTGTTCGACACCAGACCCGAGACCCGCCGCCCGGCGGTGAGCCGCGCCCTGCCCCCGCCCGGCGCCCCCGAGATCTGTTTCGAGGATGTCAGCTTCTCCTATCCCGACCGTCCCGTGCTGGACGGGCTGAGCTTTACCGCCGAGGCCGGCAAGGTGACGGCGCTGGTCGGCGCCTCGGGTGCGGGCAAGTCCACGGTGTTCCAGCTGATCTCGGCCCTGATCGAGCCGCAGGCGGGGCGGATCCTGATCGGCGGCGTGGATGTGCAGGAAATGAGCCTCTTCGACCAGCGGGCGCTTCTGGCCTCGGTCTCGCAGGATGCCTCGCTGTTCGACGAGACCCTGCGCGAGAACCTGATCCTCGGCCGCGAGGGTATCGACCAGGCCCGGCTGGAACAGGCGCTTGCCGATGCGGAAGTCAGCGCCTTCGCCGCCTCCCTGCCGCTGGGGCTGGAGACGCCGGCGGGCACGCGCGGCTCGGCCCTGTCGGGCGGGCAGCGACAGCGCATCGCCATCGCGCGTGCTCTGTTGGCGGATGCGCCGGTCCTGCTGCTGGACGAGGCTACCTCGGCGCTCGATACCCGCACCGAGGCGGCCGTGTCGCAGGCGCTGGCGCGCGCCCGGACCGGGCGGACGACGCTGGTCATCGCGCACCGGCTGTCCACGGTGCAGGGGGCGGACAAGATCATCGTGCTGGACCGCGGCCGGCTGATCGAGGAAGGTACCCATGACAGCCTGATGGCGCGTGGCGGTCTTTATGCGCAGTTGCAGGAGGCACAACTGCGTGACTGACCCTTCCGTGCGTCGCATCGGCAGCCTAATCTTGCGGCCATGACCCGAGGAGAGACCGCCCCCGACCGCAGCGTCTGGATGCTGACCGGAAAGGACGCCCTGCGCTTCCTGCAGGGTCTGGTGACGAACGACCTGCGCCCGCTGGAGCAAGGCCCCGGCATCGTCTGGTGCGCGCTGCTGACCCCGCAAGGCAAGTATGTGGCGGATTTCTTCGTAGTCCGCCGGCCGGACGGGATGCTCCTGATCGATATCGCCGCGTCGCTTGCCGCCGACACGCTGCGCCGCCTGACCCTGTACCGGCTGCGCGCGGATGTGCAGATCTCGCCGACAGCCCTGCATGTCCTGCGCGGTCTTGGGGCGCCGCCCGAGGGCGCCCTGCCCGATCCGCGCCATCCGGCCCTGGGCTGGCGGGCGTGGTCGGAGGCCCCGGGCACCGATCCGGCGATCGACTGGGACCGGATCCGGGTGGAGCATGTCATCCCGGAAAGCGGGATCGAACTGGTGCCGGAGGACAGCTATGTCCTGGAAGCCGGGTTCGAGCGACTGCACGGGGTGGATTTCCGCAAGGGCTGCTATGTCGGCCAGGAAGTCACGGCGCGGATGAAGCACAAGACCGAACTGCGCAAGGGACTGATCCGGGTCGCCGTCGAGGGTGAGGCCCCGGTCGGCACCGAGATCACCGATGCCGACGGCAAGGCCGTGGGCCGGCTTTTCACCCAGGCGGGCGGCGCCGGCATCGCCCATCTGCGGCTGGACCGCGCCGAGGGTGCCCTTGCGGCAGGCCCGGCACGGGTGACGCTTGCCTGACCCCGCCACCGCGCGGTCATGCAAGAAAATCCTTACCAAAGCTTGAAATGCTGCCGACGGTCCCTAAATCTCGTTATCGGTCCGCCAAGGGACCGACTAGATGCTGATCCGTGCGGGTTGAGCCATGCAGTTTCTGCATGGCCGTCATTCCAAACCGGAAGCCCCCGAATCGTGTCCAAACCGTTACAAACCCCGGACGTCGCGAAAGACAAGAGCAAGAACAAAGGAATCGATCATGCGTGACACCATCGACAGCACGGCCTTCAACTTCGAGCAGGGCCAGCGCGCACGCAAGCTTTTCGCCGCCGTGGTTCTGGCGGCGTTGGACGATGCGATTGCCGACGACAAGAAGTATGGCAATGGTCCCGACCAGATCGCCCGCTGGGCGCGCTCGCGCGATGGCCGCGAGGTGCTGTCCTGCGCCGGGATCGACCCGAACGAGCGCGTGGTCAAGGGCCTGATGGAATTCGTCGCCAAGGGCGTGCGCACCTCGGTTGCGCTGAGCCGCGAGGAATCCGAGCGCCGTCATGCGCTGGAACTCGAACAGGCCGAAGCCGCCTGAGCCCCGCCGGCATCACAATGACAGACGCGCGTCCGCAAGGGCGCGCGTTTTCGTTTGCGGGGCTTTCGTTTGCGGGACCGGGATCAGTCCAGGTCGCGGGCGATGAAGGCGCGGTTGATCTCGGCGCGGACCAGCTTGCGGATACTGCGGGTGATCCGTTCGCCCAGTTCGCCCTGCAACTCCGAGCGCAGCGTCTGGCGCACGATCTCTTGCAGGGCCGCCTCGTCCAGAACGGCCAGCGGCATGCCATCGACATCCACGAACTCGGTCGGCTCTGGCCCGGACGCCTCCTGGTTGCCCGCAGCCGCACCCGGTTGACCGGCCTCTTCGTGCGGCACAGCCTCGGCCGCTGCCTGGCGTGCGGCCATCTGCTCGGCCCGGCGGTGGTGTAGCGGCACGAAGGGGACAGGCTCCTCCGGGTCCATCCGGGTATCCTCCGCCTCATGCCAGTTCTGCGCGGACGCAGGCTCCGCCTCCTGTCCCTGCGCCGAAAGTTCTGTCCCGGTCGAGCCGATCAGAACCTCGGCCTCTTCTCCCGCAAGCGCAACCTCGCCCAGAGAGGCGGGGGCCGGTTCCGCCCACAGGCCGCTCTCCCACATCGGTTCGTCCGCGTCCGGCAGCTCGCCGTCACCGGGGTCTTCGGCGACGGTGGCCGGGTCCGGCATTTCCGAAGCCGGATCGACGGCGCTCCCGGTCTCGTCATCCGAGTCCGGCAGCACAGGGGTCAGGTCCGGTTCGCTATCTGCAAGCGGTTCAGCTGCAACCTTCGTGGACGCGCCCGGTGTATCGCCCGCCCTGCCATCCGGCCCTGTCGAACCGGGATCGGAAGGCGACAGGCCGCCCGTCTCGTCCGGCTCCGGATTCGCAAGCGGATGGTCATCGCCACTCGGGGACTCGACCACCGGAGCGTCAAGCACCAGTGGCGCCAGCGGACTGGACTCGGGGACCACCCGCAGCGCCGCGGTCAGCAACAGGCGATCGGCACTGAGGTCCCGGCTGAGCGTCTTCGGCCGCAGTTCGTTCGACACCAGTCGGCGCACGGAGGACACGACATCCTCGATCTCTTCCGAGCTTAAGGGGCCGACCATAGGTAACATCCGCTCGCTTGCGCGCCTTCGGTCTTAACTTAGCGCCACAACCCCCCGAATAGCAACAGAAAACGCGGATTGTCGCCAGAGCGGCGCGATCAGTTCCCGATCTTCTCCAGAATCCGGTCCAGCTTCTTGCCCTGCACGCTGTGCGCGGGTGCATTCCTGACCGCGCCGTAATAGGCCTCGGGATCATAGGTCGGAATGCCCAGTTTCAGGTGATCGACGGTCAGGAGACCCATCGTTGCCAGCACCTGATATACCGCGACATAGCGCTGCGCCTCGGCTTCCAGCCGAGCATTGCGGGCGTCGAGCAGTTCCTGTTCGGCGTTCAGCACGTCCAGCGTCGTGCGGGTGCCCGCCGCTGCCTCTTCGCGCACCCCGTCAAAGGCGGCCTGGGCAGCGCGGATCTGCAGGTCCGACGCCTCGATCGAGGCATTGGCGACCGAGAGGTTGGCCCAGGCGACGCCGACGTTCTGCACGATGCCCACGGCGGCCTGTTGCAGCCCGGCACGCGCGGCATCCTTGCCGGCCAGGGCCTTGCGCTGCAACGCGGACAGCCGGCCACCGCCATAGAGCGTCTGGTTCATCGTCAGCCCCAGGGACTGCGACTGCACCCCGCCGTCGCTGAGACCGAGCGACGCACCCGCCCCGACCGTCGGCAACCGGTTCGCATTGGCCAGTGCGACCTGGAGATCGGCGATGGTGACCTGGTGTTGCGCCTGCTTCAGCAGCGGATGGGTCGCCCGCGCGACGGCCTGTGCCTCTTCCATCGTGCGCGGCAGGGCCGGTGCTTTCGGCAAGGCGGCGAGGCGGTGCGGATAGGCGCCCGTCGCGGCCTTGTAGGCTTCACGCGCGATCTTGAGCTGCCCCTCGGCAGCGGCCAGCGCCGCGCGCGAGGCCGCAAGCCGCGCCTCGGCGATCGAGACATCGGTGCGGGTGATTTCGCCCACGTCGAACCGGTCGCGCGCCGCGCGCAGTTCCTGGGTGATCAGCCGCAGGTTGCTTTGGCGCAGCGCCACGACGTCCTGGGCCAGCCGGACATCGACATAGGCGCTGACCGCGGCCAGCAGCACGTTCTGTTCGACATCAAGCAGCGCCTGCCGGGTGGCCAGAACGCTTTCCCTCGCGATGTCGATCCCGATCTGCCGGCGGCCGAAGTCGAGGAGCGTCATCTCGGCGCTAAGGCCGAGAGAGGCCGACAGATCCTCGGTCACCACGGGGCCGAGGTCTGTGCGCTGCCAGCCGCCCTGAAGCGTGTAGGCAACGACCGGACGCAGGCTGGAGACCGCAACTGCCACGTCCTCGTCGGCCGCCCGTAGCACGGCGCGGTTCTGGTCGAGGAGGTTCGAGTTGTTGTAGGCGGCGATCAGCGCGTCGGCCAGCGTCTCGGCCCTCCCCTCGGGCACCGCGACGACGACCGAGAGGGCAACGACCACCGAAAGAAGCCAACCGCGCATGTTCTTCTCTTTCTTCAGTCCCGGACAGGATACCGGGTATTTCGTTCGCGACCGGACCTGTGGCGGGCCGGACAGGGCCATGCAGGCCTAGAGGACAAAGGACCGGGTCGCCTGAAAGCCCGGCAGCACCGGGGCCGAGGCGTTGAACACCGGTCGCCAGGTCACCTGACCCGCGCTCTTGTAACCGATCCGCGCGGTGCCGACCGCCCCGTCCATGAAGACCGCGCCGATCCGACCGCCTTCCGCCAGTTGGGAGAGGATCGCTTCGGGAACGATCTCCACGCCACCCTCGAGCGTGATCACGTCATAGGGGGCGCATTTGACCGATCCCTCGACAAGCCGGCCCGTCACCACGACGGCGTTGTCCACGCCCTCTTCCGACAAAAGCCGCTGCGCCTCCGCAGCCAGCGTCTCGTCTTCCTCGACCGCGACGACGGTCTCGGCGAGCCGGGCGATGACGGCGGCCGAATAGCCCAGCCCGCAGCCGACATCGAGCACCAGTTCATCCGGCTGGATGTCGAGCGCGTCCAGCAGCTTGGCTAGCGTGCGCGCCTCCAGCAGGACGCGGCCCGGCCCGAGCGGCAGGTTCTCGCCCACATAGGCCGCCTCGCGCAGCGAGGCCGGCACGAAGGTCTCGCGCCGCACCGTCAGAAGGGCGTCGATGATCGGGAACTTGGTCACGTCGGACGGGCGGACCTGCGTATCCACCATCATCGTGCGTCGGCTGGCGAATTCGCTCATTCTGAACTCATCGGTCTTTTCGGCGATTGCTGATGTCTTGCCACATATGCCAGCCTGCCGCAACCGGCATCCGTTGCGATTTCATGCGCTTGGATGTCACAGTGGGGGTCGTTCAGGCCGCGTTGCGCCCCCCGGGATCCCAGGAGATCGCCCGTTCGCCCAGCGTGCGGAAGGCTTCCGAGACCTGCGTCAGCCGGCCGCGCCATTCGCCCAGCGGCGCCTGGCCCGAGGCTATGGCCCGGAAGGTCTGCAAGAAGCAGGCGGCAAGGAAGGGCTGGACCAGTGCCGCACGCAGGACCAAGGCTGCCATCGCGGCACCGACAGGGGCCGCCGCAGACCCTTCGCCGGGCCAGAGCGCGGCAAGGCCCGCCAGGGACTGCGAAAGCACCAGGAACAGGGCCGCCGTCGCGATCCAGCCAGCTGCGTTCAGCCGGGCGGCGGTCCCCAGCAGGTCGCGCGCGTTCTGGGTGGTCAGGACCAGGCCGTCATGCGCGGCTTCCCAGGCGTTTTCGGGCCGGGCGCGGTAGGCGTGGGTCAGCACGGCCTGGTCCACCAGCCCGCCCTGCATTACCCGTCCAGCGGCGGGCAAGGCAGGTAGCGCCCCGCCGTCCTCGGCGACAGCTGGAATGAGGCCGGTCACGTTGCGCACGAAGCGGCAGAGCGCCTGAAGGTCCGCGGCCGACCCGAAGCGGGCAGCCACCCGTACCCGCGCAAAACGGACCTGTCCGGGACCGACAGGAACCCGGACGCGGTCCTGGAGGTCCGACAGCAGCGCAATCTGCATCGCCCGCAGCAGGCACAGCGTGCGCCCGCGCCAGAGCACCATGGCAACCGCGGCGATGACGACGCCAGCCACGGCGCCGGCGACCGGGCCCGCGCCCCCATCGGCAAGTCCGACGGCCGCTGCACCCCATGCACCTGCGATGGCCGCGACGGCGAGACCTGCGCCGAGCGCACCAAAGGCTGCCAGGCGGACCACCAGAAGCGGCAGGATCCTGACCCAGAGGACCAGGGCTTTGACCAGGCTGAACGTCCACATGCAAGCAGATCCGGATTTGGCCGAAGTCTGCGCCCTGCGACGCGCCAGGACAAGCGGTGGATCTGGAAACAGACTGCGGCCGTTCTGGCACTTAGCAAAGTCTTCAGACTTCGAGTCGATGCTGGCGATGAAGAACAAAGGAGGACCAAATGGCTGCTTCCCGACTGACCCTCGCCGACGAACTGGCCGAGATCCGGGCCGAGATCGCCCGTCTGCAACAGCGCGAAACCCGGCTGAAGGCGCTGGCTGAAACCCTGCCGCCGATCCCCGTCTTTCGCCGTGGCTGGCCGATCCTGCGCAAGGAACCGGCCGCGTCCTCCGTTTCGGCCTGACCGTTCAGCCCTCGATCAGGGCCCTGACGCGGGCCACGCCATCGGCCACCAGACCCTCGTCCCCCCTGGCCTCGACGTTCAGCCGCAACAGCGGTTCGGTGTTGGAGGCGCGCAGGTTCATCCGCCAGTCGCCGAAATCCAGGCTTAGCCCGTCGGTGCGGTCCGTCGCCCGCGCCTCGGGTTCGAGCGCGGCCCGGACACGGGCCACCACGGCCGGCAGATCAGCGACGCGGAAATTGATCTCTCCCGAGGAAGGGAAATCCCGGCGCATCGCACCCACGAGGTCGGTCAGGCTGCGGCCGGTCTGCGATACCAGCCGGGCAACCAGAAGCCAGGGGATCATCCCGGAATCGCAGGACATGAAGCCGCGGAAATAGTGGTGCGCGCTCATCTCGCCGCCATAGACCGCGCCTTCGCGGCGCATCGCGGCCTTCAGGAAGATGTGCCCCGTGGGCGCCAGCACCGACCGCCCGCCACCCTTGCGCACCGCATCCTGAACCGCCCAGATCACGCGGGGATCGTGGATGATCGTGGCTCCCGGTTCGGCGGCCAGATGCGCCGTTGCCAGCAGTGCCACCACATGCTCGCCATCGACGAAGCCGCCTTCGCCGTCGAAGAGGAAGCAGCGGTCGAAATCGCCGTCAAAGGCCACGCCGAAATCCGCCCCCGCCGCCGTGACCGCCTGTGCGGTGACCGGGCGGTTCTCGGGCAGGAGCGGATTGGGGATGCCGTTCGGGAAGCTGCCGTCCGGTTCATGGTGCATGCGGACAAGGTCCAGCTGCGCCCCGCGCGCCGCAAGCCCCTCGGCCAGGGCATCGAGCGTCGGCCCCGCCGCGCCGTTCCCCGCATTGACCACCAGCCGCAGCGGCCCAATCCCCTGCCCCACCAGTCCCGTGACATGGGCCACATAGTCCGCCCGCACCGCTGAGCGGTCCTCGCGCGCGCCGCCGGGTGCGCCGGCAAACGCGCCGGTCCCCTCGCTCAGCGCCCGGATCCTGGCGAAATCCGCGTCGGGCAAGGGCACAGCCCCGCGCCCCACCAGCTTCATCCCGTTGTATTCGCGCGGATTGTGCGAGGCTGTGACGCAGATCCCGCCGCCCGCGCCCAGATGGGCGGTGGCGAAATACATCTCCTCGGTCCCCGCAAGGCCGAGGTCGAGCACCCGCACGCCCGAGGCGACCAGCCCCGCCGCCACCGCATCGGCCAGCACGGGTGAGCTTTCCCGGCAGTCCCGCGCCAGCACCACGGCCTCGGCCCCCGTGACGGTGGCAAAGGCCCGGGCGATCCGGTGGGCGATGGCTTCGGTCAGGTCCGTCTCGAGACGGCCGCGGATGTCGTAGGTCTTGAAGGCGCTCATGCGCGCCAAAGGATCACCCCCGCGCGCCGTAGTAAAGCCCCACGACATGTTCGGCTTCCGCGAAGAAGAGCCATCGGGCGGCAAGCGCGCCGGCGAGGTGCAGGACGGTGGCCAGCGCAATGCCGAACAGGCCAAGCGGCAGGAGGAGGACCAGCGCCGGGGCGACCGAAGCCAGCCCCAGCGCGATCTTGCGCAACCTGGCGGCATGCTTGCGGCCCACGACGAAGATCATCTCGCGTTTCAGGTAGTTCCCCGCCGTATGCGCGGGGTCGAGCACGGACGGCACGCCAAGGCGGTCGAGGCCCGTCGCGGTGCCGAGGCTCTGCCCGGCCCTGGCGAAGGCCCCGTCGCCGACCCGCCAGTGGGCAAGCAGCACCGCCCCCACCGCCAGCATCGCTAGCGGCGCCCAGGTGCGGCCCGACAGCATCGCGCCTCCGGCGATGGCGAAGGTCAGGAACATCACCGGCGTCAGCCAGTGGTGCCAGCGCGGAACCGCCTTGATCTGGGTATAGATCATCGCGGTGGTGAAGACGGTAAGGATCGCCAGCGCGCCGCCGACCTGGCCCAGGATGCGCGGCAGGCCGAGGCCGAAGATGTCGGACAGCGCCATCGGCGCCAGGAGGACCAGCGTGGCAACCGAGGCCCAGGCCTCGCGCGAGAGCCAACTGGTGCGCCACTGGGTAAAGGCCTTCAGCGCGTTCTTCGGATTGCCGAGGTGGAAGGTCGCGGCCAGAAGCCCCGCCACCGCCAGCCCGTAACCGAGACCCCAGAGGAGGAAGGCCGCCCAGCCCGAGGGCGTGAGCGCCCCCCAGCCAAGAAAGGCGAGGAAGCCGAAGCCAAGCCCCGACAGCACGGAAAACAGGATGACCGACGGCGCGGGATGCATCTCAGAGCTTCCCCAGCATCCGGTCGAGCCAGCCGGCGATGCCGCTGGCCCTGATGTCGAGAAGCGGGGCAAGCGGGCTGGCGTCCCCCGGCCCTTTCCTGCGCGGCGGCAGGTACTTGTTGGTGGGCTTCGTCCCCATGTCCGGCATCAGGTCATAGCCGCCGCGTTCGGCAACCAGGCGCGACACCGCGCTGCCCGGGTCGGCGAGATCGCCGAAGTGGCGGGCGTTGGTCGGGCAAGTGCGGACGCAGGCGGGTTCGCGGTCTTCCTCCGGCAGGGTCTCGTTGTAGATCCGGTCGACGCAGAGCGTGCATTTCTTCATCACCCCCTGCGCGGCATCCATCTCGCGCGCGCCATAGGGGCAGGCCCAGGCGCAGAGGCCGCAGCCGATGCAGGCGTCCTCGTTCACCAGCACGATCCCGTCCTCGGCCCGCTTGTAGCTGGCCCCCGTCGGGCAGACGGTGACGCAAGGGGCGTTGTCGCAATGCAGGCAGGAGCGCGGGAAGGTCACGACCTGGGCGGGGGCGCCTTCGACGACGACCTGGTAGGAATGGACCCGGTTGAGAAAGGTGCCGTGCGGCTCGGCGCCGTAGGGGTCATGGTCGGAGAGGCCGATGCCGGCGTCGTTCCAGCCCTTGCAGGCGGTGACGCAGGCCTGGCAGCCGACGCAGGTGTCGAGGTCGATCACCAGGCCGAGTTTCTTCTGGGTCGTTTGCGGGAGGGCGGTCATCGCATCACCTTTCCGTCCCGGGCCAAGAATTTTCGCCGAAAATTCTTGGCAAAATTCTTCGACGAAGAATTTTGCTGCCCCTCCCCGGCGCGCGGGGGGTCCGGAAGGCGCTCGAACATGGGCTCCACCATGCCGCGGGGATGGTCCTCGGCGGCCACCCGCTCCACCCGCACCCGCTGGTCGAACCAGGCCGCCTGGCCGGTCACCGGGTCCGAGTTCGACAGCCGCACGCCCTCGCGGTCGGGCAGAAGTTCCGAGATCAGGTGATTGAGCAGGAAGCCCGTCGTCGCCTCGGGCGCGTCCTCGTGCAGCGCCCAGGCGCCCCGGCGCTTGCCGATCGCATTCCAGGTCCAGACCGTGTTCTCGTTCAGCGCGGCCATATGCGCCACCGGCACGACGATGGTCCCGGCACGGCTTGAGACCCGCGCCCAGTCGCCGTCCCGGAACCCCTGCGCTTCCCAGAGTTTTGTGGGCAGATACAGGTAGTTGCGCCCCTTGATCTGTCGCAGCCAGGCGTTCTGGCTGCCCCATGAATGATACATGTCCATCGGGCGCTGGGTCAGGGCATGGACCGGGTAGCCGAAGGCCGCGTCTTCATCACCATAGGGCGGATACCAGATCGGCAGCGGGTGCATCGCCTGTTTCAGACGCGCGCGCAGGTGGTCGGGCGGCTGGCGCGGGCCGAAGCCCTCGGCCGCGAGCTGGAAGCGGCGCATGGGTTCGGACCAGATGTTGAACAGGTAGGGCTGCGGCGTCTCGTAAAGGCCGAGGCGCACCGCCCAGTCCTGGTAGGCCGCGTTCCACGGTTTGTAGAAGGCGGCCTCTTCCGGCACATGCGCCTGATAGAAGGCGCCGTTCTCGATGTAGCGGTTCAGCTGGTCCGGGTTTGGCGCGCCGCGCCCCTCGGCCTCGCCATTCCCGCGGAAGCCCATCAGCGGCCCGACACCGGGGCGGCGCTGGTGGTGGACGATATAGTCGGCATAGTCCTTGAACTTCGGACTGCCGTCCTCGTTCACCATGCCCGGCAGGCCCAGCCGCGCGCCGAGGTCCAGAAGCACCGACTGGAAGCAGCGCACCTCGCGGTCGGGCTCGAGCACCGGCCAGCGGATCGCGTCGCCCGCCGCGTCGGGTTCCGAGATCGGGCGGTCAAGCAGGCTGATGCAATCGTGGCGTTCGAGATAGGTCGTGTCGGGCAGGATCAGGTCGGCATAGGCCACCATCTCGCTGGCATAGGCGTCGGAGTAGATGATCCTCGGGATCACATATTCGCCGTCCCTCTGTTCCGTCAGCATCTCCATCACGCGGGCGGAATTCATCGACGAATTCCACGACATGTTGGCCATGTAGAGGAACAGCGTGTCGATCCTGTAGGGGTCGCCGGCATGGGCATTGGGGATGACCATGTGCATCAGCCCATGGGCCGAGAACGGGTTTTCCCAGGAGAAGCCCTTGTCGATCCGGGCCGGCTGGCCGTCGGGCAGCAGGCACAGATCGTCAGGCGAGCGGACATAGCCCAGATGCGGGCCGGTCAGGGGCTTGCCGGGCGAGGTCACGAAATGCGGCGTCGGGTGCGCCTCGACGGGCTTGGGATAGGGCGGCTTCAGCCGGTAGCCGCCGGGGGTCTCCACCGCGCCCAGAAGAATCTGCAACAGGTGCAGCGCCCGGGCGGTCTGGAAGCCGTTGGAGTGGGCCGATATCCCGCGCATCGCGTGGAAGCTGACCGGGCGGCCGGGCATGTTCGCGTGTTCGTTGCCGCGGAAGTCGGTCCAGGGGCGGTCGAGCGTGATGGCCTGGTTGAAGGCCACGTCCGCCAGTTCCGCCGCAAGCTGCCGGATGCGGGCCGCCGGGACGCCGCAGCGGGCGGCCACCGCCTCGGGCGCGTAATCGGGCTTGAGGTATTCCTCGACCATGTGGCGGAAGACGGTGCGGTTGCCCTGCCATTCGGCGCCGAGGTCGGGCTGGACATCCTTCCCGTCCCAGGGCGCGGGGTGGCCGGTGCGCCGGTCGATCACGAAGGGCTGGCTTTCGGCGTTACGGACGAAAAGGCCTTTCTCGGGCCCGTCGGCCTCGGTCACCAGAAGGGGCGCATTGGTCCATTGCGCAAGGTAATCGAGGTCGATCTTCCCCGCTTCCAGCAGGCAATGGATCAGCGACAGGATCAGAAGGCCATCGGTGCCGGGCGTGATCCCGATCCAGTCGTCGGCCACCGCCGAATAGCCGGTGCGGACCGGGTTCACGCTGATGACCCGCGCGCCGCGGGCCTTCAGCTTGCCGATGCCGATCTTGATGGGGTTCGAGTCATGGTCCTCGGCCACCCCGAACATCACGAACAGCTTCGTCCGCTCCCAGTCCGGCTGGCCGAATTCCCAGAAAGCGCCGCCGATGGTGTAGATGCCGCCCGCCGCCATGTTGACCGAACAGAAGCCGCCATGCGCGGCATAGTTCGGCGTGCCGAACTGTTGCGCCCACCAGCCGGTCAGGCTTTGCGACTGATCGCGGCCGGTGAAGAAGGCGAGCTTCTCGGGCGCGGTCTCGCGCAGGGGTTTCATCCAGGCGACGGCGGTTTGCAGCGCCTCTTCCCAGCTGATCTCCTCGAAGGCCCCCGAGCCTCGGGGGCCAACACGGCGCAAGGGCGCGCGGAGGCGCGAGGGCGCGGTGACCTGCTTGATCCCGCTGGCGCCCTTGGCGCAGAGGACGCCCTTGTTGATCGGGTGGTCGCGGTTGCCCTCGATGTAGGCGACCTTCCCCGATTTCAGGTGCACGTTGATCCCGCAGCGGCAGGCGCACATGTAGCACGTGGTCTTGCGGACCTCGTCGCCGACCTCTCGCTGCGTCTCGACCCTCGGCTGGTTCACGCCCCCTCCCCGGCCATGACGGCCTGCGCTTCCAGTGCAATCTGCCGTTCCTCGTCGGCTGGCACAAGAAGGATGACGGCACGCGATGTCGCAGTGTGCAGGACGCTTTCGTTCCGCTCGTTCGCGGCAAGGTCGGGAGATACTCCCAGATAGCCGAGGCCGGACAGGATTTCCTTCCGCATCCAGGGGTCATTCTCGCCGATCCCGCCGGTGAAGACCACCCCGTCGAGCCCGCCCATGGCGGCCACCATCGACCCGGCATGGCGGACCGCCCAATAGGCGAAATGCTCCAGCGCGAACCGCGCCTCGGCCGTCCCCGCCGCATGGAGCGCGCGCAGATCGCTGTGGCCGCCCAGGCCCAGAAGCCCGCTTTCGCGGTTCAGGATGCGGCCCGCCCTTTCGACCCCGTGAAGTTCTGCCAGCCGCAGCACCGCATTGCCGTCGATGGCGCCGGACCGGGTGCCCATGGTCAGCCCGTCCAGGGGCGAATAGCCCATGGTGTTTGCGACCGAACGACCGTTCACAATTGCGGCGATGGAACAGCCGTTGCCGAGGTGACAGGCCAGCAGGCGCTGGGGAAGCTGCCCTCGTTCCTGCAGGATCCGCACCAACGCCGCATAGCTGATCCCGTGAAAGCCATAGCGGCGCAGGCCCCGGTCGCGTTCGGCCTGCGGCAAGGCGTAGGTCACCGCCACCCGGGGGTTCGTCGCATGGAAGGCCGTGTCGAAGGCCGCATATTGCGGGAGCCTGGGGGCAAGTTCTGCAACAGCCTGAATTCCCGTCAGATTCGCCGGATTGTGCAAGGGGGCGAGCGGCACGCAGGCCTCGATCTGGCGCAGGACCTCGGGAGTCACGCGGCAGGTCGCGGTCAGCTCTGCCCCGCCATGGACCACGCGATGCGCCGCTGCCTTGAGCCGGTCAGGCGAAACGCCGGCGCGCGCCAGGCCCTCGGCCATGGCGGCGGCGTGACCGTCCGGTCCGATCTCGGCAATGACGGCTTTTGCGACCTCACGTTCGCCTTCGAAGACCTTCAGCTTCAACGAAGACGAACCGGCGTTCACAATCAGCCACATCAGAGCAGCGCCTTCCCGAGGCCCAGCGTGGCCAATCCCGCCAGCAAGATGATCGCAAAGCGGCGGAACTCCTGCGGGTCGGTGCCTAAGAAGTGCCGCCCGCCCAGCCAGTTTCCCAGCAGCGTCACCGGCAGCGCGATGAGCGCGGCCCAGAGCGTGTCCCAGGTCACCAGCCCCGCCAGCCAGTAAAGCGGCGCGGAATAGAGGTCGAGGAGCGGAAAGTAGGCGATCAGCGTCGCGCGGAACACCGCCGCCGGCATCGGCTGTGCGGCGAAGAAGGCCGCGACCGGCAGCCCCCCCATCCCGGGCGCATTGGCCAGCCCCGAGATCACCCCGGCCAGCCCGTTCGGCGCGCCCCGCACCTCGGAGGCGAGCCGCCAGCCCGCCAGCAGCACGACGCACATCAGAAGGACGTAGGCCGAGATCACCGCCCGCGCCGCATCCTCGGAGACCCCGGTCAGGATCCACAGACCCAGGGGCAACCCGATCGCCGCCCCGCCCAGGAGCCAGCCGACCCGGCGCCAGTCCACGTCCGGTCCGGCCCCGCGAGCATGTTGCAGCGACATGACCGTTTCCAGAATGACCACAACCGCCACGAAATTCAGCGGATTGGTCACCAGACTGGAGGCCGCGATCAGCAGCGCCGAGAAGCCGAAGCCCGAATAGCCGCGCACGAAACCCGCCACAAGACAGGCAACAGCCAGCCAGGCAAGCCCCGACGGGCCAAGATCAAAAGGCACGGGACTGGGTCCACAAGAATTTTCGTCGAAAATTCTTGTGCATCACACCACCTGCGGCCGCATGTCGGCCTTCGAGATTCCGGCGACCTCGACCGGCTTCTTCATCGCGTCGCGGCGGAAGGGCTCGCCCAGTTCCTGGTTGATCATGGCCTCGATCAGCGTCGTCTTGCCGTGCTGCATCTGGTCGTCGATAGCCTTGCGCAGGGCGGCCGTCAGCTCCTCCATCGTCCGTGCGACCACGCCCTGCAATCCGCAGGCGCGCGCGATCCCGGCATAGCTGACATCGGTGTCCAGTTCGGTTCCGACGAAATTGTCGTCATACCAGAGCGTCGAGTTCCGTTTTTCCGCCCCCCACTGGTAGTTGCGGAACACGACCATGGTGATCGCGGGCCATTCCGGGCGGCCGATGGCGGTCAGTTCCGTGACCGCGATGCCGAAGGCGCCGTCCCCGGCAAAGCCCACCACGGGCGTATCCGGGCAGGCGATCTTGGCGCCGATGATCGACGGCAGGCCATAGCCGCAGGGGCCGAAAAGGCCGGGTGCGAGGTATTTCCGTCCCGCCTCGAAGGACGGATAGGCATTGCCGATGGCGCAGTTGTTGCCGATGTCGGACGAGATGATCGCCTCGCGCGGCAGCGCGGCCTGAATCGCGCGCCAGGCCATGCGGGGGCTCATCCAGTCGGGCTTCGCCTTGCGGGCGCGTTCGTTCCAGGTGGTGCCGGGGTCGTCCTGTTCGTGGTCCATCGACGCCAGTTCCTGTGCCCAGGCCGATTTCTTCTGCGCGATCAGGGCCTTGCGCTCGGCCCGGCCAGCATCGCCGGCGGTCTTGGACAGACGCGAGAGGATCCCCTCGGCCACCTTCTTCGCATCGCCCACGATCCCCACCGTCACGGGCTTGGTCAGCCCGATCCGGTTCGGGTTGATGTCCACCTGGATCACCTTGGCCGCCTTCGGCCAGTAGTCGATCCCGTAACCCGGCAGGGTGGAGAACGGGTTGAGCCGCGTCCCCAGCGCCAGCACCACATCGGCCTGGGCAATCAGCTCCATCGCCGCCTTTGACCCGTTGTAGCCGAGCGGCCCCGCGAACAGGGGATGCGAGCCGGGGAAAGCGTCGTTGTGCTGGTAGCCGACGCAGACCGGCGCGGTCAGCCGTTCGGCCAGCGCCATCGAGGCCGGGATCGCCCCCCCGATCACCACGCCCGCGCCGTTCAGGATCACCGGGAACTTCGCGCTGGACAGAAGCTGCGCCGCCTGCGCGATGGCCTCCTCGCCGCCCGAGGGCCGTTCGAACTCCACCACCGCCGGCAGGGCGATGTCGATGACCTGGGTCCAGTAGTCCCTCGGCATGTTGATTTGCGCCGGGGCCGACTGGCGTTTCGCCTGAAGGATGACGCGGTTCAGCACTTCGGCCACGCGCGTGGGGTCGCGCACCTCTTCCTGGTAGCAGACCATGTCCTTGAACAGCGCCATCTGTTCGACTTCCTGGAAGCCGCCCTGCCCGATGGTCTTGTTCGCGGCCTGCGGCGTAACCAGAAGCAAAGGGGTGTGATTCCAGTATGCGGTTTTCACTGCCGTGACGAAGTTCGTGATCCCCGGCCCGTTCTGGGCGATCATCATCGACATCTTGCCGGAGGCCCGGGTGAACCCGTCCGCCATCATCCCGCCCGAGCCTTCATGGGCGCAGTCCCAGAAATGGATGCCGGCCTTCGGGAAGAGGTCCGAAATCGGCATGAAGGCGGACCCGATGATGCCGAAGGCGTGTTCGATGCCGTGCATTTGCAGGACTTTCACGAAGGCTTCTTCGGTGGTCATCTTCATGGCGCGTCTCCTTGGCTTTGCGCGGCACAATAGCGCCGCGATGAGTCCAACCTTAGGGCCAGTTTCTTCGGCCTGCTATGGCCAGCTCCTGCGTCACGCCTCCGGCTTCTCGTCGCGCGCGAGGGGTGACGCGGTCACAGGCGCGCGATGGCCTGCGCGATCCGCGCCACGCCTTCGGGGATGCGCTGGGGGGCGATGGAGGAATAGGCCAGACGGTAGAAATTGCGCGGCCCCTCGCCGGCAAAGAAGGCGCGGCCGGGTTCGATGAGGACACCCTCGCTACGCAAGCCGAGGGCCAGGTCCTCGGTGTCCACGCCCTCGGGCGCGCGCATCCAGAAGCTCGACCCGCCGAAACCGCCCTGCCCTGCGACCTCCAACCCCTCGGCCGCGATGGCCTCGGCCATGACCTGCCGGCGGCGGCGGTAGGCGTTCTTCATCCGGTTGACCAGGGCGTCGTAATGGCCGAGGCCCAGGAAATAGGCCATCGTCCGCTGGATATGGCCGGGCGGGTGTTTCAGCATCAGGCCCCGCAGCGCGCGCGCCTCGGCGATGAAGCCGGGGGGGCCGACGAGATAGCCGAGGCGCAGGCCGGGGAAGACGGATTTCGAGAAGCTGCCCGCGTAGATCACGCGGCCGCCGCGGTCGAGCGACTTCAGCGCCGGGGCGACGGGTTTCAGGAAGGACATCTCGAATTCGTAGTCGTCCTCGATGATGACGAAACCTTGCGCCTCGGCGGCCTCCAGTAGGGTCACGCGGCGGTCCACGGGCATGGTGGCGTTGGTGGGGCACTGGTGGGAGGGCGTGGTGAAAACCACATCAGTGTCAGGGATTTTCGGCGGGAGGCCCTGGGCATCGACATCGACGGGGACGGCCGTGGCACCTGTCGCAGCGACGATGGCGCGCCAGGCGGGGTAGCCGGGATTTTCCACCACCGCGCGGCGACCGGGGCCCAACAGCGCCGTCGCCGCGATGAACAGCGCGTTCTGGGCGCCCAGGGTCAGCAGCACCTCGTCCTCTCGCGCGGCGATACCCCGGCGGGGGAGGATGGTGCGCAGAAGCTCCTGGATCAGCAGCGGGTCGTCGCGTTCGTAATAGTCGGTGGTCAGGGCGGCGAAGTCGCGTTTGCCCAGGGCGCGCAGGGCGCATTGCCGCCAGTTCTGATGGTCGAACAGCGTTGGATCGGCCTGACCATAGATGAAGGGAAAGGGGTAGCGGTCCCAGTCCTCGGGCCGGTCCACCTTGGAGACGAGCGAGAACCGGCCTCGGGTCAGGCCCTTGAAGTCGATCGCTTCCGCGCGCGGTTCGGCCTGCGGGAACTCTGGCGCGAGGGGCGCGGTGTCCGAGACGAAATAGCCCGACCTACCCTGCGCAGTCAGGTAATCGGACGAGACGAGATCGGCGTAGGCGAGTGTCACGGTGATCCGGCTGACGCCCAGGTGTTCGGCCAGCCCCCGCGACGAGGGCATCCGTGCGCCGGGACGGAAGCGGCCGGAGAGGATGCCTTGGGTGACCATGGTGCGGATCTGCTGTTGCAGCGATCCGGTTGCGCCGGGGGTCAGGTAGAAGGCTTCGACGGGGATCGACAACATGGCTGGACTCACCGCAGGATGAGTCCAGATCAGGGCGCCCGGCCACGCGGGATGTCAAGCCTCCCGCACGCGCAAGGCTCAGCCTTCGCGCAGGTAGCGGCCGTTGACCCAGCCGGTCAGCTTGACACCGCCCGTGGTCTCGATCCGGCACCAGCGGGTCTGGCCCGAGGTCTGGCAGCCGAGGTTGCGCACCTTGGCGCCCTGCGCCAGCTGGGCGATCACCTGGCCGCTGGTCGAGGGCTTGGTCCGCACGTTCAGCGTGTCGCCGGCGGCCAGGCCGCTGACGATGTAGAAATCCGGCCCGCCGTCATCCGGCACCGGCTTCGAGGGCGCCCCGGATTCGCGCAGGTAACGGCCGTTCACCCAGCCGGTCACGTCCATGCCGGTGGTCGAGCGGATCCTGCACCAGCGCGACGAGCCGCTGGTCTGGCAGCCGAGATTGCGGACGATCTCGCCCTCGCGCAGCGTGGCCAGAAGCGTCGCGCCGGCCCGGGGTTCCACCCGCACGCCCAGCCGTTCGTTGCCCGACAGCCCACGGACGACGTAGAAATCCGGCCCGCCATCGTCCGGGATCGTCGCCCCGCCCTCGACCAGAAAGCGGGCCGCGACATAGCCCGAGATCTTGCCGTCGATCGTGGTGACCTCGCACCAGCGCGCGCTTCCGCCGCCGATGCAGAGGCCCTTGTTCACGCGGGTGCCCCAGGGCAGCGAGCCGACCGAGGGGAAGATGGCGGCCGGGCCGGAGCGGACGTTGACCCGGGCATTGGTGGCGATGTTCCCGATGGTGACGACACCGGGGCCGGTAATCGGCTCGGCGCGGGGCGCGACCTGGGCCGCGACGGGGAAGGCCAGAAACCAGGCGGCGAGGAAGGCGGCGGCGAGGGCCGCCAGCATCTGCGGGAGTTTGGGTCTGTCCAGGGTCTGGTCCATCGGGCGCCTCTCGAATCAGGCAGTCACTCGCCTTGGGCGAAGTATGACACGGAAGTCGGCAATGGCGGGAATGGCTTTGGCGTGAGCGGTTCTGCCACGCGGCCAGAAGGCCGGGAAGGTCAGGTTTCGCGGACTGCGGGCGGGTTCGGGATGAGTCCAGATGCAAGTGCCTGGGAACGCTGGATTAACCGGGCTTCTTTGTCGGGTCGGGCCGGTCTGGAAAGCGTCTGGCATCTGTCTGGCATGCGTCGGGCATCCTGTCGGGCGGTCGCGGGATTAACCATGAGGGGCGAATCGCGAGGGACGGTGCAGCGGAGGGCACCCTACGCCGCATCGTAGGGTGCGCTACAGCGCACCTATCCGGGCGCAACAGAGGGCAGCGCCCGACCGCCGAGTGGGCGAGCGACGGAGGGGTTGGGCGCTTTATGGTGCCAGGTGCATCTGACGGGGTTCTTGCAGGCTGAGGGTGCAAAGCGCCCGCCCGAGGGGGGCGGCCGCGCGCTGCCCGGCGGGCTTCGCCCTTGATTCCGGGCAAAGAACAACAAAGCATCGTGTGTTTGCACTCACCGGACGGACTACTGCGAGAATTTGCTCCCTCAATCAATTGGTAGGAGAAAGGGCTGTACTGTCCAAGCTATCTATCCAAGCACGGTCTGCGTCTGTGAGAAGGACAGCCTCAATTCCAATGTCTTTGGCTGAAGGATAATTGAGCCAATTCATTTGCTCGGGTTTTGCTGATGTGGCGAAAATGACGGTTTCGACACTTAGGCCAAGATTCGTCAAATAAGCCCCGACGAGTGCATTAGCAACGCCGCTCTCTCGAGCTTCACCACCATCGGCGATGTACGCCGCGTGAAAACCTATAAGCGAGTCCATAAACATATAGCGTTTGGTCCCACCTAACCAAGCAAGTGCACACGCCGAGGCACATGTAGCATCATAGGACACGGCCGTCTCTAGGCCCTTCTGCCTGATCAGTTCGCCAATCCTCAACCCGGCGAGCAAGTGTCCACCGTTGCTTTTGAACAGTACCCCTCCACCGCGACAGTCTGGAGTAAGAATGTCGAAGAGATTTTCATCTCCCTGCTCAATGTCGCCATAGAAGGTGATTGCGCATGAACCATCAGGTGGGAAGTTAGTGTATATCTCTGCCGCCTCTGCGGTCGCAAAACACACACACGAAGCAAGAATTGAAAGAGAAACCACCCGTCCAAAGGAGGTCAAGTCGATCATTAAAAAAATCTCCGCCATTTAGCCCTAACGTTGGCCGCCACACATGTCGCGCTAAACGAGTGTTTTATGCCGCCATATTGAGCAAGAGATCATGTGCGCGTCTGCCTGCCAAAATCAAGAGGGTGCCCCTCCCGGGACACCCCTTCACCCCGCAAAGGGCCTTAGTCCTTACCCGAACACCCGGGTCAGCGCGCCATCGATTGCCGTGGTGATCTCGTCGATGTCGTCCTTCGTCGCGATCAGCGCGGGGCTGAGGCAGAGCGTGTTGTTCAGCCCCGGCAGCGACCGGTTGGTCGCCCCGATGATGACCCCCTGCGCCATGCAATCGGCGACGACGGCCTGGACCATCTTCTCGGGCGCGGGTTCCTTGGTCGCGCGGTCGGTCACCAGTTCGGCCCCGAGGAACAGGCCCTTGCCGCGCACGTCGCCGATGATCTTGTGCTTGTCCATCAGCGCCTTGAGGCTCGACAGGCAGTAGTCGCCCATGGCGAGGGTGTTCTGCAGAAGCCCCTCTTCCTCGATGATCTTCATGTTCTCCAAGGCCGCGGCGGGGCCGGAGGTGCAGCCGCCGAAGGTGGAGATGTCGCGGAAGTAGCTGAGCGGGTCGGCGGCGTCGTCCTTGAACATCTCGAAGACGGCTTCCGTCGTCACGGTGCAGGAGATCGCGGCATAGCCCGAGGCCACGCCCTTGGCCATGGTCACGAAGTCGGGCTTGATGCCGTAGTGCTGGTAGCCGAACCAGGTGCCGGTGCGGCCGACGCCGCAGACGACCTCGTCGATGGCCAGCAGGATGTTGTATTTCTTGCAGATGTCCTGCACCCGCTCCCAATACCCTTCGGGCGGGACGATCACGCCGCCGCCGGCGGTCACGGGTTCCAGGATCAGGCAGCCGACGGTGTCGGGGCCTTCGCGGAGGATGACTTCCTCGATCGCGTCGGCGGCGCGTTCGCCGTAGTTCTCCACGTCCCACTGCTTGCGGTATTCCAGGCAATGCGGCACGCGGACGAAGCCGTCGGGGAAGGGCCCGTACTGCATCGCGCGCTGGTCCTGGCCCGAGGTGGCGAGCGCCGCGATGGTGGTGCCGTGGTAGTCGCGGTCACGATACAGGATCTTCCACTTCTTGCCGCCGTGGTGCCGGTGCGCGATCTGGCGCACCATCTTGTAGACCTTCTCGTTCGCCTCGGAGCCGGAGTTGTTGTAATAGACCCGGCTCATGCCCGGCATCTTCTCGATCAGCGCCTTGGAGAACAGGGCGCCGGGGACCGAGCCGGCGGAGCCCGCGAAATAGTTCAGCTTAAGGAGCTGATCGCGGACGGCATTGGCGATCCGTTCGCGGCCATAGCCCACGTTGACGGTCCAGACCCCGCCGGACACCGCGTCGATGTGTTCCTTGCCCTTGGCATCCCAGACCCGCATCCCCTTGCCCTCGACGATGACGCGGGGATCGACGGTTTCATACTGCTTGTGCTGGGAGAGGTGGTGCCAGACATGGGCGCGGTCGGCCTCGACCACGGCGCCGATGTCGTTCATGCCTGCATAGTCTTCCACGGGGGACGTCCTTTCGAATGGTTTCGCGCGGCAGTATAGAGGGCGTCGGCACCGGGCTTTAGGACCAGAGACCGGACGCCGATAGAGCCAGTCAGGCGCGGGTATAGTCGCGGTACCAGTCTACGAAACGGGCAAGACCGGTGGCAAGGTCGGTCTGCGGGCGAAAGCCGGTCAGGCGTTCCAGAAGCGCGCAGTCGGCCCAGGTCGCGGGCACGTCGCCTTGCTGCATGGGCATCAGGTTCAGCACCGCCTTGCGGCCGAGGAGCCGTTCCAGGGTGCGGATGAAGTCCATCAGATGCACCTTGTCGGAGTTGCCGATGTTGACGATCCGCCAGGGGGCGACGGGGCTGAGGCTGTCGCCCTCCACCGGCGCGCCGCGCGCGCCCGGTGCGGGCGGGGCCAGCGGCAGGAGGCGGGCGACGCCCTCGACCAGGTCTTCGACTGCCGTGAAGTCGCGCCAGAGCTCACCATGGTTGTAGACGTCGATCGGCTCGCCCTGCAGGATGGCCCTGGCGAACTTGAAATAGGCGAGGTCTGGCCGGCCCCAGGCACCATAGACGGTGAAGAAGCGGAACTGCGTGATCGGCAAGCCCCAGAGATGGGCATAGGAATGCGACAGCGCCTCGACCGCCTTCTTGGTGGCGGCATAGACGGTGAGCGGGTGGTCGGTGCGGTCGGTCTCGCGGAAGGGCATCTCGGGGTTGGCGCCATAGACCGAGGAGGTGGAGGCCATCATCAGGTGCTTCACACCCAGGGCCTTCGCGACCTCCAGCACGTTGAAACTGCCGGTGAAATTGGTCTCGATGTAGGAGCGGGGATGGGTCAGGCTGTAGCGCACCCCGGCCTGGGCGGCGAGGTGGATGATGGCATCGGGCGCAAAATCCGCGGCCACGCGCTCCAGCGTCGCCATGTCCTCCAGCATCGCCTCGGTGGCGGAAAACCCCGACATCCCGCCCAACAGCGCATGGCGCTGCCGCTTCAAGGCGACATCGTAATAGGGGGTCATGCCATCGTAGCCATGCACCCTGTGCCCCGCCGCCAGAAGGTGGCGGGCGAGGTGGAAGCCGATGAAACCGGCCGTCCCGGTGATGAGGACCTTCTGCACCCGAGCCTTCCCTTCCTGCCTGCGGCGGACAATCCCCGCCCCCCTCGGACAAGTCAAGCCGCGCGGGCGCAACCTCTTGCCATTGCCCTTGCAGCCGCCGTCGGGTTCCGCTATCCCAACCCCACCTTCGCGGCGGGTTGGCGGAGAGGTTACGCAGCGGATTGCAAATCCGTGTAGACCGGTTCGATTCCGGTACCCGCCTCCATTTCTTTTCAAATGGTTAGCCGAGAATCGTGCTACCTGTCGCGGAACGGTTTTCCCATCGGTTTTCCCATTTCCCGTTTTGTGCTCCTAACGTTCCTCGCGTCTCCATCTGCGGACATGCGCGCCAACGCAGGCGCCGACCGTTTAAACTACCCTTTAATGGGCATTTAGCGCTTGTTCCGGCATTGTTCGTGTGCGAGTGTGGGAAAAATATGCCCAGGGAGAGCAGCCGCCATGACCGAGTTTTCCGAGCTTCGCCGTGCCGCGGCTCTCTCGTTGAACGACGCGGCGGCCCTGCTCGGGGTCTCGAAGAGCACCGTCTACCGCTGGGAACATGGCGAGGTCGCGGCCGACGCGGATGCGCTGGCGCGGCTGCGCCGGCTGGGCGAGCCGCGCCTGCCGCTCGGCGACTTCCGGTTGACCTGCCCCCCGGTCGTCCCTCGTTCATAACGAGAGTCCTTGGGGTTGATAGTGGTCGGTTTTGGGTTGGGCAAGTGCGCCGGGCGCAGAGCCCTCAGATTGCTCAAGCGCCCGGCGCGCTTCTGCGGGCGTTTGGTTGCCCAGTGAGGAATGCGGCCTGACGTTGTTGTAGTCGTAGCGCCAGTGGGCGAGCTTCCGGCGTGCGTCTGCCAAGCTGTCGAAGATCTCCTCGTTCAGGCATTCGTCGCGCAGGCTGCCGTTGAAGCTTTCGATGTAGCCGTTCTGCTGGGGCTTTCCGGGATCGATGTAATGCCACTCGACGCCGTTCTCGTTGGCCCATTTCAGGATCGCCTTGCTGGTGAACTCGGTCCCGTTATCACTGACGATGCAGGCTGGTTTTCC